>NZ_SHLX01000069.1 GCF_004764705.1 Paenibacillus cymbidii | reverse complement strand
TGCGTATTCCGGTAATGTTTGGACACTCATTCCGAAAAGATTTGGACACCTATTCCGGTAATATGTAGACAGTCATTCCGAAAAGTATTGGACACTCATTCCGGAAATGGTTGGACAGTTTCTCTTTCCAGTTTCCCCTCTCAAGTTGGCATCCACTTTTAGCAAAGGTGTATCATTCCAATCTCGCGAATGTCTCCCAGGACACTAGCAGAAAGGAGTATACAGCAATGCCCAAACAAAGGAGGATCGCCTTGCCACGCATCTTAGATGTTCTTCGCTTGAATGCCGAATCGGATCTAAGCGAAAGAGCCATCGCTCGCAGTTTGTCTCTCTCCCCGAGCACCGTCGGTAGTATCTTAGCTCGTGCTAAAGAAGCTGCTCTCGCCTGGCCCATTCCAGCCCATTTGGACGAACGAAAAGTAGAATCCATGCTGTTTCCAAAAGCAACTGGAAGGCCAAAGAAGCGGACAGAACCCGACTGGAGTCACTTGTATCAGGAATCCAAGAGAAAGGGTGTCACCCTGCAGCTTCTCTGGCTTGAGTACAAGAACCAACACCCCGAGGGTTATCAGTACAGTCAATTTTGCGAGCGGTTTAACCAGTGGAAGAAGACGCAGCAGCTCACACTTCGGCAAGAGCACAAGGCCGGAGAAAAGCTATTCATCGATTACGCGGGGCCTACCATTTCCGTGATCGATGTGGAGACCGGTGAAATCAAAGAAGCGCAGCTGTTCGTCGCCACGCTTGGTGCCAGCAATTACACCTATGTAGAGGCCCAGTGGGGGCAAGGTCTTCAATCTTTCATCAACGGCCACGTACGAGCATTTCAGTACTTTGGTGCTGTCCCCGAGCTTCTTGTACCGGATAACCTGAAAGCCGCCGTCAAGCAAGCCGACCGTTATGAACCTGGCATCACCCGCACCTATTACGAGATGGCATCCCACTACGGCTGTGCTGTCTTACCTGCCCGGCCGCGCAAACCAAAGGATAAAGCCAAAGTCGAGTCTGCCGTTCTGCTCGTCGAACGCTGGATACTTGCCGTGCTGCGAAACCGCCGCTTCTTTACCCTGGGCGAACTAAACGAGGCGATACGGGCACTGCTTGTCCGGCTCAACGAGAAACCATTTCAAAAAATGGAGGGGTCTCGAAAAAGCTTGTTTGAGAGCCTGGACAAACCGGCTATGAAGCCTTTACCAGCCAAGCCTTATGAATTTGCCGTTTGGAAAATGGCCCGGGTCAACATCGACTACCATATCACGGTTGACTATGTTCATTACAGCGTTCCCTACACGCTGGTCAAGCATCAGGTGGATGTCCGCATGACCGAATTCGTCGTGGAGATCTACGACCATGGTAAACGAGTGGCCAGTCACCGCAGAGCTCACCGGAAGGGACTAATGGTCACAGAGCCGGCTCACCGTCCGAAATCTCACCAGAAGCATATGGAGTGGACACCCTCCCGCTTAATCCAGTGGGGAACCAGCACCGGTCCGAACACCGGCAAGCTGGTGGAAGGGATTCTGAACCGACTTCCACACCCGGAGCAGGGCTACCGGGGATGCTTAGGCATTCTGAGTCTCAGTAAACGTTACCCCAAAGAGCGGCTGGAAGCAGCGGCGGCAAGGGCCGTTGCCGTAGGAGCCTTCTCCTACAAAAGTCTGAAGTCGATTCTTGAAAAAGGTCTGGAACAACTAGAGCTTCCTCTCTCCCTGCCTGAAGCTCCCACGCCTGTACATGAGAATGTTCGCGGCGCCGCCTATTACCAGGAAACTCGGGCAAACAAGTTGTTGCACTAATCCCATTCCAGCGAAACGGCGTGATTGCCAGCATCGCCGTTTCGCCCCCAATACTCGTACTGTGGAGGTTCTGAATGCTAACTCATCCAACCGTAGACATTCTGCGCAAGCTGCGCCTGCAGGGCCTGGCCGACGCCTACTTGCGACAGCTACAAGATCCACGAATGAATGAACTATCCTTTGAAGAACGTTTCGGGTTATTGGTCGATCACCAATGGACCGAAAGGCAGAATCGTCACGTCACCAAGCTGCTGCGCGATGCGAAATTGAAGGTACAAGCGAACCCGGAGGACATCGATTTTTCCACACCGAGGGAGCTCGATCGTCCCTTAATCCGCCAGCTTCTGACCGGACAATGGCTGACCTCACACCACAACCTTCTCGTTACGGGTCCCACGGGTGTAGGTAAAACGTTCATGATATGCGCGCTGGCTACTGCCGCTTGCCGTCAGGGCTTTCACGTTCGGTATTACCGGATGTCTAAACTGTTTCAGGACATTGTATTTTCCAAAGGTGATGGGTCGTACGGGAGATTAGCCAACCAACTGACCAAGGTAGACCTGCTCATCCTGGATGACTGGGGGCTTGCTCCGGTCGGAGTCTCAGAAAGCAGAGAGCTACTAGACATCTTGGATGATCGCGTTTCGCTGCATTCCACTTGCATTGCCAGTCAATTGCCGGTTGATCTCTGGTACCAGCACTTTGCCGATGCGACGCTAGCAGATGCTATTCTTGATCGTCTAATCCACAGGGCATACCGTCTTAAGATCCAGGGCGATACGATGCGGCGGGCATCTATTATCTTGCCAACGGGTGGAAATTCTGGTATGTAAGAAAAGAGCCTTCTTGAGAGAGTTCAGGTGTCCAAAAGTTTCCGGAACGAATGTCCAAACATTAACGGAATAACTGTCCATTACTTACCGGAATGACTGTCCAAAGTTTCCGGAATACGCA
>NZ_SHLX01000068.1 GCF_004764705.1 Paenibacillus cymbidii | reverse complement strand
TACTGGGAAATCTCATCTTGAGGGGGGCTTCACGCTTAGATGCTTTCAGCGCTTATCCCGTCCGTACTTGGCTACCCAGCGGTGCTCCTGGCGGAACAACTGGTACACCAGCGGTACGTCCATCCCGGTCCTCTCGTACTAAGGACAGCTCCTCTCAAATTTCCTGCGCCCGCGACAGATAGGGACCGAACTGTCTCACGACGTTCTGAACCCAGCTCGCGTACCGCTTTAATGGGCGAACAGCCCAACCCTTGGGACCTACTTCAGCCCCAGGATGCGATGAGCCGACATCGAGGTGCCAAACCTCCCCGTCGATGTGGACTCTTGGGGGAGATAAGCCTGTTATCCCCAGGGTAGCTTTTATCCGTTGAGCGATGGCCCTTCCATACGGAACCACCGGATCACTAAGCCCGACTTTCGTCCCTGCTCGACCTGTACGTCTCGCAGTCAAGCTCCCTTCTGCCTTTGCACTCTGCGAATGATTTCCAACCATTCTGAGGGAACCTTGGGGCGCCTCCGTTACGCTTTAGGAGGCGACCGCCCCAGTCAAACTGCCCGCCTGACACGGTCCCCGTACCGGTTTCACGGTACCGGGTTAGAACCTAGATCCGATCAGGGTGGTATCCCAACGGCGCCTCCACACATGCTGGCGCACATGCTTCAACGGCTCCCACCTATCCTGTACAGACCGTACCCAAGTCCAATATCAAGCTGCAGTAAAGCTCCATGGGGTCTTTCCGTCTTGTCGCGGGTAACCTGCATCTTCACAGGTAGTAAAATTTCACCGGATCTCTCGTTGAGACAGCGCCCAAGTCGTTACGCCATTCGTGCGGGTCAGAATTTACCTGACAAGGAATTTCGCTACCTTAGGACCGTTATAGTTACGGCCGCCGTTTACTGGGGCTTCAATTCACAGCTTCGGGTTGCCCCTAACCGCTCCTCTTAACCTTCCAGCACCGGGCAGGCGTCAGCCCGTATACTTCGCCTTGCGGCTTCGCACAGACCTGTGTTTTTGCTAAACAGTCGCTTGGGCCTTTTCACTGCGGCCCCCTCGGGCTATTCACCCTACCGAGGCACCCCTTCTCCCGAAGTTACGGGGTCATTTTGCCGAGTTCCTTAACGAGAGTTCTTCCGCGCGCCTTAGCATGCTCTGCTCGCCCACCTGTGTCGGTTTGCGGTACGGGCACCTTCGCCTCTCTAGAGGCTTTTCTTGACAGCATGAGTACAAGACCTTCGCTACTGCGATTTTCGCTCCCCGTTACAGCCCAGCCTTGCGATGCGCGGATTTGCCTACGCACCAGCCTCGCTGCTTGGACAGGCTCTTCCATCCGCCTGCGTCTTTGCCCTTCTGTGTCACCCCATCGATGATAACGGCTACGGTGGTACAGGAATTTCAACCTGTTGTCCATCGACTACGCCTTTCGGCCTCGCCTTAGGTCCCGACTTACCCTGAGCGGACGAACCTTCCTCAGGAACCCTTAGGCTTTCGGCGGACAAGATTCTCACTTGTCTTTTCGTTACTTATACCGGCATTCTCACTTGTATGCAGTCCAGCCGTCCTTGCGATCGACCTTCAACCCGCATACAACGCTCCCCTACCCAAGCACATCTTTAGATGTGCCAGCCATAGCTTCGGTGGCGTGTTTAGCCCCGTTACATTTTCGGCGCAGAGTCACTCGACCAGTGAGCTATTACGCACTCTTTCAATGGTGGCTGCTTCTAAGCCAACATCCTGGTTGTCTTTGCAACTCCACATCCTTTCCCACTTAACACGCACTTCGGGACCTTAGCTGATGGTCTGGGCTGTTTCCCTCTTGACGATGGATCTTAGCACTCACCGTCTGACTCCCGGACATACGTAGGCGGCATTCAGAGTTTGACTGGACTTGGTAACCCTTGGCGGGCCCCGCACCCAATCAGTGCTTTACCTCCGCTACGCTCATTCCGAGGCTAGCCCTAAAGCTATTTCGGGGAGAACCAGCTATCTCCGTGTTCGATTGGAATTTCTCCCCTACCCCCACCTCATCCCCGAATTTTTCAACATTCGTGGGTTCGGGCCTCCAGTGCGTGTTACCGCACCTTCACCCTGGACAGGGGTAGATCACACGGTTTCGGGTCTACAGCCACGTACTATGGGCGCCCTATTCAGACTCGCTTTCGCTGCGGCTCCGCCTCTTCGGCTTAACCTTGCACGTGACCGTAACTCGCCGGTTCATTCTACAAAAGGCACGCCATCACCCATTAACGGGCTCTGACTTTTTGTAAGCACACGGTTTCAGGTTCTTTTCACTCCGCTCCCGCGGTTCTTTTCACCTTTCCCTCACGGTACTGCTTCACTATCGGTCGCTAGGGAGTATTTAGCCTTGGCAGATGGTCCTGCCGGATTCATACGGGGTTTCACGTGCCCCGCACTACTCGGGATTCGTCTAGGCATACGCAGACTTTCGGCTACGGGATTGTTACCCCCTGTGATGGGCCTTTCCAGACCGCTTCACCTAATCTGCTTTTGCCACGTTGACGTCCCACAACCCCGAGGGACAAGTCCCTCGGTTTAGGCTGTTCCGCGTTCGCTCGCCGCTACTGACGGAATCACTCTTGTTTTCTCTTCCTCCAGGTACTTAGATGTTTCAGTTCCCTGGGTGTGCCTCCTCGTTGCCTATGGATTCAGCAACGGGTACGCGCGCATTACCACGCGTGGGTTTCCCCATTCGGACATCCCCGGATCCAAGCCTGCTTACGGCTCCCCGAGGCATTTCGTCGTTCGCCACGTCCTTCGTCGGCTCCTAGCGCCTAGGCATCCACCGTGTGCCCTTACTAGCTTAACCTTCACT
>NZ_SHLX01000067.1 GCF_004764705.1 Paenibacillus cymbidii | reverse complement strand
TTGGGCTACGTCCGCAAGCCGGGAAACACTTTCGATTCATTTTTCAAAGATCACTGTCTTAAAGAGTCTAAAAAAATATTCAAGAGCAACCACCAATCGGTAGCTGCTCTTAGCATACAAGGAGAGATCACAATGAGTTCGGAATTACAAATGAAAGGAATTGGACAAATATCGATTCGTGTGCATGATATGGAAGCTGCGACTCGGTTCTACCAAGAGACTTTGGGTCTAACCCTATTGTTTCGGGTTCCCAACATGACATTTTTCGATTGTAACGGCATTCGCATTTTACTGGGCACTGCGGAGGATCCCAAGTTCGATCATCCCAGTTCTGTGTTCTATTTCAATGTCGACAACATTGACTCGGCGTACGAAACATTAGTCAATCGGAATGTACAATTTTTGGGTAAGCCGCACAAAGTCGCTGAGATGGGTCAAACAGCAACTTGGATGGCGTTTTTTCATGACCCGGACCAAAATGTACATGCCCTGATGAGTGAAGTAACCGTCTCAAAATGATTGATGATTTGGTCATCCGGATATCGGGTGACCTTTTCTGTTTCGGGAAACCCATGCGGGACGGCTTGCGGGAAAATCAAACCTTTTCGTCAACGGCTGCTCCCGCCACAACGTCTTCAGTCGGGCGTCAGGGACCTCGGTCACTTTGGATTGAGGTACGAGGACTATGGACTACCAGGAAGCTGCCCCGAGTTAATTTTGATAAAGGGGATGGACGAGCGAACGTATATTCGCTACAATGGAAGCGGATACAACTTCCAGACTTCGGAGAGGTTTCGGAAACGGCACGGTTCGGCGAAATTTGTTCAGGAGGCGTTCCCAGTGGCCCAACGGTTGAATGTGCTTGTCGGCACCAACAAAGGCATTTTTATGTATCGTTCGGATGAGGGAAGGCGGAAGTGGACGCTTGAAGGGCCGTTTTTGTCCGGCTGGGAAGCGTACAGCGTGCTTGGCGACAGCCGCCACGGCAACCGGATCTTCGCCGGGGTTTCGCATGCGGCGTACGGGCCGACGATTCGCGTCAGCGACGATTGGGGCGCGACATGGACGCAGATTGCCGACGGTCCGGCATATGCGAAGGAGAGCGGGTTCGCGCTGAACCGGATTTGGCAGCTCGTCCCCGGCCATGCGTCCGAGCCCGACACGTTGTTCGCCGGCGTCGAAGAAGCGGGGCTGTTCGTCAGCCGGGACCGCGGCGCGACTTGGCGCGAATTGGACGGCTTGACGAAGCATCCGAGCAGGCCGGGCTGGTTCCCGGGAGCCGGCGGCATGTGCTTGCACACGATTCTGATCGATCCGCGCGACGCCCGGCGCATGTGGGTGGCGATGTCGGCCGTTGGCGTATTCCGCACGGAGGACGGCGGGACAACGTGGCAGGCGCGCAACGTTGGGCTTGCAAGGGTGCCGACAGGGCAGCCTTACCCGGAGGTCGGCTATTGCATCCACAAGATCGTGCTTGACCCGTCCCAGCCTGACACGTTGTATATGCAAGAGCATAGCGGCGTGTTCCAATCGAACGACGGCGGCGATTCGTGGTTCCCGATCGAGGAAGGGCTGACCGTGAAGGAAGGAGATGCGCCGTTCGGGTTTCCGATTGCCGTATCGCCGGACGGCGACCTGTTCCTGTTGCCGCTGGAAAGCAGCGAACAGCGATCGATGCGGGACGGCAAGCTGCTCGTGTACGGCAGGCCGCGCGGCGAGGCGGGCTGGCTGCCGATCGGCGACGTGCTGCCGGAAGAGCAGCGGCATGTCAGCGTGCTGCGCGACGCGATGGCGGTCGACGCGCTCGATCAGTATGGCGTCTATTTCGGTACAACATCGGGCGAAGTGTTCTGCTCTCTGGACCGCGGCAGGACATGGGAGCGGCTGCCGGGGCAACTTTCGCGCATCCTGTGCGTGAAGCCGTGGATCACGGAGGAATGAAATGAAGATCGAAATCAGCGTCCCGGGCCTGCTGCGGGATTGCACCGGCGGGCGCAACCGCTTCGAGTTGGACGCGGAAACGGTGGGCGGCGCAATCGAGGCGCTGTTCGCCGCTTATCCGCTGCTGCGCGTTCACGTTTACGATGAAGCCGGCGATGTGCGGCGGCATGTGCTGCTTTTCTACAACGATGCCAATATCGCCTGGATGGAGTCGCTGGACGTGCCGCTGCGCGCGGGGGACAAGCTGCATGTGTTCCAGGCGGTGTCGGGCGGGTAGCGGGGGAGACGGATGAAGCGGCGACGGTTGGCGGTGGCGATCGGCTGCCGCCTGATGCCGGACGGTTGCCAGGATATCCTGCCGCCGAGGGAAGCGCCTGGAGGTACGGCAGCAGGGGACGAGCGGAGAATGGTGCGAAGAAAGGTGCGAAGAAAGGTGTGGAACAAACCGGTCATTTCGTGCAAAGCACCGCTTGTCATCGAAATTGGCCGTAAAATGGTAAGTCGACAAATGGTGTATACCTTCGGGAAAGCACAGAGAGAGCCGCATATAGTCGAAAATCATACAGAATGAGCAGCGTCCGCGCCCAAACCAACGATTAGGCTCGAAAAATCATACAGAATGAGCAGCGTCCGCAGCCAAGCCAACGATTATACTCGAAAAATCACACAGAATGAGCAGCATCCGCGCCCAAGCCAATGATTATACTCGAAAAATCATACAGAATGAGCAGCATCCGCGCCCAAGCTAATGATTATACTCGAAAAATCATACAGAATGAGCAGCGTCCTCCCCCAGACCAACGATTATGCTCGAAAATCATAGTAAATCAGCCATTTAGATATCGGGCTTGGCGATTCCCCCCTTTTAAGGGGAGATTTTTTCTTGCAGCCTGTAATGTTTGTGACCTCAGTTGTGGACGTTCGATCTTCTCATGAGCTGGTTCTATGGCTAGATGCTTGACGGAATTCACCACTCTTATTTAGGAAATTGCGACCTGTTTTTTGATGCTAACGGAACGAGGCGCTCTTATTTTCGCATGTTTCGCCTCATTTGATGTTTTTTCATCCAATAGTGGCTGTCAGTTCCGTCCCTCGATAAAAGCGGTTCCTGGAGATAAATAAGGACTGTAGGTTCCGTCCCTCGTATTTAAGGGTATTTCTCACGAATGCTCAGCCATTCGCAGGACTTCATCGATTTTAATGTCAGATACAGCGGTGGAATGGTAGGACGCTGGGCCGTCGGTGGCGCGTT
>NZ_SHLX01000066.1 GCF_004764705.1 Paenibacillus cymbidii | reverse complement strand
GCAGCGCATCCTCCCATTCTACAAGAAGGTTTCAACTGGCTCTCAGTTCCGGAACGGTGGCTCAGTTTGACCGGAGACGTGGCTCAAATATTCCGGAACGATGGCTCATTTTACTCCGGAGTATTCATTTCGATTATCCTCACTCTTCTGCACGGCGTCAAGGATGGCAATCTTATAATCGAATTTGAATAAATCAGTTGAACTCTCTTCAGCACCGCCATAATAAATCATTACTAATTGGGAGTCTCCGTCCCAGCGAATTGTTGCTCCGAGGTTCTCGGTAACAAATCGAACAGGAATCATGGTTCTGCCGTTGATGATGGTTGGTGCAACTGTTGATTCTTTCTTTGTTCCATTTACAGAAGCCGTCGTTTGATCAATCCAAAGCTCAATTGTGTTATCGCCGAGCGTGATGGTTACTTTTCTTTCGCTACCAGTCCAAGTAGTAGTCCCGCCTAATTGTTCGATAATCGGTGCAATAGGGAGTAGTGTGCTGCCGCCGCGGATAACGGGAGTGACATTATGATCGTTATCGTCGAAGTTCTTTCCGTCATCCCCTCCGGCGTCTTCTGTCAGAAGCCATGGGCTGTTGATCCTCATTGCAAGTTTGACGGGATTGACGATTTGCATCTTGCCAGTTCTATCTTCTTTGTACATGCTGAATTCCAGAGCGCCGTCCACATATTTCGTGCTGAATGTATTGCCGTATGGAGCATTAGCCAAGATTTCGCTTATAAAGCTCAGCGGTACAAAGACTCCAAGGGTGGGATCGTCCAGATAACGTGCCGGTTTCTCAAGTTGATAAGTCTTTCCGGTAACATTTATACATTCACCTGATTCATCTACCTCATATTCCTGAACGTCTGTCGTTCTTTCCCTTATTTTGAAGCAACGCCCTTGAAAGGTGACATAGGAGTACCACGGATTTTCATTAAATTTAACGGTTTCCGTCCCGCTAAGATCAAGAAACTTAAGAATTTGGCCAACAGGAAACAACTGGACGCCGTCTACGGATACTGGCGTATGCACCGAAGCTTCCTTTTGACCCTTGAGTGTAATGGAGATATCGGATGCGAACGCTGTCTGCAACATGGTGAATGACATTGCCAAGATAACAATAAGGCTGAATAATGGTTTTTTCATGGGAGTCTCACTTTCTTTCGATTATTTTATCGGTGTATCTTTTTTGCTGCTGAACCCGCGTATCATCTTAAAGATAATGTAGATCAGGTAAAACGGAGCTATCGCCCATCCGATGAAAGTAGCCAGAATAATCTTGTATACAATGTAGTTGGAAATAGAAGTGAACACGGTGACATTTCTTTGCAATCGGCTAATAAAGGCCCAGCCAAATGGGATGCAGAGTAGTACGTAAACAGCGATCAATGTAGGTTGCCTCCAATCCTTGTAAACTCAATTTGAAGCTTTAGCGGATGATGAAATAGATTCTGATAATGACGCTGAAGCTTCATCGACCAATTGTTTAATGATCGGAACGGCCGTAAACGCGAATGAATACTCAGTAACTCCAGGATTATGTCTCCTTTTTACAAGGTTCTTTTTGGTTAGCTTCGAAATAATGGAGTAGGTTTGTTTTTTCTGATCAATTTGAATTTTATGGGCCGTCATGTTTTTGAAAATTAATCGTGTTCCCCATACTCCTTGTTCCAAATTAAAATCGGGATGAAGAGTTAAAGACGATAAATGCTCGTAAAGCTGGGCATCTGTTACAGGGTGAGGAAGAGGATAGTCCTTGAAATTCAATTTCATAAGCTTGAATCCTGAAATGCCTTGCAGCGTAAGATAAGCCGCTGCCCAGCCTATTACAATACCGAATAGAATGCCGACCGGACCTCCGAAAGCAAGTGCAATACCTCCAATTAATATAAAGATGAGGTACAATTTTTTGAAAGCTTTCATTGGAGTCTCCAACTGGATTGAAGTCGGGACAGGCAGGCTGCTGTCATTATTCGTTTTCTTCTGTTGAAGTTGCATAGAGTGCCTCCTTATCGATGTGGTTTAGTTATATGGGCTGTTTTATTGATGGGGACTAATACATGCTTTCGACTTTATAGTCAATCACGATCCAGTCATTGGATTCCGACTTTTTGATCGTTGCTTTTACTGTCCCGGTATAAGAAAAGTGTGAAGCGTCCAATCCAGTAGACTGAGGTTGATAGCGAATGGCTTTCGCTTGCAAATGGTCGGGATCTTCGCTATTGAAACTCCCGTAGTCGTTCAGGTCTTGGAAAACGCCGATTTCGGCAGTCAACGTGCCGTCCTGATTATCCAATAACCGTTGCACCTGAGAAAACAGATTAGAATCCGTATAGGTCCATCTATAAGCATCCCATCCATAGAAACCATCTTTATATTTGTAACCAGAAATGGACTTGTGCTTTACTTGGATGCCAAAGAATTGCTGGATAACTTCAGCAACCAAGTCTTGATGCATGATCAACTCATTGTCGTTTTTCGGATTGAAACTATAGCTGTTGTCTTGACCAAATTTTAGATTCCGCTCAATCGCAAAACGAATGAGTTCATCCGAGCTGTACGAATTGATCGCACTATCCTTGATATAAGGGGAAGTACCGAAGTTCACTGAACTGAATTCGCTGAAATATTGATTGAATTCAATCTGCTGCTCCAAACTTAGCGTCGGCCAAGTATCTGTAGGCGTATCTGATGATTCCTCCGTTACAGGCGTAGACTCTTTCTCTTCGACCGGTGGCAATAACGAATTGGAGAGTGTAGATTGTAAGGTTGCCCGAATAGCGACGATTTTTCCGTTGGAGCTGCGAATTTCTACGATACAATCGTTTAATGTATTGGGCGCTGAGTATTCAAACGTACTGACGGTCACTCCATCCGCTTCTTCTGTTGCAGATATTGCGGTGCCAAGTGCCGCGGCAGCATGTTCCGTAGCATCTCCGACACGCTGACCGCCGATATTAAAGAATCGTCCGTCTGTGATCGTGATCTCGCGAATTTGACCATTCGCGGCATCGCTTTTGAGCCAGTTGGCCTTATTGGCTTGTCCAAAGTAATAGGTATTGTCTACGTTGCCGGTGACCGTGGATGTGACGCCAAACTCGCTGATGAGTTGCTGTTCTGCCGGGCTATTCCCTATATAGTTGGCAAGATCTAGCGCGCTCGATTCATCACTATTTGCGTAGCGAACATAACGGACTCCAACGATACGATCGGATTCGGTAAGCAAGTTCAGTATCGTATCTTCCTGCTTATCATGATACATACGAGAACGTTGTCCTTCCGGGGAGACCAGATCCAAATTTGGTGCTCGAAAAACTCCGGGGTTTTGTTCGGTATAGTCATTAAAATTCATGCCTAAGGTCATTCCGAGAATGCTGTATACCTTATTGCTTTTAACTCCTTCCTCGGCAGGGGCCAGAGTAATCTCTGATACCGAGTTTCCATTGCCAAACATTGTGACCCCGAACGGGTACATGTAATAGAAACCTTCCGCATCGTCCCGAACGATCCATGGTTCGTCCGGTTTACCGAGTTTGGTAATAGCGCTTTCCTTACTTTCTCCGGATAAGTCTGATAATTCGAGCGGCTCTGGATTCGAGTAAGAAAGAATCCCGATGATGACAACAACCCCGATAAGGACTATAAGCCACAGCCACCACTTCTTAAATAACGATTTCTTGCGAACTGTCTCTGTCTGATTCGTAATTTCAATAGACAAATATGACTTCTCCCTTCTGGAATTCTAGTACAGGATAAAACTGAATTCCCCAAGATTCTCCATTAAGTATATGAAATTCGACATCTTTTATCAATGACTATAGACGCTAATAAATATAGTTTCTATAGTGCGTTGTTACTATGTGTTAGACCATCTATCGTTTGATATATAAGGCAGGAAGATAGGTGGTTGTGTGGGCGATATTGCAGTTTTGGTTGGCGAAAAGATCAGAGCTTTGCGGCAGAGCAGAGGACTTAGCCAGGAGAAGCTCGCTTTTAAATCAGGGTTAAACACCTCCTATTTGGGACAAGTAGAGCGTGGCGAAAAGAGCCCGACGATTGTGACTTTAGATAAAATTGCAATAGCGCTTGATACGAGATTGGATGAGTTATTCCGTTTTGAGTATGGCACTGCTATCGAAGCGGAGCCTTCTTATGCCGATAAAATTCTCTTTGAACTGCGTGGAAGAACGGAAGAAGAGAAGAAGGCGGTTTATGAGTTTGTGAAGCAGGTTCTTTGGTTTCGCGACAAAAAATAAGAGGGGAGACGTTCCTACGTTCCCCGCGTTTCTGGTGACCATCATCTAGCATGATGTCACGGTTATAATATATATACCAAAACACACAAATTTCGGTACGGACTTAATATTCTTCCGCCAGCATCATGGTGCAATGCGTGCAGTCATCGATGACGAAGATTTTGCAGGTAAAGATGCTTCGGGTACAGATGTATTTCGTCAAGCAAAAATCCCCCAAATAATCGTGCATTTTTCCCCATCATAATCGTGGGGATTTTTCCACCAACCGAGCCTAAAAATCAGGCTCGGTCAGCTTACGGTAAAGCGTTAAATTGCC
>NZ_SHLX01000065.1 GCF_004764705.1 Paenibacillus cymbidii | reverse complement strand
ACGGAGCAAAAAAATAACCTCCCGCGCCTTCGCTTGGGCTACGGCCGCCCACAACCTTTTACACCAAACAAATGACCTCCATCGTCCCGATGGAAGAACCTACTACACAAACTACTTGACGGCACCGGCCCGCCTGTAATAGCCAGTGATTTCACTGGTTATTTGCCTCAGATCACCTTCAAATCGGCACTTCAAGCGAAATAGCCAGTGATTTCACTGGCTATTTTGGAGAGGATGCCTGTTTATGGCGAAATAGGCAAGAAAACATGGCCTATTTTGCAAGGGGAGGTTGGCGGATGGGGGAATGGCTCGCATAAAGCGACGTGTCTGCTAGCTGCCGGATATCGACGCCGACTACTTGTTCGTCACCGCGAGAGGTTCGTTGTCGCTTGCCGGCAATTTCCAGAAAGCGCTCGAGAAGGTATCGGGAGTCGAACAGCTGCAGCTGGGTGGCTGCAAAAGTATATGAAAGTAAATTTATGTAAGTATTGTATTATTGCAAGGAGATCGGGTATCCACGAAGGTGAAACTAAGCCGCGCGGCGGCGGCCGAAACGGGCGGAAGGGGGGATAGCGGCAGCAATAATAACGGGAGTGGGCGATGCGCTCCGGCCATCCCGAGAAAGAAAACACCATACTTTTGGAGGGAAGCCGACGGTTCGAATCGTTTGGCGATCGAAGTCGTCGGCAGCCCGCGAAACCTGCTCGGCCCGCTGCACGAAGCGAATCCGCATCCGACATGGCTCGACTGGTGGTCGTTCCGACCGGAAGGGGAGGCCTACACGCCCGACTACGTGCTTCGCCCGTACGGGTTGATGGAGCCGATCCAGGTCACGCGGCGGAAACGTGCGGATATGCGTTAAAGGCCGCGATAGGCAAAAGAAGAAAATATCGCGGTGCCTTGCGGCTCGCCGTATACGCCGCGGGCGAACAACCCGACGCGCGGAGCGGTGAAGCACATAAACCGGTTGACCGTTTCCGGGTATACGAAATCGGCGTTCAGCTCGACGGCAAGCGACTGGAAGTCACCGCCGTTTTCGGCGTAAGCGAAATGCAGCGTCTGCGTGGCTTCGTCGAGCCGGATGCGCAGCCCGATTTCGCTGCCGGGAACGGCATTCAGTTTGATTTGGCACCATGTTTTGCGCATCGCTTTCACATATTGATCCACCTGCAAATAAAGCCCGTCGAATTCCTGCCGCTCGTAGCGTCGGTTGTAATCGAACGTCAGGCCGGCGGTTTGGCCGATCGCGTTGCGGACGGTGAGGAACAGGAAAGCGTCGGAATCGCGGTAAATGGTCAGCCCGGCTTCTTCGCCGCGCGCTTGCGGCTCGAATCGCATGCCGGCCGTCGCTTCGAAGCCGAGGTGGCGCCACCTGCGCGTCGCGATCAGCGTGTCGCCGGTGCCGTACGGGATGAACGGCTTGCAGCGCAGCTCAAGCCCACGGTCCGTGAAGCGGCAGGAATCTTCCACGGGATGGCGCACCCATTCCCACTCCGGCGCCAGCTCCCGCTGTTCGGAGAAACGTTCGTGCCCATCGAGCGCGGAAGCCGGCACCGGCGCCGCGCCGGGCACAACGAGCCGTTCCATCGGTACGCTATTGTCCCCCACCACCGGCCAGCCGTCCGCCGACCAATGCACCGGCTCAAGGAACGTTTCCCTCCCGAGCGGGCAATGGCCCCCGGGAGACAGCGGGCGCCCGCCGAGATGCACCATCCACCATTGTCCTTCCGTGTCTTCCACAAGCTTGCCGTGGCCGGCTTTTTGAATCTCCGCCTTCGGATCGGGCTGCCGCAAAATCGGGTTATGCGGGCACTCCTCGTACGGTCCCCACACCGAACGGCTGCGTGCGATCGTTTCCATGTGGTCGAAGAACGTGCCGCCTTCCGCAAGCAGCAAATAGTACCAGCCGTCGCGTTTAACGATGTGCGGGCCTTCGGGAGCCGCGCCGCCCGTGCCCGGCCACACCTGCTTCGCATCCCCGATCAGTCGGGAGCCGTCGGCCGCCAGCTCATGCACCCAGCCGCCGCCAAACAGCAAATACCGTTTGCCGTCGTCGTCGTTGAAAATCGACGGGTCGATGAAGTGGTGATTCAGCATGATCGCTTCGCTGTAAGGGCCTTCCGGTTTGTCGGCGACGAACAGCAGATTCGTGCAGCGGGGCTGCGCGTGATAATACGGCACCACGACCCAGAACTTGCCGTCATGGTACGAAATGTCGGGCGCATAGACGCCGAACGAATCGGGCATGTCCTGCAGATCGAGCTGGCTGCGCCGGGTGACGACATGGCCGATCGGCGTCCAGTTGACCAGATCGCGCGAATGCAGCACAAGCACGGCGGGGAAAAATTGAAACGTCGACGACACCATGTAATAATCGGCGCCGACGCGCACGATCGACGGGTCGGGGTGGTCGCCGGGAAGAATCGGATTGCGGATCGCGGCAGTCTGTTCGGACATAACGGAAAGCCTCCTGGGCAAAAATTCGGATAAGCACGGCAGGTAGGCAATCGTGGCTTGTGCCGTGCGAATGAAATCATCGTACCGGATGACGCGCGGCAAAACTACTTGTTCCATCGTGCAGACTTGTCATTTTGTACGGAACGGGCGACAATGGAAGCAAAACTGCCGCCGTTGCCAACCTCCGGGCGGGGCGGGTACGGAGGATAAAGATGTACCAGGACAAAGTAGAAATCGACGGCGAGCTGTTCATGAAGCTGAGCGTCAGCCACTACGAAGCGCATGAGACCCATATGCACGATCTCCTCGAATTGTGCATCATCCTGGAGAACAAAGCGTTGTACCGCTTCGAGGATCAAGCGTACGAGGGGCTGCCGGGGGACACGTTTTTGTGCCGGCCGTTCGAGCCGCACTGGATTTTTTCGGCGGAGCGCGAACGACCGTGCCGTTATTTGCTCGTGTATTTCCAGCCTTCCGCGATCAAAGGCGTGCCGGCCGGCTACAAGCTGCTGGCCCCGTTCTATGCGGCGGGAACGCTGCCGGCGCGCGTGCCGCAGCACTTGCCGCATGCGCAGGCGATTTGGCGGGCCGCGCGCGCTGCCGCAAGCGAGCTGGAATCGCCGCGGCAGACGAAAGAGGCCCGCCAGTTTATGCATTTGATCGATATGCTGACACATTTGTACGAATATGCCTGGGAAGAAGGGGCCATCGCCGGCGAAGTCGACAGCGGCATCATCGAAGCGATCGGTTGCCTGATTTGGCATTTCGCGGACGATGCCGGCATCAAGACGGCGATCGAACGGTCGGGGCTTGGCCGCACGCAATTTTACCGGCGGTTCCGCGCTGTCACCGGCTTGACCCCGCATCAGTTCACGAACCGGTTGCGGCTGCAGCTGGCGGCGCAATTGCTGCTGAACGAACCGCTGCCGATCATCCGCATCGCCATGGAATGCGGCTTCAATTCCTTGAGCGCGTTCAACAAGCAGTTCGCTGCCCGTTACGGCCAACCGCCCCGCGCTTATCGCAAGTCGGCGGCCTCCGGGCGCCGGGGCGTTGCGGTCGCGCCGGGCTCTGGCGCGGGGGCCCGACCCGAGTGAGCATACCTTCGGGAAAGTACGGAGAGATCCGCATATAGTAGAAAAATCATACAGAATGAGTGGCAATCACACCAAATCCAACGATTATAGTCGAAAAATCATACAAAATGAGCAATACCCGCACCCAATCCATCGATTATGATCGAAAAATCACACAGAATGACTAGTCATTATGGTCACATCTGGTCGGGCGGGCATCAATCGGCGGTTGCTCCGGATGCTGGCGCGGGCTCATCTGCGATGCAAAAAGATGGCTACTGGTACGGGGACGGTCGATTTCGAGAGAGGCAGTTACTGTTGGCGGGGAAGGCGTGGTCCGAGGCGGCGAATGAAGAGGCGGGAGCGGCGGTTCGTGAGTTAGTGTCCGGATCGATCTACAATAAAGTTGAGAAAAACGGACCTATGCGTCTGTAAATTCAATGGTAGAATAGGGGCGTGGGAGATCAGGAAAGGAGACTGACGATTTGGAGCAAGGTGCACGCAAACCTCGCAACTCCGATGGGTACAAACCGCGCGCGGTACCGGAGGCGTTGAAAGTAGTCGACGGTTACAAGGGCAATCCGGATCGAAAGGCGGAGGTGGAAGAAACAATGCCCCATGATGAAACAAAATCGGTTGAAATGCTGGAAGACATAACAGGCATCACTTGCATCTACGTGCCCGTCCGCGATGTCAGCAAAGCCATTCAGTGGTATGAAACGAACTTGGGCTGCATGGATGCCGATAAAGGCTCTCGTGCGGAAACGAATCCAACCGCTGCAATTCTGAGATTTCCCGAACAAAACGGAAAGTATCTTGAGGCCGGCATCCGGCAAACGGTGCCGGCGATGTTTCTGATCCAGTCACGGCAGTGGACGAATGAGTACGGGTTTGCCAAGGGCGGCAACGGCGGCAATCATCCGCCGATCGGCTGCTTTATAACGCCGCGCATCCAGGACATGTACAACCGGTTCAAACAAAATGGCGTGGACATCATCAGCGATATTCCCGATAACCGGCCATGCGGGCCCAACTTTTTATTTCGCGATCCCGACGGAAATGTGTGGGAGATATGGCAAGCGATCTAGTCGCTGCGATCAAATGATTAAACATTGCAATCAAGTCCGCGCAATTGGCGGGCTTTTTTGCGTCAGCAAGGTGCCGGCAAGAGGGGAGCATCGCGTTGTACAACGAAATAGGCCATGTTTTCTGGCTTATTCCTCCGAAAATAGGGGGCAACATCATAATAGCGGTGCCGTCAAGTAGTTTGTGTAGTAGGTTCTTCCATCGGGACGATGGGGGTCATTTGTTTGGTGTAAAAGGTTGTGGGCGGCCGTAGCCCAAGCGAAGGCGCGGGAGGTTATTTTTTTGCTCCGT
>NZ_SHLX01000064.1 GCF_004764705.1 Paenibacillus cymbidii | reverse complement strand
GCGCTGCCGCGCCCTTGCGGCGCTGCCGCGCCTGTTGCGCCTGGCGCCCCTGCGCTGCCGCGCCCCTGCGGCGCTGCCGCGCCTGCTGCGCCCGGCGCCCCTGCGCTGCCGCGCCCTTGCGGCGCGAACGCGGAGCGGCTGCGCAGCCGCTGCAGCTGCTGGCCGAGCGCCGGATCGTCCAGCGCGACCAGCGTATCGGCGAGCAGCTTCACTCCTTCGTCCTGATGCTGCAGCTTCGCCTTGACGAGCAGCAGCTTGCCTTTGCCGACAAGGTGGCCGTACCGCTTCCATGTCTCCGGGAACAGCACGACTTCCACCTTCTCGATGCGGTCCTCCAGCTCAATAAACGCCATCTGCTGCGACTTGCGCGTCAGGATCGACTTCTGCGTCAGCACCATGCCCGCCACCAGCACCTCGCTCTGATCGGGCAGCTCCGGCAGCTCGTGAATGCCTTCCGGTTCACATGCCTGCAGCGCCTGCTCGTACGCGTCAAGCGGATGGCCGGACAAATACAGGCCAAGCAGCTCCCGCTCCAGCTCCAGCTGCTGCATCGGCGCAAACGGCGCAACCGCCGGATATTCGACGGTCCAGTTCGCTTCTTCGGTAAAACCGAACAGATGAAGCTGCAAATCTTCCCGATCCTTCTTCCACTTGACCGCCGCTTCGATCGTCTCCTCCACCGCGGCAAGCAGCTGCGCGCGATGCCCGCCAAGACTGTCCATCGCTCCGGCCTGAATCAACGATTCGACAACGCGCTTGTTGCAAACGCGCAAATCGACACGCCGGCAAAAATCGAGCAAACTGTCGAACGGACGCTCGGCGCGTTCGCGGATGATCGCCTCGATCGCATGCGTGCCGACGTTTTTGATCGCGCCGAGACCGAAGCGGATTTCGCCGGCGCCGACATCGCCGCCGCCCGCTGCCCGCAGTTCCGCCGCAACCACACGCGACTCCGGCACGTCCGTCGCATACGCGTCCGCCACTGTCGGTTCTCCCGCCGCCTGCGCACTGGACACCCGTCCTTCCGCCACTTGCGTGCGCAACTCTGGCGCTCCCGCCACATACGCGTCCGCCGCTTCCGCTACCCGCAGTCCGGCCGACAGTTCGGCTGCAGCCGGCGCTTCCGCCGTCGGCCCGGCCACCACCGCGCCTCCCGCAGTCTGCGCCGTCTCCGCTCCCGCCGCCAAGACCGGCCCCGGCTTGTAGGCGACCGGCGTAAACGTGACGCCGCTGGCGTTCACGTCGGGCGGCAGCACGCGGATGCCCATGCGACGGCAGCTGTCGACATATTCCGCCACTTTGCCGTGGCTGCCCATAACCGCAGTCAACATCGACGCCATAAACGGCACCGCGTAATGAGCCTTCAAATATGCCGTGCGGAACGCCAGCACGCCGTAGGCGGTAGCATGCGCCCGCGGAAAGCCGTAATCGGCGAAGCGCACAATCATGTCGTACACCCGGTTCGCGGCAGCTTCGTCATGCCCCATGCGCAAGCTGCCGGCGACGAAGTGCGCGCGCTGCTCGTCCAGCACCTCGCGCTTCTTCTTGCTGACGGCGCGCCGCAGCAGGTCGGCTTCGCCAAGACTGAAGCCGGCCATGCGCGATGCGATCTGCATGATCTGCTCCTGGTACACGATAATCCCGTACGTATCGCGCAAAATCGGCACCAGCGACTCATGCGGGTACTCTACGGCAATGTCCCCATGCTTCGCCTGGATAAACTTCGGGATAAAATCCATCGGGCCCGGACGATACAGCGCCAGCACCGAAATGACATCCTCGAAGCCGCCCGGCTTCAATTCCTTGAGCACGCGCCGGATGCCGCTCGATTCGAGCTGGAAAATGCCCGTCGTGTCGCCGCGGGACAACAACTCGTACGTCGGTGGGTCCGCGTTGGATACCTGCTCGAAATCGACTTCCGCCCCTTCCCGCTCGGCGATCCAGCGCTGCGTCCGTTCGATGATCGACAGCGTGCGCAAGCCGAGGAAGTCCATCTTCAGCAGGCCGATCGCTTCCAGATGCTCCATCGCGTACTGCGTCAGCGCCGTCTTCTCCGTGCCTTCCTGCAGCGGCACGTAGCGTGTCAGCGGCTCGCGCGAAATGACGACGCCCGCGGCATGCGTGGAGGCGTGGCGCGGCATGCCTTCGACCTTCATCGCCATGCGGACGAGCGCATCCGTCTTCGGGTCGCGCTCGCACAGCGCCTTCAGCTCGGCGCTACCCGCCAGCGCGTCCTGCAGCGTAATGCCGAGCTGGTACGGGATCAGCTTCGCCGCGCGGTCCACATCCGCGTACGCCATGCCGAGCGCACGGCCGACGTCGCGTACGGCCGCCTTGGCCGCCATCGTGCCGAACGTAATAATTTGCGCGACGTGCTCGGAGCCGTATTTGCCGACCACGTAATCGATGACTTCGTCCCGCCGCTCGTCGCTGAAATCGATGTCGATATCCGGCATCGAAATGCGCTCCGGATTGAGGAAACGCTCGAACAAAAGCCCGTATTTGATCGGATCGACGTCCGTAATGCCGAGCACATAAGCAACCAGCGAACCGGCCGAAGAACCGCGGCCCGGTCCGACGGCAATGCCGTTTACACGGGCGAAGCGGATGAAATCCCAAACAATCAGAAAATAATCGGCATACCCCATGCCCTCGATGACGCCAAGCTCATAAGCGAGACGCCGCTCCAGCGCCTCTCTCCCATCGACCGAGGTTCGTGTCGCCGAAGCGCCGTAGCGGCCCTCCAGCCCTTCCGCACACAACCTGCGCAAATACGACGGCGAGTCCGCGCCTTCCGGCAGCGGCTTGTAAGCCGGCAGAATCGACTGGCCGAACGTCAGCTCCAGCTCGCACTGCTCCGCGATGCGAACCGTGTTGAGCAACGCCTCCTGCGCGTGCGGGAACAAGCGGGCCATCTCTTCGCCGCTCTTCATATAGAGCTGCGTAGAGCCGAACTTCAACCGCGCTTCGTCGCTGACAGTCTTGCCCGTGCCGATGCACAGCAGCACATCCTGCATCGTGTGATCGCCTTCGTACACATAGTGGATGTCGTTGGCGGCGACCAGCGGAATGCCTGTTTCGCCGCTCAGGCGAATCAGCAGCGGGTTCAGCTTCTTCTGTTCGATCAGCCCGTGATCCTGCAGCTCCAAATAAAAATCGTCGCCAAAAATCGCCCGGTACCGCTCCGCCGCCCGCTTCGCCTCTTCATCGCGGCCGGCCAGCAACAGCTGGGGAATTTCGCCGGCCAGGCAGGCGCTGGTGCAGACAAGGCCTTCCTTGTAGGCGGCCAGATGCTCCAGATCGATGCGCGGCTTGTAATGGAAGCCTTCCAGATGGGCGATCGAAACGAGCTTCATCAAATTGCGGTAGCCGGTCTCGTTCTTCGCCAGCAGCAGCAAATGATGGGTTGGCTGCTCCTGGCGCGACTGCTTCTCGCGCAGCGAACCGGTCGTCAAATACATCTCGCAGCCGATAATCGGCTTGATGCCGCGTTTCTTGCAAGCCTTGTAGAAAGGAATTGCGCCGTACATGACGCCATGATCGGTAAGCGCAAGCGAACGCATGCCGAGTCGGACGGCTTCGTCCGCCAAATGCTCGATGCGGGCGGCGCCGTCCAGCAAGCTGTATTCGCAATGCACGTGCAGATGGACAAATTCACACACGCCGGCCACTCCTCCTCCGTACGTCCGGTACAGATCCGTTTTACCCATTTTACCACACTCGCCGAAAAATGCGAACCCACATTCGCATTCCGCAAACTTCTCTTGCTCATGCTCTTCTAATTTGTTCCCGTGCACATAGATATGATAGTAGAAACGCGGGACAAGAACCGAAAGCGGGAGGAAACGCATGTGGCGGCATTCATTTCGAAGCTGATCCTCGATTTCTTTACGGCGCTCGGCATCGTGACGGGGGGCAGCCTGCTCGGCGGCGTTGCGTCCGTGCTGACCCTCAAATCGCCGGGCGTCGAAATGGCCCGCATTGCGGCCAGCCTGAAAATTTGGGCGATGGTCGCCGCCGTCGGCGGTACGATCGACCCGCTGCGCGTCATCGAAACGAACTTCGCCGAAGGCTACATTTCGCCTGCGGCCAAACAAATTCTGTACTTCATCACGGCGTTCGCCGGCGCCCATACCGGTTATGCGCTGATCGAATGGATTTGCAAAGGAAGCGGAGACGCGTGAGAATCCCCAGCCTGGACAAATATGCGCGGCTGCTGCCGTCCCTCGGCCTGCTGCTCGCCGGCGCCATCATTGGCAGCGCCTGCTTTTCCGCCATGTATCATCACAACTTTACCTTGCTGGCGGCCAAAAACGCCCAACTCCTTGCCGATAACGGCAAGCTGGTCCGCGATATCGACGATTTGCGCAAAAACCGTTCCAGACAATCGCGCATCAGCCAAATCGACGTCAAATTCGAGCCGGCGCAAGGCGGCGCCGCGCTCGACGACATTACGCGAAGCGACATCCGCAAGCTCGCCATCAAAGATCTGGAGCCGGCCAGAGGCAAGGATGCGGCCGATATCAACGATCATCTTGCGCTGTACCTTGCGCTTATTGACGGCAGCAAATACGATTTTCCGGGAGGCCGGACGTACGAGGTGAAAGTGAAGGCGCTCATCGTTTCGCAAGGCGAGCTCATCATGTGGGTGACCGTCGAAATTCCGCAACGAAATTGATTTTCGAGGCGAAAATCGGTACAGTTAAGTGAGTGTTCAAAAAGACGGGTTTTCAGCACCGAGAAGGTTGCGAGAACCTGAAGAAGGAGTAGCGGAGTTTAGGCGATACCTAAATGAGCAACGGACTTCGAAGGTGAACGCAAGATTCGATGCCGAATACGCTCCCAGAAAAACTTCGTGATCAAAAGCCGACTTTTTGAACTACCTCTATTAAGGCGATGTTATTTTATCGGACAAAGGATGATTCCCATGATATGGGTGCAAGCGCTGCTGTCGGCGGCGATTCTCGTTTCGCTGCTGTTCACTGTCGTCTACAGCTTCCGTTACCGCAGGCGCACCGATCCGCGCGAGCGCGGCTTGTATGCGGCAAGAATGAACATGTGGATGGGCGGCATGCTGATCGTGATGGCCATCGCTCAATTTTCGCTGTTCGACATGAATTCGACGCGCCTTGTGCTTGGCGCTGTTTTCCTGCTGCTGGGCCTGTTCAACCTGTTCGCCGGCATGCGCAACCACAAGCTGTACGAACAGAACAAACAGCCGTAACTGCGGCGGGCGACGGGCGGGAGCAGACGATTCCCGCTCCGGCGCCCATAAGATCGCTTACGACTGGTCGAACACTTGCGCGGTCAGCATCGCTTTGCAGACGAGTTGGCCGGCGTAGCGAATTTCCACGTCGATTTTGCCGAATTTGCGGCTCACTTCGATTACATGCGGACGAATTTCAATGACGCTCTCCATCTGGACGGGACGAAGGAAATACGTCGAAATGTTGTCGATGACGAGGTCGCCTTTTTTGTATTCCTGCACGGCGCGGTACGCCGCCTGCGTCATCAGCGTCGTCAGTACGCCGGACGAAACGGAGCCGAGATGGTTCGTCATTTGCGGCGTAATCGTGCCCGTAAAAATCAGCTGATCCCGTTCGTCGCGCGCTTCTTCGAAGGCGGCCCATACCAGATCCTCGAACGTTTCGCCCACTTGCGGCTGGCGCTGGATATACTGCATCACTTTAAGCACATCGTTGCGGCTAATGACGCCGATCAGCTTGCGATTGCCGTCGACGACCGGCAGCAGCTCGATCCCTTCCCAGATCATCAAATGCGCCGCCGTCGCCACCGAAGTGCGCAGATGAACCGTCAGCGGGCTGCGCGTCATCAGCTTGTCCAGCGTTTGCTCCGGGCTGCTGCCGACGATATCCTTGGACGTAATCATGCCGATGACCCGGTTCCATTCGTCGACGATCGGGAACCGGCTGTGCCCCGAGCTTTCGGCCGCCGCCTTCCAGTCGCGAACCGCCTGAGTGCCTTTAAGCGCGTGAACGACCGGATGCGAGGACAAAATATCTTCCACCAGCATAATCTTTTTTTTGATCAGCCGGTCGTAAATGGCGCGGTTAATCATCGAAGCGACGGTAAACGTATCGTAGCTGCTCGAAATGATCGGCAATCCGCGGTCGTTGGCCAGCTTCTTGACGGCATCGCTGGTGTCGAAGCCGCCGGTGATGAGCACGGCCGCCCCTTCCTGCAGCGCGCTGGCGTGCGCCTCCTCGCGGTTGCCGACGATGAGCAGGCTGCCCGCGTCGATGTAGCGCAGCATCGCGTCCTTCTCCATGGCGCCGATGACGAACTTGTTCAGCGGCTTGTCCAGCCCGTCCGCGCCGCCGAGCACTTCGCCGTCGACGATGTTGACGACCTCGGCGAATGTCAGCCGGTCGATGCTGCTGCGTTTCTTCTTCTCGACGCGAACGGTTCCGATCCGCTCCTTCGTGCTGACGGTCCCCTGGTTTTCCGCTTCCTTGATCGCCCGGTAGGCGGTTCCTTCGCTCACCTGCAAATCCTTGGCAATTTGCCGGACCGATATTTTGCTGCCGACGGGCAACCCTTCGATATACTTCAAAATTTGCTCGTGCTTCGTCGCCGTGTCTCCACCCGCCACGATATCCATGCCTGTTTCCCCCATCAGCCCCTGCCGATGCGACAACGCATCTGTATCAGTGCATTCTGTTATACTCTGTATTATACAGAAGCAAGACTGTCTTTCACAAGAGAGTGCGGACGCAGGAGTCGAGCCGTTGGCAGGCGAATTGTTATATTTGGTCAAAATGGGGGAATTGCATATGCGCCTTTTTATTGTTGCGTTGGTTGTATTTCTCTTCTGTTTCGCAGTACAAAGGAGGGTCATACTGATCGTATCATTACGGCAATCTATACGCCGCTGTTACCGCCGGCCGCTTCGGCGAAGTCATGTCCATTGATATCGAACGAACGATTCGCGGAATAAGCAAAGGGGATTCGGTGGAAAAAGTTAAGCAGTTGTATGGAGAGCCGAACGAAATCGTGCAAAGCTTGTCATTTGCCGCAAACCATACACTCGTTTACAACGATGATGGAGACAAACAATTGCTCTTCCTTCTGGAAGCGGATCAGATACAAGTGGATTCGAATCAATAGAGCCAGCGATTACAATATCCTGTATCGTTGAAGGCATTGCATAATCCCCCGCCAAACATGTCGTCAGGTTAACGTGGAACAGAAGGGAATTTGCGAATAGGCCACTTTTTATGTTACTACTCAGGTACTCACCGGCCTCGAACGGCAAGAATTCACGGTGTATTTAACAAACTTGGGCTCTCATCCAGCAAATAACCCGCTCCGACGAACCCCAAGGTAGACCGGATCGGTGCCTTGGAACATGTAAACATTCCTGTAGGCGCCAAGATACGGCCTTGGACAAAAAACAGGAGCGCCTCGTATGATGGGGGTGTGACGGGTCAATAGCCCTAAAACCCACCAAGGAGGCGCTTACCC
>NZ_SHLX01000063.1 GCF_004764705.1 Paenibacillus cymbidii | reverse complement strand
CTGAACGTTTGGTGATGATGGCGGAGGGGACCCACGCGTTCCCATCCCGAACACGACCGTTAAGCCCTCCAGCGCCGATGGTACTTGAACCGCAGGGTTCCGGGAGAGTAGGACGTTGCCAAGCGCATCTAATATTCCCTGATAGCTCAGTCGGTAGAGCACTCGACTGTTAATCGAGTTGTCGCAGGTTCGAGTCCTGCTCGGGGAGCCATTTTGGAGAGGTGTCCGAGTTGGTCGAAGGAGCACGATTGGAAATCGTGTAGGCGTCACAAGCGTCTCGAGGGTTCGAATCCCTCTCTCTCCGCCAGTAACTACATACGAGGCCCGTTGGTCAAGGGGTTAAGACACCTCCCTTTCACGGAGGTAACAGGGGTTCGAATCCCCTACGGGTCACCATTATTCTCGGGCGCTTAGCTCAGCCGGGAGAGCATCTGCCTTACAAGCAGAGGGTCGGGGGTTCGATCCCCTCAGCGCCCACCATTACAATACCGGCATATGAAACAGGATGTTTCATTGCAGGACACCCCATAGGGTGATATAATAACGACGCGGGGTGGAGCAGCCCGGTAGCTCGTCGGGCTCATAACCCGAAGGCCGCAGGTTCAAATCCTGCCCCCGCAACCAAATTCCTCAAGATTCGTTTTGAGGACCCCGAGAGGGGCACTAATCGCGGAGCCGTGGTGTAGAGGCCTAACATGCCTGCCTGTCACGCAGGAGACCGCGGGTTCGAATCCCGTCGGCTCCGCCATTTTTTCTTTTGGCTCGGTAGCTCAGTCGGTAGAGCAGAGGACTGAAAATCCTCGTGTCGGCGGTTCGATTCCGTCCCGAGCCACCATGCTCCATTTGCCGCTGTAGCTCAACTGGTAGAGCAACTGACTTGTAATCAGTAGGTTGGGGGTTCAAGTCCTCTCGGCGGCACCACCAATCGACGCAATGGTCGATTTTGACAAGTTCATAGCCTGGAGGATTAGCGAAGTGGCCAAACGCAGCAGACTGTAAATCTGTTCTCTGACGAGTTCGGTGGTTCGAATCCATCATCCTCCACCATTACAGGGGCATAGTTTAAAGGTAGAACAAAGGTCTCCAAAACCTTTGGTGTGGGTTCGATTCCTGCTGCCCCTGCCAAGCAGGATATTATGGCGGTCGTGGCGAAGTGGTTAACGCACCGGATTGTGGCTCCGGGATCCGCGGGTTCGATTCCCGTCGATCGCCCCATTTTATAGCTTGTTAAGATTGGGGATTAGCCAAGCGGTAAGGCAACGGACTTTGACTCCGTCATGCCTAGGTTCGAATCCTAGATCCCCAGCCATTTTATATGCGGACGTGGCTCAGCGGTAGAGCATCGCCTTGCCAAGGCGAGGGTCGCGGGTTCGATTCCCGTCGTCCGCTCCATTTTTATTCAAACGGCGCCATAGCCAAGTGGTAAGGCAGAGCTCTGCAAAAGCTCTACCCCCAGTTCGAGTCTGGGTGGCGCCTCCACAATTTTGCCGGAGTGGCGGAATGGCAGACGCACAGGACTTAAAATCCTGCGGGGGCGACCTCGTACCGGTTCGAGTCCGGTCTTCGGCACCAGCAGCTTGTTTCTTAATCTTATGTGCCCTTAGCTCAGCTGGATAGAGCGTTTGACTACGAATCAAAAGGTCAGGAGTTCGAATCTCTTAGGGCACGCCATATTTCTGAAGTATCTAGCAAGATTTTTTTATCATATGCCGGCGTGGCGGAATGGCAGACGCGCTCGACTCAAAATTGTACGCGCCTCAAGTATAGCGCGGCGAAAGCCAAGAACCCGCATGACATATAGCTTTTCCGAAACAGGAGGCGCGCTTTTCTCGCTTAACCCGCGCCAAACTCCCTAAATTTCAACCGCTTTTGCAGCACCGCGCTTTTGTCAGGACGTAACGCGGCCAGGTTGTACGCGGCTGGTGTGTAGAGGATAACTCGACAGGGAAATTCAGTCAAGTGGACCAAAAGAAAGAAAATTATTGATGATTCTTCGTGAATTTGTTATACTATTTCAATATGCCGGCGTGGCGGAATGGCAGACGCGCTCGACTCAAAATCGAGTCCTAACGGGTGGAGGTTCGAGTCCTCTCGCCGGTATCAACTAAATCATGAAGCGCTCAGGGATAATATCTTGGGGGCTTTTTTAGTTGTAGTGTGGTGATTCTGACTTGAAAATCGAACAAAATTATGTATGCACTTATCGACTTCTCGAGAATCATGTGAAGGGGATGGGGGGAGAAAGTAAGCGGCAAAGGGATACGCAAGGAGATACCAATGTCCATGTTTGTCGGACATAATTTGGTTCTTGCTGTCTAATCTTACAGATTCGATTTCGATGACCCGTCACCCTCAAGTCTATAAAGGGTGGCGGGCTGATTCTAAAATAATGTAAGTTATTTCATAACTATACTACTACGGTGAATATGTTTATGCTTTGACCATAAAGCTCTTAGATCATTTTCGTGTTTTAAGGATGCGCGGTGCTCAAACCCTCGTTCACCCCATAGAAGCCAAACTAGAGTTTGACTGGTTTGAGTCAAATAAAGCTTCAACAAATCTGTTCGTAGATACAATAGATAGGAGCGAAATGAATCTCGATCGCCTTTAAACTCTCTATAAATTGTTGCGGCGCGTCCTTCTCTATCGTAGAAGTCCCATTCGCCCTGACGGTTCGATAACCCGAAGTGTTCGCAAAGTGCAGGGGCAGGCAAGATGATTCCGTTCACTTGATTAAGGGCACTGTGATAGCTCTCCCAACCAAATTTAAACGCAGGCACCTCTACAGGAATACCGCTTCCCTTATAATTGTCGAATGCATCTTGTACGTCACGTAGCGCACGGCCATCTAAAGCACGAAGAGGGCTGCCGAATCGCGGTGACCATGGGAGCTCTCCAGCGTAAGTATAATAATCCTCTTGCGGTTCTGGGATTGCCATATTGCCTGGATATTCAATTTTATCAAACGAGATTAATAATTTCTCAACCTGTTCATACCCCACACACAAACCTGGCAGAAAGGTGAATATGCGCCTTGAATCCCCTTTGGAAGACTGTTCAATGTAACCATGAAGCAAAGTCCAAGGCCCTGGCAGACCGTCCACTTCTTCAGATTCTAATAGATGGGCGTAGTTAGGGGTAGGGCCATCTTTGATCCATGTCCGAGGTTTTGTGGAAAATTCGGCAAATAAATCAGGTAATGCTGGTTGCCAAGTTCGTGCAGTCTCAGGGAAGCTAGGGTCTATATCGACATCAGGTGGGCGTTTATTAACTCTCCGATCAGGTAATGTCCCATTATCGTATCGGTAACCATACATTTCAAAAAATGCTATCCACGAATATTTTTTACCGTATCGGTCCACTTTCGAAGTTTCTCGGCTTACGGTTCGCCATGAAGAGTTGCCAATTTCTCTGTCTACCTTATCAAACTGAGTAGATGTGTATCCTAACTCAGCGATTCTGAATTCGATTTGTCGTCTGACTTCTTGATACATAGGATTTTCGAAGTCATAGTTTTGTCTGTTCGGAATCAGTTGACCTATTGTATAATTCCCAAAATCCAAATGAATTGCGCTCTCCACGCTGGATATACTTGTATCGTCTACATCATCGAGTTTTAGGAATGGAGAAGGGATATGTTGAAACGGAGGCTTAAGGTAATGCGCTTTGTCCTCCGGTATACATCTCGGTTCTATTCGTGTTGCCAGATCGATTACACCTAAAGCGTATTCTCTCGTCAGGATATGGCGTGTGGAATGTAGGGCTTCCGGGACAAACATTTCGTTTACCAGTTTTAGTGCAAAATTCGGAAGCTCTCTTCTCACTTCATCCCCACAAGGATCTGACCAAAGTGACATCGAAACTCCATAGCAAGCTGCAAGCATGCGTTCCGGAACATAGGGATCATTTATTCCTAATGAGTTAAGAGTTAGTTCAAACAAGTCCTGCGGATAACGAAAACCGAACCAATACAGGGTGCGAGTAGCGTGATCGCGTAGCAGTCGAACTGTACTAGTGAGGGTCCACATGATCCACAAAGCGCACAGTTTATTTCGATCATTATGCTGTTTTTCCGTCCGTAAACGTTGTTCAAGCCACTTCAAATCTTTAAGTATTTCGTTTTGTTGGTTTCGGACCCATTCACTCCATCTGAGATCACGCTCTGAAATCGGCATGGGTCGTAACACGTCGTCTAAAAATTCTGCGTTAAGAGGATGAGATTGCGCCGCGCGGGTCACCCAGAGTCGTTCAAAGAGATCACGTTGCCCGCTCGGAATTGTAGCTACGAGCGCGGCCAGCTGTGATATCGTCTCGCTATCGAGATACAGTTTATCCAACGAGGCTGCTGCATAGAGAGCTTTGGCTCGCTGCGGCCCATCGAGTAATGACCAAAGTTGTTGTCTATACATCTTATGCGGCACTAGTCCTACTAAGGAATGGAAAATGTCGCTTGCAAACGGATGTCGTTGAACCGAGTCTCCATCCAGTAAAGAAATGGTATATGGATCATTCAACCAGGATGCAAACTGTTGTCCGCTGTGTTTTCCAATTAACGCATCCGCTATGAGATGTCCGGCAAGTGCATCATAAACAACGATAACGTGATTTGGTCCGTGGTGATGGTCTGACCCTCTAAGAAGTATACCTTCTTGTTCAAAAGCACGAACGATACTTTGATCCCATGGGCGGCCATCGTCTTCGAGATATCGGCGAATATCTGTTAAATTCAAGCTGCGTGCATTCATTTCCCACAAGCAAAGACCAATTTTACTAATCGCAGTTCTAACATCGGACTCATAATAACGATGAGACCGTGGAGATAATTCTGCTAAACGCTCTGCAACTTGGTCAAGGTATCGTTCAAACAAGGAAGTGAGTGAGCCTGGCATGGATTCAACGCCTACAATTCGTGTTCGCTTGGGATTCGTTACCTCGCAAAATATTCGCAATGTGAGCGGATGGTGGAGCATTTCCCATGGTAGCATCGCGTCGGAAGGATCAATCCGGTAGTATCGGAAATACCTCCGCGCGGCGTCTTCAATGTCGTGCTCAAAACCTGTAATATCGAGACGCTTGATTTCATTAGGAACAGCCTCTTCTATGAAATCCGAACGCAGAGTGCATACAACAAGCACATAAGGATATTTACTTAGTGTGACACTCAATATGGCAAGCTGATCCTTCCAATCACGAGGGTCCTCAGCTTCGTTTAAGCCATCAATGACAATAGGGAGGCGTCTGCTAGCACGCTGCCCTGCCGCATCCACAGCGGCTAGCAATTTCTCAAAGCTTGGTATAGGATTACCATTGATAACAATCCGGGTCGCGAGCGCATCAAGGCTCCCCCTCGCTGCAAGGTTGCGTCCATGGAGCAGAATACCTGCAGGGCGATCTTTTTTCGTAGCTGTGAGTTGAGCTGACATTTGGGTTTTTCCAAAGCCTGCATCAGCCACTACCGCGACCAATCGACTATTGAATATTTGGTGTAGATCAGAGAGTAATTTGTAAGCCATTTTGATATCTGCTACGATATTGGTGACCGGCAATACAATTGGATAACGTCCAGCTCTTAGACGTCTGACTAAGATGCTCCATTCTAAATTACCATTTCGTTGGCCTGACAGTTCTTGTTTTACAACTTCATAACCCCCGTCTGCTAGAGTAGTATGGGTCTGCTTTAAAGCATTTGCGATGTCTATTGAGCTCTCGACGAGCCTATTGACTTCTTTTTCAAGGGTTTCGGGTAGATTGAACATTCCTAATCTAATAGCCGCCGCGCCATTTTGAAGCTGGTCCGCAACATCCTGTAAAGCGACCCACGAATCTTCCTCTCCTAGCATTCGACGCAGGGCTCGTTCAGCATCTACTATTTGATGTACCTCGGGGAGCCATCTTCCTCGAATTCGTTCAATCATCTCCGTGTGCTTTTCATGTAGTATGTCCGGAGTAAGTACCAGTTCACCGAAATAGGTTCCACGGAAAATTTCTGCTGGTCCACTAAGGTGTTCTTCAACTTCCGATGCGGTCCAAAGATGCAATGCCATGGTCGTTTCCAGATTATAGAACCATTGTTGATCGCCTTCAGTTAGCGAATATCTAGTCCATAACACCCAATCGGTAAGTTCGGGTAATAATCTTTCAGTAGTTGTGATAGCTTCTTCAATTTGACGACGACGAGTAGTACCGATAGCTCGACCTGAAGGCAAGTCATACCACTTGCATTGCCACCCATACCAACGTGTAGGCTGGCCCAGTAAACACTCTGTATGTAACTTCAAATGAAATTCAATCCCCGGTTGATTGGCTAAAAATCGAAAATTACCGAACTGACCGTAGTGTCGCCGTATTAGAGCTCGGCATAAGAGTTCGAAATTCTTCGCATTATCTCCAGGCAATTGTTCAAATGCATTCCAACTTACAGCCGGCATGATACTTTCCTCCCTCGTACATGTTACTCAACGTCCGTATCCAGTGTCTGGATAGTCATGAGCAGAGTATACTTCGACCCGGGCTCCTTTATCGAGTAGCACCTTCAGAAATGCCATTACATCTATTTCATCTGTAGTGATGGAAATCTTATTATTTTTGATATCAACTCGAACGTCATAAAGGAATTGCTCAAGGTCTGATGGGTTAAGTGAGTACATCTTCGATGTTCCCAGAAGTTCCAACATCCCATCACTAAATCGATCTTGGGAGGTTTCATGATCTCGCTTCTTTTCTTCATCGATGCGCATCTGTTGAATTATTTGGTCAATCAGCTTAGTTGCTTCCTCTGCATCAGCAGCTTCCTTAAATTGACCAATCATCACGAGATTCATAGAATGTTCGGAACCATAGCCATTCCATATTTTCATTCGTACCTTCCCCCTGCCGTTTCGAGTATTTCTAAAGCATGCATTATTCCCTTTGAGGAGATGATAACACCGGAATCATCAAACGATGAGCGTTTCACAGCACCTGAAGCGTCAATATGAGCGTAAGCGCGCAGTCCCTTCTCATTAGGAAAAGGATCACAAATTGAGAACTGTTCGCTACCTGCTTCGCTGATTCGTAGCGGGATCGGACTTTGAAACGATTTGATCTGTGCACGTAATTTCATTATTGTTTGGTTATCAATGCCCCCATATCCTCGTACAGGTTGTTCTGGAAGCAGCAAAAATTCAGAAGCCCCGTATTCCACAGCCAGTGCGATTCCATCGTCCAAATCAGGCAAGGTCAATTTGTTGACAAGGTAGTTAATCCCAAATGGAGCGATCTGATGGATCAGTTCAAGTTGTTGCACAAAAGAAGAAAAACGTCTGTTGCGTAGTCCTTCGTACGTAGGACCTACTCCATCCATGCTTACGCGAATAAAATGAATATTTCCTTTTAAGTCTGAGGCTACACGATCATTGATGCGGTGTCCGTGGGTTGTGAATGTCGCTGCCATACGAGTATTTCTAGAAACATGTTTGCATACGTCTATGAAGTTTTTATACAAAGTTGGCTCTCCACCTCCAAATCCGACACCAATACAGTCATTTGCATCAAGCTCATCCAACCATGCAAAAAGCTGCTCATTACTCAATTTGGCAGAATGCTTTGGTGCATAGCAATGGGGACATTCAAGATCGCATGTGTTTGTTAAGGCGATGGAAACATGACGCGGTGCAGCGGACCATTGTTCTTGAGGAATTCTTAGCTCGTCAAATAGAAGGTTAACCCCAGTCTGACGATCGAATAGTAGGAGACCATCGGGTCCCATTCTTACTTTGATCTTTTGCGTGAGATGTCTACTTGAAATTTCATTGTAGCGAGCATACATTTGTGTACCTCCAATTCATGCTACCCTTTGAGTACATCTTATAATAAGAAAGGTCATTATAGTAGGCTTAATTAAATTGGCAGGAGGAGCGGAATGCATTCGCTCTTCTGGCACGTCGGACAGATGTACTTAACTTGCCCGATGGAAAGGGGGCTGGGCTTTTTCTTTTTGGCTGGTTTTCGCTTTTTCTATACCGGTGAGATCGCCATCCTCTCTAAACAAGCCTGCGTCATCCGGCAGCGGGCATATTTCCCCCGTAGTTTCCCTTCCTGCAGGCACACTTCTCCCTTATACTCATAATAACACTCGCATCTCGGACAAACGAGCGGGTCCTTTCCTGTCGTTTGTTTGACACGTTCCCGCCAAAATCTCCGCTTCAGCACGCGCTGCACCCGCACGACCCACTTCCGGCTCTGCTCTTGCCACACGTGCAGCAACTTCTTGCTCGCTATCTTCGTCCGCCGCGAGTAGATGCCGTAGTACCGGATCGTCTTGAAATGCTCATCCGGGATATGACGGATCAGACGTGTGATGAACTCCTCTTCCGTCACGCGCTCTTCCTTCTCTTCATCTTCCCCGCTCGACTTGTCAGGGCAGCTGAACACCACATCTTCCCCGTCGTACTCCTTGATCCGATGCACCGCGATCGTCAGTCGCCGAGTATACCGTCCGATGTAGAATGATGTGAGCGGCTTGCATCAAACCGTTAGGGGACAGACGGAAGAAAATATTCCTATTCTGCTTGAACTGGACATTGTGGCCGGAATTGTGCAAGAGGATCGATTCGTGCTGGAAACCGAAGATATGGGCAACGTGGAAATGGTGATACCGAACGGGGGATATGGCGATACTGCAACTGCGTATTCCGGAAACTTTGGACAGTCATTCCGGTAAGTAATGGACAGTTATTCCGTTAATGTTTGGACATTCGTTCCGGAAACTTTTGGACACCTGAACTCTCTCAAGAAGGCTCTTTTCTTACA
>NZ_SHLX01000062.1 GCF_004764705.1 Paenibacillus cymbidii | reverse complement strand
GGCGCCGTCCCTAACCGATTTTTCGAAAGCATCATGGCCACTCCTTCATTTACGCTGACCATTTCTTATTCGACATCCGGCAGGAAAATTCTGTTATATAATTGTGCCGACGTAGTTTTTTTAGATATATGACTTTGTCTTTCCTCAAATACAATAACACATATAAACAATTTTGCAGCGACTGACACTTAGAACTATCGGCGTGGTAAAGTCGTAAGCGTCAAATAATCCCCACCTAGGCGGAAGGTGGCGATTCGGTTAATGTCGGAAGTCAAAAACATTGTCCCATTCCCGGCATTCAGCGCGATCGTCGCGTTGGAGCCAGCATCTACGATCGGCGCGTTGTTCACCGATGTGCCGCCACCCAACGTAAAGATTCTACGCAATGGGTACAGTATACGTTCAGTGCAAACAAAACGATTTCCTCGTTGACGTCTATTGGTTCGACGATAACGGAGGCATCGATTTACCGGCTTCGTATACGATTCAATACTGGAACGGCAGCGCCTGGACGAACGTGGCTACCCCATTGGGTCTCGGCTTGCTTGCGAACCAGTACAACGCGACGACGTTCACACCGGTTAAATCATATCCCGCTTAGCATAACGGCTAAATCCACCACATCTATAGGCATCGAACCCTGGAAAGTTTATGGCAATTAAAGCAGTTGGTTGCTCTCGCCGGGCCGGTCCTCTGAACCGTCCTGGCTGGCGCAATTTTTTTCGCGAACGGAATTCGCAATGAAGCCCTCAGCGAGGCGAAAGATTGGTTTCGAAAATAGCCCTTACTTGATTAGCCATTTCTTGCGGAGGATAAGGCATATTGTTTTTAACCCACCATTCCACTACACCGACGAAAGCGTTCGTTAGAAATTCGATGGTTACTTCCTGTTTTGCTTCCCCGTGAAGTTCTCTATGTTTAAATCTCTCCGTCAGCCCGCTTCTGACCATGGACGCGAGTCGTTCCTTGAAACAGTCGATTCCTTTGTTGTGCAACATGGAGGAGAAGAATAAAAATTGATCTTCGAGATATTGAAACAAGGGAAGCGGGGATCCTACGAAATCCGTCCCGCGTTCGTCAACGTCGGATAGGATGCAATAATCCAACATTCGAGTTAAATGATCATGGATGGATTGTTCAAGTAGGTCATACTTGTCCGCATAGTGAAGATAAAGCGTCCCCCTGTTTAAATCCGCTTTAGCCGAAATGTCGTGAATCGTAATGTGCTCAAACTCTTTTTCGCCCAATAATTCCATCAGGGCGATCTGGATCGCTTCCTTTGTTTTGCGGATCCTTCTGTCCACCTTAGGCACCCGAAACCATCCCTTTTCCGCACAAAAATAAACAAATTCCGAACATCTGTTGATTAGTCGACAAAAATCGAAATTCTTCCGATTGAGTTCTCGATCCTACTCTCTATAATTTAGATCACTACCTGCTTATGAATCAACCGTTGTCGGCTAACAGGTAGATTTCACAGGAAAGAGGCGAAATAAGATGAAGATCGAAATCTGGTCTGATGTGATGTGTCCATTGTGCTATATAGGCAAAACCAATCTGGAAAATGCCCTGAAGAGATTCGAACACAAGAACGAAGCGGAAGTCGTCTTCAGACCGTTCCAACTGTTTCCCGATGCTCCTAGTGGCAACGGTAAAAATTATTATGAATGGACGGCCGAAATTCATGGCGGAGCGATGACCGCGGATTACGTCAGGGAGAGCAACGCGGCGGTCATTCGCATGGCGAAAGAAGTCGGCCTGACTTATCATCTTGACACCTTGATTCCGTCGAACACGACCGATGTCCTTCGGGTAGCCGTTTACGCGCAAGAACGGGGCAGAGCAGGGGAGTGGCTGGCACGGGCGTATAAAGCCTATTTTACGGATTCAATGGATATCGGCAATCCCGACAATCTCGCCAAGCTGGCTGACGAGAGCGGTCTGGATGCCCAAGAAGTTCTTCTTATGTTGTCCGGAGACCAGTACAGAGATACAGTGAGGAACGAGCGGCAACACGGTTCCAAGATCGGAGTATCGGGTACGCCATTTTATATTTTCAATGATAAATACGCTCTATCCGGCGTCCGATCAAGCGATGTCTTTCTTGAGATTCTAGAGCGGGTATGGAGAAAAGATCATCCACTTCAAATGCTAGACGAGTCTTCGCGGGATGATTCGCAGACAGGACAGTGCGGGGAAAACGCATGCTCGATTTGAGGAAGGCTTCGCACATCTGAATTATAGTTTTTGTTTTTATTGATTCCCTTAACAAAGGAAGATGTTCGATCATGAAGTCATCGCTCCTCGTGAGCGATGGCTTTGTAATCATGACGAGTCGGAAAGCGAAATCTTAAGCTTATCTTGATTCGGGCTTCACTTTTTCTTGACCGCGCCTATTTATACTTTCCTCTAAGGTAGGGGGAACAAGCGGACAACCTTCTTCGAACCCGGAGAGCAACGACTCCGACGTTACGAGTACCGAATCCACGAAACCGAGTCCAACGAAAGCAATGTCGGCGCTCGACCCGAATAAAAGAAGCACCGTCGTTTTCTCCATGTACGACTACGACTCCTATTTCGAAGACGCGAAAAATGCTTACGAAAATGAGCATCCGAACACGAAGATCGATCTGCAATACGTCACCAAGGAGTTCGACCCGTCCGGCTTGCTGGTGGAGAAATTCAGGACGAAAACCGCGACTGAATTTTTAAACGGCAAAGGCGCCGATCTGATCGTCATGGACGATCTTCCGGCCGATCGGTACATCGGCAAAGATCTGCTCGCCAGCCTCAGCGACTTGATGGAAAGCGATCCTTCATTCAAGGAGGAAGATTATTTTCAAAATCTGCTGGACAACGTGAAACAGAATGACGGCGTCGCGTATGCCTTGCCGTTGTCGTTTACTTTGACCGGCGTATTGGCGGACGAAGATGAGCTTCAAGAGGCCGGCCTTCTACTCGATGACGGCAATTGGACATGGGAACAGTTCGACGGCATCGTACAGGATTTGCAATCGACAGGCCAAAAGTACGGATACTTCGAGAAAGCCAAACCCAACTTGTTGTGGCGGTTGGTGACGTCTTCCTACTCGCAATTCGTGGACCAAGCTAACCGGAAATCCAACTTCGACTCCGTTGCGTTCATCGGCCTCCTGAATCGGATCAACCAACTGGAAGAGAATCATACGGTGACTTTCGACAGCAAAAATTTCATTAATGGCACCGTGTACTTTCAACCGACCGAAATTTATTCGTTTACCGATTATCGCCTGCGCATGAAGGAAAGCAGGCTGGCGCATCCGAAGCTGTACCAATCGCCCAAGTCCGAGGGTCAGAAGGGCGGGGGGTTCTATTCTCCCATGGCCAATATCGCCATCAACGTGAACTCCGGCGTTAAACCCGAGGCGTGGGATTTCCTGAAGTTCCTCCTGTCCGGAGAAGGGAGAACATCGGACATGGAAACGGGAGCCGACTCCTGGAATAACCTATTCCCCGTATCCAGATCCGCATTCGACGCGAGAGGGGCGGAGGCGATACAAGAAGGTCATTTAGGTGAAGCGGAATTGCAAGCTCTTAGAGAGACCGTAACGAAAGCCGTCAACCCGATTATCCAGCTTCCGGGAGAGATCGAGCTTCTGCTGTTCCAAGAATCGCCTGCGTTTTTCAGCGGACAAAAATCCGCTCAAGCGGTCGCGAAATTGCTGCAGAACAAAGCGATGACTTACCTCAATGAATAAAACCCGGTTCCGCGACTGGACGAGAAGGGACGGACCGGCGGCCATTTTATTTCTGGTACCTGGTTTTCTCGGATTCTCGCTGTTCTATATTTTTCCGTTCGCGCTCGGAGTCGGTTATTCTTTTCGGGATCGAACGGTTGGCGGGACATTCGTCGGGTTCGACAATTACAAGGCGCTTCTCGCCAGGGGTTCTTTTCGACATGCGGCCGGTAATACTCTGTTGTTTACCGGGATTGCCGTTCCCGTCCTGATCGTATTCTCGTTAACGTTCGTGCTTCTGCTGAATAATCGCACAAGGTTTCGGCGCGGATTTCAGACGGCTTTCGTACTCCCCCTCGTCGTGCCGGTTGCCTCGATCGTCATGATATGGCAAACCTTCGTCGATTGGAACGGGATCTTGAACGCTTGGCTGAATGCATGGGGGCCGCCGCGCGTCGATTGGATGAACTCGGACAGCTCGATGGGGGTATAGGTACTTATTTATATCTGGAAGAACCTAGGCTACATAGTAGGCGTCGAATTTCTGCTTCTATTGTATCCTTACATAAAAAACCCCGAGAAATCAAAAAAATGGGCGCATTTGGGGTGTTACATTCCACATTGGTTTCGTTACTTCTGTTGATTGTTTCATTTGCTTTTTTTAATATCGACGAGCTACAGCACACGATCTGGCCGACGATTATTTTATCCAAAATCATCTATTTGCCGTTTCTTGAGCGTTTTGATTATATTTACGTCTTCGTTTGGTTTCTCATCATTATTTCCGCAAGCTGTGTAGTCTTCTGGGGCGGAATAAGAATCCTTGAAAATACGATCGGAATGACTTCAAGAGCCGCCTTATTGGTAACAGCCGGCATCGTATTTATCCTGTTACTTCCGTTGCGTAGTCCGATGATGATCGAGTAGATTCCGTGTTAAATTTATCCGGATGGATTCTCTTGTTCGGATACATTCCGTTACTCTGTATTTATTTATGGTTCTGGAAAATGAAAAGAACTGTCCTTGAGACCCCACAATGCGAACCGGGGGGATTAAAGGGGCATAACAAAAAACAGCCTTGACCTGTACCTCACAGGTATAAGGCTGTTTTTTGTATGTTAAACGCTACCGTCGTTCGAAAAAAATTCCTTCGTTATGCGAAGCGCCTTAGGCGATAATACGCGATTAAGTTCTTCTCTCAGCCACATTAGCGACTTCTGCCGTAATTGATTTCGCATGATTTCCTCGGCTTCTCGCATCGCAAGGTTGATAATGCAGGGAGTGGATCTAGCGCAAGTCGCGAGTTCTTCGTCGCGGCAAAGGAAATCGTTATTTTTAATATTCTTGCATTGAAAAATGGGGGAGGCACCTTCAACGGCTTCAACAACATCCCAAAACGAGATCTCCGCTGGCAGTCTTGCCAATTTATAACCGCCTTTTACTCCAGGAACGGATTTGACGATGCCGGTTTTCGTTAATTTGGTAAAAATCTTCGATAAATAGGTTTCCGGGACACCTTGAAACACAGAAAGTTCTTTAATCCCGATGGCGGATTCGGGTGGAATGTCGATCAAATAGACCAAGCAATGCAGTGCATATTCAACGCCGATTCCATACTGCATGCGAACACCTGCCTTCTGAGCGGACAATTGGATATTTCACATCTTAAGATTATTTAAAACCATTGTCAAACGGAAGGAATGGTGGAAATTACAAAACGATACGGACACCTCGGCAGATTGACATCCCAAAGACAAAGAGTTATATTGTGTCTAAGATTAATCGACGATATATGTTATCGACGATGTAAAGAGGTTGGAATAAGGCAGGACTTGATCGAGTCCGAATGACACAAGTATAGAGACACAAGGAGTGATCAGACATGACTACTATTTTGTATGTAACCGCACATCCTTTTGATAAGAGCGCCTCTCAGAGCCTGTCCGTAAGCGATGCCTTCGTACAAGCTTATCGAGAAGTGAACCCGACGCATCGCGTCGTTCCATTGGACTTATATCGTATGGACATTCCCCAGTTAGACGCGGAAATATTAACGGGGTGGAAACAAATAAAGCAAGGGCGCTCACTTGAACAACTGGATCCGGAAGTACAAACCAAAGTGGTTCGTCTGAACGAAATTGTCAATCAGTTCATCGCAGCAAACAAAATCGTAGTGGCCAATCCCGTTTGGAATTTCTTGTTTCCTCCAGTTCTTAAAGCTTATATCGATGCCATTTGCATCCCCGGCAAAACAGTAAAATATTCTAAAGAGGGCATTTTCGGTTTGGCGACAGAAAAAAAACTGTTACATGTACAGTCGTCCGGAAGCATACTTTCCAAAGGGAAATGGGCGGACTTCGAATTCAGTCACCGTTACTTGGAGGCCATCTTCCATTACATGGGTGTAACAGACGTCACGTTAATCGCGATCGAAGGAACTGGCGTTTCTCCTGATCTGGCGAGTGCAAATCGGGAGCTGGCGATTGAACAAGCACTTGACCTGGCCAAACACTTCTGATCGTCAAACGGGTAACGACTATGTTGAAATTCAGGTTACTTGTTATTTTCGGTGCATGTAGTTATGGACTATTATCCACTTTCGTAAAGAAAGCTTATACATCGGGCTTTTCTGTTGGAGATGTTGCTGGTAGTCAAGCGTTAATCGGCGTCGTTATTCTGTGGGCATTAGTAATTTTCAATCGGATATTCAAGAAGCAGCCGACATCTTCGAAAACGTACACGGTAACGGTTCGCCAAGTGATCTCTTTGATGTTTGTTGGCATGACCACTGGCATGACCGGAATGTTTTATTATGCTGCGCTTCAGTATCTGACCGCATCGTTCGCAATTCTTATGCTATTCCAATTCACATGGATCGGCATCTTGTTGGAATCGTTACTTGAGCGCAGGCGCCCTGGCAAAGAGAATTTGCTTTCCCTTATCGTCTTGTTCGTTGGGATCACTTTTACAAGCGGTTTTGTAAGTGGAATGCATGAATCGGTATCGTGGATTGGAGTGGCATTGGGCCTAGCTTCAGCAGTTATGTATGCATTCTTCATTAGGTTCAGTGAAAAGACGGCAGGGACTGTCGTACCGATCTTGCGAAGCGCATTGATGATTACCGGATCGTCCATACTCGTTATGTTGGTGTTTCCGCCATACTCCCTTATTAACCTCTCTTTGCAAAACGACTTATGGAAGTGGGGCCTTTTATTGGCACTGTTTGGCGTAGTCATACCGCCTGTATTTTATGCAATTGGTGTTCCGAAAGTCGGGGGCGGACTGGCGACAATTCTAAGTGCAGCCGAACTGCCTGCAGCCGTCATTGTATCGTTTATTGCATTAAACGAGCCGATTGGTGTGCTACAGTGGAGTGGTGTAGTCATAACCTTAATTGGCATCGCCTTGCCGCAAATTTTGAGAAACAGAAAGCAATCTGCTTAACCGCTTTTGAATGTCGTGCCGAGCGATTGGAGATACTCTGGTTTGAAGGATATGGACAAATAAGCTAATAAAATCTAATTTGAAGGGAAGTATTAAATATGGAAAGTAGATTGGACTACATGAAGGTTAGACCGGATTCGCTCCAAACGTTATTGAAATTGGAAGGATATGTAACAAAAAGCGGTCTTGATAAAAAGGTTCGAGAGTTAATCAAGATCCGCGCTTCTCAAATCAACGGCTGTGCATTTTGCCTCGATATGCATACGAAAGACGCGCTCGCGGCGGGGGAAACAGAGCAACGTATCTTTCTGTTGAACGCTTGGCGCGAAGCCCCATTCTACACGGATGCTGAGAGAGCCGCTCTTGCCTTGACAGAAGCGGTGACAGTAATCTCAAATGGAGGTGTGTCAAGCGCTGTGTACCAGCAAGTCCGAGAGCATTACGACGAAGGACAATTCGTCGATTTGATTATGGCGATTACTGCAATTAATAGTTGGAATCGCATGGCGATTTCGACCGGCATGGTTCCAGGGGCATATCAACCGGCGGGAAGTAAGGAAAAATAAGGAATATCATATCATTATCCCTGTTCATGTTTTGATGGACAGGGATAGAATTTATCGGAGGTCGCATGAGTTATAGAATACTGCTATTTGATTTAGATGATACCCTTCTTGACTTTGGAGCGAACGAGACGAACTCTTTGACCTGTTTATTCAAACAATATGGCTATACATTCTCAGAGGAATTATATCAAATTTACAACTCCGTGAATAAACGATTGTGGGTTGACTATGAGAATGGAAACATTTCGCTGGACGTCGTACTACACTCCAGATTTTCCGAAACTTTGTCTAAGTTAGGGAAAGACGTTGATGGAATGGAATGGGAAAATGTATATCGAGAGTTGCTGGGTGGCGGTGACCAGTTATTATTAGAAGGGGCGTTGGAGATTTGTCAGCGTTTATCCTCGACACATCGGTTGTTCATTATCACGAACGGGATCACAGTGACGCAGATCAAAAGACTGAAAACTTCGGGATTATACCATTTTTTTGAAAATATTTTTGATTCACAAAGCATTGGGCACTCAAAGCCGTCCACGAAATTTTTTGATTATGTTATTAGTCATATTCCAAATTTCGAGAAAAAGGAAGCCTTAATCATCGGAGATTCATTAAATACAGACATTAGAGGTGGATTGGTGTCGGGAATCGATACTTGCTGGATAAATAGAACGTCGCAACCCAATTCCAAGAACATTCATAGTACATATACAATTTCAAATTTACTGGAATTGATAGGGATTTGTTAACCGGTGGTTTGAGGTCAAGAACAACAGGTGGCTACAAGTTTTTTACAGTGAAATCACCGGGAGGTGATTTTTTTCAACGACAGCACAATCGACTAACAGGATAAACCGGCCCACAGTTGTTCCAGATCGCTTAGGTACGCCGCGGGATCACGATTAAAGCGTTTCCGCTGAATCCCTTCGGACAGACGCTCGTCCCATTGTGCTTTCCGCGCTTTGTAGGTTTCATAACTGACCGAACGAAGGCGGGCGGTCACATGCTCTTGACGAAGCGCATCGTGCACTAACACGATCATTTCTCCGTTGCGAATGATGTAGCGATTCCAGTTGCGAAGTCTGGTTATGCGGCGATGACAGGCTTTCGTCTGTCAAAAAAATTGCTCCAACTCGTTATTGGTTCGGGGAAGGTAATAATGATCGTAACAGGGAAAGAGTCCGTTCCAAAGTCCCTTGGTGTACCGGAACAAATT
>NZ_SHLX01000061.1 GCF_004764705.1 Paenibacillus cymbidii | reverse complement strand
GCGCTTCCGGCGCGGCGGCGGCGCTTTGCGCCGGCTGCGGCCGTGCCGGCGCCGCTTGTGCCGCCGGCGCAGCCGGAGCGGCATAGCCGCCGAGCGGCGGCATAGCCGGCGGCTCGGCCGCGAACGCGGCGGCGCTTTGCAAGAGCGCCTGCTCGTAGCGGCGCTCCTGCTCGGCCATGGCGGCCAGCCGCTCGGCGGCGGCCAGACGGCCGTCCAGCGCGGCGAGCTGCGCCGTCAGCCGCTCGGCTTCGCCGCCGCCGGCGGCTTCCACGTCCGCCGCGAGCGACTCGATCGCGCTCCACATCGCCCGGCGCGCGTTCGCTTTGACGTCCGCCGCCACCTGCTTCATATAATTGAGCGTGTATTCGCCATTAAAGCCGGCGCCGGGACTTACTTCGCCGGCCAGCCAGTCGGCGGACACTTCGATGCGTACGCTGTCGATCAGCGCCTGGTAGTTTGGCGTCGGCAAACCGACCGATTCGACCGCCTTGCGCGCGAAGTCGGTCAAATGCCATTCCAGCTGCGCCCGCACGCCTTCGGCGAAGTCGGCGTGAAACGCCGCCAGCCGCGTTTCGATTTCTTTGGCCGTTTGCGCCGCGCGGCCGAACAGCCCAATCTTGAAGCCGGGCTTGCGGCTTTGCAAATAATGGTGCGCCGCATCGCGCGTCGCCGCCGGCGTTATGTTGGCGTTGTCGATGATGCCGCCGGCATCGCGCTTCCACGCGGCCGCCAGCGTGTCGCCGCGCTGCCGCGCTTCCTGCAGCCGCTGCGCCAAACGCTCGCGCTCGCCGGCCAGCCGGTCGCGCTGCGCCATCGGAGTCTCCGCTTCGGCGCCGGCAGACGCGGCTTCGCCGCCCTCCTCCGCGCCGGCTTCTACCGCAGCCGCTTGAGCTTCCTCCGGCGCATGGGTCGGCGCAGCCGCTTCCCGCAGCCGCTCCTTCTCCGCGGCGCCGCGCTCCTGCACCGTACGCGCATGATCTTCGATCAGTTGGCGCACGGAGCGGTCGACGCTCCACGCCCGCAGCGAGTCGCCAACCCGCATCAATTGCTTCAGCAGCCAGAGCAGCTTGCCCCATTCGTCGAACGGGTGTTCCGGCTTGCGTACCGACGTATATAAAATGCCTTCCGGACGTATATGCCAATTGGCAAACGATTGCTCGACGCTTTCGCGAAACGCGCCGAAGCCGATTTCGCGATCGTTGTGCTTGTCGATCTGGTTCACAATCAAATAAAGCGGCTTGCCCCAATCCTGCAACCGCTTCGTAAACGCGAAGTTGTGCTCCGACTGGACATGGTTGTAATCCATCACATAAAACACGACGTCGGCCAAATGCAACGCCGATTCGGTAGCGAGCCGGTGCGCGCCGTCGGTCGAATCGATCCCCGGGGTGTCGAGCAGCGCGGCAGCGTCGCCGAGCAGCGGAATCGGGTACGTAATGGCAATCGACTCGATCGATTGCCCGTCTTTGCAGTATTCTTCCAGTTGGTCCGGATCGACCGTTTCCGTTTTGCCGCTTTCGCGGACAATTCGCGCCGACGGCGCGCCGCCCGAAATCGTGACGACGTTAGCGCTCGTCGGAATCGGGCTGGACGGCAGCAGCGGATGGCCGCACAGCTTGTTGATCAGGCTCGATTTCCCTGCCGAGAAGTGGCCGCAGAAAGCGATTTGCAGCAAACCGCCTTCCCGCTTGCGCAGCACCTGCTGCAGCTTGCCGGCATTGCGTTCGTCCCCCGCTTCCGTCATCGTTTGTACAATGTGATCCATCGTCTGCACACTCATGCTCCATTCTCCCCATACAAGCTAATTCCGTTATTACGCAAAAAAAGAAACCGGATTTCTCCGGCTTCTAGTGTAGCACATTTTCTTTTTCCGGAATAAAAATTTCGAACACTTCGCCGTGCTGCAAAATCGTAATATCCCGGTCTTTCACTTTCATCACGACGACGTCCGGGCGCGTTCTCATCCGGTCCAAATAGTTGTCCGGCACTTCGCCCGATTCGCTGATCACAACGCCTTCGATGACTTTCTCTTCGTTTTCCGCCAGCGGCGTGTTCATCACCGTTTCATAAATATCGGAAAAAAGCTCGAAGTTTTTCGTGTACACTGCAATGCATTTCATGCCATCCCATCCTTTAATCGTCTTTTCTCGTTCGCTTTCGGCTTCGCGACGCTTTCCTTAGATTTCCTACTATCCGCCGATTTCATACGCCGTTTGCCTTCCGGGCATCGGTCCAGCAGCGGGCACACGGGGCATGACGGATTTTGCGCCTTGCAATGGTAACGGCCGAAAAAAATGAGCCGATGATGGGTCAACGTCCATTCCTCGCGCGGAACGAGCTCCATCAGCTTGCGTTCGACTTCGAGCACCGTGTCGTCCGGGGCGGCGATGCCAAGCCGCTTGGATACGCGTTCGACATGCGTGTCGACTGCGATCGCCGGAACGCCAAAAGCGTTCGAAACGACAACATTCGCCGTTTTTCTGCCGACGCCGGGCAGCTTGACCAAATCTTCGTGCCGCGAAGGGATTTCCCCGTCGAATTGCTCCAGCACCATACGGCACAACTCGCGTATATGCTTCGCCTTATTGCGGAATAAGCCGATTCGCTTGATATCCTGCTCCAACTCGTAGGTCGTGACGGACAAGTAGTCTTCCGGCTTGCGGTACTTGCGAAACAACGACTCCGTCACCTTGTTCACGGTTTCGTCCGTGCATTGCGCCGAAAGCAGCACCGCAATCGTCAACTCGAACGGATTGGCATGATTCAATTCGCAATGCGCGTCCGGGAACATGTCGCCGAGCGCGTCCAGCACTTCCCGCATACGTTTGCGGTTCATTCGGGAGACGCCCACCTCTTCCCATCGATTGCGTCTGTTCGCCGCGTAAGGTTCAGTTTAACGAATATTTACCCATTTTTCAACCAAGAAACTCGCAAATCGTGAACATTTTGTAGCAATCTTTCTCGACCGACTGCCGGCGACAAATGAAAAACGTCTGCAAAAGCGAAGCGTTTGGCTTCCCCTTTACAGACGCTTGTCCCATGCGAAAGTTTCAGCTTTCGCAACATTTTTTTCTCACTACATTGGAATTCATATGTTTCCGGGTCTAACGGAAAAGTTAAATTCTAATTGGCGATAAAACCTACCTCTGCCGGGGTCCCCACAAAGTAATCGGACTTGCTTCGAAGCAACTCGTCACTTTGAGGGGTGGGATAGCGGTCGCTCATCTTCGAATTGCTTCGATAGAGGTTTTCTCACAACTTCTCCATCTCGATAATTTTGCCATCGATCGTATAAATGCGCACCCAATCGGGCGATACGAGCGAATTCAGCGCCAGCGGGCTTGTTCCCGCATGAAGATAACTGTCTTCATGGAACATAAACAGCGACTGGTCGCCAAGATTGGAGATCAGCAGCTTCACTTCGCCGGTCGCCGCGTTGTAGGACGAAAACCCGCGCTCGGTCACCGCTGCGACCGTCACCATGTAGCCGCCGTCCGGCATCGCCGCAAGCTCCACACGCTCTTCCGGCTTCACCGTCAGCAGCGAAGTCGACAATGCCCCGTTGCGGTACACATTCGCCTTCGCCCCGACTGCGACGGATACGGCGATGCCGTCCGCCTGCTGCACCGACAAGCTGGAGCCGTCCGGAGCGATCGCCAGCACCTTGCCGCGGACGGAAACGACGCTGGCGACCTTGCCGATCGTTTTGCCTACGAAAGTCGCATGAATCGATTCATCCAGCGGCAAGTCGGCCAGCGCGGCATCCTGCTTGTCCGGAGTCGTCAGACTGACGTCATCGGACAACGTATATTCGAAGCGAACGCCGAGCTCGTTTTTGGCGACGATTTTGCCGGCGGCGGCGTCTTTGCCCACGAGCCGCAGCATGACCGTCTTTTCCAGCTGCAGCGACGTTACGGCGTCCTGTGCGGCCGACAGCTTCGCCAGCACCTTGTCTCCGGCGGCAAAGCTGGCCAAGGAGGCGAGCGGCGCATTCGGAATTTCCAGCAGCGGCTGGGCAGCCAGCTTCAGCTTGATCGTCTGCCCGTCGCCCATCGTCAGCGACAATTCGCTCGTCTTGGCATTGATCGCCGCGATCGTTCCTTCGTATTGCGACGCCAGCTGCACCTTGATGATCTTGTTCTCCTTAGTGACGAACAAGTCAAGCTTCTTCCCTTTGGCGTATATGCTGTCGAGCGTCGCGCCTGCAGGAGCTTCTTCGCCGTCTTCGCCGATGACGACGGAATCGTCCGTCAGCTTGTACGTGGACAACTGCCCGTTCTCCGTAACGGTAACGGCGCTTTCTTCCGGAATGAAGCCTTTTATCTCTCCCGAATAGACATGGCGTACGGTGCGGCTGAGCACGGCAATTTTCGTGACGTTATCGTCGTCGTCAAGCGTCAGCTTCAGTTCGTCGCCGTCGTACAAATCGTCGAGCGTGGCCGACGCGACGCCCGGGATCGAAATGGGCAAGTTGTCGGCGAGGAAATAAGCGCTCAGCTTTTTGTTCGCCGTTTGGATCGTCAGCGACATCCCGTCATGCTGGTAATAATGACCCGTTGCCGTAATTTCCACGTTCATCTTGACCACGTCTACCGTTACGATTTCACCGGATTCCACGACATAAACAATCTTATCGCCCGTGTGAAGTTCGGCCAGTCCGGCAAGCTTCTTGTCCTTGTACGTCAATTCCGCGTCCGCCGCAAGCGGGAACGTGCCAAGCGTACCGTCCTCGTCCATCGTGCCCAGCTTGCCGCCCGCCGCGTCGATCGTCTGTACGATGCCTTCGGCCGTTTTGTTGACGGGTTTCTCTTTAATAATGATTTGCGAATATTGCGTTCCGCCGCCAAATGTCGTCCGTCTGAGCTCGATGACGCTGTTCCGTTCGAGGTCGATCAGGCTGGAGCCGATACCGTCGTTGTCGAGAATGGCCACGCCTTCAATAAAGCCGTACGACTTGATTTCGCCGTCAACTTTCAATTTGATTTGCAGCGTTTGGAGATCGATGCTGTCGTACACGCCGGTTACGGTTTCCCACTGCGCGTCTTCCTTGGTCATTTCCACGTAATAAGCGATGCCGTTGTTTTGCAGGATATACACTTGGCTATACAGCTTGATGTCGGAAGCGGCTTTTTTGTCCTTGTCGGAGGCGGCGGTAAAGTAAGACACATCGCCTGCCAGCGAATACGCCGTTTTTTTGCCGTCTGCGTCGACGATGCTGATCGAACTGCTCGAATATTCGGTGACGACACCCACGCGCACACGCGGCGATGGCGTGTCCAGATACGTTTCCGCACGGCTCATGAACGTCGCCATCTGCGCCCGCGTCACGGGATCTTTCGGCTTGAACACGTTGCCGTCGAAGCCTTCGACGATATGCAGCTCCACCGCCTTGTTGATGAAGCCTTTGGCCCAGGCCGAAATTTGGCTGCCGTCGGCAAACGTCACCGCCGCATTCGCGAGCTGCTCCGCTTCGCTCTGCAAGCCCAGCATACGAATCACGACTTTCGCTACCCATTCGCGGCTTGCCGGACGGTTGCCCCAGCCTTTGCCTTCCAGCTTGCCGTTGTCCGTCTCTTCCTGGAAATTCAGCAGCTGTTTCTGCTGCGCTTCAATAATGTAAGGCAACGCGTCCGGCCGAACTTCCAGCGGCGGAAGCGTGTAGCTTTCGGTTTTGATCTGCTGCGCCTCGGGTTCGAGCCCCATCATGCGAATCGCCATTATGATGACGTCCTGCTGCGACACCTGGTTGTCCGGATTGAAGCGTCCCGTCTCGTCGCCTTGCACGATGCCTTCCACAGCCAGCTTCGTAATGTGTTTGATGCCCCAGTAGGTCGACGCCACGTCCGGAAACCCGGTTTTCAGCGATGCGCCCGTTGCGCTCGTCACGCTGGTTGCGGGTGATGGATTGGCCGCGCTGCCAGGGGTCGTTTCGGCGTATGCCGCCCCTCCCGAAATCATTGAAGCAGCCAGCAAGACGACAAACGCTTTTTTAGTCGGTGTAATCCCCATGCAGGTTCAAATTCCCCTTCCGGCCGGTCGGCCTGTTATCAACGCGCGAATGGGTGAGGCAAATCCATATGGCCCATCAGACTTTCCGTTTTTTTGCCGCCGACGAGCACGTCGAACGTTTTCAGTTCCTCGAATTGAAACATCGTTTTGCGCAGCGCATCGAGCAGCAGCTGTTCTCCCGGTGCGCCGAGCCTGCCCGTATCTTCGACTTTGACATCCAGGGTCAAATTGCCGCTCTCCGCTTTGGCCGACAGCAGCGCAACCCCAGCGAGCAGCGCAACTTGCTTGCTGTCCGGGCTCTGCCGCAGCGCGTTGAACGCGGCTTCGTACTTGGCCGCATCCGCCCCGTATCGGATCGTCGTTTCTTGCTCGACCAGCTTCATTGCGTCCAGATCGCCATAATACACGCGGATGGACTTACTCGTCAGCTGCGGCGACGGCGACGCTTGCGGCGACGCTTGCGCCGGGGAAGGAGCGGTTGTTGCGACCGGAGACGACGAGGCTTCCGCGCCTCGTTTCGTTTGCTTGTCCGTGCCGCAACCTGCCGCAGCGGTCAAACAAACGGCGGCAACGAGTACGGCGCAGGCGGTTTTCGTCAAGTTCTTGCGCATGGGTGAGCGACCTCCTATCGAAAACGAATCCGTTGTCCGGTTACGGGATGTGCAAATATTCCTTGATGCCTTGGGCAATGGCGGCGGCGACTTTGTTCTGGAACGCTTCGGTGAACATCATGGCTTCTTCGGCCGGATTGGACAAGTAGCCGATTTCGCACAGGATGGCCGGCATGTTCGTATTTTTGGTGACGCGGAAATCGGCTGTTCGCACCCCTCGATCGGGATTGCCGGAGGCGGCGACGATTTTGCCGTGCATGAGCTTGGCGAGCGCCAGGCTGTCGCTGCGCGTATAGTACGTTTCCACGCCGCGGATGTTGCTATTGTATTTGTTGCCGTGAACGGAGACGAACAGCGTTGCGTTCCAGTCGTTGGCGATTTTCACCCGGTCGTCCAACTCGACGAACGTATCGTCGCTGCGCGTCAGTTTCAAGTCGATCAGCGATTCCTTTTCCAAAATCGCGGCGATTTTGGTCACCATGGCCAGGTTAAAGTTTTTCTCCAGCTTCTTCGTCACGGAGACGGCGCCCGAATCGCCATCGCCGTGTCCGGCGTCGAGCACAACCTTGTATCTGGCTTGCTTGAGCGAAATAATCAATTCGCCGGGTTTCTTCGAATCTACTAAATTATAGTCTATTTTTTTATTCAGGTCGACCACGACACGAATGGTAGGCGGTTCGTTGCTGAACGTCGCGTACCGCAGCTTGGCGACATCCGGATGCACCGACGCCACTTCGCCCTCGTTGCCTTTCTTGAGTTCGGTCAGCGCCGGACTCAGTTCGGCATAAGGCAAGTCGATCACGAGCCGGTCCGGATTCGACAAATAAAAGAAGTTCGGCGTGATCGTTTCGCTCAGCTGCACAATAATTTGATCGGCCGTCGTTTTGATCGACTGTACTTGCGCCAGCTTTCCCGATGCAGGAGATTGGCCGGGCGAAACGCTTGCTCCGGGGCTTGGCGACTTGGATGACACAGGCGTTGGCGTCGACGACGGCGACCCCGATGCTCCCGGCTGCGGTGTGGCTGAAGGCGACAAGGTCGGCTTCGGCGTTGGCGCGGCGGACGGCGAAGGCGAAACGCTCGCCGGCGGCAGCGTCACAGACGGCAGCTCGACCGCTTGCCGGAACAACGACACCGACTTGGTCAAATCGTCCCAATTCACCTTTAACCCGAATTCCTGGGAAACGAAGCGGACGGGAACGAGCGTGACGTCGTTTTCGATGACGGGGGCCACGTCAAGCACGTATTTGACTTTGCCTACGTAGGCGTCGGTTCTTCCTATGTATAGTTGGATCGTAGTATCTTCCTTGACCAGCGTCACTTTGCGCTCTTTGTCGTCCCAGGAAACTTTGGCGCCAAGCTCTTGCGTGACCAGACGTACGGGAACGATGATGTTGCCGTCAACGTTGCGGGGCGGCGCTTCCGGTTGCAACCGTTTTCCATTCAGGAACAGCTGAACGGCATCGTCGGCGGATGAAACATTCGGCAAGGCAATGAGCAGGCAAACGACCGTGAACAAGGCAAAAACCAGCTTTTTCATGCATGCACCTCTGAGGTAGAATTTTGCTTATGGCTTCTGTCCGGCAGCGGTTTATGGATGCTTGTGCGGATCGGGGAAAAATGAGTAAATACGACTTGAGCGGCCATGGAGGCGACGTTTCGACATGTTTCCACGTTTCATTAGACGCCCGTCCCCCCGAAAAGTTGCACAATTGAGCCGATTTTTCCAGTTGCGCTTGTCACGCCCCCGTTTCGATAAGAAACCCTTTTGAAAAAAGCCATGATTGAGCCAGTCGATTAACGCCGAATACCTACGGGAAAGTACATAGAGAGCCGCATATCGTGCATATAATCAAAAAATCATCCAGAATATGCCGCGTCCGCACCAAATTCATCGATTATGGTCGAAAAATCATCCAGAATGAATGAACCGTGTCCGCACCAAATCCATCGATTACGGTCGAAAAACCATCCAGAAAGAGCGGCACCCGCCCCAATCCAACAATTATGATCGAAAAATCGGATTAAATAAGCAATGCGGACAATGGAGTTGCCGATTAGCTGCCCGAAACCTGCGGAAACCGCAAAAAACAGCCGCACGGCGATGAATGCCCCATGCGGCCGTTCTGTTGAAGCGACGTGTGCGCTTAAGCCTGGTAAGCGAGACGGCTGGCGTGTTTCGCCTCGTAAGCGGAGATATCCGCTTCGTGCTGCAGCGTCAGGCCGATATCGTCGAGCCCGAGCAGCAGAAACTGGCGGCGATGCTCGTCAAGATCGAAAGCGATGTTCAGACCGTAGTCGTCGACAATCGTCTTCGCTTCCAGATCGACAGTCAGCTTGTAGCCTTCATGCTTCGCCGTGCGCTGGAACAGCTCTTCCACCTGCTCCTCCGACAGCTTGATCGGCAGAATGCCGTTTTTGAAGCAGTTGTTGTAGAAGATGTCGGCATACGATGGCGCGATGACCACCTGGAAGCCGTAATCCTGAATCGCCCACGGCGCATGCTCGCGCGAGGAACCGCAGCCGAAGTTGGCGCGGGAGATGAGCACCGAGGCGCCTTGGTAGCGCGGTTTGTTCGGCTCGAAATTCGGGTTGACATTGCCTTGCTCGTCGAACCGCCATTCGAAGAACAGGAACTGGCCGAAGCCGGTCCGTTCGATCCGTTTCAGAAACTGTTTCGGTATGATCGCGTCGGTATCCACGTTGACGCGGTCAACGGGAGCGACGATGCCGGTATGCTGCTTGAATGCTTGCACGTGCGCTTCACTCCTTCTATAATTGGCTTTCGCCCGGCTGCGGCCTGCCGCCGTGCGATGCTTAGTTGAACTGCCACTCGCGAACGTCGGTGAAATGCCCTTCGATCGCCGCTGCCGCCGCCATTGCCGGCGACACGAGATGCGTCCGTCCGCCGCGGCCCTGGCGGCCTTCGAAGTTGCGGTTGGACGTAGACGCGCAGCGTTGCCCCGGGCTGAGCACGTCCGGATTCATCGCCAGACACATGCTGCAGCCGGCCTCGCGCCACTCGAAGCCCGCTTCGGTGAAGATCCGGTCAAGCCCTTCCTTCTCGGCTTGCAGCTTCACCCGGCCCGATCCCGGTACGACGATGGCGGTCACGCGGGAATCGACCTTATGGCCTTTGGCGACCGCCGCCGCGGCGCGCAAATCTTCGATCCGGCCGTTCGTGCACGAGCCGATGAAGACATAGTCGACAGCCAAATCGCTCATTGGCGTGCCCGGCGTCAAGCCCATATACTCGAGCGCCTTTTCGGCGGCTTTGCGTTCGTTTTCGGTGGTAAAGCTTTGCGGATCCGGAACGGCCGCATTGATGTTCGTGCCCATGCCGGGGCTGGTGCCCCAGGTCACTTGCGGAATGAGCGAATCGGCGTCGAATTCGACGACCCAGTCGTAAGTCGCGCCTTCGTCGGTCGTCAGCTTCTTCCACTCTTCCACGGCTGCGTCGTATGCTGCGCCCTGCGGCACATATTGGCGGCCGCGCAAGTAGTCGAACGTCGTTTCGTCCGGCGCGATCAATCCGGCGCGCGCGCCGCCTTCGATCGACATGTTGCACACGGTCATGCGCTCTTCCATCGACAGGCCGCGGATCGCTTCGCCGGTATACTCGATGACATATCCGGTGGCAAAATCGGTGCCGTATTTGGCAATAACGCCGAGAATCAAATCTTTGGCCGTTACGCCCGGACGAAGTTTGCCGTTGATGCGCACTTCCAGCGTTTTCGCTTTGGCTTGCTGCAAGCATTGCGTCGCCAGCACGTGTTCGACTTCGCTCGTGCCGATCCCGAACGCCAGCGCGCCGAACGCGCCGTGCGTCGATGTATGGCTGTCGCCGCAAACAATCGTTTTGCCCGGGTGCGTCAGGCCGATTTCCGGACCCATGACGTGCACGACGCCTTGGTCGATATTGTTCAGGTCGAACAGCGTCACGCCGAAATCGGCGCAGTTTTTGGACAAGGTGTCGATCTGCTGCTTCGAAATCGGATCGGTAATGTTGAACCGGTCCTTCGTCGGAACATTGTGGTCCATCGTCGCGAACGTCAGGTCAGGACGGCGCACCTTGCGTCCCGAGAGCCGCAGCCCTTCGAACGCTTGCGGGCTCGTTACTTCGTGCACCAGCTGCAGGTCAATATAGATGATGCTCGGTTTGCCCGCTTCCTGGTAAATCACGTGATTGTCCCAAATCTTTTCGAACATCGTTTTTGCCATCGTGGTTCCCGCCTTTTCCCCATTATTGCGTTGAATCTTGATAACATTGTAAGCCAGATTAGAATGATTTTATAGTAGCATTTCTTTCTTCATTGTTCCAAGATATAATATCTATAGCATTGATAGGAATGTACTATAGAGAAACCTTCTTTGCGAGGCCTTTCGAAGATCGGCGACCTCCAATCCGTCCAGGACGGCGACTTGGGAGAAATAGGCCATAAAAAGTGGCTTATATGCTCAATTTCGCCTTTCTCGCCGGAAATAGCCAGTGAAAATACTGGTTATTTTGCGCCAAACGGTCACAATCCGGGCAGATTGACACGAATAGCCAGTGAAATCACTGGCTATTTCGGGGGCATGGCCCATATTCGATGAAATTGGCCATAAAAAATGGCTTATTTCGCAAGCTGCTTCCTGTCCCGCGCGCTAACCTGGCACCATTCGGAGATTGGCAGCCCGGACAGCCGGCTTATTTCGGCGGCGTGGCCCGACGCCGTCTTCATCGTTCGAGGAGGTGCCCTATGGAACTGCGGCAACTGCAATACGCGCTGCAAATCGCCCGGGAAAAAAACTTCTCCCGCGCCGCGGAGAAACTGCATATCGCCCAGCCGTCGCTCAGCCAGCAGCTGGCGAAGCTGGAGAAAGACATCGGCGTGCTGCTGTTCCAGCGCACGACGAATTCGGTCGAGCTGACGCACGCCGGCTCCGTGTTCGTCGACAAAGCGCAGCAAATCATCGACATGGTCGGGCAGCTGAAGCGCGAGATGGAAGACATTTCGCAAATGCGCAAAGGCAAGCTCGTCGTCGGCAGCCTGCCGATTACGGGCTCGCATATTTTGCCGCTCGTGCTGCCCGTGTTTCAGGCAACGTACCCCGAAATCGAAATTGCGCTCGTCGAGGATTCGACCGCCCATCTCGAGAAGCTGGCGATGAACGGCCAGACGGACATCGCGCTGCTGACGCTCCCCGTCGACGAGCCGTCGCTCGCTTACCAGCCGCTCATCCGCGAGGAAATCGAGCTGGCGCTGCCTGCATCGCATCCGCTCGCCGCGAGCGGAGGGCCTGACGATGAGGTCGACATCGGCAAGCTGCAAGACGAACCGTTCATCGTACTCAAAAAAGGGCAAGGCTTCCGGCAAATTACGACGCAGCTATGCCGTGATGCAGGCTTCGATCCGCGCGTCGTATTCGAAAGCAGCAACATTGAAACGGTGCAGTCGCTCGTCGCCGCCGGCATGGGCATCGCGTTCGTGCCAAGCATGGTGTCCCGCGCGCCCGGCACGCCGTTCGCCCCTGTATATCGGGCGCTGAACGGCAGGCCGCATCGCACGATTGTCATCGCCTACCGCAAAGACCGCTATTTGTCCAAAGCGGCGGAGGCGTTCATCGCAACGATGCTGAGCGTCGTGCGCAGCGGGGGCGATGAACACAGCTAGCGAATGTTTCCTGCGCTGCAGCGCCCGTCGCTGCCCCTTGCAGTTTGTTTAGCGCATGTTGCATGCGCTGCAGAGTCCGTCGCTGCCCCTTGCAGCGCGTTTAGCGCATGTTTCATGCGCTGCAGCGTGTTTAGTGAATTTAGACTAGAAAGTAGACACACTGTAACAGCGACCTGATACAATACAAACAAACGAAAGGTCGAGGTGTGTCATGGGAAATATCCGCCAACATTTTGATGAGGAGTTCAAACGCCAAACGA
>NZ_SHLX01000060.1 GCF_004764705.1 Paenibacillus cymbidii | reverse complement strand
GTTTGGCGTTTGAACTCCTCATCAAAATGTTGGCGGATATTTCCCATGACACACCTCGACCTTTCGTTTGTTTGTATTGTATCAGGTCGCTGTTACAGTGTGTCTACTTTCTAGTCTAAATTCAAAGTGCGGCTGTAAGGCTGATTTCAGCCTTATTTCCCCCGCTACTTGCCAAAGTGCGGCTGCAAGGCTGATTTCAGCCTTATTTCGCCCGCTACTCGCCAGAGTGCGGCTGTAAGGCTGATTTCAGCCTTATTTCGCCCGCTATTTGCCAGAGTGCGGCTGAAAGGCAGAACATGACAAGATATACGGGCGTTCCTGCCAAGCAAACTATCCTCCATCATTGTAGGGCTGAGGCTAAAGTGTATTTTTGAGTATTTTTGTCCAAAAAATATGCCAGAAGAGCATTTTGCTCACGCTTACGTTTAAAATGCAGTTAAACATGTGGGAAATGAGAAAATACGGCAATAGTGTGGAAAAGAGCGCAGCAAGGATTTTCGGCGCAAGGTGGCAGTCTAGGTGAGAGGCGGGGGTTAGATGTGACGAGTCTGAGTCTCGAACGGGCGCATTTAGCGCAGAAAACCTGTGCTGCAGCCCCCCACGACGGCCTCCCGCGGCGCATTTAGCGCAGGAAACCTGCGCTGCAGCCCCCGCGCTCCAACTACACCGTTTGCCGCCTGGCCATGTCCGCGAACAGACCTCCCTGCGACATCAACTCGTCGTACGTTCCTTGCTGCACGATTTCCCCACGATTCAGCACGACGATCATATCCGCGTGGCGAACCGTGCTCAATCGGTGGGCGATGACGATCCGCGTCGCCCGAAGACGGCCGAGGCTGTCGCTGACCGCCGCCTGCGTGCGATTGTCGAGCGCGCTCGTCGCTTCGTCGAAAAACAACAGCCTCGGCTTGCGCACGACCGCCCTTGCAATAAGCAGCCGCTGGACCTGGCCGCCGGACAACATGCCTCCCCCGTCGGGCAGGACGGTGTACATCTCCATCGGCATGTCGCGGATGTCCTCCTCCAGGCCGGCGATGCGCGCCGCCTCCCAAGCGTCATCGACGGACAACTCGGATGAGCCGACGATGTTGGAATACAGATCGCCGGCCAGCAAACCGCCGTTTTGCAGCACAACCCCCATTTGCCGCCGCACCGCCTGCACGTCCAATCCGGCCAAATTTTTGCCATCGTAGCTGACTTGGCCGGAGGCCGGCTTTTCGAAGCCGAGCATAAGCCGCAGCAGCGTCGACTTGCCGCTCCCGGATTCCCCCACGATCGCCACGAAAGCGCCGGGATTGACCCGGAGCGATATGTCGCGGACCGTCCAGGCCCCCTCTGCCTCATAGCGAAAAAAAACATGGGACAGCTCCAGCCCGCCGCCGAGCGTTCCGGGAAATTCGCCGCCGTCCGCCTCCTCCGGCAGCGCCTGAAGGATCGGCTTCGCCCGCTCGTACAGCGTAACGACGCTCAAGATAGACAGCAGCGAAGCGGACATCGCCATCAACCCGCTCTGCAAGGCGGAGAAGGCGGCAAAAAAAGCGATAAAACGGCCCGGGCCGATCGATTTGGCGCCGAACGAAACAACGGCATAATAAAGCGCCATGGAAGTCGCAATCGGAAACATCGCTTGAAAAACGGCATAATACGATTCCAGCTTGCTCATTTGAAACTGGATGCGATTCTGCTTGCTGAACAAATTCGCCCATAACGAGAAGGCGCGGCTTTCGGCGGCGGCGACGCGGAATTTGGCGATGCCGGCCAGCAGCTGCACCATCAGGCTGCGCAATTGCCCCTGGTGCTGCATGAACTCCCGCTGGTAACGCAGCTGCACAAACGAGAACACCGACGCGACCATAAGGCCGGAAACGGAAAGCCCGAGCGCGATGAGCGCAATGCCGGGATGATACATGAACAGCAGCACCAAATAAAACACCGAAAACAAGCCGGAAAACAGCGACGACACCGCGATGCCCGACAGCTTGCGGCGAATGGCGGAGATGCTGTTTGCGCGCATGGACAGATCGCCCGACGAATACCCGCGAAAAAACGACACCGGCAAACGCAGCAAACGATCCCACACCGCGGCCTGGATCGTCATGTCAACCCGTCCTTCGATCCGCAGCATCGCGATGCCCCGCGCGGTTTCGAACAGAAAGATCGCCACGGCGGAGCTGGCGAGAATACAAGCCATCTGAACAAGCTGCGGCCTGTCCGCATCCGGCACGATCTTGTCGTACAGAATGCCCGTCAACACCGGCGTCAACAACCCAAGCAGCCCGACGGTCGCGCCAAGCAGCAGCATCACGACCAGATCGCGCCATATGCCGCGCTGTACCCCCGCCCGCACGATATCGATCAGCTTCAGCGTCCGGAACGGCAACGGCTTGTAGAACATATACGCCGTGTCTTTCAGTTCTTTGGCCGTCGTTTCCGTAACATCTTGCAGCGAATCGTCGGCCGGATCGAACAAGCGGTACCGACCCGGCTTAAACGGCAGCAGCGCGACGGGACGGCCGTCCGGCTCCGCAAACGCCAGCAGCGGCCCGTTGTCCTCCCGCCACCATCGTCCGGCAAGCGTTACTTTGCGGATGCGGAAACGGGAAGCGTCGGCTATCGCCTCAAGCGGATCGGTACCCGCACCGGAAGAAGCAAAGGGGGACTGCTGAACCTCAATGCCCAAATAACGCCCGACGGCTTGCGCGGCCGCCAGAAGCGAATTCGGTTCTTCCGCTTCGTCGAACGAGACCAGGTCTTCATCCTCGTTATGTACGCCGTGCAAACGGGCCAGCGCCCGGCTCAGCATGTCCCGGTCCTGCGCCGTGCGCGCCTCGAGCCGTACCTGTTCGGCTAGCGCTTCCTTCTCGCGAAGGCGCCGCAGCGTCGTCAAAGCTTGCGCATGGAACGCATCGAGCCCGCTCCACCAGTCGGACACATCCGCCGGCATAAGCTCGGCTGCAAGCGGTAACTCCGTGATAGAGCCGGCTTCGTCCTCCCCGGCAAGCGCCTGCCGCCACGCTTCCTTCCACCGCTCCAACTGCCCGGTCAGCCACCGGCGCAGCGCCGGATCGGCAGCCAGCGCCTCGACGGACGAGCGGGACACGGGGACCAGCTCCGCACTGTCGAGGCCGACTGCCCATACGCCCGACTGCATCGCAACCGGCGGCCGCTCCTGCGGCTCTCCGGGCCCGAACAGCACACAACCCGCGCCGGCGTCGAACAGAAACGAACGTTTGCCGTAGCCGCCGTCCCCGTCGGCCATTACCGAAAACAGCCGCACTCCGCCGACACGAACGATCCACAGCCCGCTTCCGCGCAATAACAGCCCGCCGGGCGGCATGGAAGCTGCGGCTTCCTCGCCGAACCGCTCAGCCGCGGCCGCCGCTATTTCTTTTTCCGTCTCCGACCCGCACACTCTCGCGCCTCCCCCCTGTTACTCATCCTGCTACCAGCGCAGCGTACAGACCGCCTTGCCCGATCAACTGTTCATGCGGCCCGCGTTCCACGACATTTCCCCGCTCCAGCACGATAATTTCGTCCGCGTCGCGGATTGTGCTGAGCCGATGGGCGATCGTGATGCAGGTGCAGCCTCTCCGCCTGATCGCGTCCATCACCGCTTTTTCCGTCAGCGGGTCGAGTGCGCTCGTCGCTTCGTCCAGGACAAGAATGGAAGGATTGGCGCACAGCGCCCGGGCGATTTCGAGCCGTTGGCGCTGGCCGCCGCTGAAGTTGGCGCCCCCCTCCGTCACCTGATGATCGTATCCGCCTGGACGGGCGGCGATGGCATCGTGGATTTGCGCGTCTTTGCAGGCGCGGACGAGATCCGATTCGGGCACCGTATCGTCCCACAGCGTAATGTTGTCGCGAATCGTACCCTGAAACAAATGAATCGTCTGATCGACTGAGGCAAGCGAACCCGCCAGCACCGCAGGCGGAATCTCGCCGCGCAGAGAACCGTCGAAGCGAACTTCCCCCGCCTGCGGTTGCTGCAAACCGGTGATCAGTCTGGCGATCGTCGATTTGCCGCTGCCCGTGCCGCCAACGAGCGCAACATGAGCGCCCGGTTTCAGCGCAAGCCCGAAATCCGCGATGAGCGGCTCATCAAGCGGGTTATATCCGAAGCTTACCCCTGTCAATTGAACGGAGCCCTGCAGCTTGGAGCGCCCCGCAACGTCGGCGGCGGCACCAGCACCAGCGGATGCGGCGGCGGGATAACGGTACACATCGTCCAAACGGCTCAAGCTGCCGGCGATTTCCTGCCATGAGGTGCCGAGCTGCAGCATGCGGCCGACCGGGCCAAGAAAGCTCGCCATCAAGCTTTGAAAAGCAACCAGCATGCCGATCGTAAACGTGCCGTTCATGACGTATAACCCGCCGGCGGTCAAGATCGCCATCTCGTTCAGCGCAAACAGCAATCCGGGAACCGTTGTGACGTATTGTCCGGTTTCGCCCAGCTTCTGCTGGGAGTGGAGCAGCTTGCTCTGCCATCCGGCCCAGCGGCGAAAAAAATCCGCCTCCGCCCCGCTCGCTTTCAACGTTTCGATCAGGCCGAGCCCCGACATGGAAACCCCGTCCATTTTGCCGTCATCCAGCATCAATCGTTGGTTGCGGTCCGTCTGCACCCTGGACACGAAGCGCAGGAAAACGAAGTTCGCCAGCGCGATGACGATGCCGAGCAGCGTCAGCAGCCAGCTGTACTGAACGAGCAAAACAAAATAAAACACGATCATCAGCAGATCGAGCAGCGCAATCGCCAGTTCCCCGCCGAGCAAATGGGCAAGGCGGCTGTTGATCGCGATCCGCGAGGCGATTTCGCCGGCGTGCCGCTGCTGGAAGAAGGCGATCGGCAGCCGCAGCACGTGCCAGAAGAAGCGGCCGGACATGTTCATCGACAGCCCGGTCTCCAGCCGGATGAGGTAATGCTGCCTGAGCAAGGTAAGTAAACCGCGCATTAAGGCGGTAAGTCCCATGCCGGCGAGAAGCGGCACGATCCAGTTATTCAGTCCGGCCAGCAGCACGTCGTCGACAAAAATGCGGCTGAACGCCGGGATGACAAGCCCCGGAACGACGAGCAGCAGCCCGGTAAGCACCACATAGGTCAGCGTATCTCCGGTGCCGGCCAGCCGGCTTTGCAGCGAACGAAGCATCTGCCATCGTTCCTTGCGGCGAACGAACTGATCCGACGGTTCGAATGTAATCGCGATGCCGGTAAACGAAGCGTCGAACTCTTCGGCTGTCACCGTGCGCGGTCCGGCCGAAGGGTCGTTGATATACACTTTGTTTTTGCCGCCGAAGCCTTCCAGAACGACGAAATGATTGAACTGCCAATGAATAATCATCGGCAGCGCCATCCCGCGCAATTCGGCCGGCTCCTTGCGGAATGCCTTGGTTGTCAGCGCATAGCTGCGCGCGGCTTTGACGATGTTCAGCGCGTTGCTGCCGTCGCGGGTAACGCCGCAATCGACGCGAAGCCGCTCCAGCGGCACTTGCCGCCCATGGTAAGCGAGTACGATCGCCAGCGCCGCGGCGCCGCATTCGACTTCTTCCATTTGCAGAACCGTCGGCGTGCGTACCCGAGCGGACCGGATCGGCTTTTCAGTTGGTTGTTTGCCTGCGAATGCGCTCATGGCGCCCCCTTGCACACGTTCGTTCGTTCGTGACAGTTGACTAACGGAAAATCGGAATGACATAAGAAATCGGCTTCTGCCGGAAAAGAATAATCTCCCCGGTCATCAGCGTGCCGCTTGTGATCGTCATCGGAGGACCTTGTTTCGTCGACCAGCGGTAGCCGCTCGGCGTCGACGGATCGACCAGTATTTCGATGCGCACCTCAAGCAATGCCGGCCCCGCGCCGGCGAACTGGCGCACGAACGCCTCGTTGCCGAGCGTGTTCATCATGCTTTGCTCCGTAGCCGGATATTCCGCAACGGAGACGACCCGGCCGAGCAAATTCCCGTATTCCTCTTTGCTTGCCGAGGACGGATTGATTTTTGCTTCCATGCCGGGGAGCAGTTTTTTGCCGATTTGCACCGGGATGTACATGACGGCCTGAAGCTGCTGCTCCGGCCCGTCGTCCAGCTCCAGGGTCGCGACTGTATCCTGCTCGGACAACAGGTCGTATTTCTGGCTCACCACTCCGATGACTCGTCCGTCGTAAGGGCTCACCACGCGCGACCGCTCTTCGATCAGCGCCTGCAGCTGCGCGATGCGCGCGTCGATGCCGGCGCGTTCCGCCGCGTCGTTCGCCGGAAGCGCCTGCTTGCGGCTCATCTGCCCGGCCAGCTCGTCCAGCAGCTCCGGCTGGCGAACGCGGGCGATTACGTCGCCGCGGCTGACATGATCGTTCGGCCGGATTCGGACGTCGGTCAAGCGGCCGCCGGTGACGGCGCGAATCGAAACGACGCCGCCCGGCCGGACGAGAACGCCCTGGCTTTGCACCGTGACCGGCTGGCTGCTGGCCACGGCCCAAATCGCCGCCGCTGCGACAAGCAAGCCGGCGGCGGCAAGAATGAGCCAGCCCCTGGGCGAAGAGAGCCGGGGCAACGTATCCAATTGATCGGGCGATGACAGGCGGTCGACCGCCGATTTGCGAAATAAGCTCCGGGCCAACACGAATCCCCCTAGTTTTGCCGATACTGAAAGGCGCCGTTCACGACTTGCTTCAGCACGATCGGTTTATCCGTCACATCCCCCGCGTCGTCGAACGAATGGCTCCCCGTAACGCCGATCCATCCGCGCGTCTTGCGCAGCGCATCGGCAAGATCGGCCGGACGGGCGGAACCCGCGGCGCGGATCGCCGCAGCCAGCAGGTTCGCCGCGTCGTATCCTTGCGCCGCCCATTTGCCGGGACTTTCCCCGTATGCGGCCTCATACTGCCGAATGAACGCGCCGACCTCGGCCCGCTCCTCCGTCGGATCGAAGATCGAAGCCACGACCGCCCCTTCCGCCGCACGACCCGGCAGACGCGCTAGCTCCTCCGAGTCCAGCCCGTCCCCGCCAAGCACGGGCATGTCCGATCCCGCGCGCTGCAGATCGGCGAGCGTCGCGCCCGCTTGCGGCATTACTTGCGCAACGAACACCGCATCGCAGCCGAGCGCCTTCCACTCGCGAACGAGCCGGGTCAGGTCGCGCAAATCGGTGTAACCGTCCACCCGATCCACCGTGTCCACATCCAGTTCCTTGCCCCGGTCTTCGAACGCGTTGGCCAAACTTCTGCCATACTCGTCGTCCGTGTACACAATCGCGACCTTGCGATAGCCTTGGGAAACGGCATATTGCGCCAGCCGTTCGCTGATCCGTTCGTCGTTCGGAATCGTCCGGAAAATATAGCGGTAACCGCGCTCGGTCAGCTTTGGCGCGGTGGAACCCGGCGTCAGCATGACAATGCCCGCCTTTTCGTAAACCGCCGCCGCGGCAACGGAAACCGCGGAGCCGCGATGCCCGATGACGGCGACCGTTTGCGCATCGGCGGCGAATCGGCCGGCTACAGCCAAGCCTTCCGTGACGGAGCCGGCGTCGTCCGCGCTGACGGCGCGCAGCTTGCGCCCAAGCACGCCGCCCCGCGCATTGATTTCGTCGAGCGCGAGCCGCACGCCTTTCGTGAGCCCCTCGTCGCGGCTGGCCAGCGGCCACCCGACGCCGAGCACGATGTCCCCCCGCTCGGCGCCGCCGCGGTCGATTGTCACTTCGCTGCAGCCTGCGACGCAAACAAGGCACAACAACAAGGCGGCCAGCCACCATCGTTTGTTCAACGTTTTTCTTCCTTTCCGCCGTCCATTCGAAAATAAGCAACAAAAAATGGCTTATTCGCCCATTTTCCCACCCAACAACAAAAATAGCCAGTGAAATCATTGGCTATTTGCGCCGGCGAAGCCTCGAATCGGGGTTCGCCCTTGAAATAACCAGTGAAATCGCTGGCTATTTTGCAGCGACCGCCACATATTGTCGAAATAGCCGACAAAACATGGCCTATTTCGCATCCGTCGCCCCCGGCTCGGGCTGAAGCCGCCTGCGTTTGTGAACGACTTCATAGCTGCCCGTCAAACAAGGTTTCATTCGCCGTTCGACGAACCGCAGCATGGGCACGTTTCCGGCGCTGACCTCGAATCGGCCTGCACGAAACCCGGCTTCTATGCTGCGTTTGGCCGCTTCGGCGACCAGCATGATGCCGCGTCCTTGCCCGTCGTGCGGCGGCCTGGCGAACATGCGATCGCCGATAACCGTCTCGTCGTCATAGGATTCGACCGTCATCCAGCCGACCGTTTCGTCTCCGTCGCACAAACCGACGCTTAACCCCGGAACGAAATACCGCTCGCGGATAAATGGCGACAGCTGATGCGGATACCACTCATTGTCGCCTTCCCGGATCCGCGCCTTCTCCGCCTCGTTTAACGTGTCCCAACCGATGACGCGAAGCCGCTCATTCATTCGCCAGGCGCCGACCCACGGCAGCTCCAGAAACCGCGGGATCGACATCGTAAAAGTAAGCACGCTGAGACGCGGCAAATCCCACCGCGACGTCATCCGCAACCAGATCGGCGCGCTGTCAGTGCCCGCCCGGAATTTGAAATCGAGCGTGTCGCAGCCCGCTTCCGCCAGCGCCCGTTCGACCGCTTCCAGCAGCAAGGCGCCGATGCCGCGCCGGCGATAAGCGGACACGACATGCATTGTGCGCAGCTCGCCTCTATGGTGCTGCGGCCACCAGCTTGCCCAGGCGAGGCCGATCGGCTTGCCGAACAGCTGCGCGCCGACCGCCACTACTTTGCGCTGCTCCGACTCGTTCAGCAGTTCGTCGTGCAGGGAAGGAAAAGTGAGCATCGCGTAAGCTTGCCGTTCCTCGCGGCTGTTCAGATAAGCTGTCGTTGCCATCGACCGGCATCCCCCGTTCCATTCGCTCCTGGCTCCGCATCTGTTTAACGTTGCGAGGGACCTTGTCACAATGCCGGGCCATCGCTTCGAGGCTTCGAGGCTTCCCGACTGCGCTGACACGAGATTTACTCCAGCACCAGCACGTTCGGCAGCAGCTCCGGCGAGCGGATTCGCAACAACTCGTAACCGATGCCGGCGATTCCCCGAAAAAACCCTGGTTCCTCGTACAGCGGCAGAGAACCGTCATCGTCCCGAAACGGTGTCCCGTACTTGTCCGCACAGCGGAGCGCGCGCTGCCGGGCCTCGTCTGCCAAGTCGCCGCGTCCGAGCGCAAGCGACGCGCTCAGCAGCAGCTCCGCTCTGCCCATATGCCCGCAGCACACGCCGTCTTTGCCGTGTTCGCCCGGTTGCGGGTGGACGACGATGCCCAACGCCGTGTCGATGTCGCTGCGGATAGCGGGGTTGTCAAGTGTCGCAAGACCGTCGAGGCGAGCCAGTCCGATGCCGGCCGCGCCATTGCACCAAGCGTCGACAAGCCCGGGCCCTTCGCCCGCGCCTTCACGCAGATCCGGCCATACCCCGCGTTCGCTATCGAAGAGGTCGCGCTCGTAACGGATCGCTTCGGCCGCCGCTTCCGCAAGGCGAGGGTCGGGCGCCGCCCGATGGAGCTTCAGCAGCGCATAAGCGATGCCGGCCGCGCCATGCGCAAAACCGGCCAACGCCTTGCCGGCAACCAACCAGCTCTCGTGTCCCGAGGACAGCTTCGTCCGGCTCGCCAGCAAATGTTCGCCGCAGCGCCTTGCCTGGCGCAACTGTTCCGCCTCCCCGGTCGCCCGATACAGCGCAAGCAGACCGAGCAGCGCCCCTGCGGCGCCGTCCATCACATCGAATCTGTCGTCCGCCGCAATCGCCTCGTCCGTCATGAGCGCCGCGACGGCTGCCGCCTCCCGCAGCAGCTGCGGCTCGTCGATCCACTGCGCGATGCTGGAGAATGTATACACGATTGAACCGAATCCGGAGAAACCGCCGATGGATTCCCGCAGCGGCGATTTGCCGTCGGCATCGCGCGTCGTCAGGCGGCGACGAAGCAGGCGCAGCGCCGCGAGCGTTTCTTCCCGGTGGCGTTCGTCGCCGGTCGATCGGTACAGCGCCGCATGCAGCAGCGCGATTCCGCAACTGCCGCCGTACAGATGATACGGCATCGGCCGTTGCCGAAGATTGACACTGCCGTAACCGGGCACGATCCACGTCCTTGTGCCGTCTTCGGCCACAATCGCCCGGCGGCTGAGTCGGTCTGCAATGGCGATAGCCGCACGCAGCAGCTTGGCGTTATCCGTCTCCGCATCCGCTGGGGCCGGCGACAAAGGTGTCCCGTTGTCCGCCGCCATTGCAGCCGGGGTATGCCAGAGAGCGCCACCGGCGAACTTCGCATGCAGCGCGCCGCGGATCAGCAACAGTTGCCGCTCGCGGTCCGCTTCGCCCAGCGACCGGACGCGCTCGTGCAACCGTTCGCGCCCGCTCCTCCTGAACAGCCCGGGACCATACGCGCCGCCGTCATCGGAGAGCCTCACATCGCCCGCATTCAGCCGAAAATAAGGCACGTCCATCTCCCGCAGCGCCGCAAGCTCACGTTCGACGATCGGCCACCGGTCGTACTCCTCCTCGTCCGCCGCCACATACCGGCACATCGCTTCCAGGCGGATGTCGCGATCGACCCCGTCCTTCAGCACATCCGGATGCCAGCTGTTTTCCAGCAGCTGCCCGTAAACGGCAGTCGGGCGAAACAGAAACCGCGTCGCCGGATCACCGAACGCGGCCAGCGGCCCGTCCGCGGCCAGCAGCGCTTCGCGATTGGCCAGCAAACAATCGTACATCTCGCGGAACCCGCCGAGCAGCGCCGGCACATCCCGCAGCTCGTCGAACGCGCAGCCGCCGGTGTGGGGGTCGTTATCGATTCGCGACCCCGGGTCGACAACTTCGCCGATTTTCATCGCATCGGTATTGATGAACCTGAATCCGCGCACCATACGCGCCGCTTCGTCCATCCCGTGCCAGGAAAACAGTCCGCTGACATCCTCGCCGGCATCCGGCCTTCGTTCGATCCGCTCCGCCAGCAGCATCGTGCGCAGCGGCGAACGGGCAATCGTTTCGCGCGCCTTTCGTTCGGCATCGCCCGGCAGCTCCTCCGGCGGCCAGCTCGAGTCCGGATCGGGCTGCACGTACACTTCCGCATCGACCGGTAACGGCGCAACGCCGCCGGCGATCACATTCTCGCGGTGCAGATCGGAGCTGCCGAGCAGCCAGCTGATCGCCGTCAGTGCTCCGGCGTTGCGATAATACTGCGCGGCTTCGGCAGCGTCTCGACAAGGCCGGCGCACGACAAACGATTGCCAGCCGTATGAGCCGCGGTCATCCGTAAACGCCGTCGCCAACTCGACCGGCGCGCCATGCTCGCGCAGCCACGCCAGCAGCCCGGCGTATGCCGTATCGAGCTGCAGCGGCTTCGGCTTATAGACAATCTTGCCTCCGCCTTCCAGCGTGGCGATCACGACGGCACGGCCGCCTTTATGGCGATCGGACACGCCCAGCGCCAGCCGGTCGATCGTGCCGGCTGACGCGGTGCCGCTTGTCAACTGCCTGTCGCGCCACACTTCGTCCTCGGCATAACGCCGAATAAACTCGTGAAGCGTCGCCGTCCACTGGAGAATGGCGGTTGCCATTAGTTTCGCCAGCACACTGTACTCTTGCAGCAGCCTGAACCAGTCTCCCTCCAGCAGCCGGCGAACGAAGCCGTCATACAGCTCCGTGCTGCCCGGCAGCGGAAAACGGCCCATGCGAAACAGCCTGAATTCCAGATCCAACGTCTTGCAAGAAACTTCCGCCAGCCCTCGCAGCAAATGCCGCCCCGCATCGCGCCAAGCCCGGGGGGAAAGCAAACGCGACAGTTCCCCGCCCCGTCCGGCCGCATAGTCTGCGCCGGCTTCGACGAACGGCAGCAGCGCGTGCTCGAACGCAAGCGGCTTGCCCGGTTCGCATAGCGGATGCTGCCGCAGTCTCTCCGGCAACGCGGCATCCGGCGCAGCGCCTGCAATGTGCAGCCGCTCCGCGAACAGCCGCAGCATCTCCGCCCAATCCGGCAGAGCGGCGTCGTCACGCAGCCGTACCGGACGCACCGCCCGGGCGGCATCGTCCGCCGTCCAACCCGAAAGCGCCAGCCGGCCGGCGAATGCTGCGGCATCGCCTTTGCCGACCGCCTCGCTCCACCGTCGCAGCCGTTCCGCAGCCGCCATTTCAGCGTTGTTGGTTGTGGCCGTCTCCGGCACAAACCGGTCGCTCAGCCGCTCCGCGAGACCGCTCGAACGCGCCGTTATTGTCTGCAGCCACTCGTCCCCGTCATTGCGTTTAGCCGCCATCCTGTATCACCCGACCGGCAAAGAAGCCAGCGCGATTTCCGCTGCCGGCTCCGATCGTCCTCTTTATGAAACTAATCGACACAAACGCCGTGAAATTGCTTCATCGAACCGCTCTGGACGGGGCCGGATATGGGGCCGCTTTTGCCGTTATCGTTGTCATCATCGTCATTGTCGTGCTTTTTCTTCTTTTTCCCGCCCGCTACCGCTTCGAGCTGTTCGTCCGACAGTTCGCTGTCGCCGATAAAGTCGGGCAATACGAACGTTGCGTCCGCCCCGACATTTTCCACGAAACGCACCTTAAACCCAGCCGGCACCTCGACATCCGCCGCTTGTTTGACCGCCTCATTCGGGTTTTCCAGCACAAGCGCACGAAACGCCTTATCCGTCGCCGCCTTGGCGTACACCGCCTTCAGCACTTCGTTCGTTTTTTCATTCGTCCAGTCGCTCATCCTGATTCCTCCATTTGTTATCCGAATAATTTCAGTATATCTTGACACCCTTCGATCGCATATCCCTCTTTTCTAAATTATCGACAAAATACGACTCCCTCTTTTCCGACAAAAATCTCCCTCTTTTTGATCCGATTTAACCATTCCGCTGTGAGGATAAGGCTGATTTCAGCCTTACAGCAACGTTTCGGCGAGCGGTCTAAATTCACGGTGTGCGAAATAAGGCTGATTTCAGCCTTACAGCAACGTTTCGGCGAGCGGCGGGCGAAATAAGGCTGATTTCAGCCTTACAGCAACGTTTCAGCAAGCGGCGGGTGAAATAAGACTGATTTCAGCCTTGCAGCAACGTTTCGGCGAGCGGCGGGCGAAATAAGGCTGATTTCAGCCTTACAGCAACGTTTCAGCAAGCGGCGGGTGAAATAAGGCTGATTTCAGCCTTGCAGCAACGTTTTGTACCTTTGTCAAGAAAGTAGACACACAATTTAAGCGATCTGCTGTTGCTCGTAGTACCTTTTTTCGCATAAATGCGGGGTGAGGTAACCAATTGACGAATGGATGCGAGTGCGATTGTAA
>NZ_SHLX01000005.1 GCF_004764705.1 Paenibacillus cymbidii | reverse complement strand
CTACGATTAGGGTAGCTCAGGCGCTAGATTCGGTCCATTTTTCCCACGATTAAAGTGGGGAATTTTGCACGATTATTTTGGGGAAATCACTTTGATCATTTTGGGTATTTTTATTCTACCGTAGACATCTGGCGTACAACCGGGAAGACGACCGCTGGGAAGTCCAAAGGCTGAGTGGCGTCTATGCGCTGCACTGCGGCGATCGCGTGGAGCTAAATCTTGGCGAAGGTCTCAGCCGGGTAGGCCGGCTGGAAATGGACCGGGTTTGGTATGTCACGTTCGGCTCCATCTCCTATTATTTGCGCGAAAAACAAACGTACCGGATTGCCATCTGAATCGAGGGCCAACAACAACAACCGTTGTTGGCCTTCATCGACCTCATTCCCGTCTATTTACGGCGTCAGTGACATTTGGACAAGAATATTTACCGATTGTTGCAGACTTTGAAATTGCAGTGCTGCGGCAGAAAGGAATTTCATTATTTCCCCGATCCGGATGTTGTCGTTGGCTCAACAATCGTAAGCCGAGATCTATCCAAAAGAACCAGGATCGTGAGTTTGCATGCAGACCAAACCCCAAAAATGTGATAACTATACACAAAGGAATGTCATGTTTTTCAGTTCTGTTTTTCAATACAATAATGAAGATATTTATGATACGCAAAAGGAGAAGCGTCATATAATATTTTTCAAATTAGTAATAAATTACCATTTATTGAATGAAACATGTGCGTGGTCCATATCCATGCCTGCAAGACCATTTTCCTGGTCATCAACCCATAAAGATACTGATGCTTTGATAAGTGCAGCCCAGAATTTGTGCGATCTCCGTAAAGGATCGTCCTTCCAGATGCAGACGAATTGCCAAAAATCATTCGTACAAATGTGTATTGTCCGTCTAAGGTACGAATAAGTAAAAAATAGCCGAGTAAAAAGTATATTTCAGCTATAATTGGTCCCTTCCAGCAGATGATAAAATTTAATTGCAAAAAAATCTATAATCATCATTTGAAGGGGTGAAATTATGTCAAAGGTTTATTATCAAACAATGACAATCCATAATGTAAAGCATTTCATGAGCAGGTTATTAGTTCTTATTTTATTTTTGTCAATTATACCAATCGGCAGTGTTAAAGCAAATGCTTCGAAATTGTATTCTGAATTGCCGTTAGGGCTAAACCTTGTTTCAGAAGGGGCGCTTGTAACAGGATACAACAATATGACATTTAACGATGGCGTTAAAAGCAACCTAACAGACGGCAACCTGAGTTCGATGTCGGGGGGATATGGCCTTGTTGATTTTTACGTAGATCTCGGTCAAAAAATAAATGTCGATTACGTCAAAATTTATTTCAATAGGCTGTGGAATGGAACCAACACCCTTTATGTTTCAGATGATGCCGTCACATGGAGTCAAGTTGTTATTGGAGACGGTAGTGTCGGTAAATATGAATATTTGCAGGATACTACTGCCACCGACGCATTACATAATTCCAATATATTTGGGGCTTTATTGCCATCGGGAACACATGGCAGGTACGTAAGATTAACGACAAAGGATTGGTCGGATATATATGAATTTCAAGTGTATTCCTCTCATGTTACTCCTGTTGAACACCTAAAAGTAACAGGCTCTGCCACGATGACTGTCGTAAAGGATTTCTCCATGCAAATGAATGCACAAGTGCTACCAAGCTCAGCAACAGACAAAAGTATAACCTGGAGTGTTCACGCAAAGTCAGGGTCAACCGGAGCAGCCTCAATTGATGCAGCAACCGGATATTTAACAGCAATAGCACCGGGTATTGTGACCGTTCAGGCAACAGCTAACGATGGGCCTGGTATAATTGACACAACAGATGTTGTGATTGAATCTTCTGTAGAGCAGTGGCGTAACATGGAGTTCTCACTAGCCAGTTCCGAAATCTACACCAATCCATTTATGGATGTAGATGTGACGGCTACTTTCACGGGGCCTGCCGGGGAAACGTTGACACGTCCGGCTTTCTGGGATGGCGGAAATACTTGGAAGGTGAGATTCGCACCCACATCTGTTGGGGAGTGGACTGTTACTACACAAACTACCGATTCAACAAACACAGGCCTTACCTTTGGCGCGCCAATATCGTTTACTGCTGTTCCATACAGCGGATCATTGGACATTTACAAGCACGGCTTTGTTCGCACAAACCCCAATGAACGTTATTTTTCTTACCAAGACGGAACGCCTTTCTTTTATTTAGGTGATACGCATTGGACCATGCCGGCAGAGGACTACTATTCATCGAACGTCGACGGGATCGATTCACAATTTAAATATGCGGTCGATCATCGCGTAAGTCAAGGTTTCACCGTATATCAATCCGAACCTCTTACGCCAAAGGTAATCCTTAATCTTTCAAATGGGGTTCAACAGGCAGATATAGCACGATTTCAGGAAATCGATAAAAAGTTTCAATATATTGCCGATGCTGGACTTCTTCATGCCAACGCGGCGCTGGTTTTCACAAGCGGATTGAATGTTACGGATGCCAATACACTTGAAAAGTTGGGCAGATTCTGGCAAGCGCGGTATGGCGCCTATCCTGTGTTGTGGACTATCGCACAAGAAAGCGATCCGAATTTTTATGGCGCCATAGATCCAAGCTATTGGCAAACGATTGCAAAAGCAATACATGATAGCGATGCTTATCAGCATCCATTGACAGCACATATGGAAAACATGTCTGCTCTTGCGACAACATGGGGAGATAAAGAGTATCATTCCTGGTTTGCGGCGCAGCCTGTGGATTTATTGAAATCTTTATTTGAATCTTTCTGGAATTACTCTACATCAAAACCCTATATCAGCTATGAAACTCGCTATGAATTTAACGATGAACCGACAGACGATGCTCGTACATCTCCGTATAAGGCTTTTCAAAATGGTTCATTTGGATTTGGTTACGGGGCACAAGGGGTTTGGGCGAATAATCAATCACCGGACAATTGGTTTCACTATGGGCCCTATTATCGATGGTTCGATGGATTAAATGCCCCAGCGGGCAGTCAAATGACTTATTTCAAAAATTTCTATTCCAGTTTGCAATGGTGGAAGCTTACTCCGAGCTTCACGGACACAACGAATGCCGATTTCACCCAGAACAACAAATCATACCTGGCGGTTGAGGGCAACAAAACTTACGTCGCTTATTTTGCAGATACCCAAAATAGAGCAACAGGTACCATTACTCAAATGGCAAACACGGTATATAAAGCACAATGGTATAACACAAGAACGGGAGAGTATACGCTTATATCCAATCAAGTAATACCTGTTAACGGTCAATGGGTCATACCGGAAAGACCTGATAAGAACGATTGGGTGCTGTTGGTTACGTCAAGTGAATCCTCACTTGCGTCGAAGCTTATTGTATCAAGTGCAAACAATGCTACGACGATTTTTACGCAGAACGGAAGCTTGCAGATGACGGCAGCGGTAAATCCTGGCCAATCATCGATAAGTGTAAACTGGAAAGTAACGAATTTGGATGGAACAAATACCGATTTGGCAACCATCAATCAAGACGGCATGCTTCGTGCAATGAAAAACGGGAAAGTACTGGTTACCGCATCAACGGATGATGACTCCATGATGGCTTCGAAAACGGTTATCATTACGAGGCAGGACAATCCGAATCCACCAGACAAAGCACAATCGCTTACGATTAAAGATGGCGGCAGTAATCAACTCTTGCCTTATTTTGAACCAAGTAATACCTTGGATCAAAGAGTTTCGTGGGCCGTTTACGAGGTTGATGGCGTAACGCCAACCTTTAAAGCAAAAATCAGCGAATTTGGCGTCATTAAATTGCAGCAAGAAGGCGTTGTAAAAGTAGTAGCAACCGCTCTAGATGGTTCAGGGCTTAAAGCTTCGTACGACATTACAATACCTGAAATAATCGACATTATTACGAATCCATTGCTTGTAGGCGCTACAGTGACGGCATCCTCGGCAGATTATGGGAATGACTATCGGCCGATCAAAGCCATTACAAGCCAGCATGGGGATTGGAAGGGCTGGACGTCGATCATCCCTACGAATGAATCGGAATGGACATCCTATGATAACCCTCAATGGCTGCAGGTGCAATTTGCACAACCGACTACTATGAACCATGTTGAGGTTTATTCAACCGGGTCTGGTTATCAAATGCGAGATTTTGATGTTCAATACTGGGATGGCGATAATTGGGTAAATCTTGCATCTATAAAAGATAACCAGCAATCTTCCATTACCCTGTTATTCCCTGAAGTTATAACAAATAAGATCAGAATTATATGCTACAAGGGAGATCCATTGGGCATAGCTCGAGTAAGTAGTGTGGAGGTTTATTATGATGCCCAGTCGCATGATTCTCGACTAAGCGGAATTAACGTCGGAGGCACAGCAATCCAAGGGTTTGCAGCAGGAACTACAAGTTACCGCGTCGTAATGCCGGCAGGGACATCCGGTATTCCAACCGTAACCGCTACAACGACTGACAGTCGTGCGAATGTTGCGGTTAGTCAAACAGTGTTACTGCCTGGGACTGCTACCATTACAGTAACAGCAGAGGATGGAACTACAACAACGATCTACACAGTAGTAATAGAAACTACTCCGGCAGATGCAGTCTTTGCAGCAGATATTACAGCGCCGACCAACACCGATGTGACTGTAACGATCAGCTATCCCTCAGATGCGGTGTTGAAAGAATACAAAGTGGGTGCAAGTGGCACATGGACAGCATATACAGTTCCTGTTGTTGTTTCTGAAAATGACACGGTGTACGCAAGAGGAACGAATGACGCAGGAAACTTATCCAATATAACGAATTATGCGGTAAGCAATATCGATAAGATAGCGCCTGTTACTGCAGCTACCGTATCGCCTTTGCAGCCGGATGGACTAAATGGTTCGTACGTAAATCCGGTCACGGTAACATTAACCGGCAGCGATAGCTTGTCAGGTATAGCGAAAACAGAGTACAGTCTGGATAATGGGACGACATGGCAGCTTTATTCGTCGGCTGTTATGTTTGACAAGCAAGGCCGGTATACCATGATCTATCAATCAGAGGATCAAGCAGGGAATGTTGAACTCCCTCAGATTCTTAGCTTTACTCTTGCTGCAACAACTGTAAAAGTCCAGCTAATAGACAGCAACGGGAATCCGCTGAACGGCGGAATAGTTAAATATTATGATGGAGGATGGAAGGATTTTGGCGTAACCGATGCTTCCGGATCAGTAAGCAGATCTTTACCGAATAAAAATTACACTTTCGCGATGACGTATGAAGGAACATACAAGGAAATGGTGCAAAATACCGGAACAAACGCAGTGGTCGTATTCCAGACGATCAACGTCAAGGTACAGCTAAAGGATAGTCAAGGGAATCCGATCGACAGCGGAACGGTAAAATATTATGCGGGAAGCTGGCGAACCATCGGCAATACAAGCGGCGGCGAAATCAGCAAGGAATTGTTGCCCGGCTCTTACACCTTCGGCATGACGTATGAAGGAACATACAAGGAAATGGTGCAATATACCGGAACAAACGCAGTGGTCGTATTCCAGACGATCAACGTCAAGGTACAGTTGAAGGATAGCCAAGGGAATCTGATCGACAGCGGAACGGTGAAATATTATGCGGGAAGCTGGCGGACCATCGGCAATACAAGCGGCGGCGAAATCAGCAAGGAATTGTTGTCCGGCTCTTACACCTTCGGCATGACTTATGAAGGAACATACAAGGAAATGGTGCAAAATACCGGAACAAACGCAGTGGTCGTATTCCAGACGATCAACGTCAAGATACAGCTGAAGGATAGCCTGGGGAATCTGGTCGACGGCGGAACGGTGAAATATTATGCGGGAAGCTGGCGGACCATCGGCAATACAAGCGGCGGCGAAATCAGCAAGGAATTGTTGTCCGGCTCTTACACCTTCGGCATGACTTATGGAGGATCGTATAAGGAAAGTGTAATAGACATCGCGACAAATTCAACGGTATTATTCCAAGTGTAAAAATATCGTATAATCAAAACGACGGTCTCTGGATCGTCGTTTTGTGTGCGCCCGGCAGCTCATGATGCTTAAGGGTGAAAGTCCGTTAGGGGGCGTTCCTTTGAAAGTGATTCAATGGATTCGAACAAGGTTATTGTACAAAATGCTCATTCTTTACTCGCTGCTAACCTTAGTACCGTTATCAATTGTTAGCGTTTCATTCTATGCTAAATCGAAAAATTTATTGGAAAAGAAATCGACCGAAACTGCCCAGCAAACCCTATCCGAAGTATCGGAAAAAATAGATGGCACCTTGTCTGCCATCTCGAAACAACTCAATCTTACGGGTCAAAATAAGTTTATCACCACTTTGCTGATAAGCAAGAATGAGGCGCAGCAGAACGAATTAGAGCCTATTGTCATGAATGTTCTTCAAGCAGAAAAAACGGATGTGAAACGAACAGTCGGTGATTTTGTGGACACCATTTATTTGCGAAGCAATAGTGGAAAAAGTTATTCCGTAGGTTCGAATACTGCGCTTGAATTTGACGAAGCATTCCAAATTATGCCCTTTGAGTTTGACTATATCCCGCAATGGGCCTTTTTCACAGATCGCAACAGAATGGCCTGCAATCTTAAAATATTCGACAAAAGTACAGGTACTGAAATCGGGAGATTAATACTGACACTTGAAGTCCGGAAGGTTACGAAGCTTTACGAGCAGTTCCCGCATGATGATTTCTACATAACGAATGCCAATAATATTGTCGTATCTGCAAACGATGATAGTAAAATTGGCAAGTTAATAAATCTTCACTTGCAGACAAACAAAGTGTCCCTAACCCAAAAGTCCCGATACTCCGATTTTCAATATGTCTATCTGATTCCTTCAAAACCAGGCCAAATTATTACCAAGCAGGCCTTCTTCTCTGTCTATGTTACACTCATTTCCTGGTTCGCTGTAATTCTCATCACTTTTTGGATTCTAAGAAGGGTGAGTGCGCCAATTATGAGGTTGACTCGATTGATGCGAAAGGCGGAAAAAGAAGAATATGGATTGATGAACGACGTTCGAACAACGGATGAAATTGCTGTCCTTTGTAATGGATACAATCAGTTGGTTATGAGGACGCAAGAGTTAATTGAAAAAAACTATAAATCCGGGCTGTTGCAGAAGGAAGCGGAATTAGCCGCGATACGGATGTACATCAATCCCCATTTTTTATATAACACACTAGAGTACATTAGTATTCTTTCGAGAACCAAAGAAGGATCCGATCATATTCCCGATATTGTGCAAAATCTTGGCGGTATTTTCCGCTTTTCAATTGCGCCCGGGGATACATTCGTACCATTGAAAACGGAGATTTTCTTTGTAGAGAAATATTTGCAAATTCATCAACTGCGTTATGGAAACCGACTGCATTTCGAAATTGATGTTCCCGACACCTATAAGTCTATTCCCATCCCAAAGCTCATTCTTCAGCCGCTTGTGGAAAATGCGTTTGTACATGGAATAGATCGACTTCAAATTGAGGGTCGTGTTGTTGTGAGGGCCTATGAAGCGGATTTCAAATTAATCATTGAAGTAGAAAATTCGGTTGGTAACCCTGTCGAAGCACCTGAACATCATGATGAACGAAAAGGTCTTGGTTCTGGATTGCAAAATGTCAATACTCGCATCCTTTTTCATTACGGTCATGATTATGGGGTCACGTTATTGCAAGAAACGAACATTACGATTGCCAGGGTAACCTTGCCGATTACTTTTCATTAAATCCCTTTTTAAGGAGAGAACCCTTTGAATATATTAATTGTTGACGATGAACAAGAAATTCGCGAGTTTATCGCTGATCTGCCGGAATGGAAGCATGCGGGCTGCAAGGTGGTAGGAACTGCTTCCAACGGACTTGAAGCTTACGAAATCATGACCCGGTTGAAGCCGGATGTGCTCATTACGGATATTAAAATGCCTATAATGGACGGTATTGTATTTGCGGAGAAGGTGAAAAAGGATCGCCCCGAGTTGCCGATTATTTTTTTAACCGCATACAGTGATTTTGAATATGCAAGGCACGCGATAAAGCTGGGGATTGTAGATTTTATAACCAAGCCGTTCAAACCAGAAGATTTGGTTAAAAGTGTCGTTCTATTACGTAAATACGTTTCCCACCAAAATGAATGGCTTTGGCAGGATGAATTTTTTGCTTTTTTGGGTAATCCCGCTCACTCGGATGATGAAAATCGATGGTGGCTTAACGATCATGATGTGGATGATACATCCTTTCGATTGTTGTATGTGGATATCGATAATTCGCCTGATGCGGATCATGTGTATCAACCTTTTTCCCGTTTGGGATTGAAAGACAAAATCGATGCGATCCTCAAAAACAGCTCCTTTTCTTTTTGGACTGCCCTTCCGCAAACAGGTATTTATTATTTGCTTTTTGATGATCTATATGAAATGGGGGAGCCCTCTTCGACGCACGTTATGAACTTGGCAAGAATGATTATGGCAGCTTGCAAGGAAGATGCCGCACTAAGTATATCGATTGGAGTTAGTCGTCATCTAACCTCGTTTCTGCAATTGCCGGAGGGGATCCGGCAAATTGGCCAATGCATGGAATACCGGATGCTGTTAGGCAAAAAATCAATCATTGCCCATGAAGCTCTGGATCAATTGTTCTTTGATCATAACCGATCCCAAGAAATCTCGCGCAATGAAATTTCACTGCTGCTGCAGAAAGGGGATTGGGACGAGGTATATGGATTCCTTCGTTCCACCTACAAGAAAATGCTGACGGAAGGCTTTAATAAGGTCGAAATTCAAAACTTTAATATGCAGATTATTGAATCCTCCGAGTCTTTATTGCAAGAATACGGGATTTCAACATCTTCAGGACAGCGTGTGGAGATTAGGGAAAAGCTGCTCGCTTTTAATATTTTAACGGATCTGATGCAGTTTCTCGAATCCTACCTTCGTCAAGTGATTGAGCAAATTCAAACGAAAAAGGCGGATTTCTCCTCACGATTGATCCACGAGATGAAGAAAATGATCGTACAGCATTATGCTGAGGATCTTACGCTGCAGATGATTGCGGAACGGCTAAATGTCAATTATTCGTATCTGAGTCGGATCATCAAGAAAGAAACGGAGAAGAACTTTAAAGACTTTCTGCTCGATTACCGGATTGAGGAAGCGAAGCGAATTTTAATACAAACGGATCTCAAATCTTATGAGGTGGCGTATGCCGTTGGTTTTAAGGATGCGAATCACTTTAGCGAAATCTTTAAAAAAAATGTCGGTAAATCCCCTGGTCAATATCGAGAAGAGGTACGAATGAGTAAAAAATAGCCTTTAATAAGGTAAATTACAGCTATTATTGGTCCCTTTCAGCAGATGATAAAATGAAACCACAAGTAAAAAGGCAAATGAGAGGGTGGTATTCGTTGAAAAGAATGACAATAGTTTTATGCTCGATTATGTTGACATTCGGCGTTTTATTGGCTGGATGCAGCAGCAAAAAGGAGACGCAGGCCAGCAGCGCACCAAGCGCCGCGGCAACGACAGGTGCTGCCAGTGCGGCTCCATCTTCGACACCGGATGCGGCAAAGCAAAAAGAATTTACGATTCGAGTTGGCGCCTGGTTTATCGATGATCGTCAGGTCATGCAGAATTTCAAAACGAACATTGAAACGGCCTACAAAAAGATTTATCCGAAAGCGACAATTCAATGGGAAATTACGCTGGGTGCAGCGTACTCGAGCAAATTGACAGCCCAATTAGCGTCGAATTCCGCACCAGATGTCATCTTTAATTCGACCATGAACAAATATACGGAAGGTGGATACTTGGCCGATTTGTCCAATGAACCATGGGCTAGCAAGTTAATTCCTTCCGTGAAAAAATCGTTTACCTACCTTGCAACGAAGGACGAATACAAGAAATATGACGGGAAAGTGTTTGGTGCATCAATGGGCGTAGGCATCCCTGGATATTGGTATAACAAGAAAATATTCTCCGATCTTGGTATCGCTGCTCCGAAGAACACGCAAGAATTATTCGCTGCTAGCGAAAAAATAAAAAAAGCCGGCATTATTCCACTGGCGCTTGGGTTTAAAGACACTTGGACTGTAAAACTGTTTTTTAATGCGGTAGTTCAAAACTATGGATATAGCAGCGACGATAAGTACGGCAGGAATTTGTATGATGGAATAAAACGCTTGGATGGACCGGAAATGCAGGCGGCTATGCAGTACTTCCAAACTTTGAAGGAAAAAGATTATGTGAACAAAGATGCGCTCAGTATCGACTGGCCGCAATCGGCCGATTTGTTTACATCTGGCAAAGCCGCGATGATTATGCAAGGCCCATGGATGCCGGGTACGGCGGATGATAATTTTAAGAAAGGCGCAGCGAAATTCGACCTTGGTTATTTTCCTGTCTCCGACGATAAAGGATACGTCGATCTTTCTCCAACCACCGACCAAACGTTATCCATAAATGCAAAGACGGAATTAATGCAACAATCCAAGGACCTTGTTGCCGTTATTTTAAGCCCCGAGGTGTATGCCCCGTTTTTGAACGGCAGCCTTTTCACCTCGGCGATTGACGGAATTGACGTCAAATATGACAATCCAGTCATGAACGAAGTATTATCCTTTGTAAAAAGCGCGAAGTCACATAATGATTGGACAGGCTATATTGGCCAAGGAAATGATGTTCTGGTAGAAGAGGTAACGAAAATCGTATCCGGCGTAAAATTCAATCCGGATGATTTGAAAGCGGCCCAGAAGAAATTCGAAGATAACAAGAGTAAAATCAGTCTCGCTCCGGAGTGATTCCTTTCATACGGTCTCAGTCGCAGTGTAACTGCGACTGGGATTTTATTCCTTAATTAGACTAACGGCAATACAATTTATAGACAGGGTGATGGAAGTGAGCATGAAGCAGCGCGCCTATATAACAGCGGTTATCTTTCTATTGCCAGCAATGTTGCTTTTTTCGGTATTCAATTATTATCCGTTTATTTTGAGCATCTTTTATTCGTTTACCGATTGGAATGCAGTTAGCAAGGCGAAATATATCGGAATTCACAATTATTCAGCTTTTTTTACGGATCCTCGGATGATTCAAGGCCTGAAAAACACAATGAAAATGGCGGTTTTCGGCGTCGTTATTCAGAACATCGTTGCATTGGCATTGGCGGTTGTATTAAATCAAAATCTTCGAACCCGTGCTTATTTGCGAACGGCGTTTTACTTTCCGGTCATCATCAGCATGGTGGTCACTTCCGTCATTTGGAGCCAGCTGCTGAAATACGGCGGTGTATTAAACAGTATTTTAACTAATCTCGGTCTTGAGCAATGGGTGTATGATTGGTTGGGTACGGTTAAGACTGCATTTCCAACGATTATATTACTAACACAGTGGCAGGCCATCGGGTTCTGCGCCGTGATTTATTTGGCAGGACTTCAATCCATCCCAAAAGACATTTATGAAGCGGCCTCTATTGAAGGGGCAAAGGGGATGACTTTATTCCGCACTATTACCCTTCCCATGTTGATGTCAACCGTTACGGTCGTCATGTTCTTAACGGTAGTGGGGGCGCTAAAATTATTCGATTTGCCCTTTATCTTAACGAACGGCGGACCCGGTCAAGCATCATATACCATATATCTTGCCACCTTCAATGCGGCGTTTCATGACAGCGATTATGGGTATGCTTCTGCTGCCGGCGTTATTTTAAGTGTTTTCATCGTAGGGTTAACCTTAATACAGCTTTCCATCACACGCAGTCGGGAGGTTGAGTTGTAAAGTGAGCCAAAGAAAAATGACTTCACTCCCGCTGGAAATGTTGTTGATTCTCATTTCATTCCTATTTCTATATCCAATTTACTTCTTGTTCGTAGGCAGTTTTAAAGAACCGAAGGACTTTTATAATGCTTTCAGCTTTCCAACGACATTATATTTAGGTTCGTACGAGAAAATATTTCAGAAAATCAATTTTTTCCAAGGGCTGATGAATAGTACGATCGTTACCCTTGGTACATTGATGCTAACGATAATAATCGGGTCGATGGCGGGATATATTCTGACTCGAATGAATCAGAAATTTTTTCGGTTCGCTTACCTATTTTTATTATCAGGTATGATTATCCCGTCCATCGGGAACCTGATTCCTTTATTTAAGCTAGCCATTTCCTTGCATTTAATGAATACACGAACTTTTCTTATCATTCTCTATACTGCGGGGCAAATCCCGTTTACCGCCTTTTTGTACTCCGCATTTACCAAGTCAATCCCCCGGGAGCTTGAGGAGTCAGCCAGCATTGACGGTTCAGGGAAATTCCGCATGTTTTGGACCATCGTATTCCCGCTTCTTTTACCTGCTACAGGCACCTACGTGATCACCCACGTTTATGGGCTTTGGAATGATTTTTTAACCCCGTTGATTTTTCTGAATCAACAGAAGCACATGACATTAATGCCATTAATCTATCAATTTATCGGCAATAATCAGTCGGTTGATTACGGTCCCATCTTTGCCGCGAGTGTGATGACGGTATTACCGATCATTGTGTTATTTCTTTTCACTCAGAAGTATATGCTTCAAGGACTAGTAATTGGCTCTGTAAAGGGCTAGTGTTTTATCGAATCGAAGGCATGGATCGATCAAGGAACCGCTCCAATACGAGGTCATCGCCTTAATAGCCGACATCGGAGGTTTTCACATGAATACAAGCATATTAAATGAACAAGACTACTATCGCATCGTATACGGGGGATGGCTTGGTAAAAATATTGGGGGGACGCTTGGAGGACCGGTCGAAGGCATAAAAGAGTTGCTTGAATTGACCTATTATCGGGAGCTGCCGGACGGTCCGCTGGAAAATGATGACTTGGACTTGCAATTGGTGTGGCTGCACGCCTTAGAGCAGTATGGTCCGGGATTGACTGCTCATGAGCTTGGGCAAGAATGGTTGGAACACGTCTTTTTCCAGTATGATGAATACGGTTATGCCCTGACGAATTTGCGAAGAGGTCTTCTCCCGCCGGTTGCAGGTTGGTTCAACAATCCATTCAACAACTGTATGGGGTCTCCTATACGTTCTGAAATATGGGCAATGACGGCACCTGGAGCGCCGGGAATTGCGGCTCGCTATGCATATCATGATGCGATTGTAGACCATGCTGGCGGGGAGGGAGTATATGGTGAAATGTTTTTTGCTGCTTTGGAGAGCGCCATTTTCTTTGAGAACGACCGGGATCGGTTGATCGAAATTGGAATGAGCTATATCCCCGGGGAGTGCCGCACCGCCAAAGCGCTGAAAGATCTGATTCGTTGGCATCAGGAAGGGAAAGATTGGTTAGAAGCGCGTTCGCTTATTCTGCAACACCACGGCGATGAAAATTTTTCAGACACTCCGCAAAATATAGCATTTACAATCCTTGGATGGTTGTATGGTGAAGATTTTGAAGATGCTATTTTGAAAGCCGTCAACTGCGGTTACGATACGGATTGTACCGCGGCAACTCTGGGTGCTATATTGGGAATGCTGCTGGGAGCGGAAGGCTTGCCTGAAAAGTGGGCGAATCCGATTGGTGATCGAATCGTTGTCAGTCCTCCAATCAAAGGATTCCCTGCGCCTAAAAATTTGGACGAGCTTACCTGCCGAACAATCCGAATGGGCAAACAGATATTGGCCGCTTGGGACACGGGCATTCTGGTGCATGCCGACTTTTTAACATCTTGGAACCGACTACCGAATTCGGATGGATCAGAAGAGTCTGATCCAGCAATAATTGAGCTTTGGGATAGAAAAGCAACATCGGTTCGCTATTTGCTGCCCCAAGGAACTCGAAGCTGTCCTGACGCCGAACTGGTCATTGACTTTGGCTCGGAAGGTCCGGCTATTGGAGCGGGTCAAAGGAAGACATTGCATTTCACTTTTACGAATCGTTCGCTAACCCCTATTGTCGGCAACATCGCGCTTGAATTGCCTTTGGGCTGGGAAGGTCCGAATGCGCATGAGGTCAGCCTGCAGCCTGACGAATCCTTCCAGTGGGACGCAGAAATCCGAGCATCAACGGTTGCAACTGCAAGCCACTTGCTCGCTTTTCGTTGGACAAGGAGTCATGATAATGCGGTATGGGCTGTTCAGAAAGTGTCTTTCTCACTGGTCAGTGCGTCAAAGTGGATCGTCTGGGGACCGGAAGGTGACGAGGGAAAAGAAATATATGTCCCTGGGAACCGATTGGACTGGGAAAAGGCATTTGGACTGGATTCTGATGAATTGTTGGCTGACGGAGCCTACCGAGCGCAAACTACGCTGACTAATCCGATCGAACGCAAGGTTCGACTCATTTCAGCAGCTAATGGTCCCATAAAGCTGAAGCTAAACGGTCAAGTTATCATTGCATGCATGGAAACGTTGGAGTTTATGCCGGCGTATCATCGCGCCCCGAAGCAACAATGGGCAGAGCTGACTTTAGCTGCTGGAACCCATAGGGTGGAAGTAGAGGCACATAAGAACGGCATTGCGCTAGAGGTTTATATCTTGCCTGTTGCGCAACGAAACACAATAACGCCCGGTTCATGCTATTACCATACGGATATATTGTTGGGGTGACGCTGCCTTTTCCGAAGCTACTTTTATGCGCAGTAACACGTTTTTCTTGTCCCGGACAAACTGACATGAGGTCGGTTTGTCCGGATTTTGCGTCATCGGCAAACGCCAGGCGTTAATGTGTCGTTTTTTTGTCATGCACCAGCGATTTGGCAATCATACCAGCCGGTATTGACCGTATTTTTGTATAATGAAAGAAATGGACGTCATCCGGATTAAGGGGGGCTTGCGAATGTACAAATTGCTGATTGTGGATGACGAGCCGGCAACACGAGCCGGTCTTCGCGAATGTTTTGATTGGATAAGCTGCGGCATCGAGCCGGCTGGAGAAGCGGACGACGGCGACGTTGCATTACGGATGGCCGAACAGAACCGATTCGATATCGTCATTACTGACGTCCGGATGCCGAAGATGGATGGAACCCTGCTTGCACGCAAGCTGCGCGACCGGGATCCACGAGTGAAGATCGTCTTCGTCAGCGGCCATGACAACGCCGAATATTTGAAGTCGGCGATGCAGGTCAGCGCGGTCGACTATATTTTTAAGCCTATTGTGTTGCGGGAGCTTCGCATCGTGGTGGAACGTGTCGTTGCCGAATTACGAATGGAGGATGCTAAGGCGCGCATCGATCGTGAGATGCAAGATAAGCTGCGCGAAAGCATGCCGCTGCTGCGGGAGCGGTTCCTGCTCTCGCTGCTGGAGGACGGTCCTCTGCAATCGAATCGTCTGCGTGAAAGGCTCGTATTTCTCAGTCTCGAACTGCCGGTCGACGATCTCTACACGGTACTGGTCGTTAGCGTCGACAACCGGGCGGAGGTTTTCGAATCGCGCACGGAGCGGGAACGGCAGCTGCTTGCCTATGCGCTGATCAATATTTGCCAAGAACTCATTGAACGCCATATGGGCGGCTATATATTCGAATCGCAGAGCGGAGAATTTGCCGCTCTTCTTTATGGAGGAGACGGCGGCGAGGAAAAACTGCTTCAGCTCGCGGGAGAAATTCGCGAGAATGTGGAGCGGTGGCTGCGGATCAGCGTCACCATCGGTGTCGGCGAGCGCGCGGCAGGGCTCGCGAACGTTAGTAAAGCGTTTGCGTCCGCGCGGGAAGCGGCCAGCCGCAAATGGTTTCTTGGCAAAAATCGGGTGATCACGATGGATTGTCTAGAGCCACTGCACGAAGACGGACATCGTGTGTCGTACACCGCGATGGAGCGTCTGGTGCTCCTCATTCGCGCCGGCGAAGAGACCTCGGCGGTAGCCGTTTTGGACGAGTCGTTCGCGAAACTTGCGCAAATCCGCCAGGATGGCTTCGTATACGGCCGCAACATCGCGCTGCAAATCATGCTGCTCGCCGATCAAGTGCTGCTCGAGCTTGGCGTCGAGCCGGAAGAGACGGAAGCGGTCAACACGGCGCTTTGGCAGCAACTGCTGCGTCAGGAAACGCTTGATGAATTGCATAGGCTGGTGCGGCAGCGCGTTTCGCAGGCATGCTCCCGAACAAACGAACGTCGGTCCGGCAAATTGCGCAATCTGGTCGAACGGGTGCAAGCTATTGTGGCAAAGCGCTTTGCCGACAATTTGACCGTGGCTGATATCGGCAAGGAAGTTTATTTGACACCGACTTATGTCAATTTGCTGTTCAAGCAGGAAACAGGACGCACGATCAATGATTACGTCACACACGTGCGTATGGAGAAGGCCAAGGAAATGCTTCGCGATCCGCGCTTGAAATTTTACGACATTTGTTTGGCCGTCGGTTATGCCGATGCCAGCTATTTCACCAAACAATTCAAAAAAGTGGTGGGTATGACGCCGAGCGTCTACCGGGAGCGGCTCGGATGAGAATGGATAGGAGGCATATCGATGCGCCGAACGATCAATGCAGTCGCCAGGTTAAAGCGTTCTCTTCCGCCCTACGGTGCGCTTCGCAAATGGCTGTTTGTTTATTTGCTCGTCATTGCGCTTCCGGCCGGCATCTTGGTCGTCCGTTTCTACCAGCATTCGGCCGCGATCGTCGAAGATGAGGTTTCGCGGTCCCTGTTGCAAACGATTCGGCAGGCGAGCATTAATTTGTCCTATCGGCTGGAGCGAATCGTCGATATTTCGAACGCAACGATGATGAACGCAAACTTGTTTGCGTATCTCGACGAAGCCGGCGATAATGCGGCTTCAGCAGGGCAATTGCAAATTGTCAAAGACCTGGGGCAATTGATCGGCACCGTTCAAAGCAACAAAGACGTGTTTCGCCTCCGCTTGTTCGTCGATAAGACCAAGTTGATCGCTGCGGAGAGGGTCAATGTTTTTCCGCTGGACGATCTGAAGGAAACAGATTGGTATGAAGACGTCATTGCGGCAAACGGCCTGATCGTGTGGACCGGCGTATACCGGGAGAGCTTTTTCAACAGAGAGAGCGCCGCCATTTTTTCCGCGGCTCGCATGCTGCGCGATTCGAACCGCTATGACCGTTTGTCCGGCGTGATGCTGATCGATGTAGCCGCATCTTCGCTGACCGACATTATCGCCAGCGTCGTTATGCCGGATCAATCAGTCGTGTATATTGTCGATGACGAAGGCGTCGTAGTATGGCATCCTGATCCGGCATTGATCGGCACCGCCATTCCGATCTTTGCGCCGGAAAAAGCGGACGCAGGCAAACAAGAGGGCATGATCAAGACGGAAACGGCCGACGGGAAAAGGTTGGTGATGTTTTCGCCCATAAAGGCGACCGAATGGCGGCTTGCCGCCGAAGTTTCGGCTGCTGCGATAAGCGGCCGCACCCTGCAGCAGGGACAAGCGGCAGGGGCGGCGACACTGACTGCCGTTTCCATCCTTTTCCTGGCCCTCATGTTCGGTTTGCTCGCATTCATCATCCGCAGCATCAACCGCAGGCTTCAGCATGTCATTTCCGCGATCCGCCGGGAAGGCGTCGAAAGGTTAGGGGAGAAACCTGCGCCAGGCGGGGGCTTCGTCATTCTGGAGGAAAGCGTTGATCAGTTGGTCTTGCGTATGAAGTCGCTGATGGAGCAAAATTACCGCGCCCAAGTGATGGAGCGGGAGGCGCAGCTTCGGGCGCTGCAGGCGCAAATTAATCCCCATTTCCTGTACAACACACTCGATCTGATTCATTGGAATGCGGTTCGACACCAGGCGGATGACGTTAGCCTCATGATCGAAAAACTGTCCCGCTATTTCCGCCTCAGTTTGAACAAAGGGCGGGATGTCGTCAGCGTGGGCGACGAAATCAAGCTTGCGCAAGTATATCTCGATATCCAGATGAATCGGTTTCCGGCCAGTTTTCGTTACGAAATCGAAATGGAATCCGGAATCGAACCGTTCATGATGCCCAAGCTGACACTGCAACCGCTTGTTGAAAACGCGCTGATGCACGGGATCCGTATGACGGATAACAAAAATGGAATTATTCGCATCACGGCAGGCAGGAGCGGAGACAAGCTGCTGCTGGCTGTCAGCGACGACGGGGCAGGGATGGAGGAAAATCTGGCACGGAGCTTGCTGAGCCGCCCCAGCCCTTCGCAGGAGCTTCACGGCGCAGGCAGTTCGTACGGTCTATATAACGTCCATGAGCGGATCCGTCTTTATGCCGGCGAAGGCTGCGGCCTTTCGATCCGATCGGCTCCGGGAGCGGGTACGACAATTTTGGTCGCTTTGAAAACGGTTTTGTCGGAAAAGGCTCCGTCCTGATTCGCTGTAGAGCGGCGCCGACGCCGCTGCGTTTGTTGTCCCGGCAAAGTGTGAGGTAATGCACTAGCGATTGCTGTTTTGTCCGCTACAACTGTTGGTCCAGCCATTCTATACTATGACATGTAAGGCACCCAAGTGATGAGAGGAGGGTATGGAATGAAACGGACGGCGACAAACGGGAGTTGCAATGACGGGACGAGAAAGCGGAGTGAACGGAGAGGCTGGCGGCTGTTTCGCACTCATCTCGACATGTATGCGCTGCTGGTCCCGGGACTGCTGTTTATGCTCGTGTTCAAGTACATCCCGATGTATGGCGTCGTCATTGCGTTTCAAAATTTCAACATTTTTGATGGCATTTCCGGCAGTCCCTGGGTAGGTTTGGAACAGTTCGCAAAGCTGGTCCGATCCGATGAGTTTTTCCGCGTTTTTCGCAACACGCTGCTGATCAGTCTGTACAAAGTCGTGCTGTTATTCCCAATCCCGATCGTCGTCGCCTTGCTGCTCAACGAAGTGGCAGCCATGTGGTTCAAGCGGACCGTGCAGACGATCATTTATTTGCCCCATTTTTTGTCCTGGGTGATTATTGCCGGCTTGTTTATCAACATCCTTTCGCCTTCAACCGGCATTGTCAACGCGCTGATTGCCGGGCTCGGAGGAAGTCCGATATCGTTCCTGATCGACAACGACTGGTTTCGCAGCATTGTCGTTTTCACGGCGGGCTGGAAGGAAAGCGGCTGGAACGCGATCATCTATATTGCCGCAATCGCCGGCATTGGGCAGGATCAGTACGAAGCGGCGGCAATCGATGGAGCCGGGCGAATCAGACAGATGTGGCATATTACGCTGCCGGGCATTCTACCGACCATCGTGCTCATGTTCATCCTGCGCATCGGCGGGTTGATGGAAGCAGGTACAGAGCAAATTCTGATGCTGTACAATGCCGTCGTATACGAGACGGGCGACGTGATCGGCACGTTCGTATACCGGATGGGATTGGGCAAAATGGAGTACAGCTTCAGCACCGCCGTCGGATTGTTCAATTCCGTGATAGGATTTGCGCTCATCATGGGCGGGAACTGGCTGAGCCGCAAAACGGTCAAACGAAGCATCTGGTGACAAGGAGGGGGACGGGATGATCAGAAAAAACGCGGCCGACCGAACGCTTCATGTGGCAGTATATCTCGTACTTACGGCGATGACCGCCGTTACACTGCTGCCGTTCGCCAACGTGCTCGCCAAGTCGGTCAGCGCGGAGTGGGCTGTCGTATCCGGCCAGGTTGGCGTTTGGCCGATCGATTTCCAATTGGATACCATGCGATACGTGATAACGTCGCAGCCGTTTGTTCGCGCGTTTATCGTTTCCTTGATCGTGACGGTTGCGGGTTCCCTGTTTTCGATCCTGCTCACGGCGATTACCGCATACCCGTTGTCCAAGCGACATTTGCCCGGCATGCGCGGCATTATGGTGGCCTTTGTATTTACGATGATGTTCAGCGGCGGTACGATTCCGAATTACTTGCTGATTCGTCAGCTCGGGCTGATGAACAGTTTATGGTCACTCATTCTGCCGGCGCTTATCAGCGTGTTCAACATGCTGATCGTCAAAAGCTATTATGAAAATCTTCCGGAAAGTCTGGAAGAATCGGCACGAATGGACGGCGCACGGAATCTCACGCTGCTATTCCGGATTTTGCTTCCGCTCAGCATGCCCGTACTGGCCACGATTGCGCTGTTTTACGCGGTGTATTACTGGAACGATTTTTACCACCCGATGCTGTATATCAACTCGTCGTCGCTGAAACCGCTGCAGCTGTATTTGCGCGATATCGTAATGGACGCGGATACGACGCAGGCGGGCGTAAGCAAAACTGCGGACGATCTCCTGAACATTTCACCGGAAGGCATTCGCGCGGCAACCGTTGTCGCTTCCACGGTGCCCATCGTTCTCGTTTATCCGTATTTGCAGAAATATTTTATCAAAGGCGTATTGATCGGTTCCGTCAAAGGGTAGGGGCAGTTCAGGACGTATCGCCCGACATTCGTAAATAGGAGGGGTTGGAATTGAAATGCACACTTCGCGCGACCGCGCTGATCGCGCTGACAGCTGTTTTGTCCATTACCGCCGCATGCGGCAAATCCGAAACGCCGAAAGGGGCGGCCGGAACTGCCGCTCCTTCGGCCGCATCCGCAACAGAAGCGCCCAAGCCGCAATTGCGGGCACTTCACCAATGGCAGAAGGACGACTACAACACGTATCCGGTGGCCAAAGTTATCGAAGACAGAACCGGATACAAAGTGCAGTACGATATGCTTCCGCAAGACGATGCGACGAGCAAGCTCAATTTGCTCATTTCGTCGGGGGAGCCGTACGATTATGTGCTCACAGGCGGCGACAGCGCGACAAAAGCGCTGTATTCCGACTACGCCAGAAGAGGCGCGCTGGTCGACCTCGGACCGCTGATCGACAAATACGGTCCGAACTTGAAGGCTTCGATTTCGCAGGAATCGTGGGATGCGATTAAGGTAGACGGCAAAATATATGCGGTTCCGACGCGATCCATCGATTTTGCCAGCAACGATCTGATCATTCGTCAGGATTGGCTGGATAAGCTGAATTTGACGATGCCCACGACGGTGGACGAATTTATCACCGTGCTGAAGACATTCAAGGAGAAAGACCCCGGAGGCAACGGAGACAAAAATATCCCATTCACGATCGGCGGAACAACTCCGCTTGTCGCAAACCTAAGCGGAGCGTTCGGCATCCCGAACAACTGGAACGATGTTGGCGGCAAGCTGGTGCCGAATCCGCTCAATCCGGCTTTTGAGCCCTATTTGGTTTTCATGAATGAATTATTCAAGCAAAAACTGCTGGATCAGGAGTTTCCGGTAAACAAATCTGCCACGGTGCTGGAGAAATTTACGAGCGGCAGGGCCGGCATCATCCAGATCAACTGGGCGGACGCTCCGACAATCGCCGACGCGCTCGCCAAAAATCAACCGAATGCCAAATACACGCTTGTTCCTCCGCTCAAAGGAAAAGACGGGAAGTCGGGGCTTAGCAGTAACGGCGGCGGATTGGACCGCATTACGTTCGTGCCCAAATCGTCCAAACATCCGGAAGACGCGATCAAGCTTATGAACGCCAAGTTGGAAAAAGATACATTCAAGCTGATGACGCTTGGCGTTGAAGGCAAACATTATACGTTCAAGGACGGTGTCTACTCGCCGATCCTGCCGATTTTTACCGATGAACGCAACGCATCCAACAACTACTTGAACGGCATCGATGAGCAAAATTACCCGACATACTGGCAGGCGCGCGTGCGTAAGGATGCCCGGTTGTTCGCCGCTTGGGAATATATGAACCTGAAGCTGCCCGCATCGTCCAGAGTAGCGGATCCGCTCGGCATGGCGCCTTATTTGGCTGAATACGCCAAAAACAACCAGACGCTTGCCACACTGATCAACGATTACGGCGTCAAAGTGATCGTCGGCGCCGAGCCGATCAGTGGCTTGGAGGCGTTTCGGCAAAAATACAAACAGTCCGGCGGCGAAGCGAGCCAAAATGAAATCAACGCGTGGTACGCGGGCAAGAAAAAATAACCGAATCCGGAGCGGGTCGGGAGACGGCAACTCGTTTTCCGCCCGCATCGCAAGGAGGAAGCATGGAGACATACACGGAAACGAAAACGATTCCCGCCATTGACGCGGCTGACGTCATCGTAGTGGGAGGCGGTTCGGCTGGCATTATGGCGGCCATTGCAGCAGCCCGGCTCGGCAGCAAGGTGCTGCTTATCGACCCGTCCTCCGCGCCGGGCGGCACGTCGATCATCGGCTTGCCGCTGGCCGGCTTTCACGACGGCGTTCGCAGCGTTGTCGGGGGCATACCGGATGAGTTCATGAACCGACTGGAAGCGCGGGGCGGCTTATGGGGGCCGAGGAATGCGGCTTTTATCCCGTCCGATCCGGAGATCATCAAAATGATCGCAATCGAGATGCTCGAAGAAGCGGACGTGGAGATGCTGCTGCATACCATGGTGGTGGACGCGGTCGTACGCGAAGGTCGGATTGACGGCGTGATTGTCGAAGGCAAGGGGGGCAGACGTTTGCTGCGTGCCCCGCTGTTCGTCGACGCAAGCGGAGATGGCGACGTATGCCATTATGCCGGTGTTCCGATGATGAAGGAGGAAGGCGAGCTGCAGCCGCCTACGCTTATGTTCGTCGTTGGCAACATCGACATGGACCGGTTTGAGGAGGCGGGCGGCTATTCCGTTTTGATGCGGACTTACCAGGAAATTTCCGCCAGGGAACAGTTTCGCAATCCGCGCCGCAACGAATTGTCGGGCGGATGGCGTCTCGGCTCGCGGAAGAACGAGCTTGCCTTTAATGTGACCCGCATTCTGAATATCGACGCTACCGATCCGCGGGATTTGACCCGTGCGGAGGTCGAGGGTCGGCATCAAGCGTGGGAATTTCTGGATCGATTTCTTAAGCCGCATATCGCCGGATTCGAGCAAGCATTTATCACGAATACGTTTCATCGTGTCGGCGTGCGCGAAACGAGACGAATCGTCGGCGAATACGTCATCCGCGAGGAAGATTTGTGGCAGTTCCGCAAGTTCGACGATGCCGTATGCTGTGGATGTTATCCAATCGATGTGCACCATGCGAGCAGCGAAAGCACGCATTATCCGAAGGAGCACTTTTACAACGGCCAATACTATTCGATTCCATACCGGGCGTTGGTGCCACTGCGCGTTGACAATGTGCTGGCTGCAGGCCGCTGCCTGTCCTCCGACCATGTCGCATTCGGGGGACTCCGGGTGATCGGCAATACGATGGGCACGGGGCAGGCTGCCGGCACAGCGGCTGCGCTTTGTTTGCAGCACGACGTTATTCCACGGGAGCTCGATGTTGATTTGCTGCGCGACACACTGCGGCAGCATGGCGCTTTTTTGGGCGTACCGACATAAACGGGATTGATCAGGCTGCTATTTGAAGCAGCCTGTTTTTTTTGGGGAAAATGAGATGAGCTTTGGGAACCGAATCATTCGGGTGTATATACCACCGATTATCATTCGACCGATCCCTACGACTGGCTGCAGAGTTATCAAGTAAATTATTCGTGCCTGTCAGAAAGCATTCCTTTCCGGTAGTTCATTGGAGACAGACCTACATACGATTTATAAAATCGAGAGAAGTTCGACACTTCTTCGAAGCCGAGCGACACTGCTATTTCCTTGACGCTCATATCTGCGGTGGCGAGCAGTGTTTTGGCGCGTTCAATTTTCATTTGACGGTACATATAGATCGGGGATGTCCCGAACAATTCCTTGAACCGGGCGCTGGCGTAAGTATCGTTCAAATACAGCTCGCTCGCAATATCTTTCAGCGTTAGTCTTGAGCCAATATGTCGAACCATTCCGCACAAAATGCCGAGGAACGGCGTCGTGACGGGAGGGCGGATGACGGAGTTTTCATGACCTAGGGCACTGTCGAGCAGAATGGAGAGCACTTCAAAGCATTTGGCTTTTCTGTAGATCGCGGAAGTAATGGAATGGCGATGCCCCATGGCGTTCATAAGCTCGCCGAAGGCTGTTTCGAACGGCTCGCTCTTTCCGAGGGAATAAACATAAGGGATATCGAACAGGGACAGTACGTCGATGCAGTGCTCGATTTTATAGGTAAAATGCCACCACAAAAACTCCGTTTCCTCATCCGTATCTTTAAACTGATCGTGCTCCACATGGGGAGGGATGAAAATAACCGTGCCGGGACGAATCACATAGGTGTTGTTCCCGACACGGAGCTTGGCTGTTCCCCGTTTTACGTAAGTCATCATATAGAACGATTTCAGCACGCGATTGTAAATCCCGATTTCACGACGGGTATGAACGTCGTAAGTCAACACATGAATATCCGCATTTTCAAGTAAAAAGAGTATGGAATCGTTCATCGGCAGTACCCGTTCCTTAATTCGACTTTTGCGGTGTAAGCTAGCTACAGCATAGCACATACGGTTCGGGTAAGGGAATACACAGCTTGCTGCCGGATCAAACCGTAACGACGACTCGGCTGCCCTGCCGGGCGGAAGCTTCGATCGCCTGGAGCACGATTTGGTTGCGAAGGCCGTCCTCGAAGCTGGGTCTCGGCTGCACGCCGGCGGCAATGCCGCCGACAAATTCGGAGACGAGGTTCACGAACGTATGCTCATAGCCGAGAATATGGCCCGGCGGCCAGTATGCCCCGGCATACGGATGATCGTCTTCCGTGCAGTTGATGACGCGAAAACCTTGGCAACCGGGAGAATCATCCTCCAGGTAAACGTGCAAGTGGTTCATGTTTTCCAGATCCCAACGCAAAGAGCCCCTAGAGCCGTTGATTTCAATCCGGTTGCCGTTTCGGTTGCCCTTGGCGAAGCGCGATGCTTCGAACACGCCGACGGCGCCGCAGTCAAACCTTGCCAGGCAAGCGGTCGTATCGTCCACATCGGCATTCGGGCGGAACGATGCCATCTGAGCTGTCACTTCCCGAATTTCGCCGACCAGGAAATGCGCCAGATCGACCGAATGCGCCAATAGATCGCCGAGCGCACCGGAGCCGCTTTCCTTTTGGTCGAGTCGCCACGAATCGGTCACTGTTTCATGCATCAACCAATCCTGCAGATATACCGCACGGAAATGATAGATTTGCCCGAGCTTTCTTTCTTCGATCAATCGTTTGGCGAACTGAACGGCCGGCGCGAACCGATAGTTGAAGCAGATCATATGAATCACATTTGCAGCGACAGCTGCGTCCAGCAAGCCTTGCGCCTGTTCCACGCTCAAAGCGAATGGTTTCTCGCACAAAATATGTTTGCCCGCCCGGGCGGCAGCCAGCGCGATTTCGTAATGCGAACCATTGGGCGTGCAAATATCGACCGCATCGATATCATCCCGTTCGACCAATCGGCGCCAGTCGGTCTCGCATTCCTGCCAGCCCATGGACTCGGCAGCAGCGGCTAAGCCGCGCCTATCTCTTCCGGCAATTGCCTGAAGCACCGGGAACGCACCCGTACGGAAAAAATACGGTACGGTACGATAAGCGTGGCTGTGTACTTTGCCCATAAACTTGTAGCCGACAAGTCCGATGCGGACGGGCTTCCCGTTCGTCATATACGAGCTCACGGCTGCACCGCAACCAGACGGTCGACGATCATGCGGAACAGCTCCAGATCCTGCATATAATCTTCCGCCGTCGTGACCGGATCCGCTCCCTGCGTAACAACCTCATACCAATGCTCCAGCTCTTCGACATAAGCATCCTTGAATGTCGGACGCACCACGCTTTCGTTGTGGCTATCCCCGACGGTTTCCTGGATGTGCAGAGCCGTCGGAAGCTGGCGGATATATGGCGTATTGTACTGCACCTTCACCGTTTTCTCCGGCCCGAACACTTCGATGTACGCATCGAAACGCCGCTGACGATCCGTGCCAACCTCATAGCTGGCCATAAAGCTACCGTAATCGAATAGGACGTGCCAAAAGTTCCCTGCAGCCACGGCGGATATGACGCCCCTCGGCATACCGAGCATATGTCTCATCGCCGACAAATCGTGACAGCCCAAGCCGCTCAGCAGACCATACATCCGGCGTTTTTCCGCCGAAGTATGTTCTCCGAGCGCTTCCAACTGCTGTGCTTCGATTCTCGTTGCGCGTTCCTCTCCGAGATGAGCGGGAAGGTCGTTCGGACGGTAAACGTCGCTGCTCTGTTCGATAAACAGGCGGTTGCTGCCGATAATAGCGCGGATGTGCACGTAATTGATCTTCTCCAGCTTGATTACTTCATCGAGCGCCAGGCGAAAAGCCGGTGCGAAACGGCGCATATACCCGACCATGACTTGCTTGCCTGATGCATGCTTCTCCCGGATGATCGACTCCGCGTCCGCTTTCGTTAAACACATCGGCTTTTCCACAAACACATGCAGCCCTTCGCGCAAAGCGGTAACCGCGCAGTCCTTATGGTGCTCGTCGCTATTCAGGACGAACACCGCATCGAGTCCGGGCTGCTTGACCAGCTCGCGGTAGTCGCCGTACTTGCTGCTATCGGGAACCTTGTATTTCTCGCCTATGTAGGAGAGCAGACTGGCCGAAATGTCGCAAATGGCGGCGATTTCATATTTGCAGCCCAACATTTCCAGGATCGGCAGATGGATAATTTGCGCGACTTCACCAAGTCCGATCATACCTATTTTCAATCGTTTCATTAATGTTATCACTCCTTTCGTATTCTGCACTTATTTTAGCGTAAGAGCTGAATTGGTTAACATGGCATTTCTATAAGAAAAGTTATCACTTCTTTGGGGGCTGATAGACTTGCTTTACCTTCTTTTGTTTATCGCTTTACTTGCCGCGGCAAACGATTTAATTAAATCTGAAGCAAAAAAAAAACTAAGCCACGCGGGTTTGCGGGCTTCGTTTTCTGATTAATTATGGAATATAGCCGGAATGCGACGACTCGTACGTCGGTCCTGGAGTAGGCTCATGCAAATGCGCATGGGCCTACTCGATTTTTTTCTAGCCATGGATGGATTGATTCTTTTCAAACAACTTTTTAATGATATGCTTAACGTGAGTACATCACTATACATTGGATTGTGCCCTGGACAGTAATCTGAGGGAGAACGGTATTTGAAGGTGCGAATACTCATAAAAGCACTTTGAAATCAACGAGGAATAGGTAATAGCATATAAATTCACTTCTACAGGATTGGGCATGGTTATTACGGTTAAATGCGATGTGTGGGGGAAGAAGGTATGAAGCCGTCAACGAAGTAATTCCGCAACAAGAAATGGATCGCTATTGGAGTGTCAATTGTTTACCTTCCGTACACTCGGCATATATCATTGGACCTGGAATCATCGGCCGTTGCTATATTTGGAATGTGAATCTTTAAGGCGCCATAGGCATATGCTCAATTATGTCGTCTATGAGAGGATGTTGTTCGTGTTTCCTTATGCTCCAGGGGATTATATTCCAAATCCTAATTATCGGTTTATGCCTCAGGGATTGTACTATAACCCATATACCGAACCGAGGCAGGTTTGGTGGCAATATCCTCAAGATTCTGGAGGAAGATATCGGGCAATGGCACCTCAACGGCTAACCTTTGTACTTGTGCATGGTTCCTGGGCCGACGCTCACTTTTGGGACGGAGTTGCCGCAGTGCTGCGTAATCAAGGAAACATAGTCTATACACCGGAATACGCAGGCCATGGATCGGATCCAAATAAAAATGTCACGCATGACATGATTACGAATTCTGTCGTTGATTATATTAAACACTTGAACTTGCACGATTTTATTCTCGTTGGACATAGCTTCGGTGGAACAGTCATCCAAAAAGTTGCCGAACAGATACCCGATCGCATTAAACGTTTGGTCTTCTGGGATGCGTTCGTATTAAAAGATGGAGAATCGGTTGTTGACGAATTGCCGCCTCAAACGAAAAAAGGTTTTGAACAGCTTAGAGCCATGTCGAATGACGACACCATCATGCTTCCATTTGACTTGTTTCCAGCTTTGTTCGTAAATACGGCCACTACCGAGGATGCGAAACTATTTTATACAAGTGTTGCTCCGGAACCGGCTAAACCGCTTTTCGAGAAACTGGATCTTAAAGCATTCTACGCGCTGCAAACCCCCAAAAGTTATGTATATTTCTATCAAGATAATGTAATGCCTCAAGGGGAGGGCTACGGTTGGAATCCCCATATGTCAATGCGACTCGGTCTGTTCCGCCTAATCGTTGGCGATGGGGACCACTTTACGGATACGCGTACACGACCGGCGTATTTGGCGCAAAAGATTTATGATGCGACTCGGGATTGATCTTGCTTCGACTGGGTCGGTGGTTACAATGATTGTAATCTGCTTGGTATTGTGTTTGTAATTCTGGATTACTTTTATAAGTAAGATTCAGTATCAGATTCGATCATTTATGATCGGGTCTTCTTTGACTTTATAAGTTAAGTTGTTGCCACATGTGAATGGTACTGTGACGGCCACAAGGGCAAATGAAAATATAACACATGTTCAGTTTATTAACTTATGCGAATCCTTCGAGGTGTGCCGTGCAGACGGTTAACGTCCGCTGATTCCAGCCATTTTGCATGTCGAACCCCGCTAAGACTGATGATCGTCAAGGAAGCCGTGCAGGTGGCGGATTCAATGGCAGGTTAAGGAACCGAGTCATTTTCTATCGACAATCAGCCCTGCTGAACGTGACGGGCTCAAAGCGTATTCTTATAAACCACCGCATCTTTCATGATGAATCGAATATTGGTTGCGTCCGCCAAAACGTCCAGATCCTCAACCGGATTTCCGTTCACAATGAGCAAATCCGCAAACGAACCTTCCTCCAAGACGCCGATTTTCCCATCCGGATACGGATTTTGATATGTGGAAAATTTGATGAGTTCATGAACATTTCCGGTCGCCGCGACGATGCCGCGGAAGCTGCCGAACCGCTGTTTGTATATTCGGAAATCGTCATGCTGAATATCAGCGGCTCGTTGGACATCGCCGAAGGCGTCAGTGCCATACAGAATAGGAAGATTGTATTTATCGATCAACTCGGTTGCGTTTTTTTCGCCTTCGCGAAAACGTTCGATAAGCTTGATGGACGATTTCGGCAAGCCATCCGTCGGATACGCCCTGCTCAATTGGGGGCCCGGCGTGATCCAGATGCCCAGGTCGGCTACGATTCGGGCTGTCGCTTCATCGAGCAGCGTAGCGTGTTCGAAGCATTTGACACCTGCCTGGGCCGCGCGCTGCATGGACTGCGGCGTATACAGGTGCGCCATTACATAGGTGCCGTAATCGGCGGCCGCACCGACGGCCGCTTTCATTTCTTCCAAGCTGAACTGTACGGTCGAAATCGGATCGTAAGCGGAGCTGAAACCGCCGCCCGCCATAATCTTGATTTGGGATGCCCCCAGAAACAACTGTTCCCTGACCGCGCGGGTCACTTCTTCAGCACCGTCCGCAATGATCGATAATCGGCTCTTCAAATCGGCGGAAGCATAGATTCCGTCGGTAATTCGTTCTTCCGCATGACTCGCCCGGATATCGCCATGCCCACTCGTCTGCGAGATCATCGAGTTGGAGGGAAGGATTCTGGGGCCGTCAAGAAAACCGTTGTCGATATTTTTCTTCAGGCCGAAGGTGATGCCGCCCGCATCACGCACAGTTGTAAAGCCGCGGAGCAGCATTTCCTTCGCGAACCGCACCGAACGGACGGCCTTCTCGTCTATCCGCCAGCCGTCCGACAGCGTGTTGCCGGTGATGGACAAATGCACATGGGCGTCGGTCAATCCCGGTATGACGGTTAGGTTCCCCGCATCGTAAACCACATCGAAAACGTCCTCCGCAACCGATCCGCCGACGATTGCTTTGACAAGCTTATGCTCGATGACGATGTTTGCATGTTTCTGCAACGCGGCTTGTTTGCCGTTAAACACATTGGCATTCTTAATGAGCAGGTTCATTGGAATCGCCTCTTGTTCGGTTTGGTTCGAAGTGTTCCGGATAGGGATCGTCCATCAGCCGATGCCAATGAACAGAGCCGTTCAGCACTTGGTACAACTGAAGCAGCGTGTTTGCGATGCCCGCGGAACCGTGCATATATCCTTTGTTCAACGTTATGGTATCCGGCTCGAGCCGGGTCTCCGCAAGCGGCCAAGCAATTGCTCCGTTGCCGACTTCTTCAGCTTCGCCGAGCAGCACTTGGGCACAGCGTATCGCCACATCGAGGTATTGCCGGTTCCCGAATACCATGTACCAAGCGATGTATAGCTGAAGTATCGCGGCCGTTCCGCAGCATACGCACGTATTATTCCAATAGCCGGAAGATTGCACTTCCGGCGCGCCGAGGCCAAGGATGCCTTGGCTCATTTCCTCGATCGTACGCTTGTATCTGCTTTCGCCGGTCATTATATATAACTGGTAGATCAGCTTCGACGTTCCGGCTGCGCCGTGGCAGGCGCCCAAATAAAATGTCCGGTCCTGCGGATCGTCCATCAGCGGGACCAGCGCCCCTTCGTCCAAGGGGACGATTAAGGCATGCAGGTAGTCCGCCGCCGACTTGGCCGAAAAGAGAAAAGCCTCGTCTTGCGTATAATCATAGAACACGGACATCGCATAACCGATCCCTGCAGTGCCGATCACAAAATTAGGAAAACTGTACGGATAACCGTCGGGCTTAACATCCCACGATTTGCCGCCCCGGGGACTGGCTGTTTGGCTGTTGACTATCGTTTTGGCGGACGCAATTGCGAGCGAACGCAACGATTCGTCGTTCAGCGCGATGGCCATTCGAAGCAATAGCAGGGCAATGCCGGAATCCCCCAAGGCATAGTAGGGGAGCCCGGTCCAACGTACATCTCCCTTATTACGTTCGGCCGCGTCGGCGAAATAGTCGGCGATTTCCCGCAAAACCGCTAGACTGGCGGCTTCCTTAGTGGCTTCGTAATGCGTGATAAGTGCGCTCGCAATGCTTCCTATGCCTGAATTGACATTCAGCTCAAAATGCTGATTCGCATATGGATGACGAATTCGCAATTGCTTCCGCCAGTGCCGGCGGATGTAGCGAAAGCCTTCGCTGGACAATCGCCCGTAGTCGCTGTTGTTGGTGGACTCGAATAACGCCAAATAAAAATAGGCAATGCCCGCAGCGCCGTTTTCAAATCCAAGGTCCGGCTCGGCATCAGGCGTATCGACCCAATAACAGCCGTCCGGACCGGATACGCGAAATCGCTCGATATAACGGTGAGCCTTTGTGGCCGCTTCGAGAAGGTCGGCGGTTTCGGCTCTGGGGGCCGAGGTAAAGGATTGTCCGATAATGTGGGTACGGATCGTCATTGAGCAGCTCCCTATATGAGGTAGTTCAAAAAGTCGGCTGGCGAGCAGTTCGCCGTCAGGCGAACGACCAGTCTCGGTGCTGAAAAGTGTCATTTTGAACTCGCATTATATGTGAAATTCGACAGGCTCCAAAATTCGTTTCAGGAACTGCCGGGTGCGTTCTTCCTTCGGCTTGACCAACACATCGCCGGGGGCGCCTTCCTCCACGATGGCGCCGCCATCCATAAAAATGACCTTGCTGGCCACGTCGTGAGCAAACGATATTTCATGCGTGACGATCATCATCGTGATGCCGTCCACGGCGATTTTTTTGATCAGCGCCAGCGTTTCGCCGATCAATTCCGGGTCCAGCGCCGACGTCGGTTCGTCGAACAGGATCACTTCCGGGCCGAGCGCAACCGCTCTCGCAATGCCGACGCGCTGCTGCTGTCCGCCGGAAAGCTGCGACGGATAATAATCGTGCCGATCCGCTAGCCCTACTTTGGCTAGCGCGTTTCTGGCGATTGCAACGGCTTCCGCTTTCGGTAGTTTTCTCCCGACGATCAAGCCTTCGGTCACGTTCTCAAGCGCGGTCTTGTTGTGGAATAGATTATGATTCTGGAATACGAACGCCGTTTTTTTGCGAAACGCGAAAATATCCCGTTTTTTCGCTTTGTTCAGCCCGACCGTCTTGTCTCCGATGGTGAGCGTGCCTTGGTCGGCTTTGTCCAAGAAGCCGATGCATCTCAAGAGAGTCGTTTTGCCGGAGCCGCTCGCACCCAGAATGACGACGACTTCGCCTTCATCGACCCGTATGTTCACGCCTTTCAGAACGGCTGTTTTTCCAAACGATTTACGAACGTTTTTGACTTCGATCATGAGGCGTCACCCCTGTATTTTCCGATACTCTTCTCCAATGCTTTGCCCAACCATTCAATGATCAGACTAAGTCCCCAATAAACCAGCGCGGCGGCCAAATACGCTTCGAAGTAGCTGAAATACAAGTTGGCGTATTTCAAAGCGCCGTTCAGCACATCGACGACTCCGATCAGGATCACGAGGGACGTCGACTTCATCAGCGCAATAACGATTCCCGTAAGAGAAGGCACGAACACCACCATCATTTGCGGAAATACGATGCGCCTGAACGTCTGGAAAAAAGTCATTCCTACCATATAGCCGGCTTCGTACTGGCCTTTGTCCACCGACAGAAGCGAACCGCGTATATACTCGCTCATGTGGGCGATCACAGGCAAGGAAAGCGCGAATAGACCGACATAGACGCGGTTGACATCCCGTATCGTAACGGTCAAATGCAGCAATCCGACGATTCGATCGAAATGCGTTACGAAAAGAATGCTGGAAACGACTAAAATCAAATTGATCGGAATCGCTTTGAACGCGATGATGAACGCGTCGGCAGCATGGGAAAGCGCCGGAATCCGGTAAGTCCGAAGGGCCGCGACCATGACGCCGAACAACAATCCGACGAGGACGACCGCCAGCGTAAGCAGCAGTGTAATGTGGATATAGGATAAGGCGTTCTTGAAAGCGGCGACGATATATTCCGGCTTGATGTTCATAGCGATCCATCCGCCGGTTTTCTGCCGTAATCCAATTTTTTCAGCAGGATCGAACAGATTTTCTCAAGCACGATACTGGATGCGACAAAAATAAGGGCGGCGTCCGCATAACCTTCCAGCGAATGATACGAGCTGTTGCTGAGGATGGTAATCATCCCCATCATATCGACGACGCCTAGCATATAAGCGAGTGCGGTTGCCGGAAGCATCCCCACGACCATGGCGCCAAGTCCCGGCAATAGCACCCGGAACGCCTGCGGCAGCACGATTCTGCGAAACGTTTGCGCATCGGTAAGCCCCACCATATGCCCCGCTTCGACTTGGCCGCGCGGAACGGACAGGATGGCGGCACGGATGTGTTCCGCCAGAAACCCGGCTTCATTCAACCCGTATGCCAGAAACACAAATATCAATTTGTTCCAGCCGGATGCGACGTTGCTGCCGAATGCCGCTTGCAAGAGCAGAGGCAAACCGTAATACACCAGGAACAACTGAATGAGTAGAGGCGTACCTCTTGTAAATGAAATATAAACGGCTGCCAATTGATGGAGTACCGGAATCTTTCGGATGCGGATTACCGCCACAATGGTCCCGAGGACAAGCGCCAATACGGTCGAGACAACGACCACATAGAGCGAAACCGGGAATTTGGAAAGTATTTTCGGGAAATACTCCGCCATCCGTTCGAACGAGAAGAAATCGTTATCCATAATCACCTTTCCTTCACGCCCGCTCGCGCCGAGAAGCCGATTCCCGTTCAGCACGAACGAGCGGACCGTATGCCGCTTATTGGGGTTTTACGGTGACGTCGATGCCGAGTAGCGCTCTGGAAAGATTGCCGAGCGTGCCGTCTTTCAACAGCTTGCCCAGGGCGGCGTCAATCTCGTTCCGCAGCGATTCGCTGCCGTAGTTGTACAGAAGATACGTGCCGTTTTTTTTGCCGGGGTCGTAGAACAGATTGCTGCCGGCGATATCGAACGCATCCTTGCCGTAGGCTTCCAGCAGTGCTTTATCGTTCAGCGCTTCGCCGAACAGCGCGTCGATCGCGCCGCTTTTCAGATTGGCCAGCTGCTGCTCGACCGTACCGGTGTCCCAAACGGTTAGGATCTTCTTGTCGGGATGAGCCGCGTTGTACTTTTCTACGTAGCTGGCTACGGAAACGCCGGGCGCTAGCGCGATTTTCAAACCGCCCAAGTCGGTTTCGCTTTTAACGACAATAGGGGAGCCCTTCTTGACCTTTAATGTATAGCCGGTATTTTCATAATAGCTCGCTTCACTGTACAGGTATTTGGCCGCCCGTTCATCCGTCCAGCTGGCGTGTACCGAAAGAATATCGAACTTCTTGGTGTCGAGCCCGACGAAAGCGGCCTGGAAATCGGTGATCGGTTCGTATTTGAATTCATATTGCGGCAGCTGCTCATCAATTTTGACAAGCGTTTCATAATCGTAGCCCTGCCATTTTCCTTTTTCGTCCAATACGCTGATTTTCGGAATGCCGTTAACCAGACCGACGGTAATTGTCTTGGGTTTGGCCGCCGTGCCTTCTGTGCTCTTGCTATTGCCACATGCGGCGACGGATAGCGCCAACACCAGCGGGAGAGCAATCCCCCATCCTTTTTTCATTGTTCGATTCCTCCTCATGATTGTATAACTTAGATTTCAAATCAACTTACTTGGTATTAGAATTCGCCGACATCCTTCTTTATGAGCTCATAACGAATTGCGATTCTAGGAAACATAATATTACCAAGTTAAAACATTGTCAATACTGTTATAATAAATTTCATTACTTCGGTAATGTAATTCATTTTCCCTGATAAATGTTTTATAATGGGGCAAAGGGGTTGGAAGCGAATATGAGTGCCAGAGGTGCAACGAAAGACGCTATTTTAGCTGCAGGCATAAAATTGTTTAATCAATATGGTTTCGACAACGTGACGATCAATCAGATTTGTCAAGAAATCAATGTGACCAAAACCGCGTTTTACTACCATTTCAAATCCAAGGACGAGTTGATTTCCGAATTTTTCTCGTTTGACAATCTCGTATCCAATGACGATTTGTTGAACCTTCTTGCCGTAACCGATTTTGCCGAGCAGGTCATGAAAGCGATGGAAATATTCGTGAAGCACATCGTTCGATCGGGAGTGGAGATGACAAAGGAAAACTACCGGGTTCACCTGCGCAATCAAATCCTTCCTCTCGACAAGAGCAAGTCCGCGCTGCTCGGAAGCATTATTCCTACGCTGCTTCAACGGGCCAAAGACGCGGGCCAAATCCACAATCCGGCGAGCGCTGAGGACCTGCTTGACACGATGTGCAATTTGGCCAATGGGGTTATTCTGAATTGGGCCATGACAGGCGGCAGCTACGATATTCTGGGGGAAACAAGGAAGCGATTTGAAATTTTGTTGATCGTGAAAAGAGAGAAGTAGCAGGTTTGACGCTCCGCTCAATTGAGGGGGCGTTTTTTTGTTTGATTCCTTTGTGCAACAAAACATTACTGTGGTATTGACTTAACTTTACCGCGGTAATATAATTCGATTATTCGATGCGATTGGAGTGATCAGATATGGAGCAGAAGGAAACGAGAACGATATTGGTGATCGGCGGTACAGGTACGCAAAGGCGGCAACGTAGCCCGCGAGTTGTTGCGGCACGGTCATCGCGTGCGTATCCTGACCCGGAACCCGGAGTCGGCGCCCGCTCAAGCGATGGCCGCCCAAGGTGCGGAAGTGATCCGGGGAGATTTGGCCGATCCGGCATCACTCGGACCAGCGATGCGTCGTGTGGCGGCGATTTTTTCAGTGCAGTACGCCGATCCGTACGACCTGACGATCGAGCCTCGGAACGCCGCCAATATGGTGCAAGCCGCCAGGGACGCCGGAATCGAACAAGTGGTGCATACCTCGGTCGCCGGCAGCAATTTTTTTCCGCGTTGGGATAAATATCCGTATATGACCCAGACCTGGGACAATAAATACGACATCGAAGAGCTTGTCCGAAACGGAGGCTTCCGGTATTGGACGGTTTTGCACCCATGCTGGTTCATGGAAAATTTCGTGGCGCCTAATTCGGTTGTCATGGCCCCGGAATTGAACAATGGCGTTTTGTTCGGCACGATGCAAGGAGACACGCCGTTAAAGCTGAATTCGGGGGAGGATACGGCCCGATTCGCCCGCGCAGCTTTCGAGGATCCGCAGAAGTTTCACGCCAAGGATATCAATGTCGCAAGCGACGAACTGTCCATGACGGAGATTGCCGAGACGCTCAGTCGGGTGCTTGACAAAAAAGTGATTTTCGAAACCGTCGGCAGCGAGGAAACCCGGAAACGCGGTATGCTGGAAGGCACGACTTATTTCATGGAGTGGTTGGAGGAATTCCCCGGATTCGGGTTCGATATGCAGGATACCTGGCAATATGGCGTTTCGATGAAGTCGTTTGCGGAATGGGTGGAAGAGAATCGAGACCGGTTTGACATTCTGTAGGCAGCAGTCGTGGCAGCGGCAGTGCAGTGAGGGTTGTCCCGGATTGCAAACGGATGCTCGAAAAAAATATCATAATGAAAACGATATGCAGGCTGCTTGCTGAAGCAGCCTGTGTTTTGTGCAAAATAAGAGCTCTTCATCTTAAAATACTTACTTAATCCGCTTGGCGGGAGATGAGCTTCTATTAGAAACGTTTGGCAGCTTCCTTGGCGCGTGCGATTGCTTTTTCTTTAAATGCCGGAGCCTCCTCAGCGGATAATAATGACGTTCCTTCCACGAATATCACCTCGATGGATTGGATTCCATAGAACTGTAATATCTTCTTCAGATAGCTGTATCCCATCTCTAGCGGAGCTAAAGGACCTTCCGAATAAACGGAACCACTAGCTTGAATATGGATGGCTTTCTTGTCCGGCAACAAGCCGATCGGACCATTCTGGGTATATTTGAATGTCTTCCCCGGTATGGAAGTCGCATCCGTGTATGCCTTCAAAACGGGCGGGATCGAGAAATTCCACATCGGGGACACATATACGTACTTATCGGCAGCTACGAATTGGTCAACGATCGCTCCAAGACGATCTACTTTTAATTGTTCGGCATCGGACAATTGATCGAAAGACAAACCCGCCCGAAGTGTTCCCCACCCGCGCAAAACATCGGCATCGAATGGCGGAATATTTTCCTTGTAAAGATCCAAATGAACAATTTCGTCCGCCGGATTGGCCTCGCGGTACGCCTCAATAAATTGTTGGCCTACCGCTAGGCTGAAGGATGCATGAGGATCAAGGGGATGCGCGGTGATATAAAGTACAGTCGCCATTAATCAAAACTTCCTTTCTGTAATCGGAATCAATACGCTTTCTATGGTGATTATAAATTACCTACTTACTTATGTTAAGTAGGCACAATAATGTGGTATAGTATTAAAAAAGGTACTGTAAGGGGGCGGGTAAAATGAAAAAGAATCCAGACCAGTGTCAATTCGTAGTGGCGATGGATTCGATCGTCGGTAAATGGAAACCGATTATCATCCACTATTTGCTTCAAGGCAAACCTTTGCGGTTCAATGAATTAAGAAGAATGCTACCCGATATCACGCAAAGGATGCTTACCCTCCATCTGCGGGAATTAGAGGAGGAAGAGATCGTTACACGCGTTATTTATCCGCAAATTCCGCCGAAAGTGGAATACTCCATTACGGAATACGGCAAGAGCTTGACCCCGATTTTGGAAGCTTTACACCAATGGGGAGCGGCTCATATCGAACGAAAGAAGCTCGGAGAAGCGAAAAAAGAACAAAAAGAACCGGACCAGCGTTCGACATAACGCTCGTTCGGTTCTATTTAACTGGTTCAGGTTCCCCGAGTCAATTTGGCATGCTCAACTCCATTTAAACGATAATTATTGGACTTAATTTTAAATAAAAGACTTTAATATAAACATTAAAGTCTATATACACGCTTTTATTTCATGTTATAAGATCGATCTATATGTATTATTACATCGACTGCAAGTGTTAAAAAGAAAGCTTTCGAAGTGAATATTACACTTTATAATGCTCGAAGAAGATCAAATCGCAAGAATGATTGAAAGAATAGCCAATGGTTGGGAGATGAGACCGTCGTGGATCGAACAGAGTCATCGGTCAGGCCGAATGTGTTGTTTATTTTTTCCGATCAGCACAGATGGTGCGACCTCGGTTGTTATGGAAACAAAGACGTTGTTACGCCTCATTTCGACGCTTTCGCGGAAAAGGCTGCCGTATTTACTAACTGTATCTCGAATTCGCCACTATGCGTACCGTCGAGGGGAACGTTGCTTACAGGGGTGTATCCACTCCGCCATGGCGCCGTAACCAACGATTTGCCAATAAAGACCGATGTCACCAGTACCGCGCATGTTTTTGCCGATCATGGTTATCGGACCGGCTATATTGGCAAATGGCATCTGGCCGGCGTGCCGCGGGAAACGCCTATCCCGGCGGGAGACAACAGACTCGGCTTTAAGGAATGGAAAGTATGCAACTGCGCGCACAGCTATTTGAAATTTTATTATGAGAATGAGGATAACGAACGATTCTGGCATGAAGGCTACGAACCGGAGCTTCAAACCGACTTATCCATCGATTTCATTCAGCGCAACCGCGATCAACCCTGGTTTTTGACACTATCCTGGGGAACGCCTCATTTCCCATACTTCGAGCAGCCTGCATCCAACCTGGACCGCTATTCGGAAAAAAGCTTGCGATTGAGGGAGAATGTCGAAGAAACCCGCAATACGACGTTTGCGATGCCCCATCTTCCCCAAGAGGAGATGCTGACCAAAGAAGAGATACGTCAAACGTACGGTGCTTATTATGGCCATATTACGGCTCTTGACGAACAATTCGGCCGATTGATCCAGACGCTCGAAGCGACGGGTCAGCTTGACAATACGATTGTCGTTTACACGAGCGATCACGGCGATATGGTCGGCAGTCACGGATTTTTCGATAAGCAGCTTCCGTACGACGAATCGATCAAGGTTCCGCTGCTCGTGTATTGGAAAGACAAGACGGTCGTGAGGCATTCGGATGAGTTGATCGGGCTGGTCGATTTGCCGGCAAGCCTCCTGGGCTTGGCAGGCCTGCGTTTCCCCACGGATGTGGACGGCCGCGATTTGCATCGGCTGTTTGTCGATAAGGCGGCAAACGGTTTGGAGGCGTGCTACATATTTGAACATATGAGCTGTCATATCGCCGAACAGCAGGGAATTCGGCCATGGAGAGGCGTCAGAACGAAAGCGTATACATTCGCGCGCCATATCGACGATGATGGTTATCTGCTGTTTGATAATATCCGCGATCCGTTTCAACTGGACAACCTGATTGACAAACCTGAGAAGGCGCATATGCGGCAGCAGTTACTGACTTTGGTAAACGATTACATCGATCGTCACGATCGATTGCTTCCGCCCGTTGGCTTTATCGTGGCGGCCGGCTTGCGGGACAAGTGGAACGAGAGCCAATCTTATTTTGGACTGCCGCTGCTCGATGCTTGACGAAGCAGTAGCACCTGGAAGTACGAAGTTGTACGAAAGGAGGTGGTAAAGAACACCCGCTATCATGAGAGGCGGGCGAGAGTTGCACAATTTCACTAGTTCGATCAATATACAAGGAGGGATTGAGATGTTTTTTGGTAAGGAAAGCATAAAAGGAATCCGTATGAGCTTGAAAGTGTTGAGTATTGTTATGGTTGTCCTGATTGCCGGGGCCTTAGCGAAAAAATCCGTCTTTGCCGATACTTATGTCGTTGTTGCCGATCGCACGGCCATGTTGGCGCTGGATGGCACGGTGGATAGTGTTGCATACCTGCAGGAAAGCGACGGACGCGGAGGGCTGTTCGAATGGAATGCAGCAAGCGTAGCCAGTACCCTTACCGGGGCGTGGATCGTATCTTCAGCGGTCAATAGCAGCACGGACACGATCACCAGCGTTTCCCATCGCTTGTTCACCGGTATGGCGCTCTTCACAACAAGCGCGGTCAATGGTCTGGCGACCAACACGATTTATTACGTGATAACGGTCGATGCCGACAACTTCCAGCTTGCGACAAGCTTTGCCAATGCTGTTGCCGGTACGAAGATCGACTTGACCGGCACCGCTGCGGTTACTGTCAAGCAGCACTTCGATCCGTTGGGAGGATTCTATGTTACCCCTTCCAGCGACGTAACAGGGGCATCGGGTGCTTGGGCGCGTGTGGACCGATTCGACAGGAGGCCGTCGATCACCGACTTTGGCGCGGCCACGACCAATTCGGCTGCGGCGAATGATGAGGCCTTTCAGGCGGCGATCAATTTCAACGGCGATGTTTATGTCCCGAAAGGGGTGTATGAACTGTCCCGAAAAGCCGTACGGAGCGGCGGTTTGACGCTTTATGGCGATGGTCCTGGAGCGTCTGTCCTGTATTGGAAAAATGCGACCTCACACGGGATCGAGATCAAGCTGTCTCAGGCCTTGACCGATTTTGCCGATGTGCAGAATCTTGATTTCAGAACGAATGACACCGCCGGAACGTCGGTGGCGATCAAATTGGACGGGTCGGCCCAACTCATCGAACGCCCCGCGCACCTTCGCGGAAATGGCACCCGTCAGATGGCTCACTTCGACAATATCAATATCTACGGTCTGGTCGATCCCTACGTGTCCGGATTTGACGGTCCTTCGGTAGCAGGGTGGGACGGCGGCATATGGGCTAATGAAACGATCAACGTCAACCTCTCTAACATTTATTTTAACGGTATGTATAATGGCACCACCCAGGAGACGGATCTTCTTTCGTCATTCGGCTTCAAAGTCACATCGTCGGATGCGGGTAAAGGGTCGGTATTCAAGGTGGATAACTGTCAGGTGTATTACGCGGAAAAAGCGGTCGAATTCGATACGGTCGAAGGCGTTCAGGTTCATCATAGCGTCCTCGTGGCGGTTAAGTACGGGGTGTTCGGCCATATTTCGGGAACCAAGGCCGGTCCGCAGGTTTCTTTGGTGGACAATCACATCAATGCCCAATTCCGCGGTGTCGACATCACCGATCAACAGCAGGTTTTCATCACAGACAATCTGATCTACCAGAGACCGAACATTGTAAACAATGGGATCGGGATCGCCCTGAGCAATGTTAAGGATGGCATAGTAGCGAACAACATCCTGGTTCGCAATACCTCTTTAACCAACGCCAATTACGAATACCGAGGCATTGTGCTTGCTTCGGGCACCGAAAACGTGCAAGTGTATGACAATATTGGGCGCGACACCACCTATGTGGTGGAAGCCCAGGCTGGATCGTCCGGTAACCGCGTCTACCGCAACGATCTGCGGAATGTAAGCCCGAATGGAAGTTTAACGAGAGAATTGTATACGGATAACGGCACGGGCAATACATTTGGGTCACCGTTTTATTCGGCCACCAATGCGGCATTGGTGGCGGCGAGTGCTGGCGTCGACACGCCGCTTGCGTCAATTTCCATCCCCTACGTATCGTCACAACAGCGTTTCGATGTTTATGCGAATGTGCGATCCGCAAAAGGGAGTAGTGGCGTTGACGGATTGACGGATATTTTTGTTAAAAAGAGTGCCGGGACTGCCTTGGTTACGTTCGATCATTCGCTGGCTGAACTGCGCATCAGCCAAATACAAGCAATGGGGGACGTTTCCAGATGGAACCTAGTCGGAGTCGTTACGGTGACGAGTCCAGGTACGCTCACCCTTTCCCTGAACGCCAATTCGGCGGGGGCGAATGCCAACTTCACTATTGGGGGCGCACAGTTTGTACTGGTCGAGCGGGACTAGCCTTGGAGTCCATGAATGGATGATCGAATAGGGGGGACTCACATGCGAGTTCAACAACAAACAGAAGCTTTTGTATTCGTGAAGGAAGAGGCATTGCCCTTAAGACGACGCCCCCTGCCGGGGGCACGCGTGCGTGTCTTCAGCAATGCCGACAAGGCGAACCCTGATTTGATCGAATATGTCGAAGGACTCGATTATGCTGTTGACTATACCAACGCTTCTATTCATAGACTGACAGGGAGTCACATTGCGGATTGGTCCATTCATCCATTGTACGGATTGGTTGGTTTCGACCATGCGAAATATCCAGACTTTAAAAACGGTGCTTTCACCGTTTATGCGGAATATGATTATACACCGGAACAAGCTGATCCGAGTATTCCCAGTGTGATGAACAAACTATCGACTCTTCTTCCGAGAGTGACCAAAAAGCTACAGACGGGTGAAGAAGTTGTCTACGTCGTTTATGGAGATAGTATCAGCACCGGTGCAGAAGCTAGTCAGGAGAGCTTTGCATACTTCCGCCGTTTCGCCGATTACCTCTGCCACCTGTTTCCTGAGGGAAACATCCGAATCGTGAATAAAGCGAAAGGTGGAGAAACGAGTGAAGGAGGAGCAAGCAGAGCGGCAAGCGATGTTGTCCCTCTGCAGCCGGATCTCGTCTCTATCGGTTACGGGATGAACGACCAGAACCAGTACGAGCACAGTGTTGGCGTTCCTCCATCGGATTTTGAACGAAATCTCAGACATATGATCGAAACCATTCGGTCAAACGGGGACACGGATATTCTGCTGGTAACTCCTTGTGAGCCCAACCCTCTATGGTGCTATACAAGCGGGAGAATGGACGAATATGCCGATGTAATACGCCGGCTCGGCGAACATTATGGAATAGGTGTCGCAGACGTTCAACCGATATGGAAACTGGAGCTGGCTGCAGGTAAGACGTCGGAAAGCCTGCTTCAGAATAATGTTAACCATCCGAACGATTATGGACATTATCTCTATTTTTCTGCCTTCGTTAATCTGCTCGGAAATTAGCTTTTCTCTGATGTCCCGCAAATAAGAAGAAGAGCAATGCCGCGGAACGGTTGCGGTGTCGCTCTTCTTCGTTTGATTCTGGAACTTGAAATTTTATTTTGAGCGGGGAACTCGTGTTCAAATCAGCGCCGTCCTGGAAAGGGCGGTGCTTTCGCGTACGATAAGTGTCGGTTTTAACCGTTCATTATCCGGCTTTCCATCCCATTCAAACAGCAGCGTTTGAACTGCCCGTTTGCCTAACAAACGAGTATTTTGTTGCACGGATGACAAACTGGGGGTCAAATATTTGCTGATGGGGGAATCGCCATAACCGATGATGCTAATATCTCCAGGTACGGTCATCCCGTGCTCCTTGATCGCACGAATGGCGCCGAAGGCGATGTGATCAGTTGTCGCAAAAATGGCTGTCGGCGGGTCCTGGAAGGCCAGCAGCTTCTTGCAGCCTTCATATCCGACATCCTCCGCGTTCGTTGTTCTGGAAATTTTGACGATCAGCGAAGGATCCTGCTCGATTCGATATTGTGCCATTGCGAGGGCATAGCCTTGCAAGCGAAAGTTGAATTCCTGATTGATGTCGCCGTGCTTGCCTTCAGGTAAAATAATGCCGATGCGGCGGTGCTGGAGCGATAGAAGATGCTGAGTCGCCAAATATCCACCTGTATAATTGTCCACGATAATAAAGGGAATGTTCAAATGGGGAAAATACATATGAACATTGATCATCCGCCTGTTCTCCGCGCACCACTTCTCCATTACTTGCACATCGAACGAATCGGACAGCAGGATGAATCCGAACTCTTGCGGGTCCACAATGTCGTGTACTTCGTTTTCATTGCAAATCCGGAATTGCAAGCCACGCTCCTGAGTCACTTCCATAATGCCTTCAATCATGTCCGTGATGAACACATTATTTAATTCATAAATGCCGGTATAGGCGGAATGGACCAAATAAATCGTTTTGACGGCATGTTCGGCGAACGGCAGATAAGGGTGATTTTGTTGATTAACGAAGGTTCCCTTTTTCCGATATCTGACGATCAACCCTTCTTTCACAAGGTCTTGCAATGCCCGCTTGACGGTAACCTCGCTAACCTGAAACTGTTTGGCGAGCTCTACTTGATTGGGAAGCGGGGCATTCGCTTGTAACTTCCCGGTATGGATTTGATGTTTAATTTTTTGATACACGTGCTTATACAACGGACCTGTCACAACAAACACCTCAATATATACCGAATATGATTATTATCTACTATAATGGATGGTAGTGTTCTTGTCAAAAAGACTTAAAAAGACTTATATATCTAGTATTAAGTTTATTTACATCTAAATATAATTTTATTATCATTTATTTAGGCTATTTATCCAATTAGCGATCGCAATTGGGAACGCTTTCGCCAATGAATGGAAACTGGGAGGGTCAAACATTGAGTAACGGAAAGGTCATTTTGAAGAGCTTCAGCACGACGATGTTGGCATTGACTCTAGTCGCAACAGGCTGTTCCAAATCGAATACCGCTGGGGATGCTTCCTCCAGCAAACCGTCGCCAAGCGCAACGAGCAGCACGCAGTCCACGCCAGCCGCGTCAGCCACGCCAACTGCGCAATTGAGCGGAACAATCAATCTAAGTTTTCCGATGGGGACGGCCAAACCGGCCTGGGAGAAAATTGCGCAGGCGTATCAAAAGATTAATCCGAATGTCAAAATCACCATCGACGATAAGGACAGCGCGACATATGCCGATTGGTTGAACGCGCAAATTGCGGGTGGGAATACATCGGCGGATATAGTCGTCAATAATACGGCAGCCAGCTATTTCGGCGAAAACAAATTTGTCGATTTCAGCGCATACCTGAACAAGACGAATCCATACGGGAAAAAGAACTGGAAAGAAATGATGGATAAGGCCGCATACACTCCAAATGGTCCCCATGGCGAAACGTATACGCTCAGTATCGACTCGTTTCAAATTCCGTGGTTCTACAACAAAAACATCTTTAAGGATGCCGGCGTAACTCCACCGACCAATTGGGATGAACTGATTCAAGTTTCGCAAAAAATACTGGATAAAGGCTATCAACCGATCGCCCTTCCCGGAAATGCCGAAAGTTTCTGGACCGGCACCATGGGCTGGCTGCTCCTTCGATACAATGACCAGTATTGGAAGGACATGGAGGAGAAGTTCCACTGTACGAAAGACGATTATTGTTTCGACCCGGAAATCGACGGCAATTGGAAATTTGACGTGAAAGACAAATTTAATGACGAGAAAGCGAACTTCAATACGCTTAAGGTGGTCAAAGCGCTGCAGAGCGGCGAAATCGGAGCCGCCAACCCGAAAACGAAGGCCATGTACAGCAATTTCAACAAGCTGATTCCCAAGTATACCGGCGATAAAACGTTCTTCGAGGTAGATAGCAAAAAGGCCCAGGATATGTTTATTCAAGGGAAAGCGGCTATGTATATCGACTTGTCTTCGTTTGCCGCCAATTTCGAAAACGTGATGAAAAACCAAGCCAATAAATTTGAATTGGGTTATTTCTGGGATCCGCCGATGACAGACAAGGAAACGGCGGTCCAATATGTACGCAAGCAAGCGGGAAACCTCGGATTCATGGGAGCCATCAACAAGAGCAAGGAACAAAACAATCTCAATATGGACTTCTTGATGTTCTTCGCTTCTCCGGAAGGGCAGAAAGTGCGGTTTGCGGCTTTGAGCGATGCCAATGTGGCGCCTAGCGGTTCGGTTCTCGTCTATGGCGTCGAGCTTCCGCAAAAGTGGAAAGACACGCTCGGCCCGATGGCGCTCGAGGTGGACAACAGCAGATTCAATCGCAACCCGTTGATTATTTTCTCCCGCGGCTTGAACGACGAGCAGCAGAGCGTGCGGGAATTCCAGGATTTGTCGCAGCAATTTTTCTTCGGGAAGATCGACTTGGATACATTCACGAACTCCTTGCAGCAATCGTTAGTGAAAACCATTCCAAGATGGCTGGAACTGAAAAAGTATCGTCCAGATGCGCTCGATACTGTCAGCAAGAACCCGGCGAAATAATAGACGTTGATCGCGAGGAGGCGGCATGCGCCGATTTGGATGGTCCAGATCGGCGCATGCCGTGATGTTACGGAAAGACGAGGAGCCAAACGTGAAAAAACTTTATGGGATCGGAGCGCTGCTTGCGCTGATGCTCATCGCCACCTTGTCGCTGCAAGTCGCGCTGCCTTCAGGTACGTTTTCCCCGTTAGAAGAAAACGTCGTTCCGGGGACAGATGTGAACAAACTGGTCTCATTCAAACAAGGAATGGGATTCGCTGCCGGGCTGCGAAATGACAAGGTGATCGCATTTGACGGCAATGGGGTCAGGTGGGAATTTGCAACCGATGGAGCGGTCAATGACATGCTGGCGACGGAAGAGCGGCTCTTGGTCGGATCGGATGATCGCAAACTGTATGTGCTCGGGCTCGAGCAGGGCAAGGAGCTGCTTCGCGTAGATGTAGGTTATCGCCCCACGGCCATTGCCGCCGACAAGGAAGTGCATTATATGGCGGTTGCAGGTTCGCTGTCGGCATTAAAAAACAATCTCTTTTTATACGATCAGAATGGAAAAGAACTGTATCGCACAGACCCGGGCGCGGCGGTTCCGTTTCTTTATCTGAACGACTCGAACGCAAACGCGATCTTTATTACGAACAACGGGGAAATTCACGAATTGAACAAGTCCGGCCAGATCGAAAGAAGCGTCGGGCTGGATTATGAACCTGCAGATGCGTTCTTTGAACAAACGACCGGGTCTTTGTATGTGGCGGACCGCGAGGGGCAAGTGTACCGCTTTGACAATGAGCTTCGGCTTTCCTGGAAAGTGAATACGGGAAGTCCGTTGACATCCATCGTATTTTCAAAGGAACACGATCTTTTGATCGCTGCGGTATCTGATGGAACCGTCATTGTGCTGAACGGAAACGGCAAAGAGCTGTCCCGCACAAAACTTCCTGAAACCGTCAGCCAATTCAGTCCGTCGTTCGAGCCGGATCGTTTCACGTATCTGAGTGCGGACAATCGTGTACTGTCCTATTCAATTGAAGACATGGATCAGCGGGCGGCATCGGCTCGGATACAATCGATCCTGCGTTATTTGGGGTACGCATTCGCTGCTGCGCTTGTTCTACTCGTTATTTTCGCAACGCCAAGGGTGCGAAAGAGAGTCGTTTCCATTTGCTCGCGGTTGGCTAGCGTACTCTACAAACACAAAATATCTTACTTGCTTTTATTGCCCACTTTGAGCTTAATCGCTGTTTTTAATTATTATCCGTCTTTCAATGGATTTTTGATCGCATTCATGGATTACAAGCCTGGCGCGTATAAGCGCTGGGTAGGTTTGGACAATTTCAAAACGATGATCGATAATGCTTACTTCTTGGCAGGAGCAAGGAATATGTTCGTGTTCCTTGTGACCGATTTGCTGAAATCGCTCATACCGGCCGTTATTTTTGCGGAGTTGATATTTGCTTTGCGCTCGAAATTTGCCCAGTACTGGTCGCGCGTCATGCTTTACTTGCCTGGAATCTTGCCGGGCGTGGCCATATTGCTCATCTGGACGGACGGCATCCTGTCATCCGGCGGATTGATTAATCAATTGCTCGACTCGGTCGGGCTGTCCTCGTTGTCGCGATCGTGGCTGGGGGATCCGAATTCGGCCATCTGGGGGCTTATCCTGATCGGATTTCCGTGGGTCGGCGCCTATATCATCTTTTATGGGGCCTTGATGGGGATATCGTCACAGCTTTTCGAGGCATCGAAAGTGGATGGATGCAGTTGGGTGAGACGGGTCTGGTCCATCGATCTCCCACTCATTATCCCGCAACTGAAGTTTATATTCGTCGTTAGCTTCATCGGTTCGATTCAGGATTTTGGACGCATCTATCTAACGACAATGGGCGGCCCTGGACATGCCACTTATACGCCGATGTTGGAGCTTTACTACAATATGACAAGGTTTCAAAACTACGGAGTTGCGTCCGCGATGGGAATTTCGATGTTCGTTGTCATTTTTGCGGCTACGCTCGTGAATATGAGAATCAAGTCGCTGGATTAGCGCGGCAGGAGAGGAGGGGAAGAAAACGATGAATGCCATTATGGCGCTCAGGAAAAAGTTGAACAAAGGAAAAGGCATTGATGGCCCCGGCGCTCAGCTTGTCATCGGGATCATATTGGTCGTTACAATCATGATCGTCTTGCTGCCGATCTTGATCACGGTGTTGCTTTCGCTGAAAACGAATTATGAAATATCGATGGGGATTTGGAAGCTCCCGGAACAATTCAAATGGGGAAATTGGTCCATCGGCTTTAACCAGTTGCTGCCCAACATGTTGAATAGCATTGCGATCTGCTTATTGTCGACTGCCGGAATTGTCTTCTTTAGCTCCATTTCTGCCTATGTATTCACGCGGCATTCCTTCCCGGGCAAGGAAGCGCTGTTCTACGCCATCATTGCCCTCATGATCGTGCCGGCGGTCCTCACGTTGACTCCGTCCTATGTGCTGATGATCGATCTTGGCATCAAAAACACTTGGTGGGCGTTGCTCTTTCACTATATTGCCGGCGGACAGATCGGCGCGATATTTCTGCTGCGAACGTTCATGTCGCAACAGCCGGGGGAACTATTCGAAGCCGCGAAGATGGACGGCGCAGGCGAATGGGTTATGTATGCCAAAATCGCCGTGCCGCTCGCCATTCCGATTATATCCGTGCAAGCGGTGACAAGCTTCAGCAGTATATACAACGATTTTTTGTGGCCGATTCTCGTCATCGACGAGCAGAGCAAGCAGACGCTGATGCCTGTCTTGCGAGCGCTTACGAATCAAACGCAGGGAGAGTACAGGGAGCAGGGAATCAGCTACGCAATGTTTCTACTCAGCGGTTTGCCTCTTGTTTTCACGACGTTGTTCGGTTTGCGATATTTCATCAATGGGGATTTTGCATCCGGAATGAAGCTATAAGCAACATCACCTTCAGAAGGTTGTGATCGCATGTTTCAGGCAAGAGGATGGCTTCACTGGTCATACGTCAAGGCAAGCTTGTCTTGCTATTACTGGAACCTTCATTATGTCATCCTGTACAGTCTGCTGACCGTGGTGCTGCTTTTGCCCGTCGTCACGGCCGGCCCTGCGATCTGTGCGTTGTGCGTTAGCATGAGAAAGGTCGCGGACGATCGAAGTGTCAAGCCGTCGGAATATTTTCGGCAATTGACAGCACTGTGGAAATTGGGGCTGCCTTTGTCTGGGGCAATGGCTGCAGGCGCCGGCGGGGTCGGGTGCAGTTTGTTCCTGCTGACATTAGAGGGAGAGACGGTTTATCGGACGATCGCGTGGACCGCTTTGTTCCTGATCGGTATGTTCGTTCTTTTCCTCTTTTACTACCCGTTCGCAGTACGATCCGGACAGTCCTTCTATACGACGCTCGTTCAATCGGCGCAATATGGGGTTTATTATGCGGTGGATACGATACTGATCATATGCATGATCGTGATTTACTACAAAATACTGGCTTATTTCTCCGGCTTCGCCGCGCTCGCGCTGATTCCCGGTACGGTGGCGTTTATGGGCGCGCGATTTATTCACTATCACAATAAACGGATCGAAGATGAGCAGAATGGCCGCAACGTGTCAATAAAATCAGATTTGAGGGACAATCAATGAATAAGGATAACTCTCTGCGCTCGGTTCGCAAGAACGTTGTGTTTATATTGATCGACGACTTGGGTTGGATGGATGTCGCCCTGAATGGAAGCACCTACTATGAAACGCCAAACGTTCAGCGTTTGGCTTGCGAAGGAATGACATTTACGCATGCGTACGCGCATCCGTTATGTTCACCGTCCCGTTCTGCCATTTTAACGGGACAATATCCTCATCGAACCGGCATCAATAATCCAGGCGGCCATTTGCCGGACAATACGGAAGGGTTTCAGTTTGACGGCGACGACGGGCCGGTTTGGCAAAAATATGTGACCAAAAAATCGTTGACTGCTTTGCCAGCCCATTTATATACCATCGGCCAAGCTTTTCAGGAGAATGGTTATAAAACGGGATTTATCGGCAAACATCACCTGGGTGTGGGCAGCGAATATCAAATGAAAAACCGCGGTTTTGATGTCGATCTGGGGATGCCTGTCCCAGGGCCGGGCTGCTATTACGACCCTTATTTCCCTCACATTCCGGGCAACGTATTCGATACGGGCAGTTTATTTCTCGAAGGGGAAAATATTACGGACCGTCTTGCCAGAGAGGCGGATCGATTCATCGCGGCCAATAAAGACAACCCTTTCCTGCTGGAAATGTGGGACTTTTCCGTACATGCGCCGTTCCAGGGCAAAAAGGAGTATATTGATTATTTCCGAAAAAAGCATGTTCCGGAAAGTCCGCAGAACGGCAACTTTCATATGGCCGCCATGCTCAAAACGATGGATGACGCAGTAGGAAAAATATTGGATTCTTTGGAGTCGAACGGCATTTCCGATCGGACAATGGTCGTCTTTATAGGCGATAACGGCGGCAACATGTATGACGCGATCGACGGACATTTTCCAACGAACAATTATCCGTTGCGGCAAGGGAAAGGGACGATTTATGAAGGCGGCATACGTGTCCCCTGTATTGTGAAGGTTCCCGGCGTCACAACCCCTGGTTCGTCCTGCAGCGAGAACATTCATGTGGTAGACTTTTATCCGACTTTGCTGGATTATGCCGAAATGCAAGTGCCGGACGAAAGATTCCGCCAAAACGGTCAGGTGCTGGACGGCGAATCCATCATGCCTTTATTGCGGGGGGAACGACAAAGCTTACCTCGCGCCGGTGTGTTCACCAATTTTATCGCCAATGTGCCGGCACCAGGTAATACGGCATCCGCCGCAATCAACAGCGGAAAATGGAAATTGATCGTCAACTACGAATTAATGGGCGGTTTGAAACAAAAGTATGAATTATACGATTTGGATGCGAATATTTCGGAAACGGTCAATCTTGCCTCCCAATTCCCTGAGAAGGTAACAGAACTGGAAAGCTATATCCTGGCGCATCAGGAGTGCATTCCGCAAGCGAAACCGAAGCTGAATCCATCCTACATCGAAGGTTCGACTGTTCCGGTGGCATTCCGGCGATGGGATGAATGGGTGAAGGAGTTTACCCGAAAAGTGGAGAACGATCCGGATTTATCGGAAGCGGGAGCTTACCCGAAGATCGTATTGGCTAATGAAACGACGGCGTTCTATAAGAAAATTCACCATTCGCTGATCATGAAGATAGGCAAGTTTACCGCCATTTGCAACAAGTATGATGGCAAGATTACAAACCGACAGGTGCCTGTCATGGTTGAAGACATTCCTTTCATTCCACTTGAATTTGTCGTTACCAAGCTCGGATATGCCTATTCACAAACCGGGGAAGAAGCTACCATTACGCTCCATAACCAAATACTCACGCTGAAAATAAATGCTACCACCATAAATGGAAAGCCAGCAAGATTAAGGCATGCTCCGGTCCTGGTGAATGATGCTTTTATGCTGCCGTTGCCAGAATGCCAGACCATTATCGGGAAGTCGGCGATAGCGGATGCAAGCGGCCTGATTATTATCGACGATGATCTCATCATGTTAACCGACGCCGAAATCGCAATGGCCAATCGGCTCATCGATTCGTTCGCCGATTACGATCATGCTTACTGGAACGCGGAAAACACGATCACGATGGTCAATCAGGCTGAAATGGAAGATGAATGGGAACAAAACAAACAAGTTCACCCTCGATAACTTGGTGTTGATTCTTCATCGGAGCTCTCTAAGTCTGGGGAGTTCTTTTTTGATATTCTATCCTAGCATTATAGGAGGTTGATCCGGACTTGATACTCGACGTATACCGAAAATTTCACGAGCCAACGATGGCTTATCGTGGCAAACCGCTGTGGTCATGGAACGGAAAACTGGAGAAAAACGAACTGCTGCGACAAATTCATCTATTCAAGGAAATGGGCTTCGGCGGCTTCTTCATCCATTCCCGCACAGGTCTCGTTACCGAGTATCTCGGTGACGAGTGGTTCGAGTTTGTGAATATCTGCGCCGAAGAGGCAGACAAACTTGGCATGGAAGCATGGTTATACGATGAAGACCGATGGCCAAGCGGAACTGCCGGTGGCGCGGTGACGAGAAATCCGCGGCATAGGCTAAAGTTTATCAAATTGGAGATGGTTGCTGCTTCCGAATTCGAATGGAGAGAAGACTCGTTTGCGGCCTTTGCCTGCCGGCTCGAGGGGCTTGCCGTCTTCGAAACGAAGCGCCTGGAGCGAGATACTTTCGCAAACCTCACCCTTGACCAAACGGTACTGATCTTCTCCATCGTCGAAATGGCGGAGGAGACCATGTACAACGGAAGCACGTATCTGGACACGTTGAACCCGGAAGCGACAGAAGCGTTTTTACGTTCAACCCACGAGAAGTACAAGGCGCACTGCGGCGATAAACTGGGCCGCTCCATTCACGGCATCTTTACGGACGAACCGCACCGGGGAAGCTTGTTCGACGGGTTCGGCCTCGCCAACCGGGATGCGGAGTGGCTTGCTCCCTGGACATACTCGCTATTTGGTGAGTTCCGCGAGATGTTCGGCTACGACCTGGAAGCCCGATTGCCGGAGCTGTTCCTTCAGCCAGAAGGCCAAGCGGTTTCACAAGTGAAATGGCATTATGTCGAGCTTCTCCAATCAATGTTCCTGGAGCATTTCGCCAAGCCTGTTCAGGATTGGTGCATGCAGAACGGGCTGCTGCTGACCGGTCATATTTTGCATGAAGACAGCCTGGCAGCCCAAACAGCCGTTTCCGGTTCGATGATGCGCTATTACGAGCATATGGATATTCCCGGCATCGACCATTTGACCGAGGGCAACCGAAAATATTGGATTGCCAAGCAATTGGCTTCGGCAGCCCGTCAGCTCGGGAGGAAATGGCAATTCTCCGAGCTCTATGGCGCGACTGGATGGCAGATGCCTTTCGCGGGCCACAAGTACGTGGGCGACTGGCAAGCGCTGTTCGGAATCAATGTCCGGGCGCATCATTTGTCCTGGTATACGATGGCGGGGGAATCGAAGCGTGATTATCCGGCGAGTATTTCCTACCAATCGGCTTGGTGGCAAGATTATCGTTTTGTCGAAACGTATTTCGCCCGAATCGGGACCATCATGAATCAAGGAACGCAGACGTGTGAGGTTCTCGTTATCAATCCGGTGGAGAGCGTATGGTGTCAGGTTTACCCGGGCTGGTCGACTTATTTGCAAGCGAACGCTCCTGCCGTGCAGGAGTTGGAACGCCAATACGCTGCGTTATTCGAGTGGCTGGCCGGTTCCCAAATCGATTTTGATTACGGGGACGAGGAGATGATGGGGAGATTAGCCAGCATTGAAACGAGCGATCAGGAGGGACCGAATCTCCGGATTCAACACGCAAGCTATAAAGTCGTTATTGTGAGCGGCATGACGACGATCAGGGCGACAACGCTTCGTATTCTTGAACAATTTATGCTGGCCGGCGGCAAGGCCATCTTTGCAGGCGAAACTCCCGCGTATGTGGATGCGCTCCCGTCATCCGCGGCGGCAAAGATCGCTTCCCGGGGAATCTGTGTTCCGTTCGCGAGGGAGAGCATTGTCCATGCATGCAAAATGCATAGCAACGTGTTTGCTGAGGCGATTTGCGAGTTGGATTTGCATGCGGATCCGGTACCGGATCTTTTTTGCCAGGTTCGAACTGACGGCGACGTCCGATATGCACTATTTATGAACATGGACCGGGAACGGTGGCAGCGTGACGTACGCATTCGGCTGAAAGGGGCAGGATACGTGCAGGAATGGAATTGCACCGATGGAGGACGTTTTCGTTTACAAACTCGACAAGCGGACGGCTATACGGAGTTTACGACCGATTTTCCGCCTGGCGGGGAACGCCTATTCATGCTTGCGCCTGACTGCGAACCAGCCGTTGCGGATAAGCTCGAAGATTGTTTCGAGCTGATGCAGACGCTGCAAGGCCCGTACGAATACAAGTTAAGCGAGCCTAACGTGTTGGTGCTTGACCGAGCCAGGTACCGTTTGAATGGCGGCGACTGTCAGCCGGTGCAAGAAATATTGAAAGCGGACCGCGAGATACGGACAACGTTGGGCATGGATTTGCGTGGCGGCATGATGCTGCAGCCTTGGTATGTCGCGCAATCGCAAGACTCTTCCTTCGAGACACAAGCGTTTCCTCTTGAGCTAATGTTCGATTTTCAAATTGATGATATACCGGTGGGTCTGATACAGCTTGCGATGGAACAGCCGAATTTGTTTACCGTCTACCTGAACGACCGGTTGTTGCCTGTTCCCGACGATCCGGACTGGTGGGTCGATCCATGCTTCCGTAAAATACCCGTACCGAACGAATGGTTGCGGGAAGGGGCCAACACCATCCGCCTGGAAACAGCTTTCCGCCAAGGCGTCGATCTGGAAGCGTTGTATTTGTTGGGCGACTTTGGCGTTCGTTTGACTGGAGCGGATACGATCGTTACCCGACTTCCAGCACGGATCACGGCCGGAGATCTTGCCGCGCAAGGATTTCCTTTTTACTCGGGCACGGTGACGTATTTCCTGACAGTTGACCCTGAGCGGTTACGAAATCGTAAGGTTCGGCTGGCACAACTCGATTATGACGCGGCATGCGTAAAAGTCGCGATCGCAGGCCAAGAATCGCAAATGCTCGCTTGGCAGCCTTACGAAGCCGAGCTGGATTGCGGTGCAGCATTCGACGGAAAGATTCAACTGGATGTGGTTCTGACGAGGCGAAATACGTTCGGACCGCTGCATATGGTGCCGGTCTATTCGTGGGCCTACGCACCTGAACACTGGGTGACGGAAGGAGATTCTTTCTCCGAAGCGTATCAGTTGGTACCATCTGGGCTGCGTCACGCCCCCGAGCTTTACATTATGCAAGGGAGGAAAAATAAACGATGACCGAAAAAGGCGAAAATAGGAATGACATGATTCCGCTTACCCCGATCTGGATTGCCGAACCATCGCGCAACGAAAATGTGTATGCGGCTTTTCGGGCGACGATCGGGATCGAGCGGGCTCAGTGGCCGCTTGCAATTCGGGCGGCTGCAAGCAGCCAATACAGGTTATATATGAACGGCAAGGAGGTGCTGTTCGGTCCTTCTCGCTCTGCAGGTAACCGCATGGAGCTCGATGAATACTTGGTTGATCCGCGAGAGGTGGAGGGAGATACGCTGCACCTGACTGCTGTAGTGACCAGTTTCGGGGTGGTGACTCGTTTTACGGCTGAGGATAGCATACCATTTTTCGCAGTACAGGTATTGGATGGCCAAGAGGAGCCTGTGGAACTGGAGTGGTTGTCCAAGGAGTTGATCGCATATAAGCATCTGAACAAGCGCCTCAATGCCCAATTGGGATGGGCAGAGTCCTGTGATACGCAGGAACTGGGCGATCTCTATGCACCCGTTATTCAAGAAGGCATTGGATGGCATGCGCCAGTTGCCGTCGATGTTGGCTTGAATTTTGTCAAGAAAACGATTCCCAATCTGGTGCAGCTTCGGGGTTCCGTGCAAAAGACGGCGGAAGGAACCTTCGCTAATCGATTCGGATATGACGACGATCATCCCGTGGTGCAGTTTGTCATGCGCGATCTCGCTCCGCAGCTGCCTTCCCAGGGGCGATGGTATCGATTTGATTGTCATAAAATTGGGCTTTATCGCCCGATGATCGATCTGACGGTTCCTCCGGGAACGAAGGTTGAAATGGGGTACAGCGAATCGTTGCTCGATGATCGTGTCTACCCTGTCATCCATTTATCGGCCAGCGAATCCACCCACCTGGATCGATGGATCGCCAAGGGAGGTCGACAAACGCTGCAGACGTTTTCGCCGCGCGGGTTTCGTTATCTGGAGCTGTACATAACAGGCGCCCCCGGAGAGATTGAGCTTCACAGTGTGAATGTCCTGCAGACGACGGCAATCGATCGCATTCGGGCGAGCTTTACTTGCAACGATGCACGTTTGAATCAAATCTGGCAGTTATGCGTGGACACCTTGCAATCCTGCACGGAAGATGCGATTGCCGATTCGCCGACAAGGGAGCGCGGGCAGTGGGTAGGTGATGCCGTGCTGGTCGGTTTGGAGACAATGTCCGTCGTGACCGGTGATCTCTCTATCATAAGACGAACGCTTGTTCAGGCCACAGCCTCGCTCGGCGAACACGGATTCGTGGCTGGGCATTATCCGGCACAATATGCGTATATTCCATCCTTCGCGCTCTTGTGGCTCAGCGGCTGCCTTCGCTACTACGAGTTTACCGGGGATGTTCATTTGCTACAGGAAACGCATGAAGCCGCATGCAAGACGATCGATACGATGATGGGCATGGTCCAGGAACGGGGGCTGTACGTACCGCAGTATTGGAACTTTGTGGATTGGGGCTGTCTGGTTGAACCATCGGAAATCGATGTTGCGCTGAATATGCTTTTGCTGCGTGCGCTTCGCGACATGGCGGAGTGGGATCGGCTTCTGGGACGAGACGCCGAATCGGCGGTCAGGCTCGGGCAAGCGGAACAGCTGATGAAAACCATGATGCAGGTTGCTCGTTGCGACGACGGGCTGTTTGGCAAAGGCGTCGCCCGAACCGGAGAAATTGCTGCTTCGCCAGGCTATCACGCAACGGTGCTTGCGCTTGGCCTGGGGTTGGTGGAGCGCGATAACGTCAGCCAGGCGATACGCTTCATCAAGGAGCACATGATGAAGTCGTTTCCAAATGACGTTCTTGCACCGCGGCTCGCACATCCGTCAGCCAATCACGATCAGCTGATTACGCCGTATTTTGCCCATTTTTCGTTGCAGACGCTTCTGGAGCATGGCGAAGACCTGTTTGTCCTGCAGCAGTATCGTCAATGCTGGGGTTGGATGCTGGATCAAGGCGCAACGACGCTGCTCGAAGTGTTCGATCCGAGGTGGAGCCATTGCCATGCGTGGTCCGGCAGCCCAGCCTGGCAGTCGACCCGCCATTTCTCCGGATTGCATCCTGTCGGAGTATTCTCATTTTCGGTAACGACATACGAGTTCAAGCTCCTCGCAGGGGATCTTGAACATGCCGAACTGACCTTCGTCGATGTGGCAAGTGGCGGCCTGGTTCAAGTAGCGTGGCGAAGAGTAGGGACGCTCATTCAATACAAGCTAGTTTGCGAGCGCCCCTTGCGAATCAAACTGGTAGATGCGAGATGGTCGATCGTCGAAGCCGAAATTGATGAGAAAGGTTCAACTACATGGTCAATAAACGAGGAACGGCTTGTTCAGCGTAACTTGACGTTACAGCTTTTTGAAAAAGACGTGGATAATGGAGTGTATCAATAGATAAGAATTAAAAACAAAGATTTATGTTAAATAAAGAGCAGTTTGCTGTGGCAACTGCTTTTTTATTTATCATTGGACCTGGAAACAAATTTACACCATTCGGATTGAACGGCGTAATAGTGGCAATCGGATAATGTTCTTGTCATTTATCGGACAATGTTCTTGTCAACCGACACTTATGGAGCCAAAGAATGATAAATACTATTTTGCAGACACAACTTACTTCACTGCCTGGATTACCGCGGAAACAATGTACTGTTCGATATTTGCGCCAGGTACCCAATCCTTGATAAACGTACGGGAATCTTCTTTGGGCTCAATAGGAACTTCTTGAAAACCGCTCTTCACCAAGATGGACTGCAGCTCCTGAATGGAGGATGCTCCAGATACACAGCCGGAATATGCTGCTATGCTGTTTTGCAAATCCTCTGGAAGCATCGCTGTCAAAACGACATCCGAAATCGCCAATCTGCCGCCCGGTTTCAAGACGCGATAAGCTTCCTGGAATACTTGCGGCTTATCAGGGGACAGGTTGAAGACACAGTTTGAAATAATGACGTCTACCGATGTATCAGCTACCGGTAAATGTTCGATTTCGCCCAATCGAAATTCTGCATTCTTATATCCGCCATTCGCCGCGTTGCCGCGCGCTTTGCTGATCATTTCCGGCGTCATGTCCACGCCTATCACGCGCCCGTTTTCCCCAGCTTGTTTCGCGGCAAGAAAACAATCAAATCCGCCGCCGCTGCCAAGATCAAGCACAACTTCTCCCGGTTTCAATGTGGCAATTGCTTGAGGATTGCCGCAGCCTAGTCCCAAATTAGCTCCTGTTGGTACCGTGGAAAGCTCTTCGGAGGAATAGCCCAATTTCGAAGATACGGCGTTCGCATCCATTGTCGTGTCACAGCATCCAGAGGTTGGTGTGCAGCAGCTCCCTGAAGTTGTATCTTGAATTGCGATTTCTCTGTAGCGGCCACGCACATTTTCCCGAATTTCGTTTTTGATCAGTACATTCATTTATACATCCTCCTGATAAATGTATTTTTATAAATGGGTATAGGCGGTTGATCTCAAAATGTTGGACTATCACTCAGTAGGTTATTATTTGCATTTTGCAAGTATTGGAGAAAAAGAATTTCACTCAATCGGAGGGGCACAACATTGGCCGGACTTCGACATGGCTTCCGTTAGTAACCGAATGGATCGAATGACAGTTTCTTTCTCAAATTCGTTCATGTGCGAGAAGACTTCGTTCAAATACATGTTCATTTGCTGATCGATGCTCGTCGCAACAAACTTTCCTTCTACCGTAAGCGACAGTAAAAACACACGTCGGTCGTCCGCGGCGGGTATTTTTTTGACCAGGTTCAACTTGATTAAGGATTGGACTTGGCGACTGAACGTCGTAATGTCGATACCGAGCGCTTCTGCTACTTGCTGCATGGAAGGATCGTGCCTGCGGTCGATTTCATATAAAATATGGCTTTGCGGAAGGGAAATATCGATTCCGCCAACGCTGCAGCAATTTTTATTCAGAAATCCTAACCGACGCGTTATGAGCTGAAACATGTCACGTACATTTTCCATGATCATCCCCCCTGACTCCTTTATACATGATATATTTGGCGGAAGCTTTTGCAAATGAGATAGGGGGGGCGGCCGTCATCGCGGAAAGTGCCGGTCTCGAACCGCAACCGATCCATCCGTTGACGATTGCAGCGATGAAAGAAGTCGGCATTGATCTTTTACAAAAACAACATAAAAAGTTGTACATGAAGACTTTCATTAGTGCGCATATTATTATAAAATTATGTGATGATATGAATGAAAAATGTCCCGTTGTCCCCTTTGGCACTCGCAGTGAACAATGGAATATCCCCGACCCTTTACCTGCTGACGGATCCGAAGCAGATATGGATGAAGTACGTAAAACACGCGATATGATTGAAAGAAAGGTGCGCGAGCTATTGCGCAGTCTTGAGCTTTCAACATAAGAAAGGAGAACGGATGGATCTCATATACAATATGGCGGAAACTTTTAAGCTATTGGGTGATAAATCGCGGCTGACCATTCTTGCCCTCCTGCGTGAGAAGGATATGTGTGTTTGCGACATCGTCGACATTTTAGAAATGTCTCAGCCCAGCATCAGTCAGCATCTGCGAAAGCTGAAAGATGCCGGTCTTGTGCGTGAATCAAGAAAAGGGCAATGGATCTATTATTCATTAACGATTGATGATGCGCCCATTGTAAAGGATGTATTGAAGCATATTCCGTCTCAACAGCCGAAGATTGATGAATTGCAGGCAAAAGCAACGAAAATCGCTTGTGACTGACGATTTTCGTGTTTTGCCGTTCTTTATATAAGCATATAATAACATATTTAATTAAAGGAGATGCAGAACATGGACAAAAAATTGATTTACTTCTTATGCACCGGTAACTCGTGCCGCAGCCAAATGGCGGACGGTTTCTTGAAAGCGATTGGTGGGGAGCAGTACGAAGTAAAAAGCGCCGGTCTGGAGGCGCACGGCTTGAACCCGAGGGCCGTGCAAGTCATGAAAGAAGCCGGTGTTGATATTAGCGGCAATTCTTCCGATGTAATTGATCCGGCGATTCTGAACCGGGCGGATTATGTCATTACGCTTTGCGGCCATGCCGACGAGCATTGCCCGGTAATCTCCAATAAGAATGTCGTGAAGTGGCACTGGGGCTTCGATGACCCGGCGAAAGCACAAGGAACGGAAGAAGAAATTATGGCGCAATTCCGCTCCGTACGCGATGCCATCAAGAACCGTATTACGGCTTTCGTTCAAGAGGGGAAATAACGATATCGGGGGAGTCAACAGTGGCCAATCAACATAAACAACGATTGTCTTTTCTCGACCGATATTTGACGGTCTGGATTTTTGTCGCCATGGCGATCGGCGTTGGACTTGGGAACTTGTCGCCATCCTTCGTGGATGCGCTTAATGAAATGCAATCGGGCACGACTTCAATACCGATTGCAATCGGACTTATTTTGATGATGTATCCTCCGCTGGCTAAAGTACGTTATGAAGATCTAGGCCGAGTTTTCCGGAATGGCAAAATACTCGGACTGTCTTTAGTGCAAAATTGGGTCATCGGCCCAATCCTGATGTTTGTCCTGGCGATCGTATTTCTTCAAGGGTATCCCGACTACATGGTCGGCTTGATTATGATCGGACTCGCTCGCTGCATCGCTATGGTTATCGTGTGGAATGACCTGTGCAAAGGCGATACGGAATATGCGGCGGGACTCGTGGCGTTCAATTCGATTTTTCAGGTGTTGTTTTATTCGGTCTATGCGTACGTATTCGTAACCGTCTTGCCAGAATGGTTCGGAATGCAAGGGATGGTCGTGGACATTACGATCGGCGAAGTCGCCAAGAGTGTATTCATCTATTTGGGCATTCCGTTTCTCGCCGGCATGCTGACTCGCTATACCTTAGTGAAAGCAAAGGGGCGTTCCTGGTACGAGTCCGTTTTCGTGCCGAAAATCAGCCCGGTTACGTTGGTAGCGCTGCTGCTAACGATTATCGTCATGTTCTCCCTCAAAGGTGACGTGATTGTGGAGCTGCCGCTCGACGTGGTTCGAATCGCGATTCCGTTGCTGATCTATTTCGTCGTGATGTTTTTGGTGTCGTTCTTCATGGGCAAACGGTCGGGAGCCGGCTATCCTGTTACGTCGACGCTAGCGTTCACCGCGGCGAGCAACAATTTTGAGCTGGCAATCGCAGTTGCCGTCGGCGTGTTCGGTTTGCACTCCGGAGCCGCGTTTGCCGCCGTCATCGGCCCGCTTGTAGAAGTACCGGTCATGATTGCACTTGTAAATGTAGCGCTTTGGTTCCAACGCAGATACTTTTCATCCGGATTGATCGGAAAGGAGACGAAAGCATGATTAAACGAATGCATGTTGCCGACGACAGAATGGATTCAGATCCCGTTGGCGGATCAATCCGGCTTACGAAAGAAGAAGGATTCCGGCAAGCCATAAAGGCTATTACGCAGGCGTACAGGGAGAATAAGCGAGTAGCGTTTCATTTCATAACTGTCAGATTAGGGGAAAGCGAAATCGAATATGCTGGCGACATGCATGTCGTTTCCTATCCAAAAGGGTTAGCTGCGACTCTTTATGAGTTGAGTGGAAATACCAGAAATAATCCGAGTGAAAGCTTGCAATAATCGGTATTTACATGATGGTGTCCTAAAAGTAAATGGACGCCTCACATCACGTACGTTTTCGCCGAATGAAAAGTACCTAACCTCCAACTCTAAATCGGCCGTTGATATATTTGGAATGTGAATCTTTAAGGCGCCATAGGCATATGCTCAATTATGTCGTCTATGAGAGGATGTTGTTCGTGTTTCCTTATTCTCCAGGGGATTATATTCCAAATCCTAATTATCGGTTTATGCCTCAGGGATTGTACTATAACCCATATTCCGAACCGAGGCAGGTTTGGTGGCAATATCCTCAAGATTCTGGAGGAAGATATCGGGCAATGGCACCTCAACGGCTAACCTTCGTACTTGTGCATGGTTCCTGGGCCGATGCTCACTTTTGGGACGGAGTAGCTGCAGTGCTGCGTAATCAAGGAAACATAGTTTATACACCAGAATACGCAGGCCATGGAACGGATCCAAATAAAAATGTCACGCATGCCATGATTACGAATTCTGTCGTTGATTATATTAAACACTTGAACTTGCACGATTTTATTCTCGTTGGACATAGCTTCGGTGGAACAGTCATCCAAAAAGTTGCCGAACAGATACCCGATCGCATTAAACGTTTGGTCTTCTGGGATTCGTTCGGCTTGCAGAATTGATTTTGAATATAAACCATATGCCGTGCTCTTTCCCGTTGATCGGGGACGAGGACGGCATTTTGCATGCAGCGTTTACTGTGGAGAAGCGGTCTGAACGGCTGCGCAATAATCGCGGAGGGGCTGCGCATCGGAATCGCACCGTTTACGCTGATGTTCGGCGAGGCTGAATAAGATGACAAATTTGGTGCTTTTGACACACTCTCGAAATGGGATTTTGCTACGAAAATTAATATAAGATTTGGGATTTGTTTTGAACAACATGCATGAAAAAACAGCAATGGGGGATGAACGTTGAGGAAAATGACCAATGCAATTTTTTGGCTAAGGGCGATCGCTTGTTTATCCGTAGTTGCCATCCATGCGATTTCTATGAGCATTGTAAATTATGATAAAGCTGGTAGTGGAGGACTGGACATTACCATATTGAGAATCATTGAAATGACGATTCTATTCGGAACGCCTGCGTTTATTTTTATATCTGAATTCTTAATCGCAAAAACCTATAAAGATGGATTACCCCAAAAATTCATATGGAATAAAATCAAATATTTAATACCCCCTTATGTTTTAATGGGGTTCATCTACGCTTTTATTGAATACAAAGTGGAAGGCGCTTCTTTTTTTCATACCCTGTTTAACAATATATTCCTAGGCGACTTTGTCTGTTGGTTCATATTGATCATCATACAATTTTATTTATTACATAAACTAATAGACAAATATTTAAAACAAATGTCTGCAAAGTGGGTTGTAGGAGGCTCCTTTATCGTAAGTGCTCTATACCTTAGTTTTTTTCAAATAATTGTAAAGGATCCGTTGGATTTTATTCCTTTTCATGAGTACATATGGAGACAGGGATACTGGTTAATGGTTTTTGGTTGGCTCTATTACTTTTCCTTAGGTTATTATATGGGAAGAAATTACGACTATGTTATGGCTCTTTTAAACAAATACAAATATATCATTCTCATTCTGCCGGTTTTTAGTCTTTTGTTAATATTGGGCTTAAAATCCCTTGAAATCGTGCCACACATATCTTCCAAACGACCTGACTATCTCGTGCATACTACTGCAATTATATGGCTTGTATTTTATTTAACAGAAAAAAGTAAGCGAGTTCCTAGGTTTATTTACTTTATTAGTAACTACTCTTTTAGTATTTATTTACTGCACTCCATATTCATGTATACCTTAAAACCACTTTCATTTATGAATATGATTACCTATGCGATTTCTCTTTTTATTATTGGTATCGTAGTTTCTATATTTCTCTCGTTCCTAATAAATAAGTTCAGCATAGGCAAATATCTTGTCGGAATTGTTCGTACAAATGGCAGCAAAGTTTCCAATCTGGCGGGGCAGCGATACAGTACCGACAGACAACAGTTGTAGCAAAAGTCGGGCGACGAGAACATAGGCCGAATCAAGTCCGCACTAATACTAAGGAAAGATGGGGCTCCTTTTCCGGGAGCTTTTTTACATGGAGCTACACTCGCCATTCGTTCCAATCCCGTTTTTATTGACGGGCGGCGGCATCCCGCAGATCGGATAAGAGTCACTCAGTATAAGCCAAGATTCGCTTGTTACGCGACCTGTCCGTTCACTTTATCATGGTGCTATCCGATGCATGAGGAGGAGCATGATGAAATTTTACGTCAGCGTGGACATGGAAGGCATTGGAGGAATCGCTTACAGGGAGCAAATTATGCGCGGGGAGATCTACTACCAGGAAGCGCGCCAGCTACTGACGGAGGAAACGAACGCGGTCGTGGAAGCACTTGTCGAGGCCGGTGCGACGGAAATTGTAGTCAAGGACGCGCATGCGCTCGGTCTGAATTTTTTGTACGATCGGCTTCATTCCGCCGCCTCTTATGTGCTGGGCCCGCTCAAATTGCCGAATCGGTTCCCCGGCATCGATTCGTCGTTCGACGGCGCATTGTTGATCGGCTATCATGCAATGGCGGGTACGGAAGGGGCGATTCTCGATCATTCCTGGAGCTATTACGATATTTATGGACTCGAGCTCAACGGCAATCCGATCGGTGAAATCGGGTTCGAAGCGCTTCTGTTTGGCTTGAGAGACGTTCCGGTCATTTTCGTTTCCGGCGACGATAAAGCGTGTGCGGAAGCGAGGTGCCAATTGGGCACGACATTTACCTACGAGACGAAGAAAGCGCTGGGCAGGCATAGCGGCGTGCTCAAGGCACCCAAGCGAGTTTGCTCGGAGATCGGGGAGGCGGTCAAGGAGGCGGTGCGCGGCCGCACAACGTGCAAGCCCTACACACTTCCGGGGCCGTACGAGATGAAGATCGATTACACGAGCGCCAATTTGGCGGAGGCGCATGTCTATAACGAATCGGATACGTTCCGGACGGGCGGCAGGACGAGGGTAATCCGGGATGACGACTTGCTTCGCTTGCTGACCAGAACATTTATGTAGCACCCGATCGTCGACAAGCCGATCGCCATGTCTGCAGAAGCGTCTGCCATGATCGATCTCGCAAGGGAGTGCGGACTCGTTCTGTCCGTCATTTCTATACATCGTCCGCCAGCGGCGGCCAAATCGAAATGATCCGCTTTATCGAAGCGGCCAACGAAAGTAGGGAAAGTGGCAAGACGGTTGCGTTGCAATGTTTTAAGGACAAATAGCCATGCTTGTCAGGACGAGGCGGACCAGCCATTCCCAATTGATTGAAATTGACCGAGCATAAGACAATTTATCCTAATGGATTACGTCCTTGTCCTATGTCAAGCTTAAAACAGAAAGCGCAGCCTGCATCTCATCCGGGAAGCAGGAGGCGCTTTCATACATTTGAAGTGAAAGGAGGACGTGTTGCTTAAGCGATCCGTCATGTTTCGGGTCATCGGATCAAGCGATGTAGCAGCGGAAAGTACCCTACAATTGGAAAGGAAGTGCCGGTCCAAATGCTTTTGATTGTAAAAAAGTCAGGTACGTACGTATTGATTACCGCATTGCTATCTACGCAGTTTTTGTTCTCCGCGGGCTCTAAGGCGTATGCCGACGCAACGGAAACGAATGTTGCTCTGGGCAACGCGGCGGTCACTACGAATGGCATGGTCACGAATGCCGTTTCCTTGGGAAAGCTGGTGGACGGAGACCGTACGACGAGCGCCTATGCGCTGATCGACGCTTCCACCGGGCCCAAGTGGGTTCAGCTCGACTTAGGCGAATCTCTTCCGATCACACGCGTGAATGTTTTGAACGATTACAACAATACTGCGCCGAGAACCGGTCGGGACATTACCATTCAACTATCCAATGATGCCACTTTCGCAACCGGCGTCACGACGATCTTCAATAACGACGCCGACAATTCGGCCGGCCAGGGAGCGGGCACCGACGCCGCTTATGTGGAGCCGACCGACGGGACCGGCAAGTCCATTACGTTAAGCTCGCCGGTAAGCGTTCGCTATGTGCGTTCGTGGGCCAACGGGCACATACGGTCGTCGGACGGATCGACTCAAACGGTCAACACCCCTGTCGAGCTGGAAGTCTACACAGCCACGCCTGCGACGAATGCCTCGCTTCCAAGCTCCGTCGGGTTGTCGGCCGGGACCGCGACCGTGAACAGCGCCGTTCTGTCCTGGACCAGCCCCGAACCGAGCGCGATTGCCGGCTACGACATCCGGTTTTCGACTTCGCCGATTACTGCCGCCAACTGGAATAACGGACTGGTCGTGAAACGGATCGTAGGCGAACCGGCTCCGGCTGCCGCAACTACGGTCCAGACGATGACGGTGAAAGGATTGCCGTCAGGGGTTCCCGTCTATTTTGCCATGAAGACGGTGGGCTCAAGCGGAGAGGTGTCGAATCTGAGCTCCGTCGCATCGGTTTCCACGAAGCCGGTTGCGAATATTGCGCTCGGAAAGACGGTTGCGTCGAATGCGACCAGCCCGAGCAACCAGCCGCTTAGCGCGGCGACAGACGGCGTTAAGGACCGCGACAAGTACGTGCTTTACAGCGTGGCGGACGGTCCGAAGTGGGTCCAGGTCGACCTCGGCAAAGCTTACGACATCGCTCGGATCAACATCCGCAACGATTGGGGCGCAAGCGGGACGTACCGCAAAGGAGTCGATCTGATCGTCCAGACATCGAACGATCCGACCTTCTCGACAGGCGTTACTACCGTGTTCAACAACGACGGCGACAACAGCTCGGGCCTTGGCGCCGGAACCGATTCGGAGTATATGGAGCTGGCGGACGGAAGCGGCAAAGACATTTTCCTGAATGATACGGTAAACGCCCGTTACGTCCGGTATTGGGCGAACGGCCACATTCGGACGAATGGCCAGTTGAATTTGGTAGATACACCGGTTGAGATCGAGGTTTATGCCGATCCTCAGGATCCTGTAGCTCCGGCGGCCGTGTCGGATTTGACCAGCACGTTTACGAGCTGGAAATCGGTCGAGCTCAGCTGGACGGCTCCTGGCGACGACGGCAATACGGGCACCGCGACATCTTATGATTTTCGCTACTCCACCTCACCGTTAACCGAGGCGAACTGGGCGAGCGCCATACGGGCGACCGGCCAACCTGCCCCGCTGGCGGCCGGGTCCTCGCAATCGTTCACGATCGGAGGGCTGACCCCGAACACGATGTACTATTTCGCTATGAAAACGAAGGACATCGTCAATGAATCTGCCCTCTCCAACGTGTTGTCCGTCACGACGTTGACATCCGATACGACGGCTCCCGCGGCCATTGCCAACCTTCAGGTGACGAGGGCCAATCTGCATTCGGCGAAGTTGACCTGGACGGCTCCAGGCAACGACGGCAACGTCGGTACAGCCGCCCAATATGACGTCCGCTATTCCACTTCGCCTATCACGGAAGCGAATTGGGCGTCCGCGCAGCAGGCGATCGACGAACTGCAGCAGCTGGCACCCGGTTCGGCGATGCAATTCAAGGTGAAGGAGCTGATTACGGGATCGACCTATTATTTCGCAGTGAAAACCAGTGACGATGTAGGCAACGTATCGGCGCTGTCCAATGTGGCAAGCGCCGCGATCGCCAACCCGACGCCTGATGAAGTCACGGTTTCATCCTTGAGCGCTCTTCAGCAAGCGATCGATAATGCCCCTTCGAGCGGTCGGGTCATTACGCTTGCTGCGGGAACGTATAACCAAACGACCGGCATTCAGATCAACAGCAAAGACAACATCACGATCCAGGGCGCAACTTCCAATTACAACGATACGGTCGTGAAGGGACCCGGCATCGCGAACACTTCTCTGGATATCAACTTCAAGATGTATGATTCGGACTACGTCACTTTCAAAAATATGACCATCCAGGACTCCAACTTCCATGCGATTCAGGTTAACGACGGCTCGAACTATTTCCATGCCGACAATCTGAAGACGTGGGATAACGGGGAGGGCGGCTTCAAGACGACCTTTAGCCTGACCTCAGGCCGAGGCTATAGCGATTTCGGGGTGATCGAGAACTCCGCAATCGGGTATACCGTGAGCGGCGTCCAAAGTGTCGTGGAAGGCATCGACATCATTGCGGGCCGCGGCTGGATCGTGCGCGGGAACCGCATCGAAAATACGAAGACGGCGTCCGGCAACGGCGGCTACGGGGTGTTCGCCAAGGCGAATTCGATCGACACGATTATCGAGGACAACGTGCTGGTGAACAACTTTATCGCCATCTCGTTCGGCGGCGGCGGCTCGGCGCTCACGATTTTCCGCAACCAGGATACGACATATGAACACCGCGGAGGCATTATCCGCAACAATGTCGTCTACGGCACATTGGACGCAGGTATATACCTCAATAAAGCGAAGGACTTCAAGATAGCTAACAATACGATTATGAACACCGGTTCGGGCGTCGGCGCCATTGAGCCTCGCTACGCGCAGACTACCGGAGAAATCCGCAACAACCTGATGACCGGCGCCGTCAAGCTTCGCGAAGGCGGCACCGCGACGCAGAGCAACAACATCACGGGCGCCAATTCCAGCTGGCTCGTGAATCCGTCCGGGGGGGACTTCCATCTGCATCCGTATAACGGTCTGGACGCGAGGGACGCAGGCATGACACTGGCAGACGTTCCCGCCGATATCGACGGGCAGGCCCGGCCGTACGGAAGCGCGTACGACGTGGGAGCCGACGAATTTGTGCCCGCCGAGACGATTCCCCCGGCAACGGTGGCGAATTTGACGGCCGGCAGCGCTACGGCGCGCTCGTTCGTGCTGACGTGGAACGCTCCCGGCGACGACGGGAATGTCGGAACGGCCTACCAGTACGACATTCGTTATGCGAATGCTCCGATCACGGAAGCGAACTGGAGTACCGCCCAGAAAATCGAAAGCGTTCCGCTCCCGAAAGTTGCCGGTACTTCGCAGTCGTTTACCGTATCCGGTCCGACAGCCGGCGCGACCATTTATGCGGCGATGAAGACCGCAGACGATCAGGGCAACCTGTCGGCGCTGTCTAACGTCGCCCAGATTACGATGCTGGCTTCCTCGGGCTTGGAGTTCACCCCGACCGACGACGCGTATGTCGCGCTTTCGGGCGACCGGTCTCACACCAGCGGCTCGCTCATCACCCAGAACAACGGAAACTCCACTTATTTCAGCTATATTAAAGCGAACTTCACCGGGTTCGCCGGCACGACCGCCGAACAGGCCACTTTAAAGCTCTATGTGTCGCCTAAGCCGAATAAACCATGGGCGGTGACCCTATATGGCTTGACCGACGATTCCTGGGCGCAGAGCACGATCCGGAATACCAATTTGCCAAGCGAAACCGGCGCCGTGACCTTGGGGACGCTCCCGGTCAACCTGCCGGGCTGGTACGAATTCGACGTGACGGATTTCGTGAACAGCCAGATGGCCGACAAAATCGCCACCTTCAAATTGCACGACCCGCTAGCTCAAGGCGGATCCTTGTACATTAACAGCTCGGACAACGCCTATAACCGGCTGTATCTGCAAGTAAACTCGACGGATACGGCTGCTCCCGCCGCGATCAACGATCTCGCACCGGGTCAGAGGACGATGAGCAGCGTCGAATTAAGCTGGACCGCACCGGGCGATGACGGAAACATTCGCACCGCCAGCGAATACGACGTTCGTTATTCCACATCGCCAATCAGCGAAGCGAACTGGAGCTCGGCTACTCCGGTCGTCGGCGAGCCGACGCCGACCGTCGCCGGAACGAAGATGAAGTTCACTGTGCTGGGCCTGACGAAGGGCGCGACGTACTATTTTGCCATGAAGACCCGCGATAATGCGAACCATGAATCGCCGCTTTCCAACGTCATCCAGGTCGTTATGGAATCCACCGTCAACGTCGCGCTCGGCAAAGCCGCCTCGACGAACGGAACGATTACCAATGGATTGCCGATTTCCGTTATAACGGACGGTTTGAAGGCACGAGACCAATACGCGCTCATCAGCGTCGCCGACGGACCCAAATGGGTTCAAGTCGACCTGTCTCAGGCTTACCCGATCAGCCGGATAAACGTCCGCAACGACTGGGGCGCGGATTCGACCACCTATCGAACCGGGAGGGATCATATCGTTCAACTTTCGAATGATCCGACTTTTGCGACAGGCGTTACATCGGTGTTCAACAACGACACAGACAACAGCTCGGGAATTGGCGTCGGTACGGATGCCGAGTATCAGGAACCCGGCGACGGTTCAGGGAAGAACATCACGCTCGCACCCCCTATAAGCGCGCGTTATGTACGGTTTTCGGCTAACGGGCATGTACGGGTGAACGGTCAGGTAAATTTGGTCAATACTCCGGTTGAGATCGAGGTCTACGCCGACCCTGGCGACAGCATCCCGCCTGCGGCTGTAACCAATCTGTCCGCCAGCAATACGACTTGGAAAACGACGACCTTGTCGTGGACGGCTCCGGGAGACGACGGTTCGACGGGAACGGCTCAATCCTATGACATCCGCTATCATACGGCCCCCCTTACGGAGGCGAATTGGAACGATGCGGTACAGCTGGCGAACGAACCCGCGCCTCTGGTCGCCGGGACCGTACAATCGATGAATGTGACCGGTCTGCCGCCAGGCACTGCGCTTTATTTCGCGATGCGGTCGTTTGACGAAGCGATGAATGCGTCCGCCTTGTCCAATGTGCTGACGGTGACAACACCGGCTACGGACCCGACTCCGCCCGGAGCGATCGCCGACTTGCAGGCCGTCGCGCCGAATATGCGCAGTGTGCAGTTGACCTGGACCGCGCCGGGCAATGACGGCAACCTTGGGAAAGCGGCAGGCTACGACGTCCGTTATTCGACGTCGCCGATTACCGAAGCGAACTGGGCGTCCGCCACACAAGAAGTCGACGAGCTCGCGCAGAAAAATTCGGGCCTTGCGATGAAGTATCAGGTCAACCGGCTGACGACGGGCACAACCTATTATTTCGCCGTCAAAACGTTCGACGATGCGGGGAATTATTCCGCTCTGTCCAACGTGGTCAGCGCAACGACGGTTGCTCCGACCCCGGATACCGTCACGGTATCGTCCCTGAGCGCTCTTCAGACGGCAATCAATAACGCGCCGGCAAACGGACGAATCATTACGCTGGCTGCGGGCACGTACAGTCAAACGGCCACAATTGAGATCACGGGCAAGAACAACATCACGATCCAAGGGGCGACGGCCAATTACGACGATACGGTCATCGTTGGCCCGGGCATCAACAGCACCGTAATGGACATCAACTTTAAAGTGAACGATTCCGACTATGTCACGTTCAAAAACATGACGATCCGCGATTCGTATTATCATGCGATCCAAATCAACTCCGGTTCCGATTATTTCCACGCGGATCACTTGAAAACGTGGGATAACGGCGAAGGCGGCTTCAAATCTACCGGCAGTACCAATCTGGAACAGCCGTACGCGGACTACGGCCTGATCGAAACTTCCATGATCGGCTATACGACGAGCGGAATGCGCGGCAGCGTGGAAGGCATTGACTTGATCGCTTCCAAGGGCTGGATCATTCGGGGCAACACGTTCATGAACGCGAAGCGAACCGACAACAGTCCCGGCTATGCTTTCTTTGCCAAAGGCAACTCGATGGATACGGTTGTCGAGAACAACATCTTTAAAAACAGTGCGGTCGCGATGTCGTTCGGCGGCGGCGGAACGGCCCCGGAATATTTCCGGTTCGGCGACACCTCGCTTGAGCATCGCGGCGGCATCATGCGCAACAATGTCGTCTTTGGAACCTACGACACCGCCGTCTATATGAATAAGGCTGCCGACTTCAAGGTGTACAACAACACCATGTTGGGCATCGCTCCTGGCGTAGCCGTAGGCGGAATCGAGTCCCGCTTCGCGGGAAGCGGCGGGGAGATCCGCAACAACCTGATGGATAAGGCCGTCAAGCTTCGCGACGGGGGACTCGCCACTCAAAGCGATAACATCGCCAATGCCGGCTCGAGTTGGTTAGTGAACCCGGCGGCAGGCGACTTCCATCTGAATCCGTCAACTGCTCAAGGGGCCATCGACACCGGTTATGCGCTGCCCGTCGATGTTCCGACCGATATGGACGGACAATCGCGTCCGATCGGCTCCGCTTATGATATCGGGGCGGATGAATATGGCAGTGTCCCTGAGGCGCCGACAGGTCTATCGGCCAGCGCGACGAGCGCAGCGGTGCAGCTCGGCTGGAACGCCTCGACCGGGGCGACGAGCTACAACGTGAAGCGCGGCAGCGTGAGCGGCGGACCGTATACGACCATAGCGTCGGGCGTTACCGGCGCGACCTACACGGATTCGACCGTTTCGAACGGGTTCACGTACTACTATGTGGTCAGCGCGGTCACCGGCAGTATTGAAAGCGCGAATTCGGCTCAGGCATCGGCTTCGCCGACAAGCGGTGCAGCCCTGAGCCGTTCCGGCTGGACGGCGGCCGCCTCGGCGACCACGTACTCGCCAAGCTTGGCTCTGGACGGCAATGCGGCGACTCGTTGGACGACCAGCCGCTCGCAAATTCCAGGGCTCTACTATCAAGTGAATATGGGCTCGGCCAAAACGTTCAACAAGCTGACGCTGGATTCGACAGGCGGCAGCGACTTCCCTGCCAGCTACGAGGTATACGTGTCCTCGGACGGCACGAACTGGGGAACTGCCGTCGCCAGCGGAACGGGCAGCGGCAACATTCAGACGGTCACTTTCCCGATTCAAACCGCATCATACATCAAGGTCGTGCTAACCGGAACGAAAGCGAATTGGTGGAGCATCTACGAGTTCAACGTTTATGAACCTTGATCCGCTTTCCAATTGAATGAACGATATGCCCTCCCGCTCTCTGAACGGGAGGGCGTATTCATTTCTATCCGAATCGGTACGGAAACGGATAAGAGTTCCTCAGTATAATTTAGCATTGCCTTCTACTTGGGAAGAGCCGCTCGCTTTACCATTAGGGAGAAGAACAAGTGACCGCGCCAAAAGCGGCGAGGCTGGAAGGGAAAAGAGATGCCCGTGAGCATGACGCGCAAGAGCAAGCTGAATGCAAATTGGATGCTGCAAGGCTTTGACCGGCTGGAAGAAATCCCGGCAGCCGTTCATCGTACGGGTTATGACAAGGGGGACTGGCTGGAAGCCGCGGTGCCGGGGGACGTCCATTCGACGCTGCTTGCACACGGTCGTATCGAGGATCCGTTCGTATCGACGAACGATCAGAAGTGCCGGTGGATCGAGCGCAAAATATGGGTGTACCGCACGGAGTTCGACCGGCCGGATTCAGGGGGCGACTGCGATGTTTTCCTAACCTTCGAGGGACTGGACACGCTGGCGGAGGTGCTTGTCAACGGGGAATCCGTTGCCGTATCGAGTAATATGTTCGTGCCGGTGAGCGTCAAGCTGACCGGGAAGCTGAAGGAGCAAGGCAACGTAGTCGTCGTCCGCTTCGATCCGGTGGTGGAATACGCCCGTACGAAAGATGTGTCCCGCTTCTGGTCGAAGGTCAATTACGAGCGCATCTGGCTTCGCAAGTGCGCCTGCAATTTTTCCTGGGACTGGAGTCCGCGCATGGTTACGGCCGGCGTCTGGAGGGACGTATGGCTGCAGACGGTGCGAAAGGCTAGAATCGACCACACTTTTTTCCGAACGCTGTCGATTGGGCCTGACGAGGCCGAAGTGCAGGTCGACGTGGACGTGAGCCGGTATGACTCGGAGCTTCCGCTGCTCGCAGAGGTCGCCTTGGAGGGGGGCGATCAGTGCTTCCGGCATGAAGCCGAGGTGAAGGACGGCAAAGCGATCGTCCGCTTCAAGGTGGAGCAGCCCCGCCTCTGGTGGACGTTCGACCTGGGAACGCCCGCTCTGTACAACTTGACGGTTCGGCTGATGGAGCGGGGAACGGGAATGCTGCTCGATACGGCATCCGATCAAGTCGGGATACGGTCCATTGAGGTAAATTTGCGATCCGAAGCTGGAAGTCCGCGCTTTACGTTCGTGTTGAACGGCAGACCGATTTATGCGAAAGGCGCCAATTGGATCCCTGCGCACAATTTCATCGGGGCGATTCCGGACGAACGGTACGCCGACCTCATTACGCTGTCGCGGGAAGCGAATATGAATATGCTTCGCGTATGGGGAGGCGGGGTTTACGAGAAGGACATCTTCTACCGGGAATGCTCGCGTCAAGGGTTGCTCGTCTGGCAGGACTTCATGTTCTCGTGCAGCGAAGTGCCCGATTTCGACGCGGACTTTATGGAGAGCGTGCGAGAAGAAGTGATCGCGAACGTGAAAGCGCTTCGAAGCCATCCATGCATCGCGATTTGGGCGGGCAACAACGAGAACCAGGCGATTCACAGCGAGAAAATGCACTATCGAAGCGATTACCGCTTCTATGGCGAGAAAATTTTCCACGACCTGATGCCGGGCTTGCTGGAAGATCTGGATCCGACGCGCCTGTACTGGCCGAGCTCTCCTTGGGGCGGCAACGACCCGAACACCTTCGCCGAAGGGGATACGCACAATTGGGCCGTATGGGCCGGCGACGTGTATCCCCGGCGGTACGGGGAGGCTTCCCGTCAGGACGTGACGGCTTACGGCATTTCCTATCGAAGGTATGCGGAGGATACGTCGAAGTTCAGCAGCGAGTTCGGCATTCACGGCAGCACGGTGAAAGAAACGCTTCGCCGCTATATTCCCGAATCGGAGCTGTATTACGGCAGCTTCGAGCTGGATTACCGCAACAAGGATTACGAACCGGAGAAGGCGGATATCACGATGGCCGCTTATTCCGGGCTTCCGAACGATCTGGAGCAATACATCGATTTTTCGATGCTCTGCCAGGCGGAAGGACTCAAGTTCGGAGTCGAGCATTTCCGCAGGCGCAAGCCGGAGAACAGCGGCTCGCTCATCTGGCAGCTGAACGATTGCTGGCCCGGCATCAGCTGGAGCCTGATCGACTTCTGCCTGTTCCCGAAGGCTTCGTATTACTACGCCCGCCGGTTTTTTAACCCGATTCTGCTTTCCTTCAAGGACGAGGAGGACGGGGGCGTTTCCGTCTGGGTGACCAACGACCGATACGACAGCTTCGAGGATACGATTACGATCGGGGTGCAAAATTGCTTCGGAAACCCGACTTACGAACAAAGCTTCGGGGTTCGGGTCCAGTCGAACGGCTCCCAATGCATGGTCCGGTATTCCGCGGCGGAAATCGAGTGGCGCTTCGGCGTGATTGACCGGAGAAGCCACTTCCTCTTCGCGAGAAGCACGCGCGACGATGTTTACGACAATCATTATTTCTTCGCCGAGCAGAAGCAGCTGCGCTTCAGTCCTTGCCGTTTGCAAATCTCGCGGAAGGAGCATCCGGACGGAATCGAGATCGAGCTCCAGGCCGATACTTTCGCCCGTTTCGTGAGGCTGGAATGCCCGATCGATCATACGATGTTTTCCGACAATTACTTTAATCTGATACCGGGCGAACGGAAGTCGGTCATTGCGACCAATCGGAAAGGAAAGACGCTCACGGCTGCGGACATAACGATCGGCGCGTTGAACGCGGCGAAAGTGCGCAGCTGACCGACGAACGGAAAAGAGTGTTTCCATTAACCGCGAAGGGGACGAGCCATGAGCAACAGTTATTTGATCCACGATATGATCCGCATTTGTCCGCAAACCGGAGAAGTGCTGGAGAAAGAGGCGCGCGTCGGTTCGCCGGGCGAGCTTCGGAAGAACCCGCAGGCGTTGCTTTCCCCGAGAAACGCCTACGTTTCCTTTCAAATCATCCTTCGGCTAGGCGGCGGTTCCATAGAAGACATTCGGATTCAGGCCGAATCGGTTAAGGGAGAGCGCGGGGAAATACCGGCCGCGGAATTCACGTTCTACACGCAGTGGTTCCACCGGATTCAGGGACGCTACTGCCCCGATGCGCTTGTACCGCTTGAGGAAGGACAATCGAGCCGGCTTTCGCTTGCATCCGTGACGGGTATGAATGCAATTGAAGGGCAATCGTATGCCGCCGTTTGGGCAGACCTGTTCGTTCCTAGAGACGTCAAGCCGGGCGACTATCACGGTACCCTCCGCGTTACGACCGGAGCCGGGACCGACTCGCATCCCATTCGCTTGAGAGCGCTGGAGACGATCGTTCCGAACGAGTCGTTCATGATCGCGGATTTGAACAGCTACGCCGATAACCTGTCCAGACGGATCGGCTGCTTGAGAAATAATGACAACCGCTACGAAGACGGTACGTTTTTTAACGTGGAGAAGCAATTTTTCCGCATGGCTCACGAGCATCGCTGCCTGTTCCACTATTTGCCGTACGCTCACTCCGGCGACATTCCCCCGACGTTCGCTCCCGAGTTGGAGGGGAAAGGCAAGGCGATGCGGGTGAAGGACTGGTCACGCTTCGACGAGCATTTCGGTCCTTATCTCGACGGCTCCGCCTTCGCGGACACGAAGAGGGGGGCGATCCCGATCCCCTTCATGTACCTTCCGTTCAACTTTCATTGGCCGGCCGATTATGTGAAGTTCGGGACAAAAGGCTACCGTACGGAATTTGCGGCTATTATGGAAGAGTTCCATCGCCATTTTAGCGAGATGGGCTGGCTTCGCACGAAGTTCGAGCTGTTCCTGAACCATAAGAAGCGCTATAAGCTGTTTCCGTATGACGGGGATGAAACGCGGTTCGTATGGGACGAGAAGATTAATGATATTTTCTACGATCTTGCAAAGGAGGTACTGGAGAAAGAAGGCGGCGCGAAGTTTATATTCCGCACGGACGCCAGTTGGAGCTACGGCCTGCATTTCGAGAAATACGCCACTATGATCAAGATGTGGGTCGTCAACCAGCAAATTTTCTCCTGGTTTCCGGAAGGCTTGCAATCGCTGCGCAAGGCGGGCGACGTCGTGTGGACGTACGGCGGCACGCAATCGATCGGCCAGTCGCTGATGGCCACCGTCATTTCCCCGCTTACGGCTGTGGTGCAGGGCGTTGACGGGTTCTGCTTCTGGGAAAATACGCTTTGGGGGGACAAGTGGCCGATTACGCCGGATTCAGACGGCCGGGCGGCACTATTTTACCCCGGAGACGAGCTGTTCGGCATACGCGGGCCAATCCCGTCCATCCGGCTCAAGACGATGAGAGGGGCCATGCAGGTCGCCGATTGCATGGAGCAGTGGATCCGCCGACAGCCGGAGGGAGGCCGGGAACGAATCGCCGGGATCATCGCTCGGGCGCTTGACATCAAGCCCGGTTCATGGTGGTCGGACAAACCGCATTTCCTGGACCGTCCTCCCTACCTGTGGCTGGACGGCATGCTGAGCGAGGCGCCGAGCGCCTCGCTGCAACGGGGGCAGCCGCCGGAAGCGTTCCATGACATGAAGCAAGCCCTATGGGGCATGTTGGGATAAAGGGGGAATACGAATGAACCGACCACGGTATAGTTTAATGGAAATCGCCAGGCTGGGCGCCCTGTTTCTTCCCGGGGATGCGCTGGAGGACGTCATGCCGCCCGAGCGGAAGGAGTATCCGCTCCTCGTCTCCGGCGCCAAGGGCCGATTCGCCGTCACAGACGAAATCGATTTCGTCGAGGAAAACTTTAACGCTTTGAAAAGAGTGCTTCTGCTGACCGAGAGAATCGACCCGCAGCGGGCGCCTTATACGGCCCTCTGGATCCGGAGGCCGGAAAATCCGTCGCACGGCGAGATCATGGTTGCCGGCCGCGCGCTGCCGGGTGAAGGAACGGACATTCAGCCGCTCTGGCCGGAAATTCTGCGCGCTTTTGCGGGTCAACCGACACGCCGGGATCGCAACAAAGGCGAGACCGTCTATTATCCGGTACGAAATTCGGATGAAGACATCGTCGGAGTCCTCGAAGTAACGGAAAACCTTGCGCCATTTTTTGTATGATCTGCTTGAAGCACCGAAGCCGCTTGCCGGCTCGGTGCTTTTTTTCCATGTCAGGAGGGGAGCGGAGCGTTCGATAATATTGATGAAAGGTGATTTTGCTTTCGAAACCGGATATAATGAAAACAGGCAGGAGGGAAACAAAATGAAGCCATTTTCAGATAAATATGCGCTGACCAAACAACAAAGCCTATTTCTGGCTAAGAAGAAATGGGACGAAAATATATACTGCGGCATGAAGATGGAAAACCGGAATATTACCTTTCCGCAAACCCAAACGATACTGAACGGTGTCAATGTCCCCGGTGTTACGCTGGACGACATACAAGCCGTCCTTAATATGAGGGATGCTTGGCGTTATTTATTGAACTCGATTGATGAGCCGATTACGCTTCCCCTCATTTGCAAGCTCAATGAATACGTCGCGAGGAATGAAGCGCTGGAATGGGGCGTTTTAAGAACCGGGCGTGTCGGAATTTCAGGCACGGATTATGTGCCGCCGCTCCCGGTGCAGAGCGAGATCGAACAGGAATTGGCGGACTTGCTGGCTGCGGACATGACCGCAACGGAGAAAGCCATTACGGCTTTCCTATGGGGAGTGCGGCGGCAAATGTTTTGGGATGGAAACAAGCGGACCTCTCTTCTGCTCGCAAACAAGCTTCTTGTCGGCAATGGACATGGTATGCTGACCATTACTGAGAAAAATATGGAGCGGTTTAACGAATTGTTGTCAGCCTACTATACGACGAACGATATGAGCGAGATCAAGCCGTTTTTATATGAACATGCGATCAGCGGTATTGACTTTGAGCAGGAAAAGCGTCGTGAATCAGCGCACTCATGAATCCAAGGACGTTATACGAAAGGCCACCTTCATTTTGATTCTGAAGGTGGCCTTTCAAGCCGATTTGTTGCTGATTGCCATGTTTTTCAATCCACCTCGTTACAAACAGAATACCGGGGAGGATAATATTGACCTGAATAGTTTAAGGTTGACATATAGCGAAGGCCGATGAAGAGCAAGCACAATGAGAGTAGAGAACGCGGTAGAAATCCGATTCTGATTGAGTTGGCGATCATGTCCCAACAGGAGGATACTAACTTGGTTCGGGTGCTCGTGGTAGACGATGAGAAAGAAATTCGCGGCGGTCTTGTTACCCGGCTGCCTTGGGCGGAATGGGGGGTCGATGAGGTAATGGACTCCGATGATGGGGATACGGCGCTGGAGCTTGCGCGTCGGTATCGTCCGGAATTGATTATTACCGATATTCGCATGCCTCGCATGAGCGGATTGCAGCTGCTGGAGGAGCTCGCTCGCGAGCAGTTTGAAGGAAGGGTCATTGTCATCAGCGGATTCGACGATTTCCATTATGCCAAGGAAGCATTCAAGCTCGGCGTTTCCGATTATTTGCTTAAGCCGATCAGCAGGGACGAACTCGAGAAGGCGGTAGCCGTCTCGCTGGAACGGATTCGGGCGCAAGCTGCCCTGGAGCAGGATAGGAGCTTAATCCGGCAAGGCTACGAGCTCGCCATCCCGCGCATGCGGGAGGAGCTCCTCAGAAGTTTCATCGAGAAACCGTACCGGGAAGATCAGGTCTTTCGGGTCCACCATAAACTGAAGCAGCTGAAGCTGGAGTGGATGCTGCAGGGAGAGCTCCGTTTGGTCATGTTCGGAGTGGATAGCTTGAAGGCGCTTACAGACGGAAAAACCCAGGAGGACAAAGATGCCCTTCTTGGCTTGCTGGGGGAGAAGCTCGATCTCCTGATGAAGGAATGGCAGCTAGACCGGTTTGTCTTGTTCCGCTCCAAGGAGGATACATGGGTCGCCCTGGTTGAGGACGGGGAAGCCATGGAGGGGACGCTCGAACGCTTGATCAAGCAGGTTTGCTCGCGAATCGGGGTAGAGCTCGGCATCCGGCTGAATCAGGGAGCGGCAAGCTCGGCAGGGCCGATACAACGTCTTCATGACTTGTACCGCAGAGCGCTGGAATCGTTCGTTTATCTCAAGGTATATGGCAGCCCGGAAGCCGATGCGCCCGAGGATGATCCGCAGATGAACCTGGAGGTTCATCTCGACAACCCGAAGGACCTGGCGGAAATCCTCAAATACGGGTCGGAACAAGATATTCACGATGCGATGGAGGGCTTCCCCCGCCTGGTCAAGTCGTGGAACGTTCAGCATCCGCGCGACCTTCAGCAGCGGACGTTCGAATGGCTGCTCGAGCTGTTTCGAACGGCCCAGCGATCAGGCTGGAAAGATACGTCGTGGGAGAAAAATCCGATCCTGCTCTGGGAGCATCTGGAACGCTTCGATACGCTGGAATCGCTGCAGCGGCAAGCGACGATTCGGCTGCTCGCAACAGCCGCGAGTTTGAAAGCGCAGTCCGACTCGAGAAGCCAGATCGTGCATGAGGCCAAACGGATCATAATACAGCGGTATAACGATAATTTGACGCTGCAGATGGTCGCCGAGCACGTGCATGTCACACCGGTATGGCTAAGCAAGCTGTTCAAGAAAGAGACCGGCATGAATTTTCTCGAATTTATGACGGACATCCGCTTGACCAAAGCGGCGGAGCTGCTCACCGATTTGAATTACAGGGTGTATCAGATCAGCTATATGATCGGCTATCAGGATCCGGTTCATTTCTCCAAGCTATTCAAGAAAAAGTACGGCTGCAATCCCCAGGAATACCGAAACAGCAAAGGGAATCAGCATGAGTAAGCCGTCCGCCGTACAGGTCAGAAGATTCTCGATCCGACATCAGGTGATTCTCCTGTTTTTTCTCGTGGTGGTGCTGCCTTTTCTGTTTATCGGTTATTTTGCCTATTCCAAGTCGGTCAAGGCGATCCAGGACGTGAGTTCCATCGTTTCGAAGGAAATGATGGACAAGAACGCCAGAAATCTGGAAAACTATTTGGAATTGGTGGATACGGCCCAGAACGAGATCATGTATTCCGCCGATATGCAAACGCTTCTTAGCATCGTACCGACCGATACGTTGGAGGAGATGGCGATTGCCGCCCAGCTTATTCAGTATTCGAGTATGCTAAGTGTCAACTCTCATGCGTATTCCATTCGTATTTTCCCGATCGAGCCTTCGCGTTACCCGACTTTTACGCATGCGATCTATCAGGGAATCGACGTAGAGAAGGAGGAATGGTTTCGCCGGGCGACCGAGATGAAGTCCCCGTTCTGGCAGCTGTTCCTGCCGAAGGACAACAGCGTCTTGTATAAAGAGCCGATCCTCTCCAAGGTGAAACAATTGTATGGCTTGAACAAGTCGGAACCACTCGGATATGTGGCGGCCGATATTAAAGTGAGCACCTTAAGCGATTATTTGGCCCCGTTTCAAATGCTCGATCAGCAGCAAGTCATGCTGCTCGACGAGTTCGATACGATCATTTACCACCAGGATCAGCAGCGGATCGGAACCCGCATTACGTCCGCTGATCTGGTCTCGTATTTGCACAAGGTGCCGGAGTCGATGAGCCCGGTTGAGATCGGCGGAGTCAAATATATGGTAACATACGCTTCACTCGCCAAGAGCAACTGGAAGGTCGTGAGCTTGCTTCCGGTGTCCGTCCTGACGAAGCCGGTTTCGGGAATCGAGCATGTCAGTCTTTTGTTCCTGCTCTTTTATTTCCTATTATCCATGTGCACCGTCGCATACATGACCTTCCGGTTCACCAATCCGATTCAGAAGCTGGTCCAGTCCATGCGTAAGGTGGAACGAGGGGAGTTTTTCACCGGGGGGGCTCAAATGAATCGGGCGGATGAAATCGGCTGGCTCTACCGCGGCTTCGACAATTTGGTCAAACGGATCGACCAGCTCGTCACAAGCGCCGAGAAGGAGGCGAAGGACAAGAAAGAGCTCGAGTTTCAGGTGCTTACGCATCAGATTAATCCGCATTTCCTCTATAATACACTGGAAGCCATCCGCTGGAAGGCGGAGAGTCGGAAAGCGGACGATATCAGCGAAATGGTGCGATCGCTTGGGAATTTGCTAAGGCTTAGCTTGAACGATGGCCGCGAATTGTCGACCGTGTCGCGGGAGATCGAGCATGTGAAGGCGTACGTCAGCATTCAGAATGCGCGCCAGAGCGCATCGATCCGCATTGTTTACATGATCGAGGAGGAGATCATGCAGCTGCCCTGTCTTCGGCTCATGTTCCAGCCTCTGGTGGAGAACGCAATCAAGCATGCGACTCCGCATGCCGGTGACGGGGAAGCAGTCAAAATCGTCATCAAGGGCAGCCGGGAGCCAACATGCTTACGTTTTGAGATCATCGACAACGGCCCGGGTATTCCGAAGGAGAACCGCGCCGCGCTCCTCGCGTCGTCGGAGACGTCTTCGAATCAAAGAAAAGGCGTTGGCCTGCGCAACGTCCATGAGCGGCTTATGCTCTATTTCGGCGAGCGGTTCGGTTTGCATATTCTCGATCCGGTCGGAAGCGGAGCCGTAATCGAGTTGATCCACCCGGTGCTATGCGAAGAGTTTGAAGAAGAACACGGTAAAGATGATCGTTCCGGCACCTGAATGAATGTCAGGTGCTTTTGTTTTGAATCCGTTTAATATTCCCTCAGTAAAGAACAACTTTGCGCAATACAAAGCGGAATAGGCCAGGCGATATAATGGAAACAAACCAGACGGAGGAGAATCGGAGTGAACAGTAACGTTGCCGTGAATGCGGATTCAATGAAGTCCGTCAAGCCAATTAAGGCCAGCCGATGGTCTGTCGTATGGAAACGGGTCAAGAGGCAGCATCTTTTATTATGGATGTCCGTTCCGATTATGCTGCACCTGATCCTGTTCCAATTCGTCCCGTTATGGGGCTGGCTGATGGCCTTTAAGGATTATAATATCGGGCTCAGCCTATGGGATGCCAAGTGGGTGGGGCTCAAGCATTTCAAGGCGTTGCTTGAACACGACGATTTTATAAAAGATTTACGCAACAACTTCGCGATGAACACGATGCAGCTGGTAGCAGGCACGGTAACGGCGATCGGACTGGCAGTCATCTTGAGCGAGCTGCGCAGCAAGTCGTTCGTCCGCATCGTGCAAACGATGACCTATCTGCCGCATTTCGTTTCCATGGTCGTCGTCGCCAACATTTTCGTCATGCTGCTTTCGCCTGACGACGGACTGATCAACACGCTGCTGATCAAAATGGGCATCATCGACAAAGGCATCTTTTTCTTCGGCAAACCGACCTGGTTCTGGGTGCTGCATACAATCATTATCACGTGGAAAGGCTTCGGCTGGAGCGCCATCCTTTATTTGGCCGCGATATCGGGAATCGATCCAAGCCTGTACGATGCAGCGCAGGTCGACGGCGCCAGCCGCTGGCAGCGTGTTACATTCATCATCCTTCCGTCGATTATGCCGACCGTCATCCTGCTCTTGATTCTCGGCATCGGGAACCTGGTGACCGGCGGTTTCGAATCGCAGTTCCTGCTCGGCAATGTCATCAACGCAGAATATTCGGAGGTCATCTCGATCCTTGCGCTGCGCTTGGGGCTTAACGGAGGAGACTTTTCGTTCGGAACGGCAGTCGGCATTTTCAACTCCGTCGTCAGTATGACACTTGTCCTGATTGTCAATTCGATCGCAAGGCGCTATCAAGCCAACCTCTTTTAACGAATGGAGAGAATCCGCTATGCTGCATCATCGAACTGCGGGAGAACGTATCGTTGATGTGTTTTTATACGCGATATTGACCGTGGCCGCTATCTCCACCATCTACCCGTTCATCTATTTGCTAATCATCTCGCTGAACGAGACGACGGACGCGCTCAAGGGCGGGTTATACCTGTGGCCGCGGAAATTTACGTTTGAAAACTACGCATACGTCTTTCAGAACGATAGACTGGCGCGGGCTACGCTCAACTCTGTGACGCGAACCGTGATCGGAACCGTGATCTCCGTCTACTTCAACGGGATGTTGGCTTATGTGCTCAGCCGCAAGCTGTTCATGTTCCGGAAGCTGTTCAGCTTTATTCTTGTGGTAACCATTTATGTGAGCGGAGGCTTGATCCCTACTTACCTGCTGATCAAAAACCTCCATTTAATGAATACGTTCGCCGTCTATATCATTCCGGGCATCGTAAGCGCCTTCTATGTATTCGTCATGCGAACGTTTTTCGAGCAGCTGCCCGAGGGGTTGGTTGAATCCGCTTACATCGACGGGGCCAACGATTTTCGAATCTACACCTCCATTATCCTGCGAATCAGTCTGCCTGTTGTGGCGACGATCGCATTATATGTAGCCGTTAGCGAGTGGAACCAGTGGTTTGACAACTACTTATACAACAGCCGCAACGAAAAGCTGGCGGTGCTGCAGTACGAGCTGCAGAAAATGATTCAAACCGTAGAAACGGCAGCGAACTCGGGCACGGACGATAACAACGAAAACATTCGTCGCGTTATATCGCCGACCACGATCAAATCGACCTTAACCATATTGGTCACCGTCCCCATCCTTCTCGTTTATCCGTTCCTGCAAAAATATTTCGTAAAGGGCATGACGCTAGGGGCGATGAAGGATTGACTGCAAGATTTTCTAGTTGACCGATTTTCCGATTTCTTGATTTCACGGCAGCTTCCGCAAACCGGTGATAAGACGGTTGCCGCCTGAAATAAATCGAACCATCATGAAGTGGAGGTCGCAACAGAATGTGGAAAAAGAAAAGCTTTACCATCGTTACCGCCGTTTTGCTGATCGGCAGCCTTGCATTGACCGCCTGCTCCAAGAACAATTCGGGCAGCGGTTCAACGACTTCATCGTCGCCGTCGCCATCCGCCTCGACCGCTGCATCCACCGCCCCGTCGGCAAAGCCGACAAGATCGCCTTTTACGTTCACGATGAACACGGATAACCCGAACATCAACTGGACGAGTGAAGTGGCGCAAGAAATTACGAAGCGCACGGGCGCAACGATCAAGTGGGACATCATTACAGGCGACTTCCGCACGAAGATGAACGTATGGCTTGCAGCCGGCGATTTTCCCGAGGTCGTGAACATTCACGACAATACGCTGCAATCGTATGTCACCGCGAAAGCAGTTCTCGATTTGACCGACCTCATCAAACAGAACGCGCCTAACATTATGAAAGCGTATAACAACGACCTGTCCTCCCTCCAATGGTCGGACGGCAAAATTTACGGCCTGCTTCCGCCGCCGACGCAGAAGGTCGTCAGTCTCAACCAGACCGGCTGGGTCTCGATTCAGGCTGCCGTCCTGAAGGACGCCGGCTACCCGCAGATCAAAACGCTGGAAGATGTCGAAACTTTTGTGTCGAACTATATGAAAAAAAATCCGGAAATCGGCGGCGGCAAGACGATCGGCTTCTCGAACTTTGGCGCAGCGAACGCGCTTTACAACGTGTTTGACACGGCAGCCCGTTCCTACGCCGGCTTCCCGACGACAGCGCAATATTTCGTAGACGATCAGAATAATGCCAGACTGCGCTTCTTCGAGCCAGGCTATACAGATGCGTTCAAGTTCTTTAATAAGATCAACAAAGCGGGTCTGTTCGATCCGGAATCGCTTGTACAAACGCAGGAGCAGTTCACCGCGAAATGCAACCAGGGTCGGGTGCTTGTCGTATTCGGCGGAACCGGCTGTACCAATACGCTGGCAAAGAACGGGATGGAGGACCGCTCTTACATTTCGTTCGACATCGTCGCTCCAGGTAAAACCAAGATGAATGTGAAGCCAAGCACGTTCGCGAACCGCGGCGGCGACATGTGGCTGTCAATCACGAAGAACGCGAAGGATCCCGTTCGGATCATTCAGTTCTATGACGACATGTTCAAGCTGGAAAATCAGATCCTCGTTGGTTGGGGTATCGAAGGCAAGTATTACAAGGTTGAAAACGGCAAGCGCGTTGTGACAGACTGGTTCGTTCAGCAAACGAAAGACCATCCGGACACTTTCTATGAAGATCTCGGTGTCGGCTACGCACGTCCGATGTCGGCCCCCTATGCATCCGGCTTCACGTTGTCGGACGGCGATTTTGCGCTGTGGTCGAACTCGGAAAGCTGGATTGCGAAAAACATGAACAAGACGCAAGTCGATACGCTTGCGAAATACAATGCGAAGACCATGTCCGATCTGCTGGTTAAAGGTACGGAGAAGGATTATCAGTTCGCTCCGACGATTGCGAAATGGACGCCGGAAATCACGAAGTACAACACCGAGGCGATTGCGGAGTGGGGCAAGGCGCTTCCGAAGTTTATTTTCGAGAATGACGCTTCCAAGCTGGACGGCATCTGGGCGGATCTTCAGAAGACGCTCAAGGACAAGGGCCTCGACAAACAAAACCAAGATGTCACAGCCATCTACCAGGATTATCTCAAATCGGTCAAGAAGTAAAAGCAAGGCCGGCGCCAATCCACCGGGAGGCGCCGGCTATTTTACGTCGATACCGGATTTCTCATATTTTGCTCTATTGCAGCAAAAAAACCTTAGGAATCCTAAGGTTTTTTGAATGAAAGGGAGTTTGCGCTACGCCGGGTTTTCGGGGAACCAGTGCGAATGAATCTTCAAGCCGCAGTTGACGAACTCGTTGTTTTCCATCCGGATATCGTATGTGTGTTCCTCGAGACAAATGCCGATCGTGCGCTCCTGCGACGTTCGGGTGAACCCGATCCGGTTCGCCGCCAGTTCTACGTCGTGGGTGTAGCCGCGGAATCGGATGCCTACGAACCCCATATTTTCCGAGCCGTTATCCATCAAGATGTTGCTTTCGACCCGATTGTAGCTGGCGGAAGACGGCTCCGGCTCGTTCCGGAAGAAAATGCCGTAATACCGATTGTCGGAAAAGTCGTTATGCCGGATCACGTTGTGCGTATCCTTATGTCCGATCGACAGACCGCTCATCGCGTTGCCGATCGCTTTGCAATGTTCGACGACGCTGTTCTGCACTCTCCAGCACAGGAAAATACCGTCCATGCCGTTGTCCAGGAAACGGCTTCCCCGGATCTGCGTGCCGGAAGTGCCGCTTCCGGGATGAATCCCTTTGCCCCGGTTGCAGACGCTGTCGCAATCGATGACATGAATATCGGAGCAATGCTGATAGCTGATTCCGTCTCCGTTGTAGTTTCGGATCGTACAGTCCTCCATGACGACCTGCCGGGCGCCATACAAATAGATGCCTCCGTTCCGGCAGCCCTCCGCGAACGTCCGATTGTGCGGATTGCCTTCAACAATCAAGTGGCGTATGTGCACGTCCTCGCAGCCGATCCCGCTGATTACGGAAGCCTGGGTGGTGACGATCCCCCCGTCGGTGACGAGGACGGTGGAATGAAGCTCGCGATCAAAATACAAGATGCTGCCTGACTTGCCGGTGATAACGGCCGCCGTGTCGCCGAAGCCCATGCTTGCGGACGCCTTGCGTATGGTAACGGTTTGACCGATCGCGAACGGATCGGGGTTCTTCACCGTTACTTGCGATTCATGCAGATCGGCGTCGGCCGCAAGCTCCGATGACCGTTCCTCTCCTTGATGGAGGAACGTCTGTCCGGGCACCCCTTCCAGCGTTACACGGGAACGCAGATGGAGGGTACTGTCCAAGCGGAATGCGCCGGGGCCGATCCGGACGGTCCCTCCGCCCAATTGAGCCGCGTAATCGATCGCCGCTTGAATGGCCAAATTCGCTCGACCGGTCAAATCGCCGGCTTCTATGCCTACGGTGATTATTATTTTGTTCATGCGGGCTGTACTCACTCCTTCAACGGCTATGTCAACTTTCAGTCTAACATCGGCCGAAAGAATGCCGCGACGGGACAAATATGTTTTTTACTTAGAAGAATTTAACCGGTTTGCACGAGCTTTCCGCCAATAAGGCGGACAAGTCGGGCGAGGAGTCCGTCGTTACAGTAAAGCGGCGATCGGCGAGCAGATCATCCCGCGGTGCAGTTTGTCATGAGCTGACGGTTCCTCCGGGAACGAAGAAAACGGGCATCATTGAGCTATCGGGGAGGTTAGTTACAACGCCAGATAATCTGGCGGGAAACAAAAAGAGGTGCAGGCGTCTTGACGGCAGGTTAACTTTGGAATAAGATAATGTCAGTCACCACTGACAGACAATTTATAATCTGCAGAAAGGTAGTTGATCATGCGTCAAAATAAGCAAGGGAGCGCAGAGAAATTGTTACGGGCTGCGATCGACCTGATTTCGGAGAAAGGCTACCATGGCGTCACGACGGAGGAAATCGCCTCATCGGCCGATTTAAGCGAAAAGACGCTTTTTCGACATTTCGGCAGCAAGCAGAATTTGCTGGAAGCCGCCCTTGAACGATTTCAGTATGCCGAAGAGATGCGAGTACTCTTCAACGAGCAGATTGTATGGGAGTTAGAAGTCGACCTGCTAGCCATCAGCAAAAAATATCATGACATCATGAACCGAGACCGCAAGCTGATTCTGATCGCCTTAAAGGATGAGGTCCATATCCCCGGATTTAAAGAACGTCGACTGCAACATCCTCGGCAATTGCTGATGTTTCTGACAGATTACTTCGTTGAAATGAGCGACAAAGGCAAAATAGCTTGTGCGAACCCCACTATGCAGGCGTTTACATTCATGATGGCTCAATACGGCACATTCATTAACGATTTGGAAGCGGGTAACAATTATCCAGGTATCAGTCTCGATCAGTTCATAGAAGAGAATGTGAAAATCTTCGTCAGGTCTCTGACTCTGTCCAACACTAACTGTGATAAGGAGCTGAAATAGCAATGATGAATCAGGAAGTTTCCGCATTTATCGAGAGCCTAAGTCAACCATGGCAAATCGAGGTCAGTAACCAACTGCGCCAGATGGTACATCAGGTTATTCCGGAAGCCGAAGAACGCATTCAATACAAGAAGCCCCACTTCCTGAAAGATGGACATTATGCAGCGGTTATATCGCCGTCGAAAGATGCCATTGCATTCATGATCATGAATACTTCCGGCCTTACGTTTCCAAAAGGATTTGAAGGGCCGGACGAGAGGAAATGGCTAAAAATTCGAAAAGAGGATACTCCCGATTACGGTCTCCTTGCCGATCTTCTGGTTCAAGCTTCAAGCACTCTATGAGGCAGTATTGTTTAATTTACCCTCCTTCGATAAACTAGAGATAACATGCAGACATGAAGGAGGCTACAAATGGAACGCGTAAGCCTGATGATGAATGTAAGAGAAACCCAGGGAGGAGAGTCGGTCGCATGGCAAAGATCGTTTTCGCATTGAACCAGTCTCTGGACGGTTTCGTCGACCACATGGCGTTTCAGCCCGACCCCGTGTTATTCCGTCATTTCATCGACGATGTGCGCGATCTGACAGGCAGCCTGTACGGGCGCCGCATGTACGAGACGATGCGGTATTGGGACGATGATCATGATGAATGGGACGAGTCGGAACGGGAATACGCAGCGGCGTGGCAAAGCAAACCGAAGTGGGTGGTGTCGAGGACGTTAACGTCCGTCGGTCCGAACGCTTCTCTGATCGAGGGCGACCTCGCAACGGCCATACGTGGACTGAAGGCTCAGCATGAAGGGGTGATTGAAGTTGCCGGGCCGGAGTTGGCGCACAGTCTGACGGAGCTCGGTCTCGTTGATGAGTATCGGCTCTATCTCCATCCAGTCGTACTGGGTCACGGCAAGCCGTTCTTCGCCGGTCCGCGGCCGCCGCTGCGCCTTGTGGCAAGCGATCGAATTGGCGATCAGGCGATCAGGTTGACGTATGTTCCAGCTTAGTTGTTGACCCAGCGGCTTAATGGGCACGATCGTTTATAAGGAGCAACTGCCGAGGCAGTTGCTCCTTAAATTTTTTTGCAGGCGGTCCTTCGACAGGGGGGATCGCCTGATGTTATTTTTAGAGAAAAATAACGAAAAAGCCTGCTGCCGCAAGGCATGCCGCTGCAAGTAAACGCATTAAAGCGTGAGTGCGTCGCCACTTGCACACATCATTGCACGTTTTTGCGGGAAACCGGAAGCCTGAATATAATGGCAATCAGGAACGTTGGCTACTTATATCCAGGAGGAACCGCACATGGCTAAACAAGCGATTGACAGGACGGAGAAGCAGCAAGATTTTTTCCCGATTCAGGATTTTGATCATATTGAATTTTATGTGGGAAATGCCAAGCATACGGTCTATTTCTTGTGCCGGGCGTTTGGCTTCAAGGTGATCGCTTATGCCGGATTGGAAACCGGCCAGAGAGACAAGGTTTCTTATGTGCTTGAGCAGCGGAAAGCACGCTTCGTTATTTCCGGCGCGCTGCAGGAAGACCATTCGATTGCGGCCTTTATCAAGAAGCATGGAGAAGGGGCAAAGGATATTGCGTTCCGGGTAGACGATGTTGAAAAGGCTTACGCCGAGGCGATTTCGCGCGGAGCGCATGCCATCCAGGAACCCCAGACACTTTCGGACGACTACGGAACCTTTAAAAAAGCGATGATCGGCACATATGGCGATACGGTTCATTCCATCGTGGAACGAAAAAATTACCAAGGTCCGTTCGCCCCGGGATACCAGGCTGCGGAAGGGGGCATTGCCCATCAGGATGCCGGGTTGATCGGGATCGACCATGTGGTCGGCAATGTAGAGCGAATGGACGAATGGGTTTCCTATTACGAGCGCGTCATGGGCTTTAAGGATTTGATCCACTATGACGACAAAGACATCAGCACGGAATATTCCGCCTTGATGTCGAAGGTGCTGTTTAACGGCGGCCGCATCAAGATGCCGATCAATGAACCGGCTGCCGGCAGACGCAAATCGCAGATTGAAGAATACCTGGAATTTTACAACGGCCCTGGCGTTCAGCACGTTGCCCTGTTGACCAACGATATTATCGCAACGGTGCAGATGATGCGTGCGAACGGGATTGAGTTCCTTCGTACGCCGGACAGCTATTATGAAGCATTAACCGGTCGGGTCGGCCCAATCGACGAAGACATGCAGAAGCTGCGCGAAAACAACATTCTTGTCGACCGCGACGAAGAGGGATACCTCCTGCAAATTTTCACAAAACCGCTTGTGGACCGACCTACTTTGTTTTTTGAGATTATCCAACGCAAAGGGGCGACTACGTTCGGCGAAGGGAATTTCCGCGCGTTGTTCGAATCGATCGAACGGGAGCAGGCGAGCCGAGGCAACCTGTAAACGAAGCTTCGTCGAAGGAGAGGCGGTAACGTCATGTTTGCCAGCATGAAAGCCTTCATGGGACAAATAATCGATTATGCGGGATTGTTTCCGCCTGCGGCGCTGCCTCTGGAGTCCGCTATTCGTCATTATGCGGCATACCGGAACGGGCCGGATGCCTGGATGCTTGGTAATTTCGTCCTGGCGGCGACTCAATTGCCACAGCTGGATGCGTACATGCCGCTATTTACCGCCGAACGTCCGCTGCCGCTGGCGGTGGTAATCGGCCGAAGCAAGTCGGCGGAAGGAACCCTATATCTGCTGCAAGACGGCTTGACGAAGATTGGGCAGCTTCGCAAGCAACATGGCGCTTCGATCCGGATCGGTATGCTTGAACTTCCGCTGCCTCCCGCGGCGGTTGATCGGCGATTGCTCGCTAACATCGCATCGACTGCGGGAGCAGAGGAGCTGCAAGTATTTTGTGAAATGACCCACCCGCTTCACGACAACTGGGAAGCCAATATGCGGAAGGCACTTGACGAAATCGCGCTCTTTAATGGAAGCGGTCCTTTGCAGCCAGGCGTCAAGCTGAGGACGGGTGGTGTCACGGCAGACGCCTTCCCGACTCCCGGGCAAGTTGCCGTATTTCTGGCGGAGTGCCGTGACCGGGGATTGGCAATGAAATTCACCGCAGGCCTGCATCATCCCGTTCGCATGTACCGGGAGGAAGTTGGGACGAACATGCACGGATTTCTCAATGTTTTTATGGCTGGTTTGTTGGCGCACACTCATATGCTGAATGTAGCGGAGATCGAACAAATGATGGCGGAAGAAAACCCGGCGAGCTTTTCCTTTGCGGAAGAGGGGCTAGGCTGGCGGGAGCTTTCGGTTTCTGCCCGGCAGGTGGAAACACTTCGCAACCGTGTACTGTGCGCCTTCGGGAGCTGCAGCTTCGACGAGCCGCGGGAGGAGTTGCGTCAATTATATCCATTCGAACAGAGGTGCGGCTAGCTATGTTGCGTTCTTTTATCGAGGTGGCCCCGGACAGTCATTTCCCCATTCAAAATTTGCCGTACGGCGTCTTTCGGCCCCGCACCGGCGGCGGTCAACCGAAAATCGGCGTCGCCATTGGGAATTACGTATTGGATCTGGCGGTTCTGGAGGAAGCCGGGTATCTGAAATCGACTGAAGCCGCCCCTATCAGGATCTGGAGCGAACCGTCGCTGAATGCGTTTATGGCGCTTGGTCGTACCGTGTGGAAAGCCGCTCGCGAGGAAATTCAAAGCTTGCTTGCAAACGACAATCCGAAGCTGCGGGACAATGCCGAATTGCGGGCAAGGGCTCTTGTTCCCCGGACGGATGTCGACATGCTGCTTCCGGTCGAAATCGGAGATTATACCGACTTCTACGCTTCGCGAGATCACGCTGCGAATGTAGGCACGATGTTTCGCGGCAAAGACAATGCGCTGATGCCGAACTGGCTCCACCTGCCGGTCGGCTATCATGGCCGCGCAAGCTCCATCGTGGTGAGCGGTACGGATATCAGGCGCCCTCTCGGACAACGGAAGCCGCCGGAAGCGGCGGCTCCGATGTTCGGTCCGAGCAGGGAGCTGGATTTTGAACTCGAGGTCGGCTGTTTGATCGGCAAGGGGAACGAGCTGGGCTGCCCTGTTCCGATCACGCATGCGGAGGAGCATATATTCGGCCTTGTTCTGGTCAACGATTGGAGCGCCCGCGATATTCAGTCCTGGGAGTACCAGCCGCTCGGACCGTTTCTTGCGAAAAACTTTGCTACCTCCATCTCCCCTTGGGTGGTTCCGCTCGCAGCGCTCGAGCCATTCCGCATTTCCGGCGAAATACAGGAGCCGCAGCCGTTGCCTTATTTGCGACATAACGGTCCCCATTCGTTCGATATTCAACTTGAGGTATATCTGAAAAGCGAAAGCATGCAGCAGCCGGAACGCATCTCTGCCGGCAATTTCCGCCACTTGTACTGGAGTATGGCCCAACAGATCGCCCATCACACCAGCAGCGGCTGCAATTTGCGCGTCGGCGATATGCTGGGCTCCGGGACGATCAGCGGCCCACGGAAAGAAAGCCGGGGCTGCATGCTGGAATTGACCTGGAGAGGCACGGAGCCGCTGCGGCTCGGCAGCCGCGAGCAACGTGTATGGCTGGAGGATGGCGATCAGTTGACGCTGTCGGGCTGGTGCCAAGGGGACGGATACCGCGTCGGGTTCGGGGAAGCAACCGGACGCATCTTGCCGTCCTCACTATAATCGCGGAGAAAAGGAGGGGTTCTTATGCCGTTCTATCACCGCATGGGGCGGATTCCCCATAAACGCCACACGCAGTTTCGCAACGAGGACGGCGGGTTGTATCGCGAGCAAGTAATGGGGACCAAAGGTTTCTCGGGGATCCAATCGATCCTTTACCATCATTCGGCGCCGACGGAACTATTGAGAGCGGAATATTTGGGTGCCCTCGATATCGTTTACGAAGAGCCGGGCGCGCTTGGTTATCGCCACTTCAACACGTCCGCCCATCGGGAAAAAGGGGATGCGGTTAGCGGCCGGCACTACGTGGTCGGCAATGACGATGTGCTTATGGCGGTCGTTAACCTGACGGAACAGATGGACTATTTTTACCGAAACGGTTCCGGAGATGAACTGCTGTTCGTCCATTGCGGCACCGGAATACTCGAAACGATGTTCGGTACGCTGCGGTACAGACCGGGAGATTATATCGTCATCCCGATCGGGACGATCTACAGGGTTGTTCCCGATCCGGGGCAGTCAAAGCTTCTTGTGATCGAAACGAGCAGCTGCATCTCCACTCCGAAACGTTATCGCAACGAACATGGTCAGTTGCTGGAACACAGCCCGTTCTGCGAAAGAGACATTCGTTTGCCCGAAACGCTGGAAACGTATACCGACACCGGAGAGTTCGAGGTTCGGACGAAAGTCGGAGGAAACCTGCATGCCCACATTTACGGTTGTCACCCGTTGAATGTCGTGGGCTGGGACGGCTATTTGTATCCGTATATTTTGAATATCGGGGACTTCGAGCCCATTACCGGTCGCATTCACATGCCGCCTCCCATTCACCAGACGTTCGAAGGGCACAACTTCGTCATTTGCTCGTTCGTGCCGAGAATGTACGATTATCATCCGCAAGCGATTCCAACGCCGTATTTTCACAGCAATGTGGACAGCGACGAAGTGCTTTATTACGTGGAAGGGAATTTTATGAGCCGCAAAAATATTAATATCGGCTCCGTAACGCTGCATCCGGCAGGAATTCCGCACGGTCCGCACCCCGGCACGATCGAAGCCGGCATCGGCAAAACCGAAACAAAGGAATTGGCCGTCATGCTCGATACGTTCCGACCGTTGAAGGTAGTCAAGGCCGCACATGCAATGGAAGACAAAAACTATTTGTACAGTTGGTCGCAGAGGCGGGATGGGTGTGACTCGCAATAACGAAAACAATAAAGATGCCGATCAATTGTTCGATGCGATCCTAAGCCTTCGATCGAGGGAAGAGTGCTACGCTTTTTTTGGCGATCTCTGTACGGTTAAAGAAATGCAGAGCTTGGCGCTGCGCCTGGAAATCGCCCGGTTGCTGATCAACGGTTCGACCTATCTGGAGATCATCGACGAAACGAACCGGAGCAGTGCGATTGTTTCGAGGGTGAAAAATTGTTTGTTGTATGGAAATGGCGGGTTTCAAACGGTCTTGAACCGTATAGCCGGTTCGGACCAATGACAGCCCTTTTGCGTAGTCGCGATGTGTATATGAATGTAATCATATGATTATTTCATAATCGGCGCGGCTGCAATAAAGTAAATAGTGTGGGATGACAGCCATGACAACGAATAAATCGGGGATCGGAGTGAACGTAAAGTGGAATACACGTATTTGGGGAAGTCGGGTTTGCGGGTCAGCCGCTTGTGTCTCGGCACGATGAATTTCGGCGGCGTGACGAGCGAGAAGGATGCCTTCTACATCATGGATGCCGCAGTGGATGCCGGAATCAATTTTTTCGATACGTCGAACAATTATGGCAAAGGCAAAACCGAAGAAATTATCGGTCGCTGGTTTGCCCAGGGAGGCGGCCGCAGGGAGAAGGTTGTGCTGGCAACGAAGGTGTTTACCGGGGTTGCCAGCCCCGAGGAGGACGGACCCAACAAGGCCGACGGCCTGTCGGCTTTTAAAATCCGCCGCAATCTGGAAGCTTCCCTGCGCCGGATGCAAACCGACCATATCGAGCTGTATCAGATGCATCATATCGATCGCCACACGTCATGGGACGAGCTTTGGGAAGCTTTCGACATTCAGCAGTACCAAGGCAAAATTCTCTATGTAGGCTCGAGCAATTTCGGCGCGCGGGACTTGGTCAAAGCGCAATACGAAGCGAAGCTGCGCCACAAGTTCGGCCTCGTATCCGAGCAGCATATTTACAATCTCATGTGCCGGTTGCCGGAGCTGGAGCTCCTGCCTGCTGCGATCGAGCACGGCATCGGGGTCATCGCCTACAGCCCGATGGGCGGCGGATTGCTGGGCGGCAACGCAAGGAAGCCGGCCGAAAATACAAGAAGCTTCTACACCTTGTCCGGTATGACGCAAGGCAAGATCGACCGTCACCGGGAACAGCTCGAATCGTTCTCCGCATTCTGCAAGGAAATCGGCGAAAGCGAAGACGTTGTGGCATTGGCAGGCATTCTGCTGCATCCCGGCTTGACCGCCCCTATAGTCGGGCCGCGTACGATCCTTCAACTGCAAAGCTCGCTGCGAGCCGTGGAGGTCAAGTTGGACGAGTCCGCCATAGCCCGGCTTAATGAAATTTTCCCCGGCCACGGACCCGGCCCGCTCTCGTACGCGCGGAATCGCTAGGGCGGCTTGCCGCAACCCCGATTCATCGGAACGAAGAGGCGCACCTCCGGATTTATGGTCGGGGTGCGTCTTTTTTTACGGCGCCGGGAATGATAGAACGCTTTCGATTGGGTTATCATTTATAATGGAAGGTACTGGACCGATTCACCATGCGGGAGGGGAACGCCGTGTTCCGACTGCTGATTGTGGACGATATCAAAATTGTGGCGGACGGCCTGATGGACATGCTCCGTCACAACATGGCTGCGCAACTGGAGCTGTTCAAAGCGTATTCGGCGTTCGAGGCGCTGGACGTGCTGAGCGGCACGAAGATCGATATCGTCCTGACGGATATCAAAATGCCGGTGAAGACAGGAATCGATCTGCTCAGGGAGATCAGAGGGCAATGGCCGCGCTGCAAGGTTATTTTCCTGACAAGCTACAACGATTTTGAATACGCCAAGGAGCTCATCAATCAAGGGGGGTTCGAATACGTACTCAAAACGGAAGGGGACGAACGTATTGTCCAGGTGATCGGGCGGGCGGTGCAGACGCTGAACGCCGAGCTGAGAAACATGGAATTGATCGAACGGGCGCAGACCGATATGGACAGGGCCAAGTCGACTCATCGGAAGGAATACGCGCTTGAAATGCTGGAAGGGATTCATAAATCCGAGGTGTCCCGTCGGCAGCAATTTGCGTATTACCATATTCCGCTTGCGGCCGACAAGCCCGTATTCGTCTTGATTGCCCGAATGGACGGTTGGAAGGAACTGATGAACGTTTCCGACCGCACGTTGCTGTTGTACGCCGTTTCGAACATCGCAGCGGAATACTTCTCGGCGTCGCTGTACTTTTTGCATACGCCGTTCGAACGGACGAAGCTCGTATGGCTGCTGCAGCCGAGGCAGGTGGATTTGTCCGACGAAGAGGCGTGGAAGCGGGCCGCCCGGTTCCTGTACGGAACGTTGGAAACGGTTCAGGAAACGTGCCGGGAGCTGCTGCAATTGCGCATTTCCTTCCTGCTCGGTCGCCGCCCGGTTCCATGGGAGGAGCTGCCGGACAAGTTTCAAAGCTTGTTGTTCATGCTGAAACGGGGGATTGGCTTTACCAGCGAGCTTCTGCTGACGGACGAGGAGTTTCTGCAGCTCGAAAATTCCGCTCGGGGAGGCAAAGGAACGAAGTCGAATTCCATCCATCCGCTTCTGTACGGACAATTCAGCTTGCTGTTCGATTACTTGCACAGCAGCCGGAAAGAACCGTTTATCGACTTGTATCGGGAATTGCTGGAGCTTGTGGCCAAGCAGGCGGCAACGAACGAATATGCCAAAGTGGAAGCGTATTACTTTTTGGCTTCGATTTTTTTGTCTTTTCTGAACGAGCGCAATGTCATGACGGACCTTCACGCCAAATTCGATTTGTCGCCGCTGTTTGTGCTCGATCCCGGCAACATCCACGATGATTTTGGCGCTTACTTCGAGAAGCTGGCCAACCTGATTTTCGAATCCAACCTGTCCGAGACGAACGAAAAAACAAACCGGATCGTTTCGGAAGTCCAGCAATACGTGCATCATCATATGCATGAGGACATTTCCTTGCCCCGGCTCGGCGAAGTCGTCCATCTCAACCCTTCCTACCTGTCCAGGCTGTACAAGGAAATGACGGGACTGTCGATATCCGACTATATCATCGAAGTCAAGCTGATCAAAGCCAAGGATCTTCTCCGGAACAGCCATCTGAAAATTCATGAAATCGCCCAAACACTGGGGTACAATTCGAGCATAGCGTTCATCCGGTTTTTCAAAAAAATCACCAATATGACGCCGCTGGAATACCGTGAGAGCTTGCAGGCGTGAACGGCAGCAAACAGTCGGTCGGAACGGAAGTTCCGGCCGGCTGTTTGGGCGCCGCCGGTTTAAGGCGGCTTTTCCGGCTTATTTCGCCAGAGGTGGGCTGAGGTGAAAATAGGCAATGAAAAATGGCCTATTTGGCCTCAAATGGGCAGTCGACCCAAAATAGCCAGTGATTTCGCTGGTTATTCGTGAAAATCCGGTCTAATTGGGGCTGTTTGACCCAAATATCCAGTGTTTTCACTGGCTATTTTGGAAGGGGGCCCGTTTTTGGGGGAATAGGCCATAAAACATGGCCTATTTCGCAAGGTGCTTCATCGGAGTGGCACAAAAAGCGAATTTGTTAGTTGGCGGCGGGGAGAATGCCGCACTTTGAGCAATATGTCTGCTTGGGGCGAGGGGCGGGAGCGGTGAGCGGGGGTTGGGATGGAGAAGCGGCAGCGTTCGCCTTTGTTTTCCGGATTCCTCCTCGGCCTAATCGTTCGAAGAATCCGGAAAACAAGAAGCGATCGGAATCCTAACCCCCGCGCGCAGCGGGAGCCGGTTTCGCCGGGGGTTGCCGGGTTTCGCAAAGGTTCACCGGGTTTCGCCAGGGTTCTCCGTTGCTGCGGCGATCACCCTTTGACGGAGCCGATGAGCACCCCTTTGACGAAGTGCTTCTGCAGAAACGGATACAGGACCAGGATCGGCAAGGTGCCGATGATGATGGTCGCATATTTCAACGACTGGATGACCGTTTCCGTCTGATTGGTTCGCTGCGCGGCCGTCGCCTCGCTGTCCAGCTGCCCGGCGATCACCAGATCCCGCAGGAACACCTGCAGCGGGTACAGGTCCTGATTTTTGATGTACAGGAAAGGCGTGTAGAAATCGTTCCAGATCCCGACGGCGGTAAACAAGCCGATGGCGGCGTAGACAGCCTTGGACAGCGGCGCAACGATGCGCAGGAAAAAACCGAAGTCGTTCAAGCCGTCGATTCGACCGGCATCCTCAAGCTCCGCAGGAATGCCTTCGAAGAAGGCGCGAAACACCAGCACGTGGAAGGTGCTGATCAAATTCGGCAGGATCATCGCCCACATCGTATTGATGAGTCCCAGCGATTTGACAACCAGATACGTCGGAATCATCCCGCCGCTGAACAGGATCGAGAAGACGATCAGGAAGGTAAGCGGTCCCCGCAGCACCATCCGGCTTTTGGAGAGCGCGAATGCGCCCAGCGAGGTGACTACAAGCGAGCTGAGCGAGCCGACAACGACGTAGATGATCGTATTGCGGTACCCGATATAGATGCGGTTATTGTCGAATACGCGTGCGTACCACTCGGTGGTAAACCCTTTCGGCCAGAAAAACACTTCGTTTCGCGCCACAAACTCATGGCTGCTGAGCGAGATGCTCAGCATGTAAATAAAGGGGTAGATCATCGTCGAGATCAGCAGAAGCATACAAACAGTGTTGATAACGGTGAACAAGTCGATTTTAGCTGATTTCACGCCATTCCCCCCTACCATAAGCTGACCTCTTTGTATTTCTTGGAAATAGAATTGGCAGCCAGAAGCAGCAACAGGTTCGTGACGCCGTTGAACACCCCGATCGCGGCGGCGTAGCTGAAGTTGCCGTTCACAAGCCCGACGCGATACGTGTAGGTCGAAATGATATCCGCGGTTTCATAAGTCAACGGATTGTACAGCAGGAACACCTTCTCGAATCCGGTCGACAGCAGGCCGCCGATATTCAGGATCAGCAGCAGGACGATAACGGAGGAGATCGACGGCATGGAAATATGCCAGATCTTCTTCCACCTTCCGGCTCCGTCGATATCGGCCGCTTCGTAAAGATGCGGATCGACGGTCGTCAGCGCAGCAAGATAAATGATGGTCCCCCAGCCGACGCTCTGCCAAATGCCGGAGGAAATGTAGATCGTTCGAAACGCCTCGGGAAGCGACAGAAAATAAACCGGCTCGACGCCAAACAAGCCGATAATCGTATTGATCAATCCTCCCGACGGGGAGAGGAACATCGTCAGCATGCTCACCACGACGACATTGGAAATAAAGTGGGGCAAATAGCTGACTGTCTGGACGAATCGTTTGAAGACCGAGCTTCTGATTTCATTGATCAGCAGCGCAAGCAGCAGCGGAGCGGGGAAGCCCCAAATCACGCTGTACAAACCGAGCAGAAACGTATTCTTGAGCAGAATCAGAAAATCGGGCGTGCTGAAAAAGAGCTCGAAGTACCGGAAGCCGACCCAATCGCTTCCCCAGACACCTTTTCTGACGTTGTAATTTTTGAAGGCGATCGCGATCCCGAACATCGGCAAATACTGAAAAAGCACATAATAAACCAGCGTAGGCAGGAACATGAGAATCAAATATTTGCTTGCGATCACCCGCCGCCAATAGCTTGTTTTGCCCAGGATGGGGACGTGCGACTCCGGTTCAGCCATGTCGAACACCTGCCTCCATTTCGCAATACCGGGATTCGGCATTGGAGCGATAAGCTGCCTTGACGATCTTCAGCGATTGCAAGCCGGCATGTCCGTCGGCCATCGGCAGCGGCACCGCGCCTTGTGAGAGGCAGCCGATAAACGCGTCGATCATCGCCTGGTCGACGTCATCGAGCCAAAGCTTCCATTCGACGGCGCCGCTGCCGTAAAGCACGGAAGATTGCTTCATCACGTCGAGCGTTGCGGATAGGCGCGTGCCGACAATCTCCAGGGTGAAGTCCCCCCATGTCGGAAAAGCGTCGGGCCGCGACCAGCTGGGATCGATGGTGGCAAGTACGCCATTATCGAACTCGATCATGACGATGCCGCAATCCTCGACGTCCGTGTCGCCGAATGCCGTGTCCAGCTCGGCATACACCCGTTTGGCTTCGGCAGCCAGCAAATAACGGTAAATGTCGGCCAGATGCACGATGTGGTCGATCGCCGCACCGCCGCCCGACAGCTTGGCGTCGATAAACCAGCCGCCCGGTTTTTTCCCCCGATTGGTGCCGTGGACGGCCACGATGTCGCCAAAAGCGCCTTCTTCGATCATTTCCTTCAGCTTGCGGATCGTATAGGCGTGTCTGACCGGGTAGGCGACGGAAAGCGCGATTCCCCGCTCGGCGCAATACCGGACCATTTCCTCGGCCTGGCGGATGTCCGTCGCGAGCGGCTTTTCGCACAGCACATGTATGCCGGCGCGGGCCGCTGCCATCACATGCTCGCAATGGCGCGCATTTTCCGAGCAAACGATCACGGCCTCGAGCTGCGCCGACAGCAGCATGTCCTCCAGGCAACGATAATAGGTGCCGCCATATTGCCTGGCCGCCTCCCGGCCGCGCGTTTCCTCCTCATCCCAGATCGCCGCAAGCTGCGCTTCGGGGTTCCTCGCGACCGCAGCCGCATAGCTGTGCGCGTGCATGTGCGCGAAGCTGACGATTCCGATGCGTTTCATGGACGGAGCTCCTTTCCCGTATCGACCGGTTGGCCGGTTTCGGCGGCAAGGTTGACGGCTTCGCACAGCCGAATGGCGCGGATCGCGTCTTCGGGCGTAACCAGGGCCGGCTTGCCGGTTGCGATGCAAGCGATAAAATGCGCCAATTGACGCGTCATCGGGTCTTCGGCCAGCCATATATCCGGGATCGATACGGCGTCGCGCCGTTCTTCGCCGGACGAGGGCGGCTTCTTGAACGACAAGGGAGCGGAGGCGCCGCTATGATGGACGAGCACGCCCTCCTTGCCGGCAATTTCAAAGGACGTTTCGAACGGCGGATAAGCCCAGCTTCCTTTGACCAACGCGATGGCTCCGCCTTCCATACGAATCGTCGCCGATACGAGCTCCACCCGCCGGTCCTTGTCTCCGCGGCAGACGCGCCGGGCGGCTACCCGCTCGGCTCGGCCGAATGTCCAGAGCAGCCAATCCAGATCGTGGATCAGCATATCGAGCGCCAGGCCGCCGCTTCGGCGGACATCGGCATACCAGTCGCCGGAGCCCAGCGGATAAACGCCCGACCTCGACAGGTGGACGACGCCGACAGGCCCAAGCGCGCCGCCACGTGTCAGCGTTCGGGCTTGCTCGTATTCGGGGCAGAAGCGAAGCACGTGACCGACAAACAAACGCACCTTGTGCCTGGCGCAGGCTTCGGCTATTTCCCGGGCGTCTTGCTCATGCAAGGCGAGCGGTTTTTCGCAAATGACGTGTTTCCCGTGCGCGGCGGCGCGAATCGCCACTTCCTTGTGGAGCGCAGTGGGCAAACAAATGTCGACGATGTCGAACCGGCCGTCCGCGAACAACGCGTCGACGTCCGCGAATGCGGCGGCGCCGTAACGGGCGGCTGCCGCCCTTGCCGCTTCCGGCGAGCCGGAGCAAACGGCGGCCAATTCGACGCCGTCCATGTTATGCCATGTTTCGGCATGGAGGCGGCCCATCGTTCCGAGCCCGATCAAGGCTACCTTCGGCATCGGGTTACCTCCCGCTGCGACCGGACGGCTCCAGCACGACCGGCAGCCCGCTTGCGGCGGATTGATTGGCGGCGACGGATACACGCAAGGAGCGGAGCGCTTCCTCGTAAGGGACTTTGATTTTCCCGGCATCGCCTGTCAGGATCGCGTCGATGAAAGCATCGTCTTGCGCCTTGTACGGATTGACCGTCGCGGCCACTTCCCGCTCCCCGCTCTTGTCCCGGATGATCAACCGGTTCTTGTAAATGCCCAGCCGAAAATCCCTGCCGAATACTTCGGCGGCCGTCCTCATGTCCGGCTGCGTGAAGCTGGAGTCGAGGCTGCCGACGGCGCCGGAGGCGAATGTCAGGTTGACGCTGCAGACGTCCGGTATATCGAGGTTTTCCACATCTCCCATAACCCGCAGTGCCGCGCTGGCATAGACACGCTCAATCTCGCCGGCCAAACAACGGATCAAGTCGACGATATGCGTCGTCTGCTCGACCAATTGGCCGCCGGACTTGGCCATGACCCGCCACCAGGGAGTCTCCACCAGTCCGCACAAGTAGTGGGCGTGCGTCATGGCGATCGTTTTGTCCCGCAAATAATCGAGGGCTTGTTCGACAATATCTAGATAGCGCAGGCAATATCCCGTCGAAGTGAGGATGCCCGCCTTCTTGATAACCGCCAGCTTTTTTTCCGCAATCGCGGGATCAAGGCCGATCGGTTTTTCCGAAAACAGGTGGATGCCCTTTGCCGCCAGTTCTTCTTCGATGGTGCCGTGGGCGAAGGGAGGGACGCAGAGGAAAACGGCGTCGATGTTCTCCTTCTCCAGCATGACCGCATAATCGGTGTAAGCAGATACGCCATGCTCTCCGGCAACCCGCTCCGCCGTTTCCTTGTGGATGTCGCAAACTGCAACAAGCTTCGCCTTGTCATTGGCGGCGATATGCTCCCGGTGGCCTTTGGCGATGCCGCCCGTCCCTATCAAAGCAACTTTTACTGTCATCCCAGCATCTCCTTTTAAAATAGTAGTCAGCGAGCCGCGCCGCCGAGAATGACCGCGATATGGCGCGCGCTGTCGTAAACCGCCTGGTATGGATCCTGCGCATACGGCGAAATTTCCGCCGTAACGGTATCGTCGTAGCCGACCTCGACCAGCGCTTCGCGGACCATCTTCCAATCCACGTCGCCGGCGAGCAGCGGGACAAGCCCGTTCGCATTCCCGACCCGGAGACGGAAATCCTTGACATGCACATTAAAAATCCGGTGACGCAGCAGCCGGATCCACATCTGCGGAATGCCGCCGAAGGGCAGCACGTTGCCGACGTCAAAATAGGAGCCGACTTGGGGCGAATCCAGCGCATCGATATAACGAATCATCTCCAGCGGGGAGAGCAGGAAGCGGTTTCCGACGTTCTCGATGCCGACAAGCACCTGGCGACGTTCGGCCAACGGGACGATGCGCTTCAGCTCCTCCAGGCTGCGGGTGTAGCATTGCTCATACGAAACGTCGTTGTTGACAAAACCGGGAATCACCAGAACGGAACGGATGCCCAGCAGCGCCGCCAATTCAATCTGCTTCTCGATCAGCTTCCTCCCGTTTTCCCGGACGGATTCGTCGGGGGAAGAGAGCGGCATGCTCCCGAACAAGCCGCACGACAAGCTGCGGAGCTGCAGCCCGCGGCTGCGCACTTGTTCGCCGACCGCCTCGGCCTGCGCAGCCGTCATATCCTTATGCAGCCCAACCGCATGGGCGCTTTCGTGCAGATTCAATTCGATGGCGTCATAACCGGCCTCTTTGCTGACGGCCAATACCGAATCCAGGGGCGTTCCTTCGGGAAAGCACCATTGATTCACACCTTTTAGCATGCGCAAAACTCCTTCGGGTTCATGTCTTTTCGTATCCACATCCAGTATAGAAGGCAGCGATTCGGGCGGGATATAGACTACTTTTTACATTGATATAATGTTAATGACAAAAAAATTTTCGGCGCGCTTTCGGCACTCCGCATGGTCATGTACTGTACATAAAAGTCATGAGTAGCTTATATTCGGCGCTATAGCCGATCCGTATAATAATGAGCAGAATCCCTCGATATCGAATGTTGCGGCTGCATGGCCAAGGGATTGATCACACAACAGGGGCTCGTCATGACGAAAGGAAGGGGGATCGTTTGCCGGTTGATTGGAGAGGCGGTTGTTGTACAATAATAAGGGATTAAGGAGTGTTGAGACGAATGAAAAGATGGACAGGCATGCTGTTTATTCTCATTTTGTCGCTTGCGGTTACGGTCGCATGCAGCAGCGGCGGTACGAAATCCTCGGACCAGCCGGCCCCGGCTTCGGACAAGAAGACGAATCCGCCCGCAACGTCCGCCAAGCCGACCCAGAAGGATTGGGGATCGGTGACGGCGATTTACAAAAGCCACCCAAGCGCTCCATTCAAGGACAACTGGCTGATCTGGGACATTTATCGCGAAAAGGCGGGCGTGCAAATCAAGCCAAGCGCCTACCCCGGGCAATTCTGGGAAGCATGGGAGTTGACTTTGGCATCCGGCAACCTTCCTGATATGATGTACGTAGAACCGTCCAGACGCGCCAACAAAGCAGGTCAGGACGGCTTCCTGCTCGACTTGAACAAGTACATGGACAAGATGCCCAATTTCAAAAAGTGGCTCGACAAAAATCCGGACTACTACAAATTGCTGGTCGATTCCGAAGGGGCGCTGTATATGACGCCCAACCCGGGCGCCTACTCGCAGTTGGACTCCTCGTTTTTTTACCGGGAAGACATCTTCAAGAAGCACAACCTGAAAACGCCGACCAACTACACGGAATTTCTCGATGTGATGCGGGAGCTGAAGAAGCTGTATCCCGACAGCTATCCGTTCGTATTCGACGGTTGGGCGCCGGGGCTGCTTTCCGCGTCGTTCAATACGAGCCGCGAATGGATCTACGACACGAAGAAGAAAGATTGGGTGTACGGACCGGCAACCGACGAATACAAAGAATTGGTGACGTTCATTGCAACCGCCTACAAGGAGAAGCTGATCGCTCCGGACTTCCTTACCATGAAGAGCGAGCAAAGAAACGAACTGATCTATAACAACAAAGCGTTCATCCAAAGCGCTTACCTGGACAACCTCGACGGCTGGCTGGCGGTCGGCCGGAAAACCGATCCGAACTATACGTGGTCGTCGATGATTCCGCCGGCGGGCTCGAACGGCGGCGCGTTCAACAGCTACGCGGCCATGTACGAGATGGGCATGACCGTTACCGCCGATGCCAAAAACAAGGAAGGCGCGTTTCATCTGATCGACTGGCACTTCACCGAAGAAGGCAAAGAGGCGGTCAGTTGGGGCAAGGAAGGCGTCACCTACAGCATCGTCGACGGCAAGAAAAAAATGAACGGCATCACCAACGCGCTCGAGCTGACCAACAAATACGGGATCCGGGCGAACGGAACCGAGCTGTGGTTTGACAGCGACGTGGTCAATTCGCTGATGAGCCCGGATACGAGGAAGGCGTTCGATGTGGCGGTAAAGTACCTGGCTCCGCCGCAGGTTGCACCCAAATTCAACGCGGCGGAGAACGAGAAGATGTCGCTGATCCAAACCGCGATCGGCAAGTACGCCGAGGAGAACGTCTCGAAATTCATGATCGGCAAACGGCCGATGAGCGAATGGAACGATTATGTCGACGGCTTGAACAAGCTCGGCATGAAGGATATTCACGATATTCACGTGACGGCATCGAACAGAGCCAAGAAATAAGGGCACGCCCAGGCGAACAGATACGATCAGGAGGCGCCACTAGGTGGCTGCCTCTTGTCTTTTCCGCACCGAACGGTGTGCGGCATTCGTCCGGACAATCGTGCGGCGGGAGGCATCATGCGCAATCGAATGGCAAGCGGATTGCTGCGAAGGGATACGTCCATCTATTCCAAGCTGATGATCATGTTCATTGCGGTGTTCATCCCGTTGTATTTCATTGCGTACTTTATCATCAACTGGGGAGAAGAGAAAAATCGGAGGGAAATGGGCGACGCGCTGCTCGCGACGGCGGATAGGGGCCTGCTGCAGCTCGAGCGGGAAATGCTCCGCATCGATTATTATATCGATCAGATTACTGTCGCGATGGCGATCCGAACGGTGCAGTTCAGCCTGAGCCACCCCGATAAATACGACCAGGTCGGGTTTATGCTGGAGATGAAGAAGTTTACCGGCGACGTTCAAACGATGAATACGTTCGTGGATCAAGTCATTGTCGACTTCCCGGACTGGAATTTGCATCTTGCCAGCGACAGCACCATCGAGCTGATCGGCAACCATCTCGGCGAGTTTTCCAACGGGCCGCTGTGGAAGGCGATCAACAACCGCCTGTTCATGGGCAATTATTACAGCGTCAATTTGCCGGATGGCCAAGGAGAAGAACAGTTTTTGCTTGCCGCCGAGCTGTCCCTCTCCCAGCTGCACTCCTTCCTTGAGAATATTGCCACCTACGAGGCCGGAGGGGCGATGCTGATCAGCGACGCATGGGACCTGCAGAGCGAGCGCTACTCCAAGGACGCCAAGCAGATGCGCGATGTCATGTATGCCAAGGCGCAGCAATCGGATGCGAACAAAGGATTGATCACGGACGCGGCGATCGACGGCCGCCATTATGTCGCCGCCTTCAAGAAATCCGCGGTGTTTAACAGCGTTATGGTCGTATACGTCCCCGACGACGAATATTACTATCCGCTGAAAATGTACAAGTGGCTGTTCTGGATCATGACGCTGCTGTCCCTTGGCATTGTGATTCTGTTTACGTACTGGATTTACCGCGTGCTCCATCAGCCGCTGCAGAAGCTGGTCGGTTCCTTCCGCAATGTGGAGCGCGGGCAGCTGCATACTGCAATCGAGCATGCCAAAAACGACGAGTTTCGTTATATATACGGCAGATTCAATACGATGGTCGTCAATTTGAGAACCTTGATTACGGAAGTGTACGAGCAAAAAATGGTCAACCAGCAAACGGAGCTGAAACGGCTGCAATCGCAAATTAACCCGCATTTTCTTTATAATAATTTTTTTGTGCTGTACCGGCTGATCCAGAGCAATCGGAACAAGTCGGCGTCGGACTTCGCCCTTTATCTCGGGCAGCACTACGAGTTTCTGACCCGGAGCGACGAGGATAGCATCTCTTTTTTCAAAGAAATGAATCATGTGCAAAATTATGTGGAGATTCAACGGTTGCTGGTGGAAGACAGGGTGCAGGTATTTGTCGAAGAGCTGCAGGAGCATTTGAAAAGCTTGCAGGTGCCGAAGCTGATCATCCAGCCGATCGTGGAAAATGCCTATAAATATGCGTTTGAGGAAAAATTAAGCAACGGGCTATTGTTTATTTCTTTTCGCAGCGAGGATGGCTATTTGATCATAACGGTCGAGGATAACGGAGACGGTCTGACCGAGGAGAAGCTGGCGCACATGCGGTCGCTTCTTTACGCCGAAGCGGTTCCGGCAGACGAAAACACCGGGCTGCGCAACGTACACCGTCGTCTGGTGATCCGTTTCGGCGAAGATTCCGGCATTCGGCTGCATACCGGCTCGCTCGGCGGCTTGTTGGTGGAAGTCCGAATTCCTGTCGGAGGCGAGCAATAATTTTGGGGTCGAGGTGAGTGCATTGGACGCCAAGCCGTATTTGTTTTATTCCTGTGCGTTGAACAGAAGACAAGTTTGTTATGTGCATTTGCCGCAAGGCTATGAAGAAACCGACGAGCGTTACCCGGTTGTTTATTTGCTGCACGGCCGAAACGGGATGGAGCTCGACTGGCCGGTAAACGGGCATGCGGGAGAAACGGTTGCCGCCATGGTGCGGGACGGGGAGTTGCGCGATGTTATCCTGGTAATGCCAAACGATGGCGGCTACGGCCGGGGGACGTTTTATGCGAACTGGTATGAAGGAAACGAGTGTAAATTCGAGGATTATATGGTCTACGACTTGGTCGGGTTCATTGACGGTACGTTTCGCACTATCGCCAGTCGGACAGCGCGGGCGATTGCCGGGGATTCGATGGGCGGCTACGGTTCGATCATGTTGGCCTTGCGGCATCCGGACATGTTCGGCGCCGCGGCCAGCCTTTCCGGAAACATGCAAGTAATGGAGACGCTGCAGCCCTACGAGACGGCTCCGATGTTCGGGCCGCCGAACGGGCCGTATGCCCGGCAATACGAGCTGTCCGTTTTGTCGCAGCAGCGCGTTCATTCGCCCGAGCGGCCCGCGATTTATTTCGATTGCGGCGCTGACGACTTTTTGTTTCATACGAACCTGTTTTTTGAGAAGCATTTGCTGGACATCGGTTATCCCCATACGTTCAACCGTTTTCCGGGGGATCATGATTGGGCCTATTGGGCGGAGCATCTGAGAGACGCCCTTGCTTTTTTTCATATCCATTTCGGGCAACCCGATTAATCAGGCGTTGCTGCAGGCATACAGGAGGACGTAGCGATGACGACAGGGCAGAAACGGTTCAAGGTCATACAGGTCGGCTGCGGCAAAATGGCCCGGCGCTGGGTCGCTTACGCGGCGGCGCGGGAAGACGTCGAAATCGTCGCGCTGGTCGACATCCATCCGGCGGTTGCGGCTGCGATGGCGCAGGAGTACGGCATTCATCCCGCTCGCTGCTATACCGATCTGGAAACGGCGATTCGCGAAAGCGGCGCCAACCTCGTGTTCGATGTGACAATACCGGAAGTGCACAAGCAGGTGGTGCTGACAGCAACGGCGCTCGGCTGCGACGTATTCGGCGAAAAACCGATGGCGACGACAATGGCGGACGCGGCAGAGGTGCTGGCGACGGTGAAACGGCGCGGCCGCAGCTACGCGGTGATGCAGAACCGCCGGTTCACCAGACAAATTCGTGCGGCTCGCGGGTTGATTGCGCAAGGAACGATCGGCAAGCCGGGATTCGCGACGGCCAATTTCTTCCTCGGGCCGCACTTCGGCGGGTTCCGGGAGACGATGAGCAGCCCGCTGCTGCTCGATATGGCGATTCATACGTTCGACGAGGCGCGCTACTTGCTGCAGGCCGACCCGGTGTCCGTGTATTGCCACGAATTCAACCCCTCCCACTCCTGGTACGACGGCAATTCGTCGGCGGCGTGCATATTTGAGATGTCGGACGGATCGGTATTTACGTACAACGGCTCGTGGTGCGCGGTAGGGGCGCCGACGTCGTGGCATGGCGACTGGCGTTTCGTCGGCGGGCAAGGCACGTTGCTGTGGGACGGGACGAACGATCCTTATTGCAGCGTCGTTGCGGGCAACGGCGCGACCGGCGACCTCGCGCGGGTGAATGCGGCGGAGGAATGGACCGGCCGCGAAGGGCACGACGGCTGCCTGGACGAGATGTTCGCATCGTTGCTCGAGAATCGCCCCGCGGAAACCGACTGTGCGGACAATATCAAGAGCATGGCCATGGTGTTCGGCGCCATCGCCAGCGCGGAGCAACAAAGGGTGATTCGATTGTGACGGGAGGAACGGCCGTGAAAAAATATGCGTTGGTCGGAGCGGGGAGCCGCGCGTTCCACATGTTCGCCGAACCGATCGTCAAGGAATTGCGGCAGCATGCCGCGTTGGTCGGCGTCTACGATACGAATTTGCTGCGAGCGGAGCGGCTGAGCAAGGATTGCGGCGGCATTCCGGTGTTCCGGACGTTCGAAGAGATGTTGTCCCGGAGCGGGGCGGACCGGATCATCGTCGCGTCCGTGGACTATACCCATGACGAATACATTATCCGCTCGATGGAAGCGGGCTTCGACGTCATCAGCGAGAAGCCGATGACGACGGATCACCGCAAGTGCAAGGCGGTGCTTGAGGCGGAGCGGCGAACCGGCCGAAGGGTGACGGTAACGTTTAATGCCCGATTCATCTCCTATACGTCCCGCATCAAGGAATTGCTGAAGCAGCAGGCGATTGGCCGTATTCTTAGCGTCGATATGGAGTGGATGCTCGATACGTCGCACGGCGCCGACTACTTTCGCAGATGGCATCGTTACCTGGATAAAAGCGGAGGGCTGCTCGTCCACAAGTCCACCCATCATTTCGACTTGATCAACTGGTGGCTGGAAGAGGACCCGATTGAAGTATACGCCTTCGGCGACCTGAGATTTTACGGGCCCACGCGCGAGCAGCGCGGGGAACGTTGTCTTGCATGCGCCTACAAAACATCATGCGAGTTCTATCTGGACCTGGAGCAGGATGCCTTCTTCGACAGCTATTATCGTCAAGCGGAGTCGGCGGACGGTTATTATCGCGACGGCTGCGTGTTTGCGGGCGATATCGACATCTACGATACGATGTCCGTGAACGTGAGGTACTCGCGCGGGACGCTGCTCACCTATTCGCTCAACGCGCACAGTCCGTACGAAGGCTGGAAGCTGTCGATCAACGGGTCGGAAGGCCGGATCGAAGCCCGCCAGTTCACCAGCGGACTGGAGAAGGATGTGCCCGAATCGACGTTGTCGCTGTTCAACCGCAAGGGCGAGGAAATCACTTACCGTATGGCCAAAAATACGGGCTTCCACGGTGGAGCCGACGAAGCGCTGCGCCGCATGCTGTTTGCAGGCGACAGGCCGGATCCGCTCGGCCATATGGCCGATTCGCGCGCGGGGGCGATGTCGCTCTTGATCGGGGATGCCGCCAATATTTCGATCGCCGGGAAGCGGCCGGTGCGGTTGCAAGAGCTGATCGGCCTTGACGGGGAGCGGGTATGACACCGAAGCCGATATCGACACTGACATCGATACCGACATCGACACCGACATCGACATCGACACCCACAAACTGCTGGTCCGCGCTGCATTACGCTACCGGTGAACCCGTAACCGTGACCGCAGGGGGCGGTCGGATCGTCAAGCTGGCTCCCGGCGGGATGCCGGACGGCGAGAGGAAGTATATCGCCCCGGGACTGATCGATATCCAGATGAACGGCTTTGGCGGAATCGACCTGAATTCGATGGCGGTGACGCCGCAGCAAATAACCCGGCTCGTTCGGCTGATGGCCGAGGGCGGCGTTACCCGGTTCTGCCCGACGGTGACGACTGGAACTGCCGAACGCATGCGTCACAGCATCCGGACGATCGCCGAAGCGTGCGAGACGGACCCGCTCGTTCGTTACGCCGTGGCGGGCATTCATGTGGAAGGTCCGTTCATCAGCCCGGAGGACGGTCCGCGCGGCGCGCACAGCAGGCACCTCGTTCGCGTTCCGGACATCGAAGAGTATGAAGCGTGGCAACGATCGGCCGGCGGCCGGATCGTCAAGGTTACACTGGCTCCCGAGCTTCCGGGAGCGCTGGCGTTCATCCGCCGGCTGAAGGCGGATGGCGTCATCGCCGCAATCGGCCATACGTCCGCTGCGGAGGAGGAAATCCGCGCCGCAGTCGAAGCCGGCGTTACGCTGAGCACCCATCTGGGCAACGGGGCGCATCCGGTTCTGCCGCGCCACCCGAACTATATCTGGTCGCAGCTGGCGGACGAACGGCTGTGGGCGGGGTTGATCGCCGACGGCTTTCATTTGCCGCCTTCCACGCTTAAGGTGATGATCCGCGTCAAGGGGGAGAAAGCGATCCTGACCAGCGACGCGGTAGTCTGGGGAGGCATGCCTCCGGGCATCTACGAGAGGGAAGAAGGCGAAGCCGTGGTACTGGAGCCGAACGGTTTCCTTCATATGAAGAGCACGCCAAAAATTATGGCCGGTTCCGCGCTGCCGCTGCACGCAGGGGTGGCGAACGTCGTCAAACTGGGTATCGCCGGGTGGCCGGATGCGATCAAGATGGCTGCCTTGCATCCGGCGCGGATGCTCGGATTGGAAGCGGAAGGCGCAGGAATGCTGAAGGAAGGCGGCGTCGCCGACTTCTTCGTGTATTCCCTTGATGCGCACGGCTCGATGATCGTCCACGAGACGGTCGCCGCAGGCGCAAGGTGCACTCTCAACGGCGTTGAACGGGCATAACGGAGGACAGGAGGATTCGATGCATGGTTCAATTGGCTTGCATGACGCTGCCTTACTTGCAGCATCCTATCGATCGCGCGTTCGAAGCGATCGCCCGTGCCGGGTACAAGCATGTGGTATTCGGTTACTATCATGAAGGCAAACTGATCCCGGACGAGGAGGATCCCGCTTCCTGGGAAGTTTTGAAGGCGAAGGCGGAAAGCTTCGGGCTTCGGATTCCGATGCTGCTGTCCCACGAGCATTTTGGCGTGAACCAGCCCTGGGAGCGGGGCATTCGCCAGATGGAGATCGCCATGGCGCTGGGTGTCAAGGAGATCAATGTGCTCGGTACGTACAGCTACTACAAATTCCCGGATCGACCCAAGCCGCTCAAGGAGCTCGAGCAAGAGAACATCCAGTTTATTGAGAAGTTTAAGGCCGTTGCGGAGGAAGCGGAGAAGCGCGAGCTTGTTCTGTCTGTCAAACCGCATACCGGCAATTCGGCTACGGCGCGAATTCTGAAGATGACCCTGGATGCGATCGGTTCAAGTCATATCAAAGCGTGCTACGATCCCGGCAATGTTGACGCATACGAGGGAGCGGACGTCATGGACGGGTTTGATGAGATCGCCAGGCTGTCCTCCTCCTTCGTTGCCAAGGATCATCGGGGCGGCAAGCTGGTCAACGACTTTCCGGTGCCGGGAGAAGGAGACATGCCGTTCCTGGAGATGTTCAAGCTGCTCGGGAAATATAACTTCGACGGACCTATCGTCGTGGAGAAGCTGGATAGCGGCGGGCCGCTTGAGCTGGCGGAGACGGACCGGCGCATTGCGCAGGGACGGGCCAATCTGGAGCGATTGATCCGCGAAGCCGGGATGGAGCTGGAATGAACCGATTTGAACAATACGCAAGGGGACTTCGATCATGTTGGAAAAGTTGATGGCCGAAGCAGGGAGAATCGGCAAGCCGGCCTGGCGCCCGATGCTGCGATACGTGGCGGAGCTGCATGCCAGGAGCACGCATCCGCCGCGAAAACCGTTCCCTTTCCCCTGGGAGGAGATCGGGCCCGGCTATTGCTACGGTCCGGCCTTCGGCCATTGGGACATCGTGCATGCCGTGCTGGACGCGATCCCGTCGGAGCCGGAGCATGCCAGGTTTCAGTTGCTTAATAACTTGGTCCTGCAGCAAGACGACGGATTGATTCCGGGGAGCATTTGGCTCGGCGAAGAGGAGCCGCGGTGGAACGACAAGGCGGGCCACCCTTCCGTTTGGCCTGTTGCGGTGCAGGATTATGTGGAGACGACCGGCGACCGGACGATCCTCGCGACTTGTTTCGATGCGCTGCGGCGCTTGATCGGCTGGTATGAGAAGAACCGTTCGGCGGAGGGAGAAGGCTTTTTTTATACCGATATTTTGAACCGGAGCTGGGAGAGCGGCGTGGACGAAGGCGTACGCTTCGATCTCTCCCCCAGCGGCCGTCTGGCGTGCGTGGACGCTACCTCGCATCTGTATTGGCTGTACAAATACGCCTATCGCTGGTCCGAACAGCTGGGCAAGGAGGAGCCCTGTTATCTGCAGCGCGCGGAAGAGCTTGCCGCCTTTATACGGGAATCGCTGTACGACGAGCGGGCCGGATTCTTCTACGACAGCTGGTCGGTGGACCGGCCGGAGACAAGAGCCGAGGCCTTCGAGGGCATCTGGCCCGTCGTCGTTGGCGCTGCATCCCCGGAACAGGCAAACCGGACGATAGACGGTTATCTGTTGAACGGGCAGAAGCTGTTCACGGCGCATCCGCTCGCGACAGTAGCGGGATCCGATCCCGCGTTCGAGCTGCGCATGTGGAGGGGGCCGGCCTGGAACAGCATGACCTATTGGGCGGCGCGCGGCTGTATCCGCTACGGACGGGTCGATGCCGCCGTGCGGTTGCTGGAGCGGGCGCTCGACGCCTCCGCCCGCCAGTACGAAGAGACGGGCACCATCTGGGAGTTTTACCATCCCCATGGCGGGTCGCCGCTGGAGCTGAAGCGCAAACCGCATACCGAATTTAACACGCCAAGCAGAGATTACCTGGGGCACAATCCGCTTATCGCCATGGCAAGGCTGTGGGAGGCTGGCGGCGCGACGCTTATGCGGCCGGGGAGCGAAAATAGACAATAAAAAATGGCTTATTGACCCGATTCTGCCCGCCTCGTCGGAAATAGCCAGTGAAAACATGGCTTATTTGCTCCGCAAGGCCCGCGAAACGGGTCTTTTAGCCGAAATAGCCAGCGATTTCACTGGTTATTTTGCAGAGGCCTCCCGTTTTTGGTGAAATAGGCAATAAAACATGGCCTATATTTTAAAACAGAGGCGAACCCTGCCGGAAGGGAGAACAAGATGACCCGAATCCCCCCGATCGTTATAAAAAAAGCCGTTCTTCACCGGCTTGCGATGCGGCTGAAAGCACCGTTCGCCACCTCGTTCGGGACGATCGCAAACAAGGAATTTTTCATTGCCGAGTTGATCGACGAAACGGGATGCTCCGGCTTCGGCGAATCCGTTTCGCTCCCTGCTCCCGTCTATAGCGAGGAGACGGTAACGACCAACGAGCATATGCTGCGCGACTTTCTGCTGCCGCTTGTGTTCCAGGCGCCGATCGGCCACCCGGATGCGCTGCTGGCAAGGTTCGCGCCGATCCGGCGCAATCCGATGGCCAAGTCCATCGTGGATTGCGCCGTGTGGGACTTGTACGCCAGGCGGCTGGGCGTTCCGCTCGCGACCGCTTTGGGCGGCCGTCGCAAGACGATCGATGTGGGGGTCAGCATCGGAATCCAGCCTTCGGTCGAAGCGCTGCTGGCCAAGGTGGAGGAGTCGCGGATCGAAGGCTACAAGCGGGTCAAGATCAAGATCAAGCCGGGCTGGGATCTGGAGCCGGTCAAAGCCGTGCGGGAGCGTTATCCGCAGCTGCCGTTGATGGCGGATGCCAACTCGGCATATACGCTTGAGGATATGGAGCGATTAAGGAAGCTGGACGAATACGAGCTGATGATGATCGAGCAGCCCCTGGGTCATGACGACATCGTGGATCATGCCAGGCTGCAGCGGGCGATCCGCACCCCCATCTGCCTCGACGAGAGCATCCACTCGCTGGAAGACGCGCGGAAGGCGATCGAGCTGGGCAGCTGCAAAATCATCAACATCAAGCTGGGCCGCGTCGGAGGATTAAGCGAGTCCATACGCATTCACGACTATTGCGAGCGGCAGGGCGTTCCGGTGTGGTGCGGAGGCATGCTGGAGGCGGGAGTCGGGCGGGCTCACAATGTCGCCTTGACGACGCTTTCCCAATTTGTCTTGCCGGGCGATACGGCGGCCTCGTCCCGCTATTGGGAGCAGGATATCATTGCGCCGGAAGTAACCGTCAAGGACGGCGTGATCGAGGTGCCGGACCGCCCGGGCATCGGCTACGATGTCGATCGGAAGGCGATGGAACGCTTTACCCTGCAGCGCCGGGTTATTGAGGCGTCCGGTTAAGGAACGGCAATGCCGGCGGCATAACCAAGCTGCTGGATGAGCCGTTTACGGGGCTGGACGCAGATACGAAGAAGCGGGTGATCGCTTATATTCTTGACGTAGCGATAGGGTCGAGTTGCATCCTCCCAAACCTTCCGTTACTTTATTAAGAGTGGGCAAAAATGCTTAACGGAAGGTGAACATTGGCCATGCCAACTACGCAACTCAGGGATATCGCATACGGGCCGCACGAACGAAACGTGCTGGACGCTTATTTGCCGGGAAACACGGAAACGCCATCTCCGGCGGTCATCTATTTTCATGGCGGGGGATATGTGAACGGAGACAAGCGGGCGGTGTTGTCGTCGAAGCTGATGGAGGAATGTTTGACTGCCGGCATCTCGCTCATTTCGGCCAACTACCGATTCATTACGACATCTCCATTCCCGGCTCCGATGGACGACGGGACGCGGGCGATCCAGTTCGTGCGCCATATGGCGAAGGAGTGGCACATCGATGCGTCGCGCATCGCCTCGTCGGGCGGATCGGCCGGCGGCCACGTCGCTTTATGGAACGCTCTGAAGGGCGACCGCTCCAAGCCGGACAGCGCCGACCCGGTCGAACGGCAATCGAGCGCGGTTAGCGCGTTTGTCGGCTTCGTCACGCAAGTGTCGAAGGATCAACGGTTTTACAAGGACATTTACGAAGGGCCGCACATTCAACCGAATTTGTTGCTGTATTACGGCCTTGGATCGCTGGACGAACTGAACGAGCCGGACAACTTGAAGCTGGCTGAGCGGGCTTCGGCGATCACGTACATGTCCGCGGACGCTCCGCCCGCGCTGATGACTTACGATTTGCCCCTGGTCGGTCCTTATATTCCGAAGGAAATGACGGTCGGCGAGGTGATCCACCACCCGATACACGGCTACATGCTCAAGCAGAAATACGATGAGTTGGGCAAGCGGTTTGTGCTTCGCCATGAAGGCGATCCGCTGCGCGAAGGCGAGATCGCGCAGTTTCTGCTGGACAGCTTCGCCTGATCGTTCAACTGGCCCGCCGCGCCTAAGGCTTGGCGGCGTATTTGTTCCGGTAGCGGCTCAAGGCGAGCAGCGGCCAAATGTAGCGGTAGCTGTGGTAATGCGTGTAGTAAGTGCCGGGAAGGCCGGCGCCGAGCGGGTAGTCGGTCGCTTCATCCTTCGTGTGCAGCAGCGCGATCAACCGCTCGATGCCGCGGGTGATCGCCGGCAGCGGCGCTGCGTGAACCGCGATCAGCGCGTCGAGCGCCCAGGCGGTTTGCGCGGCATTGCTTGTGCCGAGCGGGACGTAGCGCATCAACTGATCGCTGCGGCACGATTCGCCCCAGCCGCCGTCGGGCAACTGGACGTCCAGCAGCCAGCGGACGGCCCGTCGCACGGCGGGGTGCTCCGCCTCCACGCCCACGGCCATCATGCCGGTTACTGCCGCCCATGTGCCGTATAAGTAACAAATCCCCCAACGGCCATACCACGAGCCGTCTTCCTCCTGATGCTCCGCCAGCCAGTCTACGCCGCGCCGGATGAAAGCGTGCCGCACGGTCAACCGCTCCGTACGCCCCCAATATTCCAGCGTCCGCCCGGTCAAATCGGCCGACGACGGATCAAGCGCCGCCGCCTGCGCGCCTTCAATCGGCAGCCACTTCAGCAGCTCGTTCGTTTTCCCGCGCTCGAACGCCGGCCAGCCTCCGTCATCGTTTTGCATGGCGAGCGTCCAGTTCATGCCTTTTTCGGCAGCTTCCGCGTAGGCCGGGCGCGGTCCCGCCGCCCGCAGCAGCCGCAGCGCCGCCGTCGTGTCGTCCACGTCGGGGTGTTTGGTGTTCGATTCGGAAAATCCCCAACCCCCCGGCGCCGGATGGGCCATGTTCTGGCTCCAGTCCCCGGGCGAACGCTGCTGTTTGGCAAGCAAAAAATCGGCAGCCTTGCGGATCGCAGGATGGTCGGCGGCGACGCCCGCCTGCAGCAAGGCATCGCCGATCAGCGCGGTATCCCAGATGGTGGACGGGGAATTCTGCAGCAGCAGCATCCCGTTATCATCCGCGATCATGTCGTATAGCCCCTGCACGGCGCGCAGAAGGAAAGGATGCCGCTTGTCGTAGCCGAGTGCGAGCAGCGCAAACAGCATCAGTATCGTGCTGGTGGCATAGCTGTACAGCGTGCCGTCCGGCTCGACCCGATCCAGCATGAACCGCTCGGCCCGCCGGGCCGCCGTCTTGTGCAGCTGCGCCGGCATGCCGGCGATTTGACCGAGCCCCGTGTGGATTGTTTGCAGCAGTGTTTCGAGTCCGCGATTGCGCGGGAGAGCATCGTTCGAGCCGTAAGTGGCGTTTCCCGCCAACAAGGCGGACAAGTCGGGCGAGGAGGCCGTCGTTACGGCAAAGCGGCGATCGGCGAGCAGCAGTACAGGCGCGAAGTGAACGCGGGCATAGCTGGAAAAGTCGTGGAAGCTGATCGGCGATGACGGCGGCAGCAGCAAAAACTCCAGCGGGATCGTCAGCCTCGCCGGCCACGGGTATTGGCCGGTGGCGGCAAGCATGACCTTGGTCAGCAGCCCGTTGATGCGGCGCATGCCGCCTTGATCGAGGATACGGCGTTCGGCCCGGCGCAGCCGGTCATCCGTCTTGCGGCTGTAGCCGGCGTAAAGCAGCGCGTAATACGCTTCCACCGTGGAAGCCAGATGGCCGTCGCGCTCATCTGCATACAGCGCCCAAACGCCATCGGCCCGCTGTCGGTCGAGGATGCGGTCGTGCAGACGGCGGATCAGCGGCTCATCCTCCAGCTGAAGCGAACGAAGCAGCATAATCATGTAAGCGTCGAGCGAAATGCCATTCTCGAATAGAAACCGCCACGTGCCGTCCTCACGCTGCCCGTTCAGCAGCTGCCGGACGAGCCGGTCCTTTTCGCCGCGAGCCTGTTCAAACACCCCCACGAATGTCCCGCCTTTCGCGTATGTTCCGATGCCAAGTCAAAGCCTATTTATACCATATGTAGGAGGCTCGATTCGCATGAAGGTTCGGCTGCTGCCTATTTTCCAGGACGCTTCATCGGAGCGGCACAAAAACGAATTTGTTGGTTGGCGGAGGGGGAATGTCGCGCTTCGTGCAACGAAGCTGTTCCAGCCGGAGAAACCTGAGCGAAGCGAACACGCCGCGAAAACGAAGCCGACGCCCGCAACAAATCACAAAATCGAGACAATCGTCACATCTGCATATAGCCGATCGGCTCCGAATGGTGTTTAATGAGAAAGAAGATATAATGGACGGGATCATAGGCCAAAATCGGGAGAATGACGAATGAAGCGACCGACGCTGCGACTTCGGCTGTTACGCGGTTTTGTGATCATTATCGCCCCTCTGGCGCTTTTCCTGTATTATGAAAACTATTACGCAATGAAAGTCGTTCGCGAGGAAGTATCGCAGTCCACCAGCAATGCGCTTGCGATTCATGTCGCCCAGATCGACACGGTGCTGCAGGATACGGCGGATTATTTGCTGCGCCAAATCGCCAATGGCAACAACCATGCCGAGTTCGAGGCGTTGTCCGATTATCCGGCCGACGACGGGCATTATATACTGGCGAAAGTCAGGCTTCACGCCGATATGGTGGAAGGCGGCGGCACGCTGAAAAACATCCACGCGCTCTTCGTTTATTCTGCCGACAACAACGATTTTGTGATTTCCCAAACGACTTATCTGCAAACGATGGAGCTCCGCGATATGCTGGAGAAGCGCTTCCGTCATCCGGAGGATGTGCAGTTCAGCAGCTGGCAGTTGTTTGACGGCGACGAGCAGCACTATCTGGTACGAGTCGAACGGGTAACTCCAAGTGTATATGCGGGAGCAGTCTTTCTCCCCGACGATTTGATTATCCCGCTGCGCAAGCTGGATTACGGCGATCAATGGAAAGCGATTCTGCTCGGTATGGGCGGCCAGCCGTTGACGGACGCTGCGGCAGCCGAGGAGACGATGGCGGCCGTCAATCGCAAGCTGATTTCGAATCCTGCGGCCTATCAGGTATTCAAGAACGAAGGCGACGGAACGAAATATTTGCTGGTCAGCACACCGTTCTCCCAAGCGCCGCTCAGCCTGGCCGCGATGATTCCCGAGAAGCATTTGCTGCGGCAGCTGCCGTTTTTCCAGCGGGTTATTTTCTGCATCCCGGTTGGCGTCGTCATCGCGCTCTATTTTTACTCGCTCTTTCTTCGCAATGTGCTGTTCACGCCGGTGAATGCGTTAATGAAGGGGATTCGCCGCGTCATGAAAGGCGAGATGGAGATCGGCGTACAGGAAACGAAGACGGAAGAGCTTAACTTTCTCATCCAAACGTTCAATGATATGGTTTCGCAAATGAAGCATTTGAAAATTAACGCTTATGAAGAGATGCTGAAAGCGCAGCAGTCGGAATTCAAGCATTTGCAAGCGCAAATCAATCCGCATTTTTATTTGAATTCCTTGAATGTGATCAACAGTTTGTCGATTCTGGAGGAGAACGGCCTGGTATGCAAAATGACCGAACATCTCTCCGACTATTTCCGCTTTATTACCCGTTCGCACAGGGATACCGTTACGCTCGAGGAGGAGCTGCAGCACATTCGCAATTATTTGGAAATCCAGTCGCTCCGGTTTCCCGAGAGATTGACCTATCGGATCGAGGTAGAGGAACAGTTGCAGCATCAACCGATTTTGCCGCTTCTCATCCAGCCGTTCGTCGAAAACGCCGTGATCCACGGCATGGAGGAAGGCAGCCGGTTCCACATCGAGATTATCGTCGAACGTCACCGGGAAACGATGGTTCGGAACCGGTACGAGGTGCTGATTCGCGATGACGGACGCGGGTTGGCTCCCGATATTCTGCAAGCGTTAACGGAGAAAAAGTTCGGCGACGGGACGGGCACCCACATGGGCGTGTGGAATGTGTATCGGCGGATGCGCATGGTGTACGGAGACCGGGCGGAGCTGTCGTTTCGCAATCGTGCGCCGAAAGGCGCGATCGTGCAATTGGATTTGCCGGCAGGCGACATCGATTCGCAATCATGAGGCCGGCAAGGAAGAGGAGGGGAGCTGCGTGCTGAAGCTGCTGATTGTCGATGACGAGCTGTATGCGATTCGTGCGATGCTGAAAGCGGTCGATTTTGCGGCGCTCGGATTTGCGGAAGTGTATACGGCGCTGGGAGCGAACGAGGCAAAGCAGAAGCTGCAGACGCACGCCGTCGACTTGATGATTTGCGATATCGAAATGCCGGGCACGAACGGACTGGAGCTGACCGAATGGGTGAACGACCATTTTCCCGACACCATAACGGTTTTTCTCACCGGCCACGCCGAGTTCTCCTATGCGCAGAAGGCCATCCGGCTCGGGAGCTTCGATTATTTGCTCAAGCCCGTCAAGACGGCGCAGCTGGAGGCGGTGCTGAAGCGGACGGCGGCGAAGATCGGGGAAGACAGGGAAGCGGAACAACTGGTCGAATCGGCAAAAAAATACCGCAGCATGTGGCAGCGGCAACGGGCGGTTGTCGTCGAGCGTTATTGGCAGCATCTGCTGTCGGGAAGAGCGGTGCCGTCCGGGCCGAGCTTGCAGGCCGTTCATTTGCCGCTTGAGCCGGGTTCGCCCGTGCTGCCGATTCTGATCAGCATCGAGCGGTGGCACAAGGAGTTTAGCCCGTACGATGAAGAAATACTGGAATATGCGCTTCGCAATGCGGCCAGCGAGCTGATGCTCGGCGAATGCAGGGGGGATATCGTCAAGGATGCGAACGGCATTCTGCTCGCGCTTGCATACGGAGTCGGCGATTGTCCGCTTGAGCCATGCGAGTTCGAGGACGCCTGCCGCTCCTTCATTGAAGCGAGCGGCCGCTACTTTTATTGCTCGGTTTCCTGCTACATCGGCGTCCGGACGACGGTCGTAGGGCTGACCGATGTTTATCATCGGCTCCTCGAGCTGGAGCAGAGCAACATCGCCCATAGCGGAACGGTCCAACGGTTGGATGAATCGCAAGTCAGCCCGGGCGCCGGAGCGAAAACGCCGATTGCCATCCCGTGGTCCGATTGGGTCGTGCTTTTCGAAACGGGAAACAAACGGGAGCTGCTGGGCCGCCTCGATCAATTGCTCGGCGAGCTCCAGGAAGCGCACGATCATGCCGAATCGGCCAGCGCGTTATATCACGCCTTGTTGTACATGATCTACCATGTTGCGCACAAGAACGGGCTGTCGGTGAAGGAGTGGGCGGGCTTGCGCGAACGCAGCGACGAGCAGGCGGCCATTCGCTCAATCGCTCATCTTCGCTCCTGGTCGGAATGGCTGATCGACGCCGCTTCGGACCATATGGAGCGGCAGCGCGGAGAAAGCTCGGCATTGATCGCGAAGACGAAAGCGTACATCAAGGCGAATTTGAAGGAGGTGACGCGCGAGAAGGCAGCCGCTTCCATTTATTTGAATCCGGCTTATCTTTCCCGCGTATTCAAGCGGGAGACCGGACAAGCGCTGATCGATTACATCATCCATGAGAAGATGGAGCGGGCCAAGCTGCTGCTTGCCGAAACGAACGATAAAATTACCGATATTTGCGAGGAGATCGGTTATGAGAATTATTCCCACTTCGGGCAGGCGTTCAAGAAGAAAGTCGGCATTGCGCCGCATGAGTTCCGGAAGCGATATCGGCAACTGGGGGAAAATAACGGAAGATAAGATCCGGCATGAGATGCCGGATCTTTTCGTCTTTATGGCAGTCACAAAATCGAGGAAACGGTCACGTTGCCCGATAGAAGAGTAAACCGTCCGCGATTTATACTGAATGCAGATCGAATACTTGAAGGGTGTGACAACGGTTGGATGCCATCAAGATCAAACCGCCGAACGCTGCGGCGCGGTTCCTGCGCAACGTCCGGAAGGACAAGGCGCTGCTGCTGCTGCTGCTGCCGGGTGTTCTTTACCTTATTCTGAACAACTATTTACCGATGTTCGGCATCCTGATCGCCTTCAAAAACGTCAACTACGCCCTGGGCATACTCGGGAGCAAGTGGGTCGGACTGAAAAACTTCGAGTTTCTGTTCCGGACGAAGGATGCCTGGCTGATTACGCGCAACACGGTCTTGTACAATGCGGCGTTCATTGCACTGAACCTCGTCGTTGCCGTCGCCGTCGCCATCGCGCTGAACGAGCTGCGGGCGAAGCTGATGGCCCGGTTCTATCAAAGCGTCATGTTTCTGCCGCACTTCCTCTCGATGATTGTCGTCGGCTACCTCGGTTACTCGCTGCTTAGCAGCGAATACGGGTTTATCAACCAATATATTCTTAAGCCGCTCGGGCAGGAGCCGATTTCCTGGTACAGCGAAGCGAAATACTGGCCGTATATTTTGCCGCTCGTCAACCTGTGGAAGCATGCCGGCTACTACAGCATCATCTACCTGGCGGCGATCATCGGTATCGACAACGAATATTACGAGGCGGCGCTCATCGACGGCGCAAGCAAACGCCAACAAATGATGCGGATTACGCTGCCGCTCATCAAGCCGGTCCTGATCGTGATGACGCTGCTGCAGATCGGCCATATTTTCAACTCCGATTTCGGCTTGTTTTACCAGGTGCCGCTCGATTCCGGCTCGTTATACCCGACGACGCAGGTGATCGACACGTATGTGTACCGCGCGCTGCTCAATCTCGGCGATATCGGCATGTCCTCGGCCGCAGGGCTATATCAGGCGGTTGTCGGCTTCGCGCTCGTTATTGCCACCAATTATATCGTTCGCAAAACCGATAAAGAAAACGCTTTGTTCTAGGGAGGCCGACTATGGAGACATACGCCAAAAAACGGGGGGATATCAATGCCATTGGGCCTTCCGCCGACTTCGCGCTGCATATCGTGTTCATCATTCTTTCGCTGGCCTGCCTGTTTCCGGTGCTGGTCGTGCTGAGCGTGTCGCTGACGGATCAGGATGCCGTCTATCGGCACGGCTACAGCATCATTCCGCAAGTGTTCAGCACGGCGGCGTACAGCTTCCTGTTCCGCGACGCGGGTCCGATCGTTCACGCATACGGCGTCTCGATCTTCGTCACCGTCGCCGGCACCGTCGCCGCGCTGGGCATGACGGCGCTGGTCGCCTATCCGCTTTCGCGGCCCGATTTCCGCTTTCGCGGGTTTTTCTCCTTCTTCGTGTTTTTTACGATGATTTTCGGCGGCGGGCTCGTCCCCTGGTATCTGGTTTACACGTACGTCTTCGACCTGCGCGACACGCTGCTGGCGTTGATCGTCCCGAATCATTTGCTGAGCGCGTTCTATGTGATCGTCATGCGCACCTTCTTTACGACCAACATTCATCCTTCGATTCTGGAATCGGCCAAAATCGACGGAGCCGGCGAGCTGCGCATCTTCGCGCGGATCGTACTGCCGCTGTCGCTTCCCGTGCTGTCGACGATCGGCCTGTTCTATACGCTCCGCTACTGGAACGACTGGTTCAACAGCCTGGTGTTCATCAACGACGAACAGTTGGTGAGCTTGCAATATTTGATGTACAAGGCGATGAAAAACCTGCAGTTTCTGAACGACTTGGCGGCGACCGCCGGCATGGGCGACCAGATCGCGAAGCTGCCGAACGAAACCGCGCGCATGGCGATGGCTATTATCGGGATGGGACCGATCGTGCTGGCCTATCCGTTCTTCCAGAAATATTTCGTCAAAGGGCTTACGGTTGGCGCCGTTAAAGGGTAGGCTGTATCCGGAGCATACTGCGCCGGTTAGCATATAAACGATGATGACGGAGGGGAAAACAAATGAGAGGATTACGCCCAACAAGACCTGCGCTTCTGGGTCTGGCGCTGGCCGCAAGTCTGGCGCTGAACGCATGCGGTTCGAGCGGCAACGGAGCGGGAGACGCCGCTTCGCCGAGCCCAAGCGCCGAGCCGAAGACGGAAGCGAGCAAGCAGCCCGAAGCGAGCAAGCTGGAGCCTTACAAGATCACGCTGTTCGTGCCGGGTGTGCCGCAGAAGGATCAAGCGCTCATCAACGAAGAAATCAGCAAGTATTTGCAAACCAAAATCAATGCTTCGCTCGACATGACCGTCTTCGACTGGGGCAGCTGGAAAGACAAAATGAATTTGAAATTCGCGTCCAATGAAGCATTCGACCTGATGTATACGGCAAGCTGGGACGGTTGGACGACCAAGGTGCAGAACGGCTCGGTCATTCCGCTCGACGATCTGATGAAGAAGTACGCGCAGGAAGCGATGGCCCAGCTCGACCCGATGGTGCTCGAGGGGATCAAGTTCAATGGCAAAACATACGGATTCCCGACCAACAAAGAATTCGCCGGCAATAAAGGCGTGCTGGTGCGCAAAGATTTGGTCGATAAATACAAATTTGATCTCGGCACGGTCAAGAAGCCCGAAGACCTGGAGCCTTTCTTCGAGGTCATCAAGAAGAACGAGCCCGGCATGACGCCGTTTCTGAGCGGCAAGGACGTTGGCCTCGATCTGGTGCTGATGGACAATTCCTTTGTCGGCTCGGGGTCGGTTGCCAAAAATCTCGGGCTGATGGACCACGACACAAAGGATCTCAAGGTTATTGACGCGTACAACGATTCCCGCTACATGGCTATATTGAAGCTGGCGCGCAAATGGTATACGGCCGGTTATATCAACAAGGACGCGCCGACGCTTGCGGATTTCACCGGAGCGTATCGGTCCGGCAAGGTGTTCGCATATCCGGAGTCGCTGAAGCCGGGCAAAGACGCCGAGGTGTCGCAGGCGACCGGTTTGCCGTGGGTGCAGGTCGAGTTCACGCGGCCGATCGTGTCGACGAGCAGCACGCTGGGCGCCATGCTGTCCGTCTCCCGCACGTCGAAGGACCCGGCGCGGGCGATGATGTTTCTCAATCTGCTGCATACGGACAAGAAGCTGGTCAACATGATCGCGTTCGGCATCGAAGGCAAGCATTATGTGAAGAAGGATGAGCAGACGATCGATTACCCGTCCGGGGTAACCTCCCAGACGTCCGGATATGCGCTCGGCGCCGCCTATATGTTCGGCAACCAGTTCAACAACTATCTGTGGGCGAACGAGGATCCGCAGAAATGGGACAAATTCAGGAAGTTCAACGCATCGGCCGAAAGCGCCAAAAGCATCGGGTTCAACTTCGATCCGGAAAAAGTCAAAAACGAAATCAGCGCCTACAACAACAAAGTGAAAGAATATTTGCCGGGTCTCATTACCGGAGCGGTCGATCCGGAGAAGTATTTGCCGGAAATGGTCAAAGAGCTGAAGGCGGCCGGCATGGATGCGATCAATGCCGAGGTTCAGCGGCAGCTGGACCAGTGGTCGGCTGCGGTTGGCAAGAAATAAGCGGATCGAAAGCGTTTGGCGGCTCCGGCAAGTTGCGGAGCCGCTTGTCCGTGAGCGGAAAGGATGGCCGCAGGCGGAACATTTCGCCTATGCCGGCGCCATGAAGTGACAAAATCGTATGGTTGCATCATGGAATCCTATAGATGACCGCCTCCCCCGTTTGCTAAAGTGGGAGGCGGTCCGGCGATCATGGCGCGGAGAAAGGAGGTGTCGGATCATGACTTTTTCGCGGACCGGCAAAACGGCGGCCGGTTGGGCCTTGTTCGCCGTCCTCGGCTTTGCGATTGCGTTTGGCGTCTCCGCAAGCAAGGCGCCGGGCAGCCGGGATGACAGCCGGGACGAAGCAACCGCCGCCGTCGCCACCGTCAACGGGGAACCGCTCGAGCTGCGGGAGTACAAGGCGATTGTGCGGACGGAACGGGCCGGCGTATTTGCCTATTTTCAGGGGAAATACGAGGCGGCGGACGACAAGGACTTCTGGACGCGATCGTATGCCGGCGAAACCCCGCTGGAGAAACTCAAGGAGGAGGCGCTGCGCACGGCGGTGGGCATCAAGACGCTGCAGCTGCTCGGCAAGGAGAACGGGCTGCTGGCCGATGCGAGCTATGCCGCTTTCCTGCAGGAGCTCCGCACCGAAAATGCAAGAAGAAAGGAGGAAATCGCGCACGGAAGGCCGATCTACGGACCGAAGCAATGGGAGGAAGCCGCCTACTACGAGCGGAAGCTGGCCGATCTTAGGCAGCAGCTCGGCAAGAAGCTGGGAGACGCGGCGTTCGCCCGGGTCGCGGAAGACGAGGCGAAGCGGGCGGAGGTGAACGTAAATGAGGCGTTGCTGCGAACTCTCGATGCGAAGCGGCTCTGGTAATGGCAGTTTATTACGAGCGGGAAGAGGTGTACGGATGAAGAAGCTGGTCAACATCGTGCTTGCGGCTGTTTTGGCGTTGTCGGTATGGATGCCGCTGTCGGGGCCGCCGGTAAACGCCGATTATGAAAGCGTTTACGCACAGGACTTCGAAACTATCGCCGTCGGACAAATGCCGGCAGGCTGGACGGCGAGCACCGGGGCGAATGCGGTGGCGGTGGCTGAATCGAGCGGCAACGGCAAATACATGGCGTCGACGGAAACGGCCAACTCGACGGCAAATACCGCCACCTACGCCTTTACGCCGTCGCTTGCGGGCACGGTTGCGGTCGAAATGCGCGTGCTCGCCAAGCAAACGAATGCGGAAGCTTATTTTCTGGTCCTGAAGGACGGCGCCGGCGACAAGGTGATCGAGCTGTTGTTCGACGGCAGCCATATTTCGCGGCGGATGGCCGGCAACACGAAGAGCTGGCTGCAGTCGTATACGGCGAATCAATGGTATCAGGTGAAAGCGGTCGTCGACCTTGCGGCGCACACGTATGACGTTTGGATAGACAGCGTGCAGGTCGTTTCCGCTGCGCCGCTGCTTGTGAACGCCGCCGCAATCGACATGTATTCTTTTTCGACCTACCGGTACCAGGCCGGCACGTTCTATGTCGACGATCTTGCCGTCTCCGCCGACAGCGGCGCGGAGCCTCCCGTCAACGCGGCGCCGACGGCGGGCAATGTCACTATCTCCGGTACGGCGGAAACCGGCCGCCTGCTGACCGGCACGTATACGTACGCCGACGCGGAAGCGGATGCGCAAGGGACGTCCGTGTTCCAATGGTACCGGGCGACGTTCGCGGACGGCTCGGACCGCACGGCTATCGCGGGCGCCACGGCGTTGAGCTACACCGTGACGAGGGAGGACGAAGGCCGCTATGTGCTGTTCGGGGTGACGCCGGTCGCGTCGACAGGCACCGCGCAAGGCGACGCCGCGTTCAGCGCGCCGGTGCGGGTGCTGACGACTACCTACCTGTCGGAGGACTTCCAGCTTACGACGACCGGACAAGTGCCGGCAGGCTGGACGGCCACAACCGGCGCGAATCTTGTTGCGGTCCAGGATGCGGGCGGCAACCGCTACTTGGCCACGACGGAAAACGCCAACAGCACGGCGAATACGGCGACCTACACGTTCGGCACCGCCATCGCCGCTTCGTTCACCGCGAATCTGCGCGTGTTTGCGGCGCAGACGAACGCCGAAGGGTATTTCCTGACGCTGAAGGACGGCACCGGCGACAAGGTGATCGAGCTGCTGTTCGACGGCAACAAGCTGTCGCGGCGGGTGGGAAGCAGCGGGAAAAGCACGCTGCTGAGCGGCTATGCGGCGAACCAATGGTACGACATTCGCGTCGATGCCGATATGGCGGCGCAAACGTACAGCGTATCGATCGACGGTACGCCGGTAGCGACGGCGACGGGCGTTTCGCTGCTGAAGACGGCGTCCGCCATCGCGAGCTATACGTTCGCCTCGTATCGCTACCAGTCCGGCACGTTCGGCGTCGATGACCTCGACATCCGCAGCACGGCGCCGCAGGATCCGGTAAACGAGCCGCCGACGGCGGACAATGTCGGCATTACCGGAACGGCCGCCGTCGGTCAGACGCTGACGGGCGTTTACACGTACCAGGATGCGGAAGCGGACGCGGAAGGCGCAAGCAGCTTCCAATGGTACCGGGCAACGCTGCCCGACGGTTCGAATCGGACGGCGATTGCGGGGGAGACGTCGCTTGCGCATGTTGTCGCTTCGGCCGATGCGGGGCATTATGTGCTGTTCGAGGTGACGCCGGTCGCCGCAGCCGGCACGACGGCGGGTTCGGCCGTCCTGAGCGCTCCGGTTTTCATCGGCGTCCCGGCGGGCACGGTCAACGGCAGCGAAGTGGCCTTCGACGCGAACGGCCGGTTTATCGATGACGCCAGCGGGCTGTCGCACGCGTTCAGCTATCGTGCCGTCACGGCTTCCGCGGGCAGCATAATCGGAATCGGCGGCGAGCTGGCGTATTATACGTCGAGCGCGTTCAAGCGAGTGGCGATTGACGTCACCTACAACAAGTGGGCGTTAACGTTCGCCGCGCCGGACGAACTGCAGGCGTATGCCGCAACGTTCGACAGTCCGAGCGGCACCTTTACGGGCAGCGTGCCGATCACGCTTGTGCGCAAGCTGAGCCCCGATCTGATGAGCGGCGTGCAGAACGTGAAAGCGACCTACGAGTCGGCCGCGCTGCCGTCCGGAACGCAGTACATTCGCATCCTGCTGCCGGCCGCCGGTTATTTCGGCAGCACCGGCGCGGCAGCCGATTTTCGCATCGACACCGTCACGCTGGACAGCGCCTCCTCCGAAACGCCGGGCTACGACGGCTATATCGTCGACCGGGCGGCCGACTTCTCCCGGTTCGCCGCGGGGACCGGCACCGCCAATTTGCAGGCGGTCACCCTGGATCCGGCAACGAGTCTGTCCACGATCCGCACGTTCGGTACGACGACCTACTTCAAGCGGGTGGTATCGACAGCGGCTTCGGCGGAAATGATCTACCGGGCGCCGGAAGGGAAAGATTTCAAATCGGCCTATATGGAAGGCTACTACTACCAGAGCCTGCCGGGCAACGCCTTCGAAATCTGGACCTCCGCGGACGGAGTGACCTATACGCGTTATAATGCGGCAGGCATTTACAAGCATCCGGCGTTCGGCACCTCGGCGAACAACAGTATTCCCGACGTGCTGCAAGCCAACTATTTGCCGGACGGCGTCAAGTACATTCAAGTGAGACTGCCGGCGGTGTCCGGCGGCTTCCCGTACTTGACCAAGCTGGCGTTCGCCTATGGTCCGGAGGCGACAACGGCGCCGATCGACACCGATATCGTCATCCGTCAAGCAAGTCAGCCGATTGCGATCGACGGCGTCGTGGCCACCGATGGCTCCGGCAATCCGCTCGGCGAATGGGCCGGCAGCGAGCTGATCAAGATCGCCGGCGTCGTCGACAATGACGGCCAGCGGCACAGCGCCGACGTGTATATGAAATACGATGCCGAGCATCTGTATGTCGCCGCCAAGGTGAAGGATCCGACGCCGATGAAAAACGTCAGAACCGGCGCATCGATCTGGAATGGCGACGTGCTGGAGCTGTTTATCGGCGACGAGGACCTCGACTTCACGACGTATCCGGACCGAACCGGCACGATGCTGCCGAGCGACAGGCAAATCGTGCTTGGCAGCGGCGTCGACTACGGGTACCAGTCTTACCTGCAGACGAACGGCGTTAACACGTTCCCGACGATATTTATGGAAATCAAGCCGGACGCGGGCGGCAAAGGGTATGTGATGGAAGCGGCCATACCGCTTGCGGCGCTCGGTTTCGAGCGGCCTTGGGAGGGCGCGCCGCTGATCATGAACGCCGTGCTCAGCGACGGCGGTTATGCGAGCAGAGGGCAGTGGGGCTGGACGACGACCGGCGAAGCGAGCAAAAAGTCGCGCGGGCTGTGGGGCAATGCGGCGTTCGAGCTGACGAGCGCACCGTCGGCGGATCTGGCGGTGACGGCTTCCGTCAACAACGCCACGCAGCTGGTGACGGTGAGCGGTCAGACGTATGGCGCCACACATGCGTTCGTCGGCATGACCGTAACCAATCCGCAGGGCGTCGTCACCCATATCGACCAGACCGAATCGGACGGGTCCGGCCACTTCACATTCCAGTACTCGCTGCATGGCGATGCGTCCGATAACGGCACGTATACGGTCAGTGTCGGCGGCGAGGGCGTCGTGCTGCCGCAGACGGCGACGTTCACCTTCACGTACGAATAACCTATCAGCCCGACGGCCGACGATGCCGGCCCAATGCCACATGATCTTCCATACGATGAGGAGGGTAACGATGCAACGAAATCATTCGATGCGACTTGCGGTTTGCGCTTTGGTTTCCTTCGTGCTGTTTGCCGCCGTTTTCGTCGTGCCGCCCGCCGCGCGGGTCGCGGCGGCGAACACGACCTATTACGTCGATTCCGCAGACGGCAGCGACAGCAACGCCGGAACGAGCTCGGCCGCGCCGTGGAAGTCGATCGCCAAGGTGAACGCCAAAACGAATTACCAGCCCGGCGACCAGATTTTGTTCAAGGCCGGCGGCTCCTGGACGGGATCGGTCGCGATCCGCAACTCCGGCGCGTCAGGCAATCCGATCGTGATCGGCAGCTACGGAACGGGGCCGAAGCCGATTATTAACGCAAACGCGGCTTATGCCGCGATCAATCTCGAGAATGTGCAGTACATTACGCTGCAGGACCTCGAATTGACCAACTTCAAGGCGGCCGCTCCCGACGACTATTTGACCGGCTACTACCGCAGAAGCGGCATCTGGATCAAGGCGTTCCATCAGGGGCCGATGCATGACATCACGATCCGCAACATGGACATCCACGATGTGACCGGCATGTCCCTCAATGGAGAGACGACGGTGACGACGACGGACGGCAAGGACAAGGATGTGAACAAGAACGCCAACGCCGCGATCCAGATCAATGCCTGGGAATGGGAAACCGGCCAGCCGCTCGCCTATTTCGACAACCTGGTGATCGAGGACAACTACATTCACGACGTGTCGACGATGGGGATCAATATCAATGCGGCCTCAAGCGACAAAGCCTATTTTAACCGGAATGTCGTCATCAGCGGCAACACGATTCTCAACAATGGCGCCGATGCGATCTGCGTGGGCGTCACCAGCAATCCGCTGATCGAATACAACGTCAGTCTCGATGCGGGCGGATACGGCCACGGCTACAAATGGATCGCCGGCATGTGGGTATGGCGGACGGACGGCGCAACGTTCCAGCACAACGAAGTCGGCCGGGTGCATTACGAGGGGCTGAGCGGCGAGGCCGATTCGGCCGCGTTCGACACCGATATCGCCACTTCGGGCGACCATATTTACCAGTACAATTACTCCCATGACAACGAAGGCGGCTTCATCATGGATATGGGCCGTCTGCAGAACGGCTCCAACATTATCCGCTACAACATCAGCCAGAACGACAAGCACAACGGCAACAGCGGCATGACGATCAACACATCGGGCGATACGGGCCTCATTTACAACAACGTTTTCTACAATGACATCGGCACCGGCCTCACGATCCGCAACAATCCGAAGGTGACGTACACGAACAACATTTTTTATGTCACCGGCGGCGGGTCGGAACAATATCCCGCGCTGCCCAAATTTCACTATAACGCGTTCTACGGTCAGACGGCGCCCTTGCAAGGGGTGAAAAACATCGTCGGCGATCCCGGCTTCGTCGCTCCGGGCGAAGGCGCGGACGGCATCGGCACAGTGCTCGGCTACAAGCTGCGGGCGAATTCGCCGCTGCTCGGCGCCGGTACGTCCGTCGCCGCAAACGGCGGCCGCGATTTCTGGAACAACCCGCTCTACACCGGCACTCCCGATATCGGGGTGTTCGAGGATCCGACGAGCACGATCGACGATACCGTCGCTCCGGCTGCGCCGACGTCGCTCGCGGTTTCGGCGGTTACGGACGAATCGCTGAAGCTGACGTGGCAGGCGGCGGAAGGCGGCGTGCCGCTGGATGCGGATATTTACGACGCGGACACGGACGGCCTCATCGCCTCGGTCAAAGTCGCCAATGAATATACGGTGAGCGGGTTGACGCCGAATACGCTCTATTCCTTCTATGTCGTGGCGAAAGACCCGACGGGCAATGCCTCCTCCGGCAGCGCGACGGTGCAGGCGACGACCAACATTGCGGTCACCGTGGACAATGCGGCCGCTGCCGTAACGGGCAGCTGGACGGCGGCGACGGGCGGCTTCGCATACCAGAACGATTATGTGCGGATCGCCGCCGGCACGGGCGCCAATACCGTCACGTGGACGCCCAATCTGCCGGAAGCCGGCTATTATTCCGTCTACTATTATCTGCCGGACGGCTCGGTCTCCCGCGCCGGCAACGCCAAGTATACGGTAAGCGGCGCCGGCGGGACCAAAACGTACGCCGTCGACCAGCGGCCGACGGGAGGCGCATGGAAGCCGCTCGGCATTCACCGGTTCGCATCCGGAACGTCCGGTTCCGTGCAAGTGAGCGACAACGCCAACGGTGAAGTAGCGGCGGATGCGGTCAAATGGATTTATCACGAAGGGCTGGGGCTGGAGGATATCGTCGCGCTGGAGCTGGAGACGGAAAAACGTCAGCTGCGCTTGGGCGAATCGATGTCGTTTGCGGTGTACGGCGTCGATGCCGCGGGGAACCGCATCGATCTGACCGCGGACGGAGCAAGCATCGGGCTGGTCAGCGACCATCCGGCGGTTGCCGATCGTGTTGGAGGGCGGATCGAAGGCGAGGCGCAAGGGACGGCGCAGCTGACGGCGAGCTTCACCTATGGCGGCAACACGCTGACGAGCAACGCGGCCGAAGTGATCGTCGGCGAAGCCTTTATCGTCGAATCCCCGGTATTCACCGATGCGAGCGGGCAAGTCGTCAACTCGGCCGGACCGGGAGTCGTCACGGCTTCCGTCACCATCCTCAACTCGAGCGAAACGCATAAGCGGGCGGTGCTGGTGGCCGCCGTCTACACGCCGGACGGACTTGCGAGCTACTGGGCCCAGGAGGCGGTCATACAGAAATACGATAACAACACGCTGCAAGCGTCCGTCGCGGTACCGAATCAGCCGGGCAGCTATGTCAAAGTGTTCGTATGGGACAGCATGGCGTTCAAACGTCCTTTGACCGAATCGGCGGAGCTGCACTAGCTTGTTTGAGGGTCATTGACTGATTTGCTTATTTGAATGTAAATTAATAAACTAATATTGTAATAATAAGTAAATTTTAGTTTTTATTTCTTGGAATTCTAGCTTTGCAGCGGTTACTATTCACCGTCACCCTGCTCCTGAGACACGATTCCATGTAAAAAGCGGACGGAGATTCCGTTATGGCTCCAAAGTTGGCTGTTGAGCACCGTATAGTGGAAGGAGGTTCTGTTATGACGCCATCGTTACCTTTTGAGTACCCAATAGCGGAAAGAGATTCCGCTATTCCTCCAAAGTTGGCCTTCCAACACTCCTTAGTGGAAGTTCGTTCCGCTATTGCTCCACGGTGTCTTCGAGGCCCGGGACTATGCAGGCTGTGAATAGTAACTTGCAGCGGCGTTTCGGCGATCGTCGGACGAAATAAGGCCGATTCCAGCCTTACAGTAGGCTGGGACAGCTACCATTGCTTAACCTGACAACATTGCTGCCGCTCCTCCCCGGGATCGCCGGGGAGGACGGACGGCTTCCCATTGCGCAGGCAGAATAAAGTGATCGCAATCCGACAAGAGAGGTGCAAACTCCATGAGCGCAATAAAAACAATCGGTTTTATCGGTCTTGGCACGATGGGCGCGCCGATGGTCCGCAATTTGCTCAAGCACGGCTACGAAGTCATCGTCTATAACCGCGATGCGGCCAAGGCGGCCGAATTTCAAGCTCATCCGCAGGCGAGGGTCGTGTCTTCGCCGGCCGAAGTCGCGCAACGGGCGGTGCTGGTGTTTACGATGCTGGCCAATCATCAAGCGATCGAGGACGTGTATTTTGCCGACGCGGGGCTGATCAGTGGCCTGGAACGGGAAGGCGCCCAAGCGAAAATCGTCGCCGATTGCAGCACGGTGGCGCCGGAGATGAGCCTGCGCCTGGCCGAAGCGCTGGCCTGCAGCGGCATTGAGTTTCTCGATGCCCCGGTGACCGGGAGCGAGCCGCAAGCGATCGAAGGGGTGCTGACGTTCCTCGTCGGCGGCAAGCAAGAAACGCTTGACGTCTGCATGGACGTGCTGCTCGCCATGGGGAAGAAGGCCGTGTTTTTCGGCGACAACGGAGCGGGCGCCAACGCGAAGCTGGCGAACAATACGCTGGCGGCGATCAATTTGCTTGCCGTAGCCGAAAGCGTGCGCATGATCGAGCAGTCGGGCGGCGATCCGCGGCTGTTCCTGGAGGCGGTGGCGGGCGGCGGCGCAAGGAGTTGGATGGCGGAGGCCAAAGGCCCGAAGATGCTGGCGAACGATTATACACCGAATTTCTCCGTGGCGCTTATGCACAAGGACTTGAGTCTGGCGCTGCAATTGGCCGAGTCGATCGGCCTGCATGTTCCGTTGCTGGAGATCGCGCGCAGCCGCTACGGGGAAGCGTGCGACCGCGGCTACGCGGGCGAAGACGTAAGCGCGGTGTATAAGCTGTACGGGCCGCAGAGATGATGCGGCCGCGGCACGGGCAGGCAGGACTGGCGGCATAGCCGGGCAGCACCGGGAGCAATCCGGCCGTTGCCCGGCTTCCTCGCTTGGACGGGGCGGCACAGAAAAGAAGGGGGTGTTTCAAATCGTACGAAACTGGCTGCGGAAAAACAAAACAACGGTCATTTTTTTGAAGCGCTGCCTGAAATATTTGGCGATTCTGGCCATTCTTCTGCTCATGGTATCCCCGCTTTTGTTCAAATCCTACGCATTGGCCAAACAACTGGCAATCAATACGAGCAAGGTCAAGTTGAAAGAAGGCATCGACTCGCTCGAAGCGCAAATTGTGAAGGCACAGGAGATTACGAACCTGCTCCGCCAGGAGGAAGTGTTCAAGCGGCTGTTCTTCCTGAAGGGGCCGCCTCCCAGCGAATATTACGTGGATTTCAACGTCCTGCAGTCGAAGCTCAAGAGCTTGTCGCTCACGCAGGATATGTTGTCCAATGTCTATATTATGTTCCGGGACAATCCGGTCTACATCTCCAACTACCTCTCCTCGGACAATTACGCCGATATTTACGCTAATTATTACCATTATCAAGGCGTAACCGTTAACGAATGGCGCGACCGCTTGTTCAAAGAAAATTACAATGTGAAGTTTTTTACGCAGAACCGGGTGTTCTCCTACTTCTACGACCGCAATGATTTCGACGGCGTGACCGTATTGATCAACAACTCCTATTATAATTCCATCGATCAACAGAGCGTCATGGCCATCGATTTCGACAAGAAGGATATCGTCGACAAAATTTTATACGAGGACCAGCTCCAGGGCTATTTCGCCTATATAACCGACAATGACGGAAACGTTGTTCTGTCCCATCATTTTCCGGAAAACGCAATCCGCCCCGGCCTGAAAAACGCGGATGAAGTGACGCTGGGATCGCAGAAATATATCGCGCTGACCTACTCTAGCGGCATGCTTGGCATGCATGCCGTTGTGGGCATTCCGCTGCAGTCGATCAAGACGAACGTCAATTCCTTGCTGGAGCTGGTCATTCTCTATATCGTGCTGGGCACGCTGCTCATCGCCTTGCTGTCCATGCTGTTCTCCATGAAAGAAACGATGTGGCTCAAGCGGCTGATCGAGGCCGCCTCCCGATCGAGCAATACGATCTTTACTAGCAGCAACGAATATTCGTATCTCAATCATGCCATTACGAGAATCAGCACGATCAACGAGGAGCAGCTGTCCCGCATCGACGCGCTGAACGATTCCATCAAATATTCCGTGCTCAAAAATGCGCTCATCCTGGGCGTATATACGGAAAGGGAAAAGCAGGAGGCGGGAGCCTATTTTGGCGGCAGCTTCGACCGGTTCTGCGTGGCCAAAGTGAGCTATCGCCTGGATGACAGCAGTCCCGTCGATCTGTCCATCCAGCAAAATATCGTCCTGGAGCTGGAGCATTCGTTCCGGGCGATCGTAGACACCGACTTCGAAACGTTGAACCTCCATACCAACGAAACGATCTTCGTCATCTTCCTGGATCGGATAAACAGCTCGTACATCGACTCGATCCAAATCGGGTTGACGGAGCTGATTCGAATGATCAACGTAAATTCGCCGATCTCGCTAACGATCAATATCGGCCTGAGTCCCGTCGTTGTCGGCATCCAGCAGGCCAAAACGGCGTACCAGCAGGCGATGTGCGCGCTGAGCATTCACGAGAACGACGTTTCCGGCGGCGTTTACGTCTATGAGCCCGCTGCGGAAAACGCGGACAAACCTCCTTTCGATATCGCCATCCTGCTGAAGCTGTACGACGCGCTGATCGCGGGGGAGAAGAAAATCGCCGCGCAAATTTTTGCCGACAGTCTGCGGAGCATGGCGAATTATGCCTTGACCGAGCAGGAGCAGCTGCAAATTTTCTATTCCTTCCGGCAAATCGTGGACAACGCCTGCAAGGCGATCGTCAGCAAGCGGTTCGACGCGGACGGGCGGCTTGCGCTATCGCTTCCCGAATACGGCCAGATGAACGACGTGATCAAGCTGTTCCATGAATTGAACCAGGCGAGCGCAAGCTTGTGCGATGTCGTCATCGGCAACAAGAAGAGCAACAACGAGAAGCTGAAGATCGATATTATGAACTATATTCACGACCATTATGCCGATCTCAATCTGTCGGCCGGCAGCATCGCGGCGCAGCTGCTGATCTCGGAGAAATACGTCTTTTCGTTCGTGAAGGAGCAGTCGGGCAAAAGCTTGGGGAATCTGGTCGAAGAGGTGCGGTTGTCCCATGCGGAACGCCTCTTGCGGGAAACGGAGTTTGCGAACGGCAAAATATTGATGATGTGCGGGTTCGGCAGCGAAAAGACATTCTATCGGGCTTTCTCGAAAAAGCACGGCGTTTCGCCGACGGTATGGCGCGAAAACAATAAAAATCCGACCGTGTGACAGCGGGCGGAGAAAGTGACAGTGCCGAATCTTGCTCCGTGACAGAAGGAGCCGCAATTGATCGTTTATCGCCGGGGACGGCTTCCTATACGATAGCGTTGCAAGCGGTTGCAACAAATCCGCAACCCATCCATTGGGAGAACAAGAGGAGGAGTCAAATTGAACACACCTGCACGTCGATCAAGAACGAAGCTTGGAACGGTGGTTGTTTTAACGGCATGCCTGCTGATGGCATTGCTGGCGAGCTGCAGCTCCGGCAGCAAACAGGGGACGGCGAGCGACCCGAGCGCGAGCCCGAGCCCGAGTGCGGGCAACTCGAACGCGGGGGGTTCCGCCACTCCCGGCGTCAAAACGGCTATTACCGTTGCCGTACAGTCGCAGCCCGGCGTCGAGGACCGCAAAACGAACCAGTTCACCAAAATGCTGGAGGCAAAATTCAATGTCGACATGAAATTCGTCGAGCTTCCCGCCGATATCAACGAAGCCAAAACGAAGCTGGCGCTTATGGTATCCTCCGGCACGGCGCTGCCGGATATCGTCAATATTCCGCTGGACGAAGTAACCGCTTACGATTACGCCTCCAAGGGCGTCTTCGTCAAGCTGGACGACTACTACAAGGATCCCGCGGTAGCCGTCAATTACAACAGCATCGTCGATCCGGACAAGAGCTTCATTTATAACAATCTGAAGCTGGCGGACGGAAGCGTGTACGCATTGCCGAATTATGTCGCGCTGAACTGGAACGAAGGCTCGTACCGGGCATGGATCAATTCGGACTGGCTGGAGAAGCTGAAGCTGCAGATGCCCGCTACAACGGACGATTTGTACAATGTGCTAAAGGCTTTTGCGGAGAAGGATCCCAATGGCAACGGCAAAAAAGACGAAATCGGCATGGTAGGCTCGAAAAACGGCTGGGGCCAAAATCCGATGGTCTATCTGATGAACTCGTTCATCTACGCCAACCCGGACAAAGGTTATCTGAACGTCGAGGGGGGCAAAGTCGTCGCCTCCTTCATCCGGCCCGAGTGGAAGCAAGGGCTCGAGTATATGAACAAATTGGTCAAGGACGGCCTGCTGTCCCCGCTTTCCTTCACGCAGGACTCGAATCAGCTGAAGGCGCTTGTCAACGTCGAGGGCGGCATGGCCGGCATTACCACCTCCGGCAGCTACAGCCTGTACACGCCGGCCATTCTGCATAATAAAATGGCGCTGCTCGCGCCTGTTAAGGGACCGGGCGGCAAAGCCTTCACGCCTTATAACCCGACCTTGCCGAGCCGGATGTGGTTTATTACGAAGGACAGCAAAAATCCGAAGCTGGCGTTCCAGATCGGCGATTATATGTTGAACCAGGACGTTTCCAAAATTAGCCGTTACGGCGAAAAAGGCGTCGATTGGTCGGACGATCCGGCGATCACCGCCCAATACGTCGGGGACTTCGAGGTGAGCCACGGCATCAAGACCGGAATCGCCATTCTCAATCCGAAATTCTGGGGCAATCCGCAAAACAAAAACTGGCAGGACATCAACCCGGCCTACCGGCCGCTTGCTTTGAGCCGAATCTCTTCCTCCACGAAACGGGGAGAAACGGATCCGAACGCGTCCCCCAATTTCCAGCCGGACTTCATGAATATGTATGTGCCGGGTTTCCCGAAGGAGGTCATTCCGAGACTCAGCTACACCGCCGACGAACTGAAAAAAATCGCCAACAGCAAAACGGCGATCGACTCCTATGTGACGGATACGGCCGTAGCCTTCATCACCGGGAATATGCCGTTGTCGCAATGGGATAAATATTTGTCCGAGCTGAACAAGATGGGGCTCGACAGTTATCTCGCCACGGCTCAGGCGGCCTACGACCGCACCAAATAAAAAAATGGCATCGGCGGCTTTGAAATGCATTCGTATTTCAAGGCCGCTATCCTATGTGAGATTGGAGCGTCTTCGCTTATGCCATGGACGAACTTTCGCAAAAATTATGTGTCCAACTGGCAGCTCTACGTGCTGCTGCTGCCTTCGGCCGTGTTTATCGCTCTATTCGCCTACGTTCCGATGGCCGGCATTCAAATCGCCTTCAAGTCGTACGATTTTGCCAAGGGCGTATGGGGCAGTCCCTGGATCGGATTCGAAAACTTTCAGCGCTTCTTCGACTCCTACCAGTTCTCGACGATTCTGATCAACACGATTACGTTATCGTTCTACAGCCTGATCGTTTCGTTCACGCTGCCGATCATGTTCGCGCTGATGCTCAATTCGTTCGTCAGCCGGAAGTTCAAGAAGCTGGTGCAGACGATTACCTACATGCCGCATTTCATCTCGACTGTCGTCATCGTCGGCATGCTGATTCAAATCTTTAATCCGCGGACAGGCGCGCTCGGCGCGATGTATACGTTCATGACGAATACGATGCTGCCCGACGCGTTTGCGAAGCCCGACGCCTTCAAGCATCTGTACGTCTGGTCCGGCATCTGGCAGAGCATCGGCTGGGGCAGCATTATTTACATCGCCGCCTTGTCGTCGGTCGACGAGGAGCTGCACGAGGCCGCCCAGATTGACGGCGCATCGCGGCTGAAGCGGGTGATCCATATCGATTTTCCGTCCATACTGCCGACCGCAACCGTGCTGCTTATTCTGGCCGTTGGCAACATTATGGACGTCGGCTTCGAGAAAGTGTTCCTGATGCAGAACAGCCTGAACATCAGCAGCAGCGAAGTGATTTCGACCTATGTGTACAAGGTGGGGCTGACGATCGGCAGCGGCGATTTTTCGTTTGCGACGGCGATCGGCCTGTTCAATTCGGTGATTAATTTCTGTCTGCTCGTTGTCGTGAACTTCGCCGCAGGCAGGCTTGGCAAGACCAGTCTGTGGTAAACCGCGAGGGAGAATGCCATGAGTGAAAAGAAGAACGGCTTTGCGACGCATCCCGCTTCCGACCAGGTTTATTTCATTGTGTCTGGCATCATCTTGACGGTTGTGCTTCTGGCGGTCGCTTATCCGCTTGTCTACGTGCTGTCCGCTTCCTTCTCTTCGGGCAGTGCCGTATCCTCGGGCAAGGTGCTGCTGTGGCCCGTCGATTTCAGTCTGAACGGCTACGAGGCCGTGTTCAAGCATAAGGACATCGTCCGCTCCTACGGCAATACGATTCTGTATACGGTGCTCGGTACGGCGATCAACGTGGGGATGGTGATGACCTGCGCCTTCGCCCTGTCCCGCAAAAAACTGCGAGGCCGCAACGTGTTTATGTTGGTTTTCACCTTTACGATGTTTTTCAACGGGGGACTGATCCCCTTCTATATTTTGATGAAAGATTTGAGCTTGCTCAATACGATGTGGGCGATGGTGCTGCCCGGCGCGCTGTCGGTCTACAACATGATCGTCGCCCGCACCTTCATCCAGTCGACCATTCCGAACGAGCTGTTCGAGGCCGCCTCCATCGACGGCTGCAGCGATTTCCGCTTCTTTTTCTCCTTCATCCTGCCGCTTTCCAAGGCGATCATTGCCGTCATTGCCTTGTTTTCGGCGGTCGGCCACTGGAACGCGTATTTCAACGCACTGATGTTCCTGAATGACAGAAGCCTGTATCCGCTGCAAATCATCCTGCGGGAAATATTGATTATGAATCAGGTGGACGCCAAGATGATCATGGACCCCGAGCTGCAGGAGGCAAATGCCCAGGTGGCCGCAGTGTTGAAATACTCCTTGATTGTCGTCGCGACGCTGCCGATTCTGTGCGTGTATCCGTTTATTCAGAAATATTTTGTCAAAGGCGTCATGATCGGTTCGCTCAAAGGTTGAACTTGCGGAGGGGTTAAAGATGAGTATCGGAATGAGAGAGATCAGGGAAGCCTTGCGGGGCGGCGACAGGGACGGTTATACGTTGTTTCCGGAAATCCGCCTTGATGTCAATCGGGCCAGGGTGAAGGAGCATCCGGTCGCCCGGCGAAAGGCCGACGAATTATTGCGCTTCGCGGATGCCGTCAAGGATGCGGAGCCGCAGCGGATGAGCTTCGCCGCGTTCCGGCTGTTCGGCGAGACGGGCGATCGGAGGCAATATCAGACCCAATACTTCAACAGCCGCAAGGAGACGTATTCGCTGGCGCTGGCGGAAGTTATCGAGGATAACGGCTCGTATGTGCAGGCGCTCGAGGAAAGGCTGTGGCTGTGGTGCGATCTGTATACCTGGGACATACCGGCGAGTGTGCCGCTCAGTCCCGGGGAGATTGAGGAAGCGAAGGTGGAGGCGGACGAGGTCGTTGCCTTGTTCGGCTCCGAGACCGGGTTTTATATGGCGGAAATCTTGTCGGTGGTCGGGCATAAGCTGCATCCGCTGCTTGTTCACCGGTTGAAAAAACAAGTGTTCAGCCGGATCATCGACTCCTACAGGCGCCGGACGTTCTGGTGGGAGGAGGTTGCCATGAACTGGGCTTCCGTCTGCGCGGGTGCCGTCGGCTGCGCGGCGCTCTATCTGATCGAGGACGCCGACGAGTTGAGCGTCGTCGTTAGCCGTATCCTGGCAACGATGGAGACGTATTTGTCCGGCTTCGACCGGGACGGCATCACGGCGGAAGGGCTCGGCTACTGGACGTACGGCTTCAGCTTCTATGTTTATTTCGCCGAATTGCTGAAGGAAAGGACGAACGGCCGGCTGGATTTGATGGATGCCAGGCCGATCCTGCGCAGAATCGCCGAAATGCCGCTGTATACGCAATTGCCGGATTCGACGATGATCAACTTCTCCGATGCGCCGGGATCGGTATGGCACGGGGAATACGGGCTGCTGTGCCGGCTCTCCGAGCGGTTCGGCATCGCGGAATACAAGCTCCCGGAGGAGTCGAGTCTGTACTACGACCATACCAACAAGTGGGCGCATCTGTCGCGCAGTCTGTTTTGGGGGCTGAATGCCGGTGCTGAAGGCAGCTATACGCCCCGAACGGGTTGCTTCTATTTTCCGGAGAGCCAGTGGCTGATCGACCGCCGCGGCGGCGGGGCGGAGCCGTTCCGCGCGTTGGCGGTCAAAGGGGGACATAACGGCGAGCCGCATAATCATAACGATCTGGGCCATTTTATCCTTCATTTCAACGGGGACAACCTGTTTTGCGATTTGGGGGCGCCGGAATACGTCAAAGCGTTTTTCAGCGACCGGCGGTATACGTTTCTCCATGCCTCGTCCGAAGGGCATTCGGTGCCGATCGTCAACGGCCGTGCGCAGGCGGCCGGCGCCGGGCATTATGCCAAGGTTGTCGATTTCGCCGAAGGCGCGGATATCCGGTACGCGCTGGACCTGACGGCCGCATACGATGCGGCCGAGTTCGGAATGGAAAGCTATATCCGCCATTACTGCTGGCATCCGGACCGCAACGAGCTTACGATCGAAGACCGCTTCGCTTTTGCCGCAACGTCCAATACGATCGAGGAGGTGTTTGTGACCCCCTTCCCGGTGCAAGTCGTCCGGGATGGCCATCTGCGTATACATGGGGAGCATTCTTATGCCGAGCTGCGGTTCGATCCCGCCGCCGCGGTCCGCGTGCGCGAGGAAGCATACAAGGCGCATTCGGGGCGGGACGAGACGGTCAACCGGATTGTGATCGCGATCCGAGCGGATTCGGACTGCGTTGCGGTCGGCACCGCAATCAGGGTAGCGCCAGGAGTGGTTTAATTGGCCTCATCAGACGTCAGGAGTCCGGAAACGTATATTGCGACGGAGAGACGCCTTTGATTTTGCGGAACATGCGGGTAAAGGAACTCAAGTTCAGGTAGCCGAGCTTCTCCGAAATATCGGTGAGCGTGGCGCCGCTGCGAAGCATTTGTTCGGCCAACTCCACTTTGACGGCCAACAAGTAGTCAGTAAAGGACTGGCCGGTTTCAAGCTTGAACAGCTTGCTGAAGTAGTTGGGACTAACATGGAGATAGTCCGAAATGTGCTGCATGCTGATATCGTCGAACGGGTGTTCGCGGATATAGTGCTCGGCGGCTTCGACCAGCTTGCGCCTGTCGGAAGACGTATAGCCGGTCTGCAGCGACGCTTCCAGCCGGCGAACGGCTGCGGCGACGCACTCGATTTCCTCCTGCATCGTAGCATGCTGACAAGAGGGAGGGCCATACGGATAAACCGGATGGCCGAGCTTGCGGCCGAACAGATCGATCTGCAGGTTCAGATCGTGGAACAAATGTTGCATCAGCGTTGGCTGAGGGAACGGGGCGGACAGCAACCGGGAAACGGTTGCAAGCGATACATGCAGGTCGTTCCAGTGCAGCAATGGGAGCATGCGGAGGAAGGCGGCTTTCCAGGCAAGCACAGACTCCGGCAACGTATCGACCGGACCCGGGCCGAAGATCAGGCGGGACGTGTGCGGATAGTAATCCAGGGCCAGCAACTGCTCCGCCTCTCTGTCGGCATCGAGCCATCTCGTGCAGTCGCGGAATTCGCCGCTGCAGGCGACAGAGATGTCGAAGCCGAGGTAACGCTCGACGGCTTCAATCAGAAGGTCCGGGCCGGGCGCGGCACCCTCGGCAAAGCTAAAAATCGCTCGCCACATGCGTTGCCGCACATCGGGGACGATGCCGATCAACGTATCCCGATACAATTCGCCCGCGACATTTTCGATCGCGTAGCCGATTTTATCCAAGTCGGCAGGATCGAAGGACTTGCCGGTGCGCGCCAGCGTATCCAGCCGAATGACCCAGGCTGCACAACCATCCTGCAGCGCCGGAATGCCGCATTGCGCCAATTTATCGCCGAACGCGGCCGGATTGGCGTAAATGCCGTTCAGCCAATCCCGCAGCAGCGTGTTTTTCGTCAGCCGAACCAGATCGCGCTCCAACCGGCGATCGCCGGGCTTGTCGTCGTTTTGCCGCCATTCGCGTATGACGGCCGCAAGCTGCTCGATATTTTGCTGCAAGTGCTCGATTTCCATCGTCGATTTGACAACAAAGTCGTGCACGCCGAGGCGAAGCGAGCGCCGCACCATATCGAAATCTTGGTTGCACGTCAAAATAATGAATTTGCTTTCCGGCCGGAGCGGTTTCACCCGTTCGATGAAATCAAGGCCGTTCAGCCGCGGAATGCCGATGTCGACGAGCGTGATGTCCGGAAGATGGGATTCGAACAATTCCACCGCTTCCATCCCGTCCCGCGCTTCGCACACGACCTCCATGCCGAGCTGCTGCCAGGGAATCATCGATTTGATGCCGAGCCGTACGAGCAAGTCGTCTTCCACGATCATAACTTTCATTCCGCTTCACCCTCCTCGCGCTCACTGTACGGAATCCGCAAAACGAATGTGCTGCCCGCCCCCGGTTCGCTCTCGATTTGAAGCTGAAAGCGTTCGCCGAATTTGAGCCGCAGCCGCCGAATGACGTTGCGGATGCCGATGCCGGAATCGGTGCGCCGCTCTTCCCGTTCGTCCGCTTCCGCCAAGATGCGATTCACTGTCTCTTCGGTCATGCCGACACCGTTATCTTCGATCGAAAAAACCAGGTCGTCTTGCATTCGCTCACATCGGATCGCCAGCTTCGGCATTCTTCCGTCAAGTGCGGTAAAGCCGTGCAAAATGGCATTTTCGACGAACGGCTGCAATGTAAGCTTGGGAATCGGCACATGTTGTGCCCCGGGATCGATCGCGATCGTTGCGTCGATCGGCTTGATCATGCGAATTCCCTGGAACGAGATGTAGCTGCGCACATAGTCCGCCTCTTCCCCGACGGTGCTCCAAATCACGCGATAATTGCTCAAGGTGTAATTCAGCATGCTGGCCAGATGAATAAGCGCTTGTGCGATTGATTTTTCACCCTTCATCTCCGCCATCCAGCGGACCGAATTGATCGCGTTGTGCAGAAAGTGCGGACGAATTTGCGACTGCAGCAGGTTAAGTTCGAGATTCAGCTTCTGAGCTTCGTCCTCCTTGATTTGGCGAAACTGCTCCTGGATGCGCTCCAGCATTTGGCCGATGCCCGTCGACAAGATCTCGATTTCTTCGACGCCGCGGTATTCGTAGCGCCCGGCATTGTCATGGATGCGGAACTGCCGGACGAGCTTGGCCAGCCGCAAAATCGGAATCATCACTTTTTTCGTCAGGATGTACAGAATGAATATGATGACGAAGAGCGAGGCTCCGGTGACGAGCAGCGTGTAAAGCCACGTTTGGTTGCGTTCGGATACGAATGTTTCCATCGGCGTCAACGCGACGAGACGCCAGCCCAGGTAAGGAATGCTGCGGCAGGACCCGAGATACGTGCGATGGTTCCATTCCAGATGAGTGCTGCTGTAGTCGACGCCCGGTTCGCTGCAGGGGACGATCGCCTGGTTGGCAATTTCCGTCGAAATTTCCTTCGTATCTCCGCTCGCAAACAACACGCTGCCGTTGCGCGAGGCGATAAAGGCGACAGTGGAGGAACTGAACTGAATCTGATTCAACAACCGCTCAATGAGCGATTCGTTGATCAGCATGACGATCAGACCGAGGTATTCGTCGCCGTTGACCAAATTTTTGACAATGTAGACGATGCCGTTCCGCCGCAAGTGGCTGTGAAAATCGGGAGCGACGTTGTAGTAGATGACGTTTTTGTCGTATTTGATGTTGTCATCGTACCAGGAAAACGAGCGAACGGTCTGTCGGAGCGATTCCTCTTCGTCCTCGAGCAGAGTCGAGTCGCTGTAGACTTGCCCCGTCTTGTCGATTAAGGCCACATTCAGCGGAACGCGAAGGCCGTAAGCATCTGCAAAAGAACGAAGCTTCATCTCGATCTTCGGCCTGCCGACTTGTTGCGACAGCGACTGCAGAGCTTCGAGCAGTTCCGTATCTTTGGCGTAGGCGCGCAAATTATCTTCGAAATGGTTGATATAAAAATCGAGATTGATCGACAGCGAATCCATGTTTTTGGAAATCGACCGGTCGTAAAGCCGTTCGATCTTGGTCGTGAACTGGTTGCCCAGAATATAAGCCTGCAGCAGTACCGGCAGCAAAATGAAAAGCGACAATACGATAACGGTAATGAGTTTCCATCCCTTGCGGCTTCTCATGAAGGCAACAGTCCCGTCCCGATCGATTTCTACTCTGCCGGCAGCGCACGGTTGTTATGATTATAGACGAGAGATCGAAACTTGCGCAATGTTCAAATCATCGGCGAAAGGAGCGCCTATACGACAGGTACCCCGATGCCGGCGGCACCCGGTTCGGAAGTACGCAAACCGTCGCCGAAACGCTTGATAAACTCGTAGCCGATCGCAGCACGGCGCACCCGTTCGCGGGTAAGCCGTACGGCCGTTTCCTCCAGATGCGTGCCGGACGGGTATATATTCGGCGCGTTGCGCAGACCGAATTTGACATAAATCGGCGCGGCTACGCGGACGATCTCCGCGATTTCGTAATAGCGCACGAAGCCGCCGAAATCGTCGGGAACTTCGACATACAAGTCGATGGGAATGTCCACCGCCTGACGGATTGCGGCTAGCCTGGCCAAGGTCAAATCGGTCGGCACATTGTAAGTATCGGCTCCCGCAACGCTCGCCAGATGAATCGAAACGGGATTGGCCGCTCCGAGCGATACCGAAACTTTTACGACCAGATCGGACGGCAGCTCGCCTGCCTGCTTAAACGCGTTAACGGCCCACAGCACGCCTTCGTCGGCGACAAGCACGCCGCGTATGCCGAGCGCGCACGCCCGTTTCACATCTTCGAGCGAATAGACGACCTGGTCCATGCCGCAAGCGCGCAGCCCGATGCTTTTACCCGCCGAAGTAAACGGCTGCGCCTGAATGTCGAACGTAGCGCGAGGACCGACGAACAGGCTGACTTCGATGCCGTGGTCGTGTCCGATTTGCGCCATTTCGCGAATTTCCGGGTCAGTCAACAGCATAATGCCGCTCCCTTGCGACATGCGATGAATCGGAATCCCGTACCGTTGTTGTTCTTCGACAAGCGAGCGGAAAGCGGCAGGACCTTCCACGGACGGAATTTCGATCCGATAGTGGGCACCATCCGGAAATGTTTTCGCGGAGGTGGGCAAACTGTGCAAATCGCCTGCGGGAAACCCCAATTGTACGAGCAACTGTTTTGTCTTATCGATTGCGAGCCTCTCCTTTCGAGTTGGGCAAACGGCCTCCGGCAACGATCCCCCGAAGTTCACCATCATCTTAGAATAAAAAAAAATCGACGTCAATCAGAATGCTGAATAATGTTCAGTATGATAAACAAGTGGAATAAAATGATAAACGGATGGCACAAATTGATAAACGCGCGCCGACGGCGGCGTAAAATGGTAAAGCATTCGGCTGCTGCTGTCATTCCGTTCCTTTTGGCCACGCATTATAATGGGGGGGAATTCAAATGACGAGAGGGGTACAGCTATGGTGAAATGGGGAAAAGCGTTATCCGTCCTCGCGGTTGCGGCGCTGGCGGCAAGCTTGGTCGGTTGCTCCGGCAAGCAGGCGGACAATCAGCCCGGCAGTGCGAAGGGGACGGCGACGCCGAAGAAAGAAGATGTCAAGCTTGTATTCTGGAACTCCGGTTATCCGACCATCGACGCGAACAATAAAAATAAGACGCGCGAAGAGTTTTATATCGTTCAGGCGATCAAACGATTCGAACAAGCGCATCCGGGCGTAACGATCGAGCTTCAGGACATTCCGTCCAACGATCAAATGTTCACCAAGTTCCAAACCGCCAGCATTGCCAAAAACGGCCCCGACTTGACGATCCTTTGGTCAGGCTCCTACATGCTGAAGTACAAGCAGTTTCTGGAGCCGATGGACAGCTATTTCACCAAGGAGGAGCGGGCCCGGATCGCCGGGTGGGATGCCGTGGCGGAAGGGTTCAAGCCGGACGGCAAGCTCTATGGCGTGCCTTTCTCCACGGATGGCATTTTCGTGCTCTTCTACAACAAGAAAATTTTGGCTGACGCCGGCATCGATCCGGAGAAAAACCCGGCCAAAAACGTGAACGATTTCATCGCCATGCTGCAGAAAATCAAAGACAAGGGCGTTACGCCGCTCGGGCTGCAGATGCCGGTCAACTTCTGGCACATCCCGTCGTTCTGGATCGCGCAGACGTTGACTTCCGCCGGTCTGGACGAACTCGTGCAAGGCAAGCGCAACTTCAACGATCCGAAACTGGCCGCCATCATGAAGAGCTGGAACCAGCTGTACGACAAAGGGCTGACGATGATGGACGGGTCCAACCAGGCAAGGCAGCTTTTCTACAAGGGCGAAGTCGCGATGGTGCTGGCCGGCAACAAAACGATCACGGAAGCGCGCAAGGCGCTTGGCGACAACTTCGGCATGATGAAGGTGCCGGATTACAACGAATCGGTGCAAATCCACGACGGCGGGGTAGGCGGAGTCGGCAATGCGTTCGTCGTGACGAACTACTCCAAGAACAAGAAGGAAGCGGTCGAATTCATCAAGTTTCTGATGAGCAAGGAGGAGCAAATCAACAAGATCAAGACGGGGGAAGGCTCGCTGACGATTGTGAACGACATCAATACGAACGATTACATCGACGAGCCGCTCATCCGCACGATGCAGGATTGGGCAAGCAAGCCAAGCGCCATTTTCTGGCCTGACAACGTGTTCCCGGCGGAGCTGACAAGCGAGATCGCCTCCATGCAGGCACTCGTGTTCACAGGCAAGATGTCGCCGGAGGAGTTCCTCGACAAGATGGACAAAAAACGGGACGAACTGCTGAAGACGAAGCAATAGGGTGGCTGAAAAGAGGGCCTTTCCCCGTATCGGGAGAAAGGCCCCTATGCGAGCGGGAGGAGATGAAGGTTGAATCAGCGCAGGGAATTTACGATAGGCTATTTGTCTCTGATACCGGCTTTTTTATTGCTTGCCGTTTTCAAAGGATATCCGATGATCAATACGTTTTATCACAGCTTGACCGCGTGGGATGGCGTGAACAGTTCGTTCATCGGGCTCGACAACTTCCGTTCGATTCTGGCGAGCGGCGACCTGTTGCTCATGCTGCGCAACAACCTGATTTTTTTGCTTAGCGTTCCCGGTATTTTGGTTCTTTGTTTGATCGTATCGGTGCTGCTGTTCGAGGAAGTGCCGGGTTGGCGGGTATTCCGCTCGATCTATTATTTTCCGACCATATTGTCTGCCGTCGTCATCGGTTTTTTGATGAAATCGATGTTCGCTTCCAAGGGGCTCGTCAACGCCTTGTTGGCGTCGGTCGGGCTCGGCCACTGGAGCGTCGATTGGCTGAACGTCGTGCCGACGGAGTTTATGATTTTGATATTTTGCTTTTATTGGCAAACGTTGGGGCAGGGGGCATTGATCTTTTTGTCCGGCATGTCGACCATTTCGCAGGAAGTATTCGAGTCGGCGCGCATCGACGGGGCCAATTGGTGGCAGCGGCTGTACCGCATTGTCGTTCCGCTGCTGGTACCGACGATCTTCTATTTTACCGTGACGAATGTTATCTACGTGTTTATCGGGCTGTTTTCGCTCGTCTATTCGGTGACCGGCGGCGGTCCCGGTTACGAAACGACGCCGATCGACTACATGATTTATTTGCAGGCGTTCAAGAGCGGCAAATTGGGGTACGCTTCCGCGCTTTCCGTCTTCCTGTTCGTTATCGTCATGTGCATTACGTGGGTGCAGTTGAAAATGTCGGAACGATTCAGCGATTGAAGGAGGCTAGCGATGCGTTCCACAAGGCATAGGGCAAGTCGAGCGGTTATTTTTTGCCTGCTGCTCGTCATCGGCATCGTGGCGGTTTATCCGCTGCTTTATATGGTGACCGGCAGCATGAAAACGTCTCTGGAGTTCGTCAGACATCCGGCCGCGTGGCCGGAAGGATGGTACATCGACAATTACAAGGCGCTGTTTTATCGGTTTTCCTTGCTCCGGCTGTTCACGAATACGTTTATTTGCGTGCTGGGCGCTTTCCTGCTGACGCATGCGGTGACGATCCCCGCATCCTACGCGTTCGCCAAGCTTCGGTTTCGCAGCAGGCTCGCGCTTTATACGGTGATGATCGCCACGATGGCCATCCCCGGCATCACGTTTATTATTCCGAACTTTCTGTTGATGTCGCGCATGGGGCTGGTCGATCATTTCGGTTCCGTGATTCTGATGTGGAGCGTCGGAGCCGTGCCGGGAAACGTATTTCTGATGACGTCGCTGATGCGCGGCATGCCGGACGAGATGCTGCAAGCGGTGAAAATCGACGGGGCGAGCTATGTGCAGTTGATGCTTCGCATCGTCATTCCGATCAGTTTGCCCGGAATCGTTACATTATCCATTTTCAATACCACATCGTGGTACAACGATTTGATGACGCCGCTCATCTATTTGCAATCGGATCAGATGAAGACGATGACCGTCGCGGTGGCGACCATTCTGGGCCGATTCGATTCCGATTATCCGCTGCTGTTGTCCGGGTTGGTGCTCGTTTCGCTGCCGCCGGTGCTCATCTATTTGCTGCTGCAAGGATACATTCGCAAAGGGCTCGTTGTAGGATCGATCAAATAACGCGATAATGGAGGAACGAACAAATAGATGGAAGGATGAGCATGCGATGAATAAGGAGCAGGGACGCTTGAAAGGCAAAGTGGCCATTATAACCGGCGCGGCCTCGGGGATCGGCAAAGGAACGGCGCTTCTGTTCGCCGAAGAAGGGGCGAAGCTCGTCCTGGTGGACCGGGATTCCGAACGGCTGCAAACGACTGCGGCGGAAATTCGCCAGGCCGGCGGCGCCTGCGAGACGGTGCTTGGCGACGTCTCCTTGCCGGAAACGGCGGATTTGGCCGTGTGTACGGCGCTGGATGCATTTGGCGGCGTGGATGTGCTGTTTAACAATGCCGGCATCATGCCGGTCGGCGATATCGTCGATTACCCGTTGTCCACATGGGACGAAGTGATGAACGTGAATGTCAGGTCGATGTTCCTTCTCTCCAAACGCGCCATTCCGGAAATGTTGAAGCGGGGCGGCGGCTCGATTGTCAATACTTCCTCCGTCATGGCGAGTTTGACCGAGCCGGGCTACAGCGCCTATACGGCGTCCAAGGCGGCGATTATCGGCCTGACCAAGGAAATCGCCGTGTCTTACGCCGAGAAAGGGATTCGCTGCAACGCCATTGCTCCCGGCTGGGTAGAGACGGATATGAATGTGAAGCTCGCCGAAAGCGTCGGCGGGATGGACAAATTGTACCCGGTCATCAAACAGCAGCAGCCGCTCGGACGGATGGCGACGCCGCGCGAAGTCGGCTATGCGGTTTTGTTTCTCGCTTCCGACGAAGCTTCGGCGGTAACCGGCTCCTGTCTCAGCGTCGACGGTGCGGCATCGGCGGCAATTTGACGGTTTCGTCCGTGGCGATGCGGCTTGTCCAAAACCAACCATGCAGGAGGACTTCACCATGACGAAAATCAGTATTATCGGCGCCGGCACGGCGGTGTTTTCCCTCAATTTGATCCGGGATATCTGCCTGACGCCGGGTCTTGAGGGAAGCACGATCAGCTTTATGGACATTGACGAAGACCGGCTGCGCCATGCGCACGCGCTTTGCCGCCGTTATGCGGAAGAAGCCGGCATACGGCTGACGCTCGAGCAAACGACCGATCGGCGGGAATCGATCCGTGGAGCGGATTTTGTGATCAATGCGGCGCTTGTCGGCGGTCACGACCGTTTCACGCAGGGCTGGGAAGTTGCCCGCCGACACGGGTACCGCTTCGGCGGCAGCTTGCATGTGATGCACGACGAAGGATTCTGGATCAACTACGGACAACTGTCATTAATGGAAGAAATTTTACAGGACATCCTCGAAGTCTGCCCGAATGCCTGGTACATGCTGGTGGCCAATCCGGTCATGGCCGGCGTGACGTATTTGAGCCGCAAATACCCGCAGGCGAAGCTGACCGGTTTTTGCCACGGCTCGAACGGGGTGTACCGCATCGCCGAAACGCTGGGGCTCGATCCGGCGCGGATCACGTTCGAGGTGCCGGGCATCAATCATTTCATCTGGTTGACCGAGTTCCGTCATAATGGGCAGGACGCTTTTCCGATTCTGGATCGGTGGGTGGAGGAGCAGGCGGAGCGATATTTTGCAACGTGCAAAAATTGCGACGCCATGGGGCCGAAGGCAGTAGATTTGTATCGCAAGTTCGGCGTTTTCCCGATCGGCGATACCGGCAATCCCGGGGGCGGCGCCTGGCCGTACTGGTATCATGCGGACGAGGAAACGCAGCTGCGATACAAGGACGATCCGGACGCCTGGTTCGATCGTTATTTGCATAATGGCAGCGAACGAGTGGAACGGATTCGCGAAGTGTCGGCCGATGCGTCGCGCAAGGTTACGGACGAATTCCCGCCGGTCCATTCGCGCGAGCCGATGATTCCGTTTATCGAAGCGATCGCCTGCGACGTGCCGCGTGTCCTCGTGCTGAACGTGATGAATGACGGCGACTTCGTCCCCGGCATCCCGCGCGATTTTCAAGTGGAAATTCCCTGCTATGTAAGCGCGATCGGCGTGCAGGGGATCAAGACGAAAGGGCTTCCGAAGCCGGTCATCGAATATGCGCTTCGCGATCGCGTCGCTTCTGTCGAAACCGAACTGAGCGCATTCGAGAACGGCAGCTATGACGATCTTGTCAAGCTCGTGCTGATGGATCCGTGGACCCGTTCGGAGCGGCAGGCCCGGAACATGATCGATGAAATGCTGGCGCTGCCGGGATTGGAACCAATGAAGGAGCATTACAAGTAAACATACCGGGCGGCACAACGAAAAGAGGGACAGGAATGACAGCTTCGATCGAGCATGTCGATTTTCACGGCGAACCGGCCGTGCGCGCGTGTAACGGGCAACTGGAGATGACCGTCGTCCCCGGATGGGGGAGCAATCTGATTTCGCTGCAACATAAGGGCAAACAGGTCGAACTGCTCCGCGTTCCGGAAGATGCGGCGGCCTACCGGGCAGAGCCGATTTTATTCGGCATCCCCGTGTTGTTTCCTCCGAATCGGATCGAGGACGGCACCTTCACCTTTGACGGCGTTACGTATACATTCAACATGAACGAACCGGAGGACAACAATCATTCGCATGGCGTGCTGTTTGAAGCGAAATGGAAGCTGGACGCGGCTGAACATACGGAACACGGCGCGGTCGTTCGAACTTCGATCGATTCAGGCGAGCATCCGGACATCTTGGCGCAGTTTCCGCACCGTTTTCAGGTGCGCTTGACCTTTCGCCTGGAAGAAAACGCCGTTTACCAGGAAGCTGCCATCGTCAACAAGGACAATCGGCCGTTTCCGTGGGGGTTCGGCTTTCATACGACATTCCGTTTTCCGTTTCGTGCGGGCGATTCGCTGGAACGCTGTACATTCGCTTTGAACGTGGACCGGCAATGGGAGCTGAATGAGCGGTTTTTGCCGACAGGCAGAATCTTCGATATTCCTTACAAGGAACAGCTGAATAAAGGCAAAAGCCTGGCCGGCCATCCGCTCGACGACGTGTTTGCGACCGCGGAGCAGGGCGAAAATGAAGCGATCCTGCACGACGGCAATATCGGACTGCAGGTGCGTTACCGTTGCGACCGGACATTTGGTCATTGGGTCGTTTACAATGCGGATGCCCGGCAAGGGTATCTATGCCCCGAGCCTTACACGTGGGTTACCAATGCGCCCAATCTGCCGCTGCCGCGATCGTTGACCGGGCTCAAGGTGCTGCAGCCGGGGGAACAGATCGTACTGACGACGGCGATGATCGTGGAAGGGTAGCGCTAGCAGGCATGCTCACAAGGAGGAGCCATTCATGGATGCGATCAAGCTGCAAGAGGCATTAAGAAGCGGGCAACGGGTATACGGCACGATGATTACGTCCCCTTCGCCCAAATTGCCTTCCTATATCGGGCAATTGGGGATGGATTTTGTCTTTCTCGATACGGAGCATATTGCGATCGACCGGCAGCAGTTGTCGTGGATGTGCCATACTTACCGGGCGCTCGGACTCGTTCCGATTGTGCGCCTTCCTTCACCGGATCCTTATGCGGCGACCATGGTATTGGATGGGGGAGCGAACGGCGTCATCGCGCCGTACGTCGAGACGGTCGAACAAGTGCAAGCGCTGCGCGGAGCGGTAAAATTTCGTCCGATCAGAGGGCAGAAGCTGGAGGAGATGCTGGCGGGAACGGCGCCGGGCGGCGAAGAGATGGCGCGGTATATGCGTGCCCACAATCGGACGAACCTCTTGATCGTCAATATCGAAAGCAAGCCGGCCCTGGACGCGCTGGACGACATCCTTCAGGTGCCCGATCTGGACGCAGTCCTGATTGGACCGCATGATCTTTCCTGCAGCCTGGATGTGCCGGAGCAGTACGATCATCCGAAATTTCTGCAGGCAGTTGACGAGATTGTCGCCAAAGCCCGGCGCTGCGGGGTAGGGGCCGGCATCCACTTCTGGATCGGAACGGAACGCCAAATCGAGTGGGCGCGCAAAGGGTTGAACATGATCGTGCAAAGCTCCGATATCACGGCATTTATCGAGCATCTGGGCGACCAATTCACGGAAATCAGACAGGCGCTCGGCGACCGCGTATCCGGCGGTGCGGAAAGCATCAACATCTAGGTTGAACATAAGGAGCGAAAAACGCAATGAATGGTTACCTGGATTTGTCATCGGCAGTTGTCGTCAGTAGCGGCAACGGGTCGGGACCGGAAAACAAGGCCGTCCAAGTGCTGATTGAAGAGGCGGCCAAACGTACCGGGCGATCGTGGATTCATGCCCGCGAGCTTCCGCAAGACGGTTTGCCTGCTATCGTCGTAGGCTCCAAGCGTCTATTGCGCGCCATTGTGCAACCTTTCGCGGAGCAATTGCCGGAGGTCGAGCGGCTTCAACCCGAAGGTTATGTCATCAAGGTGCTGCATAATGGCAGCGCGGCGACCGTATGCATTATCGGCGCCGATGCCCGGGGCGTGTTGTTCGGGGTAGGCAAATTTTTGCGCAAGGCGCTGCTCGGCAAGGACACGGTGCGTTTCGACGCGGGCATTTGTTTCGTAAGTTCGCCCTGTTACCCGATTCGCGGCCACCAGCTCGGTTATCGGCCGAAGACGAACGCCTACGATGCCTGGACGTTGGAGCAATACGACCAGTACATTCGCGAACTGGCTTTGTTTGGCGCGAGCAGCATCGAGCTGCTGCCGCCGCGAACCGATGACGATGCCGCCGGTCCGTTGATGAAGGCCGACCCTCTGGAGATGATGATCGCGCTCTCCGCTTTGATCGATTCCTACGGGTTGGATGTGTGGATCTGGTATCCGAACATGGCGGACCTTGTTGACGATCCGCAGACGAGACAGTCCGAACTGGCAGAGCGGGACGAAATATTTCGCCAATTGAAGCGAATCGACGCCGTCTTTATCCCGGGCAGCGATCCCGGGGCGATGCATCCCGATCTGTTGTTCGCATGGGCGGAAGAAGTCAAGCGGCTGCTGAACCGGCATCATCCAGGCGCCAAGCTGTGGTTGTCGCCTCAGGTGATGGATGGCGAACCGAAAGTATGGCTTGACGCATTCTATCGACAGATGAACAAGGAACCGGATTGGCTGGGAGGCGTCGTGTTCGGCCCGCATGTGGACGAGCTGCTGCCCGATTTCCGCGTCAAAATACCGGCGAAATACCCGATTCGACGTTACGAGGACATTACCCACAATTTCCATTGCCAATATCCGGTAGTGGATTGGGACGCCGCTTATGCATTGACGCTGGGGAGAGAATGCTACAATCCGCGGCCAGTGGCGGAGAAACACATTCATAACGTGTTTGCGTCCTACGCCCAAGGAAATATTTCGTACTCGGAAGGCATCAACGACGATGTGAACAAGTTCGTCTGGAGCGACCAGGACTGGGATCCGCAAACGCCGGTGCTGGAAACGCTGCGCGATTATGCCCGGTTGTTCGTCGGCTTCGAATATGCCGAAGGCGTGGCGCAAGGCTTGATGGCGCTGGAAGAAAATTGGCATGGACCGCTTCTGGCCAACGACAAGGTGGAGGTAACGCTTCAGCAGTGGCAGGAAATGGAGGAAACGGCGCCGGCGCAGGTGTTGCACGACAATTATCGCTTTCAGATGGGGCTCATTCGCGCCTATTATGACGCTTATACGAGAAGGCGTCTTATTTATGAGACGGAACTGGAATACAAGGCAAAGGACGCGCTTCGGGCGGCGACGCGGACGGGAAGCTTGTCCGCGCTCGAGCAAGCCGAAGCCATCCTGCTCCGTGCCCGGACAGAGCCGGTTGCGGAAGATTACAAGCAGCGTTGCCACGAGCTGGCGGACGAACTGTTTCGCAACATCGGCTCGCAGTTGACGGTGGAGCGTCATCAGGCGATTGCGACCGACAGGGGCGCGTTCCTCGATACGATCGATAGTCCGCTAAACAACGCCGATTTCCTGCTGACCGGATGCAGGCGGATTCGGGTCTATACCGGCGAGGAGGAGCGGTTGCGAGGAATCCGCAAGCTGCTGGGGCGCACCAGTCCGGGGCCGGGCGGCTTCTACGATAATTTCGGCTCCCATGCAAGCGGCAAAAGGGTGCTGGCCGGGCTCGGCTGGGAGCGCGATCCCGGTTATCTCCAATCGCCGCGAGTAGCTCACGCCGTCTATATGACGGCATTGACGGAACAACAGAAGACGGCTGCGGGAGGCGTTCCTTTAGCCTGGGTCAGTCATATCAACGCGATGACGGATACTCCGATTACGCTTCGTTATGACAATCTGGATCCGGCGTCCCGGTATACGTTGCGAGTGGTGTTTATCGGAGATACGAGCTCCATCGCTCATCCCCGCGATACATGGATCGGCATTACGGCGAACGACCGTTATGCGATAGCGAACGATGTGCTGATCGAGCAAGGGATCGCGACGAATTTCGAAGCTTCTGTGCCGCAGGAAGCGAATGCTGACGGAACGGTTCAGCTGACTTTCCGCAGGGAGCGGGGGTTCAAACGAGTCAATATCGCCGAAATATGGCTGATTCGGCGCGATTGATCAATATCCGGCTGTTGTCGGGTTAATGCGGAACAACAAAGGAATGGCGAAATAAGCCATCTTTTATGAGACGGGCGAAATGAAGCAAATAAGCCATTTTTTATTTTATACGAAAATGGGTTTTTGGGTTTCATGGTGGGTTTCCTCGTTTTGACGCAAAAAAACCTACTCCCCGAAAATTTCTTTTCAGAAAGCAGGATGGTTATCCTGTATTTGTATGGCATACCCCATGGACTTGATTTTACTGACCCAGTAATCAAGTCCTTTTTCCTTCTTGGGCAAGTAGTCGAACCCTAACTCCTGATACGTCGTTTTATCCCGCAACATACAATAGCAGATTTTTAACAGTAAATGGGCCGTCGCGATCGCTGCCTTCTTTGGTCCTCGTCGTTTCACCACTCTGCGATAAAAGGCAGCCACTCGTGTGTTTTTCGACTTCGATGCGGCCCAAGCAGCCTGGCATAAAACGGCTTTTAAGCCCTTATTGCCTTTATTCGTTTTCGAACTTTTCTTCCTGCCGGCACTTTCATGATTGCCCGGACAAACAGCCGCCCAGGAAGCGGCATGATGTTCCGAAGGGAAAACCGACATATCTGCCCCCATCTCCGCTAGAATGCTCGCCGCAGCATCCTCTTGTATCCCGGGAATGGTAATCAACAGGTCGACCTCCGCTCGGTAGGGCTGTAACAGCCGATCAATTTCGACTTGCAGTGCCTCGATATTCGCTTCCACTTGACGCATGTGGCTCAAATGCTGACCGATCATAAATCGATGGTGCGTCCGCACGCGTCCGTTCAACGCTTCGATCAAGACAGGCACTTTATTCTTTAACGAAGCAAATACCATCTTCTTCACGGAACCCGCATCGAGCACTTCTCCATTGACGAGTGCTTCTAGAAGCGTCAATCCGGACTTGCCAAACAAATCGGACACGTAAGTGGTTAGCTTTATGTTGGCATCTTGCAAAATCTTGTGAATCCGATTCTTCTCAGAGGTCACTTGCCCTTGCAGTTTCCGCCGATAGCGGGTGAGATCGCGCAGGTCACGCATGTCAACCGGCGGTACAAAACTGGGCTCAATCAATCCGCAGCGGAGTAGCCCTGCGATCCAAGCGGAATCCTTCACGTCTGTTTTCCGCCCGGGAACGTTCTTATTCTTTTTGGCATTTCCCAGGACGAGCGTAACGTGTCCCTCCAAGATGTTCCAGATGGCTTTCCAGTAAACGCCCGTGCTTTCCATGGCGACGTGCGTGCACTGTTTTTCGGTTAGCCAGTCTAGTAACGTCAGCAACTCCTTCGTTGTGGTCCCAAACGTGCGGATCTCTTGATTTGGCTTTCGGTCCAAAGGACCACTCAACACACAAGCAACAACGGTTTCTTGATGTACGTCTAACCCCGCACATCGTTCTACGATCGCATCCATACGCATTCCTCTTTACCTGGATTGTACAGGTCATGCAGCAGAGTAAGTGTAATTTTATACACGTGCTCGGGCAACAATCGGCGGTACTCATCGCTGCAATAGGGCGGTTTTTTATTCGGGTTGGTTTCACCAAAAATGTATCGACCTTTGACCTGCCTTTACCAGTATGGACGAGGTTTTGCCTTTGAAACGGTAGCTACATTTTCATACATCGCGGTGACCGGTAGGTCATGAAGGTTTTTTATGGCCTATTTTTGTCCCAAGCCGAACGATAAGGCAGGGGGCAACACTCCTGTGACATAAATGACAGCTCGAAACGGCATGGAAGTTATCGCTTGAGCCAAGCGCGCATTCCCCTCCTCTGCTAGGAGGGGAGGTCAAGGATCTGGGGAAGGCATTGCCGGTATGACGAAGAAGCCATTGCGCGGCTTCTTCTTTTTTGCCGAACCACTCGCCAGCATCAGCAGCCAGTCATCGAGCGAACCGCGGGAATTGTAGGCGAGGGTCGGTGCGACCTGCGATATTTGCGAATATAACGTCTCATCGGAATGATCGAAAATAATCAAGTCGGGCGAGAGTTTCGACGTTGCCTCCAGGCAGAGCGGGAAATCCTTGCTGAAGAACTGGTTCCATTCATTGTAGGAATTTGTCCCCCTTCACGATCGTCGTGGAGGGGGTTTTTCGGCGAAATCTATTGTGCTTATCCAGGCCGGCGTTTTGTTTACCGTCGCCCCCGCCAGCTTACAGCAAAACAAGTTTAAACCGTTTCGCTTTGGTTAACAATTGTAACGGATGCGATTCAGAACCGCACGAAATAATGGATTTCAAATCCAGTTGACGAATAGAAGAGGACACTGCCATGAGGTTTATCAGGAAACTATTCAGTCCTGCCCGCGGATATGTACAGAACGTACAAAACCAAGGTGCTGCTCCGATGCAACCGTTGTACGGGAACCTCGAAGAAAATATCGCCTGCATCAAAGAAACGCTTGGAAACAGCGACGATATCGTCATTAGAGAGTTTCGTATTGGTCCGGAGGGACTGCTGAAAGCAAGCATTTGTTACGTTTCGGGGTTGTCCGATACCCAGTCCATCAATAGCTTCATTATGGAATCGTTACTGTTCGACATTCAACAAACAGATGCAGACGGAAAAATAGCTGCAGGCGATAATTTGCTACATATCCTGAAGGATTCGGTCATTTCCGCAGGCGATATTCGGGATGTAACGGACTTTGGTCCTCTCTTTATTTCCCTGTTATCCGGAGATGTCATTTTATTAGTCGATGGATACGCACAGGGAGTTAGCATCAGAATTCGCGGCTGGGAAGGCCGCAGCGTAACGGAGCCTCCTACCGAAACCGTCGTTCGCGGACCTCGGGAAAGCTTTACGGAGAGCTTGAATACAAACACGGCATTGATTCGCAGAAAAATAAAAGATCCGAGGCTTTGGCTTGAAAACAGGCAAATCGGCAGTGTGACCAGAACGGACGTAGCCGTTATGTATATCAAAGGAATCGCGAACGATAAAATCGTCGAAGAAGTGCGTCGCCGTCTGGATCGCATCCGTATCGACGGCATTTTGGAAAGCGGCTACATCGAGGAACTGATTCAGGATGATACGTACACGCCTTTCCCAACCATTTATAATTCCGAGCGCCCGGATGTGATTGCTGCCGAACTGCTGGAAGGAAAAATCGCCATTGTGGTGGATGGAACACCGTTCGTGCTTGTTGCTCCTGCTTTGTTTATTTCTTTCTTCCACTCGGCGGAAGATTATTATCAACGTGCAGATATAAGCACGCTCATCCGCATTCTTCGTGTCATCGGTATTTTCATCGCACTGCTCGGTCCGTCGCTCTATATCGCGATCACGACGTTTCATCAGGAAATGCTGCCGACCCAACTGCTGATCAGTTTGGCAGCTCAACGCGAGGGTGTTCCATTCCCGGCATTTATCGAAGCGGTTATGATGGAAATCACGTTTGAAATATTGCGGGAAGCCGGCATAAGAATGCCGCGTACAATCGGGCAGGCAGTTTCGATCGTAGGGACGTTGGTTATCGGACAAGCAGCGGTAGAGGCAGGCATCGTTTCTGCAGCCATGGTTATTGTCGTATCGATTACGGCGATTTCCAACTTCGTTTTTCCTGCAGTCAACATGTCCATCTCGATTCGGATGCTTCGTTTCCCTCTAATGGGGCTGGCCGCTTCCTTCGGCATTTTCGGGATTATTGTCGGGATCATGGCGCTCGTTATTCATTTGTGCAGCTTGCGTTCATTCGGAGTGCCTTACATGAGCCCATTCGCTCCTATCGTTGTTGACGATCTCAAGGATACGATATTTCGACTGCCGCGATGGGCAATGTTTTCCCGCCCCAGGCTGATCAGCCAGAAAAATGTCATTCGTGAGCAAAGTGCGCCCCCGAAACCGCTTCCTAGAAAATAGAAAGGGTTGTGCCATGATCCGAAAGCTGTTACAGCTGCTCCTTCTCGTCGCCATCCTTTCAATTGTTCCCGGTTGTTGGAACCGTCGGGAATTAAATACGCTAGGCATCGCTGTCGGATTCGGAATCGATAAAGCCGGCGATCAGTATCTGGTTACCGCTCAAGTGGTGGATCCGGGAGAAGCGACTGCGAAGAAAGGGGTGACCGGCCGTTCTCCGGTTGTCTTATACCATGCGGAGAGTTCTTCCGTAATCGAGGCGCTGCGTAAAATGACGAAGGAAAGCCCGAGAAAAATTTACGTGTCTCACGTTCGAATCCTCGTCATCGGCGAATCGCTTGCAAGAGAAGGCATTGCGGACGTACTCGACTTAATGTCAAGAGATCACGAGTTTCGCTCCGATTTTTATATCGTTGTGGCGAAACATACAAGAGCGGAGAACATCTTGAATGTATTGACCTCGCTGGAAAAAATACCGGCTATGGACCTGTCCAACGCCCTGCAAACGTCGGAGAAAACGTGGGCGCCTTCGCATAAGGTCGCCTTGAACGAGCTTATTTCCGACTTGACCAGCGAAGGCAAGCAACCTGTACTGACCGCCATCGAAATGATAGGGAATACAGAAATTGGAGAATCTAGAAATAGAAAAAACGTCGAGACTCTCGATCCGCCCGGTCGTTTACAGTACTCCGGCCTGGCGGCGTTTAATGGCGATAAATTGATCGGCTGGTTAAACGAGGACGAAAGCAAAGCGTACAACTACATTACGGATCATGTGAAAAGTACGGTCGGCTTTATGCCATGTCCGGATGGTGGCACCATGTCGCTCGAGATCATCCGATCGAAATCGAAGGTCAGCAGCAAGCTTGAAAACGGCAAGCCCTCGATCCTTGTGAACATTCGCATTGAAGCGAATGTGGGAGAGGTTGCTTGCCATGTCGATTTGACCAAAACCAAAACGATCGAGGAACTCAAAAAAATATCGGACCAAAAGGTGCAAGGCTTCATCAAAGCTTCAATCGATAAAATGCAAAAGCAATACAAGGCGGATATATACGGGTTCGGCCAAGTCATTCATCGGGCGGAGCCGAAGCTGTGGAAACAAATAGGAAAAGATTGGGACTCCTATTTTGCCAAACTGCCAGTAGAAGTGAAGGTGAATACCCAAATCCGCCGCCTCGGCACCGTAAACAATTCATTTATTGAAGAAATGAAAAAATAAGGAGCGAATCCAATGTGGGCGATCGCCGGGATTATTACCGCAACGGCTGCGATTGCGATAATCGAAATTCCTTCGCTTTGGCGAAAAAAATGGAAAAAGGAGCTGTGGGCATTCTCCATTCTCCTCCTATTCGGAGCGGGACTAAGCTTCGCGCTCAGCTTGCATGCGAACATTCCGAACCCGCTTGATTGGATTACATTCGTATATAAACCGCTCATTGACGCTTTGTCAGGCTTGTTAAAATAAAAAAGGAGCAACATGATGCTCAAAAAAGGAAAAATAGGCGCCCGCCAATTTACGATACTGGTCATGCTGTACATAATCGGCAACGCCATCCTGCTCATCCCGTCGACTCTTGCCTCCGTGGCCAAACAAGACGCTTGGATAGCGGCAATGCTGGCGGTCGGGGCAGCGCTCCTGGTAATCCCTTTGTGCGTTGCGCTGGGCAACCGCTTCCCCAATATGACCTTTACCGAATATCTCGAGGAAATAATCGGCAAGTGGCTGGGGAAAGCGGTTTCGCTTTTATTTTTGCTCGGCTTTCCATTTGTAATCGCGTCTATGACGCTGCGGAATATCGGAGATTTTATGACAACGCAAACGATACCGGAAACCCCGATTCAAATGGTGCACATAATATATATGGCGGTTGTCGTAATGGGGGTTAGACACGGCTTGGAGCCTTTAGCTCGCGCGGCTGAAATTTTTTTCCCGTTGGTCGTCCTGCTCTTTCTCATTCTCGTTGTATTCATTTCTCCACAAATGAAGTTCGTGAACATCCTGCCCGTGATGGAAGGAGGAATTCAAGCGGTACTGAAGGCTGCACTGCCATTTTTCAGCTTTCCTTTACTTGAGCCTGTTATTCTGTTGATGATCTTCCCTCATGTAAACGATAGAGCGAAAGCCGGAAAAGCGCTATTCGCTGGCGTGCTGCTCGGCGGGATCGTTTTATGTGTGACGACGATGATGACGATTCTTGTTCTTGGAGCGGATCAAACGGCCAGGAATGTCTTTCCAAGTTATGTGGCAGCTAAAAATATAAATATCGGCCAATTTTTGGAGCGGATAGAAATGATTTTGGCGGTCCTTTGGATTGTTACGAGCTTTTTTCGGCTAACCCTGTTGTTCCATATTTCCACATTCGGCATTGCCCAAACGTTGAATTTGAAAGACGATCGGTTCTTAACGCTTCCTTTGGCGATGATTTTGGTCGTTCTCTCGATCGTGGTGCTTCCACACATTACCTATTTGATCAATTTCAATCCCGTATGGGGCGTTTATGCGCCGACCTATGGTCTTGTGTTGCCGTTATTGCTGCTCGGAATAGCGATCATTCGCAAAAAACGGTCCAATGAAAGCAATGATCGATACGATGAAGGAAGGAGGTGAAGGGGGATGCTCGAAAAGGGCAAAATAAGCATTCGTCAATTTACAATAGCGGTGATATTATATATAGTCGGCAGCGCCATCCTGATCGTTCCTGCGATCCTTGCTTCAAAGGCCAAACAGGATGCTTGGATTGCCGCCATTATGGCAGTCTGCATCAGTTTGCTTGTTATTCCGCTGTACAACGCACTCGGGAAACGGTTTCCGAACATGACCCTCGCCGAATACAGCGAAGTGATTATGGGCAGATGGCTGGGAAAAGCGATTTTTTTGTCGTTTCTCACGTTTCCGTTTTTCATTGCGACATTAACGCTTCGCAACATCGGAGATTTTCTGACGACACAAATCATGCGAGAAACCCCGATTCAAGCGATTCACATCATCGTTATGGCCATCGTCGTCATGTCGGTCAAGCTCGGGCTGGAGACGTTGGCCCGCGCCGGAGAGCTGTTTTTCCCGTGGATCATGCTGCTGGTTATCGTCATGGTATTGCTCGTCACTCCCCAGATAAAGGTGACAAACCTGCAGCCCGTCTTGGAGGAAGGATTCCTCCCGTTAGTGAAGGCAGCGATCCCTTTCATCAGTTTTCCATTTCTCGGATCTATCATATTTTTAATGATCTCCCCTTCGGTAAACCGGCCGATGAAAGCTGGAAAAGCTCTCTTTTCGGGTGTGCTGCTCGGAGGTATTTTATTAACAGCTATGACGGTGCTGGCTATCGTTGTGATCGGCCCCGGCGGTACGGCCCGTGAGAGCTTTCCAAGCTACGAAATAGCGAGAAGGATCAGTATCGGCGGCTTCCTGGAGCGTATCGAAGTTGTAATGGCTGTCATCTGGTTTTTGACGATCTTTTTTAGACTGACCGTGCTGCTTTATGTGCTGGTGTTGGGTGTAGCGCAAACGTTTCGTTTCCGCGAGTACCAGTTTTTGGCGATCCCTCTGGGGGTTGTTACGATCTTGTTCTCCATATTCGAAATACCGAACAACACTTATCTGATTACGTTCAATCAAACGGTTTGGCCGCTTTATGCGCCTACGTTCGGCCTGCTCCTGCCACTGCTGCTTTATATTGTGGCCGTGCTGCGGAATGCAAGCTCCAGTGTATCGAACGATACGCAGATGAAATGACATCTTGCCAAACCGATCCCGCCCATGCAGGGAGGAATCGGTCTTATTGGCGCGAGGCGAATCAGCTCAATTTGAATGCAGCGCCGGCCCACGAATAGGCAGGGTCTTCTTTCGTCCCGTCCTTGTAAGTAGAGATGAGCGCCCAACGATCCCGGCCGGAAGTGTTCGGATAGGAGGCATGATAAAGCAAATCGTGAAAAATGATCACATCTCCGCGCGAGACCGGCATATCGACGACATTCATCGCCTCAATCTCTTCTGCGTTCAAACGATTGATGAATCCGAGACCGTCCGAACTGTCTCCCCCATGATGAGCCGTTCCCAACAGGTGAGAACCCGGCACGATCCTCAGACAGCCGTTCTCGGGGGTAGCGTCGTCCAGCGGGACCCAGACGGAGACCTTGTTGCTGCCAAACCAGTATGCATGATCCTGATGCCACGGGGAGCCGAAATCTTTGGCAGCATCCTTGTACACAATTTTATCGCTCAAAAAGACGACGTCGTTCCCGATGATCGTTTTCAGCGCTTCGGCCAATGCGGGATGGCCCGCGGCTTCCTTGAAGACCGGACTGGCGATGGCCATGCCTACATACACGCCTTCATTTCCGACTTTCCCCTGATTTTGCTTCTCGTCAATTACCTTCCGTGCTTCTTCCTTATACCTGCTGACTTCCTGTTCATTGAACAGATTACGGACCACGATGTACCCGTTTTCTGCATACGCTTGGGCAAGATTGGCTGTCATGGCGAAAGCGCCTCCTTGTCAAATCATGTGGTGGAATCACGTCTCACCTTGATACTACTGCGATTTCGGGCGTTAGAAAATGCACGGAAAACGATACTTTGTGTACAAAATCAACATGGATGCAGCGGATTGGAGATCAAATGCGTGCATAAATTCGGTTGTCGACTGTCTTGAACGGCAGGGGACAATCCCTCATAATAAGTGCATACCGGCATAACGAATATGAACCGGGAGGGGACGTCATCGTGTTATGGGAAAAAATCCAATCCGTTATCGATTTTCGCCGCATCCAGTTGATCGGGTCCGGAGACTTTATTGTGAAACCCGGATGGGTTTACGGTCCGATCCGCCATCGGTATCGCCAAATCGTATACTTCCCGAACGGCACCGAGACAAGATACGTGTGCTCGACCCGCTCGATTGTTTTGAGCAAGCCAAGCATCATCATCACGCCGCCAGGGGAGGAGCATGCTTACGAGTTTGACTCGAAGCAGGCGGTACGGCATCTGTTCGTAACTTTCTCGTGGGGCCAGGAGAGTGGAGGCGAGGAGTTGCCTGAACCGGGGGAGCAGTCCGTGCACCTGCAATCCGTGGAGGAGACGTTCGTGCCTTTTTTGATCAAGCAAATTTTGTATTTGTCGAATAAAAAGACGCATCTGTGGGAAGAACAGTGTAAAATCCTGCTGGCGTCCGCTTTGACCGAACTGGAGGGGTTGAAAGGCGCCTCGCCCTCGAAGCTGGCATTGCATTCGGATACGAAGATAGCTTTGCCCATTTTGCAGGCTCTCGACTATATTGACCGCCATCTGGCCGAACCGATCAGCATCGAAAAATTGGCGCAGGAGGCAGGCTGGAGCCATCAGCATTTTACCCGCAAATTCGCTCAGTACATGGGGGTCTCTCCGCAGAAGGCGATTATTCAGCGACGCATCGAACGAGCCTGCCAGCTGCTCTTGCAAGAGAAGGGCACGATTTCGGAAATTGCCTTCTCCGTCGGATTCCAGAACGTGCATTATTTTTATCGAACGTTCATGAACGTAAAGGGCATAACCGCATCCCGGTATCGTGAAAAATATTCCGCCCCGCATCTCAAACATTTGTTCCCGGTCAAAGACTTGGAAACCTCGTATCCGCTGAACCACCGCTTCATTTATGTGTAACGCGGGAATTCTGCTATAATAGTGAGAATGAAGCGGTTGAAGAAAGGCGGCGATAAAGTGGAGAAAGTATTGCAGGAACAATGCGAAGATTCGTGTGAAGGCACGGTTAATATTAATGAGTTGAAGCACAATTTGATTCCGGAGCATATGGCAACAAATCTGGCGGATGTGTTCAAGGCGCTTGGCGATCCGACTCGCGTAAAAATTATTTATACCTTGCTTCAGAAAGAGCTATGTGTCCACGATTTGACGATGGTGCTGGATATGGGGCAATCTGCCGTATCGCACCAATTGCGTTATTTGCGAAACATGCGGATAGTCAAGCGTCGCAAAACAGGGAAGACCGTTTTTTATTCCCTGGATGATGAACATATCGAGCTGTTGTTTGTCCAGATGTTGCAGCACGTCAAGCATTCGTAGCTTTGCATCAATGATGGGTATGCGGAATCCTCCTTTGGAAATGAAAACCGGAGGATTTTTTTCGTTTCCGCAAAATCTGCAAAATTATCTGTTGGAACCGATTATGATATTTTATAATGGAAACAAGAAACAGGAATGAGAAATAAACGTAGCACGACGTGTATAATCATGGAGACTTTTGGAGGGATGCAAAGATGGGATTGTTGGATTGGTTCCGGGAAAATTTTTCAGGAGAAAAAACTTGTCCTCCCGAGCATTTGGAAAGTTATAAACGGTTAGGCGAACAGGTATACGAACTTCAAGTCGAGTTATCAAGCTGTCAGACTACCCGGGCACTCGCTTTTTTACAGGCGGCCAGAAGCTTGCAAACGTTGGCGGATGCACTGCTGGGGGATGTTTTCTCGAGTTCCGGGAAAACTTCGAAGACGGTTCCTGTCGTTACCCATGAACAGGCTGATCTCTGGTATGGAAGAATAACCGATTTGCTGGTTGCAGCACGGCAGGAAGCGGCATTTGCAGGCACATCCCCCATTGCATTGCCCATTAAACTGGGGGGATTGGTGGAAGGACCGAAACCATGCCCAATCGATCATCTTTCCGGCTTGCGCCGCGCGGCAGATAAAATGGAAGATATGGTGAAAGATCATATCGGAATGGCAAGAATGGAAGGAGAACGTTACAAAGAGGCCATCTTGTTGTATGAAGATGCGCGGACGCGCAAGCAAGCAGGGGACTCGATTGTCGGGACCATAACGACGGGAAGGCGTGTATCTCCGGAGAGCCATGAAGACGCGGAAGAGCAGTATGAGAGAGCGCTGTCGAGTTACTTCCTCGTTGCATAAGGTGTGAAAGCGCCAGAAATATTGACTCCGCTTCAAAACCCTCCCGTTCGAAAATGCAAATTGGATTCGGACGACATCTGGAAAGTAACCTCCAGACTTGCGATTCGACCTATCCGTGAAGCCGGCGAGTGGCAACAGGCCGAAAACGATTTAGTCGAGCACTGGGAACATTTCCGAATGACCGATACCGACAGAGAATACGAATCAACGGTGGAGCAGCTGCTTGAGCGCGGGGCCATCAAGGAGACGGCTTATTGGTACTGCTGCCCTTTCCCGTCGGTTTATCGCGTTGGCAAAACTCCTGTTCATGTGCTTGGTCAGGAAATTCCGAGCGGGTATGCGTTTGTATATGAATACGGCGATGACGGGGCGCCGGCCCAATTCATCGTGAGGCCAACATTTGGCGAAGCCGATTCGCGCAAATATTGCGACGATTAGACTATATCGTCCATTGAAAGGAGTCGCTAAGATTGGGGTTTGTAGAGCGACTGAAATCATTTTTCGGAAAGAACGATACGGAGGATCTTGAAGTTGCGCTGCATGTTCATATTGAATCCGCCACAGAAAAATTGCGCGCATTTTCCGTAACCGTAAATCGGATGGAAGCGGAGCAAGTGGTGACCAGCGAGCGTATTCATTTAATTGAAAAAGAAGCATCGTTACTGTGCGAACAGGCCGAACGCGCAATCGAGGAAAACGATGAACGCAAGGCCAGACAATTACTGGAAACCTCTCAAGCGAAAAAAAATCAACTGGAATCCTCAAAAGCGCAATTATCCCAATTAAACGTAACCCTTGGTTCCTTGAAGGCAGACTACTCTGCTATTCAACAACTAATACAGGAAGCCAAAGATAAGCTTCACAGTCTGATCAGGCGGAACCAAAACGCGCTTGCAAAGCAGCATGTCGGATCCATGTCTGCGTACGATGTGGAAGTGCGCCGTGTAATCGAGCGTATGAAAGACGAGATTTTATTGGCCGAGGCCAAAGCGGAGCTTGCCAGTGTTTCCGTGCATGGTTCCCTTGATGACGAGTTTGAAAAACTGGAGCGGGAAAAAAACAATTGAATAGGGCCCTTTCATAAGAAAGACGAGACTGCCCGCAAGGGGGCGTCTCGTCTCTTTACAACAGTGCTGCGGTTAATTCGATGCGCTCTTTCGTTGAATGAGGATGGTCAAGCTTACCAATGTGACAAAAATCGTCGCCCCCATGTCCGACAGGATCGCAATCCAGAGCGTCAACAGACCGGGGATGGTAAGCAGAAGCGCGATAGCCTTCAATCCGATCGCGACGATAATATTGAAGCGGATAATCCTGTTGACGCGTTTCGCTACTTTCACGGCCTCGGGGAGCTTGCCGAGATGGTCTTGCATCAATACAATATCCGCCGTTTCAATGGCGCTGTCGGTTCCTTTCCCCATTGCAATGCCCAACTGCGCGGAAGCAAGCGCAGGCGCGTCGTTGATCCCGTCGCCGATCATCGCGACTTGCCCTTCCCGGGCAAGCGATTTGATTTTATCCACTTTGTTTTCCGGCAACAAGTTGCCGTAATATTCCCTGACCCCGACCGCTGAAGCCACTTTTTCAGCCGTTTTTTGGTGGTCGCCGGTCAGCATAACGGTGCGCCGAATGCCGCTGTGATGAAGCGCGGCGATCACAGCTTTGCTTTCTTCGCGAATTTCATCGGCAATTCCGAATAAACCGAGAATTTGCGTGTCATCCGCAAGTAGAACCAGTGTCAACCCTTCGGATTTGAATGATTCGATGGCCGAACGCACTTGTTCCGGGATCTCCAGATGCTCCATGCTTTTTTCGTTGCCGAGCCGATATTTCTGACCTTCTACAATGGCATGAATGCCTTGGCCGGAAACGGTAGTTATTTCATCCGGCTCCGGAATCGGAATACGGCGACGCGCAATTTCTTTCATGATTGCTTTCGCAAGAGGATGAGACGAATGTTTTTCGATTGCCGCGGCAACGGCAAAGAATCGTTCTTCATCATAGGCAATAACCTTTTCTACATAAGGTTCGCCTTTGGTAAGGGTGCCGGTTTTATCGAAGGCGAGCGTGTCAATTTTGCCCAGTTGTTCAAGGAAAACGCCCCCCTTAATCAAAATGCCGTTGCGGGCATTCCGCGTAATACCGGCCACGATGGCGATCGGCGAAGACAAGATAAGGGCACAAGGACAGCCGACAATCAATACGGCAAGGCCCTGGTACAACCATTTGCCCCAGTCTCCGCCGAAGAGCAGCGGAGGGACGGCGATGACCAGCGCTGCGATGACGAGTATCAAGGGCGTATAGTATTTGGAAAATTTGTTGATGAACAACTCGGTCGGCGTTTTTGTTTCCTGCGCTTCCTGGACAAGATGCAGGATCTTTGCAAGAGAAGAATCCTGATAAGCCTTGTCAATTCGAATTTGCAAAACACCTTCGTTATTGATGCTGCCGCCAAAAACAGGTTCACCGGCGGCTTTCTCCACCGGAAGCGACTCGCCGGTAATCGCGGCTTCATTGACGGAGCTTTTTCCTTCCGTTACCGTACCGTCCGAAGGAATTTTTTCTCCCGGTTTCACGCGTACGATATCGCCGCTTTGCAGCGATGCGATGGGCACGACTTTTTCTTGCCCGCCTTCGATTATCAAGGCTTCTTTCGGCGCAACCTGGAGCAAGGTTTCCATCGAGCGACGCGCCTTCTCCATCCCGAATCCTTCCAGCAGTTCGTTCAAACCGAACAGAATGGCAACTAGCGTAGCTTCTTTCCATTCGCCAATAGCGACGGCTCCGACCAGGGCAATGGTCATTAACGTATCGATATTGAATCGAAAGCGGAGCAAGTTTTTCAGGCCGCGCCAGAACGTGGAATACCCGCTGATAATGGTGGCAGCAAGATACAGGGGGATCCGTATCGAACGGTCCACTTGATGATCAAGAATGATCGCGGCAAAATAAATGATCGCTGCGACAATAAGCAGAGTCAACATGCGTGAATTGCTGCCGCTATGGGAATGATCATGATCATGGCCATGACCATCGCCCGAATGATGTTCATGTCCTTTATGCTCGTTATGGTCATGCCCCGTATGGTCATGATCATGAGTATGGGATTGGTCATGATCTGTGTCATGTTCATGAGCAGAGGCAATGTACGCTCCATCCGATTGCAATATCTTTTTTACTTTCGCCAATGGAACCCGCGGGTCTAACAATAGTCGCCCGGAATGAAAGCTCAGTGTCGCGCTTTCGCCAAATTCAAGCTGCTTGATATCATGCTCAAGCAATTGGGTACAGTTCCCACAGGAAAGTCCTTTTACGCGAAATTCCTTCATCGAAGACCGTCCTTCGCCTAATATATGAATACATGTTCATATGATAAATGAGGTCGCATCATTTGTCAATCATCTACAAATGTTACCGCCAGAACCGGGCCAACTTCTTCAAAGTGCTTCGATTTCGGCTTTTTTGTTTCGCCGTTGTATCATATGCCTTCCCTTTACATAGGGGGAGGGGGGGTGGTAATGTATTTTCAAAGGAGTTGATTTTACAGTGGATGAAACAGAACAACAAGCATGCGATCACCAATCTTCATCGGTACGCAAAAGTCATCACTCGGAAAAAACCAAACTTCAACTAATACAGCGGCTGAATCGGATCGAAGGTCAGGTGCGAGGCGTCAAAGGGCTAATAGAAAAAGACACGTATTGCGACGATGTGTTAAACCAAATAGCTTCCATTCAATCGGCATTGAACGGTTTGGGGAAGCAACTGCTGGAACATCATCTGAAAAGCTGTGTCGTGGAACGGATTGAAGAAGGCGATCATGATGTTCTGAACGAGTTGCTTGTCACGGTTAGTAAGCTAATGAAGTAAAAAGCATCGCCTTGGGCTGGATGATTTAAGCTGCTAACGCGGTGTTTGCCCAGAATGATATGCTTCCGAAGCCGCTTTCTTACAGAAAGCGATCAGCTTCTCCAGAGCAGTCTTCCGCTTCGCTGCTTTGTGAACGAGCGTACTCGCGCGCTGCTGCAAGAAGCAGATCCTGGCGAGCCGCCCCCCTGAGCGGCCCGATTTAGTGCTTGGCAACCCAAATAGGCCATGAAAAATGGCCTATTGGTGCCTTTTCGGGCGGCTCGTCTGCAATAGCCAGTGAAATCACTGGTTATTTGCCCGTGATCGCCTGCAAATAGGCACTTCAAGCGAAATAGCCAGTGAAATCACTGGCTATTTCGCTTGGACGGCCCGTTTTTGGCGAAATAGGCAAGAAAACGTGGCCTATTTTGCGAGTGGGTAATTGGCGGATGGGGAATGGCGCACATGAAGCAGGTTATCCCCGGCTGCTGCGGCGGTTTCAGACGCCGAGCTCGATCGTAGCGCGATCCGCCGCCGATTGGTGGGCCGCCAGCGTGAAGGCAAGCGTTTGTTTCCCGTCCGCGTAGCCGCATAAAATACGGTCCGAAGCGCCAGACGCGACAGCTTCGACGAAAGCTTTATCCTGCTCGTAGATAGGATCCAGCCGGGAGGTAACCGTGATCTGCCGGTCTTTATCCGAGATGGTTACTACTTTGCCGTTGCCGCTGAGCGATACAAAAAAATCATGGCCAAAAAATTTGATCTCCGATTCGTTGTGATAATGCGATACGCATGATTCGGTAATGGTGCCGACCGCTCCCGATTGCAGCGTGAAGGCAACGGCGCCGCCGTCGGCGATCGTCGCATCGGGATACACGCTCCGAATGGAATTATGGCCGAACATCGCGGAGACATTCCGGTACTCGCCGGCCAGGAAACGAATCAGATCCGCCTGATGAGTCACGGCGTCGGCAAGATGCCCGCCGGACATATGCTGCTGCCTCCACCAAGGGGCGGGATGCGAGCCGCCGAAACGATGCGCCTGGATCAAATGGATCGTCTAATCCTTCAAGTATTCCTTCGCCTGCTGCACGGTATCGTAATATCGCAGGCAGTAGCCTACCGAATGGATGACGCCGGACTCGCGAATCGCCTGTTCCTTGCGCTGCACGGACTGCAGCTCGAGCCCAAGCGGCTTCTCCACGAACAAATGAATGCCTCTGCTCGCCGCCATTTCTTCCAGGCCTTCTCTTGCGAACTGCGGCGCGCAAATAAAGACGGCATCGATGGTTTCGGGATCAAGCAAGTCGTCCACGGAGTCCGATACCCGCGCTCCCGTAAGGGAAGCCATCGATTCCGCGCCTTCGCGATTGACGTCGTATACGCTCACGACTTCAGCCAATGCAATGTTTTGCAGCCCTTTTAAATGATGACGGGCCATGCCCCCCGCACCGATCATGCCGATTTTGACGGTCATAACGATCGCTCCTGTCTTGTCTCCGTTTATTATTGTTCCTAGAGAAAATAAGCCCGATCAAGCGCCCGGAAGCGTGACGCTCTTTCCTGTAGCAATGGATTCGTCAATGGCGAAGCTGGCTTCCATGGATTTGTATGCATCGCGGAATTCGCATCTTGTCGCCTTGCCGCTATTCACAGCGCGGACAAAGTCGTCGATTTCCTCCACGAACGGATGATGCGATACGTCGCCGCTGTCCGGCAGAATGGTCGGGATGACGGCGTAATCGGTTTGTCCGGGCCACTTGTGCGTGAACAGCTGATTGTTCATGATCGCCCCTTTTTCCCCGAGCAAATGCACGTTGAAACGGTAAGGCGTTTTGCATTCAAGCGAAGAAGACACTTTGCCAATGCCTCCGTTCTTCAGCTTGAAGATCGCGATGGCGTTTGGGTCGAATTCGTATTCGGAATCGGCCCAAGTTCCGCAGCTATATGCGGTAACCTCCGTAATATCGCCGGCAAAATACCGGACCGCATCTACCGCGTGACAGCCTGCCGACAATATGCTGCTGCCTCCCAGAGCTTTCGTTCTGCTCCAGCTGTACTGGCCGTATTGGGGCCCGACATGATGCCAGTAGTCGACTTGAGCCATAAAGATACGACCGAGCGCATCGTCATCGATTAATGCTTTCGTGTTGGCGAAAGACGGATTCCAGCGCAATACAAAGCTAACGGAGGTGCGAACCGGGTTCAGCTCCAACGCTTCGGCCATGCGGAGCAAGCCCGGACGGTCCATGGCCAGCGGCTTTTCAAGGACGAGATGTTTGCCGTGGCGGGCTGCCGTCACCGCTTGATCCGGGCGAAGATCGGGCGTAGAGCAAAGCACGACGGCGTCTACATTCGAAGCGCCGACCGCTTCCTCGTAGTTATCGGTGACGGCCGCTTCCATGCCGAGGCCGGCCAGCCTGCTTTTCGCATGCTTGATATTCCGCTTACCACCGTTACAACTTCCGCATCGGTTCTTGCCGCAATCGCTTTCAAATACCGCCGGCAACCCAACCCGTACCAACCACGGCAAAACGCAATTTTCCCATTTGGCTTATCCTCCTCAAGATCAGGGATACTGTCGATCTACATTTTGGCTTTTATCGTCTTGGCATACTCCATGGGCGACATCTGTACATTCGTTTTAAATTGCCTGGAGAAGCTGTGCACGCTGCTATAATGAAGCAAATCGGCGATTTCCGTCATATTGTGCGTATTTTCGCGGATCATGCGTTTGGCCTGTTCGATCTTCAACCTGCGAAAATAGTGCATCATGCTTTGCCCGGTTTTCTCCTTGAAAATCGACAAAGCGTTGCTGCGGCTGATGTTGAACGCTTTGCAGATGCGTTCGATTCGAACGTTCTGGAATACATGCTGTTCCATATAAGCGATGACATCCTCGACCCATTCGCGGTCGCTCTGCTGCTTGACTTCGCCTGACAGCCGATTTCGCTGCTGATGAACTTCGGCGTGCTCCAGCAGTCGGATCATCAATAGCTCAAGATGAATGCCGAGCAGTTGTTCTGCGGATCCATGCGCCTCGGGATTTCGATGCAGCTGATGATTGCGTGGGTCGTCGAAGGGCGGAACGAATGCCGCAAACCCGCTTTTCAGTATTTGAACGAGCAGTTGTTGATGTTCGGAATTCAGCGAAAAAATTTTGTTCTCGAACACGCTCATGGCCGGCGAATGGCAAACAAACGAAACGATCATGACGTTCGGCGCGATTTTGCGGTTGGCCCTCAGGTTGTGAAATTCATTAGGTTTGTGAAAAATGATGTCCCCCTGCTTCAGCAGATACACGTCCGTTTCCGCCAAAGCTTCCACTTCACCTCGATCCACATAAACAAATTCCCAGAAGTTATGCTTCTCACCGTCAAACATGAAATCCTTGGAAAATTCAAAGTAGTGAAAAGATACAATTTGCCTGATGGTGATATACTCGGTTAAGCTTGTGCGAGGAAATCGTTTGACTGCCATCAGGAATCAGTCCCCAATATGGTTTCTCGAGGTCAGTATAGCACGACAGCGGGCCTAGCGGTGGTGTTTTGTACGAAATGATCAATGAAACAGACGATTTGATAAAGCGGGAAAGTCATAGGCTGTAATACAATAAGCCCATGACTAATTCAGCCGGGTTTCTACACGGCATGAGGCTGGAGAGATGATGATGAACGTACTCGCTGTCGGTTGTCATCCCGACGACTTGGAGATCGGTTGCGGCGGAACGCTTGCCAAGCTGTCTGCCCTGGGTCATCAAGTTACGATGGTGCATGTGGCGGGCGGGGATAAAGGACATGCGGTCATAAAACCCGAACCGCTGAGGCAAATACGCGCCGTTGAAGCGCAGGAAGCGGGAGCGCTCATCGGTGCCGACGTGATCGGTCTGGACATCCCGGACTTGTCGGTCAAGAGCGACAATGACGAATTGATCCGCAAGCTGGTCGGCATCATTCGCCAAACCAGACCGGCCTATATCATTACGCACCCGCCCGAAGACTACATGAAGGATCATATGGAAGTTTCGAAGGCCGTGTTCGATGCCAGCTTCGCGGCAACGGTGCCTCACTTCGAGGCGGAAGGAAACGTTCGCCACTGCGACAAGCCAATGCCTGTCTATTACATGGATACGCTTGCCGGTGTTGCGTTCCTGCCCACGGAATACGTCGACATTACGGATTATATCGAGACGAAAATGCGGATGAACAACAGCCACCAGAGCCAACTGAAATGGCTGCGCGATCACGACGGGATCGATTTCCTCGACTTCGTCCGCACTGTATCCAAATTCCGCGGGCTTCAATGCGGCAAGCCTTATGCGGAAGGGTTCCGGCAGTGCATGGCTTGGCCGAGGTTGACGACGGAGCGGCTGCTGCCATAAAATTTGACAGATCGTGGAGATTCAAGCATAATAAACAATATAAATGGTCGGGGAAGCACCTCACAAAGATAAACACAACCCGTGTTTCTTTGCTGGGGTTTTATTTTTTTCATAAAGGGGGGAGAAACGCATGAGCCGGAAAAAGAAAACATACGAAGAGGTCATAAAGGAGTCGCCGGTAACTTACGATCTATATGCCAATATGATTGATGACGGCAACCGCTACGAAGTTGCAGGCGGTGTTCTGGAGCTGATGAGTCCTTCGCCAACGACTACACATCAAATGCTCATTTATAAAATGGTATCCGGCTTAGAGGCCAGCTGCGGCAACGAGTTCATTATCCTCCTGTCGCCGATCGACGTCATTTTGTCCGATACGGAGGTGCGGCAGACGGACATCGTCATGATTCATCGCAGCAGAATGGCGATCATTAGCGATCGCGGCATTAACGGCTCCCCCGATCTCGTCGTGGAAATTATGTCCGAGCATTCGCGCAGACGGGACAAAATACAGAAGCGCATCGCGTATGCGAAGTACGGCGTAACGGAATACTGGCTCGTCGACCTCTCCAACTTCACTTTGGAGCAGTACGTGCTGGACGGAGACCGATACGAGCTGGTCGAGGTTTACGCGGAAGACGAAACCATCGACTCCCCAACCGTTCCTTGCGCTTCGTTCAGCATGAACGGCCTTGTGCAAAGCTTGCCTGTGCATCCGAGCATGCTTGATTAGAGAGTTTTGATTAACTAAACGCTGCGGCAAGAATTCCGGACGATGAGCTTCGTCGGAATGACGACAGGCTCGAACGATTCCCCCGGCTGATTCGACTCGATCCGGTTGATTAAACTTTGGCCGAGCTGCACGCCGATTTCTTCAAGCGGTCGATCGATGACGGTAACGGAAGGCCGGAGCCATTGCGTCAATTCCGAGTCCCCGAGCGTAATGAGCGAAAGATCCCGGGGATACTCCAGCTCCGCTTCGTAGATCGCTTCAAGCATGCCGGAGAAACTGGCGTTGTTGATCGAGATTACGGCGGTAACCTCTCCTTTTCTGATTTCCGGCAGAAATCGTTCGATCATGGTTTTGCCAAACTCATGCGAGACCGCTCCGTACACAATCAGGTGCTCGGGAGGAGTCAGACCCTTTTCTAGATAGGCCGCATGAAAAGCATCGATGGCGACCCGGGTCGGACGAATCGGACGAAAGCCGCACGATAAAACAATATTGCGGTGTCCGAGGGAGAGCAGGTAGGCGGCAGCCTCTTTTACAGAACTGTAATAGTCGATGTAAACTCCCGAAGGGATGCCCGGTATATCGCGATCCATAACAACGATGGGAATATTCAGCTTGAGCAGAAAGCGGTGCAAAGCCTGGTCGTCCTCTCGCGCCACATGCAAGACGATTCCATCCAACTTTCTCCCCTGCAAAAACTTGCGCACCTTATCGAAAATATCCTCGCTGCCGGTGTTGCACAACGAAATGGAATAACCGGCCGAATCGAAAACCGAAAGCAGCCCGCGAACGATGGTGGGCATTGCCATATTGGATATATCGGAGACCAGGAACGCGACGTTTTTATACTTCTGCGAGCGCAGGCTTTGGGCCATGCGATCCGGCACATACCCGAGCTTCTCGATGCTGCTCAGCACTTTCGCTTTGGCTTCGTCGCTGATTTTCGGCGAATCGTTCAACCATCTGGAAACGGTCGAGACGCCTACGCCCGCTTCTTTTGCGACGTCTTTGATCGTTACTTTTTTTTGAATCGGCATCTGTTTTCCTCCATCATGAAAAGCTGCCCGTTTTTAATCACATCGGAAAGTTTAAGTTCGGTGAAGCACTAAAGCGCACCGAAACTTGCCGATTGGCATGAAAAGTTACCGCTAAAGCCGGGCCAACTTCTTCGAAGTGCTGCGATAGAAGCTTTTCTTATAATGACACCGCGTTTCAAAGTTGTCAAACAATAGGATATCCCCTCGCCGGCCTGGCGCGCAAAAGGAATTGACAGCCGTTCAAGCGCTGGTGTAAGATGGCAATGAAATCCGTGGTATCGATACCACGAAAAGGGAGGATGGGTGGCCGTTATGACGAATGAAAATAGCGGATACGATCGGATCGTAAAGATCGAAACGTTCCGCTGGGAGCTTGATCCGCGAATTCTGTGGGTGGAAATTACGACGGCGCACGGTTTGGTCGGACTGGGAGAAACGTATTATATTCCGGGCGCCGTAGAAGCCGTGATTCACGAGATGGCGGCGCCGTTACTGCTCGGCCAAAGCCCGTTCGAGATCGAACGGCATTGGGCGACCTTGTTCGGCTGCGCCAACTTTTACGGATATGCCGGAGCGGAGATGAGGGCATTTTCGGCGATTGATATTGCGCTGTGGGATATTGTTGGCCAGTCGGCGGGGAAACCGATTTACAGCCTGCTGGGCGGCAAGGTAAGAGACGATATCATGATTTACAATACATGCGTGGACAGAGCCCGGTTTCAGGATCATAGCCGCATGCTGCACAGCGCCGGGGAGTTGGCCGCGGATCTGCTCGAAAGCGGCATCCGGGCGATGAAGATTTTTCCGTTCGACCACCTGCTGCCGGCTATTGCGCCGGGACATACGATGGGACCCGTCGGTCATTTTCTGTCGCTCGAGCAGTTGAAGGAAGGACTACGTCCGGTGGAAGAAATTCGCCGAGCGGTGGGCGACAAGATGGAAATTATGATCGAAGGCCATTCGCGCTGGGACTTGAATGCGGCCATCAAGATCGGACGTACGCTCGAGCCTTATCAGCCGTTCTGGATGGAGGACATGATGATGCCGGACAGTGCGGACGATCTGGCCCGGCTGGCGGCCGAATGCCGCATTCCCCAGGCGGTCAGCGAACGGTTGTTTACCAAATATCACTATCGCCAAGTGCTTGAGAAAAAGGCTGCTCACGTGCTCATGGTCGATGTGGTGTGGACGGGCGGCATTACCGAAAGCAAGAAGATTGCCGCCATGGCGGACGCGTATCATCTGCCGATCGCGCCGCACGATTGTACGGGACCGGTAGCCGTATTTGCCAGTTTGCATCTGTGCGCAAGCTGTACGAATACCGCTGTCATGGAAACCGTGCGCGGCTTTTACGATGGCGGCTATTACGAGGATGCGGTCACACAGAACATTACGGTAAAGGACGGAAGAATTGCGTTTCCTTCCACTCCCGGTCTGGGAACGGCGCTGCGGCCGGATTTTAAAGCATCGAAGCAAATGGTGAAGCGGGTGACAAAAGAATGAAAATTGCCGTTGTCGGCATCATGCACGAAACGAACACCTTCGCACCTAGGCCAACCGTCATGGAACATTTTCATTCGGAATGGGTAGTTGGCAACGACGCGTTCTATAAGGAATACGAAAATACACGCACCTTGATCGGCGGCGCGATCGACGGAGCCAAGGCGGAAGGGGCCGCGCTTGCCTGCGGGCTGTACACGATGGCTCCCCCCGGCGGGGTCGTGCCGCGAACGGTTGCGGACGAATTGATCGCGTTGATGCTCGAATCGCTCGAGCAGGCGGCCGACGGGATTATTGCCGTGCTGCACGGGGCGATGGTAGCGGAAGGATATCCCGATATGGAGGGGGAAATCGTCCGCAGGTTGCGCGCAGCGGCGGGGGAGCGGGTCCCGCTTGTCGCGACGCTGGATTTGCACGCCAACATAAGCGCGCAGATGGTGGAACAAACCGATATGGTGGTGGGCTTCGATACGTATCCGCATATTGATATTTATGAGCGGGTGTTTGAAGGCGTTCAGCTGCTTGCGCGTCTCATTCGTAGGGAAATCCGGCCGACAAGCGCGCTTGTCAAGCCCGGCATGCTGGTGGTTCCCCAAGTGATGGTCACGGACGAAGAAGGGCCGATGAAAGAACTGATGGAACGGGCCTTCGCCATCGAACGCGATCCGGCCGTGCTGAATGTAACGGTAGCCGGCGGTTTTCCCTACAGCGATATCGCCGATGCCGGAATGGCATTTGTCGTAACGACCGACGGCGACAAGCCTGCTGCGGAGCGATATGCCGAAGAATTGAGCCGGATGGCCCGGGCGCGCCGGGAAAGGTTCGCTTATGCGGCCCGATCCGCCGCGGATGCGGTTGCCGAGGCGTTCCAAGAGGAGGAAGGGCCGGTCATCCTGGTGGAAGGCTCCGATAATGTGGGCGGGGGCGCACCGGCCGACGCTACTCATATACTGGCCCAACTGCTGCATGCGCCGAAAAAATCGCTCATCGTCCTGTATGACGAAGAAGGGGCGGCGCTTGCCCACCGGCTTGGCGTGGGCGGCACATTCGAGGCGCCAATCGGCGGCAAAAGCGATCATATGCACGGCGAGCCTGTCCGCATCACGGGCGTCATTCGCCTGCTGTTTGACGGGAAGTTCGTGCATAACGGCCCTTATATGGCCGGCTATCGCTCGAATATGGGGAAATCCGCCGTGATCGAATGCGGGCAACTGACGATCGTTCTTACCGGCAAACGCGTCGCCCCCTTCGATATCAATCTGATTCGGTGCGTTGGCCTGCAAGCGGAGTCGTTCCACGTGATTGTCGTCAAATCGGCGATTGCCTGGAAAACGGCGTTCGGGTCCGTCTGCCGCAAGGTCATTCCTGTGGATACCCCGGGCTGCTGCGCCTCCAATCTGGCTTATTTTCAATACGAGCACCTGCAACGTCCGATTTATCCGCTGGATGCTGTTTAAGAGAGGCGAAAATCGAAATTGGCGAATGGGGAGAGGAGCGGCGGACATGGGACCGTTTCATACTCAGGTGGCGATCATCAGCGGCGGGCTGGGGGATATCGGGTATGCGATTGGGCAAGAGCTGGGCGGCCTAGGGGCGCGCATTGCGATCGGCGACTTGCTAGAAGAGGATCATTGCGACGTTGGCGAACGTCTGGCCGAACTGCGGAGCAAGCAGATCGAGGTGCGGTACTCCAAGGTCGATGTAAGCAGAGAAGACGAGGTAGCGCGGTGGCTGGAACGGACGACGGAGCAGCTCGGCACGCCGACGCTGATTATTCCGAACGCCGGGATTGTCACCGTCCGCCTCGGATTGGAAATCGGCATGGAGCAGCTGCAGCACGAGCTTGACGTCAACGTCAAAGGAGCGTTTTGTTTGGCGCAGCTGGGCGCCAGGCAGCTCAAGCGAGAACGGCGGGCCGGGAAAATCGTCTTTATCGGGAGCTGGGCGGGGCATAGCGCGCATATCCAGTCTCCGGCATATTGCGCGTCCAAAGCCGCTGTTCGCTCGCTTTGCCGGTGCCTGGCCAGAGAACTTGCTCCCGACGGCATTCTGGTTAACGAAGTTGCGCCCGGGGCGGTAGACGCCGGGCTGGTGAAAAAAATATTCACCCGCAATCCGGGCATGCGCGAGGAAGCCGTAAAAAACATTCCCGTCGGCTCCTTCATTCAAGCCGAAGAAGTCGCCTGGCAGGTCGCGCATCTCTGTCACCCGAGAAACCGCAATATGACCGGAAGCGTCGTTGTCGTCGATGGCGGACTTTCTTTGACGGACGCGTATACATCATGAAGGAACGGGGATCGCGATGCGCTGCAAACTGTGCGCGATCCATTCCTTTTTGGATGTTTTGCGGCATATTTTTGCGCGGGGAGGGCCGTTAAAATGAAAGTACCGGAGCCCGTTGCGGCGCAACCGTTCGAATGCGGTTCGATGCGGAAATCCGGCAATAGACGGGGAGGGGAGAAAGGCAATCAAAGCGCTGCGTCTCAAACAGTATTGGGTTCTCTACTTGCTTGCGCTTCCGGTGTTGGCCTATTATTCGGTTCTGAAGTTGTATCCCATGATCGTGCAAGCCGTTCTGTCGTTCAAGAATTATCGGCTTGCGGACGGCATCTGGCACAGCCCGTGGGTCGGTTTGGCGCATTTTACGCACATTTTTGCCATGTCCGACTTTCACAACGCGCTGCAGAATACGATTGTCATCAGTATGCTGCGCATCGGAATCGGCTTTTTGCCGCCGCTCGTTTTGGCCATTTTTTTGTACGACCTGTATTCCGCCAAGCTTCGCAGAATCAGCCAGACGATCGTGTACATCCCGCACTTTTTTTCAATGGTGATCGTTTACGGCATTGTATTCGCCTTGTTCTCCAATCTCGGCATCGTGAATCAGATGATCGAACGGCTTGGAGGAACGACGGTTAATTTCCTCCTGTCGCCGGGCTGGTTCAAGCCGCTGCTGATCGGGTCTGCGGTCTGGAAGGAGCTGGGGTGGGGAACGATCATTTACCTGGCCGGCCTAAGCGCGATCAACCCGTCCTTGTTCGAGGCGGCAACGATCGACGGCGCCGGTCCGTGGCGCAGAATATGGCACGTGACGCTGCCGAATTTGAAGCCGCTGATGATTTTCCTGCTTACACTTTCGCTCGGCAACATCCTGTATGCCGGGGGCGAGCAAGTGCTGTTGTTCTACAATCCGGCCACCTACGGCGTCGGAGACATTATCGATACGTGGGTATACCGGGAAGGGCTCGGCCAAATGCAGTACGGTGTCGCTTCGGCCGCCCAGCTGTTTCAATCGTTGTTCGGACTGGCCCTCGTGCTGGGCGTCAATAAGCTGTCGAAAAAACTGGCAGGAGTGGGAATATGGTAAAATACCAGATGGTAGCGCTCGCAACCGTGCTGCTTGTTTCCTTCGTATCGCTCTATCCGCTGGTATATATTGTCGCAACCTCGCTGGTGAACGAGCAGGAATGGATCGACAAGGGCGGTCTGGTGCTGTGGCCGTCTCATCCGACACTGCTTGCCTATGAGCGTCTGTTTGCCGGAAGCACGTTCGTGAACGCCCTGAAGATCAGCATCGAACGTACGGTCGTCGGTACGATCGTAACGCTGTCGCTGACGACGATTACAGCCTACATCGCGTCGCGGCATCATCTTCCGGGGCGCAAAGGACTCATTTTTTGCATCTTGCTCACGATTTTGTTTCCCAGCGGGCTCGTGCCCACGTATGTCGTTATGAAGGAGCTGCACTTGCTGGACAGCTTCTGGTCGCTCATCGTGCCGATGGCAATCGACAGCTGGAGCGTGCTAGTATTGAAGCAGTTTTTCGAGAGCATGCCCAAGGAACTGGAGGAAGCCGCCATTGTGGACGGTGCCGGGGAGGGCAGGCTGATGATGAGCGTCATGGTGCCGATGAGCGCCCCGGCCATGGCCGCGATCGGCCTTTTCATTGCCGTTGCCCATTGGAATGCCTGGTTCGACGCGCTCATTTATGTGAACGATAAATCGCTGTATCCGATCCAGCTGCTGATCCGCAATTTGCTGGTCAATCCGGAGCTGGGCCGCTATTTCAACCCGATCAACGTGCTGGATGCCTCCAACCGCGTATCGGTCGAATCGCTGAAAATGGCGGTCGTCGTGTTCGGCACCGTACCTATTTTGTGCGTATATCCGTTTCTGCAAAAATATTTTACCAAAGGCGTGTATATGGGGGCTGTCAAAGGATAGAGGAAGCCAACCACTATTTCCGGGAGGGTTATCTTGGATGAAAAAATCGGTAGGGACGTTGTCTTTGGCGCTGTTGCTCGTTGGTTCGCTCTTGGCCGGATGTACAAGCAAAAATAACGGCAATTCTGCCGCTTCGCCTAGCACGAGCACCGGCACCGCCGCCAGCACGGCTCCGTCCGGGTCGGCGAATTCGTCTTCGCCGAAGCCTGCTGCGGACAATATGGCGGAGAAAGTCAAGCTGCACATCATGGTAAACGGATGGATCAACAATCCCGCCAACGGGGAAGATCCGATCAAAAAATACCTCAACGACAAATTCAACGTCGATATCCAGTTTGACAACATCAACGCCAACGATTTGGAAAACAAGCTGCTGGTGCAGTTTTCTTCGAATCAGCCGCCGGATATTATTTTCGCCTCGGACAAGAACAAAATCGTCAAGCTGCACAACCAGGGCGTGCTGCTCGACGACTTGAAGCCTTATCTGGACAAGGTGCCCTCCATCAAGGCCAATTTCAACGACCTGTCGATTCCGTACGGCACGGTGGGCGGCAAGCTGATCGGTTTGCCGGTGGCGCCGCGAACGAATAACTGGGGCATGATGATTCGCCAGGATTGGCTCGACAGCCTGGGCATGAAGCAGCCGACGAATGAGAAAGAGCTGCTTGACGTGCTGCGCGCGTTCACCTTCAAGGATCCGGACAAAAACGGGAAAGACGACACATGGGGCATCAGCGCAGCGGGGGCGGGCAAAGGCGTCGGCGAAATCAGCTTCCTGGCCGCGATGTTCGGCCCGACCGGCCCGGCGACGTCCGGCGGCGATTCGGTAGGCTATTATATGGACGGCGGCAAGCTGACGAATACGATCATGGACGGCAATCACCAGAAGTTTCTGGACCTGCTGCGGACGATCGTCAGCGAGAAGCTGATCGATCCGGACTGGTACACGCAAGGCTGGGAGCAGCGGAAGGCGAAGCTGTTCGGCGACAAATACGGCATTGCCTGGTATCCGCCGGCGGATCTGTATGGCGAAGCGGACGTATTCGCGAATTCGGGCAAAGACCCGACGACACAATGGTTGCCGATGACGCTGCCGAAGGCGGGAAGCGCCGGCGGTCTTCGTCCTCCGGGCAGCGTGTCGAGCGGTATGTACGCCATCACGGCAGAAGCGGCCAAAAATCCGGTCAAACTGCAGCGGATTCTGAAATTGCTCAATGACGTGACGTATCCGAATGAAGCGTATTTTGCCTTGCGCTGGGGAGTCGGCGTGCCGGGAATCGGCAATAAGCTGGTGGACATGGGCGGCGGCTTGACCTATTTCGATACGGTGCCGGACACGGTGCGTACGAAAAATACGGGGTTGATCGACTGGGGTTCCTGGGTTGCGGTCGGAGACAAAGTGTTTTACGGCGCGGGCCCGCTGACGGACGCGACGAAAAAAAGAATCGGGCTGGACAACGGCGTGGCCGCCTCGCCCGCATACCCCAACTTCCAGGACCTCGTCACGTTCGACAGCGCGCTGAAGACCGCAACCGATCAACTGAAGGCCGAATTCGAAATCAAGTACGTGCTTGATAAAGGAGCGGACTATGCAAGCTTCAAAGCGGACTGGTTGAAAAAAGGCGGGGAAAAGATGCTGACGCAAGCATCCGAACAACTGAAAGCGATGGGAATCGCCAAGTAGCTGCAGACATCCGGCGGATCGGCTCGTTGGCGGCGGGTCGATCCGATCTTCCTTCATCCTCCTACTAAAAAGTGGCACCGTTATCGTGTATAGTGGGGAGGAGGGGAGCGAACGGGTGATGAAATTCCGATTTCGGCAGTTCAGAAACTGGCCGATGGTATGGAAGCTGTCGATTCTGTTTTCGGCGCTGCTTATTGCTGTTATCGTATCGGTGACGATTTATGCGCTCACGACGTTCCGCTCCGCTTCGGAGCGTGAAGTGCGGCAGTATATTCCGCAAATTTTGACGCAAGTCAACCGACAGATGGACCGTTATGTGGAGGGCCTCATTTCCGATTCGCAGTCGATACTGGCGACGGATTCCTATGCGGCGCTCATGAAGCTCGCGCTGGACAAACCCGGAGCGGCAAGCGGCAGTTTGGCCGATACGATCGGGCTGGACGCCATTCTGCGCGCGGTGATCAAGCAATCGGACGGCGATTTGCTCGACGTCGTGTTTTATCTGCCGTCCGGAGCGTCGTACATACGCGCGCTCGAGGGGGGCATGTGGCAGACTCAGACATCGTTTGACCCGGGTTTTGCCATGACAACGCAGTCGGAGCAGAAGGAGTATTCGCCCACCGTGCTCGGCATTGTTTCGGGAGCGTTCTCCAAAGGAAACCGTTATGCGATTTCGATCGTGCAGCCGGTCCGCAATCTGAACGAGCGTGGCGTCGCCGGCATGCTGCAAGTCAACGGTTCGCTGCGGCCGGTGCAGGAGATGATGGCGCCGCTTGATTTTGGAGCGGATTCGCGGGTGTACATCCTCGACCAGCGCGGTCGGATCGTCTACTCTCCCGATTCCGGGCAGATCGGACAAGAGTGGGACGCGCTGTTTCATCTGACGATCGGCGGCGACGATGCTGGCGCGAAGGAGGAACCGGCGGCGCGTACGGTCAGGCTGGAGCAAACGAGCTATTTGTTCAGCTACAATACTTCACTCAAGACCGGCTGGAAAATTGTCGCAATGATCCCGTCCGGCAATTTGAATCAAGGCATTCACAACGTGCAGAAGGTGACCGGCTGGGCCGTCGTGGCCGGCATCCTGCTTACGGTGTGGTTGTCCGTCCTGATCTCGTACGGGATTACCCGCAACCTGCGCAGCCTTACGGTGCAGGCCCGGAATCTGGAAAGCAACCAGTTTCATATTACGATCGATGCCGGCCGCTACGACGAGGTCGGCCGTCTCGCCCGGGCATTCAAGCAAATGTCCGAACGCATTCGCACGCTCGTCGAAGAGGTGCTGCGCAACCGGCTGCTCCGGCAGGAAGCGGAAATCCAAAGCTTGCGCAGCCAGATCAACCCCCACTTCATGTACAACGCGCTCGAAATGGTGCGCATGACGCAGAAATCGGGCAAATACGAAAGCACCGAGATGGGCCTTGTTTCGCTCGGACATTTGCTCCGCTACCATGCCCAGCATAAGCAGGATTTTGTTTCCGTCAGGCAGGAAGTGACGCTGATCGAGCATTTGCTCGTGATCCAGCAGCTGCGATTCGGGGAACGGCTGCAGGTCAGCATGGAGATTGAGCCGGAGGTGCTGGAAGCGACGATTCCTTGTTTCGTGATCCAGCCGCTGGTCGAAAATGCGATCAAGCATGGCGAATCGCCGTACGATCATACGGTCGATATTCGGATCCGGCTGCGGCTGGACGGCGAATATATTGCCGGCAGCGTTGCCGACGAGGGGCCGGGGATGTCCGTGCAGCAGTTGGAGAAGGTCAATGCCGGTCTGCGGAAATCATACCATGAACAAGGCGCGGCAGGCATCGGACTGGCCAATGTATGCCAACGAATCGAGCTGCTTTACGGAGGCAGAGGCTTCTTTGCCATCGACAGCATGGAAGGGGCGGGGACGATCGTATCGTTTCTGCTACCCGTCGATCCGAATCGCAACGAGCGGGAGGGAGCGTCTTGAGAGTTGTCATTGTCGACGATGAACCGGAAATTCGCGAAGGCTTCGTCTGTCTGCTGGAACAAATCAAGCCGCAATTTCCGGAGCTGACCGTAGTGGCGGCGGCCGCCAACGGCGCGGAAGCGATGGAATGCCTGCTTGCCCGCGAGGTGGACCTGGTCATTACGGATATCCGGATGCCCGCCATGGACGGGCTCAAGCTGATCGAGCAGGTGAAAGCCCGCTTTCCTCTCGTGCATTCGGTGATCGTGAGCGGTTATGAAGATTTCGGCACTGTGCAGCAGGCACTTCGGCTTGGAGCGGCGGACTTTCTGCTGAAGCCGCTGCAGATCGAAGAATTGATCGTTACGCTGGAAGCTTGCAAGGAGCGGGTGCGCCAAACGCGCCGGCAGTCGATCAATCGAACCTGGGAAAACTTCCTCGGCACGAAGGGCGACTATCTCGCCGTAGTAGCCGTGGATCCCGACGACACGGAGGAAAGCGCCGCCGGGAGCTGTGCGGATGAGCTTGAACAGCGGATCGGCCGATTGATCGCGCAGCAGGGGCAAACGATGTGCCTGCTGCAAGGCTTTGTCAAGCTCGATCCGGGCAATATGCTCATCGGCGTCGCCGCGAACACGCGTCAGGAGGCGGAGGAGACGATTCGGCAGGTGACGGAAGGATTGTTTTCCTTCGGAGCGGGCCCCCATGCGCTGCTGTTCAGCGCGGGAGTATCGGCTGTCGTCGAGCGGGGCGCAATCGGCCTTGACCAGCTGGCGGTTCAGGCATGCAGCGCGTTGATGCTCCGCGTCTTCGGCCAAACGCAAGTTCGGCGGAACCGGTATTCCACGATGCAGCCGCCGGCAATCCGGCTGAATCTGGAGCGCATTTATGCCGCCTGGGAAGTGACGGATTTGCAGGCGCTCATGCGCGAGGTCGAGCAGGAGGTGAGTCTCCTGTTCTCGCATAACAGCGTGATGCATGTGCAAAGCGGCATCGAGCTGCTGCTGTTGTCCTTGTGCAAAAAAATGCACGAGGGAAGGCACGCTCCGGATCTGTATGCGACGCAGTTCATATCCGAATTAATGATGAAGCTGATCTGGTCCAGAAACGAGCGCGACTACCTGCAGAAGCTGATGAGCGGACTGAGCTTTCTGCTGACCAAGCTCGTGCCGGACAAGCAGGAAGGGCGCGTGCTTCAGCTCGCCAAGGAATACATCCGCGACAACATGCACAAACCGTTGACGCTTGTGGATGTCGGACATGCGGCCTACGTCAGCCCGAATTATATCGGGCGGTTGTTCCGCGAGCGGATGGGCGTCACCTTCCTCACCTATTTGACCGCCCTGCGGATGGAGGAAGCGAAGCGGCTGCTGCGCAATCCGGGCATCAAGATTTACGAAGTGGCGGAAATGGTCGGCTACGGAAGCTGGAAACATTTCAGCCGCACGTTCAAGGAAGTGACGCAATATAATCCCGTCCAGTACCGGAACGAAGTGCAAGCTTGAATGGATGCCGCCGTCATCCCGGTATTGGCGCTGGGGAGTTCACAGGAGGCTGACATGCAACAAATCGGTTCATTCGTTATCCGTTATGAAGAAGACAACTCGCTCATGCCGTCGGCATCGGGCAAGCAAACGAGGTTGACGCTGTCGCGCATCGCGGCCATCGTCGGGCGCCAGCTCGAGGAACGAACGACGGGCGCGGAGATGGCGGGAGAAATGGGTTCGTTGGTGTTGAAGCTGGATCCGTCGCTTTCATCCGAAGGCTTCCGAATCGGCGAAAGCGCTGCGAAGGAGACGACAATCGAGGGAGGAAGCGTTCTCGGCGTCTTATACGGAGCCGGCAAATGGCTTCATACGTCGCGTTTTGCTCCCGGCAGCTGGCAGCCGTCCGCCTGGCGCGGCGTCTCCGAGCCGGACTGCGAATTTCGCTGCCTGTACTTTGCGACCCATTTCTTCAACTGGTATCACGTGGCGGGCCGCGAAGAGGTGACCGCATATCTGGAGGAGCTGTCGCTTTGGGGTTACAACCGGCTGCTGCTGACCGTTCCATTTCTGAATCTGGACGGTTGGGAAGATCCGGAAACGGACGTCAGCATCGCGCAGCTCAAGATGATTTATACCGCCGCCCAATCGCTGGATATGCAAATCGGCATCAACTTCGCTTCGAACAGCATGTTCCGCAATACGCCGGAGGAGCTGAGGGCGACGCCGAATTTCGATCCGCTCGGAAAAAAAGGCAATAACGGCGTTACGTTGTGCCCGGCCCGGCCCGGAGCAAAAGCTTATATCGAAGAAAACGTGCGGGAACTGCTTCGCCGTTTCGCCGACGTGCCGCTCGATTTTTTGGCGTTGTCGCCTTACGACGAAGGCGGCTGCGGCTGCGAGGTTTGCATGCCGTGGGGAGGCAACGGATACCTGCTGCTTTCCCGCGATATCGTCCGGTGGACGCGCGAGTCGTTCCCGGCGATCAAACATATGCTGGGCGTCTGGTGCTTCGATCGGCCGGTGATCGGGGAATGGGAGCTGCTTCGCCAATCGCTGGAACGCGGCAACGACTGGGTCGATTACATTATGGCCGATTCTCATGACGAGTACCCGGAATATCCGCTTCGTCACGGTGTTCCCGGTCATGTGCCGCTGCTTAATTTTCCGGAAATCAGCATGTGGGGGCTTCACCCGTGGGGAGGCTTCGGGGCCAACCCGCTGCCCGCGCGGTTGGACCGGCTGTGGGCGCCGATCCGGCATGTTATCCAGGGAGGGCTGCCTTATTCCGAAGGGCTGTCGGAGGATGTAAATAAAGTAATTGTCAGCCAATTCTATTGGGACCGGAATACAACGGCGGAACAGACGCTGCGGGAATATGCGGCCTTCGAATTTGGCGAACCGTCGGTCGATGACGCGCTGCGCATCTTTCGGCTGATCGAACGCAATCAGACGCTCGTCGAAGCCGGCGAGGCCGCCGATCTGGACGATGCCCGTACGGCCCGGCACCTTGCGGAGCGAATAGCCGGCGATATGCCGGCACAATGGAGCGGCCGCTGGCGCTGGCGGATCGTCTATTTGCGCACGTTGCTCGACTGCGAGCGTTACAGCCGGCTGGCGCCCGAGGATTACCCGTACGATTCCGCACGCAAGCCCTGGGGGAAATTGCTTGAAGACAGCGAAGAAGCGCAGCTGGCGTTTCTGGAGCTGATCGAAATTTACCATGCGAAGCTGGAGGACGACGGCAGCCACAAGGAGCATAGCTGGATTCGTCCGCCGCTGCGGCCCGGCTATGCGAAGCCGGCGCCGGAACCCGGGAGCGGAGCGGCGCAGCGTGATCGGGAGGAGTGAGCGGTATGAACATCCTTGCGGGCGGGCTCCTTCAGGAGACGAATACGTTCAGTCCGATTGCAACGACTATCGACCACTTCCGCAGCCACCTGTTCCGCGCCGGCGAAGAGCTTGGCAACATGCCGTTCCGGAACGAAATGTTCGGCTTCTATGAAGCGGCGCGAGAGGAAGCGGTGGCGGTTATTCCGACCTTGTACTTGCACGCGCACCCGGCCGGTCGGATCGGCCTTGACGATCTGCACGCGATCATCGACATGTTCGTCCGGCAATTCGAGCAGGCGCCTGCGTGCGACGGGGTATATTTTGCGCTGCACGGGGCGATGGCCGCCCAAGGCTGTGACGATGTCGAAGGCGAGTTGGTCGCGGCGATCAGGCGGCAGCTCGGAACGGCGGTTCCGCTTGTCGTGTCGCTCGATCCGCATGCGAACGTCACCGAACGATTGGCGCGTCAAGTGAACGCGATCGTGGGGTATCGGACTTATCCGCACACCGATTTCGATCGGACCGGCTACCGCGCCGGTAAACTGCTGTTTCGCATCGTCCGGGGCGAGTCGAGCCCGCATCTGGCTTTGCGCAAGCTGCCGATGATTGTGCCGGCGGAGAACAGCCAGACGACGCATGGCCCATTCGCCCAATTGTGGCGGGAAGCGGAAGCAGGCGAAAGGGAAGGTCGGTCGACCGTCACTTCCCTGTTCCCGGTGCAGCCCTGGCTCGATATAACCGAGCTTGGTTTTGCGGTTGTCGTTGTCGGGGACGAGCGGGAAGCGGCCGAGCGGGAATGCGAACGGCTTGCCGAGCTTGTGTGGGACAAGCGGCACGAATTTGATGTGCAATTGGCTTCCGTAGCGGATATTGTCAAGCAGGCGATCGAGAAGCGGGGCGACGGAGAGCCGTTCATCGTGTCCGATTCCGCCGACAGCGCCGGCGCGGGAGCGACCGGAGACAGCAATACGGTGCTGAAGGAGCTCCTGGCTGCGGGGGCGCAGTATGAGCTGAACTGTCTCGTCACGCTGGTGGACGCCGCCGCCGTCGAACAGGCGATAGCCGTCGGCGTAGGACGGATGGCGACACTTGACGTCGGGTACGCGATCAATCGCAGGCATGGCAGCCCGATCACGATTACCGGCCTGATCCGGCGCATCGGGGACGGCGATTTCCGCTTCGGCAACGGGTTTATCGCCAACATGACCGGACGAATGGGACGATGCGTCGTGATCGAGATCGGCACGATATCGTTGCTGCTGGCCGAAAAGTCGGCCTTTATCGGCGATTCCAACGTCTATCGGACGATGGGACTGGAGCCCCGCGAAGCCGACATCGTGCAGGTCAAATCCGCGAATCAGTTTCGCGCCGATTTCGGCCGTTATTCCAGCCGCATCTATATTCTGGATACGCCGGGCGACAGCACGCCCAATTTGCGGTCATTGAAGATGCATAGAGTCAGCCGTCCGTTCTACCCGTTTGACGATCATTTCGATTGGCGCGCAACCGGCTCCCGCCCGGAGTAATAAGGGGCCGATGCAATAGGTCAAGCAAAAAATGCGGTGTCAGGGTGGCAACCTTGTACCGCATTTTTGATTTGAACCGGCCGGAGCGCCGGGGTTGCGATGCGATAGTGGAGTGAAGTTTTTTCATTGACAGGGATTTGCAGCGTAGTGTATGATTGCTCCATCGAAGTCGTGGTATCGATACCACGACTCGAATGCAAGAAGGAGGCGGATATAAAATGTGACCTGACAGCCTGATTGTACGGATTACGGAATGAGCGAGGAGGTCGGTGTTCGAATGCCCAAGACAATCAGAAAAATCATTGTCGACCGGTATATGTATGTTTTGCTGCTCCCGGTTTTGCTGAATTTTATTATCTTTCACTACATACCGATGTGGGGGCTGCAAATCGCTTTTAAAGATTTGGACATTATCAAGGGGATAGCGGCAAGTCCGTGGGTCGGATTCAAGCATTTTAACGAATTTTTCCATTCCTATTACTTCTGGCAGTTGATCCGCAACACGCTGCTGATTAATGTGTACCTGCTCGTGTTCGGGTTCCCGGCCCCGATTATTTTGGCGCTGCTGCTCAACGAGATCAAAAACAAGCTGTTTACCAAAACGATTCAAACCGTCGTGTTTCTCCCGTATTTTATTTCGATCGTTGTGGTCGTCGGCATGATCAAAAATATGCTTTCCCCCGAATCGGGCATTGTGAATGTGCTGATCACATCATTCGGCGGCGAACCGATCGCATTTCTGACCGAACCGAAGTGGTTTCGCGCGATTTATACGATGATGGATATATGGCAGTCGACAGGCTTTACGGCCATCATTTACATAGCCGCCATCATGGGAATCGACAGTGACATTTATGAGGCTGCGGAAATCGACGGCGCCGGACGCTTCGGCCAAATGTGGCACGTCACGCTGCCCGGAATCAAACAGACGATCATCCTGCTGCTCATCCTCAAGCTCGGCAACATTCTGAATGTCGGCTGGCAGGAAATCATCCTGTTGTCCAATTCGTTGACTGCGGAAGTGGCGGATGTCATTCAGACGTATGTGTATTTCAAAGGTTTGCTTAACGCGGATTACAGCTTTGCTACAGCCGTCGGCGCGTTCCAATCGGCAATCGGCTTTATCGTCATTGTGATTGCCAACCGGTTGGCCAAAAAATATTCGGATACTTACTTATGGTAGAGGAAGGAGGTTCCCGTGCGATCATCTTCGCGAACAAGCCCGGCGGGGGATGCCATCGTCAGAGGGTTGATTGTAGCTGCCCTTCTGGTCATCGCAGCGCTCTGCATATATCCGGTCCTTTATACGTTCAGCGTTTCCATCAGCGCTAGCGTTGCGGTTGCTTCCAATGAGGTCGTCCTGTGGCCGATCGGGTTCAGCACAACCGGCTACAAACTGGCGCTGGAGCATCCTAACTTTTTGCAATCGTACGCCAATTCGATTTTTTATACGTTTGTCGGAACCTTGTATTCGTTGATCCTCACCATTTTCGCCGCTTATGTGTTGGCCAGGAAAGGTTTGATCGGGCGCAATTTCTTCATGTTTATGATCGCGTTTACGATGCTGTTTCACGGCGGACTTATCCCTTATGTGCTGGTAGTCAAAGATTTGGGCTTGCTGGATACGCGGGCCGCCTTGATTATTCCCGGCGCCGTTGCCGTGTATTTGCTGATCATCATGCGCACCGTATTTCAGAGCATGCCGGAAAGTATGGAGGAAGCGGCCAAAATCGACGGAGCGGGCGACCTGAGAATTTTGTTTCAAATCGTCATTCCGTTGAACAGGCCGGTAATTGCTACCGTCGCGTTGTTTTACGCGGTCAGCCGGTGGAACGATTTTTTCTCGGGGTTGATCTTTTTGACGGAAAAAGATTTGTTTCCTCTGCAGCTGATCGTGCGGGATTTGGTCGTTTCGATGTCCGACAACTTCGTGAAGGATGCCATGCAAACGAGGGAATACGGAGGCATGACGCCGATGGGCTTGCGCTGCGCCGTCATCTTCCTGTCGATGCTGCCGCTGCTGGTCACTTATCCGTTCCTGCAGAAGTATTTCGTCAAAGGCGTCATGATCGGAGCCATTAAGGGCTAATGGAAATGAAATCATCCATGGGAGGTTATTTTTATGGGGAAAAGGGTCTTGATCGGTTTGACGGTTATGGCATTGGTTATCGTTTCCGCTTGTTCAAGCTCGAAGAGCAGTGAACCGCCTGCGAACGAATCGCCCAAAGCGGGACAGGCGAGCGAAGCGCCCAAGTCGTCGGCTCAACCGTCGGCAAATGCAGAAGGGGGGACGCTGCCAATCAGCAAAAACAAAGCGACCATTTCGTACTATGCGGCCAATTTTCCGTTTGCGCCCGTTTCCAATGATATGATCGTCTTCAAGGAGCTTGAAGCCCGAACCAATGTCAATATTGACTGGAAGCTGGTTCCTGCGGAAGAACTGGAGCAGAAGCTGAATGTATTGGTTTCGTCCGGGAATATCCCGGATGTGATGGTGGGGCCGCCGGATATGATGAACAAGTTTGCGTCGAAAGGATTGTTTATCAAGCTGGACGATCTGCTCGCCAAATACGGCCAACACATCATGAAAAAAATGGACGACGAAAACGGGCTGATCAAAAAGATGGTCAAAAACGACAAAGGGGAAATTTACTACATCCCTCAGTTCAGATCGGAAATCAAATATTTGACGGCGTCGATGATTCAAACGAGCGTATTAAAAGAATTGAATCTGAAAGCTCCTGCGACGCTGGATGAGCTGTCCACTACGTTAAAAGCCATGAAAGCGAAATATCCGAACAGCTACCCGATCTCGAAGCGGGAACTCGGGTATCTCACGTTGCCCATCTTCAGCGCATACGATGTTTCGGACGATTTTCGCATTGTAAAGGGCCAATTGACGTATCCTCCTTACGAATCGCCCAAATTCAAGGAAGCGCTCAAGTATTTGAGCACCTTGTACAAGGACAATTTGATCGACAAGGAGTACATCACCAACACCACGGAAATATTCCAGCAGAAGGTAAAAGAAGACAAAGTGTTCTTCATGAGCGACAGTATCGAGTATATTCCGATTTTTAAAGACATGGGCAAGCAGTTTGAAGGTCTCGCGCCATTGAAGGGGCCTTATGGCGACCAATTTTCGATCAGAAGGCCTGCCTACAACAAGGCGCTGTACGTATCCGCCAAAGCCAAAGATCCGGAGCTGATCGTCAAATGGCTGGACTACCTCTTTACCGATGAAGGGATCACGTTGACCAACTGGGGGATTAAAGGGGATACGTATACGGAAGAAAACGGCGTGCGCAAGTTTGCCGATAAGATCGTCAAACATGAAAAAGGCGGGATCAATGGCGCCCGATCATTCGGTATTTTCCCGGAATACTTCGTTCATTATCAAATCCTGGAGTCCAGAGCTTCCTTGCTTTCGCCCGCCGAGGTCGCAGGCATCAAAGCGATGGACGGCACTTACCAACCGCTGCTCCCGCCTCTGTCAGGGACGCAGGAGGAGGACGACAAGTACGCCAAAATCATGACGGACGTCAATAAATACGTGAAGGAAATGATCGACAAGTTTATTGTCGGCAAAGCCAATATCGATACCGAGTACGATGCGTATTTGCAAACGCTGAAGAAGATGAACGTGGAGGAAGCGATCGGGATCAAAAAAGCGCAATACGACAAGTATTTGAAACGGTAATGATTTACAATATATGTAAAAAATTATGGAATCGAATGGAGTGGCGTACATCCATGTTAACTGAACAAGAAGCGAACAAACTCGAAGCCGAGTTGATCGCATTTCGCCGGGATCTGCACCGGTTTCCCGAGCTCAGCAATGAAGAAGTGCGGACGGCCGCCCAGATCGCCGCGAGGCTGCGCGAGCTGGGATTGCCCGTCAAAACCGGAGTCGGGGGGCATGGAGTGGTGGCCGATTTAACCGGGAAGCTTCCCGGTCCGACGATCGCGCTGCGGGCGGACATCGACGCGCTGCCGATTGCGGAACAGACCAACCTGCCTTTCGCATCGGAAGTTCCCGGCGTCATGCATGCCTGCGGTCACGATGTGCATACGACGGTTTTGCTTGGTGCCGCCGCCCTTCTCGCCGGTTCCCGCGATCGTTTGGCCGGAACGGTGCGGTTCATCTTCCAACCGGCGGAAGAGTCGGTAACCGGAGCGAAACGGATGATTGCGGACGGGGTGCTCGAAGGGGTGGACGAAATTTACGGGCTGCACAATTGGCCGACTTTGCCTGCGGGCAAAGTATCGGGGAAACCCGGGATTTTCCATGCTGCAACGGACCGGATCGAAATCGTGATTTCCGGCAGAGGAGGACACGGCTCGATGCCGGATCAATGCCACGATCCGATCGTTGCCGCTGCGGCAGTCATTACCGGGCTGCAGTCGATCGTAAGCCGGGAAATTACACCGGGCCAGCATGCCGTCGTCAGTATCGGGAGCATCCACGGCGGTTTGGCCAACAATGTCATTCCCGCTTCGGTCGAGTTGACCGGCACGGTACGCTCCTATTCGGACAAAGTCAGGGAGCAGCTGCCGGAACGAATCGAGCGGGTGGCGTCGCAAATCGCAGCGGCCCATCGCTGTCGGGCCGAAGTGAACTATATCCATCAGGTTCATGCCGTGATCAATGATGAGCAGTGTTCGAGGCGATTGCGGCAATCCGCCGAACGAGTCGTGGGCAGCGAAAATTGGGTCGAGGCGGAACCTACCATGGGGGGAGAAGATTTCGCGTTTTACCAGCTTGAGGTTCCGGGCTGTTTCTTCTGGCTTGGCACGGGCCCGCATGAAAATGCGGAGAACGCCCACGGTTTGCACAGTCCGCTGTTTGTCGCCGACGAAGCGTGTCTCTTGACGGGCGCTACCGTGTTCGCCACGTTGATTCTGGATCGGCTCGGCATCAAGGAGGAGGGCGGCGACTAACGTCGGGGGGCGACAGCGCCCGTTATACGGGGATTGCGAAATAGGCCATGTTTTATGGCCTATTTTGCCTTAGTCGAACGAGCGAGTACGGTGAACGCTCATTCTTTTGAACTAATTCCGATGCACTATTGCGGAAAACCGGATATAATTGGTTAAGGAGTGATCGCTGACACGAACATGGAGGGGTATTGTTTTGAGAATGAAACCGGGATTGCTCGTTTGTTGTTTGCTTCTTTGTGCCAGCGCGCCCGTTCAGTCAGCGCATGCGCAGACCGTTATTGAGGATCGATCCGGAGACGGGGTTCATATCGACGATGTCGTTTATTCGTTGACCCGATCGGAATCGATGTTCTCCTCCGAGGAAGTAAGAGATTTATTGAGCGGGATGATATCGCCGACCGCAGGAGAAGTAGCTGCAACGATTATGGAAGTATCGGGACCGGGCGTAGATGCGACAAGCCTGGCATTGCCAAGCGTGCCGGAAGGCTATACGATCGCCATACATACGTCCAGCCATCCGGAAATCATCGATACGAACGGGGGAATCACACCGCCGCCAGCGGCAGCGGATGTGGACGTGGTGTTCACGGTAACGCGAATATTCGACGGCACGACAGCGGATACGAGCCCCATCGCGGTATCGGTACCTCAAGCCTCTTCGATTTTTGTCGGCGCCATCATAACGGCGACAGGAGAAAGTCCTTCAAATGAAGGAAAGGAAAAAGCATTCGACGGTGACACGGGCACCAAATGGTATACAGGCTCCAGTACGGGCTGGATCCAGATCCAATTTAAATGGGCCTATGTCTTCTCCAAGTACTCGATTACATCGGCAAATGACATGCCCGACAGGAATCCTAAGAATTGGACGTTACAGGGATCGAATGATGGGGAAGATTGGACGACATTAGATACAAGATCAGACCAATCATTTGCGTCTTACTACCAGAAAAATACTTATACATTCAACAACAACAAGCCTTATCGATATTATCGGCTGGAAGTTACATCCAATAACGGGGGCGGCGAGCTGCAATTATCCGAGATCGAACTGCTCGAAACGCCGCAGGTAACAGTGATCGATCTGTCTACGAATAACAATGGCGGCAATTCGTTCGGATCGACAGAGAATGAAGTCAAACGATTCCAGACGTTTACAGCCATTAATCGTCCCCATCTGGCAAGTGTCGATGTCAACATTCATAAGCGTACCGGCACGGGTCAATCGGACGTGACGGTCGAATTGTTCGCCACCAGCAACAATCAACCGACAGGCGACGCTTTTGCTTCAGCCACGATCCCTGCCAGTTCGGTAAGTACCAGTTACAGCATCATAAATGTGGAATTGCCCTATACCGGCCTGGTCGACGGAACCAAATATGCGATTGTACTGGGACAAGCGACGAATTCCTCGAACAATTACGAATGGGCTATCGGTCCGGTTCGATCCGATCAGAGCTATGGCAAGTTTAATGGCGTTTCGACCTGGACGACAGAATCGTCCGGGAGTTGGTTAAAAGTGAATGTGTACTGATCCGGCATCAACCGGATCGGCGGCAGCGAGCAAACAGCCTCGTCCCGGATGTTTCCGGAACGGGGCAGTTTGTTTTGCCGCGGAAGTGTCCGAGTGTGATATTGGCTACCGATTTGTTGCTTTGCGCCAAATACAAAGAAGGGGACGGTCATTACAATAGGAACTGAATAACGGATTGGATTTTATACGGGAGGGATCGGCTTAAGATGGGGCTGAAAATCGGTGTCGTGGGAACGGGGTTTGCCGGATCGTTTATTCCATTGTTTCAAGCGCATCCGTTGGTGGAGGAAGTGGCGGTGGCGGAGCTGGTCCCCGAGAAGCTGCAAAAAACGGCCGAACGGTTCGGGATCAAACGGACGTATTCGTCGCTCGATGAGCTGTGCAAAAGCGATGTGGACGCGATCGCGCTCTTCACGAACCGGCACCTGCACGGGCCGCATACGCTGCAAGCGCTGCGGGCGGGCAAACATGTGTACTGCGCGGTTCCGATGGCGTCGAGCATCGAAGACATGCAGGCGATTATCGAATTGGTTGACCAATCGGGCTTGATTTATATGACCGGCGAAACAAGCTATTATTACCCGGCGACCATTTATTGCCGCAACCGGTTTGCCCAAGGCGACTTCGGCAACATCGTCTATGGCGAAGCCGCGTATTTGCACGATATGAGCCACGGCTTCTACGATGCGTACAAGCATTCCGACGGGGCGAACTGGAAGAAGGCGGCCGGCCTTCCGCCGATGTTTTATCCGACGCATTCGGTCAGCATGATCCTCGGCGTTACTGGCGCTCATGCCACGCAAGTATCTTGTCTCGGTTACAAGGATACGGAAGGGGACGGCGTGTTCGAGGCGGGGGCGAACTACTGGGACAACGAATTCAGCAACCAGACGGCGCTTCTGCGGACATCCGACGGCGGCATGATGCGCATCAACGAGTTCCGCAGAGTCGGTTGGAGCTGCCGCGGCGAACGCAGCGTGCATATGAGCTTGTTCGGCACGAAAGGGACATTCGAGGAGCAGTTTAATGCGACAGCCTGGACTTCGCTCAAATGGGGCGAAATCGAGGACTTGACCGACATCCTGACGTGCCAAACCGTTGAAGTCGGCGACGCGCACAAGCAGCTGCACGAATTGATCCAACGCGACTATTATTCCGGCGTGGCCAAGGTGCATCCGGTTCACCGGCTTCCCGAGTCATTCAAGGGACTGCACAACGGACACGCGGGCTCGCACCAATTCCTCGTCGACGACTTTGTCAAATCGGTCAGCCAGCACCGGCTGCCGCCGAACAACGCCTGGCAGGCGGCGAGGTATTGCATCCCGGGCCTGATCGCCCACGAATCGTCGCTTCGCGGCGGCGAAATGCTGACGATCCCCGATTTTGGCAGCCCGTCGGCCAAATGGACCCTGCTGGAAAATAAAGATTGAGCGCAATGGAAGGGAACTGCCGCAGAGCGAAAGCCGAAGCGGGGATTCCTTTTTTCTACATGTGGATAAATTCGCAGAATGGTCACCATTTTCACAATCCTTTCACAACATTGCCTCCTTGTTTTCCGTATAATGGTATCGCTGGATGAATGGACACCATCGCGGAAACTCGGAACCAAAACATGGGGAGGATGGAGGACGAATGAACATGAAGCTGGAAGTAGTCAAAAAGTATTTTTCGCTGATCGAGCAATTCCGTACGGATGAAAGCGAGTACACCGATATTTTGCATGCCGAGGTTGAGCAAACCGAGTACCCGAACTGGCTGACGGCCAAGCTTACGATCAGCGACCGAGCGACTCTTTTTGAGCGCTCGAAAAGCGGCTCCAAGCTTTTGGCATCCCAACGCTACGATATTCAACGATCCTATGAATGCGACGAAACCGTTATCACGGAAGTGTTCTGGACGGCAGTCATTGGAACCGATGTCGGATCGTTCAAAAGCGGGCAGAAGCTTGAAGCCTATTTTTGCTGTGTGTTCGACTTCAAGGACGGCTTGATCTATCGACAACGCAATTACGATTGCTTCGAGCGCTTCTAATTGGTTCCTTCCTTTTCATTGCTGACGTTTAATAAAAATGCCGAATCAAGCCCGCGAAATGCGGGCTTTTGATGTTCTGCGGGATCGCGCTCGACCGAAGCGGGAAGAAAAGATATGAGAGAGCAATCAATCCCGAAATAACGCTATTTACGCAGGAAAAAACTTCCTTCCATAATAAAGGTGCACCACTATTTTAATGATGGAGGAGGAGGAATTAATGAAACGACGGAAAGAATGGGCGATGCTGCTTGTTTGGCTGCTGGTTGCGCTTCCCTTGTTCGGAACGGGACAGGGGATGCCAACTGCACACGCAGCCGGCGGCAAAATCGCGCTGACGACGCTGATGGTCACAAACGAAAGCGGGGTCGGCGACGCAACGAAGCTGGTCGACCAGCAGGACATTGCCGACGATCCGAAAGGGGGCCATGGCGGAACAAACGCGACAGGCCTGGCGACAACCAATCAGTGGAATCCCGGCTACGACAACACCGGCTACCCGCTTTACGCGTACATCGATCTCGGGCAACAGTACGACTTGACCGACATTTATTTGTACGATACGTACGCAGGCGGCGATGTGTCGTTCTACAGCGGCAGTCCGGGCAACTGGTCGGCGACGCCGCTGTTCACCGATCCGCTGTCCGGCTACATGAACTGGAACGGGCACGCGCTGACGAGCGTCGCGACGCGCTACCTCCGCGTAAAGCTGCACGTCCAGGCGGCAGCGATGGCCGAAATCGTGCTGTACGGTTCGCCGGCCAGCGGCGGCGGCGACACAACGGCGCCCGCGCAGGTGACGACGCTTGCGGCAGGAAACCCGACGGCTTCGTCGCTGACGCTGACATGGACGGCGCCGGGCGACGACGGAGCTACTGGTACGGCAACAAGCTACGACATCCGCTACAGCACGAACGTTATTACCGCAGGCAATTGGGCAAGCGCCACGCCGGCGAGCGGCGAACCGGCTCCGGCTGCGGCAGGCACGAGCCAGTCGTTTACGGTGACGGGGCTCGCAGCAAGCACACAGTATTACTTCGCGCTGAAAACGACGGACGAGGCGGGCAACGTCTCCGCGCTGTCCAATGTGCCGAACGGCACGACGTCGGCAAACTCAAGCGGCGGCAAAATCGCGCTGACGACGCCGATGGTAACAAACGAAAGCGGGGTCGGCGACGCCACGAAGCTGGTCGATCAGCAGGACATTGCCGACGATCCGAAGGGCGGCCACGGCGGAACGAACGCAACCGGCCTTGCGACGACCAACCAGTGGAACCCCGGCTACGACAACACCGGCTACCCGCTCTACGCGTACATTGACCTCGGCCAACAGTACGATTTGACCGACATCTACTTGTACGACACGTATGCAAGCGGCGATGTATCGTTCTACAGCGGCAGTCCGGGCAACTGGTCGGCGACGCCGTTGTTCACCGACCCGCTGTCCGGTTACATGAGCTGGAACGGGCACGCGCTGACGAATGTCACGACGCGCTACCTCCGTGTAAAGCTGCACGTCCAGGCGGCGGCGATGGCGGAAATTGTGCTGTACGGCTCGCAGGCCGGCGGCGGCGACACGACGGCGCCCGCGCAGGTGACGACGCTTGCGGCGGGCAGCCCGACGGCTTCGTCGCTGACGTTGACATGGACGGCGCCGGGTGACGACGGCGGCACGGGCACGGCAGCGAGCTACGATATCCGCTACAGCACGGGTGTCATTACCGCAGGCAATTGGGCGAGCGCCACGCCGGCAAGCGGCGAACCGGCCCCGGCTGCGGCAGGCACGAGTCAGTCGTTTACAGTGACGGGGCTCGCCGCAAGCACGCAGTATTACTTCGCGCTGAAAACGGCGGATGAGGCCGGCAACGTCTCCGTGCTGTCGAATGTGCCCAACGGCACCACTTCGGCGGCGGCAGCGAGCGGCAAAATCGCCCTGGCCAAATCGATGGCGACCAGCGAAAACGGGAAAGGCGATGCCGGGAAGCTGATCGACGAGCAGACGCTCGCCGGCGATCCGAAAGCCGGCGGCAGCGGCTCGGGCCTGACGACGAGCGGCCAGTGGGAGCCCGGCTACAACTCATCCGATTACCCGGCCTCCGCATATATCGATCTTCGGCAAGCGTATCACATCACCGATATTTACTTGTATGACACGTATGCCGCCGGCAGCATGACGATTTCGATCGGCAGCCCGGGCAACTGGACGCCGCTGTTCACCGATCCGCTGTCGGGTTATATGACGTGGAGCGGCCATCAGAATTTGAATGCCACCACGCGCTATATCCGCGTCACGATGCAGGTGCAATCGGCCGCAATGGCCGAACTCGTGCTTTACGGCTCGCGGGTCGGCTCCGATACTGTCGTGCCCGGCACCGTGTCGAATCTGGCCGCGGGCGGCGCTACGTCGTCTTCGCTGACGTTGACATGGACGGCGCCGGGCAACGACCTCGACACCGGCACGGCGGCGAGCTACGACATCCGGTACAGCACGTCGCCGATCAATGCCGGCAATTTTGCCGGTGCCACGCAGGCGGCCGGCGAACCGTCGCCGACAGCCGTCGGCACGAGTCAGTCGTTTACCGCGACCGGACTCAGCCCCAACACGAAGTACTATTGGGCGTTGAAAACGGCGGACGAAGCGGGCAACGTATCCGCAATCTCGAACGTGCCGAGCGGCAAAACGGCCGAGCTGCCCGACACGACGGACCCGGGTGCGGTGACCGACTTGGCCGTCGGCGGCGCAACGCCGGCTTCGCTGCTGCTCACCTGGACGGCGCCGGGCGACGACGGCAATACGGGCCGAGCGGCGAGCTACGACATCCGGTACAGCACGTCGCCGATCACGAGCGGCAACTTCGCCGGCGCAACGCCGGCGACCGGAGAGCCGGATCCCGCCGCCGCAGGCGCAAGCGAATCGTTCCTGCTGACCGGCCTTTCTGCCGGCACGACGTACTATTTCGCCTTGAAAACGTCGGATGAAGCCAGCCACGTATCGGCCATTTCCAACTTGCCGCATGGTTCGACCGGCGCGGCGAGCGGCGATACGACCGCTCCGTCCGCCATAACCGACTTGAAGCTCGGCTATGCGTCGTCCGATTCGATCAATCTGAGCTGGACGACAACGGGCGACGACGGCAGCGCCGGCACGGCAACGGCATACGATATTCGCTACAGCACGTCGCAGATCAATAGCGGAAACTTCGCCAGCGCGACCCAGGTGAGCCGTGCGCCCGGGCCGTATACTTCCCATTACGGGCAAGCCAAAAACGTCACCGGGCTCAAGCCGAACACGACGTATTACTTCGCCGTCAAGGCGATGGACGACGCGGGCCGGCTATCCGCCTTGTCGAACGTGGCTTCGGCCACAACCGGCTTCGACCAGGACGGGTCCAAAATCATTCTCGACCCGACGATGACATTCAACGAAATCGCCTACGGCGATCCGGCCAAGCTCGTCGACGAGCAGGCGGCTGCCGGCGATCCGAAGAACGGCTCCGGCGGTTCGCCGTCGACGGACTATTTTGTCGGCGACCATCCGACGTACTACCCGGGCAGTGTCGTGATCGATTTAGGCGCCGATTACCACCTCACGGACATCTATATGTACGACACGTATGCGTCCGGCAACGTGAAGATTTCGTACGGCACTCCCGGCAATTGGCAGACGCTGTTTACGGACCCGCTCAGCGGCTATTTCACCTGGACCGCCCGGACCGTCGATGCGACGACCCGTTACCTGCGTTACCAGGAGATTATCAACACTTCATTGCCCGAAATCGTCGTCTACGGCACGAGACTCGGCGCCATGCAGCCGCCGTCGCCGCCGCAGCCGACGATCCCGAATCCGGGGGCGGCCACGCCGATGGATCAGTTTATCGGCATGAACGCTTTTATCGACGATCCGATCGACAAAATGCAGGCGGCCGGCTTCATCCGCGAATACCATACCTGGGGGTGGGACACGTATAACGATATCGGGCACGCTTACCCGAACAACCTGAACAAGTTTAATCCGAGCTTCGGCGGCGTGCCTGGCTGGAATTTCGACAAGTACTACCAGGACTTGAAAAACGCCGGTTTGTTCGTTTTCCCGACGATCCAGCAAAGCGTCAAATGGCTGACGCCGGACGACAACCACCACAAACCGCTGCCTGCCGGCGCGAATCCGGAGACCCCGGCTTCTTATATCGCGCATGCGGATCATATGTTCCAATATGCCGCCCGTTACGGCAGCACGGCCGTCGCAGACAACAAGCTGAAGTTGGAAACCGACCAGCCGCGCAGCACCGGATTAAACACGCTGAACTACTACGAAAACTGGAACGAACAAAACGCGACTTGGCCGGATGACGCCACCTACTTTACGCCTTACCAGTATGCCGCGATGAGCAGCGCCGATTACGACGGCCACCTGGGGACGATGCCGAACACCGTCGGGCTCAAAAACGCCGATCCGAACGCCAAACTCGTGATGGCCGGAACCGCCGGCCTGCAGCCGGAATATTTGAAAGCGATGAAATATTGGGCCGACTGGAACCGGGGCGGCAGCTTCCCGGCCGACGTCATCAACTTCCACTTGTGCGCTTGCACCGGCACGAGCGGAGGGATCGGTCCGGAAGCGTTCAATACCAAGCAGCAGGTGGAAGATCTGGTCCGCTACCGCAATACGTATTTGCCGGGCAAAGAAATCTGGATCACGGAATTCGGCTACGATACGCATCCGTACTCCGTGCAAGCCGCTCCCGCGATCGGTCCGAACGACAACCAGGAAGTGCAAGGGCAATGGTTGGTGCGCACGTATCTGGCACTTGCGGCAGCCGGCGTCGACCGGGCGGCCATGTACATGCTGCGGGATGTATACGAAACGCCGAGTCCGGAGTTCTGGGCTACCAGCGGGTTGACGACTTCGAAGGAAGACGGCTGGGTGCCGAAAAAATCGTGGTACTACGTCTACACGCTGAAAAACGCGCTCGCCGGTTTGCACTATGTCGATGAGCAGCCTTCCGGCAACGCAAACGTCTGGATTTACCGGTTTGCCGACAACACCGGCACGATTCGCGCTTATGCCTTGTGGAGTCCGACAACGAACAACACAACCGTCGGCAACTACCAGCTGTCGCTTGCCGGCAGCCCGTCGTCGGCTACGCTTGTGACGATGCAAACCGGTTCGACGACGGGAGTGTCCTCGAGTTTGACGATTGCCGGCGGCAAAGTCGGCGTCAATGTCAGCGAACGGCCTGTATTTGTCAAAGTGAATTAACGTCCGGCGAACGAAGCGGGAACCGCTGCAAAAGGAAAACCGGGGCTGTCCCGAACGGGGCGGCCCCCTCCACAAAAGAATAAAGGGGAAGCAGCCATGTTAAAGCGTTACGAGCAAGTCAGCTACGACTATTTGCGGCCGCAGCAGGTGAAGGATATTCAGGCCCGTTGTCCGATCGCCTACATCACCGCCGGCGCCATGGAGTGGCACGGTGTGCACAATCCGCTCGGGGTGGACGGGTTCAAGGCCCACGCCGTCTGCTGCGAAGCCGCTTTGAAATATGGCGGCGTCGTGCTGCCTCCTTTTTATCAAGGCCTGCTCGGGTTCGTTAACTGGGGACCGCGCAATTGGGAAGGGTACACGCTGAGCTTCAATGAAGAGGGCATGTTCGAGGCAGCGATGACGGGAATCGCGCGGGCGCTCGCATTCAGCGGGTGGAAGGTGATCGTCGGCGTGACGGGGCACAACGTGGACAGACAGCGCGACATTATGCAGACGGCGATAGAAAGCGCTACAGACGGTGTTGCGTCGACGGGGTTTGCCTTGTTCGAGGGCGACTTGCTCGAGCCTTCGCCCGATTTGCCTTACCGCATGGACCACGCCGGGGCATGGGAAACGTCGTGCATGCTGTACACGAATCCGGGTCTCGTCGATCTGGAGGCGCTCCGCGCCGGCGGCTTCGATATCGCCAGCGACCAGCTTGAGATGATGGGGGCGGAAGGAATCGGCGGCAAAAATCCATATTTGTACGCCTCCGCCGATCTGGGCGAAAAAATCGTCACTCGCACGGCGGACGCGATCGGCCGGAAGGCGCAGGAAACGCTGCAACGCCTGGCGAACCGAAAGTGACGTATCGCGGAAGTCGAGGAACTGTGGGAAACGGCGGAAGGACGAAGCATTCGCAGCGATAATATTCCATCGGCTCGTCGCTTCCGCCGGTCACTCGTTGTCGCCGGCGTAGGACGGAATCGCTTCTTCTGATATGTCCAGGTAGGAGGATTCGTCGTCGATGCCATTGATGACGTCGTCGAGCACTTTTTGCTGCGGCTTCAATCCCCAGTATGAGTACAGAATGTTGCCCCCATATTGCGATCCCGATAAATCATACGGCGCCTGCGTTGTTGTTGCCCGTTTGGCAGGCGCTGACCAGCAGCGACAAACAAAGCGTGACCAATGCGGTCATTGAAGCTTTCGGATAGGTGTTCACAGTCAGTTGTTCCTCTCCCTCGATGTGATAATGATTTTCATTCGTATTTAGCACTGCCGCCGGCCACAAACAGCAGCAGGTCCGCAGGAAGGCGATAAGCGAGCAGATCCTACCCCTCCCACAGCACTTGATGACGGATATCCAATATACTTACTGCCGCTTGATTCCACAGCAGCATCTGCTCGTCCAAGTTCAATGCCCACACCCTGCATAGCCGTTTTGCCAAACGAGAGTAATTGTAAACGATAATCATTCTCAATTAAAATTGCCGGCTTCGAAAATCGCGGGCGTGAGGGAATTGGCCGGTCCGGCAGCCACTCCGGTGCGTTGTAGGATGGGCCGTTCTTTTACGAGTTGACGAGAAAGTTCAAATTGGCCATAAAATATGGCTTATTTGCCCGATTTCGCTCGTCTCATCGAAAATAGCCAGTGAAAACGCTGGTTATTTCGGTCAAATGGCCTTCAATCCGGGCAGTGGGACGCGAATAGCCAGTGAAAACACTGGTTATTTCGTGAGGACTACCCAATTTTGACGAAATAGGCCATGAAAAGTGGCTTATTTTGCAGCTGGCAAGCGGAAAAGCGAGGAGAGCAGTGGGAGGACGAGTGGAAGAGAAGCGGATTGGCAAGTGAAGGCAGGAAGAGCGGTGGGGATTGTCGAAACTATTCAACAGTTGCAGATTGCGGGTGCGGCCCATGCGCAGATACGAGGACAAGCAGCGAAACAGGCAATGTGGGCTCTGGCGATTGGTTTCCAACTTGATGTTATACCAAATGAATCGTTCACCGGCAATCGAAAGCCGGTTTGGAGAGACAATTGCGAGGAAGGGAATCGTGCGGAATGGAATGGCCGGGTTATGAGCTTGTCGAATTGGTCGAAACGAGCGACGAAACCGAAATGTATCGACTGCGACGGTTGAGCGACGGTACGGTCGTCATGGGCTTCACGACGCGGGAGCGGGATCCGGGCGCGGAAGCGCTGGCTGCTTACCGGCGTTCTTTCGAGACGCTGCGGCTGCTGGATGGGGAAGGAGCGCCAAAGCCGGTCGCCCTGCAAGCAGGCGGCAACCGCCCGCTGCTGCTCGTACAGGACTTCGGCGGCGTGCCAGCAACGCAGCTGATTTCGCCGGATGCGGCGCCAACGGAGTTTTCCGACCGTTCTCTTCAGCAGTTGACACGCCTGTTGTCCATTGCGGTTAACAGTGTACACAGCCTCTCGCGCATTCATATCCGGCGGGTCGTGCATAACGCGGTGACTCCCTGTCACCTTCTGATTAATCCAGAAACACTGGAGGTCAAGTTCGTCGGATTCGAACGATCGCTGCACCCGTCGTTGCTGTCCCGATCCGGCGCAGACTCCCGGACGGAGAAGCTGCTTCCCTATATCGCGCCGGAGCAGTCCGGCCGGCTTAACGCTTCCCCGGATTATCGTTCGGATCTGTACGGCTTCGGAGTCATGCTGTACGAATGGCTGACCGGACATCCGCCGTTTCAGGCGAAGCTGGCGATGGAACTCATATATGCTCATATCGCCGGCGTGGCGGTTCCCGCTGCCGAACGCAACGTCTATTTGCCAATAGAACTTTCCGATATCGTTCGTAAATGTATGGAGAAAGCGCCCGAGGAGCGGTACGGGAGCGCAGCAGGCATTGAAGCCGATCTGCAGCATTGTTTGGATCAACTGCGGCAAACGGGCGCCATCGTCCCGTTCGAGCTGGCGAAGGGGGATCGGCCGGAGTCGTCATGGCGTATAGCAGACGGCATCTACGGCAGGGAGACGGAACGGGAACAACTCGCCGGCAGTTTGGAGCGCGTTGCTTACGGACGATCCGAGCTCGTGCTGGTAGGCGGTTCGCCGGGGATCGGCAAAACGGCGTTCGTTCGCGACGTGCTTCGTCGGCGCGGCGATTCCGGTTACGTCATCTCCGGCGAGTTCGATCCTCCTCCGGCCGATCTTCCTTATGCCGCATGGAGAGAGGCTTTCGAGGAGCTTGTCAATCGGCTGTTGACCAGCGAAACCCGGCAAGCCGACCAATGGCAGCTGCGAATCCGCGAATCGATCGGCGATTACGGGCAACTGCTGGTCAGATGGGTGCCCAAGCTGGAGCTGTTGATCGGACCTCAGCCGGGCATACGCGCGTTGCCGCCCATGGAGGAGAAAAGCCGCTTCCACCACGCGCTGGGCTTGTTTCTGCGCCTGTGCGCCAGTCCGCTGCAGCCTGTCATCGTGTTTCTGGACGATTTGCAATGGGCGGATGAAGCCTCGTTGCAACTGATCGATCATCTGATTCAGAATGCGCAGCTTGCGAATCTGCTGATCGTCGGCACATTTCGCGACGGGGAGTCGCCGGATTCCGCCTGGCAGCGCTGGCTGGACAAAGACGACTCCCCGTACGCCCGCGCCAATCGGTTGACGTTGTCCCCGCTGCGCAAGGAGGACGTCCTGTCGCTGCTCGGCGATACACTGCAAACGCAGGCGGAGCGATTGACGGAACTGACGCCTGTTATCATAAGCAGGACCGGCGGCAATCCGTTTATCATCCGGCAATGGCTGCAGCATGCGTTCGAACGCGGCTGGTTTTTCTTCAAGGACTCGACTGGTGCCTGGGAATGGGATTTGCCGCGGCTGGCGGCGACGGAAGACTGGGACTCGCCGCAAGTCGAGCCTTTGTCCAACAATCTGGAACGGTTATCCGGAGCCGCACGCGACGTATTGGCCTGGGCCTCGCTGCTGGGGCGTCAATTCCGTTTGTCGGCGCTTCTTGAATTGATTGGACAAACCGCTGACGAAACAACCCGGGCGCTGTGCGAAGCCGCCGAACACGGCTGGGTGCATTCGCTTGGGCTTACGGAAACGGGGGACAGCTTGTTCACTTTTGCCCACGACCGAATACGTCAGGAATGTCAGGCTTTCGTACCTTTGGAAGAGGAGCCGGCACGGCATTACACGATCGGCGCGATGTGGAGAAGATTGCTTCGCGAGCATCCGTCTGACGAAACGATTCTGTTTCAAGCAGCCAACCATCTGAATCAGGCGACCCGATTGATGGCCGATTCGACCGAACTGCTGGAGCTGGCCGAAATGAACTACCGAGCCGGCATACGGGCCGCGGCAACGACGGCCTACGAACAGGCGCTCGGCTACTATCGCCGGGCCGACAAGCTGCTGGCCGGCCAGCCGTGGAACGACCTGGTGCGCGATGTGGCGAAGCAGCGGGCCATCTGCGAATACTTGTGCGGCAACCAGGCGGAAGCGGGCCGGCTGTTTGAGGATTTTCTTCGACAGGCTCGATCGGATCTGGAGCGGGCGGACATGTACGTGCTCATGATTCAGCTGGAATCGAACCATAATCGTTTCGGCAGAGCGGTGGAGCTGGCCAATCGGGCGCTGGCCATGCTCGGCATGGCGCCGCTTGGCAAACGAAAATCATGGTCGCTGGCCGCACAATGGCTGCGCGTAAGCTGGAAGACAAGAGGCTCCCGCAAGGCCATATTGAAGCAGCTTCCGGATATGACCGACGCGCGGGCGCTGGCAGCGATGACCGTACTGACCCATGCGGGCAACGCGTATCTGATTCATGACAAATCGGAGTGGGCTTCCTCCATCTTGACGATGGTGGAGCTTACGTTCCGTTTCGGCATTGCTCCCGAATCGTCCGTCGGCTGCGCGGGCATGGCGCTGATGCTAACTTACGGATTTCAGAAGTACCAGGAAGCCTATGAATGGCTGAAAATCAGCCTCGACATGGCCAACGATGAACCGGCGATCCGGACGATAACGATCAATACGATTCTAATATGTTATAACAGCTGGGGCAGGTATGATATTGGGCTGTTCGACGAATTGGTTCGCCATGCCGATCGCGCGCGATTCGAATCGGACAGCTTGTGGCATGCCGATCAGAACGTCATTCTGACCGGCGTGATGATGATTTATTTTGGAAAGCCGCTTGCCGAAGTTTACGAGCTTCTGCGTCGCAACGCACACAGCATCAGCAAAAGCCATAATGCCCTGCAACTGAAGCTCAGCGTCGTACTGGCAGTCATTGTGCAGAAATTGACGGGTCACGTCTCGACCGGTTTGTTCCACGGGGTCGATATTCTCGATCCGTCCTTTATTCGCAATGCGGAAGGAAACGAGGATGACAGTCTTCGTGAAGGGGTGTTGCTCTACGGATATTTTACCGCGTATTTTGCCGGGGAATTTCCGCTGGCTTACGACTGTATCGTCAAGCTGGAAACCTTGTTCGCGAAGCGCCAGCCGAACGAGGTGGATTATTCGGCCCAAAGCTACTACTCCGTACTGATTGGCGCCGAAATGCACGCGATCATCGAGCCGTCGCAGAAAAAGTCGCTTGAAGAGTGGGCGGAAAAGCAGTTGAAACGGCTGAAGCAATACGCCGACCGTTGCCCGGAGCTCTACGCGCCCAACTATGGGATCGCTTCGGCATCCGTTGCCCGGATGAAAGGCCAATTCGAGCGAGCGGCGAAGCTGTACGAGCGCGCTTGCGAGCAAGCCCGTGCCATGGGGTTATTCCACAATTTGGGCATTGGCTCCGAATGTGCGGCCAAGATGTTTCTCGAGCAAGGCAAGCTCCATTTGGCCAAAGCTTACATGACGCAGGCTTATCAAGCCTTCTCGCAATGGGGAGCGACGAACAAGGCGGGACGGCTGCTCGAGCAGTATCGCCAACTGATCCTGACAGCCGATGCCAACTCCGTCAAAGCGATCGACTACCGCTCCGTCATGGACGCCGTTCAGGCGATTTCGGAGGAAATGCGGCTCGACCGGTTGTTGCAGCGGCTGATGCAAATTTTGATGAGCAATGCCGGCGCGGAACGGGGCATTCTGGTGCTGGAGAAGGAAGGCCGCCTGTATATCGAGGCCCGCGCCGTCCGTCAGGAGGTCAGCTTGACGCGTTTGCCGCTCGAGGAGGCGTCGGACGTGCCGCTGGCGATGATCGAATACGCGGCGCGTACCGGCGAAGACATCGTGCTCGATTATGCCAGCAAGGAAGGGCTGTTCGCCGGGAACGCTTATGTGCGGCAGCGGCAGTTGAAGTCGGCGCTTTGTTTGCCGATCGCGAAGAGCGGCCGGTTGATCGGCGTCCTGTACATGGAGAACAATTTGGCAGCCGGCGTGTTTACGCCCGAGCGGATCGACGTGCTCAAGCTGCTTTGCTCGCAGTGCGCCATTTCCATCGAGAACGCCCATTTGTATGCAAATGTCGAGCGAATGAAGGAGTCGCTGGAGGAGCAGGTGGAGGCGCGGACCCGTTCGCTCGAAGCGGCCATGAAAGAGACGGCGGCGGCGTTGACGGAAGCTTCCGTGCAGTCGGACCGCAACCGGATCGCGGCGGATGTGCACGATATTATGGGGCACACGATCACGTCGTCGCTGCTGCAAATCGAAGCGGCGCGGCTCCGTTTGCACAAGGACAAAGAGGATGCGGAGAGCCGGCTGCAGAGCGTACAGGATTTGCTCAAGGCGGGCCTCGGTGAAGTGCGCGATTCGATCCATTTGCTTAAAACAGGCGACAACGTGCGTCCGCAGGAGGAATGGAAACGACTGATTGCGGAAATGACGGAACAAACCGGCATTTCGGTAGATGCCGACATTGGAGTGCTTTCCGATTGGAGCGCCAATCGTTGGCATGTCCTCCGGCATGCGCTGCGCGAAGGCATTACGAACGGCATTCGCCACGGAGGAGCGGATCGATTCTTGTTTTCGCTGCACGAAACGGAGGGGGTGTTGCGCTTCCGGCTGGCCGACAATGGCGCGGGCAGCGCCGCGATCGTGCCGGGCTTCGGTCTGACGGCCATGAGGGAGCGTGTGGAAGCGCTTGGCGGGAGTTTGACCGTGCAATCGAAACAGGGGCAAGGCTGCCGATTGATCATCGAATTGCCGTAGATAGGCATAAAGCACTAACGCCACGTTATTGAACGCGGCGTTTTTTGCTTATTCTCCAAATTATGGTCCTTTTGAATCAAAAAAATCGTTTGTCATATGACAAACAATGACAAAGGTCACTATTTGCCTGTTATGACGACTCCGATATTAGAGTTGAAAACGCCGAAAGAGAGGAGGACGAAGCGACCGGGCGTACAACCTGCAACAATCTTCCTTCAATCCAAGAGAGAAAGAGAGTGCGCGAGATGACTGTAAAATCAAAACGTATCATTTCAATTATTTTGACGCTTGTGCTGGTCGCGATGCTGGTACCGGTGGCATTTGCGGCTTCGTCGGGTTCTTCGTGGAGCACTGTAGCGAATGACGCCACCGGCGATATTACCGGAATTGCGTCCGGCTCGAATCGATTCGTAGCCATTACGTCCGACGGCAAGAAAATGCTTTCCAATCTCGGCGACGACTGGACATCTTCAGCTGTTGGTTCTACTGACTTGTATTTTGACGCCATCGCGTACACAGGAAGTCGATATGTTATTTTCGGCACAACCTATGTGGACGATGCTCCTTCCGCTAGCGGCGTATGGACGTCATCCAACGGGCAGACAACCTTTACTGCGAAAAGCTTGGCCGGTACGGATCTGGCGGCAGACCCGACGTTATTTATAAACGCCGTTGCCGCCAATGGTTCTTATGTTGCCGCCGTTGGAAGTATGGGGTTAATTATTTATTCGAGCGATGGCGGGGATACCTGGGCAGCGCCAACCAGCTCCTTGCCTGCAACCGGCAGCATCGACATGAGCGGCATTGCCTTCGGCAGCGGCAAGTTCGTCGCAGTCGGCAGCAGCGGGAAAATTGTCACTTCCGATGATAATGGCGCAAACTGGACGTCCCGAACGAGCGGTACCAGCGAGAGTCTTTATGGGGTTACCTACGGCAGCGGCATATTCGTTGCGACGGGCTCTTCCGGTACGATTCTTACCTCGACCGACGGGATCACCTGGGTATCCCGCACGAGCGGCGTAACCAAAGGCTTGATTGATGTCGCTTCCGGCAATGCCGGCTTTGTTGCTGTCGGCCAAACCGGCACGATCCTGACATCGGCCAACGGAATCGACTGGCTGGATCGCAGCAATCCCGCCATGACCAAGGACCTTTATCACGTTGCCTTCTATGCCGGCGCCTCCAACATCAAATCGTTCGTGGCAACAGGCGAGGATCACACCATTATTCGCTCCGACATCGGTGTCATTTATAACGGCAACGGCAATACCGGCGGCAGCGTGCCGTTGGATTTTACCGTATATACATATGGAGGAGATCCCGCTACGATCTTGGGCAACACGGGCAACCTGGTGAAAACCGGTTATACTTTCGCCGGCTGGAACACGAAAGCCGACGGCACCGGCACCGATTATGCCGCAGCTGCATCGCTGACAATCGGTTCCGATGATACGATTCTGTACGCCAAATGGACCGCGAACCAAGGCGGCGGCGACAATGGCGGCGGCGACAACGGCAACAGCGGCGAAGTTGCCGGCGTTTCGCTGGACGCAACGAAATATTCGCTGCCGGTAGGCGGTACGCATACGACAGTGCTGCGGACAAACGCATCCGACAACAGCTCGGCTGCTCTTTCGTCTGGCGTGACTTTCGAATCGTCGAACACGGCGGTCGCAACGGTCAATGCTTCGACTGGCGTCGTTACGGCCGTAGCCAAAGGCACGGTGACGATCAGCACGTATTACAGCAACGACGGTACGGACTACCGGCGCTTCGCGACGGTAACGGTCGATCCGAAGGCGCCGTCCTACGTGGAAGCCAGCGACAAAAAAGCCGGCGGAATCTACTTGAGCGTGCTGGATCCAAGCGGCGCGGCGGTGAAGGGCGCTACGGTGAAAATTGCCTCCGGCAGCAAAGTGTATCCGCTCGTGACAACGGACGACAACGGCCGCGTGCTGAAATACGTGCCGGCAGGCACGTACAGCGTAACGGTGTACGCGCCAAACGGCACGACGTTGAAAAACTACACGACCAAATCGCTGAAGGTAGTGGCCGGCCAGCGCAGCGAGCCGTTTGCGAAGCAGCAGCTTGCGACCGGTGCGGTGTCGTTTGAGACGACCGCAATCGCTTCGGCCGACAAAACGATTACCGGCACGGCGCCAACCGGCACGGTCGTTACCGCCCGCGTCGGAGCGGCGACCATCGGCACGGCGAAGGCGGATAAAACCGGCAAGTTTACGATCAAGCTGAAGACGGCGCAGCCGGGCAAAACGGTGACGGTGACGGCGGTCGATACGGAAGAGAACGAAAAAACGGTGGCCCTTTCGGTGGCGAAGGCGCCGGCAGTGACCTTGACGGCGGCAACGAAAAACAATGACGCGAACCACGACATCGCGATCACGTTCAAGGACACAATCGGTTTGCTGCCAACAACGGTAACGGCTGTCACGTACAACGGCACTCCGCTTGTGAAAGACACCGCGTACACGATCGCCAAAGGCAAGCTGACGATCAAGAAGGGCACGTTCAGCACGCCGGGGTCGTACCCGCTCGTGGTGAAATCGAGCGCCTATGAGGATGCGTCGGTGACGCAAACCATCGTGGAGAGCACCAAGAAATAAACAAACTGGAAGCGGGACTAAGCGGTTTTTCGGCTTGGTTCCGTTTCCGTTTCGCTTACCAAGCAGGGGAGTGACTGTAATGATTAAACGTATCGTATCTTTCCTGATGACAGCAATCTTGCTGGCAACACTGATCCCCGCCGCTTACGCCACTTCTCCCGGTTCGTCGTGGATCCATCCGAATGTCGATCTGACGGGACAACAGATCTACGGCGCAGCTTACGGCAACGACAAATATGTGGCCGGCACTCCGGCCGGTTCGATTCTGTATTCGGATGACGGCTTGTCCTGGAACGCTGCCTCTATTGAAGCTATGGTGAATATCGATACGCTCGGTTACGGCGGCGGCAAGTATGTTGCTTTCGGGACGAAATTTAGCCAACCGTACCTATTGGCGACATCGGAGGACGGTATGTCCTGGTCTCAGCATACGCTTCCGGCGGATATAAAGCATGTCATCGATGTCGAATACGGGAACGATATTTTTGTTGCGGTCGGCGAGAGCGGGTACGTCGCCACTTCGCCGGACGGTATTTCCTGGACGACTCAAAATGCCGGAGGCAGCACCACCTCGTTATTCAGTCTTGCCTACGGAAACGGAACGTTCGTCGCTGTCGGCCCTCAGGGCGCCATTATGACATCCGCCGATAACGGCGTCACGTGGACCGCCCGAACAAGCGGCACCTCATCCTCTCTTTCCGGCATCGTCTATGGGGAAAATCAATTCGTAGTTGTCGGTGCGGACGGGACGATCCGGGTTTCATCCGACAACGGCGTCACTTGGGCGGCGCGAATCAGCGGAATCAATTCGGAATATATCGTCAACGTAAGCTACGGTCAAGGCAAATTTGTCGCGGTAAGCAATGAAGGAACCGTATTGAGTTCCGCCGACGGCAGCGCGTGGAGCATCGTACACAACAAAGAAGGGCAATATTTGCTTTTCGATCTCGCTTACGGTTCGCACGGTTTTGTTGCTGTCGGGTCGGAAATGAGCGACGGTTACATTCTTCGCTCCCCCAATGTCGTGATATACGACGGCAACGGCAATACGGGCGGCAGCGTGCCGGAAGACAGTAACGATTATACGGCCGGCGCCAGCGCAACGGTGCTGGACAACTCGGGCAACCTGACGAAAACCGGCTATACGTTCGCCGGCTGGAACACCAAGGCGGACGGGACCGGCACCGATTACGCCGCAGCGGCGACAGTTTCCGTCGGTTCCGCGGATACGGTGCTTTACGCCAAGTGGACCGCAAGTTCGGGCGGCGGCGACAATGGCGAATTTGTCGGCGTCTCGCTGGACGCGACGAAATATTCGCTGCCGGTAGGCGGTACGCATACGACAGTGCTGCGGACAAACGCATCCGACAACAGCTCGGCTGCTCTTTCGTCTGGCGTGACTTTCGAATCGTCGAACACGGCGGTCGCAACGGTCAATGCTTCGACTGGCGTCGTTACGGCCGTAGCCAAAGGCACGGTGACGATCAGCACGTATTACAGCAACGACGGTACGGACTACCGGCGCTTCGCGACGGTAACGGTCGATCCGAAGGCGCCGTCCTACGTGGAAGCCAGCGACAAAAAAGCCGGCGGGATCTACTTGAGCGTGCTGGACCCGAGCGGCGCGGCGGTAAAGGGCGCTACGGTGAAAATCGCCTCCGGCAGCAAGGTGTATCCGCTCGTGACGACGGATGACAACGGCCGCGTGCTGAAATACGTGCCGGCAGGCACATACAGCGTAACGGTGTATGCGCCGAACGGCACGACGCTGAAAAACTACACGACCAAATCGCTGAAGGTAGTGGCCGGCCAGCGCAGCGAGCCGTTTGCGAAGCAGCAGCTATCAACCGGTGCGGTGTCGTTTGAGACGACCGCAATCGCTTCGGCCGACAAAACGATTACCGGCACGGCTCCAACCGGCACGGTCGTTGCCGCCCGCGTCGGAACGGCGACAATCGGCACGGCGAAGGCGGACAAAACCGGCAAGTTTACGATCAAGCTGAAGACGGCGCAGCCGGGCAAAACGGTGACGGTGACCGCGGTCGATACGGAAGAGAACGAAAAGACGGTTGCCCTAACGGTAGCGAAGGCGCCGGCAGTGACCTTGACGGCAGCAACGAAAAACAATGACGCGAGCCACGACATCGCGATCACGTTCAAGGACACGATCGGCTTGCTGCCGACAACGGTAACGGCTGTCACGTACAACGGCACTCCGCTTGTGAAAGACACCGCGTACACGATCGCCAAAGGCAAGCTGACGATCAAGAAAGGCACGTTCGGCACGCCGGGCTCGTATCCGCTCGTTGTGAAATCGAGCGCCTACGAGGATGCCTCGGTGACGCAAACGATTGTGGAGAAGAGCGGCAAAAAGTAAAGGAAGCCGCACAAAAACGGCGGACAGGAAGTTTCCTGTACCGCCGTTTTTGCTTGTTTTCGGGGGATTGTGCCGCTAGGAACCGAGAAGCTGAGTCAGTCGGACAATGGCTTTGCCTCTGCTGCTGACGCCCAGCTTGCTGTAGATCAGACTCACGTAATTCCGGACGGTTCCGTCCGAAATATGCAGCCGCCTGCCGATGTCGCGGTTGCTGTAGCCTTGAATCAACAGACGGGCGACTTCCTCTTCGCGTTCGGTTAATTGGGGCATCGTAGGCGGCACATAAAGATGCACAGGGACGGATTCCAGCCCGGACGCCCGCAGCCGCGCCGCCAGCTTCTCCGCAACGATGCCTTGCAGCACGAATTGCCCCGCAACCGCATCGTGGATGGAGGCGACCAACCTTGCGCCCCCCATATCTTTAAGTAAATAACCGCTTGCTCCGTTCGCCAACCCTTCGACGATATATTCGTCCTCGACAAAGGTGGTCAGGATGAGGACCACGATGTGCGGGTACTCTTTTTTGATCAGTTTCAAGCTGGAGATGCCGTCCATCACCGGCATTCTGACGTCCATCAGCACCAGGTCAGGCTCCAGCTTTTTGACCCATTCGTAAGCTTCGGCGCCGTTTTTGGCCGTTCCGACGACCTCCAGGTCGCCGCCCGCCTCAACGATCACTTTTAAGCCTTCCCTGGTAAGCAATTGGTCGTCCGCAATCAGAATGCGGAGTGGATTCGTGTTGATGGAGGTCAAGGGAGGAAGCTCCTTTGCGAAAATAAAGATACACCTGCTACTCTTAGTATCGGAAAATCAGGTCCGATTGTTTATTGCATAAGTTTTTCCAAAGCCCAGCTTTGAAACGCGGTCGTTCGAGAGTATGATAGGAGAGGAATGGCGACAGCACATTGAAGCTGCTTAAAAGAAAGGGAGAGACGAATGAAAGTCGGCATTGCGGATTACGGCATGTACGTGTGGGACGGCGGTTTCTTCGACTACGAGCATCGTTGGAACCAACTGCGTACGATCGGCTACGAGGGCATCGAGCGGCTTACCGCATTCAGCCCGGACGAAGCGCTGGCCAAAGCGGCGCGAATGCGCAAGGACGGCATGGCGTTCACGACAGTTCGCGGACCAAGTGTGGAATTGTCGATTCAATGGACGGCGGGACTCGGTCAGCACTATGTGTGGGTAACGGTGGAAGAGAAAAAACACTTTCCGACGTTCTGCCGGCAAGTCAACATCTTGACCGAAGCCTGCCGACGGTGGGGGATTCATGCGGCGATTCACAACCATATGGGGACGTTGGTGGAAACGCAGGAGCAGCTGGAGCGGTTTCTGGAGGAATGCCCGCAGACCCGGATTGTGTTCGATATCGGCCATTTGGCCGCCATGGGCGGGGATTGTGTCGAAATTGTCAAAAAATACGCGGACCGCATCCAGGTGATTCATGTGAAGGATTGGCTGCTGGAGGACGCGGCGGCTGCGGAATGGCACCGGCGCGGCCGTTTCTGCGGCCTCGGCCAGGGCAACATCGGGCTGGACGCGAAGCTCGTGCTGGATACCGCCGTGCAGCATCGTTTTGACGGCTGGGTTTACGTGGAGCACGACACTCACCTGCAGCAGCCGCTGACCGATCTGGCGGCAAGCCGGGAGTATTTGCGCAAGGCGGGGTATTGAATCGCAAGAATGGCATGTGAATGCTTGGTACAAGCAGCGGAACTGTCTTTTGACAAAGACGGTTCCGTTTTTTTTGTGCAGATAAACAATAATATATCTTGACGAGTATCTTGCGTTAAAACTACGACCCGCTTGTCCGGAATCAATGAGGAAAACAAAGGCGGCCGCATTATGCCGGGGCGGGTAACCAGAATAGCCAATGAAAAATGGCTTATTTGCCCGATTTCGCCCGCCTCGCCTGCAATAGCCAGTGAAAACATGGCTTATTCGTCCCGACAGGACCCAACTCAGGCCTTTTAGCTGAAATAGCCAGTGATTTCACTGGTTATTTTGGAGAGGCTGCCCGTTTTTGGCGAAATAGGCAATAAATCAGGGCCTATTTTGCAATACGCTTCATCAAGCTGGCGCGGCGGCGAGCGTGCGTATATTCGGCAGCAGTTTGCGTCTTTTGGTTATCCCGTCGGCTCAGACTGGTGCGGCTGTGAGTATATGGGGAGAGGAGGGGAGCGAGGCGGCGGTGGTCAACGGAAGAATGTGTTTGCTGGTTATCCCGTTGGCTCAAGTTGGCGTTTGGACGAAACGAGTTTGAAGGGGATACCTGAATGGTGTAACTGCATCGTAGGGGCACTTTTCTAGAAGTGGGATACAAGTTGTTGATACTTGAGATTGAGTCAAGGGGATAGCGATCAGAAAGGAACTTGCTTATAAACCAATTTTATGTGTTTAGGGAAAAATTAGCTTGTATTGCTTGGAAACTTAGCGAAATAAGGCTGATTTCAGCTTTACAGCAGACCGGAACAGCTACCGTCGCTTAACCCGCCAACATTACGCCTCCCCCCATTTTTCCGGGTGCCATATCTCCCGTCGCTCCCCGCGCAAGCCCCGACTTCATCAAACCTTCATCATTCCTTCATGATCGGTTCATGATCGAATTGGCTCGGCGTGATAATATGGCTATAATAGAAGGGAAGGATGAGCTGCCGCGGCTGGTTGAAGCTGTACATACGCTCTCATCGTTCCCACAAAAAAGACCTTATAGGAGGAACCAACACATGTCTCTGATTGGAACAGAAGTCAAACCGTTTAAAGCCCAAGCGTACCAGAACGGCAAGTTCATCGAAGTATCGGAAGCCAATTTCAAAGGCAAATGGAGCGTCGTTTGCTTCTATCCGGCCGATTTTACATTCGTTTGCCCGACCGAGCTGGAAGATCTGCAGAACCAATACGAAACGCTGCAATCGCTCGGCGTGGAAGTTTATTCGGTATCGACCGACACGCACTTCACGCATAAAGCATGGCACGACACATCGGCGACCATCGGCAAAATCACGTACATCATGATCGGCGACCCGTCGCACACGATCTCCCGCAACTTCGACGTGCTGATCGAAGCGGACGGCCTGGCCGACCGCGGCACGTTCATCATCGATCCGGACGGCGTCATCCAAGCCGTTGAAATCAACGCCGGCGGCATCGGCCGCGACGCCAGCATTCTGGTCGGCAAAGTGAAAGCCGCTCAGTACGTCCGCAACAACCCGGGCGAAGTGTGCCCGGCGAAATGGCAAGAAGGCGCCAAAACGCTGAAACCGAGCCTCGATCTCGTAGGCAAAATTTAAGGAGCGGTAAGCGATGATGCTCGAGGAAGATATCAAGGCACAATTGCAGCAATACTTGCAGCTGATGGAAGGCGACGTGCTGATCCGGGTCAGCGCGGCGTCAGACGAAGTTTCGACCGACATGCTGGCGCTGGTGGACGAAATCGCCGGCATGACAAGCCGCATCGCCGTCGAACGAACGACGCTGACGCGGACGCCGAGCTTCAGCGTGAACCGGCCTGGCATCGATACCGGCATCACGTTCGCCGGCATCCCGCTCGGCCACGAGTTTACGTCGCTCGTGCTGGCGCTTCTTCAGGTGAGCGGCCGGGCGCCCAAGGTGGACGCCGACGTCATCGAGCAGATCAAAAACATCAAGGGCGAGTACCGGTTCGAATCGTACATCAGCTTGAGCTGCCACAATTGTCCCGATGTCGTGCAGGCGCTCAATGTCATGAGCGTACTCAACCCGGGCATCTCGCATACGATGATCGACGGCGCGGCCTTTAAGGAAGAAGCCGAAAGCAAAAACGTGCTTGCCGTGCCCAGCGTATTCCTGAACGGCGAACCGTTCGGCAGCGGCCGGATGTCGTTAGAGGAAATCGTCGCCAAGCTCGGCCCTGCGCCGGGCGCGGAGGATTTTGCCGACAAGGCGCCGTACGACATCCTTGTCGTCGGCGGCGGTCCGGCGGGCGCAAGCGCAGCCATCTACGCCGCGCGCAAAGGCATTCGCACCGGCATCGTCGCCGACCGTTTCGGCGGCCAGGTGATGGATACGCTCGGCATCGAAAACTTCATCAGCGTCAAATATACGGAAGGCCCGAAGCTGGCGGCTAGCCTCGAAGAGCACGTTAAGGAATACGGCGTAGACATCATGAAGCTGCAGCGGGCCAAACGGCTGGAGAAGAAGGACCTGATCGAAGTAGAGCTCGAGAACGGCGCCGTGCTGAAGAGCAAAGCGGTGATCGTATCGACCGGCGCGCGTTGGCGCAATGTCGGCGTTCCCGGCGAAGCGGAGTTCAAGAACAAGGGCGTGGCGTATTGCCCGCACTGCGACGGCCCGCTGTTCGCCGGCAAACACGTTGCCGTCATCGGCGGCGGCAATTCCGGCATCGAAGCGGCCATTGACCTGGCCGGCATCGTCAGCCACGTGACCGTGCTCGAGTTTATGCCGGAGCTGAAGGCCGACGCCGTGCTGCAATCGCGGCTGTACAGCTTGCCGAACGTAACGGTGCTGAAAAACGTGCAAACGAAGGAAATCCACGGCGCCGACAAGGTGAACGGCATTTCCTACATCGAGCGCGATACCGGTGCGGTTCAGCATGTCGAATTGCAAGGCGTGTTCGTGCAAATCGGCCTCGTACCGAACACGGATTGGCTGGGCGATACGGTCGAGCGGACCCGCATCGGCGAAATCGTCGTCGACAAGCACGGCGCAACCACGCTGCCGGGCGTTTTCGCCGCCGGCGATTGCACCAACAGCCCATATAAACAAATCATCATTTCGATGGGATCGGGAGCGAATGCCGCCTTGGGCGCCTTCGATTATCTCATCCGGAATTAACCTTCTATACGGTTGCATGAAGAAACGCCCCTTTTCGTTGCGGGGGCGTTTTTTCGTGCGCTTGCAGGCGCGGAGCCTTTACTTCAGCATGCGGCGGAAATCGCGCGGCGCGAAACCGGTGTAGCTTTTGAACATGGAGGAGAAGTTGTGCTGTTCAATGCCGACCGCCAGCGCAATATCGCCGATCGGCGTGTCGGTGGCGAGCAACTGCCGCGCTTTGTCCAGGCGCAGCCGGTTGATGTACTGGATCGGCGAGCAGCCAAGCACGGAGCGGAACGCGCGGATAAAATAGTTCGGATGATAATGCAGCAGCGAAGCTAGCTGTTCGACGGTTATTTTCTCCTCCAAATGGTCGTCGATATAACGCAGTGCGAGGTTCATTCGGCGCGTGGCGGCGGAAGGGACATTCATGCGGCGAAAACCGGCGTCGACGAACAGTGCGATCAATTGCAGCATCGCCGCGCGGACGTTCAGGACGGAGCCGATCGCGGGGGAGCTCAACGCTTCGATCAAGCGCCGGAACGACTCTTCTGTCTGCGCCCGCTCCTTTTCGGCAAGGTCGACGCATACCGGGAACCGGTATTGCTCGAACAAATCGCGGCTGCCGATGCGTGCGGTGAAGTGGCACCAGTATTTGCGGAAGACGTTGTCGCTGATCGTGCCGTACGATTGGCGGACGTTGCAAGGCATGACGACCAATTGGCCGGGCGCCGGACGGTACACGGCACCGTCGACTTCGATTTCGCCTTCGCCGTCCAGGATGAAGTACATCCGGTTGAAGTTATGGACATAACGCTCCCGCCGCCAATCCCGGTCGACCGTCTGCACATTGGCCAAAATGACGTCGGTTTGCATATTCGCCAGCAAGCTGCGCAGGGAGTCGGGCGAGGTTGCATTGTGCATAAACGGACCGCCTTTTAGTGAAAACGAAGTTAGAATCGACTACATAAAGGTTAGCAAATCGAACGAATGTTGTAAACCGGCATCGTATGATAAATACGCATACAGGAAACGGAAGGGGACTTTAAGCGATGATGCCAAAATTTCACGATGCGCGCGACCGGTTTTTCGATTTGCGGTACGGGTTGTTTATCCATTGGGGGCTGTACGCGATCCCGGCCTGGCACGAGCAAGTGCTGTGGCGGGGCAATGTCACGCGCAAGCAATACGAGCAGCTGATGCACGAGTTCAATCCGGTGAAGTTCGATCCTGAGGCCTGGCTGGATTTGGCGGAAGAAGCCGGCATGCAGTACATCTGCTTCACCACCAAACATCACGACGGCTTCTGCATGTGGGACTCTGCCCACACGGCTTATAAAGTGACGAATACGCCTTATGGGGCCGATATTTTGGCCAAGCTTGCGGAGGCTTGCAATCGCCGCGGCTTCCCGCTCAGCCTGTATTATTCGCTGCCGGACTGGCATCATCCGAACTATCCGAACAGCGGCCGCCATCACGAAATGTTCGGCCCGCGGCCGGGCGACGAGCCGGACTTGCTGCGTTACTACGACTATGTCGAGAAACAGATCCGCGAGCTGCTGACGAATTACGGTCCGATTTACCAACTGTTCTGGGACGTCAACGTGGCCGAGCATTACGATCCGAAGCTGAACGAGCTGGCCCGTTCGCTGCAGCCTGGTCTGCTTATCAACGACCGCGGTCCGGACAAAGGCGATTACAGCACGCCGGAGCGGCACGTGCCGGACGGCTTCGCTTTCCGCACGCCGACGGAAGCTTGCCAGTCGCTCGGCCGCGAAAGCTGGGGCTATCGCGAAGACGAAGATTACTACAGCGACAAATACCTGATGCAAAGCATCGATAAAATTATGGCGATGGGCGGCAACTATTTGCTGAACGCCGGACCGAAGGCCGACGGCACGATCGACGAGCAGAACGCGGCAACCTTGCGGCGCATCGGCAAGTGGTACCGCACCGTCAAGGAAGCGTTCGTCGGCGCGGAGCCGGCATCGTTTATGGGCGGTTATGACGAAATTCCGCGCATCGGTTCGCCGGAAGGCGGCGTCACGGTTCGCGAGCACGTGCTGCTGACGCGCAAAGGCAATACGATTTACGTTCACGCATACCGCGACCTGCAGAGCGATACGATCGTGCTCCGGCCGCTGGCGCGGAAGCCGAAGCGTGCGGTGCTGCTGAACACCGGGCAGGAGTTGGAAACGAGCGTCGACCAATTGCCCTGGTTTTGGCGGGAGCGTCCGTATTTGCGCATTCGCGATATCCCGGTCAACGAGCTGACGGGCGAAGTGCCGGTCGTCCGGCTGGAGTTCGGCGAAGACGCGGTTGAGTAAACGACGCGGCGGCATGAAGTTGGCGGGGAGCGATGCGCGGGTATGGCAACTCGTGCGGCGGGGATACCATTGACAGCAGGGGCCGAATCGGTTACGGTAACGGGTGATCGAGGAAGGTGGCAGTGGCAATATGGCGATACCGGATTACCGCGAGTGGATCGTTCCTTTGCTGCGTGCGGCAGCGGACGAACGGGAGGTTGGCTTTTCCGAATTGAACGAGCGTCTGGCGGATCAATTCGGGCTGACGGCCGAAGAACGTCTGCTCAAAACGGCCTGCGGGCGGCAACTCTTATACCAAAACCGCGTAGTCATGGCTAGAACGCAGCTGATCCGGACGGGTTTGTTGCGGCCGGGGACGGGCAAACGGACGGTCGCAATTTCGGAGCAAGGGTTGGCGTTCATTCGTGCGAATGGAACCGAATTGAAAGACTGAATGGCGAAAGCCCCGGGAGCGTTGCGTGCTCCGGGGGCTTTTCCTCGTACTCGCAAACGTTGCCTGCCAAATAGCCAATGAAAAATGGCTTATTTGCCCCGTTTCGCCTGTGTCATCGAAAATAACCAGTGAAATCGCTGGTTATTTCGCTGAAAAGGTCGATTTGAGGGGCGGCAGCAACGGGAGATGCATTTCAATAGCGGGCGCAACCGTTATAATAGAGAAAATGGGTCCACGTCATGGAGGCGACAAGCATGTTGTACGAGCTGCGCATTTATACGATGCATGAAGGCCGGATGGAAGCGATTCAAGAGCGGTTTACCCGGCATACGTTCGCTATTTTCGCACGATTGGGCATGAAGGTGACGGATTTTTGGATCGATGCCGACGGCAAGCCGAAGCTTTATTATGTGCTGGCGTTTGCCGACAGGGAGGAGCGCGAACGGCAGTGGGAGCGGTTCCGGCAAGATCCGGCGTGGCTGGCGGCCAAACGACATTCGGAGTCGGAGCAAAATGGCGGTCCGATTGTAGCGGCATACGAAGTAATTTTCATGAATCGGGCCCCGTTTTTCCACGGCTGTTTAAGGAAATGAATTTGAGTACATAAAAAAATTCCGCGATGGCGCGGAATTTTGTAAAAATACGATTTTTTGCGTTTGCATCATCCGTAAATGAAAAGCTGCTAAAATACAAATCGTTCAAATTTTAACAGTTTCCGGTCTATTTACAAGTAATGGAGGAGGTATTAGCCAACCTTTATCCTTAAGCATTCTAAGGGTTTTACCACCAAGTACGGTTTTTGCGGCAGCATATTTTCCAAATAATGCGCCGATATCTTCGCGAATACACATCGCCATTGCTTGAGTGCAAGCAACAAGACTTGTTGCTGTGTCGGCAGATATTGCAGCAGCAATTTCCTGATCTGCTAAACGGGCACCCACAGGAATATCTTCGAGATTGGCTTTCGGTCTGTCAGCCATTATTGGAGCAGGAGCGATACCATTCGCATTAAGTACCTCATCCAGTTCTTTTACTTCTTGTTTTGCTTGATTAATGTAGTCTTCAATCAATTTCCTTAGGTCCTTGTCACCGGTATGATTTAAATATGCTTGATAAAAAGAAATTGCTGCTTTTGCTGTAGTAGAAGCTGTCCAAACACTGGATACTTCACCGTAATGCATTGGCTCATCTTTTGGGTTACCGCTTAGAATTCCCACGAAAAAGTTACCTCCTTAGTTGTAGAATCAAATGTATTTTGTCCATTATTAAGACCCATATCCCATGTTGCTCGTTTACTTATTATTCCAGATATAGTCAGCTCGAATTTGTGTTATTTTTCCTTCCGCTTGAGATTATAAATCGAATCACCGAGATCTTCGACAACTTCCTGTTAATTTATGTATTGTTGATATAGGGCATTTTTAAGAGGGTGCGTATCCGGCTAATACCAGGAACAGCGACCTTTTTATGGAATCGACTTGCCGCTAAACCTTCCGGGGGTCAAGGGGCTTTCGCGGAGTTAGTTCGATCTAGACAACCCAATATCGACACCTCCCTATAAAGATGGTTCAGTGTACGTGAGTTGTTAATTTAAGGCATGGACTAATAGCCGGATATTAGCTAGACTAAAAACTATTATTTAGAATATTGGGTATATGGTAGGGAAAACTACATTTATTTAATATCAAGGCATCTCGGTTGACAAGAACCTTGTCCGATTCCCGTAGAATGGGCGTCTTTTTCTAGTGGTGAAATTGACAAGAAAAACAGCCTGCTGAGGTTTCTCAACAGGCTGTTTTAATTATTTAGATCAGATAAAATAGTTGTAAATCAATACCCCCAGGACAATAGTTAACGCAAGAAACATGGGGCTTATCAAAATGGTTCGTTTTTTTGTTATTCCTTTTAGTCCCATTTCAGTGATTACCATTGATATCAACAAACCTAGAGTGACAAAAATCGCAGAGACTAAATAAGCCATAGTGATTTCACCGTCTTATAAATATTGAAAGTTGTTTTTGTTAAATCATGCCAGATTTGTTGTTTAATCGATTGTCTCAGGTTTGCGTGACGTTCGTCTATCTTGAATTGGCGGGATAAATCTCTTCCTGCTCATCCGGCTCGATATGCCAGCCGTGATCGTCGTAAACCGAACGAAGCAACATGCAAACGAGCGTGATCCCGATCCCGGCAATCGAAATGACATAATAATTGAAGATTATATCCAGGAAAGCTATGTGGACATCAGTCCCATCGTCGCCAAAATCGTATTTGGCATACATAAAACCAAAACCGGCAATGAACAATCCGAACGCCATCAAGATCGGCAGCTTTGTAGCGGACGGCATATGGATGGATCCGACCGGTTCGGCAGGCGTCATTTCTTTGTTGCCGGCGGATTTCTCTTTCCAGAGCGGGTCCAGAGCACGGACGAGAGGCAACTGCTTAAAGTTGTATTCTGGCGCCGGCGATGGAATCGCCCATTCTAGCGTACGTCCGTTCCAAGGATCTGCAGCAGCATTTCTTGTCTTCAAAGAAGTGAGAATAATATTGATCAGAAAAACGACCATGCCCACGCCCATCAAGAACGCACCGATCGAACTGATAAAATTGCCTGTCCCCAATCTTTCGCCAGGCAAATATGTAAATACACGACGCGGCATGCCCATCAATCCCAAGAAGTGCTGCGGGAAGAACGTCAGATGGAAGCCAATAAAGAACATTAAGAAATGAAGTTTTCCAAGACCTTCGCTCAGCATGCGTCCGAAAATTTTCGGCCACCAGTAATAGAAACCGGAAAACATGCCGAATATTAAGCCACCGACAATAACGTAATGGAAATGAGCGACAACAAAATAAGTATCGTGATACTGGAAGTCGGCGGCCGCAATGGCCAACATTACGCCTGTAATACCGCCCAGGACGAAGGTCGGGATAAACCCGACTGCCCACAGGTTGGCTGCCGTAAAACGGATTTGCCCCCCCCACATGGTGAACAGCCAGTTAAAAATCTTAACTCCGGTAGGTACGGCGATGGTCATCGTCGCAATCGCGAAGATCGAGTTCGCCACAGCACCCAGGCCGGTTGCAAACATATGGTGAGCCCAAACCATGAAGCTCAAAAATCCGATCAGGACAGTTGCGAACACCATCGAGCTGTAGCCGAATAATCGTTTATGAGAGAACGTACTGACGACATCTGAAATGATGCCGAAAGCCGGCAGGATCAGGATATACACTTCGGGGTGACCGAAGATCCAGAACACATGCTGCCAAAGGAGCGTGTTACCGCCCTTGCCCACTTCAAAAAAGTTGCCGCTGAACAAGCGGTCAAACATCAATTCGACCAAACCTACGGTCAAGGCAGGGAAAGAAAACAGAATTAGTACGGAAGTGACGAAGGACGTCCATGTGAAAAGCGGCATCCTCATAAACGACATACCCGGCGCGCGCATATTGATGATTGTGACCATGAAGTTGATACCCCCGATTAGCGTACCAATCCCGGAAATCTGCAAACCGAGCACATAGAAATCGAGGCCGTGGCCGCTGTATGTATCCGACGAGAGCGGGGGGTAAGCTGTCCAACCGGCGTCCGGCGCTCCTCCCAAAAACCAGCTGACATTCAGCAGAACGCCGCCGGCGACGAAAAGCCAAAAACCAAGAGAGTTTAAAAAGGGAAACGCTACGTCGCGGGCCCCTATTTGTAAAGGAACGATGGCATTCATAAATCCGAAGATCAACGGCATGGCTGCCAGGAAAATCATGGTCGTTCCATGCATGGTAGTTAATTGGTTGAAAGTTCCGCCGATGAAGATGTGCTGATCTGGATAAAGCAACTGAATCCGGATCAAAATCGCTTCCAAACCTCCCGCAAGGAAAAAAATGCCGCCGGCGAGGAAATAGAGAATTCCGATTTTCTTATGGTCTACCGTTGTGATCCAATCCATGAGTCCGCTGTATTTCTTCACCGTATAAGTCTGTCCCAACGTAATTACCTCCATGTTTCAAAGATGTTTATTTCTAGCTATCATGACCATATCTAAGCTGAAATATCATAAATGATATTCAAAAAATAATCGATAACTGATGGCTTACGGTTATGAGCACAGATTCGCGGATAAAGCACAAACGTAAAAGGATCCGGCCAAGTCCTGATTGGACTCCGAAAGGAGGCTTCCTTAAATGAAGTCCTTGCGGAGTTAAGACAGTATAAATTTGCTGAGACGATGGAATAACATAAGCGACGATTATTCCAAGGAAAAGGCGGAAACTCATGTGTCCCCATACTTGATTGTGATATGTGCCGTTGTCGTTGCATTCAGTTTGGTCTCGTCCTTTGTGATGATTCGGAGACAACAAAACCGTGAGCTTGACGAAGGCTTGAATAAAACGACGACCAAACATCCCATTCTGGCCAATCCGATACTGATCATGTATGTGTTGTTCCCGATATTTGTCGTGCTTGGGAGTGCATTGCTTTTTTATTTTTATTGGTGAAAGGGGGATTACAAATGGATAGACGAAAATACTACGTTTCGGTGCAATCCGGAACCATTATGGAAAATCAGGGCGATGCTGCTTATGAATTCGAAATTGAGGCTACGCAGGACGAACTCGATCAATTGCAGGAACTGTTTGAGATGAAAGCGGAATTCGATAACGGATCGTTCCTTCGTTCCCATGCCGCGGGTGTTCCGTACCATATCGATCCCGATAACGACGGGTACGACGAAACGTTAAGAAACATTTATGCTCTCATTCAGAAGCTGGGAACCCGGGAAACGAGCAATCATATAGAATGTATGGACCTTGCTCATATCGGCGACTGGAATCGTCATAATGAATCGGGTCAATCGCAATAAGAAAGACTTCTCCGTGCAGATCGGATACGATAACTAACGGCGTTACTGCAAAATCTCCAAGCTGACGGCTGGGCTTCCCCTAAGGGCGACCGAACCGTAAAGGATTCCAAGTCGGTCCCGTTATCCTGCCCTATCGGAGAAGATATCGGTGGAATGCTCACCTTGGCTACGGACCGCTTATCGGCGGCGAGTTTTCGGCCTTGCTGGACGATTGATTCATCCAGGGCATTTTTCACGCCGATCCTCATCCCGGCAATGTATACATTTTGCAGGACGGTACTCCCGCGCTGCTCGATTTCGGTTCGGTCGGCCGGCTCGGCACGCTGCAGCAGGACGCCTTGAAGCGGCTGCTGTACGGCTTCGAGCAGCGCAACGCTTATGTGATCGCGGACGCGCTGGCGCAGCTGGTCGAGCCGAAACGGGAGCTCGAGCAGGAACGGCTGGAGCAAGCGCTCAGCCAACTGCTTGTACAGACGGCGCATGCGCATCGTGTGCCCGGCAGTTCGGAAGCGTTCGTGCAAGGGCTGTTTCGGCTGATGGCCGAATTCGGGCTGTCATTTTTCCCGAACGTTGCCGGCGCGTTTCGATCGCTGCTTACGCTCGAAGGGACGATGGCGCAGCTGAACCCTTCGTTCAGTCTGATGGACGAGTCCCGCCGGTTTACCCGCGAACATGCGGCAGCATTTCTGCCGATCGGCGCGGGCGACGATCTGAAGCAAACGGCGACGAACGAGCTGCTGGAGCTGCTTCCCGTCATGCGCCGGCTGCCGCGGCGGCTCGACCATCTCGGCGCGATGCTGGAGAAAGGCGAGTTTGCGGTCAGGGCCAGCTTGTTCGCCGACAAGGCCAGCGCCTCGTTCGCGACAAAATGGATCACGCAAGCGCTGCTTGCTTTTGTCGGGACGGCGTTCGGCGGCATTTCCATCGGGCTGCTTCATCTGAGCGGCGGCCGCGCCCGGGACGAATTCGATCTGGTGGCCGTATTCGGTTACGCCGGTTTGCTCATCAGCGCGGTCCTGCTCATTCGCGTCGCGATCCATGCGGTGAGGTATGCGAAGCAGGTGAAGGAGTAAGGCCGGGCGGGTATGAAGGCGCGGCCAGAGCCGAGTGGTCCGGTTTCCGGAACCGGCTCGGCGTTACGCCGACGAATTTTTTGAACTGGCGCATGAAGTGCGTGTCGTTGTCGTATCCGCACATGTCGGCGATCGCGGCAACCGAATAAGAGCTGCTCCGCAGCAAATATTTGGCCTGCTCCAGCCGGCCTTGAATCATGTCGTGCACGACCGAGCAGCCAAACAAATCTTTGTACAGGTGCTGAAAATACGATTTGCTCAAATTGACGCCGGCAGCAAGCGATTCGACGGTGACATGGGTTTGCGGTTCACTGTACAGCCGTGTCCGCAGTTCGGCGAATGGGCGGAAATAGCGGTCGGTCGCTTCGGGAAGCGGCGCGCGCTGCTGCCAGTCGCTCAATTTGGCCAGCAGACAACGAATGTCGAGGTCGACAATTTCTTCCCGCAGCGGTCCGCCCATGCGGTGGACGTTTTGCATGTCCATGATGGAGCGCGAAATGGCGGACGGGTCGGCGGCCCGCACCGGTTGGTCCAGAGGGAAGCGCAGCCGCGCCAAAAAGGGGGCGAGCTCGTCGCCTTCGCAATGAAACCAGTCGTTGACGAACGGAGGCTCCGCGTCGCGGTACAGATGCGGCGTGGACGGCTGGAACAGGATGAACGAGTTTTTGCTTGCGGCGGCGCCGTGGCCGCGCACCACGATTTCGGCGTCGCTCTTGAACAGGACGAACGCGTAGTTGCCGGCTCCGGTCGGTCGATCGATGACAATGCCGTCGCGGTGCACATAGTGGTAGCCGCAGCTGAGCAGCCGGATCATGAAGTTCCCTCCCTCTTTCGAAAAAGCACGATAGGTCAGTTTTCAGACAGTATAATGGATGGTTCGCCGCCGCACAAGCCGCTATACTTTGGGCAGGCATTCCATTTGGAGAAACGGAGCTGAGCTGATATGGCCTATCGCGGCATCGTCAACGCCGACAAGCGCATGAGCACGATCGACCGGAATATTTACGGCCACTTCGCCGAGCATTTGGGCAGGTGTATTTATGAAGGCATTTGGGTCGGGGAACAGTCGCCGATTCCGAATACGAACGGCATCCGCAACGACGTGGCGGCAGCGCTGCGGCAGATTCGGGTGCCGGTGCTGCGCTGGCCCGGCGGCTGCTTCGCCGACGAATACCACTGGAAGGACGGCATCGGCCCGCGCGAGCGGCGCAAGCGGATGATCAACACGCATTGGGGCGGCGTCACCGAAACGAACCATTTTGGCACGCACGAGTTTATGGCGTTGTGCGAGCTGATCGGCTGCGAGCCGTACATCAACGGCAATGTCGGCAGCGGCACGGTGCGGGAAATGTCGGAGTGGGTGGAGTACCTGACGACCGCAAGCGAAAGCGAGTCGCCGATGGCCGAGCTGCGCGCGGGCAATGGACGCCGGGAGCCGTGGAAGGTGAAGTATTTTGGCGTCGGCAACGAGAACTGGGGTTGCGGCGGCAACATGCGGCCGGAATATTACGCCGATCTGTACCGCCGGTTCCAAACCTACGTCCGCAACTACGGCGACAACCGCATTCACCGGATCGCCTGCGGGCCGAACGGCGACGATTACCGCTGGATGGAAGTCGTCATGCGCGAGGCGGCCGGCTATTTGGACGCCGTATCGGTGCATTTCTACACGCATCCGCGCTCGCTGAAGGCGCACAGCAGCGCAACCGGCTTCGCGGCGAACGAATGGTTCGTCGTGCTGGACCGCACGTTGTTCATGGACGAACTGCTGACCAAACACGGCGAAATTATGGACCGCTACGACCCGGACCGGCGCGTCGGGCTGATCGTCGACGAGTGGGGGACGTGGTACGACGTGGAGCCGGGCACGAATCCCGGCTTCCTGTACCAGCAGAACACGATGCGCGACGCGATGGTGGCGGCGCTCAACTTCCACATCTTCCACAAGCACAGCGGGCGGGTGCGGATGGCGAACATCGCGCAAACGGTCAACGTGCTGCAAGCCGTCATTTTGACCGATGGGGAGAACATGGTGCTGACGCCGACGTATCATGTGTTCGACCTGTTCCAGGTGCACCAGGACGCGGAAGCGCTCGAGCTGACGTACGACGCCGGCGTTTACAGCCACGGCAGCGGGAGGGGCATTCCGGCCGTGTCCGTCTCCGCCTCCCGGGACAAGGAGGGACGCGTCCACATCAGCGTGTGCAACCTGCAGCACGCGGACGGCGCAACGATCGAGCTCACGCTGCGGGGGGTTGGCATGGAGTCGCCCGCCGTTCGCGGCACGCTGCTCGCCGCCGAAGCCGTGGATGCGCATAACACGTTCGATCAGCCGGACCGCGTGAAGCCGCAGCCGTTCGCGGATTTCCGCACGGAAGGCGGCACATTGACCGTCAACCTGCCGAAAATGGCGATTGCGGTGCTGGAGCTGGTTCCCGGCGAAGATGATGTTGTTATCAAAAAATAAGCCATAAAATAAAAAATGGCTTATTCCCCTCTTTTTACTCCATTCGCGCGAAATAGCCAGTGAAATCGCTGGCTATTTTCGTGCTGGCGGTCATTTTTGACGTAAAACATGGCTTATTACGACTCGCTTATCGCTGCGCGAACATCAGCAGGAACGAGCCGAGCCCGACGGCGATGGAGACGTACGCCGTCAGTCGGCAAAGGAAACGATGGCGGTTTTGCGCGCCCGTTCGCGCTAATGTGCGAATGCCGAAGCCGATGCCGGCGGCATTCGCCAGCACCAGCGCTGCCAGCAGCAGCGACATGCCGGATGCTCCGGCGGCCTGGTGAGAATGGACGTGTTCGCCCATGTCCATGTTCGCCATGCCGGTTGCGCCGGCGCTCATCGTCGGCAGCGCAAGCAGGTGAACCGCGTGCAGCGCCGCAATGCCGGCGGCGGACAGCAGCGGCATTCCCGCCAGCTTCGCGGGCGAGGTTTGGCGGGAAGGGGCGGCGGATGCCGCAGGCCCGCTCATCCGTGCCCCGCCTGCGAGTGGCAGCTGTTGGCGGAGGCGCTGCAGGAGCCGCTCTTTTTGGCCGACGACGGCAGGTTGATCGCCGGGTTGGCGCCGAAGAAGCCGACCGGCTTCAGCAGGAAGCCGATATAGGCGGCAGGCATGACCGGCCAGTCTTCGGGACGCGGGATATGGTTGTGGCCCATCGTGTACCAGACGACGATATCGGTGTTGTCGACGGAGCGGTCGCGCTGCGTCCAGCCCGCCAAGCCGTCGCCGCCCGGATGCTGGTTCGGATAGTTGCCGGCGGCGTACATCTCGTTTTCGTCGAACGGCGTCACCCAAAGGTGGTGCTGCGCGAAACCGGCGCGCTTCATGACGCTCGATTGCGGCGCCGCAAACGGGAAGCAGTTTTCGCCGGGCACGATTTTGTAGCCGACGGAAGCGTTCATCCCGTTTTTGACGTTGTCGTTGACGATTTTCCAGAAGCGGGCGGTTTCGAACTTGAAGTCGCGGATCGCCTCCCGTTCGGTCGCCAGCTTCGTTGCCCGGGCGTAGAACGCATTGTTCATCGGATTGTCCGGCCCGGGCGCCCCCGCGAGCGTGTCGACTTCGTATACGGTATTGTTCATGCCGTCGATCTGGAAATCGAGCCGCACGTTGAAAAAGTGCTGGTGGTTCGGCGCATACAGCTCCGGCGCGATCATCGTGCCGTATGCGGGCTTGCTTCCTTCCTCCAGACAGCCGACGGACAGGATGCCGGTCAGCTTGATTTGAAATTCGATGTTGCCGTCCTGGTGAAAGTACCAGAAAAAGCCATATTCATAATTGGCGACGGTCGAAATCGACGACACGACGAGCCGGCGCGAGCGCCGCACCTCCACTTCGTTCGTGCGCCAATCGGTATGTTTCCAGAGGATTCCGTAATCTTCCTCGTGGATGCAGATCGCATTTTTGATCACGGCAACTTCGCCTTTGCTGTTCGTCATCGCCGCGTCCAGATACTGGATGTAACCGACGCAGTCGCAGCCGAGCTCGAGGCTGTTCGCCAGTTGGCCGATGCCGTATTCGCCGCTGTCGAAGGCGTTTTTGCGATTTTGCGACGGAGAGGGGTCGCCGTACGGCACTACCATTTCGGACAAGGCGCCGCGATACAGCACCGGGCGTTTGACGCCCTGATCGTCATAGCTGACCGTGTGGATAACGAGCCCTTCGCGGCTGTTGAAGCCGACGTTCATGTCCCAGCTTTGCCAACGGAGCCGGTGGCCGTCAAGCGTAAAGCCGGGCCCTTCCGGCTGCGTGATCGAAATCGGCTTGATGTCGCTCCTCGGCGGTCCGATCCGGTCCGGCGTATAATGCGCGGGCATCGGCGGGATGGAAGAGTAGGCGGCTTCCTCTACGCGAATGACCTCCATCCGGTTCAAATCGACGACCGGCATGATGCCAAGCGGCCGGGCATAGCCGTTCTCCTTCGCGTCCGCCCTGAGGAAGCACAACGGCCGGGCGAGCCGCAGCTCGGTTTCTTCGGCCGCACCGAAATGACCGACCGACCAGAGGTCGACCATGACGAGAGCCGGATCGAAGTCGCCCAAACGGGCAAGCGCTTCGCGGAACAACGGGCTGCGCTTGACCGCTTCCTCGCACTCAATCTGCTCGTCAAGCATGATCGTCGGCTGCACGCCGGGAACATGCTTCCACGAGACGACTTTGCGCTGCGCGAGCGAAACGACGGCTTCGAACACGGCGTTGGCGGCATTGTTCAGCAGCACGATCGCCGCCTGGCGGTCGATTGGCGCCTTGCCATCGTATTCGAGCACGACGGACTTGGGCGGCTCCTTCAGCATGACCGACACGAACCGGTCGAACCGGCCAAGCGCCTTTTCCTCCTTGACGATCGCTACCGCCGCCTCGATTTCCGCCGGATGCAGCGGCTCGAGCGGGTGTTTCGCTTGGGACATTGGTTGCGGGCTCATCGCTTTTGCTCCTTTTCCACTTTAATGTTAGGTTAAAGTTATTATATCTAACATTATAATGGCGAAAGAAGGCGGCCTAAAGGCCGTTTTCCCGAATAACGGGAATGCGCACAAAAAAAGTTTGCGCGGCGTCAATACCCCATTTCGCGGGAGATCAGCTCGGCGAATTTTTTGGCGAGAACGACGTTGCGCTCCATCGTCTCCCGCTGAAAGCGGATGGCCGGCCCGGCCACGTTCAGCGAGCCGATGACTTGCCGCTCGTACGAAAAGATCGGCGCAGCAATGCCGGTCGTGCCTTCGGTTGCTTCCCCGGTCGTCGTGGCGAAGCCTTGCTTGCGGATTGTTTCGAGGTCTGCGAGGACGTATTCGCGCGTCAGCGGCTTGAGCGACGGGACGTTGCGCCAGTCGACCTTGCGCAGCAGTTCTTCTTGCGTTTTGGCGGGCAGAAAGGCGAGAATGACGCGGTTCGAAGCGCCGATGACAAGCGGAAGACGCAGGCCGATCGGTTCGGATATTTTGAGGAATTGGGGCGAATCGATGGCGTCGACGTAAACGCCTTCGTCGTTTTCGCGCGAAGCCAGGTACACCGTTTCTTTCGTGGCGCGCGACAGCTCTTGCATGTACGGCTGCGCGACGGAGCGGAACAGGAGGCTGTCGCGCATGAGGGAGCCGTATTTCATCAACGACAGGCCGAGCTTGTATTTGCGCGTTTGGCTGTTGCGGGCGACGAAGCCGTGCTCGCGCAGCGACGACAAGATCCGGTGCACGCTCTGCACGGGCATTTCGAGCCGTTTGCTGATTTCCGTGACGCTGAGCTCCTTTTCTTCGCCGTGCGGCAGCAGCATGTCGAGCACGCGGATCGCTTTCGAAATCACGCCGGACATCGTATCCCTCCCCATGAGAAATGTTTATGTTATGATATATGACACCATTATACCATGAGGAAACCGTGATGTAAGATGGATTTCCCGCTATTCGGGAAATCGTATAATCGCTGATTCATCCTTGCACAATAGTGGTAATCGCATCAGGAACGCGGATTCGATTCCACAACAAGTGACAAGGAGGGAAGCGCCATGACCACAGGCACCCCGACAACTGCGCCGAAACAGACGTTTCCGCCGCAGCACCAGGACCGCCAGCCCGGCCTTGAAACGGCGATGCACCCGGCGCCGCAATACGAATCGGCCGATTACCGGCCCGGCATGAAGCTGAAAGGCAAAACCGCGCTTATTACCGGAGGAGACAGCGGCATCGGCCGGGCGGCGGCGATCGCCTTCGCCAAAGAAGGCGCCGATGTGGCGATCGTTTATTTGAACGAGCATGAAGATGCGGAGGTGGTGCGCAAGCGGGTCGAAGCGCTCGGCGTCCGCTGTCAGTTGCTTGCCGGCGATATCGGCGAACAATCGTTCTGTAACGAAACGATCGAGCGAACGATCGGCTCCTTCGGCAAGCTGGACGTGCTCGTCAACAACGCAGCCGAACAACACCCGCAGCCGAAGCTGACGGATATTACCGAGCGGCAGCTGGTTTCGACGTTCCGCACGAATGTGTTTGCGATATTCTACATGACCATCGCGGCGCTGCCGCATTTGAAGCGGGGCGCGTCAATCATCAACACCGCTTCGATTACCGCTTACCGCGGCAATCCGACGCTGATCGACTATTCGGCGACGAAGGGCGCCATCGTTTCGTTCACGCGGGCACTCTCGCAAAATGTCGCCGGCGACGGCATTCGCGTCAACGCCGTGGCGCCGGGGCCGATCTGGACGCCGCTCATCCCGTCGACGTTCGACGAACAGGCGGTGTCCACGTTCGGCGGCGACACGCCGATGCAGCGCGCCGGCCAGCCGTATGAGCTGGCGGCCGCATACGTTTACCTCGCAAGCGGCGACTCGTCGTACATGACCGGGCAAACGCTGCACATCAACGGCGGCGAAGTAGTGAACGGTTGAGCGAGGAGGGTGTGCAGTTCAATGTTGTCAAGTTGACGGCAATGGACATTTGCGTTGCCGGGCTTAAACAGGCGAGCCTGGGCAGGTGCTGCAGCGCATGAAACATGCGCTAAACGCGCCGCTGCGAGCCCGTGCAGGTGCTGCAGCGCATGAAACGGCCGCGCACAACAACCCGCCGGATGTAAAATTCCGGCGGGTTGTTGTGCGCGGCCGTCAAGTGCCGCAAAACGTGCGATACGGCCCGGACGGCGCCGGCACCACGCTAAATTCCTCCTGCTCGGGCGAATAAGCGTACGGATCGGCCAGCGTAGCCAGCAGCCGCTCCATCACGCTCAAGTCATCCCGTTCCACGGCGGCGGCCAGCGCTTCTTCGACCCGGTGATTGCGCGGGATCACCGCAGGATTGCTTGCGCGCATCAGCCGCCGCGACTCCTCGTGCGACTGCTCCTGTCGCGCAAGCCGTGCCCGCCACCGCTCGCGCCACTGCCCAAAGTCCGCGGTTCCGAACAACATCGGCCCCGACTCCGTCGTTCCCTCTGCCGACAAGGCGCGGAACGTATTCGTGTAATCCGCATGATGCTTCTGCATCAGGCTGAGCAAATCTTCCGCCAGCGCCTGATCGTGCTCCTCCTCTCCGAACAGGCCCAGCTTCGCCCGCATGCCTGCGAGCCACTCGCCGCGGTAAACGTCGAAATACCGCACCAGCTCCGCCTCGGCAATCCCGATTGCGCGCTCTTCTTCCTCATGCAGCAGCGGCAGCAGCGTTTCGGCGAAGCGCGCCAGGTTCCAGGCGGCGATGTTCGGCTGGTTGCCGTAAGCGTAACGGCCGTGCGTATCGATGGAGCTGAACACTGTAGCGGGATCGTAGCTGTCCATAAACGCACAGGGACCATAGTCGATCGTTTCGCCGCTGATCGTCATGTTGTCGGTGTTCATGACGCCGTGAATGAACCCGACCAACTGCCACTTGGCGATAAGCGCGGCCTGGCGGCTGCACACGGCTTGCAGCAGTGCGGCATAACGCCCGTCGCCGGACGGCAGATCCGGGTAATGACGGGCGATGGCGTAATCCGCCAGCGCTTGCAAATCATCCGCCGCTCCCCACTGTGCGGCATATTGGAACGTGCCGACGCGCAAATGGCTTGCGGCCACGCGGGCCAACACCGCGCCGGGTAGTTCGGTCTCGCGGTAGATCTTTTCTCCCGTTGCCGCAACCGCCAGGCTGCGCGTCGTCGGAATGCCGAGCGCGTGCATCGCTTCGCTGACGATGTATTCGCGCAGCATCGGACCCAGCGCCGCCCGGCCGTCGCCGCGGCGGGAATACGGCGTTCTGCCCGAGCCTTTGAGCTGAATGTCGAACCTGTCGCCGGCAGGAGTGATCTGTTCGCCGAGCAGCAACGCCCGGCCGTCGCCCAGCATCGTAAAGTGGCCGAACTGATGCCCGGCATACGCTTGCGCCAGCGGCGACGCTCCTTCCGGCACCCGGTTGCCGGCAAAAACGGCAGCTCCTTCGTCGCTTTTCGCCAGCGCTTTCGCATCCAGGCCAAGCGAAGAAGCCAGCCGCTCGTTGAGCTTCACAAGCGACGGCGCCCGGACTGAAGAAGGGGCCATCAGGGTATAAAATAGTTCCGGCAGCCGGGTGTAGCTGGTATCGAAGTTCCAGCCTGCTGTCTGTGCATTGTGTTCGTTCATGGAAATCTCCTTCCGGCGGTTGGCATCGATCTCATGCGCAGGCTATAGTATTCCTTTACCATATTGTTTCAAGCGGCGCAACCAACGGACGTGCAGCCGACATGGCGCATAAGGGCCGCTTGTGGGCATGGCGCGACAGGTGTTCAAAGCAAAAGTACGTTTGTAGTTCTTTAGATATAGTTCATATCACTTATTTTTATGGATGAAATTTGTTAAATATATCGGAATATGTCGAATCATGTCCAGAGAATGTCCAGAATAGAACGTTATGATAAAAGAGGAGCAGAAAATAAAGTTGCGGTTCCGGAGGTCTGCCTATAGCGAAACAGTCGGAGGCAAGGCGCAACCATGCGTATCGGAGTGTCAGTTTGTCGGGAATGCCAAAAAGTTGTCGCGATTTCAAAAAAGAAAGTGGGAGAGATTATGGAAAGTAACAAGAAATTTCAAGGAAAACGATCCGCCAAGGACAGTTTGCTGCACAAAGTGAAAAAGCCGGTATTCAAGATGCTTATCGCTTCCGTCGTGCTCACTCAGGCAGCCGGCGTAGCGACATGGGGCGTGCCGAACGTAGTTCATGCGGCGGCGGCGCAATATTCGTTCTCCGACGTCGGCGCGGATTCCTGGGCGTACAAGTACATATCGAAGCTCGCTGCGCTTGGCGTGGCGGAAGGGGACGAAGGCGGCAAATTCAATCCGAACCAATCGGTCAGCCACCAGGAAACGATTGTCCTTGCGCTTCGTTTTCTCGGCGTCGAAAATGCGGCAGCAAGCGGCTCGGGTTCGGGACTGAACGTGAGCGATTGGGCAGCGGGCTGGGCCGAGCTTGCCGTCAAGCGCGGGCTTGTCGTGCCCGGCGAGGAAGCCAACGGACCGAACTGGGGCGCAGAGCCCGCGACGCGCGAGTGGGTCACGAAGCTGGTGGTGCGCTCGATCGGCAAGCAGGCGGCGGCAGCGACGCTCGCCAACAGCGCCGTTCTGTTCTCGGACGCCGCGAGCTCGTCGCCGTGGGCGGTCGGCTATATTAATGCTGCAACGCAGCTGCGCATTATCGACGGTTTTCCCGACAATACGTTCAAGCCGCTTGACTCCATTACCCGGGCGCAAGTGGCCAAGGTGCTCAGCAATGCGGAAACGTATACTGCCGAAAAGCCGGGCAAAGCGGCCAAAGGCACGTTTATTGGCTTGGAAGACGGCACCATCTCCCTGTTGGCGGACAACGGCGAAGTTGAGGAATACCCGGTTGACGGGGAAGCCAGCATTTACGGCAGCGACGGCGAAGGCTCGCCGCTGAAAAAGGGACAGCGCATCATCGTTATCCTGCACAACGGCGCGGCCACCTTCATTGATGTCGCCGAAGTGGAGAAGCAGGAAGTCAACATTCCCGGCGAAAAGGGCGAACAAGGCGCTGCTGGACCGCAAGGCGCTGCAGGTCCGGCGGGACCACAAGGTCCTGCGGGCCCGGCAGGTCCGGCGGGACCACAAGGTCCGGCAGGCGCACCGGGTACGGGAGCGCAAGGACCCGCGGGATCGCAAGGTCCGGCAGGTCCTGCAGGCCCGCAGGGACCCGCAGGACCGCAAGGCCCGGCAGGACCGCAAGGCCCAGCAGGCGCTGCGGGTACGGCCGGCGCTGCGGGTTCGCAAGGGCCTGCAGGCGCGGGACTTAACGGGCTTGTCGCATACGATTCATCGGCAGCTCCAGCTTATACGCTAAATCAAGTCGTCACCTATCAGGGAAGCACTTATATCGTGACTTCGGTTCCTGTGTCGGGTACGCCGGATTCAAGCAGCAGTTACAAGCTTCTGGCTTCCAAAGGGGACCCCGGTGCGGGAGCGATTATCCCTTTCGCTTCCGGCGTTCCGGTGGCGTTGACGACTATAGCGGGCGGACTGGCCGGAACGGGCGGCTTGATCGGATTCGGAAACTCCGCTCCGACGCCATCCATTGTCGGATCGACGATTGATCTGACCGGAAACGGGAGTGTGCTGCAAAACTTCGCCTTCTCCGTACCTCGCGCCGGAACCATTACGAGCCTGTCGGGCTATTTCAGCACAACTGCCGCTTTGACGTTGGTTGGAACGACCGTTACCATTACGGCGCAGCTGTACAGCTCGGCGACGCCGGATGATAGTTTCACGGCGGTTCCCGGCGCGATCGTTACGCTTGCTCCGGCACTTACCGGCGTTCTGGCAATCGGGACGATTTCGTCAGGATTGACGACCGGCCTGTCGATTCCGGTGACCCCGCAAACGCGTTTGATGATGGTTTATACGGTGACTGCCGCCGGAGTATCGTTGATCAATACGGTTGCCGGATATGCCAGCGGCGGCGTATCCATCGACTGATCGGATGTCCGTCCGCAGGAGCGAAGCTGCGGCCCGGTGTGCCAATCCGGCGGCATGAGCCAGTCGGGTTCGTCGCACCGGCAAGCCGGCAAGCCCAACGTCCGCCACGCGCCCGGCAAGGAAGGCGCGCGGCGGGCTTTTTCGTCTTGCATCCGCTAAGCGCAGCTTCAAGGCAAGCGGTAGAAATGCGATGAAAGTGGGTATAATGATTTGACCTGACCAACGGCTCCGGACTTCGGGCTGTTGGTGGCGCAATCAGGCTGACAGTCATACAAGGAGAGACTTGAATCATGAAGGCCATCATTGTAGACGACGAGTTGATGGCGATCAAGCTGTTGCAGAGGTTGCTTGACCTGGACGGCAGAATCGAAGTTGCCGGCACGTTCGTCAATCCGCTGGACGCGATTGCCGCAGTCGCCGAATTGCAGCCGGAAGTCGCCTTTCTGGATATTCAGATGCCGTTGATGAACGGATTGGAGCTGGCCGAACGAGTGAAGGACGCTAACGAGGAGACGGAAATCATCTTTGTTTCCGCTTACGATCAATTTGCGTTCCGGGCGATCAAGGCCAATGCCGTGGACTATTTGCTGAAGCCGGTGGACATTCAGGAGCTGCGAAAGACGATTACCCGTCTGTACAAACGAAAGCGGCTGCCGACCGCCCCGACCTTCGTCAACGAAAAACCGAACACCTTGACCGGGTTCGGCGGATTCCTGCTTGTCGGGAGCGATCCCGCAGACGGGTACGTCAGCTGGCGAACCGGGAAGGCGCAGGAATTAATGGCGTATCTGTTCCTGAAGCGCGGGCAAGAGATCAGCAAATGGGAAATTATCGACGCGCTGTGGCCGGATTGCAGCGAAGTGCAGTCGTTTTCCAATCTTCATACCACGATTTACCAGGTAAGAAAAACGTTGAAGTCGTATGCCGTGGCTGCCGGCATCTCCTACCGCCATTCGCACTACCGGTTTGAGGCGGAGGACCTGGCGAGCGATGTGGCGCAGTTTGCGAGCCTTGCCTTCGCAGAAACGCCGATCACGGCCGCCAACGCGGAAATGTACGAACAGTGCCTCGGGCTGTACAAGGGCGATTTGTTCGGTTCCTGGAGCTACCCTTGGTGCTTGCAGACGCGGGAAATGTATCGCCAGCGGTTCGCCGCGCTTGCAAAACGGCTGGGCGTCTACTTCCTGGGCTCCGGCGACAGAGGCAAGGCGATGCAGCACATCCGGCAATTGATCGACATGCAGCCGCTTGACGAGGAAGCCTATGAAATGGCGATGCGAATCGATCTGGACATGAAGAACCAGGCGGCGTTTATCGCCCGTTATCGACAGCTGGAACGGGTTCTGCATGCGGAACTCGGCATTCAGCCGGACGAACGAATCCGCAAGCTGTTCGAGCGCGGACTGCGTGAAGGTCGCATATAGACTGCAAAGGAAGCCCCGCCAAACCTGCGATTGGCGGGGCTTTTGCGCGTGCGCCCCGTCCATCGGCCCGATCTTGCATGCGCGCCCCCTTCCCCGAATAAACATAAACAGCCGGGTATATTTCTAGCGAATCCGGCGAAACTGGCTACTAGATTCGGTGGGGAGGGAAACGGATGCACACGATTTGGAAAGGCGCCATTACGCTCGGATTCGTCTACGTGCCGGTGAAAATGTACGCGGCGACGGAAGAGAAGGACATTGCCCTGAAGCAGCTGCACGCCGTCTGCGGCAGCGGCATTCATAACGCGCGTACGTGCCCGGTATGCGAAACGGAAGTCGAATGGGACGACATCGTCAAAGGCTACGAATACGAAAAAGGCAAATACGTGCGCTTCGCGAAAGAGGAGCTCGAACGGCTGCAGCCGGACGCGGGCAAAGAAATTCGCATCCTCAGCTTCATCGAACCGGACGAAATCGATCCGGTCTACTACCAGAAAACCTACTACTTGTCGCCAGGCGACACCGGCGCGGCCGCCTACCGCCTGATCGCCGAAGCGATTCGCGCCTCAAGGCGCATCGCCGTCTGCAAAGTGGCCATCCGCGCCAAAACGAGCCTGGCACTGTTGCGGCTGAGCGACGACTGTTTGACGCTGGATACGATTCATTATCCCGACGAAGTACGGCCGGTGCAGCAAGTGCCGAACATGGACGCCGGGCAGCCTGCCGGCGAACGCGAGCTGCTGCTGGCGAAGGAACTGATCCGCCGGTATGCGAAGCCTTTCGCCGCGGCCGACTTCCTGGATGACGACCGGCTGGCCCTGGTCGACGCGATCGAGAAGAAGATGGCCGGCGTCGAATGGGAGGCCCGTCCGTCGGCGAGCCGTCCGCCGGTGACGGATTTGCTCGCGGCGCTGCAGGCAAGCATCGACGAGGCAAGGCCGCCGGAGCCGGAGCAGGCGACGGAGAAGCCGAAGCGCAAACGCCAAACGGCAAAAGCGAAAACCGCCGCTACGGCGGAAGAGACGGCGTCTTAAGCACGGGTACCCGGTATGGTGCGGAGCGGTTAGTGCCTACCCGGGCGCGAGACGCAGGAGCCGCGAGCGCAACAAAAAAAGAGGGGCATCGCCCCTCTTTTTGTCATGCGCAGGTTTCGACCTTTCCCCCTGTTTCAACATGCCAGCAACCGGGTAAAGGTAGCTGTGGAAACTGGGCGAAGGAGGAGCGGCGTGGACAATCCGGTACACATTCTGCTCGTGGACGATCATCCGGAGAATCTGATTGCCATCGAAGCCGTGCTGGCCGGCGAACCGTACCGGCTCGTGCGGGCATATTCCGGCACGGAGGCGCTGCGGGCCGTGCTGGAGACGGAGTTTGCCGTCATCGTCATGGACGTGCAAATGCCGGGAATGGACGGCTTCGAGACGGCAAGCATTATCCGAACGCGCGAAAAATCGAAATACGTGCCGATCATGTTCCTGACGGCGACAAGCAATCGGCTCGAGCATGTGTTTACGGGCTATTCGGTCGGCGCCATCGATTATATGACGAAGCCGTTCGTCCCGCAAATTTTCAAATCGAAAATCGACGGGTACGTCGGCATGTACGAAGCGAACCGGGCGCTGCAAGCCCAGAGCGAGCTGCTGCAGCAGCAGACGAAGCAACTGGAGAAAACGAATCATGCGCTTGCCGCGGCCAAAGAATCGGCCGAAATCGCGTCGCGGGTCAAATCGGAATTTCTCGCGATGATGAGCCACGAAATCCGCACGCCGCTGAACGGCATCCTCGGCATGTCGGACCTGCTGCTCGCCTCCGAGCTGACGGAGGAGCAGGCGCAAATGGCGGAAATTATCCACTCCAGCGGCAAATCGCTGTTGGCCGTTATCAATCATATACTCGAATTTTCGAAAATGGAATCAGGACGCATCGAGCTCGCGCACGAACCGTTCGAGCTCGATTATTGTCTGGAGGAAACGATCGACTTGTTTACGGCGGCGACGAAAGAGCGCCAATTGACGATCGATCTGGCGATCGAACCGTCGCTGTGCGACACCTTCGTCGGCGATGTGAACTGCTTGCGGCAAGTGCTGGTTAATTTGATCGGCAATGCCGTCAAATTTACCCAGGAAGGGGGAGTGTCGATCGTTGTCGGCAAATTGGCGGAGCAAGGAGGGGCGCTGACTATCGAGTTCCAGATTCACGACACCGGCATCGGGATTCCGGAGCACAAGAAACACGAGCTGTTCCGGCCATTCTCGCAGCTCGACGCCGCGACGAACCGCAAGTTCGGCGGAACCGGGCTCGGATTGTCGATTTGCAAGTCGCTGGTCGAGCTGATGGGCGGTTCGATTCGTTATGAGCCGAAAGCGACGCCCGGCGCGACGTTCGTGTTTACGATTCAACTTCGCAAGCATGGGATTGAGAGCGGCAAGGAAATCCCGCACGTCCAGTAAGCACGTTCCGGAGAGGATGAGAGTATGTCGGACAAAGAGATCATGCAGGCGACGCAAGAGCACGGACTGGATGCGGGAGAAGTGTTGCAGGCGCTGATGGCGCTGAAGAAAGGCCGGTTTACGTATCGGATGCCGTACGATCGCACGGGAATCGCCGGCAAAGTGGCCGATACGTTCAACGAAATTATGGACATGCAGGAAAGCCTCGTGCAGGAGGTGCAGGCCGTTGCCCGCGTCGTGGGCAAGGAAGGCAAGCTGTCGCGGCGCTTCGTGCACAAGAACGGCGGCGGCGCCTGGGAGACGGCGATCGAATCGCTCAACGGGCTTGTCATCGATCTGATCCAGCCGACAAGCGAAATGGTTCGCGTCATCAACGCCGTCGCCAAAGGCGACTTGTCGCAGAAGGTCGAGATGGAATTCGAAGGCCGGCCGCTCACCGGGGAGTTTCAGCGCACCGCCAGCAATATCAATATGATGGTGAACCAGCTCAGCATTTTCGCATCCGAAGTAACGCGGGTGGCGCGCGAGGTCGGCACGGAAGGCATGCTGGGCGGGCAGGCGGACGTCAAAGGCGTGTCCGGTACGTGGAAGGATTTGACCGAAAGCGTCAACAACATGGCGAGCAACCTGACCGATCAGGTGCGAAATATCGCGGCGGTGACGACGGCGGTCGCGAATGGCGATTTGTCCAAGCAAATTACCGTCAACGCCAAAGGCGAAATTCTCGAGTTGAAAAATACGATCAACACGATGGTCGATCAGTTGTCGACGTTCGCCTCCGAGGTGACGCGGATGGCGCGCGAGGTCGGCACGGAAGGCAAGCTCGGCGGGCAGGCGGACGTCAAGGGCGTGTCCGGCACGTGGCGCGATTTGACCGAAAGCGTCAATTACATGGCATCGAATCTGACGAATCAGGTGCGCAACATTGCGGTGGTGACGACGGCGGTTGCGAACGGAGATTTGTCGAAGAAAATAACGGCCGACGTACAGGGCGAAATTCTCGAACTGAAAAATACAATTAACACGATGGTCGACCAGTTGTCGACGTTCGCTTCCGAGGTGACGCGGATGGCGCGCGAGGTCGGCACGGAAGGCATTCTCGGCGGGCAGGCGGAAGTGAGCGGGCTGGCCGGCACGTGGCGCGATTTGACCGAAAGCGTCAATTATATGGCGTCGAACTTGACAAACCAGGTGCGGGGCATCGCCGAAGTGACGACCGCGGTCGCGAAAGGCGACTTGTCGAAGACGATTACGGTCGACGCCAAGGGCGAAATTTTGCAGCTGAAAAGCACGATCAATACGATGGTCGCACAGTTGTTGACGTTCTCGTCGGAGGTGACGCGCGTTGCCCGCGAGGTGTCGACCGAAGGCATTCTCGGCGGCCAGGCGGACGTTAAGGACGTATCTGGCACGTGGAAGGATTTGACCGACAGTGTCAACTTCATGGCGAGCACGCTCACCGACCAGGTGCGCAATATTGCGGAAGTGACGACGGCGGTGGCGAAGGGCGATTTGTCCAAACAAATTACGGTCAACGCCAAAGGCGAAATTCTCGAGCTGAAAAATACGGTCAACACGATGGTCGAGCAGCTCTCCACGTTCGCTTCGGAAGTGACGCGGGTGGCGCGCGAGGTCGGCACCGAAGGCATGCTGGGCGGACAAGCCCAGGTCAAAGGGGTGGCCGGCACGTGGCGCGACTTGACGGAAAGCGTCAACTACATGGCGTCGAATCTGACGAACCAGGTGCGCAACATCGCGGTAGTCACGACGGCGGTCGCCAACGGCGACTTGTCTAAGAAGATTACAGCCGACGTGCAGGGCGAAATTCTCGAGTTGAAAAATACGATCAACACGATGGTCGACCAGCTGTCGACGTTTGCGTCCGAGGTGACGCGGGTGGCGCGCGAGGTTGGCACGGACGGCAAGCTTGGCGGCCAGGCGCAGGTACGCGGCGTTGGCGGCACGTGGAAGGACTTGACCGAAAGCGTCAATAATATGGCGCGCAACTTGACCGACCAGGTGCGCAACATCGCCGACGTGACGACGGCGGTGGCGAAGGGCGATCTATCGAAGAAGATCACCGTCGACGTCAAAGGCGAAATTCTCGAACTGAAAAACACGATGAACACGATGGTCGACCAGCTGTCGAACTTCGCCTCCGAGGTGACGCGCGTCGCCCGCGAGGTCGGCACGGAAGGCAAACTCGGCGCGCAGGCGGAAGTGAAGGACGTTTCCGGCACGTGGAAGGATTTGACCGATACGGTCAATACGATGGCGAGCAACCTGACGATCCAGATGCGCAACATCGCCGGCGTCACGACGGCGGTCGCCAACGGCGATCTGTCGAAGAAAATAACGGTCGACGTCAAAGGCGAACTGTTCGAGCTGAAAAACACGATCAACACGATGGTCGACCAGCTCAATTCGTTTGCGTCCGAGGTGACGCGGGTGGCGCGCGAGGTCGGCACGGACGGCAAGCTCGGCGGCCAGGCGCAAGTGCGCGGCGTCGGCGGTATTTGGAAAGATTTGACCGACAACGTCAACATCATGGCAACAAACTTGACCGATCAGGTGCGCGGCATTGCCAAAGTCGTGACTGCAGTAGCGAACGGCAATCTGAAGCAGAAACTGACGGTCGAAGCGAAAGGCGAAATCGCCGAACTGACGGACACGATCAACAACATGATTGACACGCTGGCGACGTTTGCCGTGCAGGTGACAACGGTGGCGCGCGAGGTCGGCGCGGAAGGCAAGCTCGGCGGGCAAGCGAGCGTGCCGGGCGCCGCCGGCACGTGGCGCGATTTGACCGACAACGTCAATTACATGGCGAGCACGCTGACGACGCAGGTGCGCGCGATTACGAACGTGGCGACGGCGGTGACGAACGGCGACCTGTCGCGGGCGATCGACGTTGCCGCTGCCGGCGAAGTGGCGACGCTGAAGGACAACATCAACGAAATGATACGCAACCTGAAGGAAACGACGCGCATCAACACCGAGCAGGACTGGCTGAAAACGAATCTGGCCAAATTTACCCGCATGCTGCAGGGACAGCGCGATTTGTATGCAGTCAGCCGGATGATCTTGTCCGAGCTGGCGCCGCTCGTGTCGATGCAGCACGGCGTCTTCTATATCAACGAGCCGATGAGCGGCGATCAGGTGCTGAAGCTGTTCGCCAGCTACGCCTACCAGCAGCGCAAGCATCTGGCCAACGAATTCCGCGCCGGGCAAGGGCTGGTCGGACAATGCCTGATCGAGAAGCAGCGCATCGTGCTGACGAACGTGCCGGGCGACTATGTCGTCATTTCGTCGGCGCTCGGCGAAGCGACGCCGCTGAATATCGTGCTGCTGCCGATTATTTTCGAGGATCAGGTGCTGGCGATTCTGGAGCTGGCATCGTTCCGCCCGTTCAGCGCCATCGACTTCGCTTTCCTCGACCAGTTGACCGAATCGATCGGCATCGTCATCAACACGATGCAGGCGAACCAGCGCACCGAGGAACTGCTCATTCAGTCGCAGTCGCTTACCGAAGAGCTGCAGAAGCAGCAGCAGGAGCTGCAAATAACGAACGACGAACTGGAGGACAAGGCGAAGCTGCTCGTCATCCAGAAGGCCGAAGTCGAAAGCAAAAACAAGGAAGTCGAAGTCGCCAAACGCTATTTGGAGGAAAAAGCGGAACAACTTGCGCTGACGTCGCGCTATAAAAACGAGTTTCTCGCGAACATGTCGCACGAGCTGCGCACCCCGCTCAACTCGCTGCTGCTGCTCGCCGAACAACTGGCGGAGAATCCGGATGCAAACTTGTCCGAGCAGCAAGTCAAATTCGCGCTGACGATCCAGGACTCGGGGCTTGAGCTGCTCAACCTGATCAACGACATTCTCGACTTGTCGAAGATCGAGTCCGGCACGATTTCGCCGGAGTACGGCGAACTGTCGCTAGTCGAGTTGACCGACGGGCTTGAGCGTACGTTCCGCCACATGGTCGACGACAGCAAGCTCGAATACCGGATCAAAATCGAGCCCGACGTGCCGCGGCACATCGTTACCGATGCGAAGCGGCTGCAGCAAATTTTGAAAAACCTTTTGTCGAACGCATTCAAGTTTACCGAGCAAGGGCAAATCATGCTGTTGATTCGCCGCGCCTATTACGGCTGGAAGCCGGAAAGCGAGCGGCTCGCCCGGGCCGGCATGGTGCTGTGCTTCTCCGTCAGCGACACCGGGATCGGCATTCCGCAGGAGAAACAGCAAATTATTTTCGAAGCGTTCCAGCAGGCGGACGGCAGCACGAACCGCGAATACGGCGGCACCGGGCTCGGGCTTGCGATCTCGCGGGAAATCGCGGAGATGCTCGGCGGCGAAATAACGCTGTACAGCGAAGTGAACAGCGGCAGCGTGTTTAACTTGTATGTTCCGCTGGAGATCGAAGCGGAGGAGCCGGAGCCGAGACCGAAGCGGGTGCCGGAAGTGATCGACGTGACGCCGCCGCCGCGCAGCCGGCTTGCCGTGAAACCGGCGGCCAGCGCCGTGGCGGACGATCGCGATCGCCTGCAGCCGGGGGATTGCGTTTTCCTGATCGTCGAGGACGACGAGAAGTTCGCTTCCATCATCGTCGACATGCTGCACAAAAAAGGATGGAAGGCGGTCGTGACGGCCAAAGGGGCGGAGGCGCTCGAGCTGGCGCAGCGGTACAAGCCGGCGGCGATTACGCTCGACCTGCACCTTGCCGACACGGACGGCTGGCTCGTGATCGAGCAGCTCAAGAGCGATATTAACGTCCGCCATATCCCGGTTTGTGTCATGACCGTGGACGAAGACGAAATTCCGCTGCTGCAGAAAGGCGTCTACGACTACTTCTGCAAGCCGGTTACCAGCGAGGCGCTCGAGCGGGCGCTGGACAAGCTGAGCGAGTTCGCCGGGCAGCAGGTGAAGCAGCTGCTTGTCGTCATCGGCGACGAGCAGCGCCGGCAGTCGACCGTCGACTGGCTCGACAGCGCAGATGTCAAAATCGTCGCCGTCGACACCGGCCGCAAGGCGCTCAATCAATTAAACGCCAAAACGTTCGATTGCGTGCTGGCGGACAGCGACTTGCCGGACATGAACGCGCTCAAGTTCGTGCGCGAGGTGCAGAAGAAGGCCGGGCACAAAAACGTGCCGATCGTCATGCACCACAGCGGCAAGCTGCTGCCGGAAGAAGAAAACGAGTGGGACGAGCTGCTGAAGTCGGCCGTCATCCGCGAAGCGAAGTCGCCCGTTCAGCTGATGGACGAAACGACGCTGTTCCTGCACCGACGGGCGGAGCAGCTGCCGGAGGAATCGCGCGAGGCGCTGCTCAAGCTGCACAAGTCCGATGCGATGATCGAGTTCAAAAAAGTGCTTGTCGTCGACGACGACATCCGCAATATTTTCGCGCTCACGACGATTCTCGAGCGGCACCACATGAAAGTGATCCCGGCGGAGAACGGCCAGGACGCCATCACCATTCTGGAGCGGACGTCAGATATCGAAATCGTGCTGATGGACATCATGATGCCGGTGATGGACGGTTACGAAACGACGCGCGCGATTCGTGCGTTGCCCGCCTTCCGCGAGCTTCCGATCATCGCGCTGACGGCCAAGGCGATGAAGGGCGACCGCGAGCTGTGCCTGGAAGCCGGCGCTTCCGACTACATCACGAAGCCGGTGAACAGCGCGCAATTGCTGGCGATGATGCGGGAGTGGCTGGATCAGAAAGCGTGACCGCCACCTGGCCGCGGCATTTTTTGAAATAGGCCATGTTTGATGGCCTATTAGACCAAAAATAGGGGCCAACGCCAAAATAGCCATTGATTTTACTGGCTATTTTGGCGCGTGGCCCCATTTTGCTGAGATTCGGCCGCAATAGCCAGCGATTTCGCTGGCTATTTGCAACGAAGCAGGCAAAATGGCGCGCATAGGCCATTTTTTACTGGCTATTTTTGTCCCCGATCATCAGTCTGCTGCTGTTCAGCCTTCGTACCTTCATGCACTCACATTTCTAATTCAACTCTAATAGTTGTAAAGAAACTGTGAAGAAAGTGTGAAAAAAGTAGTTGCTAAAGATTGCGATTCCGTGCAGAATAGAGGAAGAAGCGAAGCGGACGAACGCCGTCAGAGGCATGCGCCGATCGCCTTTCATCCTGCGCCCAACCTGGAGCCGTGCCGCCTTGGAACGACTGTTTACCCGCCTGTACACAACCTTTAAGGATCGCGAATATATTTATTATCTCCCGCTCGCCATGCTGTGCATCGCGCTTCGCGAGCGACATTTCTTCCGCATTTATTACTCCGGCAAAGGGTTTCCCCAATCCGCGGATTCGCAGTGGTATCTCGACTATGCGCATGGCCTCATCAAGTCGTTTCGGATCGGCCTGCACATGGACGACATCATGTATTTCGGCTACAATACGCTGCTTGCGCTGCTGCTCGCCATTTTCAAGAATCCGGTCACTGTCATTTTCGTCCAGGCTTTTGTTTCCGGCCTCAGCGTCATTCTCGTGTACCAAATCGCCCGTATGCTGTTCAATCGGGGAGCTGCCATTATAGCATCTTACTTTTATGCCGATAATTGGAACATCAGCATCTGGTCGATGTACATTTTGTCCGACAGCTTCTTCAGCTGTTTGCTGCTGTTGACGGTATTCCTGCTGCTCAAGTACATCGAATCGCCCACAAGCATATACCGACCGCTGTTCGTCGTTTCCATGCTGTACATGCTCGTGTTCCGACCGACGGGCATCATGTCCGCCGTGTTCCTGCTGCTTTATTTGCTTGTCCTGAAACCGCCGGCGGTATGGATCGGCTATCTGAAGCGGAATCGCTACATCATCGTCGGCGCGCTCGCCGCGGTTATGCTCCTGTGCGGGCTTGCCGTCGCTTCCGGCAAACTCGATCCGCTGATCGTTTCCATGCAGGACAATGCGAAGAAGGTGTTGTACAACATTTACGCCAACGGCTGGATTTACGATCGTTCGACATCGCACGATTACGTCTATAAGCCGGACTATACGATCGATATCGCGGGCAGTCTCGTGCTTAGCTTCGTCATCCACAATTTCGATCACATTCTGGTGCTGTATGCCAAACGGATTTTTGCGCTGCCGGGGTGGTGGATATGGAGCACGGACCTGCGGACGAAAGCCGGGATCGTCAGCTTCTTCTGGAATATCCTGCCGACGGTGCTGCTGCTGATCGGAACGGTTGCCGCCATCCGCGGCCGGCTGTTCCGCAAAGCGTCGGTCGTGTGGCTCGTGATGCTGTCCGTCTTCCTGTTCTGCATCGTGTTTTTCATCGACGCCATGTACCGGTACAAGGCGCCGTCATTGCCGTTTATCGCCATCGCCGCGGGCTACGGCGCGGAACGGGTCATCAGCTTGGCGCTTGGCCTCATCAAACCGATAACGAGGAAGCTGACATGGATCAGAAAAAGCTATTGATCGCGATTCCGGCCTATAACGAACAGCACAATATTATGAAAGTGATCCGCGAAATTCGCGAGAGCTTGCCGGACGCCGGCATTGTGGTCGTCAACGATTGCTCCCGCGATGCCACTTCCGACGTGGCGCGCAAGGCGGCGGACGTTTCGGTGATCGATTTGCCGTGCAACCTCGGGATCGGCGGCGCCGTGCAAACCGGCTTCAAATTCGCGTGCGAACGCGGCTACGAAGCCATGGTGCAAATCGACGGCGACGGCCAGCATATTCCGCGCGAGGTGGACAAGCTGCTGGACGCGATGGCGCAAACCGGCTGCGATATGGTCATCGGTTCGCGTTTTCTCGGCGTGCAATCGTTCCGCACGACGCGGATGAGGCGGTTCGGCATCCGCCTGTTCTACCACCTGTTCCGGATACTCATCCGGGAGCGGGTGACGGACAGCACGTCGGGTTTCCGGCTGTACAATCGCAAGTGCATCGAACTGCTCAGCAAACACTATCCGGAAGATTACCCGGAGCCCGACGCCATCATTTTGCTGAAAAAGAACGGCCTGCGCATCAGCGAAGTCGGCGTCGAGATGCGGGAGCGCGAGCACGGAACGTCGTCCATTTCGATACTAAAAGGCCCGTACTATATGTCGAAAGTGATGGTTTCCATCTTCTTTACTTACATCAGAACCAGGTGGTGAGCGGCGTGTCCGGCAGCAATTTGGCCAGTGTGCAATTGATGGGAGCCGCATTCAGCCTGATCTTGCTCGTATCGGTGCTGTTCCTGGTTCGCGCGCGGATGATTCGCGAGAAATATTCGCTCGTCTGGTTCGTCATCGGCCTGTTCATGCTGGCGATGTCCGTGTTCAAAGGAGCGGTCGACTGGTTTTCCGGTTTGTTCGGTATCGATTATGCGCCGTCCGCTTTTTTTGCCATCCTCATCGTAAGCGCCTATTTGCTGCTGCTTCATATGAGCGTAAGCATATCGCGGATGAAGCTGCAGAACAAAACGCTGACGCAAGAGCTCGGCTTGACCAAGCTGCGGCTCGAAGAGCTGGAGAAAAAAGTGAGCGAGAGGAGAGATTAGCATCAAGCATCTGTTGCTGTTCGGAAGCGTGCTGATGACGGTGGCGGGCAGTACGCTGCTCAAGCTCGGCAGCCGCTCCGTACAATTCGAAGGTTCGCTGTTCGGCATTTTGCTCGGTTACTTGTCATCGCCGGCGATCGTCTCCGGCTTTCTCGTCTATGCGGTTGCCGCCATTCTTTGGGTCTATTGCCTGTCGGCGTTCGACCTCAGTTATGTCACTTTTGTAACGAGCGTCCAATATGTGCTGCTGATTCTGGTGTCGTTGTTCGTCTTCCACGAGGTGATCACGCCGATGAAATGGGCCGGCACGGCGGTCATTATGATCGGCGTCGTTATGTGGCTGAAAGGGTAGGGGAAGCATGTTCCGCATCGTTGCTTATTCGGACGCCTTGCAGGAGCCGTGGGACCGGCTCGCCCGGTCGGCCGGCACCGTGTTTCATACGACCGCAATTCGCCGTATTCTGCTCGAAAGCTTCGGCTATCGCTGTTGCTATCATGCCGTTGTCGACAGCGACAATCGGGTGCGGGCGCTCATTCCGCTGGTACGGGGGCGCAATCTCGGTTTGCGCAAGGCGGGAGTGTCGCTGCCTTTCGTCAACTACGTCGATCTGTGCGCGGACGGGGAAGAGGCGCTGCTTTATGCGCGCGAGATGCTGCCTGCGCTGCGCGGCTATTGCGGGCTCGATTATATCGAACTGCGGCTGAAGGATCAGCCGGCCCCCGGCGACGGTTGGCAGGAGCAGCTGCGTCACTTCACCTTTTCGCTGCCGCTCGCGGGCGGGGAAGAAACGGTGCTGGCGCTGTCAAGCGGCAGCAACCGGAATCACGTACGCAAAGTGTACCGGAGCGGCCGGTTCGACGTTTCGTTCGACCCTGCCCATCTGGACGCCTTTTACCGCGTTTATGCGACACGGATGAAGCAGCTCGGTTCGCCGGCGCCGGATGTGCGATTTTTCCGCCGGTTCCTGGAGTGGCTGCCCGAAGAAGCGCACTTGCTGACCGTGCTCGACGCCGCAACCGGCAGCGTCGCCGGCGGCATGCTGCTGCTGCTGAGCCCGGGCGACGAAACGCTATATTACCCGTACGGCGCCAATCTGGTCGCCTACAACAATTACTATTTGAACAATTTCATGTATTGGGAAGCGGTCCGGTTCGGCATCCGCCACGGCATGAAGCGGCTCGATCTCGGCCGCTCGCAGGCCGGCTCCGGCACGTACAAGTACAAAGAGCAGTGGGGCGCGCGCCCCGAACAGCTGCGGTACTGCACGTACGACGGCACAAGCAGTCCAAGCGGCCTGCCCGATCCGGAGCGGCTGCGGCTGTTCGTCGAGCTGTGGAAAAAAACGCCGCGCTTCATTACCGATCCGCTTGGCAAACGGCTTATCTCCTATGTATTTCCTTAACATTTCGGACGAACACAATCGGAGGAAACCGCGACATGAGCGCAACGAACTGGAAGCAATATTTCGATAAAAAAGCGGAAACGCACGGCGCGTCCGTGCAAACGTCCGATTATTTCAATGAGGAAAGCTTTTTCCGTCAGCGCGACAATACGCTGCGCTGGCTGGGAGCCGTATCGGGCAAAACGGTGCTCGATGCGGGCTGCGGCGTTGGCGCGTTCAGCGAGCCGCTCGTTCGCGGCAATGTCGTCACCGGCGTCGATTTTTCCGAGAAGAGCCTGGCATACGCGGCGAAACGCGGGCTGCGCACGTCGTCGGCGGATTTGACCGCGCTGCCGTTCGCGGACGGCCACTTCGACGTTGTGCTCTGCATCGGCGTCATCCAGTTGATCCCGAACTACAAGCCGGTCCTGCGGGAGCTGGCGCGGGTGACGAAGCCGCGGGGGACGCTGCTCGTGCAGACGCTGAACCGGGGTTCGGTGCAGCGCAAGCTGCTCGGACTCGTCGAGAAGACGAAAAAGTTCGACACGATGTATGCGATGAAAGACATGGCGCGGGATTTCGCCGAATTGGGTTTGACCGACATCGCCTTTCTGAATCAATATCATCCGTTCAAGTTTACGACGAGCGGCCGTTCGGCCGGAATCGTTCCTCATCTGCTATCCACTTCGTTCGCCATCAAGGGGTGCAAACGCTGATGCCTTCTCCCGAAACGGTCCGTGCCCGCCGCGGCGACGCCGAGTCGGTGCCGGCCGTGGACAACATGCTCACCTTCGACATCGAAGAATGGTTTCACGCCAATTACGACGGGCTGGCGCTGCCGAAGTCGGCGGGCGGCTCCAATTTTCGCGCCAATATGGACGCTTTGCTGCGGCTTTGCGGCGAAACGGGCAGCAAGGCTACCTTTTTCGTTCTGGGCACGATCGGCGAGCAGTATCCCGACGTCGTCAAGGCGATCGTCCGCGAAGGACACGACGTCGCTTCCCACGGCTACGGGCACGAGCTGGCGTATCGGCAAACGTTCGAGCAGTTTTACGCGGATGTGAAGAAGTCCGTCGACATCCTGGAGCATGTGACGGGGACCAAGGTGATTGGCTACCGTGCGCCTTCGTGGTCGATCGTGGCGCGCAATCTGCATTATTTGGAAGCGCTTGAGCGGATCGGGATCAAGTACGACGCCAGCATTTTTCCGGTGAAAACGTTTCTGTACGGCATCCCGGAAGCACCGACGCACGTCCACAAGCCGATTGTCGGCGGCCGCGAGCTCGATTTGTTCGAGGTGCCGATGTCGGTCATGAACGTGCCGGGAAGAAGAGTAGGCTACTCGGGCGGGTTCTATTTTCGCCTGTTTCCGTCCTTCCTCATCAAGCGTACGATTGAAGCCGCCAACCGGCAGGGCCGCAGCGCGATCGTTTATTTGCACCCGCGGGAAATCGATGCCGGCGAACGAAAGCTGGTGCTGCCGTACAAGGAGCATTTTATCCACTATTACAACGTGCGCGGCACGAAGGCGAAGCTGGAATCGGTGCTGCGCCGGTTCCGCTTCGTCTCCGTGACCGACCATTTGCGGCGGTGCCATGGTTTGCAGGCGTAAAGGGACGCCTGGTTATTTGCGCTCCAGCTCCCGCAAAGTCGATACGATGGCGGCCAACTCGCGTTTGGCCGCTTCTTCGTTGTCGGCGGGCGAGATTATCACCATACGATAGTAAGCCGTCTTGGACTCCAGAATCACGATTTGTTCGACGTAGCCGATCTCCCCGGAGTAATACGCCGCCCCTTGGAAGCCGGACCATGGACCGAATTCTTTCCGAACCGGTTCGTTAAAACGGAAATAGTCAGGCACGGATGATTTCATGATGGTTACCAGACTGCGCCAGTACTCGTCAAGGTCAGGGAGGTAAGAGAGATTGCGTTTGGTTTCCTTAACGACATACAGCATGTCTTTGTCTGGAGTCTGCGCTGAAAAGACGATGAGCGTGTTTGTCGGTTTGTCCAGCCGCTGCCATTTACGGCTAAGTTCGATTGTATTCAAACCGTCGTAAGAATAACCGGTGTTTAGAGAAGAATATATACGCACCGCGCCCTTCGAATTGTCCCACGTTACGTCGTAGCCAAGCGATTCGCCGATAAACCGGGTCGGTACGAAGGTATAGTCGCCCGCCAGCTTCGGCGGTTCCGACAATTCGTAAGTGGCGCCGTTGACCGTCGCCTGCTTGCTTCCGATTTGCAGCCGCAGCGTCAACCCCGGCTTGCTGCCGACGATCGTTTGCGTTTCGCTGTCCCATTCCAGCGCAAGACCCAACGCTTCGAACAACGGGCGGAATTGCACGAGTGTCGTACTGTTTTCGATCATGGGCTGCACATCGAAAAAAACGCGCTTCCCATCCAAATAAACCGGTGTTTGGGTGAATTTCCCCGGCAAGCGGCCGGTTTCGTTCACCGAGGCGCCGTGTCTGCGCATCGTGGAGATGTCGCTTTCCGCCTGTTCGTCAAGCGGATTGTCGTTCACATGAATGTCGTACAGCTCAGGCGCGTCAAGCAACGGATGAACATTCACGATCCGGTTGTGGTCCGCATAGAGATGCTCCAGCGCAGGAAGTCCGGATAACGGCGACAAATCGGCAATCCGGTTGTTTTCTACGGAGAGCCATCTAAGCTTCTTCATCGTTTTGGCTAATTCGACGCTCGTCAATTGATTGTCTCCGGCAAGCAAATCGGTGATGTTCGTCAGGCCGGACAAACAATCCAGGTTGGCGATGCGATTGCGGCTGACAATCAGTTGATGAAGCTTGGTGAGCGAAGCAAGTGGGCATGCATCGACAATTTCGTTGTCGTTCAAAGCGAGAATGCCCAGCTTCGTCAGCTTGGATAGCGGTGTCAAATCGGAGATGGCTTGATTCGGCGCATAAAAACTGATCAGATTGACCGCATATTCCAGGCCGGCTAGGCTTGTAATTTTATCCTCGGGTCTTGGAAAGAAGGAAGTCAGCTTCAGCAGATCGTCCGCATTCAATTCCCGATCCGCTATTTGCAATTGCGCGCGCACGGCTTGCTCCAATACCGGATCCTGGAAGTGGACCGGCTGTGTTGTGGAAGCTGAGGCAGCCGGAAGGCCGGGCAGCGCCGCGGAAATGAACAGCAATAAAACGAGCAGGGTCAATCGAGAACCCATGGACAACATTCTCCTTTTTATAAAATAATGGTATTCTTTACATTCCACATGATCGTCCGGAATCCTTTTTCTTCTTTGGCGCATAGGCTATTGCATATAATAGCTAAGCCAGAGAAGGAGCGGAATTTGCTTGAATACGATTGCCACACCGCCGATAGTCCGCACGTACCATGTGGTTCAGCCGCATTTTGACGTCAAATATCCGAATGTGGAAAGCGCCGTGCAAGGGCAGGCCACGCCGGCCATCAACGAACGGCTGCTGCGCGAGATGCACCGGCTGATCGGCCCGCCGGCCGGACCGCAGGAGCAGAAAGACGTGACCGGCGGCTTCGAAATCAAATCGAACGAGCGCAACGTGCTCAGCATCGCCTTGATCGTGTATACGTACACCGGCGGCGCGCACGGCATGACGTATATCAAGTCGTCGACGTTCGACGTCCGTTCGGGTCGCGCGTATACGCTGGCGGAGCTGTTCAAGCCGAACAGCGGCTACGAAGTGCGGCTGAACCGGATCATCCGCGCGCAGATCGCCGCCCGCAAGCTGCCGCTGCTGTCGCCGTATACGGGCATCAAGCCGGACCAGGATTTTTACATCGCCGACAAAGCGCTGGTCGTTTATTTTCAGCTGTACGATTTGACGCCGTATGCGTATGGGCTGACCTATTTTCCGATATCGGTCTACGAGCTCGAGGATATTGTTGCCTTGGACGGGCCGCTCGGGCGCATGATCGGGTAGCAGCGGAGAATGGCGAAATAGGCCATCTTTTGTGGCCTATTTCGTCAAAAATGACCGTTCTCGAAGAAATAGCCAGTCATTTCACTGGCTATTTGGGATGAGGCCTCCGAAATGGGGGGAATAGGCCACTTTTTATGGCCAATTTATCTCCGAGGGAAATCGTACAAACGGTCATTGTTCATTCCTTAATTCATAGATTTGTTGCAGGGTTTGAATGTGCAGCATTCTTACGTCATCCGATTCTTGAAGCTTGTTTCCCGATCTTGCGTTCATATACCCCTCCACAAGCCTGTACCCGAACTTAAGCAGAATCATTTCATAAACACAGTTATCCGTGATGGGTGAAAGATCCGCATATTCCGAAAAGCCCTTGTAATACGCCGGGATACATCTGCGGTAGTATTCGATCATATGTTCAATATCGGCTTCGTCCGCGATAAGACTTGCCATATCTTCCCCTAAATAGCCCCACCCCGCGGTATCCCAGTCGATGAGGATGGTTTTACCGTCTGGGCAGATTATGTTTGTCACCCAAAAATCCCTGTGGCACAGCACAATCGGCAGCTTTTCAATACGGTTGAATATTTGGTCCGCGCTTTCATCCATGTCGATGAGCATTTTGCCTAAGTGTTTCGGAATTTCGCAATCGCTTGCGCGTATATAATCGTACACTTTTTTCCATGACCGATAATGAAAATAGTTGTTCTTCATGTACTCTACTTTGCTCAGGTTGGACAACTTCAGTAAAAATGCGGGCTGTTCGGCATATAACTTGCCTTGGAACCGTCCTAATTCCTCGGCTGCGCGTTCATACCTATCGCCGGTCAAGTCCAAACCCGATATGCCGTCGATATATTCGATCCAGATCTGCGTCCGGTTTTCTTCTTCGTTCATCTGGGCGTGATAACATTCAGGCCATCGGAATGATTCGGAAAACAGCATGCCGAAGTCGGTTTGATACAAATCATATTCCCTGCGCCATGAATCGGGGTCGCTGTAGCGTTCCCATTTCTTCTGCGTTTTTGAAACGATTTTATAAGGCAATTTCCCGCCGTCAGCGGTGGTGGCATTGCCGGTCACAAGCTGTACATCTCCCAATGTGCCGCCGCGTAATGGTTTCATATGGAAATCGACGCCGATTATTTTTGTGCCGAGCATTTTGCTTAGAATCCGGGACAAAGTTTCAACTTTTAATTCGTTCATGACGCAATCCTCCAATCGTTGTTTTCAAAAAGTCGAACCATGATGATCATGTGCCTTTTCCTCGATTGGAAAATGATATCATTTTTATTGCCGATTGGTCTCAGGTAAAGAATGGCCATAATAAAAGTTTCCTGGCCGACAGCTTAATTTTTGACTACGGCAGGACCTTTCCGGCTCGTCGTTGACAGCCCGGGAAGCAACCTGTTACGCTTGGGGCAAATGGGTAAAGCGAGCGTGATCCGAATGTCTTATCAGGAGTTTGCTTGGACATGCGCGGACGGCACGAGCCAGTTCGCCTGCGAGTGGAAGCCGGATTCGCGCGGCGAAGTCAAAGCGGCGGTCGGCATCGTCCACGGAATGGGCGAACACGCGGGCGGCTACGCGCATGTCGGGCGCATGTTTGCGGAAGCGGGGTACGCGGCGATCGCCTACGACCAGCGCGGGCACGGGCGAACGGCGGGGAAACGCGGCCATACGCCCGATTATGAAGCGCTGCTGGACGGCGTCGACCGGCTGCTTGCGGAGATGGCGGCGCGCCATCCGGGCAAACCGCGTCTGTTGTACGCGCACAGCATGGGAGGCAATGTGGCGCTGACGTATGCGATCCGCCGGCAGCCCGAGCTGGCGGGCATCGTCGTCTCCGGGCCGTGGCTGCGGCTCGCTTTCGAGCCGCCGATGCTGACGGTTGCGATCGGAAGAATCATGGAGCTAATCGTGCCTTCCTGGTCGAACGCGCGGCCGGGACGGGTCGATCATTTGACAAGCGATCCGGCGATGGCGCAGGCGATTCAGACCGATTCGCTGCGGCATGGGGTTATTACGGCGCGGTTTTTTTTCTCGGTGCAGCGGGCGGCGCGGCAAACGATGGCGGATGCGGCGAAACTGCGCGTGCCCACGCTGATCATGCATGCCGCGGAGGATAAAGTGACGTCGGACCAGGCGAGCCGGACGTTTGCGCAGCGGGCGGGCGAGCGGTGCGAATTCGTGTCTTGGGAAGGGTTCGGGCACGAGCTGCACAACGAGGTGCGGCGCAGCGACGTGTTCGCGTATGTGCTGGACTGGATGGAGAAGCAACTAAACGGGTAACTCATTCCGGTCGGGTGGCGCGCTCCAATTGCTCGAGATAACGAAAGGCGTGTTCGTTCGATTGGCCGCACATATCGGCCGACGCTTGCAGGCTGCCGCACACGGCAGGGCGCTCGGGACGACCGAACAGCATACATTTGTTGTCCGGCGTCAGCTGCACGCAGCGTACGCCGGCCGGTTTGCCTTGCGGCATGCCGGGGATCGGCGACGAGATGGATACGACGATGCAGCAGGCGGCACAGCCGATTCGGCATTCCACGTCGGATCAACTCCTTTGAATGGATTGTACCATAAGAGCCAATCAAGGAAAGGACGGATCGACCCATGGAATTGCAAGAAGTCATGAGCCGGCTTGAAGAGCTCGGCAGCGAACAAACGAAACGGACGTTTCGCAACCACGGCGCTCCGGAGCCGCTGTTCGGCGTGAAGATCGGCGATCTGAAGCCGCTGGCGAAATCGGTGCGCAAAGACCGGCAGCTGGCGCTCGACTTGTTCGCGACCGGCAATTCCGACGCGATGTATTTGGCCGGTCTGTCGATCGATCCGCAGACGATGGACAAGCCGCTGCTGCGGGCATGGGCGCGCCAGGCGAGCTGGTACATGCTGGCCGAAACGACGGTGGCGGGCGTTGCGGCGGAGAGCGGGCATGGCCGCGATCTGGCGGAAGAATGGATCCGCTCCGCAGAGGAAATGATCGCCACATGCGGATGGAGCACGTACGCGCATTACGTGTCGCTGACGCCGGACAACGAGCTCGACATCGATCGCATTCGCGCGCTGCTGGACGAAATCGCGGCGACGATTCACCAGGCGCCGAACCGCGTGCGTTATACGATGAACGCGTTCGTCATCGCTGTCGGCTCCTATGTGGAGCCGCTGCACGAGCATGCGCTGCAGGCGGCGGCGCAAATCGGCAAAGTGAACGTCGATGTTGGCCAAACGGCCTGCAAGGTGCCGCTCGCCGGAGCGTACATCGCCAAAACCGTCGCCGCCGGCAAGCTCGGCAAGAAGAAAAAAACGTGCATCTGCTAATCGTCGCTTCCAGTCATACCGGCTGCGTATGACGAAGGCGTGACGCCGAACTCGCGGCGGAACAACCGCGTCAAGTACACCGGCTCCATGCCGATATAAGCGGCCGTTTGGCGCACGGTCATATGCGGATGCTCGCGAAGCAGCGTGCGTGCGGTTTGCAGGCGGATGCGCAGCAAATATTGCATCGGCGTCACGCCGAGCCGCGCGCGGAACAGGCGGACGAGCTGCTTCTGCGAATAGCCGATGCGTGCGCTCAGCTCGGTCATCGTTACTTCGCGCTGCAGATGGTCATGAAGGAATCGTACGGCATTGTCCACAACGGACCGGCGCAGCTGCGCCGGGTCGGGAGTTGCGGCGCGAAAAGGGGGGGCTTCGGCGGAAGCCTCCTTTTTGAGCGCGAGCAGGAAGGCGAACAGCGTCTCCGCCGCCTGCCAACAATCGTAGCCATGGCCCAGCATGCGCCACATCGCTTCGAGCAGCGCAAACAGCCGCGACGTATCCCCCAGCTTGCGCTGCAGCGGCGTTTCGCCGAAGCCCCATTCCCGCAGCACGCCGGGCGTGCGTTCGAAATAGGTCACGTAGCCGACTTGCCACGGTTCGTCGCCTTGCGGCACATATTCGTGCGGCAGGTCCGAAGGGATGAACAGCAGCGAACCCGGCTCGACAATGTCCCATTTCTTCTCGCCGAGCGGACGGAACGAACCGCTACCGGCGAACGTCACGAACAGCTGGTTGGCCGAAAATCCTTTCAGTCGCGACATCGCCCGCTGCTCTTCCGTGCCCACGGTGTACACAATCAGCGGCACGTCGTCCTTCGTTTGCGGGTGCAGATTCGTTCGGAGCCGGAGCAGCTTCATAGGGTGACGGCCTCTTTCGATGTCCATTTTGTACGGCATTTTGTCCGATTAAGTGCTAGGCACCATTATACCGGATTTTTATAATAAAAACAGACGTGTCTACCTTAATGCGAGGAGCGATGGAGCAAATGATAGCGGTGCCAAAATATTGGGAAGATCCGCAGCTGCTGCAAGTAAACCGGTTGAAGCCGCGGGCGTACTACATTCCGTACGCGGACGAAAGCGCCGCCGCAGCGCGCCGGCGGGGCGACTCCCCTTTTTACCGTACATTGAACGGGAGCTGGAAGTTTTCCTATGTGCCGAGCGTAAGGGACGTGCAGGACGGCTTCTATAAGGAAGCTTACGATGCCAGCGGCTGGGACGACTTGATTGTGCCGTCCTGCTGGCAGACGAGCGGCTACGACCAGCTTCATTACACGAACGTCAATTATCCGATTCCGTGCGATCCGCCCTACGTGCCGGACGAAAATCCGGCCGGGCTGTACGTGCGCGAATTCAACGTGGCGGAAGGCTGGAGCGGCAAACAGATCAACATCGTGTTCGAAGGCGTCAATTCCTGTTTCTACTTGTGGGCGAACGGTTCGTTCGTCGGCTACAGCCAGGGCAGCCGGGTGCCGGCGGAATTCGATCTGAGCCCGTACGTGCGCGCGGGCCGCAACAAAATTGCCGTGATGGTGCTCAAGTGGTGCGACGGCACGTACTTGGAGGATCAGGATTTGTGGCGGTATTCCGGCATTTTCCGCGACGTGTACTTGCTCGCGCGGGAATCGGTTCATGTCCTGGACGTGTTCAACCGTCAGGAGCTGGCGGCCGATTTCGGCAGCGCGGTGCTTCGTTCGGAGATTGTCGCTTCCGGGCGGACGAACGTGCGCGCCGACCTTAAGGACGCGGACGGCCGTACGGTCGCTTCCGGCAGCGCGGACATCGACGGTTCTGGCGCGATTGAGCTTGCCATAAGCGATCCGGTGCTGTGGAACGCGGAGCAGCCGTATTTATACAAGCTGTTCGTTTACGCCGGCGGGGAAGTGCTCGCTTTTCCGGTCGGCTTCCGCAAGGTGGATATAACGGACGGCGTCTTCCGCATCAACGGCAAGGCGGTCAAGCTGAAGGGCGTTAACCGCCACGACTCGCATCCCGAGCTCGGCCAGACGATTCCGATCCGGCACATGACCGAGGATCTTGAGCTGATGAAACGGCATAACGTCAACACGATCCGCACATCGCATTACCCGAACGATCCGCGGTTCCTCGATTTGTGCGACGAATACGGCTTCTATGTCGTCGACGAAGCCGACCTCGAATGCCACGGCATCGGCAGCGCGGAAGGCTGGGCGGAAGGCGCGTTCCACAAACTGTCGGCCAATCCGGCGTGGAAGGAAGCGTTCGTCGATCGTGCGGCGCGCATGGTCGAACGCGACAAAAACCATGCCTGCGTCGTCATCTGGTCGATGGGCAACGAGTCCGGTTACGCCGGCAACCATATCGCCATGGCGGAATGGACGCGGCAGCGAGACACGTCTCGCCCCGTGCATTATGAAGGGGCGGCGGCGATTTACCGCGGCAGCGCCGATACGGCCTGCCTCGATATGGAAAGCCGGATGTACGCAACGGTTGAATTCATCGAAACGTACGCGAAGGACGAGGCGAATAAGAAGCCGCTGTTCCTGTGCGAATACAGCCATGCGATGGGCAACGGACCGGGCGACCTGGCCGATTACTGGCGGGCGATTTATCGCTATCCGAAGCTGATGGGCGGCTGTGTCTGGGAGTGGTGCGACCACGGCATCAAAACCGCAACGGCTGACGGAACGCCGTTCTTCGCCTATGGCGGCGATTTCGGCGACAAGCCGAACGACGGCAACTTCTGCATCGACGGCCTCGTTTCGCCGGATCGGATTCCGCACACCGGGCTGCTGGAGCTGAAGCAGGTGATCGCGCCCGTGCTGATCGAGGCGGAAGATTTGGCCGGCGGCAAACTAATCGTTACGAATCGTTACGATTTTATCGGCCTTGGCGATGTGGTCCTGCACTGGCGGGTCGAAAAGGACGGCGACATCGTCCGCCAAGGCGTCGTGCGCGGCGTGGAGGCGGGGCCGCAGCAATCGGCGGCGATCGCGCTGTGGGACGAAGCGGCGCAATGGAGCGGCGGCAGCCACTATTTGACGCTGTCCTGCTGCACGGAAACGGCGACGCGCTGGGCCGACGCCGGGCATGAGCTTGCGTTTGAGCAGTTTGAGTTGCCGGCGGTTCCGGCTGCGTCTGCAGCACCGGCTTCGGCGACACCATCGGCGGATGCTGACATTCGCGTGGCGCTTGATGGCGAGCTGCTGACCGTGGAAGGCTTCGACTTCCGTCACCGCTTTGATCTCGGCGCCGGCGCATTCGTGGCAATTACCAAACACGGCGTGAACATGTTGGCCGCACCGACGCGCTTCGCCATCTGGCGCGCGCCGACGGACAACGACCGCAACGAGCGCAAAGGCTGGGAAACCGAAGGCTTCGACCGCGCCGGCATGAAGGTGTACAGCAGCAGTTGGTTGCAGCCGGACGCGGGAACCGTTGAAATCCGCACCTCCTACGCGCTTGCGGGGTATATTCGTTATCCGTATTTGCGCGGCGAAGCGGTATGGACGGTCGACGGCAGCGGTGCGGTCCACCTGTCGACGCAGGTCGAGGTGCGCGAGAGCATCGAATATTTGCCGCGTTTCGGCTTGCAGCTGACGATGCCCGCGGGCACCGAAGAAGTCGACTATTTCGGCAACGGCCCGCACGAAAGCTATATCGACAAGCGGCAGAGCGTGCACAAAGGCTTGTACCGCACGACGGTCGACGATTTGCACCAGTCTTACGTCATGCCGCAGGAGAACGGCTCGCGTTTTGATACTGCATGGGCGGTTGTGACGAACAAGCTCGGCATGGGGCTCAAGTTCAGCGGACCGGCCGCTTTCTCCTTCAATGCGTCGCACTATACGCCGGAGGATTTGACCGCCGCGCTGCATACGTACGAATTGGTCAAACGCAAGGAAACGATCGTCCATCTCGACTACAAAATGAGCGGCGTCGGCTCCAATTCGTGCGGACCGAAGCTGCTGCCGGACTATCAGTTGAAGGAAAAAACGTTCGCTTTTGCAATCACCTTGCTGCCGTTGTTCAAGGAAGACGGCGTGTAGGTCGGCGGTTATGGCGCCGACATTCGGTATAAAGGCAGGCTCCCGTGGCGGAGTCTGTCTTTTGCCGGTTTTGCCGATTGCGCTTGTGTTCCGCGGCGCTTTTCGGGATAATAGGAGGTGGAAAAAGGGGCTGGAAACCGATGAAGCAAACGATATACGATTTAACGTTCGAGCAATTGGCCGGCTGGCTGGAATCGCGCGAGCACCGCAAGTTTCGCGCCCAGCAAGTATGGGACTGGCTGTACCGGAAACGGGCGACGAGCTTCGACGCGATGGAAGGCGTAAACGCCGGGTGCCTGGAACTGCTAAGGGACCATTTCCGGATCGTTACGCTGGCGGAACACGTGAAGCAGCAGTCGGCGGACGGCACGGTCAAGTTTTTGTTCCGGCTGTCGGACGGCCACTTGATCGAAACGGTGCTGATGCGCCACAAGTTCGGCTTGTCGGTGTGCGTCACGACGCAGGTCGGCTGCAACATCGGCTGCAGCTTTTGCGCGAGCGGCTTGATCGCCAAGCAGCGCGACCTCACGAGCGGTGAAATCGCCGAGCAGGTTGTGACCGTGCAGCGGTTTCTCGACGCGGCGGGTCAGGATGAGAAAGTGAGCCACATCGTGGTGATGGGCATTGGCGAGCCGTTCGACAATTACGAGCATGTGATGAACTTCCTGCGCATCGTCATCGACCACAAGGGGCTGGCGATCGGCGGCCGCCATATTACCGTTTCGACCAGCGGGCTCGAAGCCAAAATCCGCACGTTCGCCGACAGCGGCATGCCGGTCAATTTGGCGATTTCGCTGCATGCGCCGACGGATGAGCTGCGCACCCGCATCATGAAAATCAACCGCGCCATTCCGCTCGACAAGCTGATGGCGGCGATCGATTATTATTTGGCGGCGACGAAGCGGCGGTTGACGCTGGAGTATATTTTGCTGCGCGACGTCAACGACCGGCGCGAGCACGCGGAGCAGTTGGCCGATCTGATCGCGGATCGCCGCGAGCTGGTCAACGTCAACCTGATCCCGTACAACCCGGTGGATGAGCACAGCCAGTACCAGCGCAGCGACAAGGAAACGATTCGCGCGTTCTACGACACGTTGAAGAAGCGGCAGGTGAGCTGCAGCGTCCGGCTGGAGCACGGCACGGATATCGATGCCGCCTGCGGCCAGCTGCGCAGCAAACAAATGCAGGCCACTCTCGCCCCCCTCGAAACTTGAGGGGGGTTTTGTCGCCTTATCACCCGTCACATGTCGACGGGCTCGCGTTTCGCCAGCGCCGCTTCCAAATAGGCTTTGTTGGCAACAATGCTCGCGTCGTCCGGCCGATACCGGCGAGCTTCTTCGTTATGTCGGAATGCAAGCTCCAGTTCCCCAAGCTTATCATAGCAAACACACAACTGCAGATGGGGCAGCCAGGTGGAGCAGGCGCGGTTGGTCAGCGCCCATGTCGTCGTCTGGCCGACCTGCAGCGCCTGATGATACCAGTAGGACGCCGAGCGATACTCCTCCCGCTGCATCAAATAATAGCCCAGCCGGCAGCACGTTTCCGCACGCGGCGCACCATACAGAAACGACCGCAACACCCATTCCATCTCCGCATCCTCATCGCCCAGCGCGTGATAACAATCGGCCAGTTTTCCGCAGGCGGCGATGTTGTCTTCCGACCAGCCAGCGCCGGTGCCGAGAAATTGCTCGTAGTAATGAATCGCCCGGTTCAAATAGCGATGATCCATCAGCTCGTTGGCGAAGTAGATCAGGTCGCGCGGGGACAACTGTTCGCCACGGGCCGCTTTCCGTTCGTATATGCGCAGGTTGCGATCGCTGTCATGGCGCAATGCGCGGTGAGTGACGGCAATATCGCTCTGCAGATGGTTGCCCCAGACATCCAAATATTCATGAACGGCGCCGATCCACCTGTAACCATTCGCCCGCTTGACCAACCGGTTGCGGCGAATGCTGGACGTGATGTTGCCGTATTCGTCGAATGCCAGATGATATGCCATGTTGACGTAGTCGACGCTTGGCTCGAGCGTCAGCTTGAGCGCGGCAAGCTTGTGCCGGTCGTCCTCTTCAAGCATGTCGTCCGCATCGAGCCATAAAATGTAGTCCATCGTCGCCAGGCTGAACGCATAGTTGCGGGCGGCGGCAAAATCGTCGATCCAGACAAAATCATGGATAGAATCCGTGTAGCGGCTGACAACGGCCTTCGTTTCATCGGTGGAGCCCGTGTCGACAATCACGATTTCATCGGCAATGCCGGCAACGGAATCGAGGCACCGGCCGATATGATCTTCCTCGTTTCTGACGATCATACACAAGCTGATGGAAGGCATGATTTCCACTCCCCGGTATCGTGATGCTGCTAGGATATTCGCCCGGAATCGGAATGGTGAGCCGGAGATGCGGCGCTCGAAATCGGATTGGCCAAATCGGACAACACCAGGCAAGCATCGCAAAAATGGATTGTTCCCGGCTGCTGTTAGCGGCTTATATAATAGGGGCGTGCGTGTGGAAGCGAAAGCAAGGGGAGCGGACGAATGGGGGAACATGATCAAAACGAAGTGCAGCAGCTCGATGCGAGCATGAAAACAAGCAAGGTAACGCTGCGGGAATGGGAATGGTTTTCGCCGCAACAGCCGCCGTTCCGGGTGACCGGGCTGCCCTGGTTCGGCGAGGAGGGCTTGTATCGTCGCTTGCCGCAGCAGCCGCCGGAGCAGATCCGTCCGGAGGTCGACCGGCTGGCCGACTATCCGACAGGGGCGCAGCTGCGGTTTGCGACCGATTCGCCGAAGCTTGCGGTGCAGGTCGAGTTGGCGGCGCCGGCGGGAATGTACCAGATGCCGGCGACGGGCCAATGCGGTATCGATTGTTACATGGGGCCGATCGGCAATATGACCTATGTCGGCACAGCCAAGTTTGCCGCCGACGCCGCTGCGTACGAGGCGGTGTTGTTCGACGGTGCGGCTGCCGAGTGGCGGGAGGTGACGCTCAACATGCCGCTGTATCAAGGCGTGAGGCGGATAACCGTCGGTTTGGCGTCGACGGCAGGCTTGCGGCCGTTCGCGGGGTTCGCGAGCGGCAAGCGGGTGCTGCTGTACGGCACCTCAATTACGCACGGCGCTTGTGCGACAAGGCCGGGAATGGCGTATCCGAACGTGCTCAGCCGGATGTTTCCGATCGAGTTCGTCAGCTTCGGCTTCTCCGGCAACGCGCAGGGGGAGCCGGGGGTGGCGCGGCTTATCGCCGGCGTAGACGAGCCGGCGCTTCTGGTGCTCGATTACGAAGGCAATACGCCGAGCACGGAGCGACTGTCGGTTTCGCTGCCTGAGTTTATCTCGATTGTCCGGGAGCGTCATCCGGAGGTGCCGATTCTCGTGATATCGCAAATTCCGCTCGCCCGCGAGTCGTACGATGGCGACATGCTGCGGCGCCGGCTGGAGCGCAAGCACATCCAGCTCGCCACGGTCGAACGGCTCTGCGCCGCCGGCGACAGCAACGTGCATTTCTGCGACGGCGAATCGCTGCTCGGCGCCGACTGGCACGAATGTACGACGGACGGCATTCATCCTTCCGATCTTGGTTATTATCGCATCGCACATGCGCTTCGGCCGATTATTGCCGGGCTGCTGCGGTGGTGAACCGTCGAAATAAGCCATGTTTTATTGGCTATTGTGTCAAAAAGGAAGGGCAGTAAAGAAATAACCAGTGAAATCACTGGCTATTTCCGGGAAAAGGTCGATTTTAAAGCTGTTTGGCCGCAATAACCAGTGTTTTCACTGGCTATTTTCGACTATTCGAGTGAAAGTAGGCAAATAAGCCATTTTTCATGGGCTATTTTTCAGGAGGGGTTAGAAGGGGGCCGTTTGGGAACGTTTCGAACGGAAAAACTGGCATATTCGGCATCCGCAAGTGTTTGCGGGCCAAACGCGGAATCGACTCATCTGCCTGCTCGTTTGAACGAGAGGAATGGACAACAAAAACCCTCGACCCGGAAGCTGCCGGGTCAAGGGTTTAGAACCGTTTACCGCAAGCGCCAGGCGAGGTCGTTCCAGCGCAGTTCGTTCCTGATCGCCGGAATCGTCGTTCCTCCGTCGATCAGCACGGCTTCGATGCCGACCATCTCCGCCCAGTCGGTCAACTGCTCCGCCGTCACGTGGTAGGAGAAGCCGGTGTGATGCGCGCCGCCGGCGAGAATCCACGCCTCCGCGCTTAGCGCCAGCGACGGCTGCGGCTTCCACAGCACGCGCGCGACCGGCAGCTTCGGCATCGGCTGCGCCGGCTGCACCGCTTCAACGGTGTTGATCAGCAGCCGGAAGCGGCTGCCGAGATCGATCACCGAAGCGTTAAGCGCCGAACCGGATCGGCCGTCGAACACGAAGCGCGCCGGATCGGCTTTGCCGCCGATGCCGAGCGGATGCACTTCGATCCGCGGCTTCGTCGCCGTGATCGTCGGGCATATTTCCAGCATGTGCGCGCCCAGCACCATCTCATTGCCCGGCTCCATGTGGTACGTATAATCTTCCATGAACGAAGTACCGGCGCCGCCGGCCATAATTTTCATGATGCGCACGAGCGCCGCCGTTTTCCAGTCGCCTTCGCCGCCGAAGCCGTAGCCGTCCGCCATCAGCCGCTGCACCGCCAGGCCCGGCAGCTGCTTCAGGCCGTGCAAATCCTCGAACGTCGTCGTAAAGGCGCCGAAGCCGCCTTCTTCGAGCAAGGAGCGCAAGCCGAGTTCGATGCGCGCCTGCTCGAGAATCGCGCTGCGCACCGGGCCGGCTTCCCGACCGGCCGGCGCGATGTCGTACAGCTCCTCGTAGGAGGAGAACAGCCGCTCGACTTCGGCATCGGCGAACTCGTTCATCCGCTGCACCAGGTCGCCGACGCCGTAGCCGTTGACCGACCAGCCGAACTTGATTTGCGCCTCCACCTTGTCGCCTTCGGTAACCGCCACCTGCCGCATATTATCGCCAAAACGCGCTACTTTGAGTTTGCGGCTTTCGGCGTATCCGACCGCCGTGCGCATCCACGCGCCGAGGCGGTCGCGCACCGCGGCATCCTCCCAGTAGCCCATCACCACTTTGCGGGCAAAACCCATACGGGCGCCAATATGCCCGTATTCGCGGTCTCCATGCGCCGCCTGGTTCAAATTCATGAAGTCCATGTCGATCGAATCCCATGGAATGTCGCGGTTGTACTGCGTATGCAGATGGAGCAGCGGCTTTTGCAGCTCGCGCAGGCCGGCGATCCACATTTTGGCCGGGGAGAACGTATGCATCCAGGTGATGAGCCCAACGCAGCGGTCATCTATGTTCGCTTCCCGCGCGAGCCCGAGAATTTCATCCGGCGTCTTGAGCACTGGCTTGAACACGATTTCGCACGAAATCGCGTTGTCCCGGTTCAGTTCCTCCGCGATGCGGCGCGAGTGGGCCGCTACTTCCTCGAGCGTCTCCGGACCGTACAAATGCTGGCTGCCGGTGACGAACCATACTTGATATCGTTTAAAATCCAACATGGACATAGCCTCCGTCTTTTCGTACTTCGTATTCCGTATTCTGCACTCCGCACCCGGTGTTCTGTATTCGTGCGCTCGCGCTCTCAGTGCGCTTCGTGGCGAATTGCCTTGAGCCGTTTCATCACGTCATTGGCGCCGCGGCCAAAATAGTCGTGAAGCGTGTTGTATTCGCGATACAGCTTCTCGTAAACGGCGACGTTGGCCGGAATCGGCTTGAACGTTTCCTCACGGACGCGGGCCATGCGCTGCGAAGCCAAGGCGATCGAGTCGTAGCCGCCGTTTGCCGCTCCGGCAGCGACCGCGCCGAACATCGCCGCGCCGAGCGCCGGCGTTTGTTTGGAGTCGGCGATTTTGATCTCGCGGTTCGTGACGTCGGCGTAAATTTGCATCAGCAGCCGGTTTTTCTGCGGCAGCCCGCCGCAGGCGTACAGTTCGTTCACTTCGACACCGTTTTCGTGGAAAGCATCGACGATTTTGCGCGTGCCGAACGCAGTCGCTTCGAGCAGCGCACGATATATTTCTTCCGGCTTCGTCAGCAGCGTGCAGCCGATCAGCAGCCCGGTCAAGTCGGTGTCGACGAGCACGGAACGGTTGCCGTTCCACCAGTCGAGCGCCAGCAGGCCGGTTTCGCCCGGCTTGTAGGCGGCGGCTCGCTGCTCCAGCCATTCGTGTACGCCGATTCCTTCTTGCGCAGCGGCTTCAGCTACATAAGCAGGCACGCCTTGCTCCACATACCAGGCAAAAATGTCGCCCACCGCCGACTGCCCGGCTTCATAACCGAGGTAGCCGGGAATGATGCCGTCCTCGACAACGCCGCACATGCCTTCGACGCGTTTCTCTTCCGTGCCGAGCAGCATATGGCAAATCGACGTGCCCATCGCCATGACGAGCTTGCCCGGCGTAACGACGCCTACGCCCGGTACAGCCGCATGGGCGTCCACGTTGCCGACGGCTACCGCCGTGCCGGCGCGCAGCCCGGTCAGTTCGGCCATCTTCGCCGTCAATTCGCCGGCCTTGGTGCCAAGCGGTACGACATCGCCACGCAGCTTGGTCGTCGTCAAATGCTCCAGCCGCGGATCGAGCGCCTTGAAGAAGTCGCTGTCCGGATAACCGTCGCGCTTGTGCCAGATCGCCTTGTAGCCGGCAGTGCAGCTGTTGCGCACGATGTTGCCGGTCAGCTGGCCGATAACCCAGTCGGTCGCTTCGACGAATTGGTCCGTTTGTTCGTAAATGTCCGGTGCCTCGTTCAAAATTTGCCACACTTTGGCCATCATCCATTCGGACGATATTTTGCCGCCGTAGCGCGGCAGGAACGATTCGCCGCGCGCGCCGGCGATTTCGTTGATGAGGTTCGCCTCGTGCTGGGCGGCGTGATGCTTCCACAGCTTCACCCAACTGTGAGGATTGTCGCGCAGCTGCGGATTGAAGCTGAGCGGCTCGCCGGCCGCGTCGATCGGCAGCATCGTGCATGCCGTAAAGTCGATGCCGATGCCGATAACTTGCGCCGGATCGACGCCGGACGCCTGCAACACGGCCGGGATCGAACGCTTCAGCACTTCGATGTAGTCGCCGGGATGCTGCAGAGCCCATTCGTAGCCGAGCTTGATCCCGCTCCCGGGCAGTTGTTCGTCGATGACGTTATGCGGATAAGGGGTAACGTGATCGGCCACTTCCGTGCCGTCGGCCAAATCGACGAGCACCGCGCGGCCCGATTCCGTCCCGTAGTCGACGCCGATGGCATATGTGTTGGACATGAGTTCTTTTCCTCCCGAAAATAATAATTCCGGCAACCGCGTTCGCCCTACTTGCCGGGTTGGCCGTAATAAGCGCCCGCGCCGTGCTTGCGCAGAAAATGTTTGTCGAGCAGCGCCTGATCCATCGGCGCGACGTTCGGATTCAGCGCCACGGTAGCCGAGGCGATCTTCGCCACTTCCTCGAGCACAACCGCATTGTGCACGGCGTCGTGTGCGTCCTTGCCCCAGTTGAACGAGGCGTGGCCGCGAACGAGTACGCTCGGCACCTGCATCGGATCGAGCTGCAGGTCGCGGAATGTTTCGATGATGACGTTGCCGGTTTCGAGCTCGTAGGCGCCTTCGATCTCTTCCTTCGTCATCGCCCGCGTACAAGGCACGGTGCCGTAGAAATAGTCGGCATGCGTCGTGCCGAGCGCCGGCAGCGCGCGTCCCGCCTGCGCCCAGGCCGTCGCCCACGGCGAATGCGTATGCACGATGCCGCCGATGCGCGGGAACGCCTTGTAAAGCGCCAAATGCGTCGGCGTGTCCGAGGAAGGACGAAGATTGCCTTCGATGACGCGGCCCTCGAGGTCGAGCACAACGAGGTCGGACACTTTCATCGCGTCGTACGGCACGCCGCTCGGCTTGATGACGATCAGCCCGCTGTTGCGGTCGATACCGCTTACATTTCCCCAGGTGAACGTGACGAGCCCGTAATTCGGCAAATCGAGGTTCGCTTCGAGCACGGACTGCTTCAACGCTTCGAGCATACGAAATCACTCCTTTTTGTCAACGCCATTATACACTTGTACGTACAGGATCGGCAATCGATTTTTTGCGCCATCATGCGTCATGAAAGGGGTCATTACGATTGGTAGCGCCGCGTCGACTCGCGCACGATCAGCTCCGGCACGTACCGTTTGCCGCTGCTCGACGCGCCGCGCGGCTGCTGCGTACGGCGCGCGATCAGGCCGAGCAGCAGCTCCGCCGCGTCCGCGCCCATTGCCGATTTCGGATGGGTCAACGTCGTCAGCTTCACTTCCGTCGCCGTGGCAAGCGGCGAGTCGTCGAAGCCGACGACCGATACGTCGCCGGGGACCGAGGCGCCGGCGAAACGGATCGCTGCGAGCAGTTGTACGGCCAACTCGTCGTTATAACAAACAAAAGCGCTCGGCCGTTCCCCCGCGCTCCCGCCCAGCAGCCGCAACGCCGCTTCGTAGGGGGCCGTTTGCCGCATCTCCGTCGTATAACGAACGACAAGATCGGGCGCCGCCGGAATGCCGCGGTCGCGGTGCGCCCGCAGGAAGCCGCGCAGCCGGCTCGTGCCTTGCAGGTCGTCGGTTTTGAAGAAGCCGGCGATGCGGCGATGGCCGAGCGCGAGCAAATGCTCGGCGGCCTGGTAGCCGCCGGCTTCGTCGTCGACGAGCAGGCACGGACAGTCGAGCTCGGCGTAGCGCTGGTTGATCATGACGTAAGGAATGCGCCGGTAGTCGAGATCGAGATAACAATCGACGTTCGGGTTGCCTTCCGCGCTTTTCGTCGGTTCGACGATCAGCCCGCTGAGCGGCTGGCTCATCATCATGTTCAAACTTTCGCGCTCCCGCTCCTTGTCGTTGTTCGTGCTTGACAGCAGCAGCCGGTAGCCGCGCTCGCGCAAAGCCGCTTCGACGCCGCGCACGATCGACGGGAAAATATAGTCGGAAATGTAGGTGGTAATCAGCCCGACCGTTTGCGGATCGTCGGCGAGTCGGTGCGGCGGTTCGGCCACGAACGTGCCTTTGCCTTTGACCCGGTGCAGCCGCCCCTCCCGCTCGAGCTCGCCGAACGTTTGCCGTACCGTTTGCCGGCTCAGGCCGTGCCGCTCGGCCAGTTCGTTTTCGGACGGCATCAACTCGCCCGGCATCAACTCGCCCTTGTCGATGCTCGCCAGCAACTCGCGTTTCAACATCCTATATTTGGGCACTTGTTTTTCTGTCATGCGACACCTCGTTTATGGATGCAAGCTTCCGGTTGCATTTGCGCATCATTATAGCATTGATCATACTTGTATGTACATGTCGAAAGCGGGCGTCTCCGCTTGTTCGGGGTGTCGAACCGCGGCCGGCGGCTGTGTTACAATAGCAATGTGAAACGGTACATAACCGAGCGTTCGGAAAGTCGGCTTTTTGAAGGATCATTGGAAGGGGAGACGAACGATGCGCATTGACGCGCACCAGCATTATTGGCGGCCGGAACGGGGCGATTACGGGTGGCTGACGCAAGAAATGACAACGCTGTATCGCGATTATTTGCCCGAGCACCTGGTCGGTCATCTGGACGCAGGCGGCATCGACGGCACCATTGTCGTACAAGCCGCCGCTACGCATGAAGAAACGGAGTTTATGCTGTCGCTGGCGGACCACGATCCGCGCATATTCGGCGTCGTCGGCTGGGTCGACTTGCTGTCGCCCGCCTATCGCGAGCAGTTGGAGCGGTTTCGCCGCCATCCGAAGTTTGTCGGCATCCGCGTCATGATCCAGGACATGTCCGATCCGGGCGTCGTTCTCGAACCGGCGTACGTCGAAGCGTTTCGTTATTTGGAGCGCGAGGGACTGCCGGTCGATTTGCTTGTGACGTCAGGGCAGCTGCCCGTGCTGCTGCAATTGATGAAGGAAGTGCCGGGTCTGCACGGCGTTGTCGACCATTTGGCCAAACCGCCGATCGCAAGCGGCAGCCTGGAGCCGTGGAAGGCGCAAATCAGCGAGATGGCGGGCTACCCCGGCATTTATTGCAAGCTTTCCGGCATGGTGACGGAAGCGAAGCATGACGGATGGCAACATGCCGATTTCATCCCGTACGTGCGTGTCGTGCTGGAAGCGTTCGGCGCGAAGCGCGTCATGTTCGGCAGCGACTGGCCGGTTTGTTTGTTGGCCGCGACGTACGAAGAGGTGCTCGAGGTGCTTCGGCGTGCGCTGCCGGACGAAATGTCCGCTGCCGAGAAGGCGGATTTGTTCGGCAACAACGCCCGGACGTTTTATCGGCTATAGCGGCAAAAGAAAGGAATCGACGCTGATTTTGTCGAATGGGTCTTTGTCGAATGGGTCAATGGATCATGTGTTAAGGAGACAAGCGCCGATGATTCGTGTACTGCTCGTTGATGATGAAGAAGATGCGCTGGATCTGCTGGAAATATTGCTCGGTCAGCTCGGGGGCATCGAGGTTGTCGGAAGGTACGTCAACCCGCTCCAGGCGATAGATGCGTTGAGCCGCTCTTCCGTCGATGCCGTGTTTCTGGACAACCAGATGCCGGGCATGAAGGGAATGGAAGCGGCAAGAATCATCAGGCAATCGCTGCCGAAAATCCCCATCGTATTCACAACGGCTTATGCCGAGTACGCGGTGGAAGCGTTCGAAGTGCAAACGACCGATTATTTGCTGAAACCTTTTACAATCGACCGTTTGCAAAGTGCGGTGGCGAGAATCAAACAATCGTCGTCCGATGCCGTTATGCAAGCGCGCCAAAGCGAGCAGGTTCTCCCGACGATTCAATGCCTCGGAGGGTTTCGCATTCAGCTGCCGGGGGGCGGAAACAAGATTTTGCCGTGGAGAACGAAAAAAGCGAGAGAGTTATGCGCATTTCTGATCCACCACGAAGGCAAATCCGTGGCTACCGCCACCATCATTGAATCGTTGTGGCCGGGCCACGATCTGAACAAGGCCAAAGCGTATTTGTATACGTGCCTGTCCTATTTGAGGAAAAGCTTTGCCGATCACAACATCCCCTTTGTCATCCATAAAGCCGATCAAGGGTTCTATGCGGTGTGGGACGGGATGACGGTCGATGTGGCGGAATTCGAACAACTGCTCGGAGCCCGGCTGTCCGAAGGGGAGACGGATGAACGATTGTACGACAAGATGAACCAGATCGGCAAAGGCGAATATATGGAAGCCTGCGATTTTGGCTGGGCCGCATCCCGGCAGCTGAGCATCAAAGCCGCTTACATACAGGCGCTTCGCCGCTGGTCGGCTCTTTTCCGGGACAAAGGCAAGTCGGGCCTCGCTATCGACAGCATGCAGCGCGTGCTTGCGATCGCTCCCGATTCCGAGGCGGACGGACGCGAGCTGATCAAGCTGCATCTGGAAGCGGGCAATCGCACTGAAGCGCATCGCGTGTATACGCAGCTGGAACAAACCGTTCGCGTTCAATTGGAGGCGGAGCTGGAGGAAGAGACGGTAAACCTGTTCCAGATGGCCAAAAAGCATGCGGATCGGCAGGCCCGGTGAAAAAGAGCGGCGGCCACCGTTACTAGAAAATTTGCGACAACCGGCGGTACCGGTTCGCGGACATGCCTTCCCACTTGTGGAAAATACGGCTGAAATAATGCAAATCGTCGTAGCCGACGAGCCGGCCGACCGCTTCGATCTTGAGCTCGGATTCCCGCAGCAGCCGTTTGGCTTCCTGGTGGCGTACATATTGGATGTAGCGGGAAGGGGTCATGCCGGTGACGCCTTTGAACAGCTTGGCGGCGTACGACAGCTCCACGTTCAGGCGGGCGGCGATCCGCTTCACCGGCCATGGCTGCGCGATGTCGTTCTCCATCTCGCGGACCAACTGCAGCACCGGCTCGCCGTACTTCGGATGCGGCTGCCGCCGCTCTTCCGCGCGGCTTCTGCGCAGCAGGGCGAACAGCTGCAGCAGCACGCCTTTGCAGACGATTTCGAAACCTTCCTTGCGTTCGTTGAATTCGCGGATGATAAACTCCATCAAACTTGCCGCTTGCGGATCCGTCAGCCGGACATGCGCATCGAAAAACGCATCCGCATCCGGAAGCAGCGGTTCCGCGCAAAAATGCTCCGGCTGCAATTGTTGCTCATTGACGATGATGTCTTCGTCCGCCTGCACGTCCAAATCGTCGAAGTAGTCGAAATGAACGCCAAGAAACCGCGCGCAGGGAGCAGAAGTCACCTGCACGCGGTGGGGAACGCCGGACGGCAAATAAACGAGGCTGCCGGGCTGGGCGACGTGTCTGGCTCCCGCGATGCTCACGTCGGCTTCGCCTTGCAGCACATACAGCAGCTCAAAATCGTAGATGCGCCGCATGGCGACGATTTCGTCCGGGCTTCGGCTGTGCACTTGCGCCCAATGGATGCTCGGGGCCAGTTCGCGGTATTCGGCTTTGCGCCGCAGCGGATATCGCTGCGGCGTTTCGTTCGTCGCTTTCGTCATCGTCGTTCATGCGCCTTTCCGTCCATGATATGCTGACGTTATTGTAGCATATTGACGGGAAACGATGCGAAAGCCGTTATGCCTTGGCCGAATATACAAGCGGATTGAGCGGGCCCGCGGCTTCGTCGCCCGCCGCCATGCCCGGGAACCACCGCTTCATGTCGTTCGTTCGCGCATTGCTGTCCGGCGGCAAAATGCGGGTGCCGTCGGCATGATAGATGACGGTCATGACCTCGCGCGTCGATTCGGTCGGGTTGCCCGGCGCGCTGTGCAGCGTCCAGCCGGCATGGAACGTGGCGTCGCCGGCGGCCATGGCGCCGTAGTTCACAAGCGGAAGTCCCTTGCCCTCGATGTATTGGGCCAGCGTCTTGTGCGACTCGTCGGAGATGACCATCTTGTTGATGTAACCGTGACGATGCGAACCGGAAGCGAACGTCATCGAACCGACCTCGGCCGAAATCGGTACGAGCGGCATCCACATCGTAATCGTGTTCGCCGTATCGAGCGGCCAGTAAATTTGGTCCTGGTGCCACGGCGTATGGCCGCCGCCCGGCTCCTTGTAGAGCGCCTGGTCGTGATAAATGCGCACGCCGTCCACGCCCATCAGCTCGGCGGCGATGCGAGCGAACCGGCGCGCCAGCGTAAACCGGCTCACCGCTTCGTCGAATTCCCAGATGTTTGAAATTTGCAGAAACGCTTTGCCGTATGTGTCGCGTTCGCCGAGCGGCCGCGTTTCCTTGTTCAGTCGTTTGACGGCGTCGCCGATGACGGTCCGGTAAGCCGCCGTTTCTTCCGGCGAGGCGACCTGGCGCAGGATCATATGGCCGTCGCGCGCATATTGGGCGCTTTGCTCCGGCGTGATCGCATAAGGGGACGACAATTCCGGCAAGTCGTTAAGGTTGGTCGATGTCATTTGCATCATTCCCGCTTTCCGTTTGGAGTCGTTGTATCGCTTAATACCAATGGTAGCATGAACGCGGACGGCATTCGTTAGCGGAATCGGGCAATCGGTTGGACAAATCGGTAAAAATAAAAAGTGCCCCCCGCAACGGGAGGGCGCCTTCTGTTCTTAGAGCCGAACGAGCGAATCGACCTGAACCGGCTGGCCGGTCTTGAGCGAAATGTTGCCGGCGATGCCGGTCAAAATCGACATCGCGCCGTCGACGTGTGTCGCTGCCCTATGGAACGGATCGTCGGCCGGCTCGCCGAAAATGTCCTGCAGCATGACGCGGTCGCCGCCGCCGTGCCCGCCGATGCCTTCTTCGATCGGCACGACGTACGGTTCGGCGAACTGCGGGAACACGATGATGCTTTTGCCAACAACGGCGCCTTCTAGATCGCGGTCCCCTCCGGCGTTGACGTACGATTGTTCGACGACTTTGATTTCGATCCGGCCTTTTGTGCCGTTGAACGCCACGTTGAACCCTTCCCAAGGCAAATACGCATTGAGCGAATAAGTCATAATCGCATCGTTTTTGTACCGCACCATCACGCCCATCGTATCCTCAATGCTGATGCCGTCGCCGAAGACGCTTTGGTCGCGTTGGTAGCCGTCCTCATGCTCGGCGTCGAGATACAACGCCTTCAAAGACGGGTTGTCTTTCAGATGCAGCGCAAACGGATCGTTCGCCGCGGCCTCGCTGCCGTGCGCGCGCTGATAAAACTTCGTCACCCCGCGTTTTTCCGCGTTTTCGCGGCCGTAAAATTGTAGGCCGCCCATGGCGAACACCGTTTGCGGCTGCGTGCCGAGCCAGAAATTGACCAGGTCAAAGTGATGCGTCGACTTGTGCACGAGCAAGCCGCCGCTGTTGCGTTTGTCGCGATGCCACCGGCGGAAATAATCCGCGCCGTGCTGCGTGTTGAGCAGCCACTCGAAGTGAATGGAATTCACCTGGCCGATCGTTCCGGCCGCGATCAGCTCGCGGATTTTCGTGCTGTGCGGCGCGTAGCGGTAGTTGAACGTCACGCGCAGACTGCGGCCGGTGCGCTTCACCGTATCGACAATTTCCTGGCATTTGCGCTCGTCGACGGTCATCGGCTTTTCGCTGATTACGTCGCAGCCAAGCTCCATTGCGCGGATAATGTACGTATGGTGCGTCCGGTCGACCGTGGTGACGATGACGACGTCGGGCTTCTCTGCGGCGATCATGTCGTCGAACCGGTCGTGCGAATAGGTGGCGACCGCCGGATGCCCGAATTTGTCCTGCAGCAGCCGGTTCGCATAGTTCATGCGCGTTTGGTTGACGTCGCAGAAGGCGGCCAGCTCCGCCGATTCGCGGAAATCGCGGGCGATTGCGCCGTAAAACATTTCCGCCCGGCCGCCGCTGCCGACCAGCACGTATTTTTTCCGTTTATTGCCCATTTGTGTCATCGTTAGGCCTCGTTTCATCGAAGATATCTTCATCGTAACCGAAAAAGGATGCAAGCATCTACGCCTATTTTTGCCGAATGGGTCGAAAACTTTGCAATATTTTACGTTGTCCCGGTACAATAGGAGAGAGGACGGTGAATGTGGATGTTCATCATTGAGCAGGCGGCACGAAAAACGGCTTTTTCCATGATGCGCAACCATTTTCACGACGTATACGAAGTGTATTATTTGTTGTCCGGCGAGCGCCATTATTTTATTAAAGACCGCACCTACCGCATCGCAGCGGGGACGTTCGTCTTCATCGACCGCTACGAGCTGCACCGAACGATGAATGCGGACAAGCCCGAACACGACCGTTATCTGATTCAATTTAGCGACGATGTGCTGCAGTCGTTCGGCACGGAAGCGGCGGAGCGGCTGCGGCAGCCGTTCCGCGCCGTCAATCGGGCCGCCGTAGTGCCCGAAGGAGAGCGGGCGAGAACGGAAGCGCAGCTGCAGGAAATGCTGGCGGAGTACGAAAGCGGCGCGGCCGACGCCGAACTGGCGATTCGCGGGCTGCTTGTCCGACTGCTGCTGCAGCAAGCGCGTCGCATGGAGCGTGGAGCGGGAGAAGCGGCGGGCCAATTCGTAGGCGGCGGCAAAATATCGGCGATCGTTCGTTATATCGGCGAACATTACGGCGAAACGATCACCTTGTCCGGTGTCGCCGGTCATTTTTATTTGAATGCCTCGTATGTCAGCCGCATGTTCAAACAAACGACAGGTTTTACATTCAGCGAATACGTCAATCATTTGCGGATCGTGGAGGCGCAGCGGCTGCTGCGCGAAACGGGCGATAACGTCATTCGTGTGGCGGAGCGCGTCGGGTTCGACAGTATCGCCCATTTTGGCCGCGTCTTCAAACAAATTGTCGGCGCTTCGCCGCTGCAATACCGCAAAACGGCCGAACGGCCCGGCCCGATGTAAGCGGACAAGAAAAAGACACCGCCAATTTGCCGGAATCGGCCGGTTCGACTTGAGCCTGGGGCTTGTATCGTTTACACTAAAAATAAGGCGTCTTCGTACGGCGTTTTATGAAAGAAAGGGTGATGCAGTTGGCGGAACAGCAAAAGCAACTTGTCAAAGCAGCGCATGCGGTAAAGTCACAGCACAATCGATTGTCCACGGTAAAGGTGCTGCAGCGGGCGATCGTCATTTTTCTCGGCGCTTCCCTGGTAGCGGTCGGGCTGGAAATATTCCTCGTCCCGAACAACATTATCGACGGCGGCGTCGTCGGCATCTCCATCATTACCTCGCATTTGAGCGGATTGCCCATCGGTCTTTTCCTGTTTTTGTTCAACTTGCCGTTCCTGTTCCTCGGCTACAAGCAAATCGGCAAAACATTCGCCATTTCTACTTTGTTCGGCGTTGCGGTCATGTCGATCGGCACGACCTTGCTTCATCCGGTTCCACCGTTAACCGATCAGCCGACGTTGGCGGCGGTATTCGGCGGCATTATCCTCGGCGTTGGCGTCGGCCTCGTCATTCGTTCGGGCGGTTCGCTCGACGGCACGGAAATTGTTGCGATCCTGTTTAACAAGAAAACTCCTTTCTCCGTAGGCGAAGTGGTCATGTTTTTCAACTTTTTCATTCTCGGCAGCGCCGGCTTCGTATTCGGCTGGGACAATGCCATGTTTTCGCTGATCGCTTATTACATCGCTTTCAAAATGATCGATATTACGATCGAAGGCTTCGACGAGTCGAAAGCCGTCTGGATCATCAGCGAGCGCAATCTCGAAATCGGCGAAGCGCTGCTTAGCCGGCTTGGCCGCGGCGTCACGTATTTGAACGGTGAAGGCGCATACACCGGCGACACCAAACGCGTCATCTTCTCCGTCATCAACCGGCTGGAGGAAGCGAAGCTGAAGTCGATCGTGGACGAGCTCGATCCGCATGCGTTTCTTGCCGTCGGCAACATTCACGATGTGAAGGGCGGACGCTTCAAGAAGAAGGACATCCATTAGACGGCAAAAAAATCCCGTACGCGGAGGCATGCTCCGGTACGGGATTTTTTTGCGTCGATAGCGGGTCGTTTACGGCGAAACCGTCGCCTGGATCGTATTCGACTCGGCTATGGCCAGTTCGCGCGAATCGATCACTTTTACTTGTACGTCAAGGCTGGCCGCTTTGGCGGCGTCGCCCTGCAGCTTGGCCGTCAGTTTGCCGTCACCCGCCGACTCGGTCGGCAATGCTTTGCCATTTGCATAAACGATGCCAAGCGGCGGAATCGCCTCCCCGGTGACCAGAAGCGTGGCAGCCGGCTGATCGGGTGCGGTCCGCTGCACGACGGCGCTTGTCAGCTTCATCGTGCCGAGGCCGAGGATGTAGTTCGGGTTGATGATTTTGTCTTTGAACCCGGCGTAACCGAATTGCTGCCCGAACAAAATATCGTTCTGCAGCTGTTCGTAAGCTTTGGTCGCCGCTTCGTCGATGTTCATGCTGGCATAGTAGTCGCGCGGCGGCAGCACCGGAATCTTTTTGGCGAATTCGCTCAGGAAGTTCGTGTAATAGGTGCCTTGCAGCTGCGCCATGTTCAGTACGTAAGGGCCGAGGAACGACGGGCTCATCGCCAGATCGTCCTTTTGTTTGGGCAAATAGTTGTTCCAGACGACGACCGGCGTATGGTACATGTTGGCCAGGAAATTCGGGTCGTCGGTGCCGCTGATCCACTTCGTGTCTTTGAACGTTGCGTAGTCGTCGCCCAAGTAAGGCAGATGGTCGCCGAAGAAAACGATGATCGTCGGCTCCTTCGAGGCGGTATAATGCTCGACCAGCGACTTCAGCATGTTGTCGGCGCCGATCAGCCCTTCCGCGTACGTCTCCAGCATGCCTTCCGACGCAGGCGTCATGTTGCCGGTCACTTCGATCGTATTTTTGTCGAACTTGCCGGGATAATAATGAAAATGGTTTTCCATCGTGTTGGCGAAAACGAAGTCGGGACCGCTTGTTTGCGTCGTTTCGCGAATGATCGTGTTTGCCACTTCGCGGTCGGCGATATAAGGCCCATGATAGTCCGGTTTAAAAAACTCGATGCTGACGTATTTGCCGAAGCCGAAGTCGCGGTATACGTCGTTGCTCTTGAAATACCAGGCATGGAACGGACTGATCGCCGTCGACGTGTAGCCTTGCCGCGCCGCGATGCTGGCGAGCGAATCGACTTGCTTGTCGATGTACTGGTTGTAAGCGGTCGAACCTTGCGGCAGGAAACGCATCGAGTTGCCGGTCAGCACCTCGAATTCGACATTGGCCGTTCCGCCGCCGTATTGCGGCGACAGCAGCCAGCCGCTTGTGTATTCCTTCTGAATCTGATGAAAAAAAGGCAGCGGGTCGCGGCTGAACGTTACGCCTTTGATCTGCGTCGCATCCCAGAACGATTCGCTTAAGATGACGATAATATTCGGCTTCGCCGCCGCAGTTCCGGCCGGAGGCGTGTCGCTTCCGCTTTGCTGATTGACAATCGCGGCGATCGTTTGCTCGTCCACGCTTCCTTTGCTGTCGACGTTCAAGTATTCCATGTTCATCAGCCCGGTTAACGCCAAACCGTTCGTGCGCACGTTGTCGCCTTGATTCCATGGCATGGCGGCGATGCCGAACGCGCGTTTGAGCGGAATCGGCTTATCCGAATAAATGACGGCGATCAGCGCGATCGAAACGAGAGCGAGAATCGACTTTTCCTTCCATTTCAGCTTGTTCGGCATGTGCGGCGCTTTGTACAGCAGGAACGCGCTGACGCCGCCAAACACGATGACGCCGGCGATCAGCTTGGCGTTGGCGATATTTTTGATATAGCCGGTCATGTCTTCCGCTTCGCTCGTCAGCACGAAGTCCCACGGCAGCAGCGGCACGCCGAGCATCTTCAGCTTGATCCCGCTGATTAGCGCGAAGATGAAAAGCACAAGCGCCGTAATCCAATAGGCAGGGCGGATGCGGCCGACGATCGCCGAAAAGACGAGCAGCAGGCTGGCGACGATCGCGCTGTTGAAGGCGAATTCGCCGAAATGGCGAACTGTCCAGCGCAGCGTTTCCGGCAGGCTGCTGCGGTCGACGAATTCCAGCAGCAGCACAATCCACGCCGCCGTGACGGCGATCATATATCGTTGTCCGATGTAAGCGCCGATCGTTTGCCACACGGTGCGCCGCGGCGCAGGTTCGGCCGGGGCGGGCGCCTCGACGCCGGCGTCGCCGGCCGCCGCTGGCGATTCGGACTCGGAATCGGCTTCCGGTTCGTTATCGGTTCGTTCTTCTTCTTCCGGATTCGCTTCCGGTTGTTCATTGTCTGCCAACTTGATCTCTCTCCCAATGTTAATGAATTGTAAATATACAATATGCGAGGAACATTATATCACGAGAGAGTCGGTTGACGATACCGGAAACGCGCGGGAAGACAGGCCGAAAACCATGCTTGCGGGTTATAAATCCCGCCGTCGGTAAAAGGCGGCCGACAGCAAAAACGAAACGAACAGAAGCACGGCGACGATAACGACCGGCAAGCCGTATTGCACGGCGCCCGACTGTTGCGTCAACCAGTCCGCCAGCCCGAAGAAAGGATCGCCGAGCCACAAGCTCAGCTTAAGCAGCAGAAAACCGGCCACGATGGCGGCGATGATGACGAGCATATCGAGCACCTGTACGATGCGGCCGCCGAAGCGGAAATAAAGCGGATAATAGATCGCGTAAAATACGAGCAGCGCCGCCAGCGCGATGCCGATCGACGAGGCGTCGAAACGCGGCAAATCGTCTCCCGGAAGCAGAAGCAAGGAGAGCGCGCGGCACAGAAGGGCAGTGCCGAAGCCAAGCGCCGCGAACAGGAAGAGACCGGCGTATTTGGCGACGACGACATCGAGCCTTCGCAGCGGCAGCGAATGGAGCAGCACGGCTCCGCGGCCGCGCTCGTCCGTTTTGGCGGCGAACATGATGAGGAAATGGCCGAGAATAACCGCGGGAACGGCAGCCGGCAAATTTTCGAAAGCGCCCGACAGGAAGATGACGGCGAACATGAACAACACGCCGATGGCGAGGTTTTTTTTCTGGATGCGAATATCTTTCAGCAGGAGCGGGACGATGGTCGTCATGGCAAATCTCCTTTGCGCACGGAATACACCATTACTTCGTCTAGCGTCGGACGTTCGATCGTCGCGAGACCGGCGAAGAGCCGTTCGGCTTCCGCGCGGTCGGCGGCGAGACCTTCGAACCCGTACGGCGTCTCGCGCAAGCCGACGAACAGGCGGCGCACGTCGCGGTCGAGCAGCTTGGCCGGGCCTTTGACCAGCGCATGGCGCCCGAGCCAATCGTCCAGGCTGCCGCTGTACAGCATCCGCCCGCGATACAGGAACGTGACGTAGTCGGCGATCCGGTCGAGATCGTTCGTGTTGTGCGTCGAGAACAGCACGGTCCGGCGTTCTTCCTTCATCAAATCGCGCAGCATCTGCAGCAAGTCGTAACGAAAGATCGGGTCGAGTCCGGAAGTCGGCTCGTCCATCACGATCAACTCCGCGTCGTGCGACAGGGCGAGCGCGAGCGACAGCTTGAGCTTCATGCCTTTGGACAAGTCGCGGATGCGGCGGCGCTCGGGCAGTTCGAAGCGTTCGAGATAGAGCCGGTATTGCGGCTCGTTCCACTGCGGATAAAACGAAGCGAAAATCCGCTTCATGTCGGTGATGCGCAAATGATCGTAAAACGGATGCTCGTCAAAGACGAAGCCGATGCGCCGTTTGATGCTCCGCTCATCGCCGTCGTACGATTGGCCGAACAGGCGCACGTTGCCCGCATCCAGGCGGATCAAGCCGAGAATCGCCTTGATCAGCGTGCTTTTGCCGGAGCCGTTCGGACCGATCAGCCCGCTCACGTAGCCGGCCTCCAGGCTGAAGCTGATATCCCGCAGCACAAAACCGCGGTACTGTTTGTTCGCGCCCGTCACTTCCAGCACGTTCATTCGTTCCCCTCCTCGGCAAAGTGGCGAATGCTCCGGATCAGCGTCTCCGCCGTCATCCCGAGCGCCCGCGTTTCTTCCAGCAGCCTGACAATGCCGGCTTCCCATTCCTTGAGCCGCATTTCGCGAATGAGCTCGCGGTTGCTTCCGGAGACAAAGCTGCCTTTGCCGGCGATCGTTTCGATCAGCGACTCCTTCTCCAGCTCCTCGTAAGCGCGTTTCGTCGTGATGACGCTGATTTGCAGCTCGGCCGCCAGATGGCGGATCGAAGGCAGCGCCGTGCCCGCCGCCAGTTCTCCGCTCATGATCGCCCGTTTGATTTGCTCCTTGATTTGCTCGTAAATCGGGGCATCGCTGCGGCCCGAAACGATAATGTTCAGCGCGCTCACCTGCCTGTGCATATCGTATATACTGTATATAATTATTATATACAGTTTGCAAACGTGTCAACAGAAATCGTCGTTCATCGCCGCGAAGCGTGGTATAATGATTTTATTCGTCGATGCAATTCAGCGAAGCAGGCTCGGCGCAAGTGGTGAAAATCATTGCCGATTGGACCTGTGAAGCGGTCCAATGCGGTAATGATTTTATTCGTCGATGCAATTCAGCGAAGCAGGCTCGGCGCAAGTGATGAAAATCATTGCCGATTGGACCTGAGAAGCGGTCCAATGCGGTAATGATTTTAATTTGTCGCTAAAGGTGGACTTGCACAACTTATGGAAATCAATTTTTGCCTGTCATGCGGGCATGCGCTGGAAACGCGAGTGATCGACGATATCGCCAGACGGGCTTGCCCGGCCTGCGCGTTCGTCCATTGGGGCAACTACAGCATCGGCGTCGGTGCGCTGATCGCCAAGGAGGGACGTATCCTGCTCGTTCGCCGGGCGCAGGACCCGGGCAAAGGCTACTGGACGAACCCGGGCGGGTATATCGAGCAGCTCGAGTCGATCGACAAAACGATCGTGCGCGAAGTGCAGGAGGAGTGCGGCATCACCGCACGCGTGAAAGGCGTTGTCGCGCTGCGCGATCAGCCGCGCGCGATCCACAACGTGTACATTGCCTTTGCGATGGAGTATGTAAGCGGCGAACCGGTGCCGGACAATGTGGAAGTGGACCGGGCCGGTTTTTTCAGCCTGGAGGAAATGGAAGCCATGAACGTCGCACCGTTTACCCGTTGGCTTGTTGACGTAGCCTTGAACGGCAAAACCGAGGGGCTGCTGGTCGATCCGGTGCTTCCGGCGCCTTCGATGGCCGGCTATGGGCTGTTCCGCGTCTGAGCTCCGGCATCATTGGCTTCATCAGGAACCGGCGAAGGAGGTCGTTACGCATGGACCGTGGGTTTATGCAACTGGCGGCGCTGGAAGGCGAACTGAAGCTGTCGCACAAGAAGTCCGATTTTGGCCTGACGGTATCGACCAAAGAGCTCGTGCTGCAGAAGCCGCACGTCAATTACTATATGAAGCTGGCGAATATATACAGCATTGTGCCTTTCCAGACGGCCGGCTTCAAGGCGGTCACGTTCGCCAGCCGCAAGGCGGCAGGCAACGAAATTTCGCACCTGTCGCTCGGTTCGCCGCATTACCGAATCCGCGTCAGCGAGGCGCTTGTGCACAACCGCAGCGGCCAGTTCCGGATCGGCGACTCGCAGTTCATCATGCCGATCCATGTTGCGCTGCTGCGCGCCATCGCCGAGCATGGCGGAATGAACACGATACTTACCGACTGATCGCTGTGGAGGAACGGCATGAAATCCGCTTCGTTGTTCGAAATTGTCGCCGCCCGCTGCTGGAATGTGCTGAACGAAGGGAAAACGTTCACGCCGGTATTCGTGCTGGCGGTGTTCGCCATCGCCCTCGCCGGCGGGCTCGACTTTGCCGCTTATTGCGGCGCGGCGGCGCTGCTGCTGCCGCTCGGCGTCATTTTTTACGTTTACGACTATCCGCTGCATTTGCGCTGGTTTTTGCTGCCGCCGTTGGCGGCATTCCTGCTGTTATGGGGCGTTTTTCCCGTGGGCCTGTTCGTATGGGCGGTGCTGCTGTATCTATTTTTTACTGTCTTTTTTTGGGGAACGCTGTATTACCATTTGCGCATCGGCACGACATGGTGGAATTTTACCCGCATCTGGAAGCTGTTTCTGATCAATTCGGATTCGACGAGCGGCAATCCCGGCGAACAGTTGCCGAAAACGCTGCTGTTGCTGGCGGCGTTTGCCTGGGGCTACGATGGCTTGACGGGCGCGACCGATGAGGCTTGGAGCGGGTGGGGCAGTTTTTTTGGCGCGACTGGTCCGTGGCTTGGCTACTGTGCGTTTGCTGCGGCGCTATTCGTGTACAGCTGGGCGGCTCATCGCTTGCTGTTCACCTGGAAGCCGGTCGAATCGCAAACGCCGACACCGGAGCAGCCGCCGCTTGCGGCGCCGGCCCGGCGCGTCGTTGTGCTCGTTATCGACGGCTGCCGCAAGGAGCGGTTCGAGCAGGCGGATGCGCCGTTCCTGCATCGGCTCATGCGCGAAGGCGTCTACTATGACCGCATGGAAACCGTGTACCCGGCGCGTACGGTCGTTTGTTTCTCCTCCATGTTCACCGGGGCGAACCCGCGCGAGCATGGCATTCGTTCGAATATGGTATGGAAGCTTGGCGTGCGGGTCGAAAGCATCTTCGACTCGCTGCGCAAGCAAGGGCGCAAAGGCATTCTGTTCGGCTGCGCGCACCTGATCGACGCGTTCGGCGACGACGTCGCCAGCTTCACGGCCGTCGAAAAAAACAGCGTCGTCGACATCAAAATCATCGAAGAAGCGAAACGGATCATGAAGCGGGAACGGCCGGACCTGATGGTCGTGCAGCTGATTGCGGTCGATCAGACCGGCCACAGCCGGGGGGTCCTGTATCCCGAATACGCGGCGCAAATTAGCCAGTCGGACGAATTGATCCGCGGCTTCTGCGAGTGGATGGAGGAGGAGGGGCTAGCGGAGGAGACGACCTATATTGTGATGGCGGACCACGGTCAGGGCAACGGCATCGGCGGCCACGGCCATCTCGATGTCGGGGAGCGGTTCGTGCCGTTCGTGATGTACGGCCATGGCGTGCGCAGCGGCGTGCGGGTCGGCGAGCCGAACAGCATCGTTTCGGTGGCGCCCACGATCGCTCATCTGCTCGGCGCGCCGGTGCCGTCCGGCTCGCGCGGACGGGTGCTGACGGAAGCGCTCGACACGCGGCAATCCGGGGCGTCGGCCGCATCATGGCAGCCGGGTGCCGAAAATAACCAATGAAAAATGGCTTATTTGCCCGATTTGGAGTGTCTTGTCGGAAATAGCCAGCGAAAACACTGGTTATTTGGGCCAAACTGACGCAATCCAGGCTGATCGACTCGAATAGCCAGCGAAAACACTGGCTATTTTGTGGCGACTGCCCGTTTTTTGCGGAATAGGCAATAAAACATGGCCTATTTCGCAATTCGCGGTTATCGGACCCTTTTCTTCCCTTTCGGCAACCGTAAAACGGGCCTCTTGCGCACAAGAGGCCTTTTACGCGAGCGTTACCGTTTCGTCAGGAGGGCTGCGCAAGCTTATTTTTCGTTGCCCCACAGTGTGGGCGAATTGCCCATCGCGCCGCGCCAGGCATGGCGCCAGCGGTGCACGTCGACCGGTCCGATGACCGGCATGTTGACGCGGCTGGCGGCGGGCGGCAGCGTGACGAACGTTTTGTGCGGCTCGGTCTGGTACCAGTACGACACGGTGCACAGATCAAGCGTCAGCGCGTTGTCGTGGCCGTGCTCGATGCTCGCGCGCAGCGACTTTTCGAAGTAGACCGGATCTTCGAGGAAGAACCGGTAGCAATGCGTGCGGCCCATCCAGCCGAGCTTGTCCGGGATGCGCGCGTAGCCGAAGTACGGGTGGGCGTACAATTCGTTCGGGCACCACGAGCTGTTGAAAAAATCTTCCGTGCCGGTGCCGTGCAGCGAACCCGGCCAGCATTCGCCGTCGATCATCCACATGTCGTCGCCTTCGCCATACCACATCGGCCCCGGGCTGTCGACATAGTAGTTGATGCCGACAAAATGGCCTTTGCCGGCGATATCGGCGAACATATAATTGTGCGCGTCCGTCTTGTTCGGCGACTGCGGGGCGATAATGCTCCACTCCGTTTCGCCTTCGGCCGGCTGCACCCCCGTCACCTCGCGATTCCACCAGGCGTGGAATCGTCCGGCGTCGTCCGGCATCGAGTCATGCTCCTCGTAATCGACGTAATAATACAGCGACACAATGTCCTGGTCCGACTCGTTCGTGATCGTAATCCGCGCTCCGTCGCCGAACGGCATCGGGAAGTAGCTGTTGAGCGCCCGGCCGCCGGCAGGCGCGGCGGCAAGAGGCAGCGATTGAAAGATGTACTCCTCGCCCCAGCCCTGGCCAAAAAAGTCGCCGAGCGGCGATTCGACGCTCGGTTCCGTCTCCCCGTCCCAGTACATACGAATTACCGCGTTCCGGCGAATGAATTTATCCGGCGCGTTCAGCGTCATCCAGATGTGCCGGACGATGCCGGCTCCCGGAATGACGGCGATGTCGACGGTCGAACCGGCGGGAACGGGAACGCAGTCCTTGTTTCCTCCCGTACGGTCGTAGCTCGATTGGCGTTTCGTGCGGACGCCGTTTTGCAGCCGGTAAATCGATCCCAGCGGTCCTTGCATCGGTTAAACACCCTCTCTGGCGATATAAGTTTCCTCCCCATTATAGAAATCGCGGCGCGGCTTCGTATTTAGCAAGCGCCTAGGATAATTTATCAATTGTTGCTATAATGGGCGTTGACGGGGAGGACGACGCGGATGGGTTTGGAAACGGTTTCGCCGTACGTGCGGCTGGCGCTCGACAGCTATGTGGCCTATCCGTGGCTGATCCGGGAGCGGCAGTTGTGGGACTACGAAATTTTGTATTTGCAGCAAGGCCGTTTGCGCGTAATCGTCGAGGACCGCGAGTACGAAGGCGAACCGGGCGACATCTTCGTCTTTCGGCCGCGGGTGCGGCATACGATTGCGCTCGTCGGCGAACAAACGGTGCGCCAGCCGCACGTGCATTTCGATCTGAACCAGCTGCCGGACAGCGCGGAGGTCGGCATTTCGTTCGTGACGGAAGCGGCGATGGGCGATAGGGAGCGGGGCTGGTTTCGTGCGGACGCGCTCGCGGCGGCCGGCGTCGACTTGCCGGAACGGCTGCGTCTGCGCAATCCGCTTGTGTTCGAGAAGCTGCTGCACGACCTGATCGCCGAGTTCCGGTTGAAGATGCCCTTTTACGAGTTGAACCTGAAAGGCATGCTCGTCAAGCTGTTGATCCACATCATGCGCGAGCATCACTGGGCCAAAACGCCGCATGTCGGCGGCCGGATTACGGAGCTGCTGCGCGTGCAGGCTTATTTGAACCATCAGACCGGACGCGAGGTATCGCTCGACGACTTGTCCGCGACATTCAACTGGAGCAAATATTATTTGACCCGCCTGTTCAAAAGCGCCTTCGGCATGAGCCCGATCCATTACCACCAGCTCGTCCGGCTCGAAAGGGCGAAGGAACTGATTCGTTTCACCACGTACTCCATGACGGAAATTGCCGATATGGTCGGCTTTCCGAATATCCATGCTTTCAGCCGCGCGTTTAAGGCGAAAGAAGGTGTACCGCCTTCGGCGTATCGGCGGTAAGGGACTCATTATCGATAAGGAGCCTGAGCTTATGACCATTACGGTGCAAATGATTGTGGACCGGCTGATCGAACCGGCGGGCAAGCGGGAGCAGACGGTGGACACGCTCAAAAGCGGCAGTCCCGATGCCGCGGTTCGCAAAGTCGCCGTCGTGTTTACGGCAACGTATGCGGTCATCCGGCAAGCGGCGGAAACTGGAGTTGACCTGCTGATTACGCACGAGCCGACGTACTACAACCACCTCGACGAAACGGACCTGCTGGCCGGCGACCCCGTGTTCGAACGGAAACGGGCGCTGATCGAACAATCGGGTGTGGCGATTTTCCGGCTTCACGACTACATCCATCTGTACAAGCCGGACGGCATTCTGAGCGGCATGCTGCAAGCACTGGAATGGGAAGCGTACGCGGACCCGGAACGGCTGCACGTGCTGACGCCTCCCGCGGATGAGGGGCACACCTCGCGCACGATCGCCGAGCAGTTGAAACGCAAGCTTGGCATCGACAGCATGCTTGTTGCCGGCGACCCGGACATGCCGGTGAAACGGTTCGCCATCAAGCCCGGCGCTGCCGGCTTCCGCTCCCATATGCAGCTTCTGGCAAAGGAAGAAATCGATCTGCTGGTCGTCGGCGAAACGAACGAATGGGAGACGAACGAATACGTCAGAGACGCTGCCGATATGGGGCTGGTCAAGGCGCTGATCGTGACCGGCCATCAGAAGAGCGAAGAAGCCGGCATGTCGACGGTCGTCGGGATGTTGCGCGAATCGTTTCCCGAGCTGCAGGTGGAGATGATCGCGGGGCCGCCGGCGGTAAGGCGAATATGATTGGATCAGCCTCGGACTGCTGCGGAGCTTGGCGGCAGTTCGGGGCCGCAAATACGGCCATCCGGCGACGCTTGTTTCCGGAAAATCTCGTCTTCCCAAAATTCATCTGATGAATTATACTATTTTTAGTTATCATCATAGGAATAATCGGAGGTTGATGCATGGCCGGCAAATTAGCCTACGAAAAGGTGTACGACGAAATGAAGCGGCGGATCGCAAGCGGCGAATGGGAGCCGGGCAGCCGGCTGCCGACGATCGAGCAGCTGTCGGCGCTGTTCGGCGTCGGCGTATCGACGGTGCGCGAGGCGGTGCGCATTCTCGGCAAGCAGAAGATCGTGCGCATCGAGCAGGGCCGCGGCACGTTCGTCAGCAGCGAGCTGTCGGCATCGCCGCCGCAGCTTGTCGACGTGCTCGAGCGCGCGTCGATCCGCCAGTTGACGGACGCGCGGCTGATCGTCGAGCCCGAGCTCGCCGCGTTGGCCGCCCGCCATGCGACGGCGGAAGCGCGCGAGGCGATTGTGCGCGACGCCGAAGCGATGCGGCGGAAGGCGGCGGCGGGCCGCGATTTTCTGGCCGAAGATATCCGCTTCCACGAGCGAATCGCCGCCGCAGCGGCAAACGAAGTGTTGGCGGGCATGATGGCGCACGTGAACGACCTGCTGCTGGACAGCCGCCGGACGACGATGAAGTGGCCCGGCATGAATGAGAAGGCTTCCTCGTACCATATGCTGATCGCCCAGGCGATCGCGGGGCGCGACGAAGAGCGCGCGCGGACGCTGATGCGGCTGCATCTTGAGGATATGCGCAACGAGCTGGACAATGACGAAACGAAGGAGCGACCTTAATGAAGATTCGTTCGATGGAGCTGTTCAAAGTGCCGCCGCGGTGGCTGTTTCTGAAGATGACGACGGAGGAAGGCGTTGTCGGCTGGGGCGAGCCGATCGTCGAAGGCAAAGCCGATACGGTAGCCGCCGCCGTGACGGAAATGAGCGAATATTTGATCGGCAAGGACGCCCGCCGCATCGAAGATATTTGGCAGGTGCTTTATCGCGGCGGCTTTTACCGCGGCGGTCCGATTCTGACCAGCGCCATCTCGGGCATCGAGCACGCGCTCTGGGATATCAAGGGCAAAACGCTAGGTGTACCGGTTTACGATTTGCTCGGCGGTCCGGTGCGCGAGAAGATGCGCGTCTACGCCTGGATCGGCGGGGATCGGCCGGCGGAAGTGGCGGAAGCGGCCAGGCAGCGCGTCGCCGAAGGCTATAAGGCAGTCAAAATGAACGGCACATCCGAAATGGAATGGGTCGACTCGTTTACGAAAGTGGAAGAAGCCGCAGAGCGGCTGGCCAGCGTGCGTGCGGCGGTCGGGAACGGCGTTGGCATCGGCGTCGATTTCCACGGCCGCGTGCGCAAAGGCATGGCCAAGCTGCTGATGAAGGAGCTTGAGCCGTACAAGCCGCTGTTTATCGAAGAGCCGGTGCTCGCCGAAAACAACGACGTTCTGCCGGAGCTGGCGCGCCACACGTCCTCGCTGATCGCCACCGGCGAACGGATGTTTACGCGTTGGGATTTTAAAGGTTTGCTGGCGCAGGGGGCGGTCGACATCATCCAGCCCGACCTGAGCCATGCGGGAGGCATTTGGGAAGTGCGCAAAATCGCCGCGATGGCCGAAGCGTACGATGTTGCCGTTGCACCGCATTGCCCGCTCGGACCGATTACGCTGGCAGCTTCGCTGCAGCTCGACTTTTGCACGCCGAACGCTTTTATCCAGGAACAAAGCCTCGGCATCCACTACAATCAAGGCTCCGACTTGCTCGACTATTTGGCCGACCCCGCCGTGTTCCGGTATGAAGACGGGTACGTGCTGCGGAGCGACAAGCCGGGACTCGGCATCGACATCAACGAGGACAAGGTGCGCGAGATGGCCAAGGTCGGCCATCAGTGGCGCAATCCGATCTGGCGCAACGAGGACGGCTCGTTGTCGGAATGGTAGGCGCCGCTTACAGCTGCGGCTCGTACGTGCGTTCGAGCTGCTCCGCCAGCGCCATGAAGCTCGCTTCGTCGCGAATGCCGACGCCGTATTCGTAGAAGCGGCACAATTCGTCGAACGGTTCGCTGCGGGCCATACGATAGTAGGAAATACGCGGCACGTCGCCGCGCAGCGCGCGAATCAGATCTCGTTTGCGTTTGGAGTCGAACATGGTGGGTGCCCTCCTTGCCTCGGTCGAAAAAGTTTTTATTCCCAGTATGGGTGGGCCGATGGCGGAATATACGGGCTGCCGCCGGTCGGTCATTGGCGGCGACTTGACCGCCGGCGGCGGAACCGTTAATGTGAAGGCATACGGGAAGAAACGGAGCGATGCGGCATGTCTGGCGGAACGAAGCTGGCCCGCGCGATCGTCAAGGCGCCTGTCCGATTTTACCGCACCTTCATATCGCCGCTGAAGCCGCCGACGTGCCGCTTCTATCCGACGTGCTCGGAATATGCGCTGCAGGCGATCGACGAACACGGCGCTTTGATCGGCATGAAGCTGGCGGTCGTGCGCATCTGCAAATGCCATCCGTTCCACCCCGGAGGGGTCGATCCGGTGCCGCCGAATCCGCGCAAACGAAGCGGCGACGATTCGGGCACAGGCATAACTTGACAGGGCCGGGGTCGCTTCGCTATAGTGCTAGTAAGTAAATCAATGAATAGCACGCTCGATGACGGGATAAGTACGCGCGAGTCAACCATTGCAGAGAGCCGGGGTTCGGTGCGACCCGGTATGGGAGCCGGCGGAAGATGGTCCTCCGAGAGTTTGCCTTCGAACGACGCTGCGCTGCCGCGGCGCGCAAGGGGGCAACGTACGCCGGCGTTAACGGCTGCAGTCGACTCTGACTGCGCAAGCTCCTCTCCCGCGAGGGAAGGAGGAAATGTGGGTGGTACCGCGTGAGCGCAAGCTTTCGTCCCCGTGGGGATGAGGGCTTTTTTTGCATTTGGCCGGCATTTGCCGGGCGATAGACCCTTGACAAGGAGATGATGAACATGACCGAACCGAACAAAACCTTTTACATCACGACGCCGATCTATTACCCGAGCGACAAGCTGCATATCGGCCATGCCTACTGTACTGTGGCGGCGGACGCGATGGCCCGGTACAAGCGGCTGCGCGGCTATGACGTCATGTTCCTGACCGGGACGGACGAGCACGGCCAGAAGATCGAGCGCAAGGCGCAGGAGAAGGGCGTCAGCCCGCAGCAATTTGTCGACGGCATCGTCGTCGGCATTCAGGATCTGTGGCGCAAGCTTGACATTTCGTACGACGATTTCATCCGCACGACCGAAGAGCGGCACAAAACGTCGGTGCAGCGCATTTTCCAGCAGCTGCTCGACCAGGACGACATTTACCTCGGCTTGTACGAAGGCTGGTACTGTACGCCGTGCGAATCGTTTTTCCAGGACCGTGAGCTCGTGAACGGCAATTGTCCCGACTGCGGCCGCCCGGTGGAGTTGGTGAAGGAAGAGAATTATTTTTTCCGGATGAGCAAGTATGCCGACCGGTTGTTGCAGTATTACGAGGACAACCCGGATTTCATCCAGCCGGAATCGCGCCGCAACGAGATGATCAACAATTTCATCAAGCCGGGGCTGGCCGATTTGGCGGTGTCGCGCAGCACGTTCGACTGGGGCATCAAGGTGCCGGGCAATCCGAAGCACGTCATTTATGTCTGGATCGACGCCTTGTCCAACTACGCGACGGCGCTCGGCTTCAAGTCGGCGGACGACAGCAAGTACAGGACGTTCTGGCCGGCTGACGTGCATCTGGTCGGCAAGGAAATCGTTCGTTTCCATACGATCTACTGGCCGATCATGCTGATGGCGCTTGGCGAGCCGCTGCCGAAGAAGGTGTTCGGTCACGGCTGGTTCCTGACGAAGGAAGGCAAAATGTCCAAGTCCAAAGGCAACGTCATCGATCCGGTGGTGCTGATCGACCGCTACGGCCTCGATTCGTTGCGCTACTTCCTGCTTCGCGACGTGCCGTTCGGCTCGGACGGCACGTTTACGCCGGAAGGGTTCGTCGAGCGGATCAACTTCGACCTCGCCAACGACCTCGGCAACCTGCTCAACCGCACGGTGGCGATGATCGACAAATATTTTGGCGGCGACGTGCCGGCTTATATTCCGGACGCTACCGCTTACGACGCTTCCTTGCGCGAAACGGCGCAGTCGGCGGTGGAGAAAGCGGAAGAGGCGATGGAGAAGATGGAGTTTTCCGTCGCGCTGACCGCGATCTGGACGCTGGTCAGCCGCACGAACAAATATATCGACGAAACGCAGCCATGGGCACTGGCTAAAGACGACAGCCGCCGCGGCGAGCTTGGTTCCGTGATGTACCATTTGGCCGAATCGCTGCGGATCGCTTCGATTATGTTGCAGCCGTTCCTGACGCGGGCGCCGGAGCGCATCTGGCAGCAGCTTGGCGTTGCGCCGGGCGATCTGACCGCGTGGGACAGCATCCGCCGCTTCGGCGCGCTGCCGGCGGGCACGCGCGTTGCCAAAGGCGAGCCGATTTTCCCGCGGCTTGACGCGGAGCAGGAAATCGCCGCGATCGCGCAGGCCATCACCGGCGGTGCGCACGCCGCGGCGGTGGAATCGCCGGCGGGAGGCGCGAGCGGCGAGCCGCAGGCGGCAGCGGCGGTAGTGGCGCCGGGCGAACGCGCCGAGGAGATCGGCATCGACGACTTCGCCAAAGTCGAGCTGCGCGTGGCGCAGGTGCTCGCCGCGGAGCCGGTGCCGAAGGCCGACAAGCTGCTGAAGCTGCAGCTTGATCTCGGCTTCGAGCGGCGGCAAGTCGTCTCCGGCATCGCCAAGTTTTATACGCCGGAGCAGCTCGTCGGCCGCAAAGTCATTTGCGTGACGAACTTGAAGCCGGTCAAGCTGCGCGGCGAAATGTCGCAAGGCATGATTCTCGCCGCGTCGGAAGGCGACAAGCTGACGCTGGCCACCGTGCCGGACGACATGCCGAACGGCGCGATTGTGAAGTAAGTGGTTTGGGAGCCGGCCTTGCGGGGCCGGCTTTTGTGTTTGCGCGATGCCCCTTCGGCGCAGCCGGAGTGGGTTTGTTTGGCGTTTGGGCGGCGGCTGGCCTCGCTTTTCAAAATAAGCCCTATTTTCTTGGCTATTTCGCCCAAAATGGGCAGTCGTCACGAAATAGCCAGCGATTTCACTGGTTATTCGTGTGCAACTGCCCGTTTTGAGGGTGTCTGGTCAAAATAGCCAGTATTTTCACTGGTTATTTTTGAGGTAGCGAAGGAAAAAGCGGGAATAGGCCATTTATTATGGCCTATTTTGCCGGTTGTTCGAGCGATACCGGAAGGATCATAAACTAATCATCCCGATTGCGATTTTTACGTCGGACGAGGCGCGCGAAGAGCCGGATTCGTTCAGCATGTCGATACCCGGTCACGATATTTTGCGTTACCGCTTTCTTAAAGTGGAGCTGAAACGTCATCATTGGCGGCGGTTTATTGAATCGGATAATCCGGTCGCTGCTGCGCTGCTTGCCAAAATGGCTTATAATAAAGCTGAAGCGCGCGATGTGCGATTCGCTTATCTGCGTATGATATTGCGGCTCCGCAAAAAACTGGACGGCGCCCGGGTGGCGTTGGTTATGTCGGTAGCCGATTTGTATTTTGATCCGAAGCAAGAGACGGACGAAGCGCTGTTGCGCGAATTGCACGAGCAATATCCCGAGGAAGGGGTGGCCGAAATGGAATTGATGCCCGCATGGAAACGTTGGGGTTATGAGGAAGGCATCGAAAAAGGGATCGAAGAAGGCTTGGAAAAAGGATTGGAAAAAGGTTTGGAAAAAGGCTTGGAGCAAGGAGAAGAAAAAGCCAAACAAGCGATTATCCGCAAAATGGTGGCCAAAGGGTTTACACCCGAACAGGTTGCGGAAACGATAGAGGTTCCGCTGGAGGAAGTAATCAAAGCGATGGCAAAATAATGGGTTATGCCAGACGCAGTCTGCATGATCCTGCTCCTGCATGCAAGACGGCTACCGATCAAGCGTTTCCTTGACCGCTGAAGCTCTAATGAACATCACCTGTTTGCCCCCATTATCCTTCTGTGCCAGTCGCCCGGTTACAAGTACCCGTATGCCGTTTTTGACCGCCGTACCCTGTGGCAGTTCAACCAACATGCCGGTCGGCGCAGGGCTGCCGGACGTGGCGGCAAGAAAGATTTGATCGGTCTTCGTGCCAGGGGCCCGACGGACATATCCGCTTGCTTCAATCGATTTGCCCACGAACCGGCCCGGAAACCGATCGATGGCTTGCAATGTTTCTGCGAAATGTTCGTTACCCATCTGAATGACGGTCTGTTGCGCCAGCCTGTCAGCCAACTGTTCTGCTTGCCGGGAAACTGTATCGCCGAATGCGGCAGTTTGCGTTGCCCTGCCATGCGTATGGAAGCCGGCGCTGCCGGGGCGGGGGTCCGGGATGAAGATGCCCAAGAAAAACGGGAACGCCAGCAAGGCGTAAACGAAAGTATGTGTAAGCAAGGAACCGGACGCCGGCGAATGCTCGCAATCGCACTCGACTGGAAGCGCCCGTTTGCGTACAACGCGATAGGCCGTATAAAGCTGATAGGCGCCGATCGTCGCCAGCAAGACGGCGGCCAACTTGACGGCAACCACCATCCCCGATGCGACATAATCGACGATATGGCCGCTGCGCGCCAAATAAACGACGGCGAAGGCCCATCCGTAAAGCAAAACCGCCCGGATCGTCGCATGGATCGCGATTTTGTTGTTTGCAGGCATCGCGGCACCCTCCCTCCATAAGCAAGCTTCAACCGGCATGGTTCAACTTATTCGGGCAAGCACGGAAATAGACATGCCTCTCTGCGCATAAGAATGTCTAACAGCGGGGGAGGAAGTGAACAATGGGAAGGAGCGAAGATTGTCATAGTTATAGATCGAAGCAAATCAGCGCAGCAGCAGGCCCGGCGCTAGAGGCAACTATCCTTGCAGTAATCGTAATTATTACATGAAATTCGTTGACAGCGGTAAAAAGCAGGCGCTATAATCAGGCTTGAAAATAATAAAGATTACGATTAACCTGTGTCGTGAGAAAGGATTCATTCATGAAACGATGGTTTACCGGTATTGCTTTGGCCGCAGCCATATCGCTGGTTTCGCTGCTTTCCGCTTGCACGGCCGGCAGCGCCAAGCCTGTCGACGGCAAAACGAATGTTGTCACCAGCTTTTATCCGCTCTACTACTTTGCCGTTCAGATTGGCGGCGATCATGCGCACGTGGTGAATCTTGTCCCGGCCGGCGTCGAGCCGCACGATTGGTCGCCCAAGAGCCGCGATGTCAGCCTGATTAACAAGTCGCAGCTTTTCGTCTATCAAGGAGCCGGCTTCGAGGCGTGGGTGCCGGATTTGCTTCAGAGCATGCCGAAGGATGCTTCCGTCCGTATTGTCGAAGCAAGCCAGGGGCTGGCGCTGATCCCTTCCTCGGATGACGAGGAGGAGGGGCTCGGCAAGGAAGCAGACCACGGCCACAACCATGCCGAAGGTTACGACCCGCATGCCTGGCTCAGTCCGCCAAACGCCAAAAAAATGGCGGAAACGATTAAAAATGCCTTCGTCGCCGCCGATCCCGCCAACGAGGCGGACTATGAAGCGAACTTCGCCCAACTGGCGCAACGCTTCGACGAGCTTGACGCCAAGTTCAAGAAAGAGCTTGCCCAGACGAGCAAAAAAGAGATCGTTGTCTCGCATCGGGCGTTCGAGTATCTGTGCCGGGAATACGGGCTGACACAGAAAGCGATCATGGGGGTATCTCCCGACGCCGAGCCGACGGCGCAAGATTTGAAGCGGATCAACGCGTTCGTGAAAGATAATGGGGTAACGACGATCTTTTTCGAGGAATTGGTTTCCGATAAACTGGCCAAAACGCTGGCCAAAGACGCCAAGGTAGGGACGGCCGTATTGAATCCGTTGGAAGGGTTAACCGACGAGCAGCAAAAGAACGGCGAAGACTACTTCAGCGTCATGGAGAACAATTTGCAAAATTTGCGCAAAGCTTTACAATAAGAAGAGATTCGGGAACGGGCTTGCCGCGCCGCAACTGGCGGCAACCGCGGCGCAAGGAAGCGGGGGGATGTTCGGATGGCGGTACGGAAAAATTCGCAAACAGATTGCCATCGGCACGTCGTGACGCTGGACAACGTGACGTTTGCTTTCGACCGGAAGCCGGTCATAGGCGGCATCGACCTGCATATTTTGGAGCGCGACTTTGTTGGGTTGGTCGGCGCGAACGGAGCCGGCAAAACGACGCTGCTTCGGCTTATCGTCGGTCTGCTGAAACCGACAAGCGGAGTTGTCAAGCTTTTTGACGAGCCGCTGGACAAGTTTCGCGACTGGGAGCGCATCGGTTATGTGCCGCAAAAAAATGCATTCAACCCGCTATTTCCGGCCACCGTCGGAGAGGTCGTGTTGTCCGGGTTATACGGGCGCAAAAAAATGTTTCGCCGCGTGACTCCTGACGATCGGCGCAAATGCGCGGAAGCGATGGAAGTGATGGGCATCGAAGATTTGGCCGCGCGCAAAGTCGGGCAACTGTCCGGCGGGCAGCAGCAGCGCACGTTTTTGGCGCGGGCGCTGGTCGGCAATCCGGACTTGCTCATCCTTGACGAGCCTACCGTCGGTATCGACGCCGAGACGCAGGCAAACTTTTTTAAGCTCATCCGCCACATGCACCAGCATCACCACATGACGCTGCTTATGGTTTCGCACGATCTTGACATGCTGAAGTCGTACATCGGCGAAGACCCCGTGAAGACGGCCGGCAAGCTTAAATTTTATATCAAACATACACACAATCCGGAAGATTGCGGCGAAACGAGTTTGGCGCACACGCTGGCCGAGTTCCGGCGCCGGGAACGCGAGGAAGTTACCTGAGGGAGAGAGAACGAGCGTGGATATTTTTTTGGAGCCGTTTTTTCAGCGGGCGCTGATTGGCGGCCTATTGATCGGTCTTACCGCGCCGCTCATGGGCATCTTTCTCGTACTGCGCCGGCTTTCCATGATTGGCGATACGTTGGCTCACGTATCGATTGCCGGCGTGGCGATCGGTTTCCTGATGAATATTTACCCGACCTTCGTCGGGTTGGTCGTCGCCGTTGTTGCGTCTTTCGGCATCGAATGGCTGCGCAAAGCGTACAAAACGTATGCCGAGCTTTCTATCGCCGTTATTATGTCAGGCGGCGTTGCGCTGGCGACGTTCCTGTTTTCGCTCGGCAAAGGATTTACGATGAACGTGATGAGCTACTTTTTCGGCAGCATCTACACGCTCGACAGCTCGGACCTGTGGCTTGTACTCGGCGTAACGGCGCTTGTGCTTCTTACGGTGCTGTTCAATTTCAAGGAAATGTTCCTGATGCTGTTCGACGAGGATGCCGCCGGTGTAAGCGGCTTGCCGCTTGCCTTCTACAACCGGCTTATCACGGTGTTGACGGCGCTCGTGATCGGCGTATCGATCAAAATTGTCGGCGCCCTTCTCGTTTCTTCGCTGTTGACGATTCCGGTAGCGGTCAGCCTGACGCTTGGCCGCAGCTTCAGGCACTCGGTCGGCATTGCCGTCATCGTATCCGAGATCGCCGTCATCGGCGGCTTGTCCTGTGCCGGAATCTGGAACCTGGCGCCAGGCGCCACTGTGGTGCTGATGCTGATCGCCGTGCTGGTGCTGGCGCTGTTGACGGGACGGCGCTGGCGGTTCCGTTAACGCAAGGTTCGTGTTCTTGCCGCTCATGACGCCGACCTGCAAGTCACCTCTTAAAGGAGTCCGTTTATGCAAGAAGCTAACCTGTGGATCGCATTCTGGGCCGGATTCGCTTCCTTCGTTTCGCCGTGCTGCCTGCCACTCTATCCTTCTTATCTCTCTTATATCACGGGCATTTCAGTAGGAGAGATCAAGGCAGGAGGAGCGAACGCCGGTGTCAGGTTCCGAACGCTCACTCATTCGCTTGCTTTTATTGCCGGTTTTACAATCGTTTTTATTTTCCTCGGCATGGGAGCGGGGCTGATCGGCAACCTGCTGTTCGATTACCGCGATTTGATCCGCCAACTGGCGGCGCTGCTCATCTTGCTGATGGGTCTGTTCATGCTCGGCGTCTTCCAGCCGCAATGGCTGCTTCGCGAACGCAAATTCCAATTCAAGTGGAAGCCCGCCGGTTATTTGGGCTCCGTGCTGATTGGCATGGGCTTCGCCGCCGGCTGGTCGCCGTGCGTCGGCCCGATTCTCGGCAGTATCTTGTCGATTGCGGCGACCGAACCGGGCACGTGGTTTCCGCTTATGCTGGCGTATTCGCTTGGATTCGCCATTCCGTTTTTTCTACTTGCGTTTTTTATCGGTTCGACCAAGTGGATTTTGCGCTATTCGAACTTGCTCATGAAAATCAGCGGCGTGCTGATGATTGTGATCGCGATTCTGCTGTTCACCGGCCAAATGACGCAAATTACGATCTGGCTGAACAAAATAACGCCGGAGTGGCTCAAATTTTAGCCCCCCGGCAAAACAAGCCTCTTGCCGCAACCGGCGCAGGGGCTTGTTTGTTTACGTTTACGGGCACGATTCACACGTTCTCCGCCTCCGCAAAGTCGGCGAACAAATCGCCTGCTGTCAGCACTTGCGCGATTTCCGGCTCTCCGGGCAAGTCGAGCGGCGTATGCAGCATGACGACGGGAGCCATGTGTCTGCAGGACAACCGAACCTCCACCTCGAACTGATCGAACGAATCGTCGACCGCAACTTCCTGATCGTATGTCGTGTTTGCGGCGAGTGTAGTCGAGAACATTTCCGCCACCGATTTTGGCGATTCGGCCGTATTCCAGACGATCACATTGGCGGCTTCCGCCCTCATCGAGCGATTGTTGACTGTGATGCGCAAGCGTGCCGTTCTGCCGCGCGGCTTGCGAATCGAGCCTGTCGAGTATACATAAACCGCCATCCGGGCCGACACCTCTTTTGCGTGTTTGCTTATAACAGATGCCTGCGGGCATTCGTTTGCTTGGGCGTTTGCTTGGACAGCGGCAGGAAATAACCGGAAACTTGCGAGGCGGAATGAGCGGGCGGTCTGCTTGCTTGTTACTGGTAAATCGTTTATCATACAAGAGTAGTTTGAGTGGAGGGATTATATTGGCGACGCCAAGCATGGAAGATTATTTGGAGCGAATCTACAAGCTGATCGACGAGAAGGGGTACGCCCGCGTATCCGACATCGCCGAAGGTCTGGAGGTTCATCCGTCTTCCGTCACCAAGATGATACAGAAGCTGGACAAGGACAAATACTTGATTTATGAGAAATATCGCGGCTTGATCCTGACGACCAAAGGCAAAAAAATGGGCAAACGGCTGGTCGAGCGCCATCATTTGCTGGAGCAATTTTTGACGACAATCGGGGTGCAGGACGAGAATATTTATAAAGACGTGGAAGGCATCGAACATCACTTGAGCTGGGATTCGATTACGTGCATCGAGTCGCTGGTCGAATATTTCCGCCGCGATCCATCGCGGGAAGAACAATTAAAGCAAGTACGCAGCGAATTGGAAATGGAATAGAAAAACGAATGAACAGCCGGTTGTGCCGCAAGAAGGCAGGCCGGTTTTTTCATGGTTGCATACGAACAACCCGCGTCCGCATACACGTTAGGAAGGCGCAAGCCGCAGCAAGACGGCGGGGGGAGATGCGGGTGCAAGTCAATGCGGTATTTCAGGGCGGCGGTGTGAAAGGAATTGCGCTGACGGGTGCGATTACGGTAGCGGAGCAACGCGGGTTTCAGTTCCATAACGTGGCGGGAACGTCGTCGGGAGCGATCGTCGCGTCGCTGCTTGCGGCAGGCTACGACGGGGAACAACTGCGCGCGATAATCGAACAAACGCCGTTTGCGACGTTTATGGGCCAGTCGATGCTTTCGAGCGTCAAAGTGGTCGGCCCTGCCGTCAGACTGCTGTTGAAAAAGGGGCTGTATTCCGGCGATCCATTGGAAACGTGGATCGAGCGACTGCTTGCGGCCAAAGGCATCCGCACCTTCGGCGATTTGCGCCCGCAGCAGCTGCGTATCATCGCGTCCGACATTTCCCAAGGCAAGCTGCTGGTGCTGCCGGACGATATTGCCAAATACGGCATCGACCCGTTGCAGTTGACCGTTGCCCGGGCGGTGCGGATGAGCGCAAGCCTGCCGTTTTTTTTCGACCCGGTCGTCATTCACCGCAAAAAAACGTTTCGCAAAACGTCGCCGCTCGTATCCAATCTGGATACCGATATTTATATTGTCGATGGTGGCGTGCTGAGCAACTTTCCACTATGGATTTTCGACGACGAGCAGCACGGACTGAACCGCGACCGGCGGCCGACGCCAACGATCGGCTTCCAGCTTGTCGGGCGCGCCGCGCAGAAGCCGCGGCACATCGGCGGTCCGTTGTCGATGCTTCAGGCGATGTTCACCACGATGATGGATGCGCACGACGAACGATTTATTGAGAAGCATAACGAGTTTCGCACGATCAAAATATCGACGATGGGCGTACGTACGACCGACTTCGATCTGAGCAAAGAAGAAAGCAGTTTGCTGTTCGAATCCGGCGTTCGCGCTGCAAGCAAATTTTTTCAAGCGTGGTCGTACCAAACCTATGTGGCGATGGCGGCCAAATGGGGCGGCGTCCACAAGATTTGATCGTCTCGCCATATTCATGCAAAACAAAAAGGCGCCGTTCCCGCGGCGCCTTGCCTGTTGCCTCGTATCAGTGATAACGGGGTTTATCGTCGTCGTCAAGTTTGTTGCCGGGAATGACGCGGAACGTGGTGGGCCGTTTCTTCTCGCGCGAGGACGACTTCGGCATAAATACCGTTTGTTTGCCGCGCCTTCGGTTGGGCGGATTTTTGTAGAAGTAGTAAATCGTCCCGAAAATCACAATCGGGATCAGATAAACAATCGGGTTCCTTACGAGCGCGGTCAAAATGCCGAGCGCCAGCAGCGCGAAAATAATGATTTGCCCCACCGACAATGTCGTTCGTCTCATTTGAAAGCCCTCCTCGGTCTGGACTGGTAAAGCTTGCGGTTCGCGGCCGCTCTCAGGAAACGAACGAACCGCGGTCTATCTCGCGCATCCGGTTGAACGACGCAATCGATACTTCCACTTGCGCGTCTTCCGGTTCCTTCGTCGTCAGTTTCTGCAGCCACAGGCCGGGATATCCCAAATAGCGAAGCACCGGCGTGTCCCGCAGCGAATTCGTAAAGCGCAGCACTTCATACGAGACGCCGATTACAACCGGCAGCAGAAGAATGCGTTGCAGCATGCGTTCGGCGAGGGAATCGTAGTGGAAGAATGAATAAATAATGACGCCCAGCAGCACGGTAAAAATGATGAAGCTGCTGCCGCAGCGATAATGCAAGGTGCTGAATCGCTGCACGTTCGGCACGGTCAGATCGACGCCTGCTTCATAGGCGCTGATCACTTTATGCTCGGCGCCGTGATACTGAAACAACCGTTTAATCATCGGCGTCAGCGAAATGATATAAATGTAAACGCACAAAAACACGATTTTGATCAGGCCTTCGACGAGCGTGTGCAGGAACTGGTTGTCGAAGCTGTTGCGGAACAACACGTCTTCAACCGCGGCGGGAACGAGCGTAAAAATGAGTTTGCCAAAAATGAGCGACAACACGCCGATCACCGCAACGCCAAGGTACAAGGCCAGATTGCCGGCCAGCGTCGGTTTCTCCGGTTTCTTCGCGGCGTCCGGATTCTCGTCCTCCGCGTACGCTTCAGCCGAATAGGTCAGATGCTTAGAGCCTTTGGCGCTTGCTTCCACAATCGCGACGATGCCGCGAATAAACGGTATCTTTTTGAGCCGGTTCAGCCACACCTTGTCTTCCTTCGGCACTTCCAGGAACGTGATTTCGTTATTTTTGCGGCGGACTGCCGTCACGTGCACCGATTTGCCGGCGAACATGACTCCTTCGACGACTGCCTGACCGCCATAAACACTGGCTTGCTGCGACATTTCCATGCTCACCTTCTTCTTATGAGGGATATTTTCTATTTTACCACATCGGAATTTATAAGTCTCTCCAAGCGGCAAGGAAAAACAAATTCCGCTTGGCGATAAAATCTGGCTTTGAAACTGGATATGGCTGCCGCGACCGGGCGCATACTAGAGGGAAAGCGGCCAGTGGCGCGATTGACGCATGTGGAAGGCAGGGATGCAAATGGCGGAACGAACAACTCGGTTTCCCGTGGACAAAAAATGGCGGTACGCGCTGTCGTTGGGCTTTTTTGCCGGACTGATCTGGGGCGGGCTCAAGTGCGCGGAGTTCGGGCTGAAGTTTACCGAAATTGTACCGGGCTTCTGGCTGGAGCCGTTTTACAGGCACTCGTATTTGACAAGCGGATGGGGGATTGGGCTCGGCCTCGTTGCGTTTATCGTGTTCTCGATTGCGGCTTCCTTGCTGTATGCGCTGTTGTTCGGCAAAGTCGTCGGGCCGTGGATGGGGTTATCTTACGGGCTGATCTGGTGGCTGGTGATTTACGGCTTGCTTGCGCCGCTGCTGAATCTGCCGACGCCGTTCTGGACGATGAACATCAATTGGCTCATTACCGATCTCAGCTTGTTCCTGCTGTGGGGCGTATTCATCGGCTATTCCATCGCCATGGAGTTCAACGACGAACGGGCGCGGGAGCCTGCCGGACAAGCCCGGTAAATCGGTTCGGAAGCCGCCGGAATGCAAAACTGCTTCTCAAATGGCGCTCCGTTATGGTAAAATGTTGTACGCGTGTGTAAACGGGGCCTTATGAGTGCCCATTTTGGCCCGTTTGGAGAAAGCGGCATTAAACACGAACGATGGGCCGGATGAGGGTTGCAATGGAGAAAATACTCGTCTTGCACGGACCGAATTTGAATATGCTCGGCATTCGCGAGCCCGGCGTATACGGCGCCGAAACGTTGGCGGCTATCAACGGCAAGCTGGAGCGGCTGGCGGAAGAGCATGGGGTCGAACTGGAAATCATGCAGTCGAATCACGAAGGCGAGTTGATCGACAGCATCCACCTTGCGTTCGGCGCCAAGAACGGCATCCTGATCAATCCCGGCGCGTTCACCCATTACAGCTACGCGATTCGCGACGCGATCGCTTCCGTCTCGTTGCCGACGGTCGAAGTGCATTTGTCGAACATTCACAAGCGGGAGTCGTTTCGCCATGTATCGGTGCTGGCGCCGGTCGCCGTCGGCCAGATCTGCGGTTTTGGCGCTTACAGCTATGAACTTGGCTTGCTCGCGCTGCTTCAACAACTCCGGAAGAACGGGTGATGGCCATGGAACAGAAGCGACTGGCCCGGCTGCGCCAGGCGATGGCGAGCGGCCAACTGGAAGCGGCGCTAATCACGAACGGGCACAACCGGCGGTATTTGACCGGTTTCACCGGTACGTCGGGCTACGTGCTGGTAACGGCGGACAAGTCGTACTTTTTGACGGACTTCCGTTACATGACGCAGGCCGCCGCCGAAACGAGCGGATACGAAATCGTCGAGCATAAGCCGAACCCGTGGGAAACGGTAAAAGAGCTGCTGGCGGAGTCGCACATTGGCCAGCTTGCTTTTGAACAGGCGGACGTTTCGTTCGGGACATACCGGAAGCTTGGCGACGCGTTGCCCGATATCACACTTGTGCCGGCCGACCAACTGGTCGATAAGCTGCGCATGATCAAGGACGCAAGCGAGCTTGCCGTCATTGCGGAAGCCGCGGAACTGGCCGATCGCACGTTCGAGTGGATCAAAGGCAAGCTGAAGCCCGGCGTAACCGAGAAGGAAATCGCGCTCGAGATGGAGATGTACATGCGCCAGAACGGCGCCACTTCCTCCTCCTTCGATACGATTGTCGCTTCCGGCGAACGGTCCGCGCTTCCGCACGGCGTAGCCAGCGATCGCAAGCTGGCGGCGAACGAATTCGTCAAGCTTGATTTCGGCGCCTATTACAAGGGGTATTGTTCGGACTTGACCCGCACGGTCGTGCTCGGCAAGCCGAATGCCAAACACAAGGAAATTTACGACATTGTGCTCGAAGCGCAGCTGAATGTGCTCGACAAGCTGCGGCCCGGCATGACCGGCGTGGAAGGCGATGCGCTGGCCCGGGATCTCATTGAGAAGGCCGGTTACGGCGATCGTTTCGGCCACGGCACCGGACATAGCTTCGGGATGGAAATTCACGAGTCGCCGCGCTTGTCGCGGTTATGCGATACCGTGCTTGAGCCAGGCATGACGATGACGGTCGAGCCCGGCATTTATTTGCCCGGCTTCGGCGGCGTTCGCATCGAAGACGATATTGTCATGACCGAGACGGGCATTCGGTTATTGACGCACGCTCCCAAAACATTTACCACCATCGATTGATTTCAACCATTCCAGTTAGCCTATTAGGAGGAACAACCATGATTTCAGTAAACGATTTTAAAACCGGATTAACGATTGACGTCGAAGGAGACTTGTTCTCCGTGATCGACTTCCAGCACGTCAAACCAGGCAAAGGCGCGGCGTTCGTCCGCTCCAAGCTGAAAAACATGCGCAACGGCAACGTTGTCGAGCGCACCTTCCGCGCCGGCGAAAACGTGGGCCGCGCCCATGTCGAGAACCGCGCGACGCAATATTTGTACAACAGCGGCAGCGAGTATACGTTCATGGATACCGAGTCGTTCGATCAATTCGAATTGACCGCCAAGCAACTGGAATGGGAAATCAACTTCCTGAAGGAAAACATGAACGTCAATATCATCAGCTACCAGGGCGAAATTCTCGGCATCAACCTGCCGAACAGCGTCGAATTGAAAGTAATCGAAACCGAGCCGGGCATCAAGGGCAATACGGCGACAGGCGCAACGAAAAGCGCCAAAGTCGAAACCGGCATGAACGTGCAAGTGCCGCTCTTCATCAATGAAGGCGACGTGCTGCTGATCGACACCCGCGAAGGCAAATACATTTCCCGCGCCTAATACGTTGCCCCACCGAGGTGGGGAACCGGTCTTCATTTTAGCGGATTATACCGGATTTTATCGGGTTCATAAGGAGTTGAACGTGCGTTGGCTTTTATCGTCATGAAATTTGGCGGCAGCTCCGTTGGGGATGCCGTGCGGATGAAGCGCGTGGCGAATCGGGTGCTCGAGCGGCAGCGCGAGGGCAATCGCTGCGTCGTCGTTGTATCGGCCATGGGCGATACGACCGACGATTTGATCGATTTGTCCAAACAGCTGGTCGACGGCACGCCGCCGGCGCGGGAAATGGACATGCTGCTGTCGACGGGCGAACAAGTGTCGATCGCTTTGCTGGCGATGACGATTCGCGGCATCGGCGGGCAGGCGGTTTCCTATACGGGCTGGCAAGCGGGCATGTACACCGAAGCGGTGCATGGCAAAGCGCGCATTACCGACATTCAGCCGAAACGGGTACACGATGCGCTCGATCAAGGGAACATCGTCATCGTCGCCGGTTTTCAGGGCATGACCGAAGATGGAGAAATTACAACGCTCGGCCGCGGCGGATCGGATACGACGGCCGTTGCGCTCGCTGCCGCGTTGAAAGCGGATTTGTGCGAAATTTATACCGATGTCGACGGCATTTATTCGACCGATCCCCGCGTCGTCAAAGTGGCGCGCAAGCTGAAAGAAATTTCGTATGACGAGATGCTGGAGTTGGCGAATCTAGGTGCCGCGGTGCTGCATCCGCGTGCCGTCGAATACGCCAAACACTATCAGGTTCCGCTTGTCGTGCGGTCCAGCTTTACTCATAACGAAGGCACGACCGTGAAGGAGGAAGCAGTCATGGAGCAAGGCATGGTCGTCAGCGGCATCGCCTACGACAAGAATGTCGGCCGCATCAGCATACTCGGCGTACCCGAGAAGCCGGGCCAACTGGCCAAAGTGTTCACGGCGCTCGCGAAGGAGCAAATCAACGTCGACATTATCGTTCAAGGCGGCGTGATGAACGGCGCGGCGGACACGTCGTTTACCGTGGCGCTCGGCGATGTGGAGAAAGCGCAGCAGGTGCTTGACTCCATCAAGGAGGAAGTTGGCTTCCGCGAGCTGGCGAGCGAGTCGAACCTGGTCAAGGTGTCGATCGTCGGCGCCGGCATGGTCAGCAACTCGGGCGTTGCGGCGCGCATGTTCGAAGCGATTTCGGCGCTTGGCATCAGCATCAATATGGTGTCCACCTCGGAAATCAAAGTGTCGTGCGTCATCGACAAGTCGCGTTTGAACGAAGTGGTGCAAGCGCTGCACACGGCGTACGGTCTCGACACGAGCGAGCAGGCGTTTGTCGGCGGACCGTCGGAACGCCGGTAAGCCGGCTGCTTGGCCGCAAGCGCAAGCAAACGAAAAAAACCGTTTCTGCCCGATTGGGCGGGAACGGCTTTTTTGCACCTAGCTGGCTGAGGCCGCGACATCATACCGGGCCGGGAAACAAAAATAGCCAATGAAAAATGGCTTATTAACCCGATTTCGCCCGCCTCGTCGGAAATAGCCAGTGAAAACACTGGTTATCTCAACCCTGAAGCCCCAAAATCGACCTTTTCAATGAAATACCCAGTGATTTCACTGGCTATTTTGAAAAGGCAACCCGTTTTTGGCGAAATAGGCCATAAAACATGGCCTATTTTACAAAGTTGTAGCCGCGGAGAGGGGGCGGGGGCGCGCATTCCGATGTTTCAAACAAGGCGAGGAGGCGGGAGCGGAGGGCGAGGGTTGGGATGGAGAAGCGGTAGCGTTCGCCTTTGTTTTCCGGATTCACCCCTGGCCTATATCGTTCGAAGAATCCGGAAAACAAGAAGCGATCGGAATCCCAACCCTCGCGCGCTGCGGGAGCCGGTTTCGCCGGATCTTCGCCATTTGATCTCCTCCTGCATGTCTATTCTGGCCTACTTCGCCGCAGCTGCGGCCTTGCTTCTCGCGCTGGCTTGGCTGCTGCGATAATCGCGCGGCGGCAAGCCGATCAGCTTGGCGAACATTTTGGAAAATACCAACGGGTCGTCATACCCGACCGAACGCGCCACGTCGCCGATCGCAAGCGTTGCGTCGGCCAGCAGCTCGCAAGCCCGCTCCATCCGGCAGCGGATCAAATACTGCTGCGGCGATTGCCGCATCTCTGCTTTGAAAATGGCGCACAAATAGCTGCGGTTCAAGCCGATATAAGCGGCCAATTCCTCAATGGTCATGCGGCGAATAAAGTTTTTGTCGATGTATTCGGCGGCGGCGCTGACATACAGCTCCTGCAGACCGGCCTGCGTAGCGGAACGTTCCCCGGCTGCATACTCCACCAAATAGGACAGAAACATGTACACCGCCCCGATCAGCCGAAGGTCGCGCCCCGCCGACAGCTTCTTGGCATCTTCCAGCAGCTCGAAGATCGGCAGGATGCCGTCCGGTTCAGCCAGCTCAAAGATGGGCGAATCGACCGCCAGATTCGCTTGCCGCAGCGACGAAGCCGCCTTGTAACCGTCAAACCCGACCCAACTGTACGACCAGGGATCGTCCCGGTCGGCCTGGTAGTACGTCACATCCCCCGGACAAATCAGGAAGCCAAGACCTGCACGCAAGCGGAATTCCACGCCGGACCGGCGAAAGATGCCCTGACCGCTTCTCACATAATGAATCAAATAATAAGGCCGGACAGCCGGTCCGTAAGCATGGCCTGGCGCACATCGCTCCGAACCGGAATGATAATAAACCAAGTCGGCATGCGCTTTGCTGCGCGTGGCAGGTTCGACGTAAGTCGCGATCATTCGCTCCACACCCCCGTCAAGCGTATCATTCATCTCACATTATGACATATACATCTCACCCTGTGCCATTCTTTTTACGAGCCAAAAGGCTAAGATTAAGAGAGTAATCGAGTCATCCCAACCATCGACCCAGGAGGATCCCCATGAAAAAGTTTGCTTTTATCGGCGCGGGAAGCTTCGGCTTTACGAGAAAGCTCGTGCGCGACATTTTATCGTTTCCGGCTTTTGCCGACAGCACCATTGCGCTGATGGACGTCGACCCGGAGCGGCTTTCGTTCATCAAACAAGCGGTTGACAAAATCGTCGCCGCCGGCAACTATCCGGCGAAAGTAATTGCCACCGGGGACCGTGTGGAAGCGCTTCAAGGCGCGGACGGCGTCGTTTGCACGATTCTGGCCAACGGTGTGGACGTCTGGCAGCACGATATCGAAATTCCAAAAAAGTACGGCGTCGATATCAACGTCGGCGACACGCGCGGGCCGGCCGGCATTTTCCGGGCGCTGCGCACGATTCCGGCGATGATGGACATTTGCCGCGATATCGAAACGTATTGTCCGGATGCGGTGTTCCTCAATTACACGAACCCGATGACGATGCTGTGCAACGCGATGCAGAATTATACGAAGGTCAATGTCACCGGCTTATGCCACAGCGTGCAGGGAACAGCGGAAATGCTGGCCAAATGGATCGGCGCGGACAACGACGAAATCAGCTACCTGTGCGGCGGCATCAACCACCAGGCATGGTTCCTCGAGTACAAATGGAACGGCAAGGACGCGATTCCGCTTATTCGCCAGGCGATCGAAACCCGGCCGGAAATTTACAACGCCGAGCTTGTCCGCAACGAAATGTTCCTGCACCTCGACTACTACGTAACCGAATCGAGCGGGCACAATTCGGAATACAACGCCTGGTTCCGCAAACGTCCGGAGTTGATCGAGCAATATTGCACGCACGGCACGAACTGGAATCCGGGCGTACATGCCTACATCCTCAATGTCTATCGCGATCGGCAGCACAACTGGAAGGACGAAATCGTCAAGTGGCTGGAAGAGGAAACGATCGATTTGAATCGCGGTCACGAATATGCATCGGACATTTTCAACGCGATTCTCGGCGACGGCACGATGTTCAAATTTTACGGCAACGTGAGCAATCGCGGCTACATCACGAACCTGCCGCAGGACAGCTGCGTGGAAGTGCCGATTCTTGCGTCCAAGTACGGGCTGGAGCCGATTCACGTCGGCGCGCTGCCGGGCCAACTCGCGGCGCTCAACAATGTTAATGCGATCAGCGAAACGCTTGCCGTCGAAGCGTCGATGACGGGCGATCCGCGCAAAGTGTTCCACGCGATCGTTAACGATCCGCTGACGGCCGCCGTGCTCAGCCTGAACGAAATCAAAGCGATGGTCGACGAAATGTTCGCCGCGAACCGCGACCATTTGCCGCAGTTCAAGCACGTGAACTAAGAGCAAACCGTCAGCCGAGCTTGTCCCAAAAAAAGCTGACGATCTTCAGCAATAGCGCGGTGATGCCGGCCGCCATCAGCGGACCTACCGGAATGCCGCGCAGAAAAATAATCCCGAAGATCGAGCCGATTACCAGCCCGACGATCAGCTGCGGATCGACCTTGAGCAGATCGAGTCCTTTGCCGTTCATGTACGTCGCAACCGCGCCGCCCACAAGGGCGATGATGCCCGGCCAGGAGCGGAATACGGCGGCGATGTCTTTGACAGTAATTTTTTCCGAGGCGAACGGGACGAGCACGCCCATCGTCAAAAACAGCAGGCCGAATTCGAGCCCGCGCCGTTCGATCGCCGGCAGAAACCGGTCGAAGCTGATGAGCTTGACGATGAGCAGAAAGCAGGCCGCCGTCGTGATGATCGGCGAGCGGCCAAGCAGACCGATCATAATCAGCACGACGAGCAAAATATTGCCGTTCATTGGCGTATGCCCCTTGTCCTCATGGATTCTACTCCATTCTATGAGGCATGGGGCCTTTTCATGTGGTGGCGGCAAAAGATTATCGGCATCTCCCGCTTTCCGGGTCGGAATCATATGCTATACTGGGGGAAGATTTGGCAAAAGAACGGGAGCGTAGTTTGATGAAACCGGAAACGGAGCACCGACCGGAACGATTGAATCTGGCGCAACGCGTCACGGCGATCGCGCTGATTGCGGCGCTGCTCGTGCTGCTTGTGGCGGCGTTGATCCGCTGGGCGCCGCTGCTGCCGGCGGCGGGACACAACCCGCGGGCGGAGGCGGGTGTGCTGGACCTGCGCAGCTGGGATTTTGAGCGTGACGGCCTTGTGCGTCTGGACGGAGAATGGGCCTTTTATCCCTCCCGGCTGCTCGCGCCCGAGGCGTTCGCTTCGAACATGACGCTTGGCGTGCCGCCGACGCCGGAAATGTACGCAACCGTCCCGGAGCATTGGGAGCGGTACCGCATTGCGGGTTCGCAATTTGGCGTACAAGGTTATGCCACCTTCCGGCTGCAGGTCAAGCTGCCGACATGGAGCCCGGACGCGCGGCGCGAATTCGGAATCAAGGTCAGCAACATCAAATCGGCGCACCGGCTATATGTGAATGGACGAATCGAAGGGAGCAGCGGACAGCCGGCAGAGGGAAGGGCGGCGACGCGCGGCGGCAATACGCCGTACGCCGCGTATTTTACGCTGGACGGAACCGAAGTCGATATCGTGGTGCAAGCGGCCAATTATCAATTATACACCGGAGGCATCACTCAATCGTTGTTGTTCGGCGAACAGGAGCAGATTGCTACCTATCGCTTTTTTCTGGTCGGGATCGACTTGGTCGGCGCTGCCTGCTTGCTGCTGTGCGGGTTGTATTTGCTCTGCCTGTTCCTGATGCGGCATAAGGAGCGGTCCTGGTTTTATTTGGGCCTCGTCTGTCTCGGCGCCTGTGTGGTATTCCTCGTGCAGCAGGAGAAGCTGCTCATGGCTTTCGCCCCTTCGCTGCCCTATACATGGATGACGAAGCTGCAATTCGGGATTGGCACCCCGATGTTTTATTTTCTGGTTCGTTATACGCAAACCGCCTATTCGTTGCCGACAGGGCGTTGGCTGCAGCGATCGTTTGCCGTAGCCGTATGGGCGGTCGTACTGCTGCTTGTCCTGGCGCCGCTGGCTGTTGCCACCCTGGTGCTGCAGACCGGATTCATGGTGCCGGCTGTGCTGCTGCTTGTTTACTGCCTGTTTCTGTTCGCCCGCGAAACGTGGCGGCGCACGCCGGGAGCCGCTTATTCGCTGGCCAGCCTCATCGGCTTCATCGTCGCCTGGAGCTTTTACGCCATCGCCGAAAACGATGCAGCCGGCTTCCTGACGAACGCGCTGCGGCTCTTGTTTATGTTCACGTTCGTCTTTTCCCAGCTGCTCCTGCTGTCGCGCCGATTCACCCGTTCGTTCGCCACGGTCGAACAATTGACCGGCCGTCTGATCGCCGCCGACAAAATGAAGGACGAGTTTCTTGCCAACACGTCGCATGAGATCAAAACGCCTCTGCACGGCATCGTCAATATCGGTCAGTCGCTTCTGGAGGGCGCATCCGGCGAGCTGAACCGGGCGCAGCGGGGCGATTTGGCGCTGATGGTGGCGACGGGCAAACGGCTGTCCGCGCTGGTGCGCGACATTCTCGATCTGTCCCGGCTGAAGCAGGGCGAATTGCTGCTGCAAATTCGGCCGATGGCGCTGCAGCCGGCCGTGCGGCATGTGTTTGCGCTGCATCGCCATCTGCTGGAAGGCAAGCCGGTGCGATTGAGCGAACGGCTGCCGGAGCGATTGCCGCAACTGGCGGCGGACGAGGCCCGGGTGGTGCAATTGTTGTCCAACCTGGTCGGCAATGCGATCAAATTTACGCCGGCCGGCGAAGTTGTCGTATCCGCAACGGCACAAGGGCAATGGGTAACGGTGGAGGTGCGGGATACCGGCATCGGCATTGCGCCGGATAAACTGGAGTCGATCTTCGCCATGTACGAGCAGGGCGACGTCGACATTGCCCGGGAGTATGGAGGAACCGGACTCGGGCTCGGCATCGCCCGCAAGCTCGCGGAGCTGCACGGCGGGACGATTCGCGCGCAATCGGAGCTTGGCTCGGGATCGGTGTTCCGGTTTACGCTTCCCGTCGCTGCGCAGGAGGAGTTATCGGCAGCGGGCGAGGCGCAAGCGCAAGCGGCCGTGGAAAGGACAGATGAACCGGAGGAGCCTCGTTTCCCCGCAAACGTGGAGGTCGCAGCTTTGCGGAGCGGTACGGCGCCCGCGGTGCTCATCGCCGACGACGATGCGGCCAATCGCAAAGCGCTGACGAATCTGCTCGTCATGGAAGGCTGCGCGGTGACTGCCGTTTCCGGCGGAACGGCGGCAATCGAAGCGTTGGCGACGGAACGCGAGTACGAACTCGTCATTCTTGACGGCATCATGCCCGGCATGTCGGGTCTCGACGTTTGCCGCCGGATTCGCAGCCGCTGGTCGCTGACGGAAATGCCGGTGCTGCTGCTCACGGCCAGAAACCGCCCGGAGGACCTGCTGGCCGGATTCGCGGCAGGCGTCAACGATTTCCTCGCCAAGCCTGTCGATTGGGAAGAACTGCGCGCGCGGATCCGCACGCTGCTCCAGCTGAAACGTTCGGCAAGCGAGTTGGCCGAATCCGAGCTGTCGCTGCTGCAGGCACAGTTGAAGCCGCACTTTTTGTTCAACACGCTCAATACGATAATGGCCGTGGGCGATGTCGATCCGCCGGCGGCGCAGCAGCTGCTCGACCGGCTCAGCACCTATTTGCGCACCAGCTTCGACTTTCGGAACGGCGAGCACCTGGTGCCGCTGCACAAAGAGATGGAACTGATCCGCGCTTACCTGTTCATCGAACAAGCCCGGTTCGGCAAACGGGTTGCGGCTCATGTCGAATGGGACGAGCGCCTGGGCGGCCGGCTTGTGCCGCCGCTGCTGCTGCAGCCGATCGTCGAAAATGCCGTACGCCACGGCGTGATGAAACGCGAGGAAGGCGGACGGATCGACATTGCGGTACGGGGCGACGGGCGGACCATCCGCGTGGAAATCGCCGATAACGGCGTCGGCATGAGCGCGGAAGCTATCGCCAGGGCAACGGGCAGGGCGACGCAGGGCGGGAGGAGCGGCATCGGATTGATCCATATTCATCGCCGGTTGATCCGGCTATACGGCGAAGGACTGCGCATCGAAAGCGGGCCCGGGGACGGAACGCGCGTATCGTTTCAATTGCCGGAGATGCAAGGCGATACGGGGAGGGATGGGTAAATGTACAGCATCATGCTGGTGGACGACGAAGAGCCCGCCCTGCAGCGGTTCGGCAAGCTGATCCGGGAGCATACGGATTTTCGGGTGGCGGCCATGTGCTGCCGCGCGTCAGAAGCGTTGACCGCCGCCGCCGCAACCCGGCCGGATGTGGCGTTTCTCGATATCGAAATGCCCGGCATCAACGGGCTGGAGCTGGCCGAGCGGCTGACGGAGCTGTGTCCGGAGATGGAAATTGTCTTCGTGACCGCATTCGGCGAATATGCGCTGCAAGCGTTCCGGGCCAATGCGATCGATTATTTGATCAAGCCTGTCAGGCAGGACGATATCGCGGCTTGCGCCAGGAAGCTGCAGCGAAGAATCGCATCCGTCGCTGCGGCGCCAATGCCGGCGGCAGCCGGCGACAACGGCCGGATCGAGGCGCTCGGCGGTTTTGCGCTATATGCGCCAGGCTCCTCCCGGCCGCTCCGCTTCCCGACGTCCAAAAGCGAGGAGCTGCTCGCTTATTTGCTGGTGAACCCCGATGTCAACGCGGCGAAATGGGATCTGTGCGAGATCATATGGCCGGAGCTGGAGCCGGAAAAGGCGGAAAACAATTTGCACACATCGATGTACCGCTTGAAAAAAACGCTCGCCGAGCACCGGGTGCCGATTCGAATCGACTCGATGCGCGGCGCCTACCGGCTGAGCGCTTCTTGCCGGGTCGACTTTTGGGAGCAGGAGCGACTGGCGGCCGGGCGCGACGGATGGAGCGAAAGCGGGTCGGCCGAAGCGGAAGCGTGTCTGGCGTCGTACCGCGGGCCGCTGTTCGCCGGCAAAACATATGCCTGGAGCGAACCGATGAGACAGCGGCTGGAACGACAATTCGCGCTGTTCTCCAAGAAGCTTGCCGACGATTATTTTGCCGCCGGGCGGGACGATCGGGCGATTGCGCTGCTGCAGGCGCTTACGGCTGCCGCGCCTTGGGACGAAGAAGGATACGAACGGCTGCTTGGCGCTTATGAACGGCGCAACGAACGTACGTTGTTTTTGCAGTTGTATTGGAAAATGGAGCAGCTTTTTCGCAGCGAGCTTGGTTTGGAGCCGGGACCGGCCGTGCGTGAGCTGTACCGGAAAATGGTTGGGCAACTGTAACAGCGAATAGTGAAATATAGAAAAAAATGTCGAAATGGCCATGAAAATGGCGAATCGTGTGAGCGAACTGACAGACTTCCTTATTATAATGATCCGTAACGCAACGTTAATCATTGGAATAAGGAGATCGCCCATGAAACGCCCCTTTTTCGCTGGCTTGGTCACCAGAATGCTCGCCGCCGTACTGCTTTTGCAGTCGGCGGCTATTGTCGCGCCGTCGTTCGGCACGGGAGGACGCCAGGTATATGCCGATTCGGCGGGTACTTCGGAAACGTCGATCGTCGACCGCTTCGACGATTACCAATGGAGCCGCATCACCGGCGGCACGTTTAACCCGGACGCGCGGTATGCGGCCGCGATGGCTTACGACGAACTGCATCGCAAGGTCGTTATGTTCGGCGGGGAAAGCAGCACCGCAACACTGCTGGCCGATACGTGGCTGTGGGACGGCGCGAAGGACGTCCAGGCCTGGCAAATGACAACGCCTGCCGTCAGCCCGCCAGCCCGCAAAGGCGCCGGTATGGCTTACGATCCGGTCAGCCGGAAAATAGTGTTGTTCGGCGGCGAAGGCGCTTCGGGCGTGCTCGGCGATACGTGGCTGTGGGACGGAGCAACATGGGCGCAAGCGAACGTCGCCGGTCCGTCCGCCCGCGGAGGCGTACAGGTGGCGTACGACGGCAGCCATATCGTGCTGTTCGGCGGCTATACGCTGTCCGGCGGCAAGAAGCTGCCCATCGGCGAAACGTGGCTGTGGGACGGCACGCAGTGGCAGCAGCAATCGCCCTCCGAGTCGCCTCCCGCCATGCATTCGGGCGGCATGGCGTACGACGGACAGCATGCCGTCATTTACGGCGGCGATCTGGGCGAAATTTCGGACGGCGGCTTTACGTTCGACGACGGATCGTATACGATCTGGACCTGGGACGGCGAAGCCCGGACATGGAGCAATGGGGCGGGTCCGGCAGGAGCAGGCTACGGCGGCCGCTGGGGCAATGCGACGGCTTACGACGGCCGCCGGTTGGTCAGCTTCAGCGGCGAATTCGACTTCTATACGCCGGCGAACCAAAATGGTCCGGCCGGGTTGAACCTGCACTACCCGAGGCCGGGCAACAACGGCATCGAAGGCTACAGCATTTACCCTTACGCCTTTGCCAAGAAGGGCGATGCATGGGAGTCATGGTTGAACAAGACGTCTACCTCTTATCCGCAGTGGGGCGATTATGCGTTCCCGGTTTCCCGCAGTTATGCCAGCATGGCATACGACGGCCATCAGTTCGTCGTGTTCGGCGGCAAAACGGTGCCGGGCATTGTCGGCGAAACGTGGACGTTCGGCAACGAGCTGCCGACGCTGGCGGAGGTGGCGATCAGCGGCAGCCCCGACCCGGTGTTTCGTTCGCAAAGCGCCTCGAGCACCGACGAAGCGAAGTTCGTGTACGAGGTAACCGTCAACGACATTTCGCCGTTGTCGGAACGGGGGCTCGAATATCGGATCGCCGCGCCGCAGGACCAGCCGCAGGCGAGTTGGACGCGCGTGCAGCTGTTGGCCGCCGGCAGCAACGATACGTCCGCGGGCTTCAAGACGCAGAACGTATCGGGACTGGCCTGGAACACCGAATACGAAGCGCGCGCTTACGGCGTCAACGGCGCCGGCACGAAATACAGCGCGCCGGTAACGTTCAAGCTGGACAACGATACGACATTGCTGCCGCCCGACGTCCGGTACGATCAAGTAGGTCCCGCGTTTCTTCATGTCGACGACAAGAAGCGGATTTCCGTTGTGGGCGCCACGATTTCCAATTTGCTGCGCAAGCCGCTCGGCGGCATCGATTATTATCTGCAAGGCGCAGGCGGCGCCAAATACCCGCTGGCTTACCAGATCGTCAGCGATTACGAGCTGCGGCTCACCTGGATGGACAATTTGCCGCCCGGTACTTACGATGTGAAGCTGCACCATGCCTTCTTCACGCCGTATGATTTTCCGCATGCGTTAACGATTACTACCGCCACCTTCTACAAGCCCCGCAACTATAGCGCGGTCGAGGTGGCCAGCACGAATGCGCGCAACGAAACGGACAAGCTCACGCTGCGCGGCCCGTTCGCGGAGAAGCCGGAAACGCCCGGCTTGTATACGCTGAGCGACCCGAACGAACCGGTGGCGATCAACGACAACGTGCTGTTCAAAGGCGCGTTGCTCGAGGTGGACAAACGGACGAGCCCGTACCGGATTCGCGGCAACGGCCGTTTGTACGTGAACGGCTTCGGTCCGTCGGGAACGATCCAGCCGTATACGCTGTACGAAGGCGCCTTCGAGTGGAAAGACGACAATTTCAGCATGACGATGCCCAATAATGCGAAGGTCGACTACTCGGGTTTGGGCTTTCCGATCAAGGCCAAGTCCATCGTTTTTACAAACGCGGGCGTTCGCCTGGCGGGCATGATCGATCTCGGCTTCTACGCGGGCAATCGACGCGTCGACGGCACGGCAGCCGTCGACCGGCTGCCATTCAGCCGGGGCCGCTTCGACTTGAGCGGAAGCTTCACGGCAGCGGCGCCGTTCGCCGCCGGTCCGCTGGACGTGACGAGCACGACGTGGAATCTCAACTCCTGGTACGGCTACGCAAAAACTACCGCATCGGCTCAGCTAAGCGGTTACAATATGAATTTTGCGATGGATATGAGCTTCAAGGCGAACCGGCTGGACAGCATCGGCTTCAGCATGAACCAAAGCGCCAAAACCGGCCTGACCGGGACGAAGTTTGACAAACTGTACGGCACGGTGAACGGGCTGTCCGGCTACTCGCAGCTGCCGCAGACGTTCCGGTTTCAGGGCGCGGCTACGGATGTGTTTGCGCCGGTTCAGAAGAACCTGCATTTGATCGAAACGTATCGGTTGAACGCGGATATTTCGCGAGGCGGCTATGTGGCCGACGGCGACATGTACCTGTATTGGTTCAAAGTCAGCGATCTGAAGCAAATCGTGTCCATGCAAACGGACGGTTTCGCTACTGCCGGATCGTTGAACGCGTTTGATATTTTTACCGGGCCGATGGCATTGCGTTATGCGAAATCGAGCGGATTTGCGGGGCAAATGAAAGCGGACGTAACCATTCCGAACAACATACCCGATGTCGGCGGCAAAAAGGTGCGCGGTGTCGACGTAACGATCGATTCGGCAGGCTTGTACGCTTCGTTTGCGGTCAACGGCATCGGCGTAAACGTGAAGTACCTGTTCAGCAAAAATGTGTTCGAATTCGAGCTGATCGCCCCGCCGCCCGTAGCGCCCGCATTGGTCAACGGACTCGGCTGGCTGCAGACCATCGGCGGAGCGGCCGGCGCGCTAAGCGGAAATCCGGCGGACATTCTCGACTTTTTCGGAGACTTGTTCGGCAGCGGATCAAGGAGCGATTTCAAAACGGATGGCGATTCCCGTCCGGTCCGGATCGCTTCGACCAACGACATGCAATATGAAATTAAAACGGTCGCCGTTTCGACGCATCCGGGCAAAACGGAAGCGACGAATGCGCAAGCGCGTCTGGACAGCGGCCGGTTCACGGCCGTCGATCAGCGCGTAGCGCCGGATGCCGAAATCCTGGAGCACGATCCGGACGGCCAGCGGGTCGCTTATTCGTTCACGGTTGCACAGCCCTATGAAGCGCTGCTTGTACTGGACGGAGACCGCCGCAACGTCCGGCTGACGGACCCGGCAGGCCGTAACGTAACTCCAGTTTCAACGAATATAACGGTTCGGGGCGGTTTGACTTACATCCGCCTTCCTCTGGACGCAGCGGGGACGTGGAAGCTGAAGGCGACGGAAGCGGTGCGGTTCCAGGCGTACAAGCTCATCTACGTCCGCGCCGGCATCGATATGCAGGCGCTTGCGGAAGCATGGGAGGCGGTGCCCGATCGCGATGTGACGGAATTTCCGCTGCAAGAGCGCGGTCTGACATTGCTGACCATTGGCGGCGCCTGGGGCAACGAAACCGTGTACAAGCCGGACGGCAGGCCGTATGCGCTGGAGACGGACGACGGCAAGCCGGACTGGAACGCTTACCGCGACCCGGGCAGCGGCATGTTGTACGTGCTGGCGGACGCGGCAGAAACCGGCGATTGGTTCGTTGACGGCGTCGGCCGCGCCGAGGCGGGCGTCTATCGCGTGCCGGCGAATACAACGATGACGGATGTGCGCGGCTGGGTGCAGAACGCACGCTTCCCGACGAAGCTGAAGCTTGCTTCGACGCCTTCGCGCAACCAGGCGCTGCTGAACGTATACGGCGCAGCTGCCGGGACGGTCGTGCGCCGGCCGGACGGCACGGTTTATGCGCTGCGGACCGATTACAGCCGGGACGACTGGAACGCTTACTACAGTGCGGACCGGAAGTTGCTTACGGTGCTGCTCGATCCGGCGGAGGCCGGCGAGTGGACGGTCGAAGGCTCCGCTTTTGCGGATGTCACCGCAGCGGAAATCAGCATGAAGCTGGACAACCTGCGCCCGCTGTATTTGAAAGGCGATTGGACCAGCAGCGTGCGGTTTCCCGTTTCGAAGCCGGGCGACTATTTGCTGGCGGTAATCGGCGGCGATGCGAACACGAAGATTACGGCGCCGTTGTCCTCGGCCCCGATGACGCTCGTATTCGACGAGCAGGATCCGGCGGGCAATGCCATCCTGCAGCGCAAGGCCGATCGGCTGCTGCCTAATGACGGCGCGATCGATCAGGCGGATGTCAGCGCGGGTTTCCCCGATCCCGGCCCGGCCGATGTGTTGTATGTGACGATTCATGCCGCACAGGCGGGAATCTGGAACGTCGAGGCCAAAGGCAAAGTCCGGCTGCAGCTCACGGAGCTGCCGAAGCGGCCGGAGCTTGCCGACGTATCGGCCAGCGCAATGGACGCGAACCGCTACGAAGTGAAATGGAACGTCAAACATGCGGAAGCGGGTACGACGGTGAAGGTGATGGTGACCGGCGATCCGGAGCAGCCCAACGGCGTTGTTGTGGCGGACAACTTGCCTGCAGCCGGCGTTAGCGCGATTACGCTGCCGGGCGGACTCATTCCGGGCCGCTATTATTTGTCCGTGGTTGCTTCCGGCCCCGTTTGGGCGCCGATGGCGCAGGTCATCGCGCAGCCGATCGAGGTGACGGCGGCGCAGACGCTGCCGCAGCCCGAAGCGCCGGAGCTGGTGTCGACCGGCAACGGGGAAGCGACGCTGCGGTTGAATCCGGTCGATCACGCCGGTGCCGCTGTGACCGGATACCGGGCGTACGTGCTGAAGGACGGCGCGCCCAATCCGGCGAAACCGGCGTTCGATGCCGGCGCGGATGAGCCGGAGCTGGTGCTGGCCGGCCTCGCAACCGGGCAAACGTACACGATCGCCGTGATGGCATTTGGCGTCGAAGACGGGCAGAACGTTTACAGTCCGCTGTCCGATCCTGTTACGGTGATGGTGCCGGAACCGCATCCTGCTGTGCTGCAAATCGCAGTTGCGGCCGATCAGCCGGCGGATGCGACCGTGACGGAAAACACGTACCGGACGGCAAACGGCGAAGACGAAACGATGCTGCTTACGTTTGCCGATGCCGTTTCGGTGAACGTATCTAGCGATCAGGCGGCGGATGTGGCGCTGTACGCGGATGGTACGCTGCTGGGGCATCAAAACGCTGCGGCGAACGGGACGACGGAGTTCGATTTGAACGACTTGCTCGGTTTGGCGCAGCTGGAGGAACGCGAATATGTACTGACGATCGAAGCGGTTAACGACGCAGGCGATCGCAGCATCGCGATCCGCAAGCTGCAGGTCGATCGCACCGGTCCATATTTGTATGCAGCGTATGGCGCCGATCCCTGGGAATCGCTCAACGGCCTCGTGCTGAACGCGGACCGCCTGCCGCTGGTTGGGCAAACGGAGCCCGGCATTAAGCTCACGCTCAACGGCGTCCGTGTACCGGCGGACGAAAACGGCCGGTTCGATTATTTTGCGCCTTGGTCGGCCGGTGGGGCGGACAATGGCAAATTCGACGGCGTTTTGATCGCCGAGGATGCGGCGGGCAATCGCACGGAATATCGGTTTGAGGCGCTGAGGGGCGGAGCGGGCAGCCCGCAGCCGCGGGACCCGGCGGAGCTGGCGGTGTTGACGCTGGACCGCGGCGTCTTCGGCCAGCCGTTCCATCCGGATACGGCAACCTACACCACCGAATTGGAGGAAGGCAGCGTCAAGGTGGTAGCGATCCCTTCTTATGCCGATGCCGTGGTGACGGTGGACGGCCACTCGCCGGGAGCGGACGGCTCAGTGTCCGTAGTCATCCCCGATGGCGGCGGACAGATCGATATCAACGTTGCCGGAGCTGGCGCCAGCAGCAAGACGTATACCGTTACCGTTGCCGGTAAACGATCGAATGTCGCGCTGCTCGGCGGCTTGACGATCAGCGCGAACGGGGAAGACGTTCCGCTCGGCACGGCGTTTTCGGGGGCGCAAACGAGCTATGATGCCGCGGTCGGATTCGATGCCGACGAAATTGCCGTGCTGCCGGCGGCGCTTCAGCCCGGTTCGGCGATTCGTGTGAACAGCCAACCGGTTGCTGGCGGTTCGCCCGTAACGGTAGAGCTTGCTGCCGGTGAAACGACGACAGTCGGCATCGAAGTGACAGCGCCGGACGGGAATACGGCCCAAACGTATACGCTGCGGGTGTGGCGGGAAGCGGACGGCAACGCGCGGCTGCGGTCGCTGGCGGTTGACGGCCGGCGGCTCCTGCCGGCGTTCGACAGCGAAACCGGCGACTATCGCGTCGTGCTGCCGGACGGGACGTCGTCCGTTGCCGTAAGCGCGCAAGCGGAAAGCGAAACGGCCGTTGTCCTGGTTGACGGCCAGCCGCAGCAGGCGGGGGCGGTCATCGTGCCGCTGGCGCAGCCGCAGCAGCGGATCGATGTGGCGGTATCCGCCCAGGACGGCAGCGAGCGGCATTATCGGGTTACCGCCGTCAGGCAGCTGCCGCAAGCGGCGAAGCCGCCGCAACTGACGGAGCTGCGCTCTCGCGGGTTTATCGTAAAGCCCGACTTGTCGCCGAACCGGTTCCATTATACCGGAGGCGCGACATACGATTCGGGGGTGAGCGTCATCGCAAAGGCAACGGACGCCCACGCGGTGATTGCGATTGGCGGCAAGCCGGTTGGCGCAGGCGGAGAACGTTACGTTCCGTTGGCATTGGGCGTCAATATTGTGCCGATCGAAGTGGAATCGGCCGACGGGACGGCGGCGCAAACCTATACGATCGAGCTGACGCGTCTGGAGGAAGAGAGCGCCCCGCCGAACGCGCCGGTCGCGAAGCCCGGCGTCCGCACGGTTGTCGTCGAAACCGGCGACAATGACAAGGCGGTGGCGGTTCCCGTCGTCCGCAGCAGCGAAACCGGCGGAACGAAGGTCGATTCCGTCCGGCTGGAAGATCGTAATGTGAAGGACATCGTCGCCAAAGCGAAAGCGGAGCATAGCGATTCGGCCCGCATCGTGGTGACCGACTTGCCGGACGATCCTGCCGACGAAGTGCACGTGAGCATACCGCCGGACGCTGTGGACGGGTTGGCGGAAGCGGGCATCAGCCTGCGCATTGCAACGCCGGATGCGGAAATTGTATTGTCCGGCGAAACGATAGCGGCGCTGCGTCGCGAAGGCAAAGAACTGTATTTCCGCATCGTGCCGATCCGCGACGAACAACGGCGAAGCGAGCTCGAGGCGCGCACCGCGCAGGAGGAAGTCGTGCTGCATACGGCCGACGGCAAGCCGGTTGTGGCGATCGGCAAACCGATGACGATCGAAACGAATTACAGCGACGCGCCGACCCGCATCGTGTTCCCGCTCGGCGGCCTCGTGCTGCCGGAAGACGAGCAGGAAGCGCGCCGCACGCTTGCCGGGCTGGCGGTTTACATCTCGCACAGCGACGGGGAAAAAGTCGTGCAGCGGGGAACGGTCGTTTACGGCAAAGACGGCAAACCGACCGGGCTTGAAATCGAAGTAAACAAGTTCAGCACCTTCTCCGTCATCCGGTTTGCGGAGGCGGCGGAAACAGCGGTCTGGTTGCCCTATGTAAATGGCTATCCGGACGGAACATTCCGCCCGGGAGCCGCGATCACCAGGGCGGAACTGGCGGCGATACTGGCTCGCGCGCTGAAGCGGCAGCCGGGGGAAACGGACGAAACGCAGCCGCGTGCGCTTGCGGCGGGGGCGTCGCCGTTCCCCGATGTGCCTGCGGATCACTGGGCGGCAGCCGCGATAGCGGAAGTGCGGGCCGCGGGTATTATGGTCGGTGACGAAGCGGGCCTGTTTCAACCGGAGCGTACGGTCACCCGCGCCGAAATGGCGACGATCGTTTCGCGCTGGCGCAAACCGGAGGCCGCTGCTTCCGCCGCCTCGTCCGCCAGCTTCGCCGACACGGACGGACACTGGGCATCACCGGCGATCGAAGCCGCAAGAGCGGCTGGGCTGATGACCGGCTACGAGGACGGCACCTTCCGGCCGGAAGCCGCGCTGCTTCGCTCGGAAACGGTGAAAGTGCTGAATAGGCTGTTCGTTCGTCCGGTTCCGGCGCATGAAGGGACGCGTTCCCATTGGCCGGATGTGCCGGACAGCTTCTGGGCGAAGGATGAAATCGAATCGGCAGCCGGCACTATCCATGTATATGCGGACGGCGCGATCCAACAGGAGTGGCCGTAAAAGGCGAGAGCTCCAACGAAAACGAGGCCGGTCCCCGGTCGCCAAGGCGACCAAGGGACCGGCCTCGTTCGTGTGTTACCTCGCTTCCGTATACGCCGCCGGTTCGCCGGCCACTATCGTTCTGCCCTTTAATACCGGGCATACGGGAAACGTGTCCAACCGCGCGCAGTAGGCGATATCGCCCGCGAAGCCGAGCTTCACCAGCCGGACGCCCGTTTGGCCGGACGCCAACGTTTCGTGCAGACGATCTTGCTTCCGTTCGAACGCATGCAGCATGGAGAGGCTGCAATCGTTCATCGCCAGCGGCAGCCGGCTGTCCCGGCGCTCCAGCAGCGCGGCGATAATGGCGCCGGCTCCAAGCCCGTCCTCGAGCGCGAAAGCGTCCTGCGTGCCGGCGCAGACGAGCACGATGTCCTTGCGCAGCGCCAGCGCGGCGTCCGCGCAAGCGCCGGCGTTCAGCAAGCAGCCGGCCAGCACGTGCTGCGCCTTCAGCGATTTGTACAGCGCCCGGGTGCCGTTCGTCGTCGTCATGACGATGCGCCGCCCGCGCACGTCGTTCGCCGCGTATTCGAACGGCGAATTGCCAAGATCGAAGCCGGCGATGCGCACGCAGTTGCGTTCGCCGCCCAGCAGGTCGCCGGGCTGCTGCAAGTTTCTCGCCGCCTGCACCGTTTCCGCCGCGACGATGCCGGCCGCTCCGTGAGCGAGCGCGGTTGCCATGTTGCTCGTCGCCCGCAGCACGTCGATGACGATTGCCGTTCTGCCCGGGAAATCGTCCGCTCTGGCCTCGCTTACCGTTGCGATCGTGTCGATGCGCATCGTTACTCCTCCATCCGTATCTTCCGTACCGTTCGGTTCATCGTTCAAATTTCGTAGCACCACGCCGTCTCCTGTTGCTCCTGATCCGCCGTTCTGGCGCGGTCCGCGAACACGAAAGTATCCGAGCGCAAGCCTCGCCTCAGCGCCTCCAGCGCAAGGATGTCGGTCGGCGCAATGTTGCCGAGATTGACGCCGGCGCCGATGCGGCGAATGAGGTGCACCTGCTGTTCCTTCAGCGGCGCTTCCCACAGCAGACAGCCGCGATGCGGCACGGCCGCCAGCACCGCCTCGAGCTGATCGTCGCGGCAGTTGCCGGACGCGTCGTAAATGCCGACGCCAACTCCCGATTCCCGGCCCTCGATCGTGACCAATTCCGCGCCGCAATCGAGGTCCATGCTGACCGTATAGCTAAGCTGCTTCGTTTCGATCGCCGAACCGAACACTTTTTTGCCGTATTCGGTGTAGACGAGCAGCTCCGCCTCCCGTGCCGTGCGGATCAAGTCGCTGCGCTCGTCGCGCCCGAGCTCGATCGTGCCGTCCGATACTTCCACGCCGGAGAAGCCGATGCTTTGCACCGTGCGGAAGAAATCGCCGACGCGCCGCTGCGCGACCGCCACTTCGAGGAAGGTGCCGCCGGGAAAGATGGAGATGCCGCGCGACCTCGCCAGTTCTACCTTCGTTTTCAACACCGGATACGGATACAGCACCGGCGTGCCGAACCCGATTTTGATCATATCGATATGCTCGCCTGCGGTTTGCAGCAAATCTTCGAACGCATGGATGCCGAGACCTTTGTCAATCACCATCGTACGGCCGACCGTTCGCGGTTTTTCCGATCTGCAGCCGCTCGGATCCTGGAGATCGGGATGCCATTCGGACTTCACATTCATATGGAATCTCCTCGCTGCCATTGTAATTTTCCAATCTTAGGCATCATATGCGGCGAAAGGTGGTCTTGTGCCCATCAACTGAGCGGGGACCAAATAGCCAATGAAACATGGCTTATTTGCCCGATTTCGCCCATCTCGTCAGAAATAGCCAGTGAAAGGCAGGAGCGAAGGGTGGTTTGGGGAAGCGGCAGCGTTTAGTAGTGAAAGGATGGATATTTTGGGCCGCTGCTTTCTCCTTTGAGAAGATTTTTGTACGCGTATGGTTAAAATCGGGCCAAGCCCGCATACAAATGAAGAGAAACGAAAGCTTCCAAGGACGTGTCTGCACCCGCGAGGGTGTCCAGACACACCCTAAGATCGGAGGAACAGGGATGCTCAACAAATTCGTGATGAGCATGGCGACGCTGCGCTTCGTGTCCGGCTCGCTCGAAATTGCGGCCGCGCTCATCATGCTGCGCCTGAATCAAGTAGACAAGGCGTTGCTCGTCAATTCCGGACTCGCTTTCATCGGCCCGTTCGTGCTGCTGACGACGACGACGATCGGCCTCATCGGCATGGCGGACAAACTGTCGTTCGGCAAGCTGCTATGGGTGCTGGTCGGCGTTTCCTGCATTTTTATCGGCATCTTGAAAAAGTGAAACGCGGCTTGAGAGAGTCATATTTTTGCGGGACGGGCATACACATGGAGATAGATTCGGACAACTTGACACTTGTGGAGGCCCGCCATGCTGGACACGCTGGAACCGCTGCTGCCGCAGCCGCTGGCACGCATCGTCGCCGATTTGCCGCAAGCCGTGCGCGGCGGACTGGAAGAAATCAGAGTGCGCGAAGGCCGGCCGCTTGAACTGGTGTTCGGCCGCACCTATGCGTTTGCGACGAGCCGCGGCGCCGTCACCGGCGATCCGGGCGCCGCCTACGCGCCGACGCGCGACGTATGCGCGAAACTGCTCGACTTGCTGACGAATCATTCGGTCTATTCGTTCGAGGAAGAGCTGAAGCGCGGCTACATTACCGTCGCCGGCGGCCATCGGGTCGGACTGGCCGGCCGCACGGTGCTCGAGCACGGGAAAGTGAAGCTGGTGCGCGATGTCGCCGGTTTCTCGCTGCGCATCGCGCGGGAAGTGATCGGCTGCGCGTCGGACGTGCTGCCGTTTCTGATCGACGAGCGGGCGGGCACCGTCCACCATACGCTCGTCGTTTCGCCGCCGCAGCAAGGCAAAACGACGCTGATCCGCGATCTCGCCCGGCTCGTCAGCGCAGGTGCCTGGCCATCGCCGCACCGCTTCGGCGGGCGCAAGGTCGGCATCGTCGACGAGCGCTCGGAAATCGCCGCCTGCGTCAAAGGCGTGCCCCGCTTCGATCTCGGCCCGCGGACGGATGTGCTGGACGGTTGTCCGAAAGCGGAAGGCATGATGATGCTCATTCGTTCGATGTCGCCCGATGTGCTTGTCGTCGACGAGATCGGCAAGGAGGAAGACGCGCTTGCGGTCGAAGAGGCGCTCCATGCCGGCATTCGCATCATCGCCAGCGCGCACGGCCGCGACGTGGACGATGTCTCCCGGCGTCCGGCGCTGCGGAGGCTGTTCGACGGCCGGTTGTTCGGCCGCATCGTGCTGCTGCGCCGGGAGGCGTCCGGCACGGCAGCCGAAGCCGCCGTGTTCGACAGCGCCGGCTTGCGCGTCGACCGACAGACGGCGTTTCGCGCGGGAGGAGGCAGGCCACCGTGACGAAGCTGATCGGCGCCGCTCTTGTGCTGTTCGCCTGCACCTTGCTCGGGCTGTTCCAGTCGCAGCAATACGCCCGGCGCCCGCTGCAAATTCGCCGGCTCGTGCTGGCGCTGCAGCGGCTCGAGACGGAAATCGCCTACGGCTTCACGCCGCTGCCGGAAGCGCTGCTATCGCTCGCCGCGATGCTGCCGGAATCGCTTGCCGCCTTGTTCCGCCGAGCGGCGGAGCTGCTCCAGGCGGGCAGCAGCCGCTCGACGGCCGAGCTGTGGCGGCAAGCGATCGGCGAGCGCTGGGCGCATACGTCGCTGAAGGCCGGCGAGCGCGAAGTGATCGAACGGCTCGGCGCCACGCTCGGCGCCACCGACCGCGACGACCAGATCAAACATCTGCGGCTGGCGGTGCAGCATCTGCAGGCGGAGGAGTTGACGGCGTGGGACGAGCGCAAGCGGTATGCCGGCATGTGGAGAAACCTCGGCGTGCTAGGCGGTGCGCTGCTCGTGCTCTTGATGTACTGAGGTAGCGAACACGCAAGTAATGGGGTGCCGCAAATGAACGTGGATGTAAATGCGATTTTTCAAATTGCGGGGATCGGCATCATCATTGCGATGATTCATAGCGTGCTCAAGCAGATGGGAAAAGAGGATATGGCGCATTGGGTCACCGTAATCGGCTTCGTTGTCGTGCTGTTCATGGTCGTGAATATGCTCAGCAATTTGTTCAAGGAAATCAAAACGATTTTTCTGTTTCAATGAAGCAAGTCGACTCGGCGCCACGCGGGGAGCGCGCGCCGACGCGCGGGTGATGCGATGGAAATCATACAAGTGGTCGGACTCGGCCTGCTGGCCGCCGTTCTGGCGCTGATCGTCAAGGAACAGAAGCCGGTGTTCGCTTTTCTGCTGGCGGCATTTACCGGCATCGTCATCTTCCTGTTCCTGCTCGGCAAGATGGCTTCCGTACTGGAGGTGCTGGAAGACTTGGCGATTCATGCGAAGGTCGATCCCGTCTTCCTCAAGACGGTGCTGAAAATTATCGGCATCGCCTACATCGCCGAATTCGGCGCGCAGATCGTCCGCGACGCCGGACAAGACGCCATCGCCGGCAAAATCGAGCTCGCCGGCAAAATTTTGATTATGGTCATGGCGATTCCGATTATCAAGGTTGTCGTCGAAACCGTGATCAATCTGATGCCGGCATGACGGACAGGCAAGGAGGGAGAAGGCATGAACCGGATGGGCGCCCTTGTCTGCCGCCTGCTCCTCCCGCTGGCTGCCGCTCTTGCGCTGCTGCTCGCCGGCGGAAGCGCCGCCGCCGCGCCGACGCAGGCGGAACAGCCGGCCGGATCGACGAATGTAAGCGACATGACGATGAAGGAGCAGCTCGGCCAGCTCCCTGTCGATCCGGTGGAACGGTACTGGAACGATCTCATGCGGCAATACGGCGGCTACTTTCCCGGCACGTCGCCGCCCGGTTTCATGGACATGCTGCTGCCGGGAGGCGAAGGCTGGAGCTTGTCCGCCTTCCTGAAAGGGTTATTGCGCTACTTGTTTCACGAATTGCTGGTGAACGGCAAGCTGCTGACGTCGATCGTGGTGCTCACCGTATTCGGCATGATGCTGGAAACGATGCAAAGCGCCTTCGAGAAAAAAGCGGTAGCCAAAATCGCCCACACGATTTCGCTCATGGTCATCATCGTCATTGCGATCAACAGCTTCCATGTGGCGATCGACTATGCCAAGTCGGCGATCGAAAGCATGATCCATTTTATGGTGGCGGTCGTGCCCCTCATGCTGACGATGCTGGCTTCGACCGGAAACGTCACGTCGGCTGCGGTGCTGCACCCGCTGATCGTGTTTATGATACATGCGGTCGGAACGGCGGTGTATACGATCGTGTTCCCGCTGTTCTTCTTCTCCGCCGTGCTGCATATCGTCAGCGCCTTGTCGGAACGGTACAAAGTGACACAACTCGCTTCGCTGCTCCGGTCGGTCGGCGCCTTGCTGCTCGGCGTGCTCGTGACGCTGTTTCTCGGCGTCATCACCGTACGCGGCGCGACCGGCGCCGTGACGGACGGCGTGGCGATCCGCACGGCGAAATATATCGCCGGCAATTTCGTCCCGGTCGTCGGCACGATGTTCGCCGATGCGACCGATACGGTAATCAGCGCTTCGCTGCTGGTGAAGAATGCGATCGGCTTGACCGGCGTCATCATTCTGATTCTGCTGTGTGCCTTCCCCGCGATCAAAATTTTGACGCTGGCGCTCATCTACAACTTCGCCGCCGCGGTCATGCAGCCGCTTGGCGACAGTCCGATCGTCGGCTGCCTGCAAACGGTCGGCAAAAGCATGCTGTACGTGTTCGCCGCGCTTGCGGCTGTGGCGCTCATGTTTTTCCTGGCGATTTCCATCGTCATTGCGGCGGGCAACGTTTCGGTCATGATGCGGTGACAGCGGCAGGGAGGGGTACGGATGGCTTGGCTGAACGACTGGCTGAAGCAACTGATCGCGATTGTGCTGATCGCGGGATTCGTCGACCTGCTGCTGCCGTCGCAGGCGATGCAGCGGTACGCCAAAGCGGTGATCGGCCTGTTCCTGCTGCTGGCGCTGCTGTCGCCGGTGCTGCAGCTGCTGCGCAGCGAATGGAGCGTCGGCAAGCTTACCGCCGCCGTCGACATGCTGCAGGACGATACCGGCGGACAGCTGGCGCTCAAACCGCTGGACGACATCATGAAGGAAGCGGAGACGCTCCAGGCCGGACAGCGGCAGCAAGCGCAGCGCATCGTCGAAACGCGGCTCGCCTCGTCCATTGCGGAGCGGATGGAGCAGGACGGCTTCGGCCAACCGGCGGGCGTGACCGTCAAGACGAGCGTCGACAAAGGTGGCAAGCTGGCGATCGATACGATCGCCGTGACGATGCCGCCTGCTGGAGCGGCTTCCGCGACAACATCGCCGGAACCGACCGGCGCCGGCGTCATGAAGCCGGTCAAGCCGGTCGTCGTCGACATTCGCCCGGGGCGCGCTGCCGTGCCGGCAACTGCACAGGAAGCGACGAATGCGGAGGATAAAGCGGAAGCGCAGCGGCTGAGGACGGCGATTGCCAAAGCGTGGAGCGTCAAGGCGGAGCGCGTCAGCATCTCGTATGAAGCGGAGGGGAAGCCGTGAGTTCTTGGAAGAAGCTGGAGGAGTGGCTGAGCGGCGGACCCGGCGGGAAGAAGCGGGTGAACACGTTCCGCTGGCTGATCGTGATCGGACTTGTCGGCGTGGCGCTGATGATCCTGAAGTCGTACATCGAAGTGAAGGACATCGACTCGATCGGCTCCGGCCGCGGTTCCCCCGCCGGGCAGCAGCAGTCGCAGGAGACGCTCGGCGGAACGCAGAACGGCAAAGAGTCGCCGTTCCGCGATTACGAAGCGGCTTATGAAGCGCAGCTGCGCGATATTTTGCGCAAAATCGTCGGTGTCGGCGAAGTGGATGTGCTGGTGACGATCGATTCCACCGAGGAGACGATCGTGCAGAACAACGAGAAGGAAACGCAGATGAACACGAACGAAAAGGACAACCAGGGAGCGACCCGCATCATCTCGGAAGTGACCCGCAGCGGGGAAGTGGCGATGTACCAGGTTTCCGGCAATTCGCAGCCGATCGTGGTGAAAACGATCAAGCCAAAAATCAGGGGGGTCGTTGTCGTTGCAGGCGGCACCGAAGATTTGACCGTGAAGAAGCTGGTGACGGAGGCGGTGGAGCGCGGCCTCGACGTGCCGGCGCATCGCATCTCGATCATTCCGCGCAAGCAGTAGCGAAGGAAGCGAAATCAAACGAAACCAACGAAACGATAACCCAATGGGAGGAAACCACTCATGAACACCAAACGCCAAACGATTTGGCTCGTGTCGATGCTTAGCCTGATGGTTGTGCTGTCCGCGTATTATTTGTTCACGGAAGATTCCGGCAAGCTGAAAGTGGCGGACGACGGCACCGGTACGGAAGAAATCAAAGTCGATTCGCAGGAAATCGCGCCTCCGGCAACGGGCAGCACGGCCAAAGACGCCGGCAAGGTCGACAACGGCAAAGCCGTTACGCAAGGAACGGGTCAGGACACCAAGGCGACGGACGCCAAGCCGACCGCCTCGCCAAGCGCAAAGCCGGGGGTTGCCTCGCCTTCGCCGACCAAGTCGCCGGCCGCCAGCCCGAAGCCGTCTTCGGCGGCAACGACCGATACGAAGTCGGCCACCGATTCGAAAGCTTCCTCCGGCACGGATGCCAAAGCGACGTCCGCGCAAGCCGGCGACAGCAAAAAAACGGATGCGGAAGTGCTCAAGCAGCTTAGCGCGCAAGGCCAGTCCGGCGCCGATTATTTTACGGCCATGCTGCTGCAGCGCAACGAAGATTTCAGCAAGGAAACCGAGCGGCTGATGGGCATCATTACCGATATGAAACAAACGACCGATGCGGCGACCAAAGCGAACGACGACCTGTTCATGATTCAGCAGCGCGAAGAGCAAATCAACAGTGTGGAAGAGAAGCTGGCCAAAGACTATCATAATGCCGTCGTGCTGCAGGATTCGGGCAAATGGAAAATCGTCGTGCAGAACGACAAGCTCGACAAGAGCCAGGCAGTTGCCATCGTCGACATGGCCGCCAAGGAAATGAACGTCGGCGCCGACAAGTTCACCGTTCAGTTGATGCGCCCGTAAGCCGGCGCCCGCGCTGAAATCAGCCCCGCCGATATCCGGCGGGGTGTTTTTGATGAACGAGTATCGGAGCTCGAGTAAAGAGTTATGAAATAGGCCATCTTTTATGGCCTATTCCGCCAAAAATGGGCAGTCGTCACGAAATAGCCAGTGATTTCACTGGTTATTCGTGTGCAATTGCCCGTTTTGGGGCCATTTGGCGAAAATAACCTGTGTTTTCGCTGGCTATTTCCTATGGGACTGGCGAAATGAAGCCAATAGGCCATTTTTTAAGGCCTATTTTTTAAGATAATGCGGGTCTGTTAATGCCACCGCTATTTCCATCAAACTATTAGATGTCAGAGGTCAAAAGCACAATCGACTAACAGGATAAACCGGCCCGCTGTTGTTCCAGATCGCTTAGGTACGCCGCGGGATCACGATTAAAGCGTTTCCGCTGAATCCCTTCGGACAGACGCTCGTCCCATTGTGCTTTCCGCGCTTTGTAGGTTTCATAACTGACCGAACGAAGGCGGGCGGTCACATGCTCTTGACGAAGCGCATCGTGCACTAACACGATCATTTCTCCGTTGCGAATGATGTAGCGATTCCAGTTGCGAAGTCCGGTTATGCGGCGGTGACAGGCTTTCGTCTGTCAAAAAAATTGCTCCAACTCGTTATTGGTTCGGGGAAGGTAATAATGATCGTAACAGGGAAAGAGTCCGTTCCAAAGTCCCTTGGTGTACCGGAACAAATT
>NZ_SHLX01000059.1 GCF_004764705.1 Paenibacillus cymbidii | reverse complement strand
GCGGGCGCGGCGCCGAAGGCGCGGGCGGCAGCGGCGTCCGCGGCGGAGCTGCGGCGCTGCGGCGCAAGCGAGCGGGCGGCGGAGCGGCGGAGCAGCGTTTGGGCGGCGCGTTTGAGCGCGGGCGGGATGTACATGGTTGTCCTCCTGTTGACAAAAGCTTCGGCCGTTCTAGCGGTTACGCCCCGGTAGACGGTAGTAGTTTATTTTATGAGAGTCGCAAAATTGCTAGAACCGCCGCCGCAAGAAATGGCGGCTTCATCGCGGCTTCCCTATCGCGATCGCCACCCGCTGCCGCCCGGGGCACATCCATACAACCACAAAAAAGACCCTGCTCACGAGAGCAGAGTCTGAGGAAAGTATAGGTTACGGATAATAAACATTTTTGGTCACGGTCGTCGTTTGGCCGAATTTATTCGTCGCTTTGACAACAATGGTATTGTTGCCTTTCTGCAGACTCACCGACTTGTCGAACGAGGAACCGTAGGTATACAGCTTGCTATCGTTCACATACACGCCTGGCGAGGAATCATTGACATCGGTAACGGTTCCGGACACGGAAACGGTAGATTGGCTCGACGTTTCAGGCACATAGTTTACGTTCAACTTCGGTCCTTCCGGATTGAAAACGACCGTTTTCGTAATTAACGTCACTTTTCCGCCGCTGTTCTTCGCTTTGAACACCAACACGTTTTCGCCTTGCTGCAGCGTCACTGTGCGCGAGAAGGAGGAGCCGTACACGTCGAGCTTTTCGTCGTTCAAATAGACCGTCGGGTTTTTGTCATTCTTGTCCTTTACGGTGCCCGACACCGATAACGATTGCCGTTTTGTCGTCTCCGGCATGTCGTCGATCGTCAGCACCGGGCCGCCCAGGTTCAATTGGATCGTCTTCGTGACCGTCGTTGTTTTCCCGCCGCTGTTTTTCGCTTTGAACACGAGCACATTTTCGCCTTCCTGCAGCGTCACCGTGCGCGAGAAGGAAGAGCCGTATACGTCGAGCTTTTCATCGTTCAAATAGACCGTCGGGTTTTTGTCGTTATTGTCCTTTACCGTACCCGACACCGAAAGCGTCTGCGAAGTCGTCGACTCCGGAATATCGTCGATCTTCAACGCCGGACCGCCGAGATTTAACGTGATCGTCCGGACGACGGTCGTTGTTTTGCCCGCGCTGTTCTTCGCTTTGAACACCAGCTCGTTCTCGCCTTCCTGCAGCGTCACTGTGCGCCGGAAGGAGGAGCCGTACACGTCAAGCTTCTGGTCATTCAAATAAACGGAAGCATTTTTGTCGGAGTTGTCCGTCACTTGGCCCGACACATCGATCGTCTGCGATGTTGTCGTCGCCGGCAGGTCATCGATGACAAGCTTCGGTCCTTCTTGTTCGAAGGTGATCGTTTTGGTTACTGTCGTTTGCTTGTTGCCGGCATTTTTCGCAACGATGCTAATGTTATAAGTGCCCTCTTTCTCCAGCCGGAACCCTTCCTTGAATTCGCCGTTGTCCACTTTAATCTCTTTGCCGTTAATCGTGACCTTGGCATTTTTGTTCGTCTTGCCCGAAATGTAATAGGTACCGCTCGAAGTGGTGGCCGGCATGCTGACGTCTAGCAGCGGCGCTTCTCCTTGATCCATTGCCGACGATTTGATGCTGCGATAAAGCAGCGTCGCAACTTCCGCGCGCGTGATCGGATTTTCCGGGCGGAACGTATAGTCGTCATACCCGCTGATCAGCTGTTTTTCGGTCGCCAACGCGATATAGTCGCGCAATCCGAACGACATCTCATTGACGTCGACGAAATTCCGCTCCAGAATATTCGGGTCCTCCAGATCATCCGGCGTGTAGCCAAGCACCTTCACCAGAGCCACCGCAACGTCCTCGCGAGTCGTTTTCGTTTCCGGGCTGTAGAAGGATTTGCCTTTCGGCGGGAAATAGCCGGTCAGGAACTCTTTGGCCGCTTCTATATAAGAATAGGACCAACGATCGGGCTGCACGTCGGCGAAGGTAGGCTGCTCCGGATTCGGCAAGTCCAGTGAAAATGTCATGGCGATCAGCTTGGCGAATTCTTCCCGGGTAATCGAATTTTGCGGTTTGAACGTCTCGTCGTCATAGCCGTTGATGACTCCCCGTTTGCTCATATCGGCAATCGCGTCATAAGCCCAATAATCCTGGTCGATATCGATAAAAATGATGTTTTGGTTGATGACGCCGCCATTTACGGCCTGGTTCTGCAGCACGTTGTCATCGGCAATGACGGATAGCGGTACAGCCGCCATCATGACGGCCACAAGCATGGCGATGAGAAATTTCTTCATACGTAGTCCGGCTCCTCGTTGATAATGTAGTTCAAAAGGCAGTGTTCCCTTTCGAATCTCTGAGTCTATCTACCCGATTATAGCACAAGGCCGGTTGGATAAATATGTCGAATTCGATAAAAGTTATGGCATACGCGGCGACTGCATAACAACCGGGCCGAAAGCGCATCGTAAAGATGGCGTTATTTCCACAACGAGGAGGCTCTCCCCCATGGCAGAAAACAACACGCACGACGGCAATTACAAAGGCACAACGAACATGATGGCGGAAAATCAGGATATGGCGTTCGTCAACGACACGCTGGAGGAAGCCGAAGAAACGCAAAACAAGCGCAACCGCAAAGTCGGGGAAAAACACGAAGGCCAGGAATAGCCTGTTCGCAACGCAGAGAAAGCCGGCAACCCGTTCGAACGAATCGGGTTAGCCGGCGTTTGCTAAAAAATCAATCAGACGCTTCTATTTTAGTAATTAGTAATTGCTATATTCCAACTCGACCGTCGACAGGCCGCAGAAGCCGGGGAAGTTTTTGACCACTTTGGCGATTTCCTCTTGCGGCAGTTCGCCCATCCCTTCGAGCCGGCGGACACGCATGCGTTCGGACATTTCCTGGGCCGTAATAATGTCGTCGATCTGCTTATACAGCTCCGGCCCCCACTTCTTGCCGAAATCGACATGCATCCGCTCGTCGACCATATCGAATTCGCTTTGAATCGCCGATAGCGCATCGCCGAACTTCCAGAAATTTTCGGCGCTTTTGCGCTTTTTGATGAAGGAGCACGGCTCTGCCACCATGGTCAACCCCGCGTACATATCGGGGAACCATTCTTTCTTCAGCTCATCGATCCGCTGGCCCGGCGAACCTTTGAAAAATTTGAACTGATCGGTCCGATACCCCATTTGCTCCAAACGACGGACGCCCATTTGGCTATGGCGCACTTCGTCCCACAGATGGCGGGCAAGGTCGAAGTAGAAGGCGAGCGGCATTCTCCGTACGCCGTAGTAGAGGTAGCACAAGCTTTCGGCGGCGCCAATCTCGGTCGCATTGATGTAATGCATTTGTTTGATGCTGCCGCCGAGCGGCGACAGGTCCGGGTCGGTGTACGCTTTTTTGTATTTCGGATTCGGCGTGCTGGGCGGAAAATGCGGATCGTTCAACGATTCGACCGGCACCGGCCCGGCCGGCGAATCGGTCGGATGCGCCGGATAGCGCACTTCCTCGGAATTCTTGCCGCTCGCGATCGCTTCGGCCGACAACCCCCAGACTGCCTCGACGTAACGGTGCCACTGCTGCAGCTCCGCCGTACTTGCGGCGTCGTCGCTGCCCGCGAATTGAACGAGCGGTTGCAGCCAATCCTGCAGCGCTCCCCGCTCCACGGCAATAAACTTCAGCTTGTCGCACGTCGGCGCATCGAGAATCGGATCAAGCCGCTGCGACAGCGCATCGTATTCGGCGTACATGCGCTGCACTGCAAACAGGTAGCCGCGATAAAACGCCGCCGGCGAAGGCGCGCTTGCGATCCGCTCGAACAACTCGCGAATGACGGCGGGCGACCCGTCTTTTTCGCCGATGGAGCCTGGCAGTTCGGTCAGCCGCTCGTACAGAAGCTTGGCATGCTGGTTATGCACATATCCCGCGCGGCCGAGCTTGCCTTTCACGGCATAATCGGGAATGGCCGGCATCCAGCCGAACGCCATGCGGGAAAGCTCGAACTCGTGCCACATCAAGGTGCTCACCAGCTTGGCCGTATCGATCGGTCGCAGGAACCGGCCGTCCTGGTGGGAAAACTTTTTCTGTTGCACTTCCTCATGGTCGACTACACTCGTTTCGCGGTATTCGTTCATGGCCCCTCATCCCTTTGCTGTCAAGATGGTTGATGGTTATGGTGCCAGTATAACAAGTTGAGGTCTCGCACGATTGTGTTAAACTGTTGTTATATTGCGGTTTGACGTGAAGCCATACGAGGGAAGGCGGGGCGCGCATGAGGCTGATCGAACGTTTGGAGATGAATGACGAGCCGTTCCTGTTCTCCCATCGCTTCGAAACGGCGGAAACCGACTGGGATATGTTCCATTCCCATCAGGGGCTGGAATTGCTGCTTGTTTTGGAGGGAGAAGGCCAAGTGCTGATGGAGCGGAAGCTGTATCCGCTTCATGCCGGCAGGCTGATCGTCTTTCAGCCGTACCAGTTGCATCGGGTGCAGATGCGCGCTTCGGATGTGACCTATGTGCGCAGCGTCGTCGTATACGATCCCGCGGTGGTCGATACGTATCTGCAGCCGTTTCCGCTGCTGCGCCACTGGGCGCGCTGGTTCTGGAAAGGAAGGCTGCCGAAGCAGGTGTTTACGCTGGAGGGAACGACGCTGGAGGCGTTCGTGTTGCTGTACGACCGGGCGAAACCGATGATCTACCAGACCGCCGGCGCCGAAAAGCTGGAGCATTTCCTGCTGTTCCTGCTTGCGCTGCTACCGCTCATCCGCTCCGCCTGCCTGCCGTTGCCGCAGCCGGGCGGGACGGACGAAGAAACCGCGCTGCGGGCGATCCGCCATGCCGAATCGATCATGGAGTGGATCGAGCGCCATTATCGCGAGCCGTTCGATTTGGGCCGCTTGGCGGATGAGCTGCATTTGTCGCCGCACCATGTGTCGCACCTGTTTCGCGAGGATACCGGCCTTTCCGTGACCGATTATTTGACGGCGCGGCGGATGAAGGAAGCTTGTCTGCTGCTCGGTTCGACCGATCTGCCGGTTCAGGCCGTCGCGCGGGAGATCGGCTTGTCGAACGATTCGTATTTCACCCAGTTGTTCAAACGCAAACTTGGCGTAACGCCGCGCGAATATCGCAATCAAGCGACAAACAGCCGCGGAACGGTGCATCAGCCGTGAGAAGCTTCAAGCGACGCATCCCGTAACGATGCCGGCCCGGCGAGAGGCATATATTCGGCTGGGGAGAAAACGCATGTTGAGCGGACAATTGGGGGCATCGGCAGATTATATGCGAAATTATATACAGAAGATGCGATTTGTCCGTTGTCGCGCGGCCTTGCAGCGCATGTTTCATGCGCTATCAGGAAGTTGTCGCGACGCCGGAGTGCGGGAATGCGAGGGGTATCCAACGGGCGAGCGGCAGGGCATCCAGGAGCAACGCAATTTGTTCGGTCAGCCATTACGGCGAAAACAAATCGAGTTGCTCTGGTTCCGGCGGCCGCTTCTCCTCCGGAGGTTCGTACACCGCCTGCCCCAGTATGCGCATCATTTGTTTGGCGTTGCCCGCCGCATCGCCGCCGGAATTATTGTTGAAGATGACATAGATATCCCGGGTCATCGTTTGCAACTGCACCAGCCGCTGCGCCCATTCGCGCAGCTCCGCTTCGTCGTAGCGGTACAAGTAGCGAACGTCGCGCCAATTGGGGGAGCCGCCGCTGTTCCAGCCCGAAACGTTGCGCCCGTGAAAGCGAACGAGCGTCACCGCGTCGTCGCTCGCCTCCAGCACGATCGGCACGGAGCCGAGGCCGGCCTGCGGCTCGTCGCACACGCCGTGCGCCCAGCGCTCGCGGCGCATAAACGCCAGCGTCCGGTCGCGCATCTCCGGCGCGAACCAGCTCTGGTGACGGAACTCCAGCGCCAGCGGCAGATCGCCCAGCAGCTCCCGCGCTTGCCGCAGCTTGTCCACGTTCTCGCGCCGGCAGTCGAACCACGGCGGGTATCTTGATAAAACTGTACAAAATAACTTTTGTACATAATCAATATCGACATGACGAATATTCCTTTATTATACCGACATTTCATAGAAATCTGTATATAGGGGGATTGTACATTAATGTTTTCTACATTATCATACAATTAATGACATATCTTTTAACGAGATTGAGACTACTATTGTACATAATTCAATTGGGGGTAATTTATTGATGAACCCAAATGGAAATGTGATCAATTTATTTTCTGAATCTTTTAAATTCACAGCCATTCCTGTTTGGATCGAATTATATAATGAAGATCCAAAATCAAAAAGACAATATTGCATGGTTGGATTAAAAGATGTTTCTAGGGATATTCAAGTTGTCCATCCCCTGTCAGAATTTATATCTAGTCTATGGTTAGGAAGAAGCTTTAACACCCAAAGAAAACATGCAATGAATATTGCTAGTTTTATGAACTTTATAATTGCGAATCGGATTAGCCTTAACATCAATTATTTTAAAGATCTTAACTTAGAACATGGCACAATATTTCTCAATATCCTCTCGCAGAACAAGGACAGAAAAACCGTTCAACTTTACGAACGCACGTTAACTCTTTTTTATAAATGGTTGACTGATAAGGAAACCATTAGCCTCACGCCCGGCACATTTATTAAGGTTGAAGGTCAATATGGATCTTATTATGCCTCTCCATTTGGAACCATTAATTATCCTCAGTATAAACCCACTAATAGTGAACATATGCTTCCATTAAAATATATCCCTTTGCTTTTAGAAATTGCAATATTAGTAGCCAGACCAATTGTCTTGGGGCTTTATATGCAAATATTTGGTGGATTGCGTGTAGGCGAAGTCGTGAACTTACTAAAATCAGCTGTTCGAAAAAGCTATTCCAATGGGGATTTTCTGGTGCAACTACATTCGAACAACTTAAGATCCGATCTTAAGAACAGTTCTGGTTCAAACTATGTAAAGAAAAATCGTCAGCAAGTTATTCTCCAAGTGAATAATTGGGGGACATGCTTATTTAATGATCACATTTCTTTATATAATACCAAAGACGGATCAGGGGCTTTATTTGTTAATAGAGATGGCAACGCCATGACTGCAGAATGCTATCGACAATACTTCACCAAAATAAAGAAAGTGTTTATCAATTTCCTTAGAGAGCACGGGGATCCGAAAGATAAATTAGTTGCAGTTCATCTTAACAAAGGAAAATGGAGCACACACATTGGACGGGGGACCTTTACAAATATCCTAGCCGATGAAGTTGAATCTGTTTTTGATCTCGCTTTTATGCGGGGTGATAAGGACCCACGATCCTCACTGGCATATATGTCGAATACCGAGAGAATGAGGGTTAAAATTGAGGAGAAGTTCGAATCCATGCACGGGGAATATATTCCGATGTTAATTGACCGGAGTCAAAAGAGGTGACGAAATGGAGATGCCTTCAACCTTCCAAATAAACGATTTATATTCAATCGTAAAAAGTAAGGGGTTTGACTTATCGAACTATACATTAATAAAAATTCTTAAAGGTCTTCGAAAAGAACAAAAAATAGAGTTCTTCAAAATTGGTAATTGCTTTTCTTATCCTGAACAAGCTTTGGATGTGCTTGTTATGACTTTAACTCAGAACAACTACCACCTTGATCCTGCTATAATGTTAACTGAGTATTGTACCTTAACCGAAGCTGCTGCTAAGCTTGTAAAAACCCCCTACACTAGATCTACAATTGAATCCATGTGTTTGGGTATCAGTATTTTGTATAAGGGCGTCATTCGCGTCCCCATAAGTTATATTGACGAACTAACAATGGATGACATTACGAATTATATAAGTGCAACAGATCTTGAGAAACAATTAGGCGCCCCAGAAGGTTATATTTATCAGAAAATAAAGCGAGGTCATTTTAAGGATTTCAAACTTATTGCGCGTCACACATACATTTCCTTAGAAGAAGTCGAACGATTAAAAATGGAGGCTTTTAGTCCACATCAAGAATATACAAATAAAGATGCAATATTAAATATGGATACATTCCTCTCTACCGCTTCAATTAAAATCCCAATCCATTCTCATCAACTGTTTAGAACTTGGATAATATCAAAAATTGCAAAATCCCATGGTAGACCAACCACCCTTATGCATTTATTAACTTACGGTAAACAAGTATATAATTTATTAAATGATCTCCTTATCGAAGGAAAAGAAATATTCAACATAGAAAGTCAACTTATAGAAGATATTCTTGAAAAGGATTCCATCACGCACAGAACAAAAAAAGAGTTTATATTATTTTATAATTACGCAATTGCTTCCGCATTGGTAATTACTGAGAAAAGATACAGACTCGAACGTAAAAATCGAAAAAAAAAGCAATTGGATAATTTAGAAAAAGAAAAAAAGATCTATAATCCGACCATTTATCAAAAGTACTATTTCTATGTGCAAAATATTGATCTGCATCTTGAAAATGCGATTAAAAAAAGACACTATGCGAATATGTGGCTTTTTGTCATAATGCATTTAACAAACAATTGGCGTTCAAACGATATTATCTATCAGTTACCAAATGTATCAATTGAGTTAATTGGAATCGATAGTTTCGAATGGTTTAAAACTAACCGTTTAAATACTACCCAAGCCCAACTTATAGCAAACGAGGTCTATCTCCATTTTCAAAATCGCATTGCAAATAAAAATTTAGCTCCACTACATTTTTATCTTGATCCTACTCTCCTAATGTGTTTCTCGACTTCACTAGTCCTCTGTGAACTGCACAGTAGAAAGCCTAATAAATCATTGAAAAAATACAATACAAACTTGCTTGCTTCATTTGTTTCTGGAAAGAAAAATGAGTTTGTTTTCTCCTCAGGAGCAAGAGCTCATATGGGTTTCTTTGGTGAAGAAGAAGATTTATTTGATTTTAGCAGTTTGGTTATGAATAGAAGCACTATGGTATATTTTTTCCACAACGTGCTTGAAGGAATTACTACTGACGCAGACCTTGCGTTAGATTTGACACAAAATACTCGCTCACATTTTAAAAAAGAGACCACTGCTATATATGTTGAATCCTCGAATCAGGACGGATCGGTCAATCGTGTATCGCTAAATTTATTTAATAGAGGCCACTTCGGATGGGTTTATAACTACATCATTTTATTACTCCAAGATTCAAAGCCAAATAATCAATCATTAGAGAAAAGAACTACTCTTATTCAAGAATTCCGGAATAAATATAACTCTTTACAAATCGAACGATGGGCAGAGTACCTAAACTTAAAAGCTGAACATAAAGGACCTCTAGTTATTAAATTATCTCAAATGGCTCATGAAGATCTCGTATATTTACTTTATCAAGTGTTTAGAGGAACAATGCCCTCAAAACATTCAGAGGGGCAATGCTTACTTTATCCTAAATGCATTCATCCACGACGGAAGACCTGCTTTGGTTGTGATTATTTTATACCAAAGGAGTTTATTCTTATTGAAGCTGTAAGTGAGCTGAAAAATCGGATTACATTATTACATGATTCGGATTATGAAGCCGAAATCATTAGAGAAAACAAGTTCATAAATAGCATTTTATTATTACTTTCAGAAGCTGTAGAACACTTAGGCTGGGAAAAGGTAGATGCCTTTATATCTAAACATGAGTTGCACACATTGCTCGGCAAAGTCTCTAACAAACTACATATAACATAAGTGAGGCTGAGATCATGGAAGTAATAAGCAATGTATTAGTCGGTGCTGTAAAAGTAGAAATCATGAAGAATATTACTTTCAATCCTAATAAACTGAACTACTACTATGAAATATTTGATTCGCTTAAGAAGGATGGCTATGTTACTGCAGACAAATTCGAATCCCACATATGGTCTATTAAAGATGAACTAGAAGGAAGACCAATTCAGTTCTTATTCGATATCGAAATTCACCAAGAACTAAATATCGCACTGAAGGGATATATTTTAGTAAAACGATTATCAGGCACAACAATCGGGACGTTGCAAAGACAATATTGGTTAATCAAGCATGCCATCCTTAAATCTAGGGGACTAATGAAGCTCAATGATTTAGAACAATATTTACATAGCTTATCAACAGTGAGCGCGTATACGTTGTCATGGTCTTTACAATCATTTTTAAGTTTTTACCCTATTCAAAACAACGATCAGATTAATCAAATTCTACAAACAGTTGTATACCCGGACAACTCTAATCGAGATTTGCCTCCATTCGACCAAATATTTCAATTTGACGATTTAATCAATCTATACTCCAGACTGGAACCAAAAAACAGTCAACGAAAACAGTACTTTTATATAGTTGAATTATGGTGGTACATTACTAACATTGTGCCTATGCGTCCCAATGAATTTCTTAGAATCAGATACTATTGTTTAGATTTACGAAATCATACATACTGGTTAGAAATCCCACGTTCTAAATCTATCAGCGAATCCCCTGAAAAGGAAATATGGTATCAGTGGATACAGGTAACCGAAGAGGTACACAACTTTATTCGGGATTTTCAAAGTACTTATCAACCTATTTCAGATAGCAATTATTTAATTCCTTTCGAATATCATCAAAAGTATCGAAAATCAAACGGCCGTCCAAAAAATGGAGATGATTGTAAGTTCCTATCCACTGAAAATTTAAATTATTGGATCGATCGTTTTTATAAAGAAATCATTGAAGATACATTTTGCAATTATGAGCATCAACGAATACGCGGCGGCGATACTAGACACTTCGCAATAATTAATATGTTTCTACAAGGATTTAATATGTTGTCAATCTCCAGAATGGCTGGTCAATCAAGAATCGAATCGCCCGAAAACTACTACTCGCATATGGAAACACTTGCAAAAACGTATATATTTAGACTTGCATCAATTCAGCAAAAAGAAAGAAGTATTGAAAGTCAGTTGTCATCTGGATTCTTTGGTCTAAGAAGAAAAGCATATGATATTGGAAAAATGCATGATGGAGAAAAAAATCCATATATCAGATCCCTTAAGTATGGACAATGTAAAGACCAACAATTCCCACGAAATTGCATTGAGGATTGTCGAGATTGCCCCAACTTTATATTCAATCCGTCAGCTGAAGAGTACCAGGAAGCGATCCATTGGTTAGAAGACTACTCCGAAACAATAAACCGTAAAATCGAACGGCAAGTAAGAATGATGGAAAGTTTATTTGGTAAAATCTCCAGGACTAACAATGTAGAAGATTCATCCGATCTAAAACATCTTTCGAGAGGTTTACAACATTTTATGGACCAGAAAGTAGTTGTCGACACGCAGCTTCTTCGCAATTTCATTCATAATAATTAGGAGAACGACTATGAACAATAAGGACGACGAATTAATGAAGCGACCAAGAGGAAAGCCTCAACAGTATACAGATGATCAGTTAATGCAAATTGCACTTGATATTAAATACAAAATAGGTGGCGCAAAGCTTTCATACAGTTTACTAGAACAAAATACCGGTATTAGTCGTAATACTTTCATGCGCAGAATCGGAAAATATATTGACGATATTAATTCTCCGATAACTAGAGAAATTGGTGTAACTGAAAAGGACTCAGTATACTATCCCAACTTCGGTTTCATATACGAAACATATCGTAATAATCCTAAAAGGATGTTAGCAGAATTGCAAAACTTAGAGGTTATATTTCAAAAAACGATTGAAAGTTATAACGATGTAAAGAAACAATTAACAGAGTTACAATCTATGAAGAAACAATATAATGACCTCCTTGAGAAATCAAAACATTATCAGAACCAAGCAATATTTTATAAAAATTTGTATGAGACTTATATAGTTAGCAGTATGTTTGCACACAAACGTCAAGAATTAGGTTTAGAAAAAAAAATGCTCGACTTTAAAGAATATGCTTCAAAAAATGGCTCGATTAACAGCCTGCATAAGTTATTCCCAGAATCGAAAACCACAGAGGGGGGTAGTGAAAATGACTCTAAGGCAAAAGAGAAACTAAAAGCTAAATACCCAAATCTGTTTGAACCTGATCATGTTAACGACTAGTTTCATGTCTCGATTTTGTCGAGTGACTAAACATATACCTACAACGGTTCTGGCGATTAGAGGCGAAAAATAATAACCACAATGCATGGAATGATCGCATTGTGGTTGTTAACTTTAGAAAGTATACTTTTGCAAAAGTAGCTGTAGCCCGTTTTATTGGGAAATTCGGATTAGAACCTGTCATCTTTTATGAACAAGTCAATATGGGGAAAACGATAATCGAAAAACTTGAACATGTTTTAGATGTCGGAAATGCAGTGGTTTTGCTTACTAAGTGCATAAACTAATAATTCTAATCCATCTGACTAAAGCCTTACAATGTTCTTGTCACCAAAAAAGAATATTGTTCGATTGTCAGATCCATCAAATTTTTTGTATTTGAACTGAAGTCTTTTTCTCTATAATCAAAGAACAAATAGCACCAAAAGCAAACAGGACGAATGGTCATGAGAACAGTTTATCTAGAGATTCTCTCTGCATTGGTTTGATTTCAATTTCGCTCCGGATCGCTTTTGCCTTCGCTTCCGCTTCAACAACGGTTTGAGCCAATCCAAGTGCGATCAAAGTGCCGGCAGCAACGGCACCGGTCCGTCCCCGACCCCCATTGCAATGAAATGCTACTTTCTTATTCTCCCCGAAAGCCCTTGTGATTGCCGCTATGGCTTGCCGGAACCCCTCTTCTTGCGTGATACCGGATTGATCGGCCAACGGGATCTGAATCCATTCTGAACGTGCTCCAGGATATGCACATGCAGTCGCGTCTCCGCGCAAATCCACGATGACGTCGATTGCTTCGTTTATCACCATGGCTTCCACATCGTCGGCTGCGCCCATAAAGATTCGATCCGGTACCAGAGCATGATAGTTTTTTTCGGTCGTCATCGCATTACAACCCCTTCTTAAACGAACCAAATTCCACTTTCACCGGTGCTGCCGGCGGTGCGCAGCAAAGTGAAAGATCTCTTGCATCCCCAGCGGATTCAAATTCGGAATCGGCTTTCGTATAGAAGATCTCCCACGCGTTGCCGTCCGGATCGTAGACCCATACTTTATCCTGAACGGCATAGCAGCAGGTGGTGTTCATCTCGTCGATTAACAGCAAACCTGATTGCCGCAGACGCTCTCCCATCGCCAGTACGTCTTCCGTATCGTTTACCTGGAACCCCAAATGATTCAAGACGCCATTTTTCTCAAAGGGACGTACGTTGAGCGAAAAATGAAGCGCCGGTTCATCCAGTTCGAATTTCGCATAGTTGTCTTTTACTTTGGTCGGCTCTGCTCCGAAGAAACTACGATAAAACGCGAGCGACTTATCCAGGTCGGAGCAATTGACAGCTACATGCATACGTTTAATCATGCTTTTGACCCCTTTCCTATCACTCCGGATGAAAAGTATTTGCGTTGGAACCATAGCGCAACATTCACAAGTGCTATCATGACCGGCACTTCTACAAGTGGGCCAATGACGGCGGCAAACGCAGCTCCGGAGTGCAAACCGAACACGCCGACGGCAACGGCAATTGCCAGCTCAAAATTGTTGCTCGCCGCGGTGAAGGCAAGCGTCGATGTAACGGGATAGCCGGCTCCCGATCGTTTGCCCATGAAGAACGACACCAAAAACATCACGACGAAATAGATCAGCAGCGGAATTGCGATACGCACGACGTCGAGCGGCAGTTCCACAATCACGTCTCCTTTGAGAGAAAACATGACGATGATCGTAAGCAGCAGTGCTAACAACGTCAGCGGGCTTATTTTCGGCACGAAAACGGTCTCGTACCAGGAACGGCCCTTGGCTTTCACCAGGGTAAAGCGAGTCAGCATACCCGCAAGAAAGGGAATGCCCAAATAGATGAATACGCTTTTTGCAACTTCTCCGATCGTAATGTCCACGACCATTCCTTGCAAGCCGAACCACCCGGGTAAAATGGTGACGAATACGTATGCATACACCGAATAAAACAATACCTGGAAGATCGAATTGAACGCCACGAGTCCCGCGGCGTATTCGGTATCGCCTTTACACAGGTCGTTCCAAACGATAACCATCGCGATGCATCGGGCAAGTCCGACCATAATCAAGCCGACCATGTAGTCCGGGTACCCTTGAAGAAATACGATCGCCAGCACAAACATCAAGATCGGGCCAATCACCCAATTTTGTACCAACGAAAGCCCAAGTATTTTGCCATTGCGGAACACACGCCCAAGCTCTTCGTAGCGCACCTTGGCCAGCGGCGGATACATCATCAAAATGAGTCCGATCGCAATCGGTATCGATGTCGTGCCGGTCTGCATTTTATTGAGCGCATCCACGAAGCCCGGAGACAAGTTCCCAAGCCCCACGCCGATTGCCATCGCGACGAAAATCCAGACCGTCAAATAACGGTCGAGAAACGACAATCGTTTTTTATCTTGATTGGCCACTGCTGATTCCCCCGATATCGTTATTTCCCATCTTGAACAAAAGCCGTAATACGGTTCTTGATAGAATCGCGTACGGAGCGGAATTGCGCCATGATTTCTTCTTCCGTTCCTTGTGCTTTCGCCGGGTCATCAAAGCCCCAGTGCCATTTCACGACATTCTTATTGGAGATAACCGGGCAATGCTCGTCGGCATGGCCGCAAAGCGTAATGACATAATCCGCCCGGTTCAGAATCGCCGGATCAATCACATCGGAGGAATGGCCGCTAATATCAACGCCGACCTCTTTCATGACTTGCACCGCCCTTGGGTTCAAGCCGTGCGCTTCCAGTCCGGCGCTCTTGACTTCATATTGTCCCCCGCCAATCGCTTTCAAGAAACCGTCCGCCATTTGACTGCGGCACGAGTTACCCGTGCACAGGAAATAAATCAGCTTTTTGTCCATGTTCCGCATCTCCCTTGAATTAAACATGTTATTATATACTTATATGAAGAACGACAAAACACGAAAATCGTCAATCACATGCGATTTTCGTTGTTTTTGCCTGCAATTCATCGATCTTCGGCTGTTGGGACGGAATATGCTTCAATACATCCTGAACAATCGGCGAGTCCTCAATCGTTAAGGAGTAATACATCCATTGTCCTTTTCTTGTCTCACGCACAAGACCGGCATCTTTCAGTTTGCGCAAATGTTGGCTAATGCTGGGCTGCGACATTTCCAGGATGTCAACAATATCGCAAACGCACATATCCTTCTCACGCAAAAGAGCAAGAATCGTCAGCCGTGATTTATCACCGAGAAGTTTAAAGGTTTCCGCCATATTATAGATGAGATCCATCGTTTCTCCTTTCTTATGTTGAAAGCTCCAGGCTGCGCAACAGGTCGCGTACCTTTCTTTCAATCATATCGCGTGTTTTACGCACTTCATCCATGTTCGCTTCTGATCCGTCAGCGGGTAATGGGTCGGGGATGCTCCAATGTTCACTGCGAGTGCCAAAGGGGACAACGGGACATTTTTCATTCATATCATCACATAATTTTATAATAATATGCGCACTAATGAAAGTCTTCATCTCCAACTTTTTATGTTGTTTTTGTAAAAGATCAATCCCGATTTCTTTCATCGCGTCAATCGTCATGGGATGAATCGGCTGTGGATCAAGGCCGGCACTTTCCGCAATGACATCAGCCCCCCCTATCTCGTTTGCAAAGGCTTCGGCCATTTGACTGCGGCAGCGATTGTGTATGCAAAGAAAATAAATGCGAAATGGTCGCTTCATAGGAACCCTCCTAATAATAATTATATCATTATTCACTTATATATGGTCTAAAAAATTTTTCCTGTCTTGCGGCTCGCTTCCAATGCCTTTTTTCGCAACGTTATCGCCGATTATCATCCGATAGCCGTGTTTACTGAGCCACTGAATTTGAATATACCCATTCGCTGGCTTTATCTTTTGACGAAGCAAGGCAATGTATTGGTTGACCAGATTCGGATGACGGTTTTGTGTTTGCCAGACATGGTCCAACAGCTGGTCTTTGGTGAATAGCTTCTCCCGATTTTTGAGTAAAAAGAAGAACAAATCGAATTCTTTTGTGCGCAGTTGCATCCGTTCCCCGCGGCAGGTGATCTCGTACCGCTGAGGGTAAATATCAATCTCCCCGAATCGATATCCTGTCTCATACGATAGGCCTGGGAGTGGAATAAGGGTTGTTTTCGTGTAATGTCTGAGAACAGCTTCCATTCGGGCAACCAATTCCGCTAACCCAAACGGCTTTTTTATGACATCGTCTGCACCTGAACGAAGTGCCCTCACGATAAAAGACTCCTTCGTATATTCGCTCAGAATGATAACGGGAACTGTCCGACGTTGTTTGCGCAACAGGGAGAGGAATCGTAGGCCGCGGCGGCCAGGATCCTGCACATCGAGCAACACCAGGTCAAAATGATCCTGCGTGAGTGCATGTATAGCTGCCGCCTCTTCCATGGTACGTATGCCAAATCCATTTCGGCGCAGACTAAAGCTGATCATTTGTGCAAGTGTCGGCTCATACTCGATGAGCAATATGTTGTACCCCATAGCTCAACTGGCTCCCTCCATGTTGGCAATCAGGCGCTCAATCGCGGTAAGAATATTGGCTCCTTCTTGTCCAGCCACTTCGGCGTGCGCGTGGATGTGCTCCATACGGGTTCGATTCTGAGCAACAAGTTTAAATAGGTGTTCAAATACGGCGGACATTTGTTCGACATGGCGAAGTCGCTCTGTAGTCTCACGAATATCGATTTCGATCAATGAAACGGTTTCTTTGATAGATCCCTTCATGGTTTTGATCAACGTTCCCATATCGGTTGCCTGCATCTTCGTTTGATTGGCAAGCTTGCGGACTTCATCTGCGACGACAGCAAAGCCTCTCCCTTGTTCCCCGGCACGAGCGGCTTCAATAGCCGCATTGACGGCAAGCAGATTGACTTGATCGGCTATTTCCCGGACGATCGATACAAGTTTAGCAACTGATTGTGCATGGATCTCGAGCTGCTCGATTTGTCGATTTTGCTCTTCAATTCGTTCGGTATACCGAGCAAACGTTGCGGTCACATTTTGCAGTTCCAGCTTTCCATCCAGTGTCGCATCGATCATCTGGTTGGAAAGTTCCATGCCTTGATCTGTTGAATCAATCACCGCGCTGCAGGAATCATCAATTCGTTCTAGCATCTGTTTTGTGCCGCGGGCAACCATGACCTGCTCACGAACAGCATGTTTTTGCAATTTGCTCGACATGTCAAGCAAACCGGCAACGGTCACGATTCCGCATAATCTGCCGTTTTCCGTGACCATGATGCAATCATAAAAATGTTGTTCGGGTCGTTGCAACGTCCGTTCGATTACTTCTGTAACAGGCATCTGAACATCAACCACGAGACCATTGGGATCGGCAAGCCGCAATATCGAATGCTGGAAATACAGCGAGGGACCATAGACCGAGCCAATGGACCGATAAAACTGGTTTCGCATGACCACGGCAACCGGTTTTCCCTGAGAGTCACAAACGACGCCGCATTCATGATCCCCTTTTTCAAACGAAAGGTACACCTCCCGACATGTCGTTTCAGGTTTCCAAACGACTGACATGGAAAGGAAATCATTTAAGGTCACACCGGGCTTATTGCTTTGCTGCTCGAGCAGGATTGACGCATCCGATTTCTCTTCAAGCAAGGTTTCCTTTCCCTGGTTCAGCAAAGACATGGATGGTTCCCTCCTAACTAGGGTATGGTTAGGCGTTTAAATCCGGACGTTTCCCTTTCACAAGATACACCACATTTTCCCCGATATTGGTCGCATGATCGGCAATGCGCTCCAAGTACCGCCCCACAAAGCAAAGCAGCATGCCTTGATTGATGGTTTGCGGATTTTCGAGCATAAAGACAAATAATTCCCGCAACATTTGACTGTACAGATGATCGACTTCGTCATCCGTTTGCGCCATCTTATAGGCAAGCTCCACATCTTCGGACATATAGCTGAGCATGCTTTCTTGAATCATCAAGCCGGCCAGTTCTGCCATCCGTGGAATATCGACGAGCGGTTTCATAAGCGACTGTCCATTGATTCGTATCGTTACTTTGGCGATATCGACTGCCAGGTCGGCCATTCGCTCCAGGTCACTCGCAATACGAAACGCAATGATGATATTGCGCATGTCCTTCGCAACAGGCTGCTGCGTGGCGATTGTCTTTGCACCCAGCTCAAGCACTTTATTTTCCAATTCATTGACTTGGATGTCATCCGCAACGATATTTTGCGCCAATGCGATATCTCCGTTCTTCAAGGAGGCAACTGCATCATGAAGGGCACGTTCTGCACGGGAACCCATTTCTTTAATCAACGCGTGTAAATCCGACAACGAAACATTTAAATTGTCTCTCGGCGACATGAGCACATTCCTTCCGCTATCGAATGGTTATCCGAAACGACCGGTTAAATAATCTTCTGTACGTTGGTCGCCAGGGGATGTAAACATTTTTTCAGTCTGATCGCACTCTATTAGTTCGCCATGCAAGAAGAACGCTGTTCGATCCGCACAACGTGCGGCCTGCTGCATGTTGTGGGTGACGATAGCAATGGTGACCTGCTTTTTCAAGTCTGAAATCAGATCCTCGATATGGCTCGTGGAAATGGGATCGAGCGCCGATGCCGGCTCATCCATGAGCAATATTTCCGGTTCAATGGCGAGCGCTCTGGCGATACAAAGGCGCTGCTGCTGGCCGCCAGACAAACTCATGCCGGAGTGCTGCAGCCGATCTTTTACTTCATTCCAAAGTGCCGCCATATGCAAGCTCTTTTCGACCGCTTCTTCGACGATTTTCTTTTTTCGAATGCCGTTCAATCGCAAGCCTGCTGCCACATTATCGAATATGGACATCGACGGGAACGGGTTTGGTTTTTGAAATACCATTCCGATTCTTCTGCGGATATCGACCGGATCTATGGCCATGTCGTACAGATTTTGATTTTCAAACCACACGTTTCCTTCTACACGGCCGCTGTGCACCACCTCATGCATGCGATTAAGACAACGTACAAAGGTCGACTTGCCGCAGCCGGATGGACCAATGATGGCGGTGATTTTGTTTTTCTCTACCGTGAGATCGATCCCTTTTAAGATCAAGGACGAACCGTACCACGCTTTCAGGCTTTCCGTCCGAATTTCTTTTGCCATCCCCAAATCACCTCAGGTTACGTTTTTGAATCGACCACGCGTCAGCAAGCGAGCCAATAAATTGAGTATAAAGACGAGCAGGATGAGCACCATTGCCGCCCCCCATGCTTTCTGAATCCAGTCATCATACGGGGATTTGGCATATTCGTAAATTTGCGCCGGCAACGATGCGATCGGTTCATGCAAGCTTTTGCTCCAAAAGTGATTGCCAAAAGCAGTCAGCAGTAGTGGCGCCGTTTCACCCGCGACACGTGCGACCCCGAGCATGACGCCGGTAATAATACCTTTTAAAGACGAGGGGATTACAATCCACAGGATGGTTTTCCACTTGCCGATGCCAAGGGCATAGGCCCCCTCCCGGATCGAATCGGGAACAAGACGCAATATTTCTTCCGTCGATCGGGTGACGATTGGGATCATTAGTAAAGACAATGCAAGCCCGCCTGACAAAGCCGAAAATTGGCCGAATGGCCTGACGAATGCCATGTAGGCAAAAATGCCGATGACGATCGAGGGAATACCCAGCAACACATCCACTACGAATCGGACTGTCGATGAAAACATCCCTGTCGGTTTGTATTCATTCAAGTAAATGGCGGCGAAAATGCCGATTGGCAGTCCCACAACAGCAGATATGGCAACCAGGATCAAGGTTCCAACGATTGCATTCCCGATCCCGCCACCGGTTTCTCCAACCGCGGTTGGGAGCTTCGTAAAGAAGTCCCAATTAATTGCCGGATAGCCTTTCATCACGATATAGCTCAATATGCTGATGAGGGGAATAAGGGCAAGCAGCGTAAACAGCACGACAATCCCCATCATCACCCAATTGGTTGTTTTCCGCATGCGTAAGGAAGAATGCCTCATGAACGCTTACCTCCTCGCGGCCCTCTGGCAACGGACCAAATCAAAAAGCGCGCCAGCGCATTCAAAATGAAGGTGACCAGGAACAGAAGCAAGCCAATCTCAATCAAAGATGATAAATAAATATCTTCCGTCGCTTCCGTGAACTCGTTGGCAATTACCGCGGCCATTGAATGCCCCGGCGCGAATAGAGACGTTTTTATTTCCGCCCGGTTACCGATTACCATTGTCACCGCCATGGTTTCGCCGAGCGCTCTGCCCAAACCAAGAATGCATGCGCCGAGAATGCCCGGCCGCGCATAAGGAAGGATGACTTTCCAGATCATTTCCCAGCGGGTAGCACCCAGTGCCAAAATGCCTTCTTTTTGAATCGTCGGCACGACACTGATGACATCACGCGCGAGCGCTGTGATAATCGGAATGATCATGATGGCCAGCAAGATGCCAGCTGACAGCATCCCGAGTCCAATCGGTGCACCCGAAAACAGAGGAAGTTCGCCAAATACGCGTGATACGGGTTTCTGCAGCCATTCTCGGATGAAAGGAACGAACACAAACAATCCCCACAGGCCGAACAAGATGCTCGGTATGGCTGCGAGCAATTCTACCAAGAAACCGATCGGTGATTTAAGCCACCTCGGCGACATTTCAGTCAAAAAAAGCGCGACGCCAATACTGATCGGAGCTGCGATCACGATGGCGATGATCGATGAAACGACCGTTCCGTAAATAAACGGAAGCGCACCGAATATGCCTTTTACCGGATTCCATGTCCGTTCAAAAATAAAGGAAAACCCGAATTTTTTGATGGATAGCTCGGATTGAGCCAGCAGCGCAATGACCATCCACAGCGCAATAAGGACAATGAGAAGCGCGAACGAAAACGTCATCCAGCGAAAGAGTTGTTCGATCGGACGTCTTCGTCTCTTTCCCTCTCGCTCCGCTCCAACGGGTAACCGTTCCAGCCATTGTTTTCCGTTCAAGGAGCACCTTCACCTTTCGCTTATCGTCACACGGGCAGAAGGGGATACTCGGATGAACATCCCCTTACGCTCGTTGATCGTGAATTATTGAATTTTCGCGATGTTTTTGTCATTCAGCTTGGCGATCGCTTCCGGAATTTTCGCGTATTGCAAAGCTTCCGAGTATTGCTGGCCGTCACGGTACACCCACTTCAACAATTCAATGATGGCCTTTTTCTTGTCCGCATCGTCATACTTCGTATTGACAAGCGCCCAAGTGAAACCGACGATACCATACGCCTTCTCGCCAGCTTTTTCTACGATTGAAACCCGTGTATCTTCCGGCATGTTTTGAGCGGCGGATTCCGCTGCTAACGTGGCAGCTTCCAAGGACGGATAGACGAACTTGCCGTCTTTGTTACGAATTTGCGCATAACCGATTTTGTTCGTTACGGCATAAGCCAATTCCGCATAACCGATCGCGCCTGGTGTTTGTTTGACTTGACCAGCTACGCCTTCATTTCCTTTACCGCCAACACCGACAGGGAATTGAACCGCCGTTCCTTTGCCCACTTTCGTTTTCCACTCATCGTTTACAGTGCTCAAATAATCGGTGAAGATCGCCGTCGTGCCACTGCCATCCGAGCGATACACCGGCGTAATGGCCAGGTTGGGCAATTTCAGATCTGCGTTGTCCGCAACAATTTTTGGATCGTTCCATTTGGTGATTTTGCCGATATAAATATCCGCCAGCGTCTGCTGGGTCAATTTCAGTCCTTTGTCCACGCCGTCAACGTTGTAGATCACGGCAATAGCCCCAACCGTCACCGGGATATGGATTGCGCCATTCTTAACAGCTGCGATCTGCTCATCCGTCATAAAAGCGTCGGAAGCACCAAAATCAATCGTCGCTTCGGTGAGTTGCTTGATGCCTGCTCCGGAACCTACCGACTGATAGTTCACTTTGATTTCGGAGTGCAACTTGTTGTATTCGACAAACATTTTGGAGAACAACGGATTGACAAACGTCGAACCTGCTGCTGTAATGGTAATATCTTTTTTCGGTGCATCCGTCTTCTTGTCGCTTGCTGCAGGGGTTTGTGACGCCGCAGGCGATTGCGATGCTGCGCTCTTCTTGTCATCCGTTTTGGTGCCGCACGCAATAACCGTAACCATCAACGCCAAAATCATTGCACTTACAAACGAGAATCTGCCCAACCTTTTCAACACAGTACCCTCTCCCAACATATTAGTGATTGATAATATCCTTATTCGTTTATAATCATAGGCATGTTTTATTTGCGTAGTGTCAATGAAATGTTATCGGAATGTTAAATATGATTATATAATTATGTTATTATATTTAATACGAATGACGCCTTCCAAAAATCGTTTTGCATCTTTTGATCACGAATGACGTCATATACGATTACGCGATTCGTACCTGTTGGGAGGAATGTTTTATGAATGCTGCACAGCTTTGGTGAATACTCCGGAGTAAAATGAGCCATCGTTCCGGAATATTTGAGCCACGTCTCCGGTCAAACTGAGCCACCGTTCCGGAACTGAGAGCCAGTTGAAACCTTCTTGTAGAATGGGAGGATGCGCT
>NZ_SHLX01000058.1 GCF_004764705.1 Paenibacillus cymbidii | reverse complement strand
ATCGTTTGGCGTTTGAACTCCTCATCAAAATGTTGGCGGATATTTCCCATGACACACCTCGACCTTTCGTTTGTTTGTATTGTATCAGGTCGCTGTTACAGTGTGTCTACTTTCTAGTCTAAATTCAGTCCCTCCGAAATAACCAAAGAAACCACTAGCTATTTCGACTAAAATGCCTGATTTCAGGGTCTGGCGGAGCGAATAAGCCATGTTTTCACTGGTTATTTCCGACGAGACACCCAAAATGGGGCCAATAAGCCATTTTTCATTGGTTATTTTTCGTTACCCGGCCCGGCACTCTGCCGTGGCCGCAATAACGGTTCGCAGGAAAGTGACTTCTTGAACCAACACTCGATCAACGGATGGTTCCCTTGACCTCGTAGATTCCGAGCATCCGAAAACAAACAGCGCTTTCCTGTCGCGCAGTACCTTCATACCAGATTTTTATCGAAAAATCGCCTATTTCAAAGTCGCACGGAGAAAGAAAAAACTCCTCTTGTCGTGTGCAGTCCGCAGACTGCGCACACAACAAAAGGAGTTCCGAGCCTCATTGCTTCAATAGGCGTCGAATCGCACGCTGTCGTCCACGAGCAATTCCGGCTCCGTTGCCGAACGGACGTCGTCGACCGTATAGCCGGCCGCCACTTCCTTCAGCTTGAGCCCCTGCGGCGTGACGTCGATTACCGCGCGTTCGGTAATGATCGTGCTGACCACTCGTTGTCCGGTAAGCGGGAGCGAGCAGCCGCCGACAATTTTCGGTCGTCCGTCTTTGCTGACGTGGTCCATAATGACGATTACCCGCTTGGCGCCATGGACGAGGTCCATCGCGCCTCCCATCCCTTTGATCATCTTGCCGGGAATGAGCCAGTTGGCCAAATCGCCCTGAGCTGATACTTCCATGCCGCCGAGAATTGCCAGGTCGATGTGGCCGCCGCGAATCATCGCAAACGACTCGCTGCTGTCAAAAAACGCGGCGCCGGTAATGGCGGTAACCGTTTCTTTGCCGGCGTTGATCAGATCGGGATCGACTTCGTTTTCGGCGGGATACGGGCCGATGCCGAGCAGGCCGTTCTCCGATTGCAGCACAACGCGCAGATGCGGCGGGATAAAATTGGCGACCAGCGTCGGGATGCCGATGCCGAGATTGACATAGCTGCCGTCGCCGATTTCCTGCGCGGCCCGGCACGCGATTCGTTCGCGAACGCTCACGGGCCGCTGAACAGCGGATTGTTGCTCCATCGCAGTTCCCCACTCCTTCCGTCCGCCAGTATCGGCGGGTCTTGTACGTCAATGACGCTTCTTACTGTCCGCTTCTTACCGTCCGCTTCTCGATGCGCTTCTCCTGCTCCGCGACGACAAGGCCTTGCACGTAAACGCCCGGCGTATGCACCGTGTCCGGCGCGATCGAACCGGCATCGACGAGCCGCTCCACCTCGGCGATCGTGACGCTGCCGGCGGCTGCCATCGCCCGGTTGAAGTTTTGCGCCGTCTTGTTGTAGCGCAAGTTGCCCATCCGGTCGCCGACGGCGGCGCGAATCAAACTGAAATCGGCGCGCAGCGCCGTCTCCAGCAAGTAGTCCTTGCCGCCGAAGCGCCGCACCTCGCGGCCTTCCGCAAGCGGCGTGCCAACGCCCGCCGGCGCGTAAAAAGCGGGAATGCCGGCGCCGCCGGCGCGGATGCGTTCCGCCAGCGTGCCTTGCGGCACAAGTTCGGCGACAATTTCGCCGGCCAGTACCTGGCGCTCGAATTCCTTGTTTTCGCCGACGTAGGAGGCGACAATTTTCTCTATCTGCTTGTTGCGCAGCAGCAAGCCGAGTCCCCAATCGTCGACGCCGCAGTTGTTGGAAATGATCGTAAGACCACGAACGCCTTTCTCCGCGAGCGCGACGATCAATTGCTCGGGAATGCCGACGAGCCCGAAGCCGCCGACCATCAGCGTTGCACCGTCGCGAATCGGCTCGATCGCTTCCCGGCACGAATCGTATACCGTTTTCATTGCAGCTTGCTCCTTTCTTTCTGGCAAAATGCGAAAGTCCGATCGGCCGTAAATACGGCTAAACGGCTGCTTCCACCACAACGGCGATGCCTTGCCCGCCGCCGATGCACAGCGTAGCCAATCCGTAGCGCTCCGTGCGTCGCTTCATTTCATGCAGCAGCGTCACCAGGATGCGGGCGCCGCTTGCGCCGATCGGATGGCCGAGCGCGATGGCGCCGCCGTTGACGTTTACTTTCGCCGGGTCGAAGCCGAGCTCGGTTGCAACGGCAAGCGATTGCGACGCAAACGCTTCGTTCGCTTCGATCAGCCCGATGTCGGCGATGCCGAGTCCCGCGGCGGCAAGCGCTTTGCGCACCGCCGGCACCGGTCCGATGCCCATGACCGCCGGATCGACGCCTGCGCCGGCGCAGGCGCGAATGACGGCGAGCGGCCTTAGCCCAAGCGTCTGCGCCTTGCTCGCGCTCATAACGACGAGGGCTGCCGCGCCATCGTTGATGCCGGACGCGTTGCCGGCCGTAACGGCGCCGTCCGGCCGAAACGCCGGGCGCAGCCGAGCGAGCGCTTCGAGCGTCGTGTCCGGACGCGGGTATTCGTCCGCCTCGACGACAAGCGGCTCGCCTTTGCGCTGCGGAATACGCACGGGTACGATTTCCTCGCGGAAACGCCCATCCGCTATTGCAGCCGCGGCCTTCCGCTGGCTCTCCAGCGAGAAGCGGTCAAGCTGCTCGCGCGTCAAACCGTAACGGGAGCAGACGTTCTCCGCGGTGATGCCCATGTGCGTATTGCCGAAGGCACACCAGAGACCGTCGCGGATCATCGTGTCGACCGCGGTCTGGTCGCCCATGCGGTAGCCGTCGCGCGCGCCGGGCAGCGCGTAAGGCGCGCGGCTCATGCTTTCCATGCCGCCGGCGATTGCGACGGCGCTGTCTCCACAGCGGATCGACTGTGCGGCAAGCTGCACCGCCTTCAGGCCGGAGCCGCACACTTTATTGATCGTCATCGCCGGCACTTCGTCCGGCAAACCGGCCAGCTTCGCCGCTTGCCGGGCCGGGTTTTGCCCGAGTCCCGCTTGCAGCACATTGCCCATGATCGTTTCTTCCGTCTCCGCCGCCGCGATTCCGGCGCGGGCGATCGCTTCGCCAATCGCCGCCGCCCCCAACTGCATCGCGGAGCAATCGCGCAGCGCGCCGAGGAAATTGCCGATCGGCGTACGAACGGCGCTGACGATGACCGCTTCCTCTTGTCTCATGACGGTGTTCCGCTCCTTTCTTGCCCTTCGTCCCGGCTGCGGAGCAACCGCAGCAGCCGGGCATTGCGCGCTTGCTCGCGCTCCTGCACCGATCCGTCGTACTCGTAGAAACCGCCGCCGGTTTTGGCGCCGAGTCTGCCTTGCCGCACTTGTTCCAGGATCGGCTCCGGGGCAGCGATTCCCGTATCAAGCTCGGGCAGCAAATGGGCGGTCACTTTCGACCAAATATCAAGGCCGCCGTAATCGGCCACTTCGAACGGTCCGCTGAGCGCCCAGCGCAGGCCGATGCCGTCCCGCATGGCAGCGTCGATCTGCGCCGCGTCGGCGACGCCGGATGCGAGCAAGTGGCACGCTTCGCGCATAACGGCGGCTTGCAGCCGGTTGGCGATGAAGCCGGGGACATCCTTGCGCAGCAGGATGGGCGTTTTGCCGCAAGCGGACAACAGCCGCATAAGACGGTCCGCGACCCCTTCCTTCGTGCGCGGCAGCGAAACCACTTCAACGAGCGGCACCAGCGGCGCCGGATTGAAAAAATGCGCGATCACGATCCGATCGGCAAAAGGCACATCCGCCGCAAGCGCTGCCAGCGAAAACGTCGACGTATTGGAAGCGACCGCGGTTTGATCCGCGAGCAGCGGCGCCAGCTGCCGGTACAGCTCCTGCTTGACCGCCGCCTGCTCCGGCGCCGCTTCGAACACCCAATCCGCGCCAGCAGCCGCTTCGGCCAAGTCGCTTGTATAAACGATTCGCCCGGCGGCTTGTTCGAGCGTCGTCAATTCCGCGGCGGACGCTCCTTCCCGCAACAGCGCCAGCTGTGCACGAATGCTTCGTTCCGCCTTATCCAACTGGCCGGCATTCGGATCGTACAACGCCACGAAGTGTCCGCCCGCAGCGAACAATTGGGCAATCCCGTGCCCCATCGTACCTGCGCCCAGCACAGCGATGCGTTCCATCGTTATCCCTCCCATCCTCTATTGAGCCGTATACCCGCCGTCGATGAGCACCGCTTGGCCGGTAACGCCTTTCGCCTTGTCGCTGGCGAGAAAAACGGCATAGTCGGCCACTTCGCCGACGTCAAGCAGACGCCGCTGCGGCACGAGCGGATAAATGACTTCCTCCAGCACATTCTCAAGCGGCACGCCGCGCGATGCCGCCAAATCCTGCAATTGCCCGCGCACGAGCGGTGTATCGACATAGCCGGGGCAAAGCGCATTGACCGTAATTCCGTATGGCGCTCCTTCCAGCGCGGCCACCTTGGTCAGCCCGATGACGCCGTGTTTGGCGCTATTGTAGGCGGCTTTGCCGGCAAAACCGATGACGCCGTTGATCGAAGCGATGTTGAGGATCCGCCCGCCGCCTTGCGCCTTCATTAGCGGAAACAGATGCTTGATGGCAATAAACGGCGCCGTCAGCATGACGCGCACCATCTTCTCGAACATTTCCGTCGGAAACGTTTCGATTGGCGACACGTGCTGCATGCCGGCGTTATTGACCCAGATGTCGATCCGGCCATATTGCTCGCGAACGCTTTCAATTAAATGCTCAAGATCCGCCTCGACGGCAACGTCGGCGTGCCTGCCCACGACATGGCGTCCCAACGTACGCAACGTCTCCGCCGCTTGCTGCACTTTCGCTTCATCCCGGTCGGACAATACTACCGTCGCTCCCTGCTCCGCCAGCGCCGCGCCGATCGCGTAGCCGATGCCGCCGGCAGAGCCGGTGACGACGGCGACTTTGTTCGTCCACATGGGCTTCGCCTCCTGTAACGCCTCGTATGCTTTTAAGTTTACATCCGATTCTTATATAGGTAAAATACATGAATAGAATGATTACTATTCATTATCGGAATATATGAGGTGCGGCAATGGATATTCGCCAGTTGCGCTATTTTACGGCGATCGCGGAGCAAGGCAGCTTCTCCAAAGCGAGCCAAACGCTTCACGTCTCGCAGCCAACGCTGAGCAAAATGGTGAAACAAACCGAAGACGAGCTCGGCGTTGTGCTGTTCGACCGGTCGACGCGGCACATTCGCCTCACCGATGCCGGCGAGGCGCTGATGGTGCACGCCAGCTCCATCGTCAAGTCGGTCGAGCAGCTGCAGGCGACGCTGTCTGACGTCGTGCAAAGCAAACGCGGCTCGTTTTCGCTGGGCTTGCCGCCGGTCATCGGGTCCAGCTTCTTCCCGGACTTGATCGCCCGGTTCCACCGGCAATTCCCCGGCATTACGATCCGCCTGTCGGAGGACGGCTCGAAACACATCGAGCAGGCGATTGCCGAAGGAGCGCTCGATGTCGGCGTTGTTGTGCTCCCCGTCGATCCGGGGGTGTTCGATCACGTTCCGCTTGTCGAACGCGCGCTGCAGCTGATCGTCGGCAGCGACCATCCGCTTGCCGGCCGGCAGCAAGCGGCGCTGCGCGAACTGGAGCGGGAGCCGTTCATACTGTTTCGCAAAGGGTTCGCGCTGTACGACCGCGTGCGCGACGCCTGCATCCGCGAAGGCTTCGAGCCGCACATCGCTTATGAAAGCGCACAATGGGATTTTATCAGCGAAATGGTTGCCGCCGGACACGGCGTGTCGCTGCTTCCGGAAACGGTATGCAGCAAGCTCGATCCGGAGCGCATCGCCGTTATTCGCAAGGTAGAGCCGCGGGTGCCGTGGAACCTCGGCATCGTCTGGAGGAAGTCCAGCTATGTCAGCTTTGCAGCGCGGGAATGGATCCGATTCACGTCGTCGAGCTTCCGAGAGACGTGGCTGTCGGCTTATCCGGGGGATCTTTGAGGGCGATTAGCGAAAAAGCCGGATCGCAAACGATCCGGCCAGCTTCTTCACAACTGTTATGGTTACTACGGTATCGTCACCGTGGCGCGATACAGGTTCTGATTCCAGTCGACTTTGGCGCCGAGCGTCTGCGTCACGAAACGAAGCGGGATATAAATGTGATCGTCCACGATCGTCGGCGCTTCGTCCAGCTTTACCTTGGCCCCGTTGACGGTGGCGTACGGATCGTTTGGCCGCAGCACGATCGTCGTGCCGCCCTTTTGCGCAGTCAGCACTCGCTGGTTGCCGTCCCATTGAAAGGTCGCCTTGATCCGTTCGAAAATGCCGCGAAACGGTGCCATCGTCGTTTCGCCCTGGATAAAACCGCGGAATTCGTTCACGAAGTTGCCGTTCACTGCGATCTGCACCTGCGGCTTGTCGTAGCGCTTGACAACAAGCGCATTGCTGAGCAGCCGCCCGGGATAACGCACCATCGTGCCGTTCGCATAAAGCCCCGAGCTGGCGCCGCCATCCAGGTTCATCGCGTCGGTAAGCCCGAGCTGCAGCAGGACGCCCGCCAGTTCGCCGATCGTCGCGGACGATACGTTGCCGAACACGAGCCGTTTGCTGCCGTCGACGCCAACGAAGCTGCGCACGCCCGCAGCCGACGTAATTTTCGGATCGGTGAAACCGTCGCGGGTGTAATCGATATCGACGGCTCCGTTCGTCAGCAGCTTCGGCCCTGCCCCGAGCGCCGCTTCCCATTCGTAGCCGCCGGACGTAACGCTGCCCGCCGTCACTTGCTGGCCCAGCTTGACAGTGTCGCCGACGTGGAGCTCCGGCAGTACGTACTGGCGATTGTTGGCGCTGTGCCCGACGAACACGACGTACCCGTCCTCGGGAATCGCCGCGGATCCGGTCGTCAGCTGCACGATCCGGTCCGATTCGTCGACGACCGCTTTGGTGCCGCCTCCGAACGCGACGTTCGGGCCGAACTCCTTCGTATAAACGACGACCTGATCGGTCGATTCGGCGCCGTAATATTTGTTGACTCCCCATGCCGTAAACGTATACGGCTTGGCGCTGCCGCGCTGCACGGTGACGCTGTCCGCCGTTTTCATCGCGATAATTTGCGGCAGTTTGTCGCTGCCGACGGCGATCGCCTGATTGCCGCCGGAATGGATGACGGTGCCGCCGCTCAGCATCAGCCCGTTCGGATACCGGGAGCTGTCGTCCGCTTCGTACGCGTCGAAGAATGTGCCGTTGACTGCCGCAACCGCTCCCGACCGTTCGGCGATCGAACCCAGACTTTCGACATGGCCGATGCCTTCCTGCGCCTCTACCGGCTCCACACGCAAATACGGGTCTTTCAAATCGACGGTCACCTTTTGCACCGAAAACGATTTGCCGTTATAAGTGACGTTCACATCGGCATAATCTGCCGCTCCATAAGCGGATGCATGCCCTGACGGCGATAGCCAGACGATCGAAACCGCCATAACCGCGACCGCCGCCACCGAGAGGTACACACGCGTTCCTGCCGAACTTTTTTTCCACGGTAAAGCTGCCATAACGTTTCCCGCCTCCCGACTGTCCTTCGTGTTGCTTGTCTCTATATACCGCCAAAAACGCCAAAAGTCGCATTTCCAGGCGGAAACGCGACTTTTGGCTCATCGATGGCACCGCTTATTTCCCTGCGAACGTTACGTTCAGCCGGATGATTTCGCTGCGGCTGCCGAGCCGGATTGGCGGTCCCCAGGAGCCGAAGCCGGATGAAACGACAGCGTGCAACGACCCTTTGCGCAGGTAACCCCAATCGATTTCGAACAGCCGGCGCGTAATGAGGTGGCCCGGTGCCATTTGTCCGCGGTGGGTATGGCCGGACAGCACGATATCGACGCCTGCGGCCAGCGCAAGATCGAGCCCGGTCGGCTGGTGATCCATCAGGATGAGCGGCTTCGTGCGGTCCACGCCCGCCAGCAGCGCTTCGTGCGACAGCCTGCCGCCCCCGCCGCCCGGTCCCCCCTGCTCCGCGACGCGGTCCTTGCGCCCGGCCACGGTGACCGCACCGCCGACAATCGCATGTTCGTCGCGCAGCACTGTGATGCCGATCGCCTGCATTCGCTTCACATATTCGTCGATATGGCCGCCAAAATATTCGTGGTTGCCGAGCACGGCGTATACGCCAAGCCGCGCTTTCAGCCGGCCGAGCCGCTCCGCCATGTTGTTGCGGACGAACGGCTCGATGCTGTCGTCGATCACGTCGCCGGGCAGCAGGATGAGGTCCGGCTGCATCGCATTGATTCGCTCGACAAGCCGGCCGATATGGCGATTGCCGACCGTATTGCCGAGGTGCAGGTCCGAGGCGACCGCAATCGTCCACTCGCGGCGCCCGTCGGCCGGTTTGTCGACCGCCAGCTCGTAGCGGCGAACGACCGGCGACCAGGCGTTCCGCGAGCCGATCAGCAGGATCAGGACGAGCGCGGCGCCGAAGACGGCGCCAAGCGCCGGCACGTAATCGCTGCGAGCGACGCCGCCGAGCGCCAGCAGCCATGCGGCGAGATCGGCCACTGGCAGAAGCAGCAAACCGTAAATGACGACGGCGAACCAATAGGAGCCGATCACTTTGAGCAGCCGCGCGAACGGGCCGGGCAGCCACCTGCCGCCGAGCCTTGCCAGCACATAGGAAAAGGCAACGATCCAGAACACGAGCCAAAATAGCCAGCCTGCCGGTTGTCCGGTCGCAACGCGCCACAGAACGGAGGCGTTCCAGCCGATAAAGCCGTTGATGAGCAAAAACAAACCAAGGAAAAAAGCGATGGTCAAGGCAAAACGAAGCTTCATGATGCTGGTTGTCCTCCTAGTCGAAACTTGCGGGCAAATCGATCCAACTCATGATCGTGTGTGCGATTTTGGCCAAATTGTGTTCGCCCGTGTCGTCCACGTAAGGCGCCGCATCGCGAAAATAGTCGGGGTGCCAGCCGACGATCGGCACCTTCGCCACATGGGCCGGCGCGTGTTTGCGGCTGCTGCGCCGCGGCAGCCCAAGCGCCGAAACCGTCCAACCGCCCCAGCCGCCGAGCCGGGTAACCGGATCGGCCCACGCCGGCCCGCGGCCGCCCGTCCGGACGGCGGAAATAAACAGCGTGCGCTCGCGAAGCTCCTGCGGCACGCGGCACTTCGGCGAGCCGATCTGCACGACGGAAAGCCGCTCCGCGGCGACGCCGTCCTCGCGCATGAGCAGCTCCGCCGCATGAACCGCGGCTACGCCGCCTCCGCTGTGGCCGACGAGCAGCAGCCTGCCGGTCGGCTGCGCGGCGCGAATCGCATCGACAGCCGCGCGGCCGCCGACCGAACTCGAACGGCGCGTCGGCCGCACGATCCGGAACAGATCGGCGCGCACTTCGTTCAGCTGCCGCAACAAGCTGCGGCTCCAGTCGCCATACGGATGCAGCAGGCAAGAACGGACCGCAGCGCCTTCGCCGAGCCGGGCAACGCATAACGTATGCAGCTCCCGCCGCAACGGTTCCATGAAGGTAGGCGCCGTGTAGACGCCGCTCAGCAGATAGAGCGACAGCTCAGTCTGCTGTCGGCTTGTAGTTGGCGACATAATCGATCCTTTCCATCATCGGCGGATGCGTGTAACGGAACCAGTAGACGAGCAGCGGCGGCCGCGCTTCGTCGAGCGAGCTGATCGCCAGCTTCTGCTGCATCGTAATCGCGGCTTCGTTATCGCCGAGCAGCTGCATCGAATAAACGTCGGCCGCATGTTCGGCTTGCCGCGAAACGGCGTTGCTGACCGGCAGCGAAACGAAGCCGAGCAGCGACACGATCAGCAGCAGCAGCGGCAGCAGCGCCGCTCCCTTCGGCTCTTGCAGTCCCCATAACACGCCCCAGCGGCGGACCGAAAAACGCAGCAGGAAACTCCCCGCCCACAGCAGGAACAACGAGGAGCCTATCGCCCCAAGCGCGCTCCATTCCAAATGATGCAACACGAAATGCCCGATTTCGTGCGCTACTATCAGCAGAATTTCCGGCTGCGTCAGCCGCTGCAGCGTCGTATCCCACAGCACGATGCGCAGGCTGCTGCCGATGCCGTTTACATACGCGTTGAGCGAATTCGTTTTGTTCGACATGTCCGCTTCGTACACGCGTTCGGCCGGAATGCCCGCCTCGGACGCCATGGCGAGAATGCGCTGCTCCAGCGCTCTGTCGGCAATCGGCGTGAACTTGTTGTACAGCGGATCGATGACGACCGGCTGGATGTACATCATGAAGGCGATGAACGGCACCGACAGCAGCCACAGCTTCAGCCACCAGCGCCCGCCGCGGCCGATGAACCAGATCGCTGTGCCGGCGACGGCCAGCGTAACGACGCTGTCGACGGCGAAGCCGACGAATTTGTCCTGCAGCCAGGAAGCGAACGATTGCGCGGAAACGCCGTAATGAAGCGCCAGCCGGTAGCCGACAAAACGGAACGGCAAATACGTGACGAAGGCGACGAACAGCACGATCACGCCGTACAGCGGAAACCGCAGCAGCGGCTGGCGAACGATGGCCGCTAGCCGCGACTCCCAGCGCCGGGCCGCGCCGCTGAACAACAGCGCCGCATAAACGCCCCATTCCCACCCGTAGCTGACAAAGAACAACCAGTTCCGCTCCGCGGCATACGTATTGCTCATGCGCAGCTGATCGGCCGTCATGAACGTCGCCGGGTCCGCAACCGTCCCCTTGTATGCGACCGGAATGGCCGGCGCGCGAAACAACCACAAATAAGCGGCCATCACCGCCGCATACGCCACAAAACACCACACGAGCCGCCGTACCGGATGCCGCTTCATACGATTCATCCCCACTTCTCCCGGACGATAATCGAATCTCTTCTCATAGTGCCTTAGTTCGTCCGCCCAAGTCAAGCGAGCCGCCGTGCCGCCGGCAAATGCCGGATATAAATGCCTGGCGGCAAGCATAAAGTGAAGCATGACGTTGGACCGGCTTGCTGCCGCAGGAGGATCGGACATGCCGATTTACGGAGCCCGATATCGGGTTGCTTTTGTTTGTTTTGCAATGGCCGGCTTTGCGGCCGTGCTGCTTATGTTTCGAAACGAAATGTCGCAAGTGACGCCGCTGTTTTCGCTGCCGTTCGTCGACAGCGACGTTCCGGCGGCGTTCAAAACGCTGCTGATCGGCATCACCCTCGAAGCGCTGCCTTTCCTGCTGCTGGGCGTTGTCGTTTCGTCGCTGCTGCAAGTATACGTCCCGGAACAAACGCTGCAGCGCATTGTGCCGAAGCATCCCGTCGCCGCCGTTGCCGCTGCGGCAGCGGTCGGTCTGGTGCTGCCTTTCTGCGAATGCGGCATGATTCCGATCGTGCGCCGGCTGATTCGCAAAGGGGTGCCGCCGTACGTTGGCGTCGTCTTCATTCTTGCCGGACCGATCGTCAATCCGATCGTGTTCGCCGCCACGTATTTGGCGTTCCGCACCCGGCCGGAAATCGCCTATTCGCGGTTGGCGCTCGCTTATGCAGTCGCCTGCGCCGTCGGGCTGCTGATTTCCCGGCTGTACCGGGGCAACCCGCTGCGGAATCGCGCCGCGGACCTGCAGGGCCATTCGCACAGCGACCCGCACGGGAAACTGACGGCGGCGCTCGATCACGCTTCCGGCGAAATGTTCGAGATGGGCAAATATTTGATTGCCGGCGCGGCAATAACGGCCGCCGTACAGGCCATCGTGCCGCAAAGCAGCCTGGCGGCGATCGGCAGCGGCGAATGGAGCTCGCACTTGTTCATGATGGGATTCGCTTATGTGCTGTCGCTCTGCTCCACGGCCGACGCCTTTGTCGCCGTCTCGTTCCTGCCGACGTTCCCGGTCGGCTCGCTGCTTACGTTCCTCGTGTTCGGGCCGATGCTGGATCTCAAAAGCACCATCATGCTGCTTTCGTCGTTCAAATGGCGATTCGTGCTGCTGCTGACCGGTTGCGTCGCCGCTCTGGTGCTGACCGCTTCCTTATTATACGAACAGCTTGGCATGCCGTAGCGCGCCAAGCTGTCCGCTTTTGTTATTCTTTCGGCTTGCTCTCGCGATCCAACGATTCGTGAATGACGCGCGACAGCTCGCTAGGCGGATACGGTTTGATGAGATAAACTTTCGCTCCCAGCGTCAGCCCCGTCTCCTTCTCCTCGAGCGCCGTCGAGACGAAGATCGGAATATTTGCCAGCCGCGGGTCTTTTTTCAGTTCTTTCATGATCGTCCAGCCGTCCATGCTGTGATGAAGCATGATGTCGACGACGACGGCATCCGGAATGACCGATTTGATCGCCTGCAACGCCTCTTGCCCTTTGGAGAAAGGGAGCACGCGGAAGCCGTTGTCGCGCAGTTCCTGCGACAGCAATTCGGTCAAGCTGCTGTCGTCTTCGATCAGGACGACCGTCTTGCGCCCGTGCCCCTGCGCCTCTTGCGGAGCCGCGCCGGCCGCCGCTTCCGAACGGGAATCGGCAAGTACGACCGGAAAGTGAAGCTCGAACCGGCTGCCGCTGCCGAACGTCGACGATACCGTAACGTCGCCGCTGTGCGCCTTCATGATTTCTTTGACGATCGAAAGCCCGAGGCCGGTGCCGCCGATTTCCCTGCGATCGGAATTGTCGATGCGGTAAAATTTGGTGAACAACCGCGGAATCGCTTCGGCCGGAATACCGAGCCCATGGTCCGTTACGCCGACGATCCAATAATCTCCCGCCCGCTTCAGCGAAATCTCGATATCTCCGCCTTTGGGCGAATATTTAATCGCATTGCTGAACAGGTTGGTCAGCACTTGCCTGATTTTATCCGCATCGCCGTAAACATGTCCGGTTTCGCCGCCTTCTGCGGCGAAACCGATCGCGCAGCCCAGCGAAGCAGCATGCTCGCGGTGCAGCTCGATCGTTTCCGTGATAAGCGGCGCGAGCTCCAGCTGCTGCCAGTCGTACGTTTGTTTGCCCGCTTCCATTCGTTGCACGTCGAGGAAATCGTTGATCAGCTTCGTCAGACGCGTCGCTTCCTGGTGGATCGTCGCCACATATTTGCGCTGCCGCTCCGGCTTCAGCTCGCGGTTCAGCAGCAGTTCGGCGAACCCGAGCACGCTCGACAACGGTGTCCGCAGCTCATGGCTGACCGTGCTGACAAATTCCGACTTCATTTGGTCGACTTCGTATTCTCTCGTAATGTCGCGATGCACGAATACGGTGCCGATCCGATCGCCGTCGCGCGTAAGCGGCTCGGCGAACAACTGGACGATGCGCCGGTCGCGGCCGGCGATTTCATAGACGTATTGCTGCCGCAGCGAGCGGTCGTCCATGCTGTCGATCATGAATTTGACCAGCCGGTCGTGATGCTGCACATTGCTTTCCAGCATGCGGAAAAACGTGCCGATTTCGGCGCCGAGCAGCGTGCCGACCGAGTCGCAGCCGATCAGGTCGCACAACGTTTCATTGACATGATGCATCAGCCTGTCGCTGCCCACCATCTGCACGCCCGTATTGATCGTATTCATAATATCCTGGGTCAGCTGGCGCTGCCGTTCCGTTTCTTCGTACATCCCGAGCTTCTCGAGCGCAAGCGCGATTTGTTGGGCGGTGCTTTCCGCGTCATTCCTTTCCTGCTCGGTTAACGGATTGCCGATACGCGTCATCGCGAGCACCGCGATCACGTCGCCGCCCGTGGACAGCACCGGTTGGAACAAATCGTACGCCTGCTCGCGATCGTGCGCATGATAGCCTCTTTCGTACAAGTAAGCGGGCCGGGCGATCGTAAACGTGCGTTTGCTTTCCTCCAGCCGATGCAGCACGTCGTGCTCCAACTGTTCGAGCAACTGCGCCGCACCTTTGCCCGACACCCCGTAAGAAGCATATTGTTTGTTGTCGCCGAGCAGAACGATCATGCCTTTGTCGGCGCCGCCGATTTCCACCAGATGGGAAATAATGCTGTTCAGCAGCTTCTGCTTGTCGAGCGTGTTCGTCATCGCCTGAATGAGCGCGTTGCGGCGCTGCAGCAGCAGCTCGTTCAGCTCCATCTTGCGCATCGTTTGCTGCAATTCGTCCTGCTGGCTTTGCAGCTCGTCCTGCTGCGCGAGCAGCTCTTCGTTCTGCACCGTCAGCTCTTCTTCCTTCACATGCAGCTTCTTCAGCATCGTATCGAAAGCGCGGGTGAGCGAACCGATCTCGTTGTTGCTGTCGATGACCGTCACTTTGACGGTTTCTCCCTGCGCGATCCGTTCCGCTTGCGCTGTCAACTGCTCAAGCGGCCTTCCGATGTTGCGGGCTGCTACGGCAATGACGGCAGTAACGAGCAGCATTACCATCATAATGTACGCAACGAACCAATAGTCGTTGTTCGCCAGTTGCCTCCTCAGTTCGTCCAACTGCTGCTGCAGCTTCAGATCGTTCTGAGAGGAGAATGTTGCCGTATATTTCAGCATATCGTTCAACGATTGCGTAAACGTGCCCGTTACGTTCGTCGACGTACTGAGCGTGCCGCTCGCTTCCAGCGTTTTGACGTAATTCGGCAGCGTCGTGGCAAAATAATCGTTTTTGAACTGTTCCACCGTATCGGCCAGCTTGCGTTCGTCGTCGCTCAGCTTCATCTGGCGGAACGATTGCAGTGCCTTCTCCAACCCGGCTTTGGCGGCGAAAATTTGGTCGTACTCGTCCTTGCTTTTGAAAGCGAAATACCCGCGCGCCCGGAAAAAAATCTGGTTCAGGTTCGCATCGATTTGTTTGATCTGCACCTGCTTCGCCTTAATATCGTTCGTATCGGTTATGTATTGCTGCTGTCGGTACTGGTTGAACGCAATCAGAACCGCGGCGGCGACAATAATCGCCACGATGAACAGCAGCATCATGGCAACGAATCGTCTTGGCAGACTGATGCGCCGGCCGCCGCTACTCATGGCAAAGCTCCTTCACCCGTTTCGCCAGCTCCAGCGGGCTGAACGGCTTCGGAATAAAGTCGTCGGCGCCGGCTTCGCGGATTTTCGCTTGTTCTGACTGCTGGCTCTTGGCGGAGAGCATCAAAATTTTGGCTGTCCGCTTGTCCGGCATTTGCCGCACTTGCACGATCACCTCGAGTCCCGTCAGCTTCGGCATCATGTAATCGAGAATAATCAAATCGTAGTCGCCCGCGCGTACGAGCGCCAGCGCTTCTTCTCCGTCGCACGCCACGTCGACGCGATGCCCGTCGTCCTCCAGCGTATCCGTCACGAGCATGCGCAGCACGGCTTCGTCTTCTGCGAGCAGTATAGTTGCCACCATTGTACCTCCATTCGTTCGCCGTTTATTTCATCCTCCGGAGAAGGCGGTTGATTCTTGCCGCCAGTTCGTTCATATGAAACGGCTTCGTCAAGTAGTCGTCGGCGCCGAATTCGAGCGCCCGGACGATGTCCCACTCGCTCTTGCGCACGGTCAGCATAATAATGTAAAAGCGGTCCGATTGCGGCATGGCGCGCAGCCGCTGCAGCACTTCCAGCCCGTCCATATCGTCCATCAGGCCGTCGAGCAAAATGAGCTGCGGCTCGCGGGACGCCCAGCCGTCGTCGGCAAAATAACTGACACCGCCGTCATAAGTGCGGATTTTCAATTGAAACCGGTCCTGCAGAAACGCCCGCAGCGAATCATTCAGCAAGTCGCGAACGGCCCTGTCGTCGTCGATGACGGCGACGTTCAGCTTCTTCGTCATCGGCTTGTCCGATTGGCCGTCGGCCAGTTCGACGCGGTTGCGCCCGGCTTCCTTGGCCGCATACAGCGCATGATCCGCCAGTTTGAACCAGTGGTCGAACGGCAGTCCGGGAATGTCCGCTTCGACGACGCCCGCCGAAAACGTCACTTGAAACGATTGCCCGCCCGCTTCGAACGTGCGCCCGCCAAAGTGCGACAGCAGTTGCTCAAGCAGCCGCTTCGTTTCCGCTTTGCCCGTTTGAGGCAGCAGCAGCACAAATTCTTCGCCGCCGTATCGAATCAGCATGTCGTTCATGCGCACATTGGCTTTGATAAAGGAAGCGAAGCCCTTCAGCACATCGTCGCCGGCCAAATGCCCGTAGCGGTCGTTGACGCGCTTGAAATGATCGAGATCGAGCACGGCTACGGCAAACGATTCTTTCGTTTGCTGCAGATGTCCATTCAGCCGTTCGTATGCGGTATCCAAATAATTGCGCGAAAATGCGCCGGTCAGCTTGTCGACCAGCAGCAAATGCTCCAGCGACCGTTTGCGTTCCAGCTGGCTTTCGATGCGCACGATCAGCTCGTCGATGTCGAACGGCTTGACCAAATAATCGTCCGCTCCGGTTCGGTAGCTTTCGATCCGGTGCGCCTTGTCGGCGTAGCCGCTGATGACGATCGTCGGAATAAGCAGCTGCCTTGCCTTCTCGCGCAGCAGCGACAACACTTCCAGGCCGTTCTTCTGCGGCATGTTGATGTCGGTCACGAAACAATCGGGCCGATAATCGTGGAAATAGGCGATCGCCTTGCTCGGATCGACGGCCGTCATCACGACCCAATCCTGCTTCTCGAGCGACTCCTTCAAAAACATGAGGAAAATCGGATCGTCATCCAAAATGAGGATGAGCGGTCCTTTGCCGACGCCGGACGACGTCGGCAGTTCTTCGGGCGGCGCCGGTTCCGTATCGAAACTGTGACAAAGCTTCAGCAACGAATAAAGAAATGGGCGCAGTTCGTCCGCATTCCATTGCCGTTTCGCGCTGCCTTCCGCATGATCGAGCAGTTCGCTTGATGTTGCCGCCACTTCCTCAAGCCCTACCGTTGCCGCCGTGCCTTTGACCGAATGCAGGAACCGTGCCAAATCCGCCGCGTCCACCACGCTCACGTCTCCGAACCATTCGGCGGCTTGTTTGTTGATTGCGAGTATTAAAGCTTCCTGATAACGTTTCATTCTTTCCCCCTGAACGGTCATACGGTCGTGACAGACACTATTCGACACCTCTTGCGCCGACTCCTCCCCCCGATATTGTGCAAATGATGAAAAGATGAGGGGAAAATGTAGCAAATTTTTTTGCAACGTTGCCTCATTCGTTAGCGGCGCTGCCTCTTCTTGGCGGCTAGCAGGCGGTTGATTGTGGCCTCGCCGTCCGTTGAAGGCGGTTCGGGTTTCGCCGCCGCTGCCGGAGCTTGCGGTGGCGACGGCGGTTTCGCAGGAGGCGCGGCGGCGGCGACATCGTTCGACAGAGACGGCGCGTATGGCGGCTTGTGCGCCGGTTCGGCGGCTGGCGGCGGCGGCTGTTCGCCGCCCCGATCCCGCTCGCGGGCGGGATCGGCCGCACGGCCGGCGCGCTTGCGCAGCCGCTCCATCCGTTCGAGCTGCAGCGTATTTGCTTGCGGCGCAGCCGCATTGCGATGCGTCGCGCGACTAAGCGCGCGGCTTAGCGGCAGCGCCAGCTTGCGCCAGTCGATCGACAGCCGGCGCACCGCAATATCGGCCAGCCAAAGCAGCAGCGCGGCAATCAATAACCCGCGCGTCCAGTCGTGCGGCTGCCGCTGTGTCGGCCGATCCAGCCGGTATACTTCTTCCGGCGCTTCCAGCGAGAGCACGCGTCCTCCCGTTTCGGCCGCCAGCTGCTTCAGCTTCGCCGTCCCGTCGTCGCCGGATAAACGATACTCCGGGGAATACGGCACAACAAAACCGGTTGCCGCCGTCTGCGTCTTCGGTTCCGCGCCGTCTCCCTTGCCGCTGATTTGCACCAAATACACGCCGGGATTGTCGATTGCCATGCTCGCCTCGTATTCCCCCGGCGCCGTCGGCAGCGCCTGAAGTTCATTCGACCGCAGCTTCTCGTCGACAACCGTGACGGCGAGCTCCGACATTTGCGCGGCGGAGCCGCCGGTGATCGCCAGCGTCGCGTCATTGCCGGTTGTGGTGACGCCGATTTGATACGCGGCCGGATCGAATTGCGGGAACGTCCACTTAACGAACCGGCTGAACGCTTCCGGAAATCGCGGCCAGTTGATCCACGCCGACGACCATTTGCCGGAAAAATCGCTCGTCCAGGCGACGGACCGTCCTGCTCCGTATTGCCAGCGGGCCAGCAGCGGATCGGGCTCCGGCGACAGCAGCCCGACCTCCGCCGTCGGTTTGGCCGTCGTGGCGACATAAGCGTCAATGGACGGAACGCCCTGGGCAAACAAGCCGCTCCAGTCGCCAAGCTGGCCGGCAGCGGGCACAAACGGCGAATCGACGATGTACGTGCGCGACATCATCACCGTTTCCCGGCTCAAGATCGACGGCAGCGTCGACTGGTCGTTCGTATAATAGTAGCGTCCCTTGGCTAGCGTCGCCAGCGATTCGAGCAATCGTTTGTCGGCGTCGTCGCCGACGGCGACCGTTGACATCGTCATGCTTGCTTCCTGCATGTGGGCCGTCAGTTGCGCGTAACTCTGGTTCGTTGCCGATTGGCCGTCGGTCAGAAGCACAATATGTTTGCGCTGCGCCTGCACCGGCAGCAGTTTGTCGTAGGCGTCCGCCACGGCCGTATAGATTTCCGTGCCGCCAGCCGGCTGGATCGAACCGATGCGGTTCAATACCGCCTGTTTGTCCGTCAGCTTCTGCGGCTCGACGACCCACCACGGCGAATCGTCGAAAGCGACGACGCCCACCGTATCTTTCTCCCGAAGCAGCTCCACGGTGCGCATCGCCGCTTCTTTGGCCAGTTCGATTTTGTCCCCGCCCATGCTGCCGGAACGGTCAATAACGAGAATAAGGGCAAGCGACGGAATTTCCCGCTTTCCTTCCAGTTCCATCTTGACCGGCAGCGCCCGTTCGATCGGCGTGCCGAAATAACCGCCGAGCCCGTAGCCGTCCTGGCCGCCGGCCATCAGCAAACCGACGCCGAGATCGCGCACGGCGCGCTCCAGCAGCTCCATCTGCTGCTGCGACATCCGGTACGCCGGCACATTGTCGAGAATGACGCTGTCGTAAGCGGCGTAATCGGCCCACTCGCGGGGCAGCATTTCCGGCACGATGCGGTCTGCCTCGATCAGGCTCGATTGCAATGCCGCCGCGATGTTCGCGGAGGCGCCGGGGGCGCTTTCCACAAGCAGCACTTTGGGAGGACCGTCAACGCGACTGACGGCGTAGCCGGTATCGTTCGCCGATTGCGCGTCGCCGTCGAAATAAAGTTCCGCCCTGTAGCGATGCAAACCCGGATCGCGGGCCAAGCTTTGCAGCGCAAACCGGTTGACGCCGCGTGTCACGTCGATCCGGCGGCGGTCCAGCTCGCGGTTGTCTTCATACAGGCGCAGCTCGCCGGAACCGGCGAACGTAGCCTGCACTTGCACTTCCAGCGCAAACTGTTCGCCCTGATACAGCTTGGCCGGCAGACTGAGCCGCTCGACGGCGACGTCTTTGCGCGGCGGCGCCGGTATGGGAAGCACATCGACCGGAATGCCGGCATGCTGCAGCAATCGCGCTTCGCGCATCATATCGCCGACATTTTCGTTGCCGTCCGAGACGAGCACGATCCGCGTCGCCGCATCGCGGGCTTGCAGGCTCGACGCAAGCTGCATCGCCTGTGCCAGGTTCGTGTAACGTTCGTTCAGCGTCGCGGCGAACGTCAATTGTTCCAGGCCGGCGGTGCCGGGACTGCGCTCCACCGCCGCATCGAGCCCGGCGCGGACAACTGCGGCACGGTCATCTTCCGCTTTGGCTGCCGCCGACGCCCTCACCCAATGTGCGACAACGGCATCGTCCGGCATGCTGTCCGAGCCGTCGACTACATAAACGACAGACAGCCGGTGATGTACGGTCATTCCCTGCAAGCCGGCGATCGCCATGACGAGCAGCAAGACGATGGCCGAGCGGATGACGGCGAAAATCGTCTTGCGGGTGCCGCCGAGCCGTTTGGTCGAACGGTTCAGCAGTATGGCTGCTGCGGCCGCAGGCAGCAACAGCAATAAATACAGCGGTTCAGCGAAGCGCAGACCCACGCCGGTACACCCCCCATTCCGCATACAACAGCAACAGCGCGAATAATGCGATCCAGGGAATCAGCGAATGCAGCCTGCTGTCCGCGGCGGCATCATGCTGCGCGTCGGACCGGGTTGCTTCGTTGCCGCCGCCATGCCGGCCAGCTGTCGCCAGCGGATCGTTTGCCGCGGCTTGCGCCGCTTCCCGCGGATCGGCGACGATTTCGGCGACGGCGCGCGAGACGGCGCGGCCGGCGGCATCGCGCTGCTCGTAAGCGTACAGCCCCGGCACTAGTGGCGCTTGCTGGGACAATGCCGGCGCGCCGCCGCGTACGATCGCGGACACAGCGGCCGCGGCGCGATTGCCCGGTGCGCCGAGCGGCAGCCAACTTGCGTCCGCCGCGTCGGCAGACGGCGCCATGTCGAGCCGGCTTCCGGCCACAATCCGGCCAAGATCTTGCTGCCGCCCTTCCAGCAACCAATGGGCCGCATGATGAACGAGGATCGGGAACTCGCTGCGCAGCGGCAAATCGGATTGATGCAAGTCGAAAGCAAAAAGCAGCCGGCGCTGGCCATCCGCGGCGCCTGCGACGATGAGCGGCAAACCGCCGGCGGAAACGATCGTTTCCCGCTCCGACCAGCCGAGCCGCGACGGATCGACCTGGAGCAGCCGGGAAATGTGAGTATCGGCCAGCTTCAAGTATTGCATTACCGGGTGATCCGCAATTTCGTATGCGGCACCGGGCATTGCCGTCGTTGGCGTTTCTTCTCCGGCCCCTGCTCCCGTTTCCGTTCCCGCGTTGACGTACCAGACCGGCTTGCGCGCGAGCAGTTCCTTCCAGGGAGCTGCCGACAACGGAGCGCTATCGACGCTGTCGACGACAACCAGGTCGACATTCGTTTGCGGCACGGCGCCAAGCGGCGTTTTGCCGCCTCCGGACGCTTTGACGACATCCGCGCCCGCCAAACGCAGCGCCTGTTCGAGGAACAGATTGCCCGGCCCGACCAGCAGCGCGCGTACGGCGGCCTGTTCGTCGCGCGCGGCTTTGGCGTAAGTGACGTTATCGAAAGCGAAAGCGTCGCCACCTGTCGCAATTGTCAACCGGTACGTGTCCACATGCGGCAAATCGTGGAATTGCACCGTCTTCCGCTCTCCCGGCTGAATCGTTTCCCGGCGCGAATCAAACGTTTGCCCGTCGGCTGCGGCAAGTGTAACGTCGATTTCTGCGACGGCCAAACCCGAATTGTACAGCACGGCTACCGCATCCGTGGCGGAGGCGCCGGCTCTGGCGTTGGCACCAAATTGGGCGATGCCGACGTTGCCTTCGTAAGCGGGGCGCAGCACAATCGTTTCGATGCCGGATGGAAACGCGATCCCGGTCGCCGCTTCCGTCCAGCGGCCGTCCGTATAGAGCCGCACTTCCGCCTGCGCGCTGTCCCGCGACAAGGCGGATGCGAGCGAAAGCGTCTCTTTGTAGGCGATTCGGCCATAATCGATGGCGGTTTGCTTCAATGCGTTGTCGATGGCCGAGCGGTTCGTTTCGCGGGCGACAATCACGTCCGGCTCCGTGCCGGCCGTTACGATCGTCACCGGTCTGCCGGTCGGCTGCTCACGGACGTATTGTCCGATCCGGCGGACGGCTTCGTCCAGCAAGCTGGTCTGGCTTCCGGCGCGCCCGCCGCTTCCGCCGTTGTCGTAAGCGGCTTCCATGCTGGCGGACCGATCGAGCACGACGATCAACGGCCGGTCCGGATTGGCGCCGGACGAAGCGTACGGCCGCAGCAGCGCAAACACGATCAGTGCGGCGACAAGCAGCTGCAACAGCAGCAGCAGGCTGCTGCGCAGCTTTTGCCACGGACGGTTCGCTTCCGATTCCCGGAGCACGCGGTTCCAGAGCAGATGGCTCGGCACCACCGTGTCGATATAGTGGCGTTTCAATAGATACAGCAGTACGATGGCGGGAAGCGCCAGTCCAAACCAGAGGCCGGACAACGACGACACAGACATGACATTCACCTCGACCTTCGTCCGCAGCCGGCGTACGGGCGGTTATTGCACATATCCCCGCGCGCGGAGCAGCGATTGCACGGTATCCGTCAGCGGGCGGCTGCAATCGGCACAGGCGTAGCCGATGCCGCGTTCGCGGCAGAAGCGCTGCAATTCCGCCTGGTAATGCGCCACGGCTTGCCGGTAAGCGCCAAGCACCGCGTCGCTGATCGCCACCTCTTTGGCGGTGCCGAACTCGCTGTCGATCAACCGTACGTCGCCGGCCAGCTGCGGTTCGAGTTCTTCAGGCGACAGCACCTGCACCACGACAAGCTCTTGTCGCGCCGTTTGCAAATAAGCAAGCGTCTCCTCCACGCCGCCGGCAAACAGCAGATCGGAAATGAGCCACGTCAAGCCCGGCAATCGCGGTACGGCGGACGGGCGTCGTACCGCTTCCGCCAAATCGCCTGCCGGTTCGGCGGCCGCTTCATTCGCCGCTGTTTCGAAATAGCGGAACAACCGACCCGCGGAGCCTTTGCCCCGCAGCGGCTGCAGCTCCGACACAATTGAACGGCCGAATACGCGAGCATCGACGCGATCGTAGCCGCATAATGCCATATAACCGACACAGGCGGCCAGTTGGCAGGCATAACGAAGCTTGGACGCGGACGGAGCAGGCGCTGAGTTCTCTTGTGTGCGGCCGGCAGCTCCGAACGTCATGGAGCGCGAGATGTCGACATACAGGTGCACCTGCAGCTCCTGTTCGTCCATGAACTGTTTGACGAACGGTTTGCCGGTGCGGCCGTAGACGTTCCAATCGAACCGGCGCACATCGTCGCCCGGCGCGTAGGGCCGATAATCGGCGAACTCCAGCGAGGCGCCGAGCCTGCTCGATCGGCGTTTGCCGAGCATCGTGCCGCTGATGCGGTTTTTGGCGGCGAGCGCCATACGATCCAGCTTGTGCAGCAGCTCCGGCTCGTGCTGAAACAGCGGACTGCTCATCGGTTGCTATCCAGCCCGGCGATAATGTCGGCCACGATCGCATCGGGCAAGATGCCTTCGGCCAGCGCGTCGTAGGTGAGCAACAATCGATGGCGCAGCGCCGGTGCCGCCGTTTCGCGAATGTCGCTCAGCGAAACGTGCAGCCTGCCTTGCATCAGCGCGCGCACCTTGCTCACGGCGACGATCGCCTGAATGCCGCGCGGTCCGGCGCCGTAACGAACATAACGCGATACCGGCTCGGGTGCGCCCGGTTCTTCGGGATGCGTCGCCATCAGCAGACGGACGGCGTAGTCGAGCACGTCTTCGGCCAACAGCACTTCCTTGGCCGCCTCGCGGATTTCGGCGATCTCCCGGGCACCGGCCGTCGTCTGCGCGCGGATCGTCCGGGGCGCTGTCGTGCGGCGGACAATTTCCTTCAATTCGTCTTTTGTCGGATACAAGGCTCGAATTTTCAGCAGGAACCGGTCGAGCTGCGCTTCCGGCAGCGGGTAGGTGCCTTCATTTTCGATCGGGTTTTGCGTAGCCAGCACGAAAAAAGGCTGCGGAAGCCGATGCGTCGTTTGGCCGACCGTCACCGTCGCCTCCTGCATCGCTTCCAGCAGGGCGCTTTGCGTTTTTGGCGTGGCGCGGTTGATTTCATCGGCAAGAATCAAATTGCCAAAAATCGGGCCGGGCTGAAACTGGTAGGTAGTTTCGCCGCGCGTGCCGAACTGCATCACATTCGTGCCCGTGATGTCGGACGGCATCAGGTCGGGAGTAAACTGGATGCGAGAAAAGGCAAGGTCGAGCGTGTCCGCGGCCGTACGTACGAGCATTGTTTTGCCTAGGCCGGGAATGCCTTCAAGCAGCGCATGGCCGCCCGCGAGCAGGCACCACAGCATTTGCTCGACCGCTTCTTGCTGGCCGACGATCATCTGGCCGATTTGTTCGCGCACACCCGCGACGATGCCGGCCCAACGCTTGATTTGCTCCTTGGATTCAATCATCGGCTTGCCTCCGGAGTTTTTTTATCTTGTGAAGCAAATAGGCAATGAAAAATGGCTTATTCTCCGATTTATACCGGTCGCATCGGAAATAACCAGTGAAAACACTGGCTATTTCGTCTAATCCGGCCACAATCAGGCATTTCCATTCAAATAGCCAGTGAAAACACTGGCTATTTTCCAGTCGCGGCCCCTTTTTGGGCGAATAGCCAAGAAATGATGGCCTATTTCTGCAAAATGTTTTTTCTGGGGCTGAATCTACGCCATTGTCCACTTTATTCGGGTGCGATGCCGGTGAAATAGTCGCGGACGAGGTTTTGCATCGCTTGCGGCAGCGTTTGCCGGTCGAGCGATTGTTTGGCTTCGGCTTCGTAATCGGCGTACACTTCCTCGTAAGGCCGGGATACGCCGTCCGTTGCGGTGCCGGGGCCGGTTTTTTCGGTTTCGCCGCCTGAACCGTTGACGGGGCCTTTATCGTTCTGCACGTTGCCGGATCCGGCAAACGTTCGCGGCGTCGACACCAGGCTGCGCGGCCCGCTGCCCAGGCCGGCGCCCGACCCGCCGGCTCCCGCGCCGGCTGCGCCCGCTCCTGCGCCGGCTGCGCCCGCTCCCGCACCGGCTGCGCCCGCTCCCGCGCCG
>NZ_SHLX01000057.1 GCF_004764705.1 Paenibacillus cymbidii | reverse complement strand
CGCCTCCTTGGTGGGTTTTAGGGCTATTGACCCGTCACACCCCCATCATACGAGGCGCTCCTGTTTTTTGTCCAAGGCCGTATCTTGGCGCCTACAGGAATGTTTACAGGTTCCAAGGCTCGATCCGGTCTACCTTGGTGGCCGCTCGAGGCCGGAGAGTACCTGAGTAGTAACTGTTTCATTGACTGTTTGGAGCGAGCCAAGCGAAGGAGGGGAAGTTGCGCAGGACGCCGAAGGCGATTGTCATCGCCAGCATGGCCGCCATCAGGGCGTGGCCGGTGCGTTTCCGCTTCGCGCGAACCGCCAACGCATAAGCGGCATACAGCGGCAGCAGCAGCGGCACGAGCAGGTTGAAGCGGAAAGCTTGCCAGGCATCCAGCTGCAAATACGCCTGCAGCGCCCGGGTGAGGCCGCAGCCGGGGCAATAGAAGCCCGTCACGCCGTGGAAAACGCACGGAACGGCAAGGCGGGTCGCCGGCAGCCATACTTTCAGATACAGCAGCCCGGCGACGGCAAAACAGGAGCCCCGGACAAGACCGGAGCTCCACGGGGCGCGAGCCGTACGTTTATACCAGTTTGTTGACTTCCGCTTGAGCAAGTCCATAAGTGACGATCCCCAGCCCGAAGATAGTGAGCACCAAATAAACGACCGCGTTGTCGGTGGTCGTGGGAATGCCGCGGTTTCGCTGGGCCGCGGCGATCTGCTGCCCCAGTTGGTAGGACCAGATGTAGCTCCAGATGCCGCACGTCACCAGGGTGAGCAGGAAATGCTTGCCTCCGGTGAACGAAGAATCCCCGCTGAGCCTGCCGACGTCGTTCGTCAGTGCGATGAACCAGTAAATGCCGTAAATTCCGCAAGTGAGGAACGTAAAGATGATAGCCGCAGCCACGCCTCTTTGTTGAACCATGGGACACCTCGCAGGGGAGAATGGTTGCCAAACCGCTTCCGCTCTTGCATGTTATGTACGTTATTGGCAACCTAGACCAACGATTGGTGATCCCCGATACCGAACGCCTCCGTCGGTAACTTACATGCGGAACTTGCCGATCAGCCCCTGCAGCTCTCCCGACATCCGCTCCAGTTGCATCGCGGAGGATGAAATTTCCTCCATGGCGGCAAGCTGTTCTTCGGTTGTAGCGGACACGTTCTGCGAACCCGCCGCCACCGTGCGCGAGCCTTCGGCGATCAGATCGAACGCATGCGCCACTTGCGCGGAGCTGGCGGACATCTGCTCGGAGGCGGCCGATACTTCCTGCACCTGGCTCGCCGCATGCTCGACGAAGGTACGGATTTCGCCAAATGCCGTCCCCGCCGAGCTGACAATTCGCATGCCTTCGCCGATTTCCGCGGAACCTTGGTCCATCAGTCCGATCGACTTCCCGATGCTGGCGCGGATCGTAACGATGAGGGCGGTAATCTGATTGGCCGACTGCGCAGATTGTTCGGCGAGCTTGCGCACTTCGCCGGCGACGACGGCGAAGCCGCGCCCTTGTTCGCCGGCGCGCGCCGCCTCGATGGCCGCGTTAAGCGCCAGCAGGTTCGTGCGGGAAGCGATGTCGGTGATGACATCGATAATATCGCCGATCTCCCCGGAACGGTCCCCCATCTCCCGCACCTCGTCCGACAGATGGGCGTAAGAAGCTTGAATCGACTGCATCTGGCTGACCGCCGACCGGATGGCATGGTGGCCGTCGATCGTCTTTTGGGCCGCCTGAAGCGAAGCCGATGCGGCCGTTTGGGCGCCTGCCGCGATCTGCTGCACGCCGGCGGACATTTCCCCCATCGCGCGCACGCTTTCTTCCACGCTGGTTGCCTGTTTCTCCGAGCTGACGACGACTTCCTGGATCGTTTCGGCGATCGTCTCCGATGCCCGGCTCGTCTGTTCCGCGCTGGCGGTCAGCTCTTCCGAAGCGGCCGCCACTTGTTCGGCGCTCAGGCTTGCTTGCCGGATCAGTTCGCGCAGATTGGCGCTCATTCCGTTGAAGGAGGCGGCGAGCGCGCCGATCTCGTCCTTGTTGGTCACGCGGATCTGATCGACGGACAAGTCGCCCGCGGCGATGCTTCGGGCCGTCTTCTCCATAGCGGCAATCGGCCGCGAAATGAGACGGGACAACAAATAGCCGATCGACAGCGCCAAAATGACCGCAATCGCGCTGATGACGGAAACGAGCGTCACGGCGGATTCGACAAGGGCCGTATTGGATTGGGCGCCCCGGTCCATCAGCTCTTGTTGGCCGCCCGCGATCTCGTCGGCAATCGGATCCAGCTGGCTGCCGAACGGCAGCACCGTATTCGTGTAATAGTCGACGATTTGCGTGGCGTCCGCATTATTTTGCACCATCTGCAGGAGTTCGTCGTACTTCGCCTTGAACTGCTTGTTGAGCTCGCTCAGGCTGTTCAGCTTCCGGATGTCCTCGTCCTCTTCGACCAGCGGGAGCGTCAGTCCGACCAACTCGTTCAGCTTGTCGTACGCGCGCTGCAGCTGCGTCTTCATCACCGGATTTTTCGTCAGGATGAAGCCGCGGATGGCGCCGGACTGATTGGCGGCTTCGAGCTGCATCTCTTTCGCATTCGACAGAATCACGGCTCGCCTTTCGATAAGATCGGCGTGGGCGGAATCGATTTTTTTCAAATAGTAGAAGGACAAGCCGTTCGTAATTACAAGCAAGACGGCAATGGTCAAAAACGACCCCATCAATTTGCGGCCAATGGTCAATTTCATTGCAGTTGTCCCTCCAGAGATGATGTTGACATGCAAACCGATTCGGAAGTCGTTGATGCTTCCACAAAACCAATCCAAGACTGTCAGGCCGATCGCGTTTTCTCATATCCCTCCTTTGCAAGCTGCGAAAGTCGCATTTTTCACGCTTTTCCCACAAAACCATGGTTTCAAAATAACACAGAAAAACCGCGATGGGAACCATTTTCTGCAAGGTTCGGCACCTTTACAAAAAGGATAAACGGGGGAGTCGGCGTTAATTCCGGGGCGCGGGAAAGTCGCGGATGCCGAACGCCACCATCGGACCGAAGTTGATGATGCGCATCAACAGCTTGCTCATCTGTTCCGGCGTCTGGTTTCTGCCGCTTTCGAGCCAGTGCATGATGAGACCGAAGTTGGCCGATGCCATGTAAGCGATGATGTAATCGATCGGCGCCTGAATGTGCTTCAAGTCAATTTGGCTCGTAATGTGCGATTCGATCAGCTTGCGGAACCGCAGCGCGAACGACAAGTCGCCCTTGGCCCCGAACATGAGCTGCAGGAAGTCGGCGTGGCGCGCGAATTCCTCGAAGATCCGGATGCTGGCCGGATAAACTTCGTTGCGGTCGGCATGTTTCATCGCCTGGGGAATGCTCAGCTTGACGACGCAGCCGCGGATGCTCTCGAACACTTCGTCTTTCAACTGCTCGAGCATGTCGGGCACGTCCCGGTAATGCAAATAAAACGTGCCGCGGTTCACTTCGGCACGGTTCGTCAAATCGGTGACGGTGACGTTCGCGACGCCTTTCTCTTTGATCAGCTCCATCAAGGCCCGGTATAGCAGCTGTTTCGTGCGGACTTGACGGCGGTCGGGTTTGGCGGGGGTGGCGGACATGACGGGTTCCTCCTCTTTTTTTCAACGTTACTGAACAAATCGCGCCGCCGGTGACGAGTAATCGACAGCGACGCCGATACTGGTTATTGCGCCTGATGATCCCTCGATTATAATGGACAATATGATCAGTAATCAACACAATATTCATTAAAATGAAGGATAGGTGAGCGGGGATGGCGATTTTCAAGCAAAAGTTTGTCTGGATCGGAGCGGTTGCCGTGCTGGTCGTTCTGGTCGTGTTCGGCGCGGCGATGATGGGGTCGGTGCTGGGGACGGCACCGAAGGAAATTCCGGTGGCGCTGGTGGTGCAGGACCAGCCGGTGAAGCTGCCGAACGGCGACACGCTGGCGGTAGGCGAACAACTCAAGGAGAAGCTGACGGCAAACGGGCAGCTGCCGTTTCGTTGGACGGTGCTCGGTTCGGAGGAGGAGGCGCGTGCGGGAATGGACGGGCGCGACTACTACGGCGCGCTGGTGCTGCCGGCCGATCTGAGCGTCGGCGTGGCGTCTTTGACGGGGGTGGCGCCAAAGCCGGCGACCGTCAAGGTAATTGGCAATGACGGTCTGAACGCGCAGGCGGCGACGGTCGTGAAGCAAGGGCTCGGCCAGGCGATGCGGATGGCGAACGCGGAGCTGTCGAAGTCGCTGCTCGACAAGCTGGGGCAGCAGACGCAGCAAGTTCCGCTGGCCGCGGCGAAGGCGCTGCTCGCACCGATGAACGTACAGGAGGAGACGGTGCACGCGGCAGGCGCCCGCAACGCCTCCGGCAACGCGCCGGGCATGCTGACGCAAATCATGTGGATCGGCAGTCTCGTTGCCGCGATGCTGCTGTTTCTGGCCCGCGGCGCGGCCCTCCGGGCGGGAGCGAGCAAATGGCCGGCTTTCGCATGGCAGTCGGTATTGGGTCTGGCGCTGACCGGCGCTGCGTCCGGCTTCCTCGTCTGGATGGCCGGATCGTGGTACGGCATGGAGCTGGCCCGGGCCGGCGATACGTGGCTGTTTCTGTGGCTGGTCGGCGCCGTGTTCTTCCTGCTCCAGTCGGCGCTGCTCAATTGGATCGGTTTCCCGGCCATGGGCATTCTTGTGCTGCTGATGTTCTTCTCGATGCCGCTGCTGAACATGGCGCCCGAGTTTCTGTCGCAGACGACGCAGGATTGGATCTATTCGTGGACGCCGCTGCGGTTCGCCGCCGCGGGGCTGCGCGAGGTCATGTACTTCGGCGGCCTGGATGCGGCGGGAGGTCCTGCGGCAGTGCTGATCTGGATCGGCGTTGCCTTCCTTGCGCTGCTGCTCGCCGCCGGGCGGAAGCAGCCGCGCGCGGCGAAAGGCGGGGCCGCACGGGCGGAAGCGGCGGCGCAATAAACCGGCGCGGTTGCGTTCAGCGGCCGGCTCTCTGCGGAGGGCCGGCCGCTGCCGTGTCCGGCCCGGAAATTATCCGGCAGCGGCGGTCTGTTCGCGGCGGCTGTTTCGGGTTAAGCTAGTGAGGCACCCGGTTGTGGCGAAATATGCCGCTTTTCGAGGCTGTCGATTAACTGTGGATCGATTGGCGAGTACGGATGGCTGCAGAGATTATAGATGATTTTTCGCATATAATTTCGAAAATGCGGCTAAAATCGCGAATTATGTATGAAATATCGCATATAATCGCTGGAATTGGCAGGTTCACCCTTCATTATAGATGATTTTTCGCATATAATTTCGTGCGCCTCGCAGATTAAGTGATAAACAGTTAATCGACAGCCATTTTTCATGGCCTATTTTCAATTGCAGAAGGGGATGACGGAAATGGCGACCATGCTGGTCATGTTTACGGGCGGAACGATCGGCAGCCGAAAAAGCGACCGCACAATCGACGTCGATGCCGCGGCGGCGTACCGGCTGATCGAAGCTTATCGCGCTTCTCCCGGCAATCGCGGCGTTGCGTTCGAAACGAAGCAGCCGCTGAACATCCTGAGCGAAAATATGCTTCCCGCCGACTGGCTGACCCTGGCCGCCAGCTTGCAGGAAGCCGATATGGCGCAATACGACGGCGTGATCGTGACGCACGGCAGCGACACGCTGGCGTACACGGCGGCGTGTTTGAGTTATGCGTTTCACGACATCCGGGTACCGCTCGTACTGACGGCGAGCAACTATCCATTGGACGATCCTCGCAACGTCGGGCAGCGCAATTTCGGGGATGCCATTGATTTTATACTGGACAGGCGATTGCCCGGCGTATTCGTCGTGTACGAGAACGACAAGGGGGAATCGGTCGTCCATCTGGGCACGCGGCTGCTGCAGGCGGCGCCGTTCACCGATCAGTACGCCAGCACGTACGACGTGCCGTTCGGACGGATGAAGAACGGGAAGTTCGTGCCCGATCCGCATCCGCTGAATCCGTCGCCGGAGCGGCTGCACGCGCAGCAGACGAGGGGGCGGGTGTTTCCGTTCGGCCGGCTCGCCTTCTCCACGGACATTCTGTATATCCGTCCTTATCCGGGGACGAATTATGAGTGGTTCGATTTTGCGCATCGGCGGCCGAAGGCGGTGCTGCACGACTTGTACCATTCGGGTACGGCATGCACCCGGGAGGCGGAAGGCGGCCAATATTCGTTCCACCGTTTCATCGCCTATTGCCGGTCATACGGTGTGACCGTATACGCGGCGCCGATCAAAAATGCGTCGGGCGACTTGTACGCTTCGTCAGTTGCCATGCTGCAAGCGGGTGCCGTGGCCATGGAGAACGTGTCGATCGAAGCCGCCCTGGTCAAGCTGATGCTCGCTTACGGCATGTTCGGCACGGAGGAGGAAGCGGCTGCGCTGGTGAACGGGCCGGCGCTGTTTTTTGAAAACCACAAGTGAGCGGCCTCGCCTACTTCGTCAGCAGCGCCATCATGACCATGTCCAGATACTCTTGCGTTACCTCGTGCATCGCATATTGCCGCAGCACGCCCTCCTGCTCGAAGCCGAGCTTCTGCAGCAGCCGCAGCGAAGCGGCGTTGCCTTCGCGCACTTCCGCCTGAATCCGGTGCGGACGAAGGTACGTCCGGCTGAACGCGAGCGCGGCTTGCAGCGCTTCGTACATCACGCCCCGGTTCCAACAGGACGGGTGCAAGTCGTACCCGAGCGTAAGCGGGAAGCGCGGGATGTCGTCGAACGTGCCGCGCGCCGGCATCAGCATGACCGTGCCGATGACGGGCGGCACTGCGGCCTCCTCGCTCTCGGGGCGCAATCCGATGCCCCACGGGAGCAGCCGCCTCTCCGCGAACGCTTGCTGCCACGAGCCGATCAGCGCTTGCGTTTCGTCGACGGTGGACGGGCCAAACCAGTCCAGGTAGCGGGTAACGAGCGGGTCGGCATAAAAGGCGAAGACGTCGGCGGCATCCTTCTCTTCGATGCGGCGCATCACGAGCCGCTCCGTTCGCAAGGCGGGAAAAGCGGAAAATACGGCGTCAAGTCTGCTCATGGCATGGGAACCTGACCTTTCCATGGAGTATGTCTGTGACGCCATTATAAGCCAAGGCTACGCGCCGGGTAAATCGCGAGTGTCCTCACCGGCATAATACGGATAATCCATATGCCGCTGCACATCGCACGCGACCGCTTCGCCCGCGATCGTCGCAACGAAGAAAATCCCGAGATCGACCGACGCGGTAATGCCGCCGCCGGTGAACACATGGCCGTCGCGCACGACCCGCCGGCGCACCGTTTCCAGGCAGTAAGGCTCCAGCAGTTCATAAGCCAGCGGATTGGTCGTGGCCCGCTTGCCGGCAAGGAAGCCCGCCGCTCCGAGCAGGAGCGCGCCGGTGCAGACGGATGTCTTGTAGGTTGTGGGACCGGCCGTTCCGATCCACTCCATGAACGAGAGGTCATGGATCAGTCGGCGCGTCGCCATGCCGCCGGGGACGAGCACAAGATCGTATGCGCCGAGATCGGGCCGGACGGCGTCGGCGGCGATGACCATGCCTCGGTCGTCCGTTGCCGAAGGGCCGATGGCGCAATACTGCCAGCTCAGATCGTCCCGGTATCCGAGTCGTTTCAGCCAGGTGACCGCAGTCAGGAACCCGGCAAAATCAAGCGTCGTCATGTCGTCAAACATAATAACCGCCATTTTCATCTTCCGATCCCTCTCTTTCCTCGTTCTCCACTTCGAAGATGCAATCCACGATGACCGGCAGTTGGCCGCGCAGCGAGGCGGCGCCCAGCACGGAGCGCGCGTGCGCGCCGTTCGGACCGAACGCGTCGATCATCAGGTCGGAGCAGCCGTTCAGCACCAGATGGGGCTCCTCGAAATCCGGCGCAGCGTTCACGAACCCTTGCACCTTCACGACCCGTTTCACCCGGTCCAAACGGCCGATCGCCGCTTTGGCCGCGGCCAGCGCTTCGATCCCTGCCGCCCGGGCGAACCGGTAGCCTTCCTCCGTGGTCAGCTCTGCGCCCAGCTTGCCGCGCGGATGGCCTGCCGGGCCTTTACCGGAGATGAACAACAAGCCGCCTGCCAGCGCGAAGTTGGCGTAATTGGCCGCGGGCGCGCTTACCTCCGGCAGCGTGATGCCGAGCCGGCGCAGCCGATCTTCCGGGGTGGTCATACGCAATCGCCTGCCTTTCTTCTCTTCTCTTTTCGGATCGGTGATCGGAACGTTGCGTTCCGTCTGAATCTCAGCATATACTTCAAGTAACCTGCCCGAAAGGCGCAGTAGGCAAAATAAATCAGGGGTCAGATGGAGGCGGTGCCATGTTCGATTTGACATTGTCCGCGTTGTCCGAGCAAGAGGCCGGTCCGCTCTATATGCGGCTGTACCGGCACTTTCGGCGGATGATGGAGGACGGAACGCTGCCGGAAGGCGCCAGGCTGCCGTCCGTGCGCGCGGCGCAGCAGCAGCTGCAGGTGAGCAAAACGACCGTCGAATCGGCGTACCAACTGCTGCTCTCGGAAGGCTGCGTTTACAGCAAGCCGAAGAGCGGTTTTGTTGTCGTTGGCGCTGCCGGAGCGGGCGAAGCGACAGAACCGGAGACGGGAACGAAGCGGCGGCAAAAGGCGGCGGCCAGCGCATCGACCGCGGCGTCCGCAGCGGAGCGAACGGTCGATTTTCACCTGCTCCATGTGGACCCGGACTCGTTCCCGGCCAAAGCGTGGCGGTCGGCGCTCGGCGAAGCGACGACGCGCTATCGCGCGCTGCTGCACGAATACGGCGATCCCCAAGGGGAGCGTGCGCTGCGCGAGCATGTGGCGCACTACTTGCAGCAGTCGCGCGGCGTTCGATGCGAACCGGAGCGGATCGTGGTCGGCACCGGCTTCTCCTACAGCCTGTTTCTCATCAAGCAGCTGCTCGGCGGCGCGGGAAGGGTCGCTTTCGAGCAAACCAGCTTCGCGCAGGTAGGGAGCATCTTCCGTCAGCACGGGTTCAACCCGGTGCCGGTTGCGCTGTTCGACGACGCCGGCGCGGCGCAGGATTCGGAGGCGCCGCCGCTGCAGGCGGTGTATGTGACGCCATCGCACCGGCCGGCCGGCAAGCCGCTCACCAACGACAGGAAAGAGCGGCTGCTCGGCTGGGCGGCGGCGAACGGCCTCTATGTCATCGAAGACGATTATGACGGCGAGTTCCGTTATGGCGGCAAACCGGTGCCGGCGCTGCAGGCGGCGGACCGCCACGGCGCGGTGATCTACGTCGGCACCTTCTCGAAGGCGTTTACGCCGGCGCTGCGCATGAACTATATGGTGCTTCCGCTGCGTTTGGCGGGGCGTCTCGGCACGGTCGAGTCGCTTCTGTCGTGTCCGTCGCGATTGGATCAATTGGCGATGGGCGTGTTCATGGAGCGGGGCCACTGGTATCGGCACCTGAAGCGAATCCGCAAGCGTTACCGCGCCAAGCGGGATTTGCTCTGCCGGTTGATCGAGCGGGAGCTGTCGCCCTTCGTGCGCGTGGACGACGGCAGCAGCGGCCTGCAGCTGGAGCTGGCGACGGCGGCCGAACTCGGCGGCGGCGAGCGGCTGATCGCGCTGGCGCGGCAAGCCGGCGTACGCGTATACGGGGCGCAGCACGAGGAAGGAAGCCGGGATGGCGGCACGCGCCTGTACGCGGGCTTCGGCAGCGTCACGGAGGAGGAGATGGAGCGCGGCGTTCGATTGCTGCGGAAAGCGTGGCTGGAGCGGGACATGCTTGAACATCCCTCTTGATTGTTCTATAATGTGCGGCATACAGGTGCCATTAACGGGGGAGTGAGTGGGGATGAGTACGGCAAGCCGCGGCATAAACATCGGTCCTCCTCGTTTCAAGATCGCCATCCACGCCATCGTCTGGCTGGCCAAAAGCGGCGGCACGCTGTCGAGCGCGACGATCGCCAGTCAGGTCGATTCGCACGCCACCTTCATGCGCAGGGTCATGCAGATGCTGACGATGAACGGCTTCGTCGAATCCAAGGGCGGCCGCGAGGGCGGGTACACGCTGCGCCGTCCGGCCGACCAGATTACGCTGGGCGAAGTGTACGCCGCTGTCAGCTCGTGCCCGTCTGAGCAGGGAGCAGGCGGTCCCTGCGGCCAAGCCGGCGAGCAGCTGGACGCCGAGCTGGAGAAAATTCTGATCGAAACCGAGCGGCAGACGATCGATTACTTGCGCAAGTATACAGTGAAGGACGTTATGAACCGGGTCGAATTTTTTGAACATTAATTTGGCGGAAACGTCTGGACAAATGGCGGGAAACCGTCTAATATGTGCTTATAAAAGTTGCAATTGAAGCGATGGTTAGCGGAGGTTAAGCGAAGGAATAATTTTTTTTCCGTTTTACTGTGCCTCGGTCAAGCACAATTTAAGGAGCGGAGAAAGGGGCCTTGTTTTCATGGATATCTTGGTCATTGTGTTGCAAAGCTTGCTGGCGCTTATGTTCGTCATGGCCGGTCTGAGCAAGATGGCGGGAGTTAAAATGCATGTCGACAACTTCACTCGCTGGCGGCTGCCGCAATGGTTTCGCGTTGTGACGGGGTTCGTGCAGCTGGTCGCCGCCGCTGCGCTTATCGTCGGCTACTGGGACGACAGCTGGACGGCCGCGGGCGCGCTGCTGCTCGCGCTCGTCGGGATCGGCGGCATTTTGACGCATGTGCGGGTCAGGGATTCGCTGAAGGAGATGTTCCCGATCCTGCTGATCGCGGCGATCGCCATCGTGCTCTTCTTTCTGCGCATGTCCGCGTTGGCCGATTTTCCGGGATTTCAGTAGGGGAGAGGAAGGGCGTCCGGCTGCTCCTGGCGAGCCGCCCCCTGAGTGGCCCGATTTCTTGCTGGACAACGAAAATAGCCCATGAAAAATGGCCTATTGCCCCAGATCGGCACCGGCCGCCTGCAATAGCCAGTAAAAACACTGGTTATTTGCCCTAGATCGCCTTCAAATAGGCACTCCAAGCGAAATAGCCAGTGAAATCACTGGCTATTTCGTATGGACGGCCCGTTTTTGGCGAAATAGGCAAGAAAACAGGGCCTATTTTGAACCGCTTACGGCAAAATATTGCCCGCCGCGCGATAAATGTCGTACCACTCTTCCCGCGTCAGCCGAATATCGCTTGCTTGCACGCAGTCGCGCAGCCGCTCCGGATTCATCGTGCCGATGACCGGCTGCATGTTCGCCGGGTGGCGCAGCAGCCAGGCGATGGCGATCGTCGTGTTGCTGACGCCGTAGCGGGCGGCAACTTCGTCGATCTTCCGATTGAGCGCCGGGAACTTGTCGCTGCCGAGGAAAACGCCTTCGAAGAAGCCGTACTGGAACGGCGACCAGGGTTGAATCGTGATGTCGTGCAAGCGGCAGTAGTCGAGAATGCTGCCGTCGCGGTCCACGGCCGATTCGTTCTCCATGTTGACGTTGATGCCGTTCGAAATCATCGTCGCGTTCGTGATGCTCAGCTGCAACTGGTTGGCGACAAGCGGCTGTTTGACGAACTTTTTCAGCAGCTCGATCTGCAGGGGCTTCTGGTTGGACACGCCAAAGTGGCGCACCTTGCCGGAGCGCTCCAACTGGTCGAACGCTTCCGCCACTTCCTCCGGCTCGACGAGCGCGTCCGGGCGATGCAGCAGCAGCACGTCCAGATAGTCGGTGCGCAGCCGCTGCAGGATGCCGTCGACCGAAGCCAGAATGTGCTCCTTGGAGAAGTCGAACGATCCTTTGCGGATGCCGCATTTGGACTGCAATATAATCTGCTCGCGAATATTGCTGTTCATTTGAATGGCGTCCGCGAAAATTTCTTCGCATTTGCCGCCGCCGTAAATGTCCGCATGTTCGAAGAAATTCGCTCCCAGCTCCATCGCCGTCCGCACAAACTTCTCCGCTTCGGCGCCGCTCAGCGCGTTCATGCGCATGCAGCCTACCGCAATGACCGGCACTTCGAGCGCGCTGGTGCCCAGCTTGATTGTTCTCATCGTCGTCCGCAACCTCCGTTGTGTTCGTATCGTTCGTATCGTTACGTATTGTCCCATATCGAACCGGCGGTTTCAAATCAAACGGCTCCTGTCGGGAAGCCGATTTCCTCCTTCTCGTACTTGCGCAGCGAACGGGCGGCCAGCAGGTACGATTCGTCGATCATCAGCTTCAGCTCGTCGCCCGGCACGGTTCCGTCCAGATGCACCGTGTTCCAGTGCCGCTTGTTCATATGATAGCCGGGCGTGACGGCGGCCGGGTACTGCTGGCGCTGCAGCCAGGCGTCTTCGGGATCCGCCTTCAGGTTAACGCTCGGGCTGCCGGTGTGCGAGCCGAGCAGGGCGAATATTTTGCTTCCGACGAACAGGACCGGCAGTTGCGGATCGAATGGGTAGCGCAAGGCGGCGCCGCGTTTCTTCAGGCCATAGGCGATAATGTCGTCGTGGGTCACGGGAATCGTTCCTTTCCTGTCAGTTGATTCGATTATAGCAAAAGCGGGGGCCGGCGGCAGCGTGGCGGAAGAGGAGGTGGCGTAGGGAGCGTGGAGGCGCGGCGTTGCGGACGGCGCGAAATCGCGCTACAATAAAGCGATGACCACATCTGGAAGGGAGTGGGAGCATGAGGCGGAGGCGCGAAGGCGACGGTTGTGCAGCGCTCTTTTCCTTTTCCCATTCCTTCGAAACACGAAAGCGTTCGCCGCTTTCGTGTTTTTTGTTGTACCCCGTCGCGGGGAGAAAATAGGTGGAGGTGCGCGGATGGTCAAGTATGGGAGAGTGTTGGTGAAGCTGAGCGGCGGGGCGGTGGCGGGCGGCGAGGAGTTCGGATTTGCGCCCGAACGGCTGGCCTATATTGCGGACGAAATCATGTCCATTGTGGCATTGGGAGTCGAAGTGTCGATCGTGATCGGCGGCGGCAACATTTTTCGCGGCAATATGGCGGAGATGTGGGGGATTGAGCGGGCGGAGGCCGACAATATCGGGACGTTGGCGACGGTGATCAACAGCCTGATGCTGCGCGGCGTGCTTAAGGCCAGGACGGACAAGGAGGTGCGCGTCATGACGGCCATTCCGATCGCCTCCGTGGCGGAGCCGTATATCCGGCTGCGGGCCGTCCACCATTTGGAGAAAGGGTATGTGGTCATCTTCGCCGGCGGCAACGGGCAGCCGTACGTGACGACCGACTATCCGTCGGTGCAGCGGGCGATTGAAGTGAACTGCGACGCGCTGCTCGTCGCCAAGCAAGGCGTGGACGGCGTATACGACGCCGATCCGAAGCGGGACAAGGCCGCCCAACGATTCGTTTCGCTGCATTACAACGATGTGCTGCAGCACGATCTCCGCGTCATGGACCAATCGGCGTTCATCCTGGCCCGCGACTACGGGCTGCCGATGCATGTGTTCAACTTCGACCGGCCGGGCGCAATGCGCGACATTTGCGAAGGCAAGCCGGTCGGCACGGCGATCAGCGAGCAATCGAAATTGGCGACGGAGTGACGGCCGACGCAAGGAAAAGGAGCGGGCGCTGCAGCGCAGGTAACCTGCGCTAAACGCGCCGCGGAGAGCCCGTGAGGGCACTGCAGCGCAGGAAACCTGCGCTAAATGCTTCGCGTCCGCCAACTTTTGCGGGAAAACCATCTCAATAATAGAACAATAACATATAAAATAAGTCCTATTTTATATGACTTGTGCAATCTATACTAGGTAAAAAAAGGGGTAAGCATAAGGATATGCCCGGAGAAGGCAACCTTGTACGAGGGAGGATGGGCGAATGGAAGGCAAGCTTTCCGATACGGAACGCTTCTGGCAAGCATACAGCGGGCCCAATTTGGGCTATGTCATGGAGCAATACGACCGCTATGCGGCCGATCCGGCATCGGTGGAGCCGGCGATGCGCGAGCTGTTCGGCGCCTGGGGAGCGCCTGAATCGGCGCGGCCGGCGACCGGCGGCGGGAACGCAGCTGCGGGACCGGCCGGCGTCGGAACGACAGCGCTGCGCGTCGCGGCGGCGGCGGGCAAGCTGGTGGCGAATATTCGCGCGTACGGCCATCTGGCCGCGAATATCGATCCGCTGGCGCTGACGCCGAAGGCGGATACCCGACTGCTGGAGCCGCAGGGCTACGGGCTGAGGGAAAGCGAGCTGGAAGCGATCCCGGCCGACGTCATCTGGGAGCATGCCCCGGCGCAAGGCATGAACGCGCGCGAGGCGATCGAACGGCTGCGCGTTGCTTACACGGGGACAACGGCTTACGAGTTTGCCCATGTGCACGAGGAGCAGGAACGGGACTGGCTGAACGAACAAGTGGAAAAAGCGGGCGCCGCCCCGCTTTCCGCCGCCGAACGTGTGGCGTTGCTCGAACGGCTTGTGGAAACGGAGCAGTTCGAACAGTACCTGCAGATGACGTTCGTCGGGCAGAAGCGATTTTCGGCCGAAGGCATCGACGCGATGGTGCCGCTGCTGGACGAAGCCGTGCGCGAGCTGGCGCGGCAAGGCTGCAGCCAGGTCATGATCGGCATGGCGCATCGCGGCCGATTGAACGTGCTGGCGCATATTTTGGGCAAGCCGTATGCGAATATTTTCGCCGAGTTCCACCATGCGCCGAACAAGGCGCTTGTGCCGTCGGAAGGTTCGACCGGCATCAATTTCGGCTGGAGCGGCGATGTCAAATACCATCTCGGCGCAAGGCGCAGCGTGGACGAAGGCGAAGGACATCTGATGCGCCTCGTGCTGGCGAACAACCCGAGCCACCTCGAGTTCGTCAACCCCGTCGTGCAAGGCTACGCGCGCGCCGCGCAGGACGATCGGGGCCGCGCGGGCGCCCCGCAGCAGAACGTCAACAAGGCGGCGGCGATTCTGATTCACGGGGATGCCGCTTTTGCCGGGGAAGGGGTGGTGGCGGAAGCGCTCAACCTCGGCTCGCTGCAGGGCTTCAACAACGGCGGCTCGATTCACGTTATCGCCAACAACGGCCTCGGCTTCACCACGGACAGCGAGGACGGGAGGTCGACGCACTATGCCAGCGATTTGGCCAAAGGGTTCGAGATCCCGATCGTCCACGTTAACGCGGACGATCCGGAAGCGTGCCTGGCGGCGGTACGGCTGGCCTGCGCTTATCGGAGCCGGTTCCGCAAGGATTTTCTGATCGACTTGATCGGGTATCGCCGGTACGGGCATAACGAGTCGGACGATCCCGAAACGACGCAGCCGCTCATGTACGCGAAGGTGCGCGAGCACCAAACGGCAGCGGCGCTTTACGCGGCAAAGCTCATTGCCGAAGGTACGGTAGCAGCGGAGCAGGCGGAGCGGTTGAAGCAGGATGCGCTGGCGAAGCTGCAGGCGGCGTACGACGCAATGCGCGGCGAGTCGGGCGAGGGAGCCGGCAAACCGCCGGCCTTGGCGGCGGCAGCGGCTGCAACCCCCGCCGCCGGCGGGGAAGCGAAAGGGCAGGCCGGCGAGCCGGCTACGGCGGTGCCCGAGGCGCGGCTGCGGGCGATCAACGACGCGCTGCTGCTGCGGCCGCAAGGGTTTACGCCTTACGCGAAGCTGCAGCGCATTCTGGAGCGGCGGGCGAAGGCGCTGGAGGAAGACGGCGCCGTCGATTGGGGGCATGCGGAGACGCTGGCTTTTGCGGCGATTGTGCAGGACGGCACGCCGATCCGGCTTAGCGGTCAGGACACGCAGCGCGGCACGTTCGCGCACCGGCAGCTGGTGCTGCACGACGCGAAGACGGGCGGCACGTATTGCCCGCTGCATGCGCTGCCGGAGGCGGCAGCGTCGTTCGCCATCTACAACAGCCCGCTGTCCGAAGCGGCTGTGCTCGGCTTCGAATACGGCTACAACGTATATGCGCCGGAAACGTTCGTCATTTGGGAGGCGCAGTATGGCGATTTTGCCAATGCGGGGCAGGTGATTATCGACCAGTTTCTGGCCGCCGGGCGCAGCAAATGGCGCCAACCGTCAAGCTTGACGCTGCTGCTGCCCCACGGTTACGAAGGGCAGGGGCCGGAGCATTCCAGCGCGAGGCTGGAGCGGTACTTGCAGCTGTCTGGCGAAAACAACTGGACGGTAGTCAATTTGACGCGGGCGGCGCAGTATTTCCATCTACTGCGGCGGCAGGCGGCGCTGATCGCCGCGGGGCGGGCGAACCCGCTGATCGTCATGGCGCCGAAAAGCCTCATCCGCCATCCGCGCGTCGCTTCGTCCGGCAAGGAGTTCACGGAAGGAACCTTCCAGCCGATCTTGGAGCGGCCGGGAGGAAGTGCCGGCGATGCGGGCCAGGGGCAGGCGGCTCGGGCGGAGCAGGCGGCTCGGGCGGAGCAGGTGGAGCGCATTGTGCTCTGCAGCGGAAAGGTGGCGATTGACCTGGAGGAAGCGATGGCCGGCAAGGACGCGCCGGATTACAGCTGGCTGCATGTGATCCGCGTCGAGCAGCTGTATCCTTTTCCGGAGGAGGCGATCGCCGCTGGGCTGCGGCGGTTCGCGAATGCGAAGGAGCTGGTGTGGCTGCAGGAGGAGCCGCGCAATATGGGCGCGTGGCGGTTCATGGAGCCGCGTCTGGACAAGGCGGCCGCCGGCAGGCTGGCGGTGCGTTACGCCGGGCGAAGGGCACGCGCCAGTACGGCGAGCGGCTTCCAGCAGGTGCACGGCATCGAGCAGAACCGGCTGATCGCCGATGCGCTCAACCGCAGCTTGATCGGACAAGATCGATAGGAGGAACGATAGATGGCGGATATCAAAGTGCCCGAGATGGGCGAATCGATCGCCGAAGGCACTGTCGCCCAATGGATGGTGAAGGAAGGCGATACGGTCCGGCAAGGCGATTTGCTGCTGGAGTTGGAGACGGACAAGGTCAATTTGCAGGTGAACGCGACGGAAGCGGGCGTGATCGGCGCAATCGCCAAGCGCGAAGGCGATATCGTGCGCGCAGGCGACACGCTGGGCACGATCCGCAGCGGCAGCGCGGGAGCGTCGGCGGAGACGGAGCGGCAGCGCGAGGCGGCCTCGCCGGCAAGGGAGCAGCCGCAGGCAAGCGGCAGCGCGGCGACGAGCGCGGGTGCGGCAGCGGAGGCGGAGCGGCAGCGCGAGGCGCTGGCGGCGACGCCATCGGCGCGGAAGCTGGCGCGCGAACGCGGCGTCGATTGGCAGCGCGTGACGCCGAGCGATCCGGGCGGCCGCATCACGCGCGACGACGTGGCGAACGCGGCGGAGCAAGCGCCCGCGGCGCCAGCGCCGGCGCAGCCCGCACCGGCGCCGACGGATAGCAGCACGGCGGCCGGCGTCGCAGCGGCAGCTCCGGCTGCGCCTGCGGGCGACGCCGGCAAGCCGGTCGAGACGGTGCGCATGTCCCGGCGCCGGCAGACGATCGCGAGCCGGCTCGTCGAAGCGCAGCGCACCGCGGCGATGCTGACGACGTTCAACGAAGTCGACATGACGAACATCATGGAGCTCCGCAAGCGGCGGAAGCAATCGTTCCAGGAGAAGCACGAAGTCGGGCTCGGCTTCATGTCCTTCTTCACCAAAGCGGTCGTCGGCGCGCTCAAGGCGTTTCCGCTGCTGAACGCCGAAATCGAAGGCGACTCCATCCACATCAAAAAATTTTACGACATCGGCATCGCCGTCGCCGCCAAGGAAGGCCTGGTCGTCCCCGTTGTACGCGACGCAGACCGGCTCAGCTTCGCCGAAATCGAGAAGCGCATCGCCGATCTGGCGAACCGGGCGCGGAGCAACACGCTCCAGCTGACCGACCTGCAAGGCGGCACGTTCTCGATCACGAACGGCGGCGTGTTCGGTTCGCTGCTGTCGACGCCGATCCTGAACACGCCGCAGGTCGGCATTCTCGGCATGCACAAAATCCAGTGGCGCCCGATCGCGCTCGACGAAGAGCGGATGGCGAACCGGCCGATGATGTATGTGGCGCTGTCGTACGACCATCGCATCGTCGACGGAGCCGAGGCCGTTCGTTTCCTGGTGACGCTGAAGGAAATGCTCGAGGATCCCGAAACGCTGCTGCTGGAAGGCTAGGCCAGGCGAGACGAGGCGAGGCGGGGGAGCCGCGGCAGGTCGCTCTCTCCCGGCACTTGCGCGAAATAGCCAACAAAAAATGGCTTATTGGCTTCTTTTCACCCGGTCCATCGAAAATAACCAGTGAAAACACTGGCTATTTCCGTCTGGACAGCTCAAATTGGTCCTTTCCGTCCGAATAGCCAGCGAAATCACTGGCTATTCCGTGGCCGAGGGCCTTTTTTAAGGAGATAGCCAATAAAACATGGCTTATTTGCCGCAAGGGGAAGGCCACCGGGCGATTCGCCCGGCGGCTCTTGACGCGCGCGATGGTTGGCCGGCGCGGACTACATCGTTTGCCCGCTGTCCACTGTGATCAGCTGCCCCGTCATCGCTTCCTGCTCCAGCGCGGCGCAGATGAGCTGGGCGATATCGTCCGGCGTGGCGATCTGCTTCAGCAGGAGACGGGGAACCAGCCTGTTCATTTGCTCTTCGCGGCCGGCCCACCAGCGGGTCGCCACCGCTCCGGGCAGTACGGCGTTGACCCGGATGTGCGGCGCCAGCGCCCGGGCGAGCGACAAGGTCAGCCCGTGTACGGCCGATTTGGATACCGCGTACGGCAGGGACGAGCCAAGGCCCGTTTGCCCGGCGATGCTGCCGATGTTGACGATCGCGCCTTGCCGGCTCTCCTTCATGAAGGGAGCCACGGCGCGGGCGCAGTGGAACATCCCTTTCACGTTCACGTCGAACAACTCATCCCACACGTCATCCGTCGCCGCTTCCAGATCGTCAAGCGGGATGTGCCGCGTCGTGCTGGCGTTGTTCACCAGCAGATGGATGGCGCCGAAATGGCCGGCAACGGCTTCCGCCATCCGTCTGACTTGCTCGTCCTGCGATACGTCCGCCTGGATCGCGATCGCCCGTCCGCCATCGTTTGCGATCAGCCGAACCGTTTCTTCCGCGTCTTCCCTGGAGCGGGAGTAGTTCACCGCCACGACGGCGCCCCGCTTGGCCAGCGCCAGCGAGGTCGCCCGGCCGATGCCGGTGCCGCCGCCGGTGACAAGCGCTATTTTGCCATGCAGATCCAAACAAGTGCACCTCCCGAAAAAGTCGATTGCAACAGCTTCATTGTAAAGGAAACCGCGGCTCGGAAGAAAGTAGGATCGGAACGATGTAAATATTCCTTTACAGGAATATTCCCGTTGTGGTATACTTCAATCATGAAACGAAGAATGACGATCAAACGGGGTGGTCAAAGGAGCAAACGCCAATGGACATCTCCACCTTCAGCGCTTTATCGGAGCCGAACCGGCTGCGCATTGTCGAACTGCTGCGCGACGGACCGCTCACGGTAGGAGAGATCGCGGAACAGCTTGGGCTCAGGCAGCCTCAAGCGTCGAAACACCTTCGGGTGCTGCTCGATTCGGGCCTGGTCGAAGTGCAGGCCGCCCGCAACCGCCGCCATTACAAGCTCCGGCTGGAGCCGTTTCAACGGCTGGACGAATGGCTGGAATCGTACCGGGGCGTATGGGATGAACGCTTCACTGCTTTGGAAAGCTATTTGCAGCGCTTGCGCAAAAATCCGCGACAAACGGAAACTTAACATTTGAGAGGATGAGGACGATGACGAACAAAATGGTGACGAAAGTGGAAGGCAACGTGCTGGTGCTGGAGCGTGTGTTCAATGCCCCGCCGGAGCTGGTGTTCCGGGCATTCTCCGATGCGGAGCACCTGAAACACTGGTGGGGACCGCGCGGCTGGACGCTGCCGGTGTGCAACATCGATTTTCGCCCGGGCGGCGTGTGGCATTATTGCATGAAGTGCGTCGACGAGAATCAGGGCGACTTCTTCGGTATGGAATCGTGGGGGAAAGCCATCTATGGAGAAATCGTTCACGGGGAGAAAATCGCCTATGTCGACTATTTCTCGGATGCGGAAGGCAATGAAGCGGAAGGAATGCCCTCGTCGGATATCGTCATGGAGTTCTTGCCGTTCGAAGGCAAAACGAAGCTCGTGAGCAAGGCCGCTTACGAGTCGGAAGAAGCGCTGCGCCAAGTGGTCGCAATGGGCATGGAGCAAGGCATCACCGAAACGTGGGATCGTCTGGAAGAGTTCCTGCAGCAATAATTCCGCTCAGCCGTACGGCAAAAAGCTGCCCCGCAGACCCAATCAAGGGCCGGAGGCAGCTTTTTGCATTATCGTGTTGCCGGCGGTTCAGGCGCCTTGCCCGGCCTTCTGCAAGTAGCGGACGATCGTCAGCAACCCCTTGTCAAAATTGTCCAGGTTCAGGTGCTCGTCCGGGGCGTGCAGGTTTTCGTCCGGCAGGCCGAAGCCCATCATCACGACGGGAGCGGCAAGCACGCTGGCGAACGTCGCCACGACGGGGATCGAGCCGCCGTCCTTGGTGAAAACGGCGCGCGTGCCGTAGACGTCCGCATAAGCGTCCGCGGCCAACTGAAGCAGCGGATGCGTCGGGTCGCAGCTGAATGCGAGCGCCCGCTCGCCTTGCTTGACGGTCAGCTTCGCTCCCGTCGGCAAGTGCTTCCGCAAGTGCGCCTCGACCCGGTCCAGCGTTTTCTGCGGGTCTTGCGTGCCGACCAGGCGGCACGTGATTTTGGCGTGCGCTTCCTTTGGAATGACGGTCTTCGTGCCTTCCCCCTGGAACCCGCCATAGACGCCGTTCAACTCCAGCGTCGGCCGGGCGCCGGTGCGCTCGGTGAACGAGAAGCCGGCTTCGCCGTACAGCGCGTCCAGCCCAAGATCGGCGGCGAGCTGGCGCTCGTCCGGATTATAGCTGGCAAGATCGGCTTTCTCCAGTTCCGATAGTTCGGGCACGCCTTCGTAAAAGCCTTCCACCGCCACGCGGCCTTGTTCGTCGTGAAGCGAAGCGAGCAGCTCCACAAGCGCGTGCAGCGAGTTCGGCACAGCGCCGCCGTACAGGCCGGAGTGCAGGTCGGTCTTCGCCGTCGCAACGGTTACCTCCAGCGAGCAGAGCCCGCGCAGCCCGGTGCAGATCGACGGTTTGCCTTTCTCCAGCAGCGACGAATCCGAAATAACGACCGCGTCCGCGGCGAGCAGCTCTTGATTCGCGACGAGGAATTCGGGCAAGCTTTTGCCGGAAATTTCTTCTTCGCCTTCGATGCAGAACTTGATATTGACCGGCAGTCGGCGGTCTTCCTGCAGCAGCGCTTCCACGGCTTTGACGTGAAGGAACAGCTGTCCCTTGTCGTCGGTCGCGCCGCGCGCGTACAGCTTGCCGTCGCGCACGGCCGGCTCGAACGGCGGCGACGACCACAGGTGCAGCGGGTCGACCGGCTGCACGTCGTAGTGGCCGTAAATCAGCAACGTTGGCTTGCCTGGCGCGTGCAGGTGATCGGCGTACACGATCGGGTTCCCGTTCGTTTCGCGAATCGCCACGTGCTCCATGCCGGCGCGCGTCAGCGAATCGGCCAGCCAGCGGGCGGCGGCGGCGATATCCGGCTTGTGCGCGGACAGCGCCGAGATGCTCGGAATGGCCAGCCATTCCTTAAGCTCGCCCAACTGCTCCTCGCGGCGGGCGGCAAAATAATCGGCGTAACTCATCGGCCGACAGCTCCTTTCGTAACCGTAGTCTTCCCTGATTTTAGCATTCTTTTGCGCGGACGGCCAAGACGGCGAAGACAACCCCCAATTATCTATCCGTTGACGTTAACGTAAATGAGTGTTACCATTTTCCATGCTGCAGAATGAAGTTGACGCTTGCTTGCCGAAGGAGGATATCGGTTGAACGGATACAAAATTGAAGAGGCCGCCGCACAAACCGGCTTGACGAAGCGCACGATCCGCTATTACGAGGAGATCGGGCTGATAGACAACCCGGACCGGACGGAGGGCGGCATCCGCATCTATACGGAAGCGGACATTACCAAACTGAAGAACATCGTGCTCGCCAAGGAAGTGCTGGGCTACTCGCTGCAGGACCTGCAGGAGTTTCTGCGGATGAACGGGCAGCTGAACGAGCTGCGCACGGCGGCCAAATCGTCGGAGGACCGCGCGGTACGCAGCCGCAACCTGGATGAGATGGAGAAGCTGCTGCATACGGAAATAGGCATGATCGATGCGAAAATGAACCGTATGGCCGCCTTCCAGACGGAGCTGCGGCAGTTGCTGCAGCGGGTGGAGGAAGCGAAGCGGAAATACGCGGAGTAGAACGGGGGAAGACCGATGGAGAAAGACACGGCGACGGCTCCGTTCTGGCATGTGATGTTTGCCGTCTTCTTCGGCAATTTCATGGCGATTCTGAGCTCGACGACGATCAACGTCGCCTTGCCGGTGTTCATGGACGATTTTCATGCCGATATAGCGACAGTGCAGTGGATGATGTCCGGCTTCATGCTGTCCATGGGCGTCATTGCGCCGGTGATCGGCTTCATCGGCGACCGGATCAGCTACAAACGGCTGTACGTATGGGCGCTTGCCGGTTTTACCGTCGTTTCCGCCCTGTGCATGCTGGCCTGGAACATCGAATCGCTGATCGCGTTCCGGATTCTGCAAGGTTTGTTCAGCGGTATTATCATGCCGACGACACTGACGATCATCTACCAGGTCATTCCGAAGGAACGGCAATCGTTCGGCGTCTCGCTGTGGAGCGTGTCGGCGATGCTGGCGCCGGCTTTCGGGCCGACGATCGGCGGCTGGCTGACGGAATATTTCGGCTGGGAGTCGCTGTTTGCGCTGGGCGTCCCGATCGGCGTCATCGCCGTTGCGGTGGCGCTGCGCTACATCCCGTTCTACCGGCTGGGCAAAGGACTGACGCTCGACGTTCCGGGCCTGCTCGCCGTCATCGTCGGCACCGCGTCCTTGCTGACGGCGTTCAGCGAAAGCAGCAACTGGGGCTGGACCTCGTGGGAAACGCTGTCGCTGACTGCGGTCGGCGTGCTTGTTGTCGTTTACTTCGTGCTGCGCACGCTGCGCGTGAGCAACCCGCTGCTCAACCTGCGCTTGTTCGCTACGTCGCGCTTCACTTACGGACTGATCGTCAATTGCACGATTACGATTTCGCTGTATGCCGGCACGTTCCTCGTTCCGGTCTATATGCAGAATGTGCTGATGTCGTCTTCGCTGCATACCGCGCTTGTGATGCTGCCCGGCACGATTGCGATGGCGCTGCTGGCCCCGGTCGTCGGCAAGCTGTATGACAAGCTGGGGCCGTTCCGCCTCGTGCTGGCGGGCGTCGTGCTGCTGTGCGCGTCGACCTGGATGCTCAGCCGGCTGAACCTGGTGTCGAGCACGACGTTCATCGTCGTCTGGATCGCGGTTCGCTACATTGGCGTCGCGCTCAGCAACATGCCGGTAACCAACACGGCGATGAAGGCCGTTCCGAGCCAGCTGTCCGGCCAGGCGTCGGCGCTGCTGAACTGGATCCGCCAGGGAACGGCGGCGCTGTCGGTCAGCATCTTCAGCACGCTGCTCACCTCGCGGACGGCCGACCACGCGAAGCATGCGCCGGCGCCGACCAGCCATGCGACGCCGCTGTCGCTCGGCATCCACGACATCTTCGTCATCGGCACTGTGCTGGTGGCGTTGACGCTGCCGTTGACCTTGCTGCTGCGGCAGCGCAGCGGGTCGCCGGGAGCCGCGGCCGCCGCTTCCGCGGGCGGCTCGCGCTGAGGTTGCGCCGACGCAGGCGAAATAGGCCATGAAAAATGGCCTATTTGCCCTTTGCGGGCCGTTCCATCGAAAATAGCCAGTGAAAACACTGGCTATTGGGGCCAAACTACGCTAATATAGAACTTTTCTCCGAAATAGCCAGCGATTTCACTGGCTATTTTGTTGTTGGATGCCATTATTGACGAAATAGCCAACAAAACATGGCTTATTTCTAAGTTGCGGCCTCGCTCGTGAGCAGGGAACTGTTGTAGCCGCCCCTGTGGGCGGCTCTGCTCCCTCCCGCCCGGTCGGCGGTACCCGCCGCCGGGCCTCCACTCGACCGTATTCCATTTCCGTCACGCTTTCGCGCAGATGAGTTCGCCGTGCTGTTGCTGCGATTCACGACCCCACTGTCGGCTAAATGCACTTTTGCACTTAAAAATGGCCGAACCGACTGTCTGCGAACGTTTAAGTGTACAAATACACTTCATCTTCTGAGACTAACCCCTATTTTGAATTTTTCGCTTGATCTTAATGTAAAAATGCGTTTAAACATGAAAAAAAACAAAAATGAGATCATTTAAATGTATTTTTGCTTTAAAGATTAGACAGCTACTGGTGCGAGGCGCGGGGACGGGAGGAGAGGCAGTTACAGTAGCGTGGGAGCGCCGACTGATGGAAAAGTAATTACTGGTGCTGGAATGCGACGACGGGAGGAGAGGCAATTACTGTTGCGAGGCGAGGGGACGAGAGGGGCAGCAGCCACTGGTGCGGGACGCGTCGACAGGAGGAGAAGCAGCTATTGCTGCGTGGGAGCGCCGGCAGTCGGAGAGGCAGCCGCTGCGCTGGCCCAAAGCGCGCCGCCTGCCACAGGAAAGCCAGCCCCCTCTAGCCCGGCCCGCTCTTGTGATGCTGGATGCTGGCGGTCATCCGGAATTCCTTGGGCGTCGTGCCGTATTTCTTCTTGAACAGCCGGAAGAAGTAGCTATGGTTGCTGTAGCCGACCCGTTCCATAATTTCGGCGACCGTCAAATTTTTGCCCAGGAGCAGCTCCTGCGCCTTGACGAGCCGCACGTCGTTGATGTAATCGACGATCGAGATGAATTCGGCCGTCTTGAACACTTTGCCGATGTACACGGCGGACATCTTCAGCATGGCGGCGATGTGCTGCACGTTCAGATTCGGGTCCGCATAGTGCCGCCCGATAATTTCCTTGATGCTGTAGACGATCGTTTCGTTGCGGTCCGAACGCGCCTGATCGCGCTGCTCGAAGAACGTTTCGCCGACGGCCGCGATCGCCTCGAACGCGTCGTCCAGCGTTTCCTGCTCGAGCAGGCCCGGCGACAGGAAAGCAACGTCAACCGGATGGAGCAGGTTGTAGTTGATTTCCTTGCAAGCCTGGTTGAGCGCCAGGATAAGGTGCATAACCGACGAAACGATCGGTTCGTAGGCATAGTCCGCCAAATAAAGCCGGTAGCCGCGCATCGCTTCCGCAAAGCCCGCGGCATCGCCGAGCCGCAGCGCGTCAAGGATGCGCTTTTCGTGCTCCGCAATGGAGGGCAGCGTCGGGCGAATCTCCGCGAGGACCGCCGGCGTCAGGCAAGCGCCCCTGCCGTGAACGAAGCGGTACAGCAACAGCTGCAGCGCTTCGTTGTAGCTGGCGGTGATCGCCTCGTACCGCAGCGCGGCACCGCTGATAGCGGTGGTGAACGAGACCTGGTAATACTGCTGCGCCACGCGGGCGACTTCCCGCATCAGCGCAGCCGTTTCGCGCTCTTCGCCCGCTGCATTCGCTTGCGGCGAAGACGCACTCGCAGCCGGACAAGCGACCAGCACGGCCAGCAGGTCGTCGCGCATGTCGATCGTTTCGCATGCGTATTGCTGCGAAAGCACGTCCTGCGCGATGTTCAGCAGCGCAAAAGCGATCAGCTTCTGCTCGCCCTGGCTGTGCGATTCCTTGAACCGGTGCAGGTCGTCGATGCGCAGCAGAATGACGCGGAAGGCGCCGGACAAGTCAAGCTGCAGCGCCGCCGCCGTCTGGGCGAGCTCTTCCTCGCTCAGCGAACCGCTGTCGACCAGCAGACGGCGGACGACGTAGTTTCGCGTCATCGCTTTATTGTCCTGGCGGTCCTGCGCGAGCACCGTCAGCCGGTCGGTCAAAAATTGCTGGTACGAGGAAATGTAGCCGAGCTCGTCCTGCGGCTGCCGCCAATGCCCTTCCGGCATATCCTGCGGGAACTTGATCTGCCGCGTGAGCGCCCCGATCGGTTTGTACAGCAGCCGCGAAATGGCCACGGACAACGTAACGGCGAGCAGCGCGAAGGTAGCGGTGACGGCGACGATGACCCATTTCAGATGGTCGTCGGTCAGGAGAATGTTCCGCAGCGGCTGGACGATCACGACTTTCCAGCCGAGGCTGGCGACTTTTTTGGACGTAACGACATACCGGTCGCCGGCAAACGATTCGACGCTGTAGCCGCCGCCGGGACTGCCGCCGGACAGCTTGGCGGAAACTTTTTGCGCCAGCGCCATCTGATCGTCGGCATCGGCGTCCTTCATGATGACGGCCCCGTCGTCGTTCATGACGAACACTTTGTAATCGCGGCTGTCGGAGGTCCGGACGTTGTTCAGAATCCACTCCGGCTTCACGTTGACGAACAGCATGCTGTCGCCGCGCTTGTACCGGTCGAGCGAGTCGTGCATGACGTACGTGAAGAAGAGCGGCGTCGCTCCGTCATTGCCCCTGGCATTGTCGAAATAGACAGGGGTCAGCTTCATTTTGACGATATCGGCCTTGAAGTCGGTATAATTGCGCAGCTTCGCGAACAAATTTTCGTTGTCGATTTCCGCGGAGCCGGTCGTATTGGCATAAAATCGGTCCATCCGCGGGTTGTAGAACACGATGGAGTGGAGAAAGGAGGAGTTGGTGTAAAATTTGTTCAGTTGATGGATCTTGGTCACGATGTCTTCCGGCAGCTCCCCGTAGCGGAGCGCGTACAAATCGTCGTCGAAAAAGACGGACACGGCAACGTCGCGGATCATTTGCTCCAGGTAATTCATGTTCTGATCGACCTGCGCCAGCACCTTCTCGTTGGCCTGGTACTGGATGCGCAGCTGGTCGCGCTCGAAATAGGTGTACAGCACACCGGAGAAGACGAGCAGGCAGACGACGATCAGCAAGGAAAACGACAGCAGCATGCGAAACAGGAACTTGCGCGATTTGTAGACGCCGACGGCTTTCATCACAATCCTCCCTTGCTGGTTCGGCTGCCGTCGGCGACGTAAGGCCGCATCGCCGGGGCGCATGCCCCGCGAATACGGCCGTCTTCCAAGCCACGCCAAGCGGCTATTTCTTCATCCCTTTATCTTTGAGGAACTGGTCGAACTGCTTCTGCACCTCGGCAAAAATTTTGTCTTCACCGGCTTTCTGCAACCGCTCGTACACTTTCGGCCACGTCGTTTCGAAATCGAGCGTGCCGGTGGCCAGCCCCATCTTGTATTCGTTCAGCACGGCCTGTTCGTTGGCCATCTCCGTTTTTACCGGTTCGGAATTGAACTTGAACGCGCCGTAAGGGTTCACTTCCGCCGTCTCGTCGCGCTTCTTCGTTTCCGTCCAGATGGTCAGCGGCTGTCCCTCCTTGACGTAGGAGTTGAAGACGCTGCCGAACACCCAGTCTACATTCGGCTTGTAGGCGCCGTTTTCCTTCAGCTTGATCGTGCCGTCCGGCAGCTTGTCGTAATGTTTGCCTTCGATGCCGTTGCACAGCAAATTGTACAGGTACGGATCGGAATTGACCAGATCGAGCACCATCATCGCGCGGTCCGGGTGCTTGGACGTGCGGCTGATCGATTGAAGCGTATCCGGACTGAAGCCCTGCGTCGTCACCGGCGCAAGCGGGATGGCGATGACGTCGTTGCCGCCGTTGTTCAGCTTGGCTTCGGCTTCCACGCCCGGCTTGAGCGTCGTAACGCCGATAACGGCGAGCAAGCCCTTGCTGTAAAAATCGTTGTATTTCGACGTGGCGGCGTCTTTGTAGATGTAGCCTTTTTTGTACCAGCTGCTGGCCAGCTTGTAAGCTTCTTCGTTGAAGTGGCGGAAGAGCGCGTGACTGCTGTCGCCTTTCTTCACGCCGAAGCCGTCGGGCGGAATGCCCCAGATGTCGTTCATCGGGTAATACTGGTTGCCGAAGTTGCCGTAAGGGATAATGTCCTTCTCCCCATTCTTAACTTGCTCCAGAAACGGCTCGAGGTCTCCCATCTTCTTGATTTTGCTCGGGTCGAGCTTGTATTTGTCGGCCAGCCGCTTCTGCACAAGCACGCCGTATTGGCCGGACATCGTCTGCATATTCGGAATCGCGTACGTTTTGCCTTCGATCTTGAGCGAATCCCATACGATCTGGGGCGTGTTCTTCTTGATGTTCGGCGCGTATTTGTCCAGCAGTTCGTCAATCGCCAGGAAAGCGCCTTTGCGCATGTTCTGTTCGTGGTTGAACGCGAAGCCGTTCCAGAGGATGTCGAACGTGTCTCCGGCGGCGATGACGGTGTTCAGCTTCTGCCCGTAGTTGCCGAATTCGACGGGAATCAGCTTGATCGTCGTATTCAGCTTGGCTTGCAAATATTTGTTCACTTCGTCCTGAACGAGCTTCTGGTCCGGCTCTTGTTTGGACACGCCGTAGTACCAGGTCAGCTCGACGGGATCGAGCTTGGCGGAAGGCGATGCGGAAGCCGGCGATGCCGACGCCGCTCCGGCAGATGGCGATGGGGATGCCGACGGCTTGGGCGCGTCGGCCGTTTTGCCGCTGCAGGCGGCGAGGAAGAGCAAGCTTGCGCCAAGCAGCAGCGACAGCACTTGTTTGAATGACCATTTGTACATGAGAACGACCCTCCTGATAATAAATGAGCTATCACATGATTGCGGAGAGCGGCTGCCGACTTGCGGTTCACCTCCATCATACAATTTCTCCGCAACGGTTGTAACCGGTGTCAACCTTTCAACGAGCCTACGGTCAAGCCTCTGACGAAAAATTTCTGGAAGAACGGGAAAACGACGATCATCGGGCCGCCGGCCAATACGGCCAGCGCCATTCGCGCTCCGTGGTTCGGAAACGACGACATGTCGATATTCAGCCCGTTCGTAAACTGCGAATTGGACGTCAAATATTCGATGGTGTTCAGAATGCGCACCAGCAGCAGCTGCAGCGGGACGAGCCGCTGGTCGTCGATGAACAGGAGCGCGTTGAACCATTCGTTCCAGTAGCCGAAGGAAATGAACAGCGCCAGCGTGGCCAGCGCCGGCTTTGCCAGCGGCAGCACGATCGTGAAGAAGATGCGCCACTCGCGGGCGCCGTCGATCTTGGCGGATTCGACGATTTCCATCGGCAGCTTGAGCAGGAACGAACGCAGCAGCATGATGTAGAACGGGCTGAGCAGCCCCGGCAAAATCAGCGCAAGCAGCGTGTCCTTCAAGTGCAGCACCTGCGTGATCAGCATGTAGAACGGCACGAGACCGCCGCTGAACAGCATGGTGAAAAACACGTAAAACACGGTGATGCGGTTGTACCGGTAATCCCGGCGCGAAATGCCGTAGGCGGTCATCGCCGTCAGCAGCAGCCCGCCTGCGGTGCCGATGGCGGTAATCAGGATCGTGACGCCGTAAGCGTGCAGCAGGATGGCGGGGGACGCGAACAGATAGCGGTACGCGTCCAGGCTGATCCGGTCCGGCAGCAGCCGGTAGCCGTGCGCGAGCACGGACTTTTCGCTGGTGAACGATACGGCGACGACGAGCCAGAACGGCACGATCATGGCCAGGCTGACGAGGACGAACCACAGGTTGATGGCGAATTGGTGCGGCTGCAGCCGCTTGATTGTGCGAGACATGGTTTCACCTCACCAGAGCGAATGATCGGCGTTGATTTTGCGAATGGCGTAGTTGGCCCCGATGATCAGCACGAAGCCGACGACCGACTGGTACAGCCCGACGGCGGCGGACATGCCGATGTCGCCGAGGTCGCGCAGGGCGCGGTAGACATAGGTGTCGATGATGTCCGTGGCCGGATACGTGAAGCCGGAGTTGTTCGGGATGAAATAATGAAGCCCGAAGTCGCCGCGGAACAGGTTGCCGATCGCCATAATCATCAGAATGACGACCATCGGCGTCAGCAGCGGCACCGTGATGTGGCGCGCCATCTGCAGCTTGCTCGCCCCGTCGATGCGGGCGGCCTCGTAATACTCCGTGTCGATGCCGACGATCGCCGCATAATAGATGAGCGTGCTGAACCCGATCCCTTTCCACAGCTGCACGATGTTCAGGATGTAGGGCCAGACGCCGGCTTCCTGGTACCACTTGATTTCCTCCCCGCCGAATTGCGCGATCGTCCGGTTCAGCAGGCCGTTGCCATGATCGAGGAAGGCGTACACGATGTAGCTGACCAGCACCCACGACAGAAAATAGGGCAGGAACATCGACGTCTGATATACCTTGATCCAGCGCCTTCTCACTTCGTTCAGCATGATGGCGAACGCGACCGCACACACCGTACCGATGACGAAATAGCTGACGCCGTACAGCACCGTGTTGCGCGTAATCCGCCAGGCGATGTCGGAGACGAAGAAGTAACGGAAGTTGGCGAAGCCGACCCAGTCGCTGCCGAGGATGCCTTTGTCGAAGCGGTAATTTTTGAAGGCGACGATAATGCCGAACATCGGCAGGTAGGCAAAAATCAGTTTGTACGCGATGCCCGGCAGCGTAAGCCAGAACAGTTCCTGGTGCTTGCGGAAGTGCCTCCATTCGTTCAGCAGCGTTCTCATTCCCGATCCTCCATAGGCTGACTGACGTTTCCGTCGTGCCTCCATCATTCCACAGCCCCGGTCCGGCTGCATATGGCACTATTTCAACATTTGTTTACTGGACGGGTGCACAGAAGCAAGAATGGTCCGATTTGACCGCCAGTTTGCAAAAGTGGACGAAAGTTGAGATTCGACCGTTTCCTCCCCCGGTGCCGTATGGCATGATCGGGGCGTGCGCGCGTGTTCGTGTGTTGCTGCGGCGTGGCAAAATGAGGAGAGGAAGCGGTAGGATGGGTGGCATGAGACTGGAGTTGAGCAAACAGGGCGTTTCGCGGTATGTCATTACGGTGAGCGAGGGCGCAACGGAGCCGGAGCGGACGGCGGCGGACGAATTGGGCCGCTATCTGCGGCTGGCGACGGGAGCGGCGTTCCCGGTGGTGCGGGAAGAAGAGGCAGCGGCTGACGGGCTGCGCATCGCCGTGGGACACAGCGGCTTGTATGGCCGCCTGTTCCCGGAGGAGCCGCTGGATGCGCTGGACAGCGACACGATCGTCATTCGTACGGCGGGCGAGCAGCTGATCCTGGCCGGCGGTCGTCCGCGGGGAACGATGTATGCCGTGTATACGTTCCTCGAGCAGTACGCGGGGATTCGCTGGTGGACGCCGACGGACATCGACGTGCCCGCGGCGCCGGACTTGGCGGTGGAGCCTGCGGATACGATGTATGCGCCGCCGTTTCGCATCCGCGAGGTGTTCTCCCGGGCGATCCGGCTGACCGCCGACGAGCTGCGGGAGCTGGACGGCGGCGACTCGCGCGGCATCGTGCCGGAGGAAGGCCGGTTCGCGGCGACCGGCAAGCTGGGCGGGTTCTTCAACGTTGTGCCGGACCGGTTCGGCGGCCATTATGACTTGCTCGGCGAGGCGCACACGTTCGAGAAGATCATGCCGCCTTCGGCGTACTTCGCAGCGCATCCGGAATGGTTCGGCGAGATGGCGGGCCGGCGCGAGGTGTACCAGCTGTGCCTGACGAACGAAGCGATGCGGCGGCAATTCATCGCCAATACGCTCGGTTGGCTGGGCAACCATCCCGGTACGATCTGCGTTTCGGTCAGCCAGAACGATTATCCCGAGCATTGCACTTGCGAGCGCTGCAGCGCCGCGATTCGGGAGCTCGGCTCGCCGACCGACCTGCTGCTGCACTTCCTGAACGAGGTGGCGGATGCGGTCGAGCGCGATTATCCCGGCACCGTGGTCGAAACGCTGGCTTATCAATGGACGCGCAAGCCGCCGGTTACGGTTCGCCCGCGGCCGAATATCATGATCCGGCTGTGCAGCATCGAATGCTCGATGAACCATCCGCTCGATCACGAGGCGAACCGCCATTTCTACGACGATTTGCTCGGTTGGGCGGCTCTAACGAGCAACCTGTACATCTGGCATTACACGCTCAATGCCCACAATCTCGCCATCCCGCATCCGTACGCCTACGGAACCGCTGCGCTGCTGCGGCAGCTGTCGGCGTTCCGCGTGACCGGCGTGTTCCTGCAGGGCGACGGGTTCAACCTGCGCGGCAATTTTCACGAGCTGAAGGCGTGGGTGTACGCGAAGCTGCTGTGGGACCCGCAGCAGGACGAACAGGCGCTGATCGACGCGTTCATCGACGGCTACTACGGACCGGCCGCGCCGGCAATCCGCTCCTTGTGGCAGATGCTCCACGGGAGGATGCGGGAGAGCGGCCAGTACTACGGCTGCTTCTTCCGCAACCTTGCCAGCTATTATGACGCCTATGAGAAGGTGCTGCCGCAAATTACGACTGCCAGTTGGCTCGATCCGGCCGACTTGAACGCCGCTGCGGATTGGCTCGATGCCGCGGAGGCGGCGGCTGGCGGCGAGTCGAAGTATGCGGCGCGAGCGGCCGACTGCCGCATTGCGTTCGACGCCGTCCGGCTGCAGGACGAAGCCGGCCTGCGGCTGCTGGCGCGGCAGTCGGGGCTGCCGTTCCGCGGTCCCGCCGCAAGCGAAGAGGGAACGGTGGAGCGGTTTGCCGCGCGGGCGGCCGAACGGTTCGCCGACTACCACGTGGAAGGCTGGCGGTTCGGGCAAGGGTATACGGACTATTTGCAAAAACGGCACATCCGCCTGCTAGACGGAGCGGATGGCGCGCCGGCCGTGGAAGTAAGCGGCAGCGTGTTTACGCAAATGACGTCGGCGCGGGTGCACTTTCGCGAGCGGAACAGGGCGACCCGCACCGTGGACGACCCGGCGTCGGCGCGGGGGACGGCGGCGGTACTGGCGCCGGACGAAGTGGCGGACGACCGGGCGCTTGCGTTCGTGCACAACCTGGCTTGCTTCTATTATTACCGGGCGGAGGGGCGGTGGGATATCCGGCTCGATATCCGCTGCGACACTGCGTTAGCGTCCGGCATCGTTTTCCGCGTGCAGTTGGTCGACATCCTCGCGGGTTGTATCGTAGCGGAAACGCCGGGCCTGGCGGAGCATCTGCAGGCGGGCGTGTACCGCACATACGGGCTGGGCGCGCATTCGCTGCGCGACGGGCTGTTCGTGCGCGTCGCGATCGCGGACCGGGCGAGCGTGGCAGGCGTTTATTTGGATCGGCTGCTGCTGACGCAGGTGAAGGAGGGGTAGTTGGGGAGCCCCGTTGCCTGATTGCAATGGGGGTTTACGACGAATAGGCGAATAGGCCATGAAAAATGGCTTATTCGCTCTTTTTGGGTCGCTTCGTCGAAAATAGCCAGCGAAAACGCTGGCTATTCATAGCAATTGGCCCCCAAATTGTTTTATTCCAGGGAATAGCCAGTGAAATCACTGGCTATTTCTTCAAGGGGGTTGCTTTTTCATGCAATAGCCAATATAACATGGCTTATTCTGACATAACCACATGCGAAACAGCGGTGCGGAGACGCAGTCGTATGGACCGGATATCCCCGGAAGCTTCGGCAGCGCACTGCTGCCGCGGTTTTCGCAGATCGTCCGGGGTACACAGATGCCTTAGTATCGATCGGCGATTGTCCGGACATAAGCGGAATCGGATTTCTCTAGTTCCCCTTCTTTCGCTCATAATGCAGCAGGATATTGCCGGAGTCGAACGATTGCGCCGCCTTGAGCTGCAGCTCGAATCGTGTGCCGTCCGGAAACAACCGTTTTCCTCCGCCCACCACCACCGGCGTGACAATGAAGATGTACTCGTCGATCAAATTCTCCAACGCCAGCTGCTGCACAATCGAACCGCTGCCCAGCACGAGAATGTCGGAGCGGAATCGCTGCTTCCATTCCCTGACGGTTTCCGGAAGGTTGCCGCGATGGATGCGCGTGTTGGCCCAGTCGGACGATGGGAGCGTTGTGGAGAAAACAAGCTTGGTCATCGCTGTCAATTCCTCCGCGGTCGCTTTCAAATGTTTGGGCGCATGCGGGTCCTGGAGGAACGGGGTCCAATACCGTTCAAACAAGCGGAACGTCTCGCCGCCCAGCAGCAGCATCTCCATCCTGCCGCCCATCGTGTGCGCTGCGGCGTCTACCTCCGGGTCATGGATGAACCAATCCATCCCCATACTCGCCTCGTCCGCCCCGGCAAAATAACCGTCGAGCGATACCCGGTTCAACATTTTGATTCGACACATCCGCCGTCACTCCTCATCTTCCTTGGGAATGACTTCATCATAAACGAAGCCGACCCTGCACAATTGGACAAAACCGTCCAATTGACCGCTGAAGCGGGGCGCATTTTAGGGCGAGGGCTGCTCTGGAACAGGAGGAGTGGCGAACAAGCGGTGGAACGAGCAGCGAATAAGTCGCGGAGCTTGCGGTAGGGCAAGTGGCAGGAGGAGTGGCGAACAAGCGGTGGAACGAGCGGCCGAGCAAGTGGCGCGAAAAGCAGCAGGCTTAAGTGTAACAATGCAGGCAAATTCCACGCAAACACTCGATCGTACCTTTTACATGCCATTCTGCACTTAACAAACCAGAATGTTCCAATAATTAGGCGATACGAGAGCCATTACGTGTATCTTTGAAGGTAAACCCGCGCAAAAGGCCGGTTACATGCATATTTGCATTTAACGGCCAGAATTCACGATGTATTTAACAAACTTGGGCTTTCATCCAGCAAATAACCCGTGATTTCACTGGATACATTTTACATGACCATTTAAATCGACCGATAAGCCATTTCTCGCGGCTGTTGATTACCGATGAGCAACTTCAAAGTATGCTCCGACGAGCCCCAAGGTAGACCGGATCGGTGCCTTGGAACCTGTAAACATTCCTGTAGGCGCCAAGATACGGCCTTGGACAAAAAACAGGAGCGCCTCGTATGATGGGGGTGTGACGGGTCAATAGCCCTAAAACCCACCAAGGAGGCG
>NZ_SHLX01000056.1 GCF_004764705.1 Paenibacillus cymbidii | reverse complement strand
GGTTTGGCGTTTGAACTCCTCATCAAAATGTTGGCGGATATTTCCCATGACACACCTCGACCTTTCGTTTGTTTGTATTGTATCAGGTCGCTGTTACAGTGTGTCTACTTTCTAGTCTAAATTCAAAGCGTCTTTGTAAGGCTGAAATCAGCTTTATTTCGCTCGCTGCTCGGCGAGGTGGCACTGCAAGGCTGAAATCGGCCTTATTTTGCTTTCCGTTTGGGAAAATGGTGCTGTAAGGCTGAAATCAGCCTTATTTTGCTCGCTGCTCGGCGAAGCGTCGCTGTAAGGCTGAAATCAGCCTTATTTCGCTCGCTGCTTGCCTCGACCTTCCGTTTGGTATCAGGTTGCAGTTACGGCGTATCTACTTTCCGATCTGTATGCGTCGCGGCACCAATAGCGCATGTTACCTGCGCTGCAGCCCCCACATACTTTGGAGGAGGTTAAGGTGTAATAGATCCGCCACGCTCACTCTTCCCGCATCTCGTCCCGATGCTTCTTGTAACGGTAAAGCGCAAGGGGCAAGTTCAAGCATCCCGACAGAAACAAAAGAATGCCCGGAAGCGCCTGATAGAAGGAGATATGCAGCTGGCCGTCGCCGATCGGGCCGACTTTGGGCCGGTGAACATCCCAATAGGCGAGGGCAAAAAAGAGGATGGGAAGCAAGAGCGAGGCGATGGAAGCGACGATATGGGCGATGATTTTGTTCAAACTCGTTTCCTCCTTGTTTGGAGCACTTATGGGATATTATACCATGGGGATGCGCACAAGGGCATGGATAGCAGGTCTCATCTCCTTGCACGACAAACCTATTTCCGCCAAAATTAGGGCTTTTCCGTCCGCCGCCACAACGGCTATAATAGGGGAACAGTGAAAAGCAAACGCTAACATGACGCCGTCGCCGCAGAAGTGCAAGCGCAAGTCAAATCCCCGGTTTCACCCCTCTCGCCCGACGCGGCGTGGCTTCCGACCGTTCACCCCCTCAAACAAGCATCAACCCGTTCGACCCGGCGACTTAAAGGAGAGCGAGATGAGGAAGTATCAACTGCTGTTTATCGGACAATTTGACGAGACGATCGCATCCTGGCGTTTGACCGGCGGACCGGTGCGGGAAGCGGACCTGTACCGGCTGCTGCACCGGATCAAAGGCACGGCGGCGACGATCGGCCTGGGCGATTGGTCGCTTGCCGCCGAACGGCTGCTGCCCGGGCTGGCGGAGTACGGCGATCGCTTGTGGCCGCTGGCCGAACTGGAGCGCTTCGTCGCGCCGCTGCTGGCGTTGCGCGGCAGCGCGAACGCCGGCGACGGCGAAGCGGCGGCTTCGCTGCGGGAGCTTGCCGCCGCCGGCGAGGAAACCGCCGCAGCCGTAGAAACGCAGGCAGCCGCCGATCCCGCCAAGCCGCACGAAGCACTCGTGCTGCTCGTCGACGACGATGTTGCGCTGCTGCGCGTCATGAAGGAGCGGCTGGAGCAGGAAGGCTGCATGGTGATGGCCACGCCATATCCGGAGACGGCGCTGCGCTGGTTTCGCGAGCTGAAGCCGGACTGCGTCGTGCTCGACGTCGTCATGACGGGACGCGGCGGCTTCGAGCTGCTCGCTTACTTGCAGGAACGGTCGCTGATGTCGATGATGCCCGTCCTGCTGATGAGCGCGCAAAACGACAGCGCCATCCGCATCCGGGCTTACGAGTCGGGGGCGGACGATTTTATCCCGAAGCCGGTTGAGCCGGCCGAGTTTGCCGCGCGGGTGCTGAACAAGGTGCGCCGCAAAATGTCGATCGGCCAGCTGCTGCGGCAAGGAGCGGCGAACGGCAGCGGGCCGGGCGGCGATTCCCCGCAAGCCGGGCCCGGCCGCGTCGCCGTTATCGACGACGACCCGCTTATCCGCAACATGCTGGAGCGGCGTGTCCGCGACCTGGAGGAGGCGGAAACGGGGCTGGACGTTCGCACGTATCCGGACGGGGAAGCGTTCTTCCAGGACGAGTGGCATCGAAGCGGACAAGCGTATTTGCTGATCCTCGACCGGATGATGCCGCGCATGAACGGCATGGAAGTGGTGCGCCGCTTGCGCGCCGAGCATCCGGCCGACAAATACCGCATCCTGATGCTGACCGGCATCGGCGACGAAGCGGACATCGCGCAGGCGATCCGGGCCGGCACCGACGATTACGTCACGAAGCCGTTCCGGCTGCCGGAGCTGGAAGCGCGCATCCGGCGCCTGCTGCCCGGAGGCCGCCGATGAGCGACCAGGACGCAGTTCGCGCCATCGCGCTGGTTTGCGCCGGCTTCGCCTGCTTGCTGCTTGTCCTGTACGGCTACTTGCTGCTGCGCAAGTGGGCGCTGAACCGGCGGCGCGGCTTCATGGCGGCCTGGACATCGCGCGCCTCGCTGCCGGAATCGCCGATCGAACGATTCGTGACGCAAGGGGAAAACTCTCGCCGTCTCATGCCCCGGCGGAAGTGGGAATGGCGCACGCTGGAGATGTATTTGACGCACCGGCTGCGCGTGGGCGGCACGTTGGCGGAGCAGGAGCGGATTTACCGGCTGGCCGGCGACGTCTATGGGCCGCTGTACCGCAATCAGCTGCTCGATCGCCGGACCCGAATAAGGCAACACGCGCTGGCGCATATCGCGTTGTTTCATATGGACCGGCTGCAGCCGGAAGTTTCCGCTTTCCTGCACCGCAGCCGGCTGCAGCCGGAGGAATGGTGGGGGGCCTTGCGGGCGCTGGCGGCGTTCCAGGACAAGCTGGCGGCGGAATGGCTGCTTGGCCGGCACGGCAAGCTGCCGCTTTCGTCCGAGCACCGCTACCGGCAAGTGCTGATGGCGCTCGGTACGGAGCTGCTGGAGGAGTTGATCGAACAGTTCGATGAAGCCGACAAGGCGCTGCAGCGCAACCTGATCGACGTGCTGCGGACGCGCAACATCCGGACGGAGCGCTGTCTGGCGCTGTATGAGCGGCTCTTGCTTTCGCCGTCGGACGAGCTGCGCGTGCGCGCGCTCAAGGCTGCCGCCAATTTCGGCTACTTGAGCCAAGGCGCGGAGGATGCGCTGCTGGCGCGTTACGTCGACTGGCGCGGGTATCCGTGGCCGGAGCGGCTGATGGCGGCGCGGCTCATGGGAGAAGTGCGCAATGCGGGCTACCGCAGCCTGCTGGAGCAAATGATCGGCGACGAAGCTTACGCCGTACGCATCGAAGCCGCGCAAGCGATCGGCCGCTACCCCCAAGGCGGAACGCATTTGGCGCGAATCGCCGGGCAGCATCCCGACCGTTACGCGCGCGAAGCGGCAGGGGAGATGCTGGAGAGGAGGAGCTATGAACGGAACGTGGAGTGAATGGCCGGCCGTCATCGCGACGGTCGGCTCCGTCGTCGTTGCCGCTTACGTTGCGCTCGTCGCGCTGTTCTATCTCGCGTTGTTCGTTGTCGCGTTTCGCACGCTGCGCGCGGATTCGGACATCCCGCCCTTCCATTACGAAGAGCTGCTCCATTCCTCGTTCAGCCCGCCCTTGTCCATCCTGGTGCCGGCCTACAACGAAGCGCTCAACATCGTCGACAGCGTACGGTCGCTGCTCGGCATCAACTACGGCAGCTACGAAATCATCGTCGTCAACGACGGATCGAAGGATGCCACGCTGCAGCGGATGATCGACGAGTTCGATATGTTCGAAGTAAAACACCAGGTGCCCTGGTCGGGGCTGCCGAAAGCGACGAAGCCGGTTCGCGGCATATACCGGTCGCGCCGGCACCCGAACCTGGTGCTCGCCGACAAGGAGAACGGCGGCAAAGCCGACGCCTTGAACGTCGGCATCAATTTGGCCCATTACCCGTACGTTGTTTCGCTGGACGGCGACACGGTGCTCGATCCGGACGCGTTTCTGAAAATCATGAAACCGATCGCGGAGGCAAAGCCCGGCGAAGAAATTATCGCCTGCGGCGGCAGCGTGGGCATCGCCAACGGCAGCTTCGTCGACCGGGGGTTTCTCGGCGGCGACATCCGGCTGTCGCGCAACCGGATCGTCGTGATGCAAGTGATCGAATACATGCGGGCGTTCCTGATGGGACGCATCGGGCTCAGCCGAATGAACATGCTGCTGATCGTGTCCGGCGCGTTCGGCGTGTTCCGCAAAGATTGGCTGCTGGAGGCGGGAGGTTACGAAACCGGCACGATCGGGGAAGATATGGAGCTGATCGTGCGGCTGCATCGGCTGATCCGCAGGAAGAAGAGCAAGGCGCATATCGCTTACATCCCCGACCCGGTCTGCTGGACGGAAGCGCCCGAGCAGCTGCGCATCCTGAAGCTGCAGCGCATTCGTTGGCACCGCGGGCTGTTCGAAAGCCTGTGGCGTCATCGCGGCATGATTCTGAACCCGCGCTACGGCCGGATCGGGCTGGTGTCGATGCCGTACTTTTTGTTCGTCGAGCTGCTCGGTCCCGTCGTCGAATTGTGCGGCTACGCGCTGCTCGTCGCCCATCTGCTGATTGGCGATATCAACGCGGCGTTCAGCGCGCTGCTTCTCGCTTCGATGGTGCTGTACGGCTCGTTTCTGTCGATGGGGGCGGTGCTGCTTGAGGAATGGGGCCTGCGCAAATACAACCGGGTGGCCGACATATCCCGGCTGTTCTGGTGGGCGTTGTCCGAGTCGTTCTGGTATCGCCCGATCCAGACGGTGTGGCGCTGCCGCGGGCTGGTGCAGGCGATTCTCGGCAAACGTCAGGAGTGGGGAGAGATGGTCCGCAAAGGCATTTCCGTAGGACCGGGAGCGGGAGGGGGCGGCGGCCGATGAGAAGCTTGCGAAGCGAGAAGTACGGCAGCGCCCGCCTGCGGCGCGGCCTGATTGCGGCTGCGGCCGGCGTTGTCCTGCTGGCGGTCGTCGCTGTCGTCGTATGGCTGTCCGGGATGCTGGATCCGCTCGACCGGGCGGAGACCGTGCAAGTCGACGGCATTACGATTCCGGCCAACGTCGGCGGCCAGTATTTGCAGCGCTACCGCGGCGGCAAGGCAGAGGACATGCTGCTGAAAGGCGTGAATATGGGCATCGCCAAGCCGGGCCATTTTCCCGGTGAGGCGGCGATTACGAAAGCCGAATACGCCCGCTGGTTTCGCGAGATCGGCGCGATGAACGCCAACGTCGTCCGCGTGTATACGCTGCATCCGCCCGCTTTCTACGAGGCGCTGCTGGAGTATAACGAGCATGCGAAGCATCCGCTGTACGTGCTGCACGGCATCTGGATGAACGAAGACAAGCTGCTCGAGACGAGAGACGTGTTCGACGAAGCGAACGCGCAGGAATTTGCCGAGGAGACGCGGCGCATCATCGACGTCATTCACGGGCGGGCGGACATTCCCGCGAGGCCCGGTCACGCTTCCGGCGTATACAAGGCGGATGTGTCGAAGTATGTGCTTGGCTGGGTCATCGGCGTCGAATGGGATCCGGACATTGTCCAGTCGACGAATGCCAATCATGCGGGCGCGCCGGATTACGCCGGCACGTACTTCCGCACGCAGTCGGCGTCGCCGTTCGAAACGTGGCTGGCGCGTGCGCTCGACGATACGGTCCGGTACGAAACGGACACGTATCGCTGGCAGCGGCCGATCAGCTTTACGAACTGGGTGACGACCGACCTGCTGCACCATCCGGCCGAGCCGCTCGCCAAGGAAGACGCCGTATCCGTCGATCCGAACGTCATGTGGCCGACGCCGGCGCTGAAAGCGGGATATTTTGCCTCCTATCACGTGTATCCGTATTACCCGGATTTTCTGAATTACGAGAAGAGCTACATCAACTACATCGATCACCGCGGCGAAAAAAACAACTACGCCGGCTACCTGAACGATTTGAAGAAGGCGCACCGGATGCCGGTTCTTGTGGCGGAGTTCGGCATTCCTTCCTCGCGGGGGATGACGCATCGCAACGTCAGCGGCTGGAACCAGGGGTTCCATTCCGAGAAGGAGCAAGGCGAAATCGTCAGCCGACTGTATGAGGATATTCACCGCGAAGGGTTGGCCGGGGGGCTCGTGTTCACCTGGCAGGACGAATGGTTCAAACGGACGTGGAACAACATGGACTACGACGATCCCGACCGCCGGCCGTTCTGGTCGAACGTGCAGACTAGCGAGCAAAACTTCGGCTTGCTGAGCTTCGATCCGGGAGCGAAGGACCTGCTGGTCAAAGCGGACGGCAAAACGGGCGACTGGTCAAAAGCCGGCATCCGGCCGCTTGCGGAAGCTTCCGGCGGCAGCGCGCCGCACGCTTATGGCGACGGCTACGACGAGCAGCGCCGCATCGAGCGGCTGTATATGGCCAGCGACGAGCGGTATGTATATTTCCGGCTCGATTTCGGCCGAGGCGGGCAGCCGCTCGACTGGACGAAGACAGGGGCGACAATTTTGCTCGACACGGTGCCCGGTCAGGGGCAACTGACGGTGCCGGGCGGAGGCGGTTTGACGAGCGACGCCGGGTTCGATCTGGCGATCGACATCAAGGGGCCGGACGCTTCGCGGGTGTGGGTCGACAGCTACTACGACCTGCACGAGCTGCAATACGGGCGGATGCTCGGCATGATCCCGCAGGCGCCTTACGCGGATAAGATCAATAACGGGATCTTCCACAGGCAGCTGCTGACGCTCAACAAGGAACTGTCGTTCCCGGACCGGAAAGGGGCGGCGGATGAAGTGATTCCGTTCGAGTCGTACGAAACGGGCGTGCTGCGTTTCGGCAATGCCGACCCGGACAGCCCGCAGTACGATTCGTTGACGGATGTCGCGGCGAACGCCGATAATGGAATCGTCGAACTGCGCATTCCGTGGCAGCTGCTGCAGATCAAGGACCCCAGCACGCACGAAGCGACAGGGGACATCCGGCGGGACGGCATCGGCGCGAGCGTGCGTACGCCGGGCTTCCGCGTGGCCGTCGTCACCTACAAGCCGGACCAGGACATAAACAAGCTGCAGCTTGCGCCGGCCGGTTCCGCCATAGCGGACTCGCTGCCCGCGGCGGCGAACGGCATGCTGCGTGCGGCGGATATGCCGCTGTACGAGTGGCAGGATTGGGAATATCCGCTGACGCACGAACGGCTGAAGCCGTCGTACGATATCGTTAAAGCCGCGTTTGCGGCTCACGAATTGGCCCGCTGACGGCAGCCGCGCGGCAGGGAGCAAGCGGCGGCAACAAGGAGGAGAAGCGATGAAACGGATTATCGCCGGAGGGTTTTTGCTGCTGGGAGGCATTCTGCTGTATGCGGCGGCGCACATAGCGGCGGCTCAAGACTTGGTCAACATTCATGCCTGGTCGACGCCGCCGGGCAAGTTCGGCACGGCGCTGCGCGAGACGGGCGGGCTGGCCGCGAGCCGGATCGGCATCGCGCTTGGCGTGTGTGGTTTTGCGCTGCTCGTCTGGGAGTCGCTGCTGGCAGCGTGGCTCGCTCCGGCGCTCGGAAAGATGCGGGCGGAAGTGGCGCGGCGCAACGAGGAGTTCGACCGGGAATTCGGCAAATGAAGCGACGTTTCCGCCTGCCGGTCGGGCTGCGGCGATTCCTGGCGCGGCAAGCGAAGGGATAGCGCAAGCCCGATCGGCATATACTGTGTGACAATGATGCGGATGTGCGGCGGGCGGGTGAAATTTCTGTTTGACATACCCATGGGGGGTATTGTATATTGGTGTCAAGGGGGCGGTGATGAACATGGAGCATACGGCGCATACGGAGCAGAACGGAGCGGAATGCTGCGCCGCGGAAGGCGAGCCGCGCAGAAGCCATCATTCCGATAAAACGAAAGCGAATCTCGTGTCCCGGCTCAACCGGATCGAAGGGCAAATTCGCGGCGTCAAAGGGCTGATCGAAAAAGACACCTACTGCGACGACGTGCTCAACCAGATCGCCGCCATTCAATCGGCGCTGAACGGCGTCGGCAAGCTGCTGCTCGAGAACCATATGAAAAGCTGCGTCGTGGAACGCATCCAGTCTGGCGATCGCGACGTGATCGAAGAACTGCTCGTTACCGTCAACAAGCTGATGAAGTAAAGGCCCGATCATTATTTTCCGAGGAGGAACTCGTCATGAAAAATGTTACGTTGCATGTGGAAGGCATGTCGTGCGGCCATTGCGTCCGTTCGGTGGAAGGCGCAGTGAAGGAAGCGGGAGCGTCCGGCAAAGTCGATTTGGCCGGCAAATCCGTGGCGGTCGAATACGACGAGGCGAAAGTCAAGCTCGAGGAGATCAAGGAAGCGATCGAGGAACAAGGCTACTCGGTCGTTTGATGCCTGGCCGATGGACGGCAAGCGGACACGCTCTTTTTCGTCCGCTCTTTGCAGAGCCGCGCAATCGGTCCTTTTTTTGGCGGATGGTATTGGATAGGGGCTCAAACGACGCTGCAGATTGCCGGCATGACTTGCGACACACGCGCGACCCGCAGCGGGAAGGAGCTTGCCGAGCTGCCGGCGTCACGAACGCCGCCGTCAATTTGGCGCCTCGGGAGCCGTTGTGCCGGTTGGCGTCTGCAACGCGCTCGCCGGATCGGGCGGCGAAGCGCCGGTTAGCCGATTGCGCGAATTTCCAGCAACTCGTATTCGATCAGTCCGTCGGGTGCGGCTACGCGTATGATTTCGCCGACTTTTTTGTCCATGAGGGCGGTGCCGAGCGGGCTTTCGTACGAAATTTTGTTGTCGAACACGTCCGCTTCGGCCGGTCCGACGATCCGGTACGTCATCGTTTCGGCCAATTCGACATCGTTCAGCACGACGGTGCAGCCGACGTGAACGCGCGACAGATCAATGCTGGACGCATCGGTCACCTTGGCCCTTGTCAGCATCTTCTCAAGTACGGCGATGCGCGTTTCCATAAATGCCTGGTCGTCTTTCGCCGCATGATACTCGCTGTTCTCCTTCAAATCGCCGTAGCTGATCGCCAGTTTGATCCGCGCGGCGATTTCTCTGCGCTTGACCGATTTCAGCTCTTCGAGCTCCTGCTCCAGCTGGGCCATGCCTTCCCGGGTCAAAATCACTTCTTCATCCGCCATGGGGCCACCTCCAAAAACGCGTTTGTTTCGATTGTACACTTTTTCGGTCCGCGATGCCAAAAACGGGTTGCAGGTGACGGGACGAACGGTTTTGTTTCCTGCCGGAAGCTGAAAGGGGGCGGGAAGCGCTCGGAGGTGCAGGGGGATATCGGGTTCGATCCATTCAGGTAAGGAGCGGCGGTTGCCCGGGTTACGGGCACCCCGTCCGGCGAACGCGCAGCCAGTCGCGCAGCTCTTCGAGCAGCGTGTCGAGTTCCTGGCGCAGTTCGGACAGCTCGCGGCAGCAGCGTGTTTGCAGGTCGTCCATTTGTTTGGCTGACAACGTTCCTTGCTTCAGCTCGGTGCAAAGCAGCGCTTGCAGCGATTCATTGTTGCCGATCGACATGTGTTCGGGGATATACAAGCGGCCGGATGAGGGTTGATGGGCCAGTGCCATGAATTCGTCTCCTTTCCGTAAAGTTATTTCCAGTATATCCCCGGTTTGTTAATGCAGCGTCATTAGTTTGTTATCGGACTGTAAGATTATGGCGGATGTTGCCGTTATCTGCGGCATCGTTCGACCAACGGCAAAAAGGCTGTCCCATCGCGGGGCAGCCTTGTATGCATGAGCGACGGAGGAGTTACATCGCCATCTCGCCGGTGTCGTAGTTGAATTGCCAGGCGATGCCGAATTTGTCGACAACGCTGCCGTAACATTTGCTCCAGAACGTTTCCTGCAGCTCCATCGTCACGCTGCCGCCTTCCTTCAGCTTGTGGAATGCCGCCTTGACTTCCTCCAGATCGGTGCTGACGAGCGACAGGCTGAAGTTGTTGCCGGGGGTGAACGGCATGCCAGGGAACGTGTCGGAGAACATGACCACACTGCCGCTGATTTCCAGCCGCGCATGCATGACGAGCGACTTGGCTTCTTCCGGAAGCGGGTAGTTCGGGTCCGGCGGCACATCGCCAAACGCCATAATGTTCGGCGTTCCCAGGTTGAACACCTCGGCATAATACTCGACGACGGCGCGGGTGTTGCCTTGGAAATTCAGATACACGTTTATGCTCATCAGTTTCGCTCCTTCTCACGGCAAGGTTTGTTGTTGCGGCGCATGCGGCTGCTACGTCTTGTCTTTTCGCTGCATGTCTTGCAAATACTCGTCCAGTCGGTCGAATCGGTCTTCCCATAAACGGCGGAACGAATCCAGCCAGCCGTCCAGCTCTTGCAGCGGTTCGGCCCGCAGCTTGTAGATGCGCCGGTTGGCAATCGGTTGAACTTCGACGAGGCCTGCATCGCTGAGGACGCGCAGATGCTTGGAGGCTTGCGGCTGCTGCAGCTCGAGCCGATCGGCAATTTCACCGACGGGCAGCGCTCCGTCGCGCAGCAATTCGACGATGTGCAATCGGTTCGGCTCGGCAAGCGCGCTTAAAGTTGCCGTATTCATGATTGTTCCCAAGCTGCTCGTGACGTCATACAGCGTTCCCCTTTCCAACTTGAACATACTACAAATGAATATGCCGGTCAAGGAATACTGTTTCCGCTAATGAAGCGCTCCGGGCAAAATTTTGAATATTCCTTGACAAGAATATTCCGTATTGGATATATTAAAGGCATGAGGGTACAAGTTGCCCGGCAATTGTATCGCCCAACCAAAATGACGGAGGGAACCCGATGGCGGCATATGAAGCGCGAAGCGATGTGCAGGTAGGAGAGAAGGACTTTGTGATGGAGCGGATATTTCAGGCGCCGCGCGAGCTCGTATTCCAGGCGTTTACGCGTCCCGAGCATTTGGCGCGCTGGTGGGCGCCGGCCGGCTATACGATTCCCGTGTGCCGCGTCGATTTGCGTCCCGGAGGCGTGTGGCATTATTGCATGCGTTCGACCGCGGGCGACGAGCATTGGTGCCGCAGCGTGTACCGGGAAATCGAATCGCCGGAGCGGCTCGTATACACGTCGCTGTTCGCCGACGAACACGGCAACCCGACGGACGACATTCCGGAGCAGACGTGCACGGCTACTTTTACGGAAACGGATGGCGTCACGAGGCTTGTGCTTCGCGTTGAGCTGCCGACCGCCGAAACGTTGAAGTGGACGATGGACGTGGGCATGGTCGAAGGACTGACGATTACGTTCGCGCAATTGGACGCCTTGCTGCCGCAATTGACGGCGTAAGCCCGGGAGAAGGAAAGAACCGCCTCGCGACTGCCGGGACAAGCCGGGCGGACGGGGGCGGTTCTTCCGTTTCCAGCCAATCGGGCGCGCGGCTGCAATCCGCCGCAAGGAAGAGGAGAAGCGCCGGTTCGCGAGGCTCGCGCGCATCATTTGCCGTGCTGCTCGAGCAGCTTGGCAATGTCGGCTACGTACTTCGTCAACCGCACGCTGATCTCCGAGCGGACGACATCGCGCACGATGCCGAACCGCTCCTCGTAGCCGCGACAAATGATTTTGTAATAAATCACGGGGTCCATCTGCTCGTCGGCGATCACTTTGATGTTGCGTTTGCTAAGCTCCCGGCGCAGCGCATTAATATCTTTGTGGAGCTGATTCATGACGGTTTGCGTGGCGATCAGGTAGAGCCGTCTTAAAATATTGGTCGAGTGTTTGATTTCCTCCATACTCCGCTCCAGCATGGTCAGCAGATGCGGCAGCAGCATGAAATCCCGCGCCAGCTCGTATTCCGCGGGCGTCGGCCGGGAGGACGCGGATTCGTTGCGCGCCTCGTACTGCTCCACATGCTCCGTGAGCGCCATCTTCGACTGCCAGCGGCCGTTTCCCTCGAGTTTGCTCATGCAAAGTGACCTCCTATTTGGACTGCCCTTTCAAACGCCTGCGCCGTTGGCGCCAAGGACGACGCGCGGATGACGGCCGTCGCTCCGAACCGTTCCTTGATGGCGTCGACCGTCTTTTCCCGTCGGATGAGCCGGCTGCGATCCTCGAACAAGTCCAACTGGTAACACTCGTCCCGCGACAGATCCGTGAGCGTGATGTGCAGATGGGTAAGCGGCAAGCCTTTCCAATGGGTCAGAAACAGCGAACGAACGACCGAGGAAAGCTCGTGTTCCAAATAGGTCGGACGCGGCAGCGTCATCTGCCGGCCGAAGCCGGAGGACCGCTGTCCGTCGGTTTCCGCAGCCGCCACCGCAACGACCCGGCCCATGTAGCCGTATCGCCGGGCGCGGCGGCAAACTTCGATGAGAAGCTCGAGCATGAGCGGCTCGATGTCGGCGAACGTCCGGTACGTTTGCCATTTCAGGGCGCGGCCGTGGTTGATGATCTTGATCTGGCTGCGCATGCCGGAGACGACGGGGCTCGGGTCGATGCCGTTCGCCGTTTGCCAGTAATATTCCGCCTGGATGTCGCTCTGCCGTCCCATGCGGGCGCGCATCCGCCGTTTGAATTCGCCGAGCTCGAGACGGGCGATGTCGCCGATCGTGTGCAGCCCCATGCGGGCAAAATGGGCGGTCATACGCCCGGCCACCATAAACATCCGGTGCACGGGCAAGGGCCAGAGCTTCTCTTCGATGTTGGCGCGCGAAAGCTCGGATATGCCGCCGGGCTCCCGTTTCGCGAAGTTGTCCGTCGCCATCTTGGCGAGAATTTTGTTCGGGCCGATGCCGACGCGCGCGCATACGCCGGTCGAAAGCTGGACCCGCGTCTGGATCAGGCGGGCAATCCGTTCGGCGGAACCGAACAGGGCGAGCGAGCCTGTCACGTCGAGAAACTGTTCGTCGATGGAATACGGCTCCACTTGATCGGTAAACGATTCGAAAATTTCCGTAATCAGCAGGGAAACCGAAATATAGGTTTGCATGCGCGGCCGGATCACGACAAGATCCGGGCACTTGGCCAGCGCTTCGCCGACCCGTTCGGCCGTCGTTACGCCGCGCTCCTTGGCAACCGGGCAGGCGGCCAGAATAATGCCGCTGCGGCGCGTCGGATCCCCGACCGCTACAGGTTTGCCGCGGCATTCCGGGTGGGCCGCCTTTTCGATGCTGGCGTAAAAGCTTTGTCCGTCGGCCATGAGAATTGTGCGTTCCATTTTATCACCTGCGAATGTACGTTCGTATTTCTATTATACACCGAACACACGTTCTTGATGCAAGGGACAACAATTGGAAGTTGCGTGTATTTTTGCGGTTTCTTCGCATGCGGCAAGTTGACGGTACGGGAACGGTTGTGTAAGATAATACCAAGCTTAATTTCCGCTCCTGCAGCGGAAAGCGGGGGAACCACGCATTTGGGGCGCATCATTCATTATGAAGGGAACCATCTTTCCCGAGCCCGACAGCTAACCTCGTCAGCATAGGATGGGTCGCGTATTCGGTGCTGCTTTTTTGCATGCTGACCCGTAAATCCGGGTCTGCCTGTGGCCAGGACCCGGAGCGAATTGCCGCTGTTTTTCGGCGCAATCCGCATCGCGGGTCTTTTTGTTTTTTCGCCGATTCCCATCCTTCATTCCATTTCATGAGGGAGGAAAATGAATGCCGCAACCGAAGTACATCACCGACATCGACAGGATCGAACACATCCCGGAGCCGGAGCGACGGAAGCTCAAGGCGGTAGCCGAACGGTTCGTGTTTCGCGTCAACGAGTACTATTTGGGCTTGATCGATTGGGCCGACCCGCACGATCCGATTCGCAGGCTCGTCATTCCGAACGAAGGGGAGCTGTCCGAATACGGCCGCTGGGACGCCTCCGACGAAGACACGAACTATGTCGTGCCCGGCTGCCAGCACAAATACGCCACGACCGCGCTGCTGCTCGTTTCCGAAGTGTGCGGGGCGTATTGCCGGTATTGCTTCCGCAAGCGGCTGTTCCAGGACGAAATCAGCGAAACGTCGGCAAAAGTGGAGCCCGGGCTGGCCTACATCGCCGAACACCCCGAAATAAACAACGTGCTGCTGACCGGCGGCGACAGCCTGATCCTGTCAACCGCCAAGCTTCGATCGATCATCGAACGGCTCCGCGACATCGAACACGTCGGCATTATCCGGCTCGGCTCCAAGCTCCCTGTGTTCAACCCCATGCGCATCTACGAAGACGACCAACTGCTGGACATGATCCAGCGGCATTCCACTGTCGACAAGCGCATTTACGTGATGGCCCACATCAATCATCCGCGCGAAATTACGGAAGAGGCCAAGCGGGCATTCGAGGCGCTGCACCAGGCCGGCGCCATCGTCGTCAACCAGACGCCGGTGCTGCGCGGCATCAACGACGACGCCGAAGTGCTCGGCGAGCTGCTCGACAAGCTGAGTTGGGCCGGCGTCACGCCCTATTACTTTTTTGTCAATCGCCCCGTGGCCGGCAATGCGGATTTTGTGCTGCCGCTCGAGCGGGTATACCGGATCGTCGAGAAGGCCAAGTCGCTGACGTCGGGTCTCGGCAAAAGAGTGCGTCTCTCCATGAGCCATACGTCGGGCAAAATCGAAATTTTGGCGATCGAGGGCGGCAAGGCCTATTTGAAATATCATCAGTCCCGCGACGGCCGTTACGGCCGGATGATGATTCTGGATTGTCCGCAAGAGGCGGCCTGGTTCGACGATCTGCCGGGAAGCGAAGTGTACTGGGAGCAGCCGCGCAAGAAGGCGGCCGGCATCGTGTCGGCGAACGAGCGGCTCCGGCTGCCTCGTGTGTAGCCGCTGCCGAGGGCGGCACGGAAAAGGGCGAACGGCAGCGGCATGATGATGAAAACAAAAGAAGGAATAGTTGTCGAAATTTTGTTCAAGGACGAGAGCGGCGTGTGTCTGTGCGACGACGGCTGGAAGCGGATGCTGCAGGATATGACGCTTCCGACGCTGGAGGAAGTGAAACGGAAGCGGCAGGAGATCGAGCAGGCGAAGGGAAGCGGGGAGTAACAAACGGGGACGCCGGCGCGGCGTCCCCGTTTCGATCGCGCCGGACGGCGCTATGCCCATTCCACCTTGCGCAGCAGCCGGCGCTTCATCAGCTCCAGCACGAAATCGGCATAATGCTCCCTGCGAACAATCACCTTGTATTCGTGCTCCGGGTAGACGTAGAACAGGACATCGGTGTAATGACGGTCTTCGTCGAACGTCTTCTGCACGCGTTTCATCGCTTCCAGGTACGGCTGCTCCTGCATAATCCGGATTTGAAATTCCGTATCGTCTTCATTTTGCGATTCGGCGATCCGGATCACCGCCGGGTCGTAATCGTACGTCAGCATTTCGTTCGCCTCCCGTGAAATGGAATAGAATTACAACAAATAGCGCAAATAAATGTAGCCGGTGGACAGCACAATGGACAGCAGCATGAGTGGGAACGCCACTTTCAGAAAAGCGACGAACCGGATCGGATACCCTTCCTTGCCTGCCAGGCCGGCTACGATCAGGTTCGCGCTGGCGCCGATGAGCGAGCCGTTGCCGCCCAGGCAAGCCCCGATGGCCAGGCTCCACCACAGCGGCTCGAGGTTGTCGACCCCCATGCGACCCATCTCCTGAATGAGCGGAATCATGGTGGCGACGAACGGGATGTTGTCCAGAAAGGCGGAGGCGATGGCGCTCAGCCACAGGATCAACAGCGAGGTGGCGACCGGATCGCCGCCGGTAAGATCGATGGCCTGTTCCGCCAGGCGGGCGATGACGCCGGTTTCCACGAGCCCCGAGACAAGCACGAACAAGCCGATGAAGAAAAAGATGGTCATCCACTCCACTTTGGCAAACGCTTCCTCCATCGCATGTTCGCCGGTCAGCAGCAGAAGCAGGAAGGCGCCGGCCAGCGCGACCGTTGCCGACTCCAAATGAACGAGCTGGTGCGTAAAGAAGCCGATCAGCGTCAGCGCCAGCACGATCAGGCATTTGCGCAGCAGACGATGGTCCGTGACAAGCTCTTTTTCGTCCATGCTCATGAGCCCTTGCTTGAGCTCGGGCGTCGTTTGCAGCCCTTTGCGAAACAACAGCAGGAAGAGCGGCAAATAGACGGCCATCACGATGATCGCGAGCGGCGCCAGATTGACGATGAACGCCACGAAGTCCAATTCCTTGACCGCGCTTCCGATCATGATGTTCGGCGGATCGCCGATCAGCGTCGCCGTTCCGCCGACATTGGACGCCACGATCTGCGCGATCAGGAACGGAACCGGATTCAGGCGAAGCTGCCGGGTGATGCTGAACGTGACCGGCACCATCAGCAGCACCGTCGTTACGTTGTCCAGGAACGCCGAGCCGACTGCCGTGATGACCGACAGCAGGATCAAAATCCGCTTCGGCTCGCCTCTGCCTTTCTTCGCCGCCCAGACGGCGATAAATTTAAACACGCCGGTTTCCGCCGTCGTGCTGACGATGACCATCATTCCGATCAGCAGTCCGAGCGTATTGAAATCGATGTGATGGACGGCCGTTTCCTGATCGACGATCCCGAATCCCACCATGATGGCGGCGCCGATCATGGCTACGATTGTGCGGTGAATCTTCTCCGAAATAATCAGTCCGTAAATAAGCAGAAAAATAATGATTGCCCAAATGGCTTGTTGCTCCATGAGTCCCTCCCGACGAATGACAGTCTTACCATTTCCCGTTCCGGAAGAGTTGCATACCTGGACACCCGCAGGCAAAAAAAGACAGAAGGAGCCCGCTGGTGGCAGGCTCCTCCGGTAATGCAGGTATGATAATCTGGTACCATTCTATAAGTTTTGCAGGTTGTCCGTCAAGCGGCTTGGCCGATCGCTTGCCGATCGAAGGGGAATCATTTTATCTCGTAATGAAACCTCGCAGCGCCGGTCGCGTAAAAAGGCGGACGGGAAACACTACCTGAACGCGGCGTTTTGCGGTATGATAGAGGCTAAAACGATGCAGATGGCGAGAGGGAACGAGAGGGAACCGCGATGAAGTTTACGAAGATGCACGGACTGGGGAACGATTTTATTGTCATTTACGGTCTGCAAGAGCTGCCCGCAGATGCCGCGCAGCTTGCCGTCAAGCTGTGCGACCGGCATTTCGGGATCGGCGCGGACGGCCTTGTTTATATTTTGCCTTCGGCGAAGGCGCAGTTCCGGATGCGCATCGTCAACAACGACGGCTCGGAAGCGGAGCAATGCGGCAATGCGATCCGCTGCGTCGCCAAATATTTGTACGACCGCAGCCTCGCGTCCGGCAGCGAACTGACGGTGGAGACGATCGGCGCCGGCGTGCAGCGGGTCGTCGTCACGGACGACGGCAGCGGCAAGGCGGCGTCGATCAAGGTCGATATGGGCGAACCGGTGCTGCAGGGGATGCAGGTGCCGACTACGATCGACGAAGCGCTCGTACGCGACTATCCGGTGACGGTGGACGGACGCGAGTTTCGCTTCACCGCCGTTTCCATGGGCAACCCGCACTGCGTCATCTACGTCGACGACGCGACCGCGGTCGATTTGTACGAATGGGGACCGAAGCTGGAGCATCATCCGCTCTTCCCGCGGCGGATCAACGTGGAGTTCGTCCACGTCGAGTCGCGGGGGCATGCGATCATGCGCGTCTGGGAGCGCGGGGCCGGCCCGACGCTCGCTTGCGGCACGGGCGCCTGCGCGGTGCTCGTCTCGTCGGTGCTGAACGGGCTGACCGACCGTTGCGCGACGGTCACGCTGACCGGCGGCGACCTGCAGATCGAATGGAGCGAGGCGGACAACCGCGTCTACATGACCGGCCCGGCGGAAGAAGTGTACACGGGAGAGACGGCGCTATGACGATGAAACAACCTTTGCGGCAAGCGCTCGACAACGGCATCATCGTGGCGGACGGGGCGCTGGGGACGTATTTGTACCAGCTCGGTTTTTCGGTCGGGCAGTCGTTTGAGGAATTCAATCTGATCCGGCCGGAGGTTATTCTCGATGTTCACCGGCAATACGTGGAGGCGGGCGCGCGGCTGCTCGAAACGAACACGTTTGCGGCGAACCGCGGCAAGCTGGCCAAGTTCGGGCTCGAAGCCGAAGTGGAAGCGATCAACCGCGCCGGCGTGCGGATCGCCCGCGAAGCGGCGGCCGGCCGGGCCTACGTTGTCGGCAGCGTCGGTTCGATCCGTTCGGGCCGCCATCTCGGCATCCCGCTCGAAGACATCGAGAGCGACCTTCGGGAGCAGATTGCGGCGCTGCTGGCGGAAGCTCCGGACGGCATCCTGCTCGAAACGTTCTACGACGCCGAGGAGCTGCTCGCGGCGCTGCGAATCGTGCGCTCGCTGAGCGACATCCCCGTCATCTGTCAACTTGCCACGGACGGCGGCGGCATGACGCAGGACGGGCAGCCGGTGGCGAACGTGTTCCGCAAGCTGCAGGCGGAAGGCGCCGATGTCGTCGGCTTCAACTGCCACAGCGGGCCGGACGGCATCATGCGGGCGCTGGAGAAAGTGCAGGCCGAGCCCGGGCCGTTTTCGGTGTTCCCGAACGCGGGGCTGCCGCGCTACGAAGACGGCCGCTACACGTACCTCGCGACGCCGGATTACTTTGCCGGCACGGCGGTGCGCTTCGCCGAACTGGGCGCGCGCATCGTCGGCGGCTGCTGCGGCACGACGCCGGCGCACATTGCGGCAATTGCCGGCGCGCTGAAGGGCTACGTCCCGGCGGCGGAAGCGGATGCGCCGGCTGTGCGCGCCAAAGCGATTGCCCAAGCGAAGCCGGCGCCGGCCGAAGCGCCTGACGCCGCCGAGCCGACGCTCGTCGACCTCGTCCGCCAGCGCCCGACCGTCATCGTCGAGCTCGACTCGCCGCGCGACCTCGCGATCGACAAGTTCATGCGCGGCGCGGAAGCTTTGCGCGAAGCCGGCGCGGACGCGGTGACGATGGCCGACAACTCGCTGGCGATGACGCGCATGAGCAACTTGTCGATGGGCTATCTCGTCAAGGATCGCGTCGGCGTTCGGCCGCTGCTGCACATCGCCTGCCGCGACCGCAACAGCATCGGCACGCAGTCGCACCTGATGGGGCTGCACGCGCTCGGAATCAATCATGTGCTGGCGATAACGGGCGATCCGGCCCGCGTTGGCGATTTGCCCGGCGCAAGCTCCGTGTTCGATCTGACGTCGCTCGACCTGATCCGCATGACGAAGCAGCTCAACGACGGCGTCGCTTTTTCCGGCAAGCCGCTGAAGGCAAAGGCGAATTTCGTCGTCGGCGCCGCGTTCGATCCGAACGTGCGCCATCTCGACAAAGCCGTGCAACGCATGGAGAAGAAGATCGCCGCCGGCGCCGATTATTTCATGACGCAGCCGATCTACGATCCGCTCCAGTTCGGGCGGATGCACGAAGCGACGAAGCATCTCGACACGCCGATATTCGTCGGCATCATGCCGCTCCTCAGCGGGCGCAACGCCGAATTTCTGCACAACGAGGTGCCCGGCATCCGCATCTCGGAGGGAGTGCGGCAGCGAATGGCGGGGCTTGAAGGCGAAGAAGGCCGGCGAATGGGCGTGGAAATCGCCAAGGAGCTCGTCGACGCGGCGCTGGAGCATTTCAACGGCATTTATTTTATGACGCCGATGCTCTTTTTCGAGATGACGGCGGAACTGACGCGCTATGTTTGGCGCAAGTCCGGACGAGCGGATTCCCCCTTGTACCGTTAGGCAAAATGCATTAAAATAGGGTCGGAAGCGACTGTACAATCCGTTTGCAGCTGGCGAACGGCAGGGAGGGCCATATGGCTATCAAACTCATCAATATCGGCTTTGGCAATATCGTGTCGGCGAATCGAATCATTTCGATCGTCAGCCCGGAATCGGCCCCCATCAAACGGATTATTCAGGAAGCGCGCGATCGCCATATGCTGATCGACGCCACGTATGGAAGAAGGACCCGCGCGGTTATCATAACCGATAGCGACCATGTCATTTTATCCGCCGTGCAGCCGGAGACGGTGGCACACCGACTTGCGAACAAGGAAGATGATCATGACGAATAATACATGCGGCGTCGCCGCGTGCGAACGAGGCAGCCTGATCGTGCTTTCCGGTCCTTCGGGCGTCGGCAAAGGCACGGTTTGCGCGGCATTGCGGCGGCGCAGCAAAGAGTTGGTGTATTCGGTTTCCGCGACGACGCGCGCGCCGCGCGCGGGCGAAACCGACGGCGTCAACTACTTCTTCAAAACGAAAGAGCAGTTCCAGGCGATGATCGAACGCGGCGAACTGTTGGAGTGGGCGGAGTACGTAGGCAATTTCTACGGCACGCCGATGTCGTTCGTCAAGTCGACCATCGATTCGGGGCGGGATATCATCCTCGAAATCGAAGTGCAGGGAGCGCTGCAGGTGCAGCGCAATTTTCCCGATGCGGTATTCATTTTTCTGCTGCCTCCTTCGCTTCACGAGCTTCGCAACCGGATCGTCACGCGGGGAACGGAAACCGAAGAAACGATCCGCAGCCGCATGAGCGTCGCTCTGGAGGAGATCGGACTGCTGGAGCATTACGATTACGCCATTGTGAACGACGAAGTGGAAGCCGCCTGCGGCCGCATCGAAGCGATTGTTACAGCGGAACGCTGCAGGCGCGAGCGGTACATCCCGAGAATCAAGCAATGGCTGGAGGAGGTGCGTTAAGTTATGTTGTATCCGTCAATCGACAAGCTGCTCGGCAAAGTCGACAGCAAATATTCGCTCGTTGTCGCCGCGGCGAAGCGGGCCCGCAAGCTGCGCGAAGGCACCAAGTCGGATTTGCGCGCGCCGCGCTCGCACAAGCAGGTCGGCATCGCGCTCGAAGAGCTGTACGGCGATTATATTCACTACGAGAAGCTGCAAGGCAAAGAGCAACAAGAAGAGTAATCTACAAGCAAGGCCCTCGACAACCTGGACCAGGTTGTTCTTTTTTTCACGGCCGAAGTGGAGGGCGGGAAGTCCCGGCGACCGGGGCTGCAAGTCGAAATGAGCCGTCGTTTGATCCGAATAGCCAGTGTTTCACTGGCTTTTTTCGATGGAGCCCATCGCCTTCGCGCCTAAACGAACGGTTAAATCCCGGATCGGAGCAAATAAGACGGGAAAACCGGCTTAACTCGCTGCCGCTGTCCTGATCGGAGCAAATAAGGCGGAAAAACCGGCCTAACTCGCCACTGCTGTCCGGATTGGAGCGAATAAGGCGGGAAAACCGGCCTAACTCGCCGCTGCTGCCGGGAGAGGAGCAAATAAGGCGGAAAAACCGACTTAATTCGCTCCCGCCGTCCGGATTGGAGCGAATAAGGCGAACTTCGGGGAAGGTTGCCACCTTCCGCAATCGATCGACAGCCGCTTTTTGCAGGTTATTTTTGAGGGAGTGTAAATTTCCTTTACGCAACCTAACGAGGAGGCGGCATACGATGCTGCAAGGGAAAACGATCGTGCTTGGCGTATGCGGAGGCATTGCGGCCTACAAGGCGGCGGCGCTGTGCAGCAAGCTGGCGCAGGCCGGCGCCGACGTGCGCGTCATCATGACGGCATCGGCGACGAAATTTGTCGCTCCGCTGACGTTTCAGACGCTGTCGCGCCACGACGTCATCACCGACACGTTCGACGAGAAGGACGCTTCCGTCGTCTCCCATATCGATTTGGCCGACCGCGCCGACCTGGTCGTTGTGGCGCCGGCCACGGCCAACATGCTGGCGAAGATGGCGCACGGCATCGCCGACGACATGCTCAGCACGACGCTGCTGGCGACGCTCGCTCCGGTGTTGGTCGCGCCGGCCATGAACGTACATATGATCGACCATCCGGCGGTCAAGGAAAACATGGCCAAGCTGGAGGAACGCGGCGTGCGTTTCATCGAGCCGGGCTTCGGCCAGCTCGCCTGCGGCTACGTCGGCAAAGGCCGGCTGGCCGAGCCGGACGAGCTGTTCGCGGCGATCGCCGCGGCGCTGCGCGAGGCGGAGCAGCCGAAGCCGCTCGCCGGCAAACGCGTGCTGGTGACGGCGGGGGGCACGGTCGAAAGGATCGATCCGGTGCGCTACATGACGAACGACTCGTCGGGCAAAATGGGCATCGCCGTCGCCGAAGCCGCGCGCGACGCAGGCGCGCAGGTGACGCTCGTGTACGGCAAGCTGGCGGTGCCGCTGCCGTCCGGCGTCGACGCGGTGCGGGCGGAATCGGCGCTGGACATGCTGGATGCGGTGATGGCGCGGCTGCCGGAAACGGACATCGTCATCAAGGCGGCGGCTGTGGCCGATTACCGGGCCGAAACGATAGCGCCGCAAAAAATCAAGAAAAATGCTGAAACGATGACGTTACAATTGGTGAAAAATCCCGATATTTTGCAAACGGTCGGCGAACGCAAGGGGAACCGCTTCATCGTTGGTTTCGCCGCTGAAACCGAACAGCTCGAACAGCATGCGCTCGACAAGCTTCGCCGCAAGCATTGCGATCTCATCGTAGCCAATGATGTGTCGCAGGAAGGTGCGGGTTTTCGCGGGGATACGAATATCGTCAGCGTATACGACGAAGCCGGCCTGGTCGAAGCGATGCCGCTGCTCGGGAAGAAGGAGGCCGCGCGCCGGCTGGTTGCGTTGATTGCGCCCCGCGCCGCGGAGCGCCGGGCATGACCATTGCCAAAGTGATCGTGGACGTGCCCGCGCGGCAGACGAACCGCGCATTCGATTACATCGTGCCGGCCGATTGCGTCGGCTGGGTTGACGTCGGCAGTCGAGTTGCCGTGCCGTTCGGGCCGCGGCTGTTGCAGGGCTTCGTCGTGGCGCTGGAGGAGGAAGCCGGCGTCAAGGCGTCCAAGCTGAAGCCGCTTGACCAGGTGCTCGACGCCGAACCGCCGCTGACGCGCGAGCTCGTGGCGCTGGCCGGCTGGATGAGCCGCCGATACTTGTGCCACGAGGTGACCGCGCTGCAGGCGATGATCCCGGCGGCGCTGAAGGCGAAGTACGAGCGGCTGCTGACGCTCGGCGCGGCGGCGGAAGAGCCGGCAGCGGCGTGGACCGGCGGCGCATCGCGCGAGCCGGCGGAGGAGGCCGCATTTGGCCAGGCGGAGCTTTTTGCCGCGGAGGAGCTGTTCGGCGACGACGATATCGTCGCTTTCGTGCGGGAGCGCGGCAGCGTCACGCTTGAAGCGGTGCAGCACCGCTTCCCCGGCTGCGGCGCGGCGATTCGCCGGCTCATTCGCGCCGGCTGGCTGGCGGAAAGCCAGACGGTCAAAGACCGGATGGCGGCAAAAAAGGTGTTGACCGTGTTTCCGCCGGAGCGCCCGGAATCGCTCGACGCGGCGCTGGAGCTGATTCCGGCGCGGGCGAAGCGGCAGCGCGACGTCGTGCGCTATTTGCGCGAGCATCCGGCGCCTATCCGCCTGACCGAGCTGATGCTGGCGCTGGAGGTTGGCGCGGGCACGGTGAAGGAACTGGCGGACAAAGGCTTTATCGCGCTGCGCGAAGTGACGGCGTTCCGCGATCCGTACGCGAACCGTACGTTCGCGCGGACCGAGCCGCTGCCGCTGACGGCGGAGCAGCAGCGGGTGTTCGGCGCCATCGGCGCGACGCTTGCGGCCGGCGAGCACCGCGTCTTTCTGCTGAAGGGCGTAACCGGCAGCGGCAAAACGGAAGTGTACCTGCAGGCGATCCAGCGCTGCTTCGACAAAGGCAAAGAAGCGATCGTGCTCGTGCCGGAAATATCGCTCACGCCGCAAATGGTCGAACGGTTCAAAAGCCGGTTCGGCTCGGACGTTGCCGTGCTGCACAGCAAGCTGTCGAACGGCGAGCGCTACGACGAGTGGCGCAAAATCGCCCAAGGCCGGGTGAAAATGGCAATCGGTGCGCGGTCGGCCATTTTTGCCCCGTTCGCCAGGCTGGGCTTGATTATTATCGACGAAGAGCACGAAGCTTCCTATAAACAGGAGGACAGTCCCAAATACGACGCCCGCGACGTGGCGATCGAACGGGCGCGCGCGGCGGGAGCGGCGGTTGTGCTCGGCTCGGCGACTCCGTCGCTCGAAAGCTTCGAGCGCACGCTGCCGAACGGGCGCGACGCGTTGTCCGGCGCCTACGAGCTGCTCGAAATGCGCGAGCGCGTCGCCGGCCGGCCGATGCCGCCGGTGCGCATCGTCGACATGCGCGAGGAGCTCAAGGGCGGCAACCGCGCCATGTTCAGCCGCCCGCTGTACAAGGCGCTGCAGGAGCGGCTGCAGCGCGGCGAGCAGTCGGTGCTGCTGCTCAACCGGCGCGGCTACTCGACATTCGTCATGTGCCGCACCTGCGGCCATACGCTCGGCTGCCCGCACTGCGCGATTTCGCTCACCTACCACCAGAACGCGGGCGCGATGCGCTGCCATTATTGCGGCTACGCCGAAAGGCAGCCGAAGACGTGCCCGAGCTGCGAGAGCGAGCATATCCGCTATTTCGGCACCGGCACGCAGCGGGTGGAGGAGGAGCTCGGCAAGCTGTTCCCGGGCATCCGCGTCATCCGGATGGACGTCGACACGACGAGCGAAAAGGGCGCCCACGAAAAATGGCTGACCTTGTTCGGCGACGGCAAGGCGGACGTGCTGCTCGGCACGCAGATGGTGGCCAAAGGGCTCGATTTTCCTAATGTAACGCTTGTTGGTGTGATTGCCGCGGACACGGTGCTGCATTTGCCCGACTTCCGCGCCGCGGAGCGCACGTTCCAGTTGATGACGCAAGTGGCGGGCCGCGCCGGGCGCCACAGGCTTCCGGGCGAAGTGTTCGTGCAGACGTATACGCCCGAGCATTACAGCATCGTGACGGCGGCGGATCACGACTACGGCGCCTTCGCCGGCGTCGAGCTCGATTCTCGCCGCCAACTCGGTTATCCGCCGTTCAGCCGGCTGATTCTGCTGACGCTGTCGCACGAGAATCCGCAGCTCCTGGTCAAGTCGGCCGAATCGCTGGCCGGGCGGCTCAAGGAGCTGGCCGCGTCGGCCGCCGTCGAACCGGGTTTCGCCTGCGACATTCTCGGCCCGGTGGCGTCGCCCATTTCGCGGATCAAAGATAGATATCGGTTCCAATGCGTGGTAAAATATCGGGGAACTGTGCGCATGTCCGAGCTCGTCCGCGAAGCGGTTGCGTCGCTCGACGACGTATGCCGGCAGGAAGGGCTGCAGATCAGCGTCGACGTCGACCCGCAGATGATGATGTAAGCGGCACGCGGCGGGAGTCGCCAAGGCGAGCGGTTCGACATAATGTATCCCGTAGTCATACCCGGCAGGCATACAGCAGCGACAGCCGGCATAATAAGATCAGATAGGTGACGAAAGGTGAGATAGAGCGATGGGAATCAGATTCATCGTGAAAGATCCGGACCCGGTGCTGCGCGAAGTGGCGCGCCCCGTTCCGAAAATTACGCCCAACATCCACAAGCTGCTCGACGACATGGCGGCCACGATGTACGACGCGCCGGGAGTAGGCCTGGCGGCGCCGCAGGTCGGCATTTTGAAGCGGGTCATTGTGATGGACGTCGGCGACGAGCACGGGCTGATCGAGCTGATTAACCCGGAAGTGATCGCCAAGGAAGGGGAGCAGTTCGGGCCGGAAGGCTGCCTGAGCATCCCGGGCCTGCAAGGCGACGTGCGGCGGGCGCAGAAGGTGACGGTGCGCGGGCTTGACCGCAGCGGCAACGAAATTACCGTTGTCGGCACGGATTTGCTGGCGCGCTGCATTTTGCACGAGGTCGACCATTTGAACGGCGTGCTGTTTACGGATGTGGCCGAGTCCGTTTACCGCGCCGAACCGCGGGACGAGAAGGATGAATAACGAGCTGCGGATCGTGTTTATGGGAACGCCGGACTTTGCCGTGCCGGCGCTGCGCATGCTGCTGGCCGACGGCTGCAACGTCGTCGCCGTCGTTACGCAGCCGGATCGTCCCAAAGGCCGCAAACGCGAACTGACGCCTCCGCCCGTCAAGGCGGAGGCGCTTCTGCGCGGCATCCCGGTGCTGCAGCCGGAACGGCTGCGCCGGCCGGAGGCGGTCGCGGAGCTGGCGGCGTTCCGGCCGGATCTGATCGTGACGGCGGCGTACGGCCAAATTTTGCCCAAGTCGGTGTTGGACATGCCTGCGCACGGCTGCGTCAACCTGCACGGCTCGCTGCTGCCCCGCTATCGCGGCGGCGCGCCGATCCAGCATGCGATCATGAACGGCGAAACGGTTACCGGCGTCACGCTGATGTACATGGCCGAAGGACTCGACACCGGCGATATGCTGGCCAAAGCGGAAGTGCCGATCGGGGACGACGACACCGCCGGCACGATCTTCGACAAGCTGAGCGTGACGGCGGCCGAACTGCTGCGCCGTTCGCTGCCCGAGCTGCTGGCCGGGCGGCTCGCGCGCCAGCAGCAGCCGGAAGCGGAGGCGACGTACGCGCCAAACATTACGCGCGAAGACGAGCGGATCGATTGGTCGCGTCCGGCGGACGAGCTGTTCAACCGGATTCGCGGGCTGAATCCGTGGCCGGTGGCGTTTACGACATGGAACGGCGACGTGTTTAAAGTATGGGCGAGCCGCAAGCCGGCGGCGGCGGAGAGCGGCCGGCCGCCTTCGGCGGCGCCGGGCACGGTGCTGCGCGTCTCTGCCGAAGGAATCGCCGTGCAAACCGGCGGCGGCGAGCTCGTGCTGACGGAAGTGCAGCCCGCCGGCAAAAAAGCGATGAGCGCCGGCGATTTTGCCCGCGGCGGCGCGATGCAGGCGGGGACGGTGCTCGGATGGCAAGCCGAGTGAGAAGCGCGAGGGAACTGGCGACCGACATCCTGACCCGCGTCGACAAAGACCGCGCCTACAGCAATTTGCTGCTGCACCAGACGCTGCAGAAGGAGAAGCCGGAGCGCGCCGAAGCGGCGCTCGTCACCGAGCTTGTTTACGGCACCGTGCAGCGGCTGAACACGATCGACTACTTCCTCGGGCGGTTCGTCGCCAAAGGAGCGGCCAAGCTGGATCCATGGGTGCGCGCGCTGCTGCGCCACAGCTTCTACCAGCTGCACTATTTGACCCGTATCCCGCCGCACGCGGCGGTGAACGAGGCGGTCAACATCGCCAAGAAACGCGGCCATGCCGGGATCGCCGGCATGGTCAACGGCGTGCTGCGCAGCGTGCTGCGAAGCAAGGACGAGTTGGTCGTAAGCGGCGAACTTCCCGCGATGGCCCGATTTGCGCTGGAGCATTCGCATCCGGAATGGATGGCGGCGCGCTGGGTCGGCCGCTTCGGGGAACCGGCTGCGGCGGCCATCTGCGACGCGAACAACATGCCGCCGAAGTCGAGCGTGCGCGTCAACCGGCTGCGGCGCAGCCCGGCGGACATGCTGCGGCTGCTGCGCGAAGCCGGTTACGACGCCGAGCTCTCGCCGCTGGCGCCGTCCGGCATCGTCGTAACCGGCGGCAACATGGCGCTGACGCCGTGGTATGCGGACGGCAGCTTGTCCGTGCAGGACGAAAGCTCGATGCTCGTCGCCGAAGCCGTCGCGCCGGAGCCGGGCATGCAGGTGCTCGACTGCTGTGCCGCGCCCGGCGGCAAAACGGCGCATCTGGCCGAACTGATGCAAGGCAAAGGACGGATCGTCGCCTGCGACCTGCACGAGCACAAAATCGGCCTCGTGCGCGAACAGGCGAAGCGGCTCGGCCTGCGCTGCGTCGAAACGGTTGTCGCCGACGTCCGCCGGCTCGGCGAACGGTTCGCGGCGGGCTCGTTCGACCGCATCCTGCTTGACGCGCCGTGCTCGGGGCTTGGCGTGATCCGCCGCAAACCCGATCTGAAGTGGGCGAAGCGCGAAGCGGAAATCGCCGAGCTGGCGCAGCTGCAGCGCGAGCTGCTGGAAGCGGTGCAGGCGCTGCTTGCGCCGGGCGGCGTGCTCGTCTACAGCACGTGTACGCTGGAGGCGGCGGAGAACGAAGCGACCGTGCAGCGCTTCCTGCGGGAGCACGACGATTTCGAGCCGGCGCCGCTGCCGGCCGGCATGTTCGCGCCGGAGGCGGCGGCCCGCCGGGCGCAAGGGCAAGGCGGCGAGGGCGACGGCCTGGCGGCGGGGGCGGACGCGCTGCGTGGCGCCGCGGTGCAGCTGCTGCCGCACGAGTACGGCAGCGACGGTTTTTTCATCGCCCGGCTGCGGCGAAAGGGGTAAGGCAAGAAGCGACACGGCCTGCTGGCGCGGGCGTGTCGTTTTTTTTGTGTTTGGCTGTAAAATAGGCCGTAAAAAATGGCTTATTCGCTTCTTTTTAGTTGTCTCATCGAAAAGAGCCAGCGAAAACACTGACTATTTCAACAAAATTGCCCCGTTTTCGGTAGTTTCAAAGAATTAGCCAGCGATTTTACTGGTTATTTTGATGCTGCCTGCCTTTTTTTGCGAAATAGGCCATGATTTCACTGGCTATTTTCAGGCGGCACCGATAGCTGGTCCATAAGCGATCGGCCGAGGCCATTAGCCGTACTTGCGCAAGCGAAACTTTCCAGCCCGGCGAATCGTCATATAGGCGAAAAAGGAGTGTGGAAACGATGAGAATATTTATGACGTTAACCATCGTTATCGTTTTGTTGTCCGCCTGTTCGCCGACTGCAAACTCGACGCATAACCCAACGGCCAAAGAGGTGCTGAAGGCCATGCCGGACGCGGATATTTTCCAATTCGACGGTATCGTCTACCAGAACGCGAGCGAAGTCGATTGGGTGCGGGAACTGCAGCCGGCCGCAGGGGAGAAAGTCGGCGCCATAACCAAAACCCACCGCAAAGGCAGCTCCTTCCGAAACGGCAGCGCAACGAAGCTGCCCGTCGGAACGGAAATATATGCTTCGGAGCCGCATGTCGGCCCGCTGCTGATCGTCCGCCAAGGCGGCCGGGAAATCCCGTATACGGGCCTGATCGAAGGCTGAACAGCCCCCGGTTATCGCCCCGGCGGCGCCCAAAAGCCGGGTCCGCCGCACCGTCGCCCGGCCTTTCGGCCTATTGCCTTTTACGCGCCGTCCCCATTTGTGTTACTATAGATAAGATGAACTCAGAACAGAATGAAGCGGGTTGATGCAACATGAAACCTTTTGTATACGATTTGACGTTTGAAGCGTGGCAGGAATGGGCCAAAGCCAGCGGCGAGGCCGCTTTTCGCGCGGGACAAATATTCGATTGGCTGTACGTGAAGCGCGTCGACTCGTTCGCCGCGATGAGCAATTTGCCGAAGACGCTGATCGCCAAGCTGGAAGACCAGTTCCGGTTCGTGACGCTGAAGGAGATTACGCGCTACGAATCGAAGGACGGCACGGTGAAGTTCCTGTTCGAGCTGCAGGATCAGAACGCGATCGAAACCGTCATCATGAAACATAATTACGGCAACAGCGTATGTGTGACGACGCAGGTCGGCTGCCGTGTCGGCTGCACGTTCTGCGCGTCGACGCTGGGCGGGCTGAAGCGCGATCTGGCGCCGGGCGAAATTATCGCCCAGGTCGTCAAGGCGCAGAAGATGCTCGACGCGAAGGAAGAGCGGGTCAGCAGCATCGTCATTATGGGCATTGGCGAGCCGTTCGAAAACTACGACGCCACGATGACGTTTCTGAACGTGATGGTGCACCCGAAAGGGCTCAACATCGGTCAACGCCACATCACCGTGTCGACGAGCGGCATCGTGCCGAACATTTACCGGTTCGCCGACGCCGGCACGCAGGTCAATTTGGCCATCTCGATCCACGCGCCGAACGACAAGCTGCGGTCGAAGCTGATGCCGGTCAACCGTCGTTTCCCGTTCGCCGATTTGATCGAAGCGTGCCAATATTACGTCCGGACGACGGGGCGCCGCATTACGTTCGAATACGCGCTGATGGGCGGCGTCAACGACCAGCCGGAGCATGCCGAGGAGCTGGCGCAGGTGCTGAAGGAAATTCCGCACGCCCACGTCAACCTGATTCCGGTCAATTTTGTGCAGGAACGCAATTTCGTGCGGACGCCGCGCGACGATATTTTTACGTTCCAGCGCATTCTGGAACGCAGCCAGATCAACGCGACGATCCGTCGCGAGCACGGAAGCGACATCGCGGCGGCCTGCGGCCAGCTGCGGGCGCAGCATTTGGAGTCCAGCTCGAGGTGATGGAGAGATGAAGGCGGCTTATAAAAGCGATGTCGGTTACGTACGCGCGGTCAACGAGGATCGTGCCGTCGTACGGACCGAACTGGGCGGCTACGATCTGGCGATCGTAGCCGACGGCATGGGGGGTCACCAAGCCGGCGAAATCGCCAGCCAAATGGCGATCGAAACGATTGAGGAAAAGCTGCATGGCCTACATAGCGGCATGACCGACGAGCAAATCGAGCGGCAGCTGACGGAAGCGATTGCAGGCGCCAACGATTCGATTTACGAATACGCTCAGCAACTGACGCATCTGCACGGCATGGGCACGACGGTCGTCGCCGTGCTGGCGAGCAAGGAGTCGCTGCTGATCGGCCATATCGGCGACAGCCGCGCCTACCTTGTCCGGGGCGATTCCATCGTGCAGTTGACCGAAGACCATACGCTCGTCGGCGAATTGCTGCGCAGCGGGCAAATCTCGAAGGAAGAAGCGGAGCATCACCCGCGGCGGAACGTACTGACGCGCGCGCTCGGGACGGAACCCGGCACGCCGGTCGACATTCGCCGCCTGCCGTGGTCGTCCGGCGACGTGCTGCTGCTGTGCAGCGACGGGCTGAGCGGTCTCGTCGAGCCTGCGGACATCTGCGCGATCGCCGGCGGCGATCTGGAGCTGGCCGACAAGGCCGATGCGCTGATCGCCCACGCGCTGGCGGCGGGAGGCGACGACAACGTGACGGTCGTACTTCTGGTCAACGATGCGAACGAGCCTTCCGGAAAGCGAGGTGATGCGGATTGACCGATCAAGTGCTCAGCGGCAGATACGAATTGCTCGAACGCGTCGGCGGCGGCGGTATGGCGCTGGTGTACAAGGCGCAGGACATTTTGCTGAACCGGTTCGTTGCGGTCAAGGTGCTGCGTCAGCAGTTCGTGCACGACGAGGAGTTCATCCGCCGTTTCCGCCGCGAGGCGCAGGCGGCCGCATCGCTGTCGCATCCGAACATTGTCAGCATTTACGACGTCGGACAGCAGGACGACGTGCATTATATCGTGATGGAGTATGTGGAAGGCAATACGCTGAACGAACTCATCAAGGAGAAGGCGCCGCTTCAGGTGGAGGAAGCGGTCCATATCGCCGGGCAAATTTGCGACGCGCTCGATCACGCGCACGCGAACCAGATCGTGCACCGCGATATCAAGCCGCACAACATCCTTATCGGCAAGAACGGCCGGGTCAAGGTGACCGACTTCGGCATCGCCCGCGCCACGACCTCTTCGACCATCACGCAGACGGGTTCCGTGGTGGGTTCCGTTCATTATTTTTCGCCGGAGCATGCCAAAGGGACGCCCGCCGGCGCCAAATCCGACCTGTACTCGCTCGGCATCGTCCTGTACCAGATGCTGACCGGACGGCTGCCGTTTCTCGGCGAAAGCCCGATCAGCGTGGCGCTCAAGCATCTGCAGGAGAAGGTCGAGGAGCCGCGCAAAGTCAATCCGCTCATTCCGCAAAGCGTGGAGAATATCATCCTCCGGGCAATGCGCAAGTCGCCGGAGGAGCGCTATCAGTCGGCGGAAGAAATGCAGCACGATCTCGATACGTGTCTGATGCCGGAACGCCGCAACGAGCGCAAACTCGAGTTTCACGACGCCGAGCAATTCGATGCGGAGCGGACGCGCGTCGTGCCCGCCATTCGCGGCAATGCCGACAACGGCTACGCGGACGACGGCGATGAGGAAGAGGGGCGCAAGCGCAGAGGCTGGATCGCGCCAACCGTGTGGGCGGTCGTGCTGCTGCTGACGATCGGCGCCCTCTGGTACGGCATCGGCTATGTCAAAAGCAATTTTACCCCCAAAGACGTGGAAGTGCCTTATGTAACGGGGGAAAACGTCGATGTGGCGAAGCAAAAAATAACGGCGGCGGGCTTGCGCCCCGAGGTCACCCTGGAGACGAGCAAAGACGTGGCGGTCAATATCGTCATCCAACAGGACCCGGAAAAAATGTCGGTGCGCGAAGGCACTGTCGTCAAGCTGCGCGTCAGCACGGGCGCGGAAATGCGCGCGATGCCCAAGTACGTGGGCAAATCGTTCAACGACGTGCGGCTCGAGCTGCAGGCGCTCGGCATCAGCGATACGCAGATCAAAACGTCGAGCGATTTCAGCGAAGAAGATCCGGATAAAATTCTGGAGCAGACGCCGAAGGAAGGCGAGCAGTTCGATCCGGCCAAAACGCAGTTTACGTTCAAACTCAGCAAAGGCCGCGAGAAGCTGAAGATGCCCGATCTGACCGGCATGACGCAGAAGGAAGCGGAAAACGCGCTGACGCTGATGGATTTGAAACTGGCTCCGAACGGCGATGGCGTCGTGCGCAAGCCGAACTACGATACGCCGAAGGACCGGGTGTTTGACCAATGGCCGTACAAAAAAGATCAGGACGTCGATCGCGGCGCAAAGGATATCATCATCTATATCAGCTCGGGCAAGCCGGACGATGCGGTCGAATGGGTATACCAGTCCAAGCCGCTTGAACCGAAGACGCAGGGCAAACCGTCGACGTTCAAAATCGAACTGACGGACGCTCGTTACGAGAAGTTTGTCTATCAGGACGGGCTGCAAATCAGCACTGCCGAGCCGATCAACATCCAACTGACGCTTACCAGGGACAAGAGCGCGACGATCACTTATTATCGCGACGGTGCGCCGTACAATACGGAAACGGTCACGTACCAGAATTACCTGCAATACCTCAACCAGCAAAGCAAACCGTCGGCCGGCAGCGCGTCGCCGAGCGCTTCCGTTACGCCATCCGGCTCGCCGGGGACAACGCCGAAGCAGTCGCAAACGCCGACGCCTTCGCCATCCGCATCCAAATCGCCGTCGCCGAGCGCGGGAAGCAGGTAACGCATGCCGGAAGGATTGATTGTCAAAGCGCTAAGCGGGTATTACTACGTGCTCCCGCAGCCGGCCGAGGCGCAAGCCGGAGCGGCTGCGGAAACGATCCAGTGCAGGGCGCGGGGCCTGTTCAAAAAGCAGCATATTTCGCCGCTGGTCGGCGACCGCGTGTCATACGAGCTGACCGATAACGGGGAAGGCACGGTTGTCGCCATTGAGCCGCGCGCAACCGAATTGATTCGCCCGCCGATCGCGAATGTCGATACGGCGGTGCTTGTTTTTTCCGTGGTGGAGCCGAACTTGAGCCTGCAGCTGCTGGACAAGTTTCTTGTCCATACGGAGCAGGCAAGGCTGGACACCATCGTCGTCCTGACGAAAACGGACCTTGCCGGTCCGGAAGAGAACGAAGCGGCCGAAGCGGCTGCCGGCTTGTACCGCGCGATCGGATATCCGGTCGTGACGACGAGCGCGCGCAAAGGCGAAGGCGTCGGCCGGGTGAAGGAGCTGCTGGCGGGACGTATCGCCGTCTTCTCCGGCCAGTCCGGCGTCGGCAAGTCGTCGCTGCTGAACGCGATTATGCCGGGGCTGGCGCTGTCGACGAACGCCATCAGCCACAGGCTCGGCCGCGGCAAGCATACGACCCGCCATGTCGAACTGATCGCCCAGCCGGGCGGCGGCTGGATCGCCGATACGCCGGGCTTCAGCCAGCTCGACTTTCAGCAGCTGGAAGCGGGCGATCTCGGCGGCTGCTTCAAAGAAATGCGCGAGCTTGCGCCCGGATGCCGGTTTCGCGGCTGCCAACACGAACGCGAGCCCGGCTGCAAAGTGATCGGCGCCGCGTCCGCCGGGCAAGTCGCCCGCACGCGGTATGAGCATTACCTGCAATTCCTGACCGAAATCAAAGACCGCAAACGGAGGTACTGATTCATGCGCAAGCTGTATATCGCGCCGTCGATTTTATCCGCCGATTTCGCCAAGCTGGGCGAAGAAATCGCAGACGTGGAGCGCGGCGGCGCAGATTGGATACACGTCGACGTGATGGACGGGCACTACGTGCCGAACATTACGCTCGGGCCGCTCGTGGTGCAGGCGATCCGGCCGCATACAAAGTTGCCGCTCGACGTACACCTGATGATCGAGCAGCCGGACCGCTACATTCCCGCATTCGCCAAGGCGGGCGCCGACTATATCACCGTGCACGCGGAAGCTTGCGTGCATCTGCATCGCACGCTGCATCTGATCCGCGAGCATGGCGTCAAGGCCGGTGTGGCGCTTAATCCGGCCACGCCGCTGACGGCGATCGAATGGGCGCTCGGCGACGTCGATCTCGTGCTGCAGATGACGGTCAATCCGGGCTTCGGCGGCCAATCGTTCATCCCGCTTACGCTGGACAAGATTCGCCGGGTGCGTGAGTGGCTGACCGAACGGAATCTGCATGACGTGCGGATCGAAGTCGACGGCGGCGTAAACGAAGCGACGGCCCCGCTCGTAGCCGAAGCGGGCGCCGACGTGCTGGTGGCCGGCAACGCCGTGTTCGCCGCGCCGGACCGGGCCGCCGCGATTGCCGGCATTCGCCGGGCGGGAGGAGGAGCGCCGTGAGAGGGCTTGTCTTGCTGCTGTACAGCATCGCCGGCGCGCTTCTGATGTCGGGCTTCATTCTCGTTCCCGGCATCACCCGGTACGCGTTTTCGCTGGGGGCGATTCTGCTCGGCATCCGGTTCTTCCGCATCCGGGACGGCATCGGCGCCCGGATCACGTTCATCTTGTTGGTCGTTGTGTTGTGCCTCGTCTTTACGAGTATGTACGTCTTGTTCGCTACCGCAAACGACTGGTGGATTCCGGACGTTTACAAGGACATGAACAACGAGCCCTCCCCTGCCAACCCGTCATAATTGGCGGCGCCCCTTCATACACTTGATTACAGGAGCGGGCGCTCAAGATCGTGGAACCTTTTGAGGAGGGGGATGGCATGAAGTTTTACACCATCAAATTGCCGCGCTTTTTGGGCGGATTCGTCAAGGCGGTTTTAAATACATTCAGCAAAAATTGAACGGGCAATCCCGGAATCGAAGCAGACGTCAAATGAAAAAAAGCACCTTCTCAGGTGCTTTTTTGTCTTCGTATGCAACAATGACGGTGCTAGACGCGGGCTACTTTGCCGGATTTCAACGCGCGCGTGCTGACATAAACGCGTTTCGGCTTGCCGTCCACGAGGATGCGGACTTTCTGAACGTTGACTCCCCAGGTGCGCTTCGTTTTATTGTTCGCGTGGGACACGTTGTTTCCTTGTTTAGGCGATTTGCCGGTTACGTAACATTTGCGGGACATGCATGACACCTCCTCTATCGTTTCACCGCCGGACAAGCCGACGGATATTGGCGTGAAAAGCGGATCTTCCGTAAAAACATACTAGAATATAATAGCATAGCCCGATTGGGCAAGTCAACGACCGAAAACGGCGGGGAACGGCCGGGATGCGCCGCCGCCGCTCGCTTTTCATCTCTCCCTACTTGTTGTACAATGTTCGTAATACTTTCGATCGAAGGGCGTGTAGAATCATGTCGATTGAGCTTGCAACCGAATATGGGAAAGTGAATGTAGCCAACCCGGTAGTCGCCGTTATTGCCGGTTCCGCCGCACTGGAGTGCTATGGGCTTGTCGGCATGTCGTCGCGCAACCAGTTGAAGGACGGCATCGCCGAATTGCTCGGCCGTGACAACTTGAGTCGCGGGGTGGAGGTGCGGCGCGAGCACGATTTGCTTCATGTGGATCTTTATATTATCGTCAGCTACGGCACGAATATTTCCGAAGTGGCTCACAATGTGCAGAATCGTGTGAAATATATACTGGGCGAAGTGGTTGGCCTGCAAGTCGATCGCGTCAACATCTTCGTGCAGGGAGTACGCGTGGCCAAGTAGCAACGGCAATCCGACGGCGGGGCCGTCCGGTGCCGCATCGACGGAAGGAGAAGGTGTGGTTGAGTAAGCGCTTCAGCGGGATAGACGCAGCGGATTTGGTACAGCTTATGGTTTCCGGCGCCGAACGATTGAAGGCGATGGCCGAACACGTGAACGCGTTGAACGTATTTCCGGTTCCGGACGGGGATACGGGATCGAACATGAGCATGACGATGTCCGCCGGCGTGGAAGAGCTGCTGCGCAGACAGAGCGGCCATGCCGGCAAATGCGCCGAAGCGCTGGCCAAAGGGCTTCTGCTCGGCGCCAGGGGCAACTCGGGCGTTATTTTGTCGCAGCTGTTTCGCGGCTTCGCGAAGGCGGTCGCCGCCTGCGAAACGATCGATGCCGCACACTTCGCCGCGGCGCTGCAGACCGGCGTCGACGCCGCGTTCAAGGCTGTCGTCAAGCCGGTTGAAGGCACGATCCTGACCGTGGCGCGGGAATCGGCGAAACATGCGGTAGCGGTGGCCCGCCGGACGGACGACGTGGCGGCGGTCATGAGCGAAACGCTGCGCTGCGGGCAAGAGACGCTGGCCAAAACGCCGGATATGCTTCCCGTCCTGAAGCAAGTTGGCGTCGTTGACGCCGGAGGACAAGGTCTTATCTGCATTTATGAAGGGTTTATGGCTTACTTGTCCGGCGAGCAGGTCGCATCGGCAACGGTTCCGACGCCGCCAAACGTCGCGACATTCGTGGAAAATCATGATCCGCATCGTTCCAAGTCCGCACAATCACAATTGTCCGCCAGCTCGATCGAGCATGGTTATTGTACGGAATTTATCATTAAGCTGGCACCGGCCCAACGGTCGGCGCGCTTCGAGGAAGGCGCGTTCCGCAGCGCGCTCGGCAGGCTGGGCGATTCGCTGCTCGTTGTCGCCGACGACGAACTGGTCAAGGTGCATATCCACGCCGAGTCGCCCGGCAACGTGATGAACGAAGCGATGCGTTACGGAGAACTGACACGGATCAAGATCGAAAACATGCGCGAACAACACGCGCATATCGTCTCCGACGATTTTGCCAAGGCCGGCGCAGACGCGGCTCCCGCTGTATCTGCAGCGCCGGTTGCCGGCGGGGAAGCTGCTGCGGAGCCGCAATTGAAGCGCTACGGCGTCGTGGCGATTGCCGCAGGCGAAGGGCTGTCGCGCCTGTTCGCCAGCCTCGGCGCGGATGTGGTGCTGTCCGGCGGGCAAACGATGAATCCGAGCACGGAAGACATCGTGCGCGCGGTGCAGCAAGTGCCGGCCCAGACGGTGTTCGTGCTGCCGAACAACGGCAACATCGTGATGGCCGCCCGGCAGGCGGAGGAGCTGGTCTCCGGCCGCAAGCTCGTGGTTGTGCCGACGAAGACGATTCCGCAAGGGATGTCGGCGCTGATCGCGTTCAAGGAGAAGGCGGAGCCGGCGGTCAACGCCGAACGGATGGAGAAGGCGGCGGCGGCCGTGCAATCCGGTCAGGTGACAACGGCCGTGCGCGATACGGAAATCGACGGCGTGACGATTGCCGAAGGCGATTATCTGGGCATTCACAACGGGCGCATCGTGGTGTCGAGCGCCGAGCTTGCGACGACGCTGCGCGAACTGATCGACAGCATGCTGCAGGACGGCGGCGAAGTCGTGACGATCCTGACCGGCGAAGACGCGCGGCAGGAAGAAGCGGGCGCGCTTGCCGGCTATATCGCGGAGCGATATCCTGAAGTGGAGACGGACATTCAGGCCGGCGAACAACCGGTGTATCGGTTTATACTTTCGGCGGAATAGGGGCGGCGCGCATGAGCCAGATTCGATTGATGACCGACAGCACGGCGGACATTCCGGCGGAGCTGCGGCAAGAGCTCGGCATCGCCATGGTGCCGCTCAAGATTCATTTTGGCGAAGAAACGTATTTGGACGCGGTGACGCTGCAGCCGGAGCAGTTCTACGAGAAGCTGGCCGCCGCGCCGTCGCTGCCCAAGACGTCGCAGCCGTCGCCGCTCGACTTCGTCGAATGCTTCAAGCAGGTGGCCGCCGAATCGCCCGGCGCCTCGATCATTTCGGTGCATCTCGGCTCCGTGCTGAGCGGAACGTACCAGTCGGCGCTGCTCGCCGCGTCGATGCTCGAAGGGGAAATCGACGTGACGGTCGTCGATTCGCGGTCCGCCTCGTACGGCTGCGGTTTGCAGGTCGTGAAGGCGGCGGAAGCGGCGAGAGCCGGCGCGACCAAGGAGCAATGCCTCGAGCTGATGGCCACGATCAAGCAGCGCAACAGCTTGTACTTTCTCGTCGATACGCTCGACTATTTGCAGAAGGGCGGCCGAATTGGCAAAGCGTCGGCGTTCATCGGTTCGCTGCTGAACATCAAGCCGATTTTGACGCTCGACGAAGACGGCACCGTAACGTCCGTGGACAAGGTGCGCGGCCATCGCAAGGCGATGCAGCGCATCATCGAGCTGCTGCAGGATGAAGGCGCTTTTGGCGGTGAGAACGATGTGATCATCGCCCATTCCAACGATAGGGAGAAGGCGGAGGAGCTGAGCGGCCTCATCGGCGAACATTTCCGGGTTCGCTCGCTCACGTACACGTCGCTCGGGCCGGTCATCGGCACGCATGTCGGCCCCGGCACGGTGGCGGTGTTCATGCTCCCCGCCGACGTTTTGTCATGATGGATCTGCATCACATTCCGGTACGGCAGGTTCGCGGCGTCAGCGCGGCAAAGGCGGAAGAGCTCGCCGCGCTTGGCATTCGCTCCGTAGCCGACCTGCTCGATTATTTTCCGTTCCGGTATGAGGATTACCGGCTGCGCGATTTGACGGAAGTCAAGGACGGCGACAAAATTACGGTTCAAGGCACCATCTACGGAGAGCCGCTCGTACGCATGTACGGCAGAACGAAGTCGCGGCTGACGTGCATGGTGATGGTGGACCGTTTTTTGATTACTGCCATTATGTTCAACCGCCACTTTCTGAAGGACAAGCTGGTCGTCGGCAAGGAGATCGTGCTGACCGGCAAGTGGGACCAGCGCCGGCTCCATCTGACGGTAACCGAAACCGAGTTTCCCGGTCAGGGGGCGTCCAAGACGGACACGGTGCAGCCGGTGTATTCGCTGACGGGCGCGATCGCCCAAAACTGGCTGCGCAAAATCATGACGCAGGCACTGACGCAGTTCGGCGCGCTGGTGGAAGAAGTGCTGCCCCGCGAGCTGGTGGCGAAGCATGACTTGCTGCCGCGCAAACAGGCGGTGGCGACGATTCATCGCCCGGCGAACGTTGCCGAAGGGCAACGGGCGCGCAAGCGGCTTGTCTACGAGGAACTGTTCCTGTTCCAGTTGAAGCTGCAAGCGTACCGCGCCGTAACGCGGCAGCGGGCGGAAGGCGTGGCGCATCCGCTTGACGAACAGGCGGTGCGCGGCTTCCTGGCTTCGCTGCCGTTCGCGCTGACGGAGTCGCAGCGGCGCGTCATCGGCGAAATCATGCACGATCTGAAGCAGCCCTACGGCATGAACCGGCTGCTCCAGGGCGATGTCGGCGCCGGCAAAACGATTGTCGCCGCCGCTGCGCTCGTCGCCGTCGTCAAGGCGGGTTCGCAGGGAGCGCTGATGGTGCCGACGGAAATTTTGGCCGAGCAGCACAAGCGGTCGCTGGAGGCGCTGTTCGCCCCGCTCGGCATCGAAGTCGCCTTGCTCACCGGCGGCCTGACCGAACGCAAGCGGCGCGATGTGCTGGCCGGCTTGCAGATGGGGCTGATCGACGTTGTCGTCGGCACGCATGCGCTGATCCAGGAGGACGTCGTGTACCGCAAGCTCGGCCTCGTCGTCACCGACGAGCAGCACCGGTTCGGCGTCAACCAGCGCAGCATCCTGCGGCGCAAAGGGCTGCACCCCGACGTGCTGACGATGACGGCGACGCCGATTCCGCGTACGCTGGCGATTACCGCGTTCGGCGACATGGACGTGTCGACGCTGCGCGAGCTGCCGAAAGGCCGGCTGCCGATAAAAACATACGCGGTGTCGCACAACTTGCTGACGCGCGTGCTCGGTTTTATCGACCGCGAGGTGAAGGCGGGGCGGCAGGCGTACGTCATTTGCCCGCTGATCGAAGAATCGGAGAAGCTCGACGTGCAGAACGCGATCGACGTGCATGCCCAGTTGACGCAGGAGTTCCCGGCTTTGCGCGTCGGGTTGCTGCACGGTCGTTTGAAGGCGGAGGAGAAGGACGACATCATGCGCCGGTTCAGCGCCGGCGACTTGCAGGTGCTCGTCTCGACGACGGTCATCGAGGTCGGCGTCGACGTGCCGAATGCGACGCTGATGGTCGTTTACGACGCCGACCGCTTCGGCTTGTCGCAGCTGCACCAGCTGCGCGGCCGGGTCGGCCGCGGCGAGCACCAGTCGTACTGCGTGCTGCTGGCCGACCCGAAGAGCGAAGTCGGCAAGGAGCGGCTTCGCGTCATGGCCGAAACGAACGACGGCTTCGAAATCGCCCGCCGCGACCTCGAACTGCGCGGGCCGGGCGACTTCTTCGGCACGAAGCAAAGCGGCATGCCGGAGTTCCGGCTGGCCGACATGATCGCCGATTTCGAGACGCTCGAGGAGGCGCGGGACGATGCCGCCGCGCTCGTGGCGCGCGCCGATTTCTGGACGGCGGCGGAACATGCGGCACTGCGGTCGTTTTTGCAGCGGGAAGGCATTCTCGGCAATGAACAGCTCGACTGACAATCGTTTTGCATGCCGTCGCCGGGCGAACAGGAACATTTTGCGGGCGGCCGTCATACGATAGAGAATGATCGGTTGACGGAGGTGTGACGGTTGAGCTACATGCATTACGGCATCGAGCCGCAGTTGGTCGAGCAAGTCAAGATGAAGCTGAAGCAGCCGGACAACAAGGAGCGCGTCAAACATATTTTGCAATACGTGACGAAATCGGATTTGCAGAACAAGCTGACGGTGCGCAAGCTGGTCGGCGACATTACGCGGGCGATCGGCATCAAGCTGAGCGAACGGCAGACGGAAAATATCGTTGCGTTCGTCATCGCGCAAAAAATCGATCCGAACAACACGTTTCATCTGCTCAAGCTGTGGGGGATGTTCCGGTAGGGAGTGTATGAGAACTCCGAGGCCGAGGGCAGCAGATTGGGCTGAATTTTCGTTCCAAACAAGCCGGCGTCGCAGCGCGACGGCCGGCTTGTTTGGCGTGTTGGGGCGGGTGCGTGAGGCGTGGATGTGGCAGGTAAGGCGGGAACAGATGTGTCAGGCGGGGCTGGTGCGTGTATAGTGTATGGGAGGACGAGACGTGCCTGGCAGGGCTGGCCCGTAAGGCGGGGCCGGCGAATAGCCCAGAAAAAATGGCTTATTTGCGTACATTCACGAGTCTCATCCAAATTAACCAACGAAAACACTGGCTATTCCGAGCAGATGGACGAAAAACCGGGTTTCCCGACGAAATAGCTAGCGAAATCACTGGCTATTTCTGCGAAAGAGGCCCATATTCCATCAATAAGCCATTTTTTATGGCTTATTGGGATAAGCGGAGGCAACGAACCGGATCCGGGCGACCTCGTTGCGCCGTGGAACGAACGCTCCTCAGGGACGCTTCACGGCTTCTTCACCGGCACCGACTTGCGCATGCTGAGCAATTCGGAAACCGTCACGAACTGGTAGCCGCGCTGTTTCAGTTCGGGCAAAATAACGCGCAGCGCGTCGACGGTTTGCGTCCGTCCTTCGACAAAATCGTGAAACAGCACAATATCGCCGTTATGGTCGTGGTCGAGCACTTTGCGCACGATGCGGCCCGTACCGGGGCTGCGCCAATCGTTCGTATCCTGATCCCACGACCAGAGGATGACGAGGTAGCCGCTTTGTTTGGCCATATGCACGACCGCTTCGTTATAGTACCCTCCCGGCGGGCGGAACAGGTGCGGCGGCTGGCCGGTGGCGCGGAAGATGGCGTCGTGCGTGTCGCTCAGCTCGCGGCGCATCGTTTCCGTATGCCGGTTGCGGTTGAAGTAGGGGTGCGTGTACGTATGGTTGCCAATCTCATGGCCTTCCATTGCCGCCCGCCGGACAAGCTCGGGGTATTTGGCCGCCCGGTTGCCGACGACAAAAAAGGTAGCTTTGGCGTCATACTGCTTAAGCAGCTTCAAAATATGGTCCGTATGCACCGGATGAGGCCCGTCGTCGAACGTGAGCGCAATCACTTTGCGATCGGTCGGCACTTCCCAGACGACTTCGCCGCGCTGCTCGTAATATTCCCTTCCCTTGCTTGCGGAAGGCGAGAAGGAGGTCGCCAGGCCGAGCGACAGCACGGCGGCCATCAGCAGCGGCAGTTTCAACAGCAGCATCATAAGCAAAAATCCCCTATCCTGCGTAGTTGCCAGTAGGGTGCCAACATTTTGGATCTTTTATGACGAATCGGATGAATGTGATATACTGGAAAGAACGAGACGAGCGGAGGGGTCGGCATGCCGCAAGGGAAATATTTTCGCATCGGGTACGGCATTATTATCGTGTTATTGATCGTGTTTCTCGCTTCAAAAGTCGATTTCCTGTTCCGTCCGATTGGCGTCGTCGTGCAAACGCTGCTGCTTCCGTTCATTTTGTCCGGGGTGCTGTACTACATCATGCGGCCGCTTGTGACGCTGCTCGAAAGGCGAGGGGTTAAGCGAGCTTACGGGGTGCCGATCATTTTCCTGCTGTTTCTGGGTCTGGTCGTCATGCTCGTACTGCTCGTCGGTCCGGTGATCCAGGAGCAGATCAACAGCTTGCTGACCAATGCGCCGCAGATGATTTCCCTCGTGCAGAAGCAGGTCGACAAGCTTCAGGAAAATCGCTGGATCGCCGATTACTATAACGAGCACCAGCAGGAAATCGAAGCCAAAATCGCCGAATTCAGCAAGAACATTTTATCGAGTACGGGCAATGCGCTCAACACGTTGCTTGGATTTATTTCCGATGTGGTGGTGCTGCTGTCCACCGTGCCTTTCATCGTCTACTACTTGCTCAAGGAAGGCGATAAATTCAGCAAGTTTGTGCTTCGCGTCACGCCGGACGAGCACGACGACGAAGCGATGAAGATCCTGAAAGACATGGACGCGGCGCTCAGCAATTACATCCAGGGCAAATTTCTCGTCAGTCTGGGGCTCGGCATTCTGATGTACGTCGGCTACGAAATCATCGGCTTGCAGTATTCGCTCATTCTGGCGCTTGTGCTGACGATGATGAACCTCATCCCGTTCGTCGGCGTGTTTATCGGCATGATTCCGAGTGTCGTCGTGGCGCTCATCGATTCGCCGGCCATGGTGATCAAAGTGATCGTCGTTGTCGTCATCGCGCAGCAAATCGAAAACAACTTCATTTCGCCGCAGGTGATGGGGAAGAAGCTGGCGATTCATCCGCTGACCATCATCCTGCTGTTGATCGCCGTCGGCAGTTTGACCGGTTTGCTCGGCATGTTCGTAGCCATCCCGACTTACGCGGTGATCAAAGTGGTCGCCAGCCATCTGTACCGGCTGTATCGGATCCGCCGTCACAAGAGTCCGCCCGGCGATACGGGGGCACCAACATAACGCACCGAAAGCGAGCGACGCCGCTCCGCGGAAGGGCTGTTCCTCCGATCTCTCCTGGCGAGCCGCCCCTGAAGTGGCCCGATTGATTGCCGGCAACCAAAATAGCCCATGAAAAATGGCCTATTTGCCCCAGATTGGGTGCCGTCAAGTAGTTTGTGTAGTAGGTTCTTCCATCGGGACGATGGGGGTCATTTGTTTGGTGTAAAAGGTTGTGGGCGGCCGTAGCCCAAGCGAAGGCGCGGGAGGTTATTTTTTTGCTCCG
>NZ_SHLX01000055.1 GCF_004764705.1 Paenibacillus cymbidii | reverse complement strand
CTTGCTGCCGCCGCCCGGCTTCGCGCCGCGCCCGAGCTTGCCGCGCGGCCCCGCTGCGGCTGCGCCCTTGCGCCGCCCGCCGGCTCCGCGCTTGCGCTCGCCACCCGCGCCCGGCGGGCGATTGCTCCACTCGCCGCCTTCGCCGCCACGGCTGCTGCCGTCGCCGAGCGCGATGCCGCCCCGTCCGCGGCCGCCGCTGCGCTCGCCACGCCCCGCGCCCGCGCCGGCGCGATCGCGCCCGCGCGAGCCGCCGACGAAGCTGACGAACTGGCCGCGCGGCTTCATGTCGACCATCTCGAAGTCGATTTCGTGTTCGTCGATTTTGACCCGGGCCACGCGCACTTTCACTTCGTCGCCGATCCGGTACACCTTGGAGGTGCGCTCGCCGATCAGCGCATGCTGCCGCTCATGGTAGTGATAGTAGTCGTCCGACAGATCGCTCAACCGGATCAAGCCTTCGACAGTGTTATGCAGCTCAACGAACATGCCGAAGTTGGTCACGCTGCTGATGATGCCGTCGAATTCTTCGCCGATTTTGTCCAGCATGAATTCGGCCTTCTTCAGTGCATTGGTCTCCCGCTCCGCTTCGACCGCCACCCGCTCGCGCTCCGACGACTGCCGGGCAATGTCCGGCATACGCCCGCCCAAGTAGTCGACCCGCTGCGCCGACAGCGTACCCGCCTCAAGCACCTCGCGCATGACGCGATGGATGATCAGGTCGGGATAGCGCCGGATCGGCGACGTGAAGTGCGAGTAAAAGTCGGCCGCCAGGCCGAAATGGCCGAGCGCTTCCGCTTCGTAACGCGCCTGCTTCATCGATCGCAGCAGCACGGTGCTGATGACAGTTTCTTCTTTCGTGCCCTTGATCTCTTCGAGCAACGCCTGCAGGGCGCGCGGGTGTACGGTATTGCCCTTGCCTTTGACCACGTAGCCGAAGTTCGTAATGAATTCCATGAAGTTGAACAGTTTCTCGGCGTCCGGATTTTCGTGGATACGGTACAGGAACGGCACTTTCATATAATGAAAATGCTCCGCCACCGTCTCGTTAGCCTTCAGCATGAATTCTTCGATGATTTGTTCGGCGATCGAACGCTCTCTTTTGACGATATCGGTCGGTTTGCCGTTCTCGTCGACGAGAATTTTCGACTCCTGGAAGTCGAAGTCGATCGCGCCGCGCTGCATCCGTTTCGCCCGCAGCTTCATCGCCAACTCTTCCATCAGCTTGAAGTCGTCGACCAGCGCCGCATATTTCTTCATTACCTCCGGATCTTCATCGGCCAAAATTTTGCGGACATTGGTGTAGGTCATCCGTTCGGTCGTTTTGATCACGCTGGTGAACACGTCGTGGTTCACAACGTTGGCGTTCGCGTCGATCTCCATCTCGCACGACATCGTCAGCCGCTCCACCTTCGGATTCAAGCTGCAGATGCCGTTCGACAGCCGGTGCGGCAGCATCGGAATGACCCGATCGACCAAATACACGCTGCAGCCGCGCGCGTAGGCCTCACGGTCGAGCGCCGAATTTTCGCGCACGTAGTAGCTGACATCCGCAATATGCACGCCGAGCAGGTAGTTGCCGTTCGGCAGCTTCTCGACGTTGACCGCGTCGTCCAAATCTTTGGCATCTTCGCCGTCGATCGTCACGATCCGTTTCGCCCGCAGGTCGCGACGGCCTTTGCGCTCTTTGGCGCTGATTTTGTCCGGGACGGCTTCGGCTTCCGCCATCACTTCGTCGTTAAATGCTTCCGGCAGCTGGAATTTGCGGATGATGCTGATAATGTCGACGCCCGGGTCGTCCTTGTGCCCGAGAATTTCGATCACTTCGCCTTGCGCCGCCGCCCTGCCTTCCGGGTACGTCAGGATACGCACGACGACCTTCTGCCCGTCAACCGCGCCGAGGAACGCCGACTGCGGGATCAGGATGTCCCGCCCGATCCGTTTGTCGTCCGGCTCGACGAAGCCGAACCCTTCGTGGCTGCGGAACAGCCCCACGACCTGCGTCACCGCCCGCCCCACAACACGTGCGACTTCGCCTTCGAACCGGCCGCCTCCCTGGCTTTTGGCCGTGATGCGCACGAGCACGGTATCCCCGTTCATCGCCGACCCCATGTCGTTCGCATGTATGTACACGTCGGGGTGATCCTTGTCGTCCGGCAGCAGGAAGCCGAACCCCTTGGCATGCGCTTGCAGCTTGCCGCGCAGCAGGTTCATCCGCTCCGGTATGCCGTAGCGCTCCGAGCGCGTACGGACGACTTTCCCTTCTTGCTCCAATCGATTGAGCAGCTTGAGGAACTCCTTGAAGTCCGCCGCTCCCTCAATTCGAAAATGTTTCTCCAGCTCGCCATAGGTCATCGGCTTGTATGCCGTTTCCCGCATAAATTCGAGCAATTCTTGTTCTTCGATCATCATCGCCACCTTCTTTATGGTTATTATTCACCGTTTCCCGTCTTCCGAAACACACCCCGCAGCCAAACAAAAAGCAGCAGGGACGGTCCCCTGCTGCAGGCGTTTGTTCATGAAGTTAAAGCTTATTCACCGCATAAGCCACTAACACGGCGAGCAAAATGAACGCAATCGCAAACCCGGTCGTTACCCGGGACAAAAGCAGGTCGAGACCGCGCGCCTTCTGTTTGCCGAACAAATGCTCCGCACCGCCCGAGATCGCTCCGGCAAGTCCGGCGCTTTTCCCTTTTTGCAGCAGAACCGCTGTAATCAAGCCGATCGAGGCAATAACGAGCAGGATTTTAAACAAGACTTCCATCGTAAACCCTCCTACAATCATGAAGACAGTAAGGGTATTATAACACGCCCGGATGCAAAAGACAACCAGTAGGACGATGAGCAACCGGTATGACAGAAGCCGGCCGATGCGGCATCGCGCGAACAAAATATTTTACCACGAGCACCCTATTTTTCCTTATTTCCTGCTATAATTTAGTCGAAAATTCCATTCCTATCCCATATAAGGAGAATCGCATGGAGACAGAATTGCAAGCCCGCCCCCGCTCGGAAGATTGGAGGCCCTGGCTGCTCGTCTGGTTCAGGCCGCGTTATACGATTCGTCAGTTTCTGGATTCCGCACAGCCGCTGCGGCATTCGGTGGCGATCTGCATGATCGCCGGCACGTTCAACATCCTGCAAAGAGCCTTGGAAAAAGGCATCGGCGGCAAAACCGGTATCGGCGAACTGCTTCCGATATCGGTCTTAACCGCCTGCACGGTCGGTTTCCTCTTCTATTACCTCGCCAGCGTCGTGCTGAAGGTAACGGGCAAATGGCTGGGTGGGCAAGGCACCAGTGCCGATCTTCGCGTCGCTTTGACCCGCGGGGTCAACGCACCGGCGATCCTGCTCGGATTGTTGTGGCTGCTGCAGTTGCTTGCGCTCGGGAAAGAGGTGGGGGCCGGCGACTCGATGTTCGACCTCTATTCGTTCCGCGACCGCCTGGAGTTCCTGTTCGCTGTAATCAACCTTGTACTCGGCATCTGGATCCTGATTATCGCATGGAAAGCGATCGGCGAAGCGCATCGTTTCTCCGCTGTCAAAGCGTTTCTGAGCATGCTTATTCCCGGTGTGATTATTGTCATGCTCATCGCGGTCGTCACGGTCGTTTATTCGATGGCAAGCTGAGCCGCGCGCCATTCCCGACGCCTACAACGCTCCCACCAACCGCCCCGCCGCCACTTTGCCGACCAGTTCCATGGTCGCCACCGCGTCCGCTCCTGCCGGCTGGGGCATCGTTCCCGCCCGAAGCGAGTCGAGAAAATAACGCATCTGCTGCGGAAATCCGTACGCGTAGCCTTTCAGCTGCTCCCCGGCCACGCCGCCCACCGGCTCCGGCTGCGGCTTGAAGGTCGACGCAAGCACGTTGTCGCGATACAGCACGACTTCGTCCGGCAGCGAAGCGTAAAGCGAATAGCCGTGGCCGTGAAACGAATAGCGCTCCACCCGGGCCCCGGACAACCAATGCGAGCTCAGCAGTCCCGTCGCGCCGGAAGCGAATTCCAGCGCCGCCTGATAACCGTTGGCGTAGGTGGAGTCGTCGCGGCGGATCATGCTCTGCACATGCGTCACTTCGCCGAGCAAAAAACGGAGCATGTCAAGGGAATGGACGATGGTCGCCTCAAGGGGCGTTATGCCGAACATACCCGGAAAATCGATCGGTTCGTACTTGTTGAACTCCGCCGTGGCGTGCCATACGGGCGGCAGCTCGGCCAGCAGCCGGCGAATGTGGCCGACGACCGGCATGTGCCTGCGGTTGAACGCCGCCAGCCAAGGAACGCCGCCGGCGCTTGCGGCTGCGGCGATTCGCTCCGCTTCCGCCCGGTCGAGACCGGGCGGCTTCTCCGCATACACGGGAATCCCGCGCCGGAGCGCGGCAATGGCCAGCTCGCACGTGTATTTGGGCGGGACGGCGACGAATACGGCATCCAGCGGCTCCGCGTCAAGCAGCTCCTCCGCATCCGCATAACCGCGCGCGACGCCGAACTTCGCCCGGTTGACATGCAGCCGGTACGGCTGCACGTCGCAGATGGCGCGGACGGCGACGTCCGGCCAGCGGCACAGGTTGGGCAGCAAAATGTTCTGCCCGATATGGCCGAGCCCGACGACGCCGACCCGCAGGGGCGCCGCGCTCATCGCGAAGCCGCGATGCGGTCGTAAGGAAACACGGTCGACTTGAACATGCGCTAACCTCCTCGTTGCTCCATGTGTTTGGAGCTGGTTTATCTCTACAGCCGTCGCATCAGCTCGAGCGCCTTGTCGTCATACAACTGCCGCCATTCCGGGGCGAGCAAACATTCCATTACTTCGTACCCGCCCTTGTCGTAGTGGTCGACAGGCGGCGCGTAGTGCATATACCCGTTGGTAAAAGCGGCGACGAACGTAAACGGATGCGGCGACACCTGCTTCAACTGCAAACCGACTTCCACCAGCAATTCGGCCGGGGCGGTGACGATCGCACAATCGCCGATCCTTATGGCTTGCACCTCGGCCGGGATGTCAGGCTCGCCCGCCGCCTCGTTCAGCGCCTGATGAACCTTCATCGTGGCGATATCCTCCTGGATGTGGATCAATTGCTCCATGGTGCGGATGTTCGCGACGTAACGCGCCAGATTGCCCCGGTTGTGAGCGTCCATCGAGGTCAGTTCGATGGAGCCGATTTTGGCCTCCTGCATGTAGCGGTAGGCATAGTCCGCCGGGTAGTCGGGGGAAAGCGCGTATTTCAGATACAACGGCAGGAACGACTTGAAATTGAGCGCCGTCCGGCGCAGCGACGCCACCAGTTCCTCCTGCTCCCGCAGCCGGGCCTCGATCCGGGCGGTTATGTCCGTCCGGCGCGGCAGCCGAATCGTTTCGGAGAGCACGCCGAGGTCGGCGTCCGGCTTCGTTGCGATGGCGCGAACGGCGCGCAAGGTGCTCAAGCCAAGCATGACGCCGGCCGTTTCGCAGTTGCGGGGGCGGTGAACATCTTTAAAATGAAGCTCGACGATATCCCCGCAAGCGCCCTGCAGAAACAACGCCATCGCGCCATGCCCGAGGTTCTCTTCGATCGTCCGCGAGGCGAAGCCGATCATGTTGGCGGTGACGCCCCGGTCCGGAACGCCGATCAGCAGATGGCAAGCGAAGTTGTACACGACCGCAAACGGTCGGCCGTCCAGCCCATCGAACCGCAGCACCCCGATCGCCGGATCGATCGGCCCCGTATCGGCCACTTCTTCGTCCGGCGGGCACGGGTGGGCATAACGAATGGCCCCGTGCCGGCCGTCCTTCATAATCAGGTTGCGATTGACGCTGATTCGGTCCTCATGGCCGAAGCCTGCGCCAACTTTCACTTCCGTCATATGCAGACATGCTTGCCGAACCGCTGCGAACGATCGCTCGACCTGCTCGTCATCCTCGCAGAGCAGCCGCCCCTGGGGATGAGTGTGCGACGCGTTGACCAGCACATGGCCGCCGGGTATGCCCAGCTCGCTTTCGATCCGTTCCCGCAGCCTCGGCAGGAAGCTGTCCGGGATATCCCCCAGCCCGCCGCCGATCGCCAGCGCATCCAGCGCCAGAATGACGAGCCGGGTGCCGCCGTCGTCCAGCACCAGCGCCTTGGCCAGCAGCGGATCGTGAATCCGCACGCCTTCGGCGCTTGTCGTCAAATCGCTTGCGCCTACTCCCGCGCGTAAACTCATGCTTTTCCCCTCCCGCTTCGCCGCGTTTATCCTTTAATGCCCGAATAATTCATGCCCTGTACAAAATATTTCTGCGTAAACACGAACAGAAACAAAATCGGAATCACGGAGCTGACGACTCCGGCCATGATGCCCGGGTAGTTCATGTGTTCGATGTCGTCCGACATGACCTTCAAGCCGATCGGAATCGTATAGAGCGTGGCGGTGCGAATGTACAGCAGCGGCGCCTCGTAGTTGTTCCAAGTGCCGACGAAGGTCAGTACCAGCAGCGTAACAAGCGCCGGCTTGGTCAAGGGCAGCAGCACGCGCCAATAAATCGTGGCGTGCCCCGCGCCGTCCATTCGCGCCGCCTCGGCCAGCTCATCCGGCACCGACAGGAAAAACTGCCGCAGCAGAAACGTGCCGAACGTACCGCCGAAGAAAGCCGGCAGCCACAAGGCCATATGGGTGTTGAGCAAGCCGAACTGTTTGTACAGAATAAAAGTCGGCAGCATCACGACCTGGAACGGGATCATCATCGTCGCCAGTTTGATCAGGAACAGGGCGTTGCGGCCGGCGAATTTGATTTTGGCATAGGCATACGCCGCCATGGAGCACGACAGGAATGTGCCGAACAGGACGATCGCCGCCACCTTGACCGAATTCCAGTAGAAAAGCGCGAACGAAACGCCGATCAACGATCGTTTCCAGACATATATATAACCGTCCCAAACGAGCGGGTGCGGAATCCATTCGATTGGATAGCGGAATACCTGGGCGTCCGTCTTGAACGAGGTGGACACCATCCACAGGAACGGGAAAATCATCGATGCCGCCAACCCGTACGAAAATACGATGCGCAGGAGCGTGCCCCATTTTTTTGCGTTGCGCACAGTTGTCTCCTCCCGCTACATATAATTGACCCACTTCTTCTGTCCGCGCCATTGCAGCAGCGTAATGACCAGTATGATGACGAACAGCACCCAGGCCATCGCGGAGGCGTAGCCCATTTGGCTATGGACGAAAGCCGCCTTGAAAATGTAATAGCCGATCACCGTGCTTGCGGTGCCGGGACCGCCTTCGGTGAGGATCTGGATCTGCGACCACATCATGAACGTGTCGATCATGGAAATAATCAGGATAAAGAACGACACCGGCGAAATCATCGGCAGCGTGATGCGGAAGAAGCGCTGCGCTGCGGATGCGCCGTCCACTTCGGCGGCTTCGTACAAATCTTTGGAAATGCCCTGCAGGCCGGCGGAATAGAGCAAAATTTTGTAGCCGAGCCCCTGCCAGGTCAGCATGAGCAGTACGGCGGGCTTCACCCAGACGCTGCTGCCGAACCATTTGGGCGGATGCTCGAACCCGAGGCCGAACAGAAACTGGTTGACCACGCCTTGCGTCGGATGAAGCAGTTGAAACCAGATGAGCGAGATGGCGACGAAGCTGGTGATGTAAGGCAAATAAACGACGCTGCGCACCAGATTGCGGCCGAAAAACTTGATGTTGAGGATGGACGCGCATACGAGCGCCAGCAGCATCTGCACCGGAATGAACAGCACGAAAAACAAATTGTTGAGCAGCGACTCCCTGAACCACGGGTCGTGCAAGCTGTCGCGGTAATTGGCCCAGCCGATAAAACGGATGTCGCTCCAGCCGGACAGCATATCCCAGTCCGTGAAGCTGATCGTCAGCGAAAACAACACGCCATACACCGTAAAGATGCCGAAGCCGACCAGATTCGGCAGGATGAACAAATAGCCGGCCGCGTGCTCTCTCCATCGCCCGCGAGACATGGCGGGCCCTCCTTCCCCGGGATGCCCGGTTCGAACGCGGGCGAGGACTTGCACCTTCCGCTCCGCGGTGTACCGCACGAGCTTCGGCAGGAAGCAAGCCCTCATCCGTCCGTTCACACAACCGGGATGTCTCCCTTACTTCTTCTCTTTGTCGTAGATGGCTTGCGCCGCCTTCTGCGCGTCGGCCAGCGCCGGTTCGACCTTCTTCTCGTCCGCCAGCACCAGCGTCAGCTCTTTCGTCAGTTCCTCCAGCATGCGGGACGAATATTCATAATCCGCTCTGTATTTGGGGAAAATCGCCACCTGCGCCGGATCGACGATCTTCTTGTACATCTCGTTCCGGCTCTTTCCTTCCACAGGCGTCCCGTTTTTGTCCTTATAGAAGCGCCAGTCCTGGAACAGCTGCTTGCTGTCCGCCTTGGTCCAGGCGGGAATCCGTTTGGCCACCTTGGCCGAAAGCTCCAGCCCCTTGGTGGTGTACCACTTGAGGAACTGATACGCTTCGTCCGGATGCTCCGACGTCTTCGTAATGGAATAACCCGTGACGATCGTCGTGATCTGGTTGGCCGGGCTGGAGGCGTCCCACCGCGGCATCTTCGCCATGCGGATCCAGTTCTTGTCGTCGGCCTCCTGCGTCATTTGTCCGGTTACCTTCCAGTCGTCCAGCCCCAGCATGTTGTTGGAGGCGGCGAGCGTGGAACCGAGTTCGCCGGACAGCGTGCCATAGACGGCATTCAATTTGGTGGCGTTGACGTCGGCGTTCGACGGCATCGATTTATCGGTGAAAATCGCCTTGTAGTACAGGTCCGCCGCCTTTTTCAGAATCGGGCTGTTTATGTTCGGCTTGCCGTCGGCCGTCACGATGTCCCAGCCGCCGTAAATGGCAAGATCGAGAATGCCTTTCAGCGCTCCCTGCCAGTGCATCCCGCCGAAAACCGTCGACTTGCCGTCGGCCGACTTCTGCGTCAGCTTGGCGATCCAGTTGAAGTAGTCGTCGAACGTCCATGTGTTTTCGTCCGGGAGCGGTACGCCGGCCTTATCCAGCACGGACTGGTTGTAAATGACGACGCTCGGGGAGAGGATCTTGGCGATGCCGTAAATGTCGTCGCCGATCATCGTCGCTCTGCCGTATGCGCCGAACTCTTGCAAGTAGTTCAAGTTGTCCTTCTTCATCAGGTCGTTCAGCTTCAAATACATCTTCGAAGCCTTGTCGCGGAACGTATCGCGCTCCATGATCGCGATGTCGATCTTCTCTCCTCCGGCGATGCCGATGCGGATTTTGTCCCAGGAGTCCGCGCCGGTCAGCACGACCAGTTCGACGCCGATGTTCGGGTGCAGCTTGTTCCATTCCGGGAGGATCCGGTCGAACTCGTCCTTGTCCAGCGCCGACACGGTATACAGCCTGAGATTCACTTTCTTGTCCGACTTGTCCGACTTGTCCGACGTGTCCGCCTTGTTCGTCTGGGTCGGCGTTGCGCTGGCGACGGTCTGCCCTGTCGTCTTGTCGCTCTTGCCGGAGCAGCCTGCGACCAGCATCGCCAGCAAGCCAACGATCAGCCAGGCGGCCAACCACCCTTTCCTCTGTCTCATTCGGCAACCTCTCCTTTACGCATCTTCAATTCGCGATTCGCGCTTCGGTGCGCCTTGCGGTGCACCCGTCTTCTATTTAAGCGCTTCCGGTCCGGGCCGTACATCGCCGGATCTGATCTTTGCTGTGCGATTCCGACTTCTCAGTTCAGGACGACGCCCATTTCGTCGAACCAGGCTTCATGCCCCGCGGTCGTGGAATTGTCGACCGTCGCCATGATGCGCAGCACGTGATCCGGCGCGGAAGGCGCCGTGAAGGTGACGGACTGGGCAGCCCAGGACGTGTTCGTAAACGTGCGCGAAGTCAAGTCGACGCCGGCCGTCAGGTCCGTTACCCGCACCCGTCCGGTCGTTCCCGCCCCGGCCACCTTGCCGGCAAACGACATCGTATAGGAGGCGTTCGGCACGTAGCCTTTCCACTCGTAGTAGAGGAACTTGATCGCCGCCGACGCGCTGGACGTCACATGAAGCGCCGATGTCCCGGCGCTCTTGTCCGCCGCGTCCAGCTTGACCTCCGCTGTCGTATTGCCCCCGTTGCGCTTCCAGTAGCGCGGCAGGGCCGCATCGTACAGGTCGGCCGTCTCGAAGCCGCCGTTCGGCAGATCGGAATCGGCCAGCGCCGGCAAGGCCCGCACTTCGTCGAACTGAACCTCCGCACCCGCCGGCGCGCTAGAGGCAGGATGCAGGCGAATGCGCACATCATGCCCGGCTGGCGGCGTCACGAAAGCAAACGTGTCGTCCGCCCAAGCAGTATTCGCAAACGTGCGGCTGCTGAGCGTCGAACCCGCCGTCACATCGTACGCCTCGACGGTGCCGCTAACCGTACCGTCCGTTATGCCCGAGAACGCAACAGTGTATGCCGTTTGCGGCTCGTAGCCGGTCAACTTCTGCTCCAGCCCTTGTACGGCGGCGCCGTCGGTACGCAGCACCGCAACATGTTTGCCCGCGTAGGGCGATGTCCCGGAGACAAAGGCGGTGCTGGCCGTAGACAACCAGCGGTCCCAGCCGGCCGGCAAAGTGGCGTCGGTTGTCGACGCCAGCTCGAAGCCGGGATTCGACGTTTTGTTCGGGCTGCCCTTGAACACGCCGGAAGCGGGATATACCGTACAGATGTCCGTGCGGCAAATCGCGTTCGCAATGTCCCATACTTCCCGGTTGAACGGGCTGAGATCGACCCAATGATGGAATAAATACGTGCGCAGCACGTCGTCGCGATGATACGGCGTGCGATTCAGGTACCAGGACAGCACCGGCTGCGTCAGGCTGCCGTTCCAGAGCACGTTGGTGAACGTGCGGGCGAACTTGTCGATGTCGCTGCCGCCCATGACGAATCCTTCGCGGTAAGCGGCGAGCACAGCAGGCAGGTTGGCGGCCGCATGCGACAGATCGTCGGAATACTGCGCGTAATTGACATACAAGCCGTCGTCCCAGCTGCCGAGATTGTCCCAATAGTTCCATTCGTACGCGCCGCTGTCAATCGTATTCGTACGCAGATGGCTTTTGAACGTACGCATCAAATCGTTCGCCCGGCTCAAGTAGTAAGGCCGTTCCGCCGCATAGGCGGGAATGCCTTCGGTGGCCGCATACAGGTTATAAAGCAAAGTGACGTAAACGTTGTAGTGGTTGTGCACCTCGCTGCGGGTCGGGAACCATTCCGTGTCGTTGCCGGAAGGCAGCAGGTAAATGCCGGTGCCGTTATCCTGGCCGTCGGTGCCGGTCAGCTGCACCCAGATATTGTCCCACTTGCGGAACAGGTTGTCGGCGGCAAACGCCAGATAGCCGTCGGCAATCGCCTTGTACTTGGCGTGCAGGCGAGCATCCTGGTAAACGGTGCGCACGAATTCGACAATCGGCGCGCCGATCCGGCCGTCGTAATGGAAGTGTTCCGTGATCGGTGCCAGCACTTGTTTGGCGTAATATACTTGCATCGTTTGCCCGGCTGTGCCCGATGTCATGTACACTTCGGCCTGAAGCTCGTGCGTCGGGTCGGCCGGCGTCGTGAAGTCGAGCAGCTGCGAGCCGCTTGTGTTGAACGTCTTCGCGGCAATAACGGCGCCGGCCGTGACGTCGCGGATGCGCATGCCGCCCGTCGCACCCGGGGAAAGCGCCGTACGAATTTCGAAAGCGTGCGGAACGGACGGTTCGTAATTCAGAATCCGCTGACCGATCAGCGGATCGTTCGTGCCGTCGTGGACAAGCTCCATGCCCCAGTCGCCGTTCGGGTAGGCGTCGGGGTCGTTCGTGCGGTGGGCGTTGCCAAGCGGCGTCGTGGCGCTGCGCGTCCAGCCCCCCGCTTCCGTCTGCACGATCGAACGGATCGAGAAGGTGTCCACCGTCACTTCGAATCCGTTCGGCGCGCTGTTGTGGTACACAACGAGCTGCAGATCCTGCCCGGCCGTTGCCGGCGCCGCAAATTCAAACGCATAGCGGGTCCAGCGCGTATCGGCAAACTCTTTGGTTACAATTGGGGTGTTGGTTGTCGCGTTCAACAGCTGCACCCGTCCCCTGTAGTTCGGATCGGATACTCTTCCGTTGAAGGTAACGACGTACTTCTGGTTCGGCGTGTAGGTCAAATGCTGGTAGATTCCCTGAAAAGCGGACCCGCTGCTCTTCACTCGCAGCCCGTACGTGCCGCTGTGCCAGTTGTTGATGCCTGATGCCAAATAGACATTGGCGGAGGTGGAAACGGGAAACCTCGTCCAGCTTTGCGGCAGCGTCGCGTCCCCGGGATCGACGATTTCCATGCCGCGGTTGTTGACGAGCTCCGGACCGGGCGCGTCCGCCAGCTTCACGCTGACGTTGTCGAAGCGGGCTTTCAGCCCCGCCACGTCCGTGCCCTCGAGCCCCAGCCGCAGCTGGATCGTGCCGCTGGACGGCGCCGTGAACTGGAACGGGAATTGCTCGTAATTCAGATGGTGCACCCGGGCAAAAGCAAGCACCTGCGAGGTGGTAGCGTTGTACACCTGGATAAGCCCGTTGGCCTGTTCGGTTTCCACGCCGCTGTAGGCGCTGACCGCATATGTTTTGCCGCCGGCGAGGCCGGTGATCGTCTGCACCAGCCAGTTCGCGTTCGTCCCGTCCAGTTCGACGGTTGCGCCGGCGCTGCCGGCGAATACGTCCGGCGCCGCCGTCGAACGCTGCGACTTGGCCGAATTGACGCCCGGCGTCCACCCGTCGGGAATGCCGTTCGCGTCCGCGTCCGTTTCGAAGCCGCCGTTGACGATCAGCTCAGGCGACGAGGAGGCGCCACCCGCAGCGGCGAAGTCCGTATTTTTCAGCAGCCAGTGGGCCGTTCCTCCGTCCGACCAGCCTTCATAACCGTCGCCGTTGATGTCCTGCGCGCCGGCGATAATCCGGTCGGCGTGTTCGACGATTTTGTCCAGCCACTTGGTGTCTCCGGTCGCATCGTACGCATTCTGGTAAGCTTCCATGAAGTAAGAATCGCCCCAGGCCAAATCCCCGCCGATCGGCGATTCCGAATACCCCAGGCCGTTGTTGACGGCCTGGTCCTGAACCAGCAGCTCGTCCAGGCTGGTGTCCGCCGCCCGGACGTTCGTCGCTGCGCCGAACATCGCGAGCGCCATCGCCGCAATCGCTATTCCCCGCATCGTTCTGTACACGAATCGTTCCCCCTCTTCGTTCGAATGATGAGACACCCCCATTAAAGCATATCGATTTCGCCATGGACATCGTCAGAACCGACCTTTGATTCGCAGAACCGACCGGATCGCCCGCGGCACGGCAAAAGCCACCACGCGCCGTCGATCGGCGGGGATGGCTTTTGCCTGGAACCTACGCTTCACCTAGTGCCAGCTGCACAGCTTCTCCCACTCGGTTGCGCTCTGCACGACTGCGAACGGTTCGAGCCGGCTGCGGGCGATGTGGCCGCGCGTCCACCGGTTCGTCGGCTGCGTCGCGTCCTGGTAGCGCCAGTCCACGCTCCAGCGGATGCGGTCCGACGTGTTCGGCTGCCCGTAATGGAACATCAGGTTGTTGAACAGCACGATGTCGCCGGGATCGACTTCGATATCGACGGCGTCCTTCAGCAGCGGCGCAAGCACGGAGGCGACGATTTCGATATACGGCTCCTTGTCCACGTGCTCGACGACGCCCAGCTTGTGGCTGCCGGGGATGAACTGCATGCAGCCGTTCTGTTTGGTCGCCGGCACCAGCGGCGCCCACACGTTAATCATCCGGAACGTGTCCACCTCGGTGCCGCTGTCCACATGCTGGCTTTTGCGTTTGGTATAGCCGCCGTCCTGGTGCCAGAGCACATGCGTCCCTTCCCAGAGCGGAAACTTCGGCCGCACCGTGTAGTTCGGATACAGGCGGAGCTCTTCGCCGAGGAAACAAGCCATCACATCAAGCAGCTTGCGGTTGAAAAACAGTTCGTACAGCTCGGCCACGTGCAGCGTGTGGTCAAACGATTTTGGCGCGAGGTCCATCCGGTCCTTGAACAGCCGGTACAGCCGCTTGTCGAACGGCTCCCGCTCCATCGCGTCCTCGACGACGCCGTTCGCTTTCAGCTTGTCCGCAAGCGCGTCCACCTTCTCGCTGCACACAAGCTTCACCTGTTCGATCAGCGCCTGATCGAAAAACTGCCGAATAATGACGTACCCCTGCGTGTCAAACCGTTCGCCAATCTCCTTCAGCAGCGCTTCGCGATTCGTTTCATCCCACGTTAACGGTTGCATGCGCATCCTCCTCCTCTTTCCCTCTCGTCTCCTTGTCGCGCGCCGTCGCCACGATTGGGTCTGGCGGCCATTTCATCTTACTTGTATGATGGTCATGAACGAATGGACGATAACGAGACGAATTTGCACGATTTCGTATATCGGGGTATCGGGGAGGTGCCGCCGCATGCTGGAGCTGAATCTCGATCATGTGCTGCTGAAGCGCGAATTCGAAAAAACCCAACTCGAGCCAAGTTGGAACTTGAATCGCGTCGGGCCGATCCGGGATTACGACCTGTGGTACATTTGGGAGGGAGAAGGGGCCATCACGCTGAACGACACGCGCTTCCCGGTGTCCGGCGGAAGCTGCCTGCTGATTCGCCCCGGCGATTACATCTCCGGCACGCACAATCCGGCGAAGCCGATTCTCGTGACTTATTTGCATTTTGCGCTGCTTGCGGAGCCGCAGTCGGTCCCGGATCATTACCGGAACATCCACGAATCGACCCATTTCGGCTATTTGCTCGACCGGTACGTCTCGCAGATGCGGAGCAAGATGTACGGCAGCGAATGGGAGGCCAAATGGATTCTGATGCAGCTTCTGCTGCACCTGGTCCGCGAGGACATGCAGCCGGTCCGGCAGTTCACCGCCATACAGGCGATGGCCGAGGTGGTCCGTTACATTCACCAGTATCCGGCCAGACGGCATAAAATCAACGAATTGGCGCAAAGGGCCAACTACTCCGCCGGCTATTTCGGCAAAAAGTTCAAGGAGCTGTACGGGCAATCGGTCGAGTCGTACATCATCAAGGTGCGGATGGAGCGGGCCGACTATTTGCTCAAGCAGAGCAGCATGAACGTCGCCGAAGTCGCCGATGCGCTCGGCTATCCGGACGTCTATTTCTTCAGCCGCCAATTCAAGCAATACATGGGTTTGCCGCCTTCCAAAGCAAGGTAGCGCGAGGGCATGCCCGTTCATCCTCCCCGGTAGTCGGTGACCGATTTCCCCGTTACTTTCTTGAATATTTTCGAAAAATAATTCGGATTCTGATACCCCACCCAGTAGCCGACCTCGTAGCTTTTGACCGTAATGTCGTTCAGCAGCTCCTTCGCCCGTTCGATCCGGTATTCGTTCAAATAGTCGACGAAGCCAAGACCGGTTTCCTTGCGGAACAACCGGCTGACATAGTCCGGGTTCATGAACAGCGAATGCGCAATCGTCTGCAGCGAAAGCGGTTCGCGGTACCGTTCGGCGACGATTTGCCGAATCGCCTTGACGATGCGGCTGTGGCTGTTGTCGCGGCTGTCGAGCACACAGTCGATCACGAGCGTGAAGCTGGCGAGCAGCCCGTCCTTCAGCTGCGCCAGCGTCTCGAATTCCGCCAGCCTGGCGTGCAGCAGCCGGTCCTCATCGAACAGCTCGACGATGCGTTCGGACAAGCTTTTGAAGTGGCGCGACAGCAGCAGCACCAGCTCAAGGCAAATCGCGCGAACCTGCTCCGGCTCGAGCCGCTCGTTATCGAACGCCGTGGCGAACAGCTCGCCGATCGCCCGGGAAACGGCCGCCCGGTCGCCGCGATCGACCGCTTCGGCCAGCCGTTTCTCCGCTTCCTGCGGGTAAGCCGGCCGTTCGTTGTCCGCGAACCGCGGGTCGTAAGGAATAACGGCGCCGAAGCCGCGGAAGAAGCTTCTGCTTGCGGCAGCCGCCGCTTCCCGGTAGGCGTCCCGCACGCCGCCCCGGCCGGCCGCCTGGTCGCCGATTCCGATCGCGGCGCGAAGCCCCGCCTGCTGCAGCACTTGCAGCAGCTCCCCGGCAAGCCGGGTCGCCTGTTCATCTGCGCCCACTACTGCCAGGCGGCGCGATTCGTCGGCGACGGGAGGCAGCATCCCCCGCCGGTCCATTTCGCCGGCGAGCAGCCGCTTCGCTTCGGCGATCGTGTTGTCGTCGGGGAAGCCTTGGAGCTGAATGACGAGAACGAACGGATCGCGTGTGGAAAGCGCTTCCACCGCGTCCGTTGCGGCTTCCTCCGGCCCGAACAGCAAGTTCCGCACGGTCCGCTCCCGCTCCTCGCTCGCGCCCCGTTCGATCAGCCGCCTGTCCCGGTTGCGCCGGTCGAGCGTTTCCTTCAGCCTGCGGAACTTCGCCGTAAGCTCCGGCAGCTTGGTCGGCTTCAGGATATAATCGAACGCGCCGAGCTCCAGCGCCTTCTGCGCGTATTCGAAATAGTCGTAGCCGCTGAGAATCATCACTTCGACGCCTTCGTACCGCAGCTTGATCTGCTCGAGCAGCGCGATGCCGTCCATGAGCGGCATGCGGATATCGGTCAGCACGACGTCCGGAGGTCCTTCCGCCTCCATCCGCTTCAGCGCTTCCATCGCGCTGGCCGCATCGCCCTGCACGGCGAAGCCGAGCTCCGGCCAGGGGACGATCGTGCGAATCCCCCGGCGAATTTTGTCCTCGTCGTCCACGATCATCACGTTGTACATTTGCGGACACCTCCTTGGGCTGGCTGCCTGAACCTTGCTCGCATGCTAGCTGGCTTCTTCTTTCTGCCGCGTTACCGTTCGTTCTCGCCGATATGCGGCGGGAGCCGCACCTCGATCCGCGTCCCTGCGCCTTGTTCGCTGTAGATGGTGATGCCGTACGCCTTGCCGCAGTAGAGCTGGATTCGTTCGTTGACGTTGTGGATGCCGATCCCTCTGCCCGGCTCGGGGTCCGTGTCGTGAAGGGACAGCCGAACCGCGTCCAGCTGTTCCGGGGACATGCCCAAGCCGTCGTCGATGATTTCGACCAGCAAATAGTCGGGCCGGATCGACCCGTTGATCCGGATCAGGCCGCGGTCGTGCTTCAGCTCGATGCCGTGGTAGATCGCATTCTCCACCAGCGGCTGCAAAATCAGCTTCAGCGTACGATAGCCGTACAGCCGCGGATCGATGTCCCACTCCACGTCGAATTTGTCGCTGTAGCGCTCCTTCTGGATGAACAAATAGTTTTTCACGTGGTTAATCTCGTCTTCGAACAGCACGATCTCCTTGCCTTTGCTGATGCTGAGCCGCAGCAGGTCGGACAGCGCGGTCACCATCCCGCTCACCTTGTTGGCCCCGCCCGTCATCATCATCGCTTCCCAGTTGATCGATTCGAGCGTGTTGTACAGGAAATGCGGGTTGATCTGCGCCTGCAGCGCGTTCATTTCCGCTTCCTTGCGGCGAATGCCCTGGCGGTAATTGTCCTCGATCAGCTCCGACAGCTGGGCCATCATCATGTTGAACCCTTCGGCCAGCCGTTCGATTTCGTCCCCCGTGCGCAGCGCAATCCGCACCGCCGTATTCCCCCCGGCGGCATCCGCCATCGCCAGATTGATCTGGCGGAACCGGCGGTTCATGCGATGGATGAACCAGTAGATCGCGGCCACGATGAACGCCAGATTGGCGGCCACCAGCCCGTAGGAAACGCGCCGCGGCCAGCCCATGGACGCCGCAAGCGCAGCCGTCGGCACTTCGCCCACGATGCGCCAATCGGCCGTTGCGAGCTTGCTGTGCACGACCAGCAGTTCGTCCCCGTCCGTCTCATCGAAAAAATAGCCGCCGCCGCTCGTGCCGAGAATACGCTCCCGGGCCGGCTCGCGCATTTCCCCTCCCACCAGCAGCTTGTCCGGATGGGAAACCACCTTTCCTGTTTCGTCGATCAAATAAACGCGCATGTCCGGCTCCTGCTTCCCCATGTTGTACGCCCGTTCGACGGACAGCTCGTTGACATGCAGCGCAATGTAGCCGAGGGAATCGAAAAAAGCGATATTGCCGTAATTCTCCAGCGCGATCAGCCGTTTGCCGAAATTGAGGTAATACGTGCCGCAGCCCTGCACCACGCTTATCCATCGCGTCGCGTTCCGCTCCGACAGGACGCTGCCCAACTGTTCCTTCAGCAGCGGCTGCCGGCATCCGCCGGAATAAACGGGCTTGCCTTCCGGGTCGAGCAGCGTCAGGCCGACGCTGCCGGAGGCGATCTCTTCGATTTTGCCCGCAATCCGCTGCACCCGCCCGCCCAGCTCCGTTTCGTCGATGTCGCCATTGGCGAAGGCCGCCATGGCGGTGTTCAATTCTTTTTCGCCGAACAAATAGTCCAGCCACTGGTTGTCGTTCTGCAAGCCGATATCGATCTTCTGCGCGGCGAGCTCCAGCTTGTTGCGATAATACGTGATCGATTGCCGCTCGATCGTCTCGGCCGAACGATGGTTCAGCACGAGCACCGACAGGAGAATCGGAACCGTGATGATGACCGTGTACATCAGCACGATTCCCGGTATGCTGCCGGGCAGCAGATGGCGAAGCGAACGCGTCGTGTCTATGCGTTGGGAGAAATCGCCTTTGCCTTTGCGAATGCTGCCCACAATCAGCTCGATGCGGTGCAGCGGTGTCGTGTAGCGGTAGGAAACGAACAGGGACAGGATGATGGAGCTGAGGAAGCAGCTTACCCCCACCAGAAAAATGAGGTTGCGGAGCGCGCTGATTTCCGCCAGCAGCTTGTCGGTGCTCATGATGCTGACGATTTTCCAGGACGTGTAGGCCGAAGTGGCGTAGGCGACAATCGCCCGCCCGCGATTCCCGGCCAGCGTGAAGCCGCCGCTGTCCGCTGACCAGAGGCCGTCGTTCGCGCCGATGCGCGCCGGGTCGGCCGCCGCTTCCGTTTGTCCGTATTGGAACAGCACACTTCCTTGGGCGGAATGGATTTGCAAATTGATGCGAATGCCGGCAAGCAGCTCGTTCCAGATCCCGCTGCGGACGTAGACGACGATATAGCCCCGGCTCTCGCCGGTTTGCCGGTCCGTAATCCGTTTGGCCATCATCATCTTGCCGTCCGTTGGCGCCGCTTGCGCCCCGTCCGTTCGAGGCGCGGCGTTGTTGCGGTCGATCCATGCCGAGTCTTTGCCCTGCAGCAGCTCCTCGAGCCGGGCATACGTGTAGTTGTTGGCGTAAGCGTCGCCCGTCGACAAGCGGTACAGGGCTTGCCGGTCCCGCGGAATGATTTCGAGGTAGTCGATCTCCTTGTTGCGCTTGAGCACCACATCGTTCAGCGCCCCGCCCAGCGCGATGGCCAGCCGGTTCCGCGCTTCCGGGTCCGTCTCCCCGCCGCCGTCCAGCAGCCGGTGCACGACCGGGTTCGCTTCCAGAAGCAGCACTTCGCTTTCGATGCGGCCGAGCACGAGATCCATATTGCGGCGCACCGATTCCAGTTGGTCCCGGTTCGTGTGCTTGGCATTGTCGGTAACGATCCGCGCCGAGTACGAGTAAAAAAACAAGCTGGTGACGAGAAAACAAAGCAGCGACACCGCCGCTGCGTACAGGGTCAGCTTATGCTTGATTTTGCTCCACAATCCGCTTCCCCCCACCCGCTGCCGAACGTCGCCGCTTCGCTGCTCCCATTATACCATTGCCTATTCTCATTAAAGTACAACCGCCCGGCCGTTTACAGGTCGAATTCCGACTTCTGTGGTACAAAACCGACTGTATGCCGGTTCACTCCATCGGTTCGAGCGGGGAGGGCGGCGAAATAAGCCACCTTTTATGGCCTATTTCGCTAAAAATGGGGAGTCGCGACGAAATAGCCAGCGATTTCACTGGCTATTCGCGTCAAGCTGCCCGGATTGGCGTCATTTGGAGCAAATAACCAGTGTTTTTACTGGTTATTTTCGACGAAGCAGGCGAAATGAGGACAATAGGCCATTTTTCATGGCCTATTTTGTTCGCCGCAGCGCCAGTCGTGGCCGCCAAGCGGGGTTAGCCGCTTTTGCAACCGCAGCATTGTTGTATCCGCGATTATAGTTTGTATATCGGCGCTCGAGAGTCCGCTGCTATACTCAAGGGCATTCGGGAGGAGGGATGCGGCACACATACTTTTTTGCAGGTTTGCCGTAACAAGCAAGGGGTTCGCACCAACGATCGATTGGGGAGGAGTGCCGGTTTGGAAAACATTTTGCCCATCCGCAGCCGACTGTCGCTGCGGGAAATCGCCGCCCTGCTGGCCGAATGGCAACGCAGCCGGCCGCAATACGCCGACGTGCGGGCGATCGGCCGCAGCGGCGGGCACGACATTTGGCTGGCGGAGCTGACGGACCGCAGCATCGATGCCGAGCACAAAGACGTGGTGCTCATCACGGCCATGCATACCGGAATGGAAATTTCCGGCGGGAACGCGGTGCTGACGCTCGGCAAATGGCTGCTTTCGGACGATCCGAAAGCGCGGGACATTTTGCGCAAGCTGGTCGTCGTGCTCATTCCGTGTCCGAATCCGTTCTCGTACGAGAAAGCGGATATCAACTACCAGTTCCGCAACGAAAAGGCCGGCGACCCTTATCAGGCGCCGTGGTCGTTCGAAGGCGTCAGCGATCCGGAGCTGTACCCGGAGGCGGAAGCCGTGCGGCAGGCGATCGACCGCTACGAGCCGGACGTGCTGTTCGACAGCCACGGCGTCTGGAGCGCCGGGCAGATCATGGTCGAAACGATCAGCGTCTCCGCGTTCGGCCTGTACAAAAGCTTCAACCGCCGCATCGTCGACGACATTCGCGCGGCAGCGGAAGCGGCCGGTTATCCGCAGGACAGCGAAGACGACCGGCAGCGGCTGCTGCCGACGGACGCCGTCTGCCGGGACGCCAAATGGCGGCACCACTTCCAGAACGTCAAGGAAGGCTGCAACCAGGGCATCTACGCGTACAACAAGTACCATGCCATGGTGATGTCGATCGAGGTCGCGTTCGAGGAAAGCGGATTTCTGCGCATGCGCCGGCTGCTCGAGATCGGCACCGAACGGGCGCCGCTCGAATATTACCCCGGTTACCCGAACCGGGGCATGAACGGCGGGCTGTTCCACTCGGTGACAGCGTATGGCGCCACGCCGGGGCAGCGCCGCCGCAGCCGCGTGGAGCTATGGGACAAAATCGGCGGCTTCACGACCGGCCTGATGCATCCTGAGCTTCCCGGGAGGCTGATGTATGTATGCAGCACGTCGCGGGAGACGGATCGCGCCGTGTTCGAGCGGGCATTCGGACAGCCGATCCGGGACTTCATCGGCAGGCTGGACGGACGCGCCGGCTTCGACACGCAGCGGCTGCGCGCGTTCATGGACCCGGACCCGGGGCTGTACCTGGCGCTCGACCTGCAGCGCACGAAGGAGGAAGCGCTGACCGACGCCTCGCGCGTCATCCCGCTTCCGTCCGGGAACGAGCCGGACACAAACCGCGACAGCGCCATCCGCCACGGCATCGCGTTCAAGCTGCGTATTCCCTATCCGCACGCGGTGCTGCAGGACGTATCGCTGAACGGCAACCGGCTGGCCGAATCGGAAACCGATGGGTATGTCGCGTGGAAAGACGGCTGCTGGACGATCGTGCAGGTGAACGTGCCGCCGGGAGCGGACAGCGAGCTGTCCGTCGTGACGGTGGCGTACGATCCCGTCGACGTGCGGCTGGAAGGCGTCTTCGATCCCGCGAACCCGCCGAACCCGGAGCGGCTGCTCCTCGGCGGGTCGGTCGGGCCGATCCGGCCGCTCGCCAAGCAGGACGGCGCGCCGGTGAAGGAGGCGGACAGCCCGTGAAGCCGCCGGTATCGATCGGGACGCGCGTCGAACCGTTCGTCGACGATTGGCTGATCGACGAAATGGCGGCGCTGCGGCTGAAGCTGCACCCGCCCGAGCGCAAGGAAGTCGTCTTCGTGCCGGACCGCCCCTGGGAAGGGCCGACGAGCGGCTACTTCTCCGTCATCCAGGACGAAGACCGGATCCGGCTGTATTACCGCGGCTACTGCCCCGGCGAAGACAGCCATGCCGAGCAGACGACCTGCTACGCCGAAAGTGCGGACGGCATTCATTTCGTCCGTCCCGAGCTTGGGTTGCACCCGTTCGGCGGCAGCAACCGCAACAACATCATCCTGCGCGGCGTGGCGGCGCATAACTTCGCGCCGTTCCTCGACCGGTCGCAGGCGGCCGGCAGCGATGCGCGATACAAGGCGGTCGGCGGCGTCGGCACCGGGCCGGCGCGGCTCAACGTCGGCGAGCTGTTCGCGCTCGCGTCCGCCGACGGCGTGCACTGGCGCTATATGCAGGAGGGGCCGGTCATGACGGACGGCGGCTTCGATTCGCATAATGTCGCCTTCTGGGACGACACTAACAAACGATACCGCTGCTACAACCGCTACTTCCACGACGGCCGCCTGCGCGCGATCCAGAGCGCCGAATCCGTGGACTTCCTCGCCTGGGGCCCGCAGCGGCGGAACGAGTACGCGGCGGACGCGCCCGAGGAACATTTTTACACCAATTCGACGATCCCGTGCCCGGGCGCGGAGCAGCTGTACGTGTCGTTCCCGATGCGCTTCGTGCCGGAGCGGCAGCTGATCGCCGAACACGCCCACCCGGGCGTCAGCGACACGTTGTTCATGACGAGCCGCGACGGCGTCCGCTGGGACCGCAGCTTCCGCGAGGCGTGGCTGCGCCCCGGACCGGACCGGCGCAACTGGACCGACCGCAGCGGCATGGCGGCGTTCGGCGCCGCAGAGCTGGCGGCCGAGCCCGGCCGGCTGTCGTTCTACGTGACGGAGCATTACCGCTGGGACGACATGCGGCTGCGGCGCGTCTCCGTCCGCAAACACGGCTTCGCATCCGTTCACGCCGACTACGACGGCGGCACGTTCGTCACGCGCCCGCTGACGTTCGCCGGCAGCAGACTGCTGCTGAACTTCGCCACGTCCGCCGCCGGCTCGATCCGCGCGGAGCTGCTGGACGCCTCCGGCCAGCCGGTCGACGGCTACCGTCTCTCCGACATGGAGCCGCTGTACGGCGACACCGCGGACGGCCTCGTAGAGTGGCGAAACGGCGCCGATCTGACGCCGTGGATCGGCCGCACAGTCCGGTTCCGCTTTGAGCTGAAGGACGCCGACCTGTTCGCGCTGCGAACCGCGCCGGCAGACGCATAACGCGCCGCCGAACGGCAGCCAAACGCAAGCCCGTTGTATTTTCGCAACAGGTTTGTATGGAGCGCGGCGCGAGAATTTGCTATCGTTACTATCACACAGCGACGTTTCACATCCACAGAGGGGAAGGGATCACATGCATGTGACCAAATGGGCGGCTCCTGCCGCCGCAATCGGCCTGCTTGCCGCTGCCGTCGTCGGCTGCTCGTCGAGCAAGGACGCCGACAAACCCGCATCGTCCGCACCTGCAGCCACGAGCGCGGCAGCGACTGGCTCGCCGGCCAAAACCGAAGAGAAAAAAGATTTCGGCTCCGCCGTCTTCATCACCGCCCCAACGTTCGAGAAGCCGGGCCTCAAGAAAGTCTCCGACTATATCAAAGACAAGACCGGCGCCGGCATCGAGCTGAAATTCGCCGAAAACGCGGCGCAAACATTCAACCTGATGATCGCATCGGGAGAGAAGGTCGATTCCGTCGGCTTAACTGCAAGCGATTTCAACAGCGCCCGCTCCAAGGGGCTGCTCATGCCGCTCGACGACCTGCTGGCCAAATACGGCGCCAACCTGAAGAAAAACATCCGCCCCGATCTGTGGGACTGGACCAAGGGCGACGACGGCAAAATATACGCCATCCCGAACGAAGCGTTCATGTTCCCGAACGTGCCGTACATTCGCGCCGACTGGCTCGCCGCCGTCAAGCTGCCGGTGCCGCAGACGATCGACGATTTCGAAAAAGCGATGCGGGCGATCAAGCAGCTCAACCCGAGCAACGCGACCAAAAAAGGCGAGCTGTACCCGATCTTCATCGAAGCGACGCGCGCCGACCAGGCGCTGCTGGGCGGTTTCCTGAAGAACGGCGTCTCCTGGTGGAAAAGCGCGGACGGCACCTACCTGCCGCCGGAGATGGACCCGGACTACAAGACGTATTTGCAAACGCTGCAAAATTGGTACAAGGAGAAGCTCGTCCATCCCGAAACGTATGCGATTACGGCCGACGGCGGGGCAACGAAGCTGAAGGAGTTCATCGGGCAGGACCTGGTCGGCGCAACGATCGGCTCGTACGGCCGGGATAACGGGCAATACGACAACCTGATCAAGCTGGCGCCGAAGTACGCCTACGAGCCGACGGCCCTGTCGCAGAAGTACGCGAACGGCGTCGCCGCGATTCGCCAGCCGGGCGGGTTCAAGGTCATCAGCGCCAAGGCCAAAAACGCCGAAGCCGCCATCCGCGTCTACGACTGGATCGCAACCAGCATCGAAAACACGACGATTTCGCGGCGCGGCCTGCCGGGCATCATGTACGACTACACGGACAAGGCCAAAAATAAAATCAAGGTAATCGACAAAGTCGATCCCGCGCAAGAGTTCGCCGTCGGCGCGTTCGAATTCCTCGACATCGACAACTTCGTCGAAGAGACGGAAGGGCCGTACTGGGACTACTACTACGAGAACCTGCGCAAAATGCGCAAGCTGACCAACTACACGCCGCTCGACCAGGCGCTTAACCTGAACGAGCTGATCCTGCCGTCGGTGCAGAAGAACAAGGCGACGCTCGACGCCGCCAAGCTGGAGACGTTCATCCGCATCGCCACCGGCGAGCTGCCGGTATCGGCCTGGGACGAGTTCCTGACGAAGTGGCGCAAGATGGGCATGGACGACATCATCAAGGAGAAGAACGAGATTTACAAAAAAGCGGGAAAATGAGCCGTCGCGCCGAGCATAGAGACGCCCGTCTTTATGCTCGGCGCGCATCATAACGGCAACGGAGGAGAAGCCCCTTGGCAAGAGGCATATTGCGGCTCGGCAAGCACCGGGCCTTCTACCTGATGGCGCTACCGGGACTTGTCTACTACTTGCTGTTTCATTACGTTCCGATGGTCGGCGTCGTCATTTCGTTCAAGGACTATTCCCCGATCGACGGGCTGGCCGGCATTTTTACATCGCCGTGGGTCGGGCTGGAGCACTTCGAGAAGTTCTTCGGCTCCTACTTCTTCGTCCGCGTGTTTACGAACACCATCGTCATCAGTTTGCTGAAACTGGCGTTCGGGTTTCCGGCGCCGATCGTGCTGGCGCTGCTCATCAACGAGGTAAAGAACCGCGTGTTCCGCCGCATCGTGCAAACCGTTTCGTATCTCCCGCACTTCATTTCGTGGGTGATCGTGTCGAGCATGATTTATTTGCTGGCGTCGCCGTCGTTCGGCATTGCCGGCAGCGTGCTCGAGTGGTTCGGTTACCGCGAAGGCTTTTACGCGCTGAGCTCGAACGATTTTTTCCGCGGCATTCTGGTCGGCAGTTCGATCTGGAAAGAAATCGGCTGGTCCAGCATCATCTATTTGGCGGCGATCAGCGGCATCAATCCGGAGCTGTACGAATCGGCGATGATCGACGGGGCGTCGCGCTGGAAGCAGGTTCGGCACGTCACCCTCCCTTCGATCACGAACGTCATCAGCGTGCTGTTCATCCTGAACGTGGGCGGGCTGCTTGACGCCGGGTTCGAGCAAATTTTTCTGCTGTATTCGCCCTCGGTGTACGCCACGGCGGACATTATCGACACCTACGTGTACCGGGAAGGGCTGGTGACGTCCAATTTCAGCTTCGCCACGGCGGTCGGCATGTTCAAATCGGTGATCGCGATGGCGCTGATCGTCTCCGCGAATGCGCTGGCCAGACGTCTGGAGGCGGAAAATTTATGGTAACGCCGCTCTCCCGAACCGCGATTTATGCCGCCTTGTCGCTGCTCGTCGCCTCGATCGCGCTGCCGTTCCTCTATTTGCTGGCCGTGTCGCTTACGAACGAAACGCTCGTGCGCAACATGTCGTTGTCCGGCGTCTCGTTCGGCGCTTATGAGTTCCTTTTTCGATCCAGCGGCAAAATCGTGGCGTCCTTCCGGATGTCGGTGCTGCGGACCGTGCTCGGTACCGTATGCAACATGCTCGTTTCGATTCCGCTGGCGTACAGCTTGTCGAAAAAACAGCTGCCGGGGCGCAAGGCGATGATGCTGTACATCGTCATTACGATGGTGTTTCACGGCGGACTCATCCCCACGTACATCACGGTGACGTCGTACGGGCTGATCAACTCGATTTGGGCGATGATTTTGCCGGCGCTGGTCAGCGCGTACAATGTGATTTTGCTGCGCAATTTTTTTATGGCGATTCCCCCGGCGCTGGAGGAGTCGGCCCGCATCGACGGCGCGAGCGACTATGCCGTGCTGCGCAAAGTAGTGCTGCCGTTGTCGACGCCGGTGCTGGCGACGATTGCGCTGTTCTACGCCGTGTACCACTGGAACGAATGGTTCAACGTGCTGCTGTACATCCGCCGCAGCGACATGTGGACGATGCAGGTGCTGCTCCGCAACATCGTGATGGAGGCGTCGGCGGTCAATGAATGGATGAGCATGGACACCGCGGGCCGGATGACGCCGGAATCGATCAAAGTGTCGACGCTGCTGGTGACCATTTTTCCCATTGTGCTGCTGTACCCGTTTGTGCAAAGATATTTCATACAAGGAGTCATGCTCGGCGCGGTCAAGGAATGAAGGGGGCGAAACGGCCGATGAGAAGATGGTCCGTGCAAGGGAACGTGTTTGTTCTGCTGTTCGTGGCGATCGCGCTGTGCATCGTCGTTTCCTCCTGGATGATTTACAAGAAGAGCGTCGTGGACAAGATGGACGGCAAACTGCGCGACCAGTCGATCATCCTGCAGCAATACCAGAAAAACATCGACCTCGTCTACGAGCAAATTTACAACAACGCCAAAAAATTCGGCCTCGACAGCCTGTTCGACAAGTACGACAACGGCGGCACGCTCGCACAGGCGGACAAAGTGGACGTCATCACCAACCTGAAGCTGATGAAACAGACGAACCGCTATATCCGCAACGTGTATTATGTCCGCAACGTCAAGGAGAACAACCGCGAATATATCGACGCCGATCTCGAATACGCGAATATGCCGTTTCACGGCGACTGGCAGCCGCTCTTCGGCCAGACCGACGCCTCACTGGAAAGCGCCCGCGCGGAAAACATCCGGCTGCCGGACGGCAGCGACAAGGTCGTCGCAACGATCGTGCTGCGGCTGCCGTTCAATTCCGCCTACAAGACGAGCATGCTGCTGCTGCAGGTCGACGTCGGGGCGCTGATCGGCGACATCGTCGGCGACATGGACGGGCAGCATATCGTTGTCGCTGGCCGCAAGGGCGATGTGCTGCCGGTTGGCGCGCCGCCGGCCGAGCTCGACCTGGACTGGAGCGAACATACGCCCGCAGGGGCGAGCGGGTTCGATTACCTCCATGCCGAGGGAACGGAAATGATCCGCATGCACGCGCTGGTCAACTCGCTCGACCTCTACCTGATCAAGCTCGATCGCAAAAGCCGACTGCTAGCCGCCGAGCTTGCCTTGCGCAACAGCATCGCCATCGTCGGCTTCGTGCTGCTCGCATTCGGCGCCTGCTTCTCCTACGTGCTGTCGGTCATCACGCTGGCGCCGATCCGCCGCATGTTCGCGGCGATCAAGGAGATGCTGCCGAAAGGCGAACCCGCCGCAGCGAACATGAAAATGACCGAAGAGATTCGCTACATCAACCGCAATATCGGGCAGCTGCTGCACGAGAACAGCGATCTGAAGCAAGCCTACCGCAAAATGCTGCCGCAAATGAAGGACCGGTTCTACTACAACCTGTTAATGGGGCATTATTTGTCCGAGGAGGAAATCGAGCGCCAGGCGGCGTTCCTGCAGCTCGACGTCGGCCGGCGCCGTTACGGCGTCATCGTGCTGGAGCTCGACGCGGCGGCGGGCGACCAGACGGGCCGTTACGACGAAACCCGCGTCTCGCTGCTCGGCTTCTTCGAGGAAGCGCTGTCGGGACAGCGCCGCCCGGTCGTCGTCGAGATCGGCAACGACTGCTGGACGCTGCTGCTGGAAGTGGCGCCGGACGCCGACGAGCGGGAGTTCAACCGGCAGGCGTTCGCCATCTGCGAAAGCATCCAGCGGCAGATGGAAAGCGGCTTTGCGCTTTCCGTTTCGTGCGGCATCGGCCTGTGCGGCGGCGGGCCGCAGGAGCTGCACGCCGTCTTCAAGCAGGTGCGCGGCCTGCTCACCTACCGGATCAACCTCGGCGACGGCATTATCGTCAACCGGCAGGAACAATCTTGCGAGGAGCCGGTCGACCGCGAGCCGACGATTCTTGAGGATACGGGCAAGCTGGCGAACATTTTGCAGACCCGCAACGTGGCGGATGCGGAGCTGTTCGTGGCCCAGTACGTGCGGCAGCTGTTCGACGGACATCAGCCGACGTACCGTCAGGAGAAGCTGATCGACTTGCTGCAGGTGGCGCTCAAGGCGGCGGACGCGATGGCGATCGGGCGCGGCGAGTTGTTCGGCGACAGCCGCAACGGGTACGCCGAGCTGCTGCAGCTGCAGGAGCCGGCCGTCATCGCGGCCTGGTTCGGGCGCATCGTGCGCGACATCGTCGACGGCTCGAACAGCCGGATGCGGCAGGAAGAGAACCAGCTGACGCAGTTGGTGTGCGCGTATGTGGAGAAGCATTACGGCAACCCGAATTTGACGATCCGTGTCGTCAGCGAGGCGTTCAATCTGAACCCGATTTATCTTGGGCGCATATTCAAGAACGGCAAGGGCCTGTTCGTGATGGAGTACGTGAACCTCGTGCGGATCGAAAAAGCGAAGGACCTGCTCGGCCTGTCGGATACGAAAATTTACGACATTTCCGCCGCCGTCGGCTTCCAGACGACCCACTATTTCATCAAACTGTTCAAGGAAAAATACGGCGTCACGCCGGGCCAGTACCGCAAGTATGTGCTTTCTGTCAGCGAGGAGGCGTGATCTGGGGAGTCTCAAACAGCGAATACCCGGCCCGGCGAAACCGGCTCCCGCTGCTCTCCCCTTCCCATATGCACCTGCCCCTTTATGCAACTGCCCCCTTATGCGCCTGCTCCTTCTGCCCGCTATCCCCTTCGCTCAGACTGGAACGGGTCGCCCCTCTCCGCAACTTGCTTTCTGCTCGGTATCCCCTTGACTCAATCTCTCGCACAACAAATATTATCCCACTTTAAGCAAAGTCCCCCCTACGCTGCAGTGTCACCCTTCAGGTACACACTCCAAACTCGATACACACAAACCCCAACTTGAGCCGACGGGATAACCGGCAGACATGAACTGCTGCCGAACACAAACTCGCTCATCCCTTCCTTCCTGCGCTCGCCGCCACGCTAGCCTGAGCCAATGGGATAACCAACAAACACGTACTTCAGTTGACCACTTTATCATGGCTTGGAGTATCAGCGAACTAAGGCTGTTTCAGCCTTATAATGGCGTTTCGCCCCTGCTTAACCCTCTCATAGCAGACACACTGCACAAAGCCGCGGCATTCACCCCTCCGCCAACTAACAAATTCGCTTTTTGTGCCGCTCCGATGAAGCATCTTGCCAAATAGACCATATTTTATTGCCTATTCCGCCACAAACGGGCAGCATCGTTAAAATAACCAGTGAAATCACTGGCTATTTCAGCTAAAAGGCCTGATTTGGAGCCCGGCGAGGCAAATAGGCCATGTCTTCACTGGCTATTTTCACGGGACCGGCCAAAACGGGCAAATAAGCCATTTTTTATGGGCTATTTTCGTTCCCTGGCGGAAACAGAAAAGGCGGCGCAGGGGAACCCGCTCCCTGCGCCGCCTTTGTTTCCGTCATACGCCCCGCGTCAATCCATCAACTGGCCGCCGTTCACTTCGATAATTTCGCCCGTCACGTAATCGGCGTACGACGACGCCAGGTACAGCGCGGCTCCGACTGTTTCCTCCGGAGTGCCTTCGCGGCCGAACGGGATCGAGCCAAGCGTTTTGGCGCGAATGTCGGGCGGCGTGAACCGGTCGTGGAACGGCGTGGCGATGACGCCCGGCGCGATGCCGTTTACGGTAATGCCATAGCCGATCAAATCTTTCGCCAGCGCCCGCGTCATCGTGCTGACGCCGCCTTTGGCCGAGGCGTAAGCGATCGAGCCGTAGCCGCCTCCGTTGCGCGCAGCGATCGACGTCACGTTGACGATGCGTCCGCGGTCGGCGCGTTTGAGCAAGGGCAGCGCTGCCTTGGTCACGAGGTAAACCGACTTCAGGTTGACCGCCATGATCCGGTCCCACAGTTCTTCGTCCAGATCCTCCAGCCGCGCCCGCTGGATCAGCGAGCCGGCATTGTTGATGAGGATGTCGAGCTGGCCAAACCCCGCTTCGATCTCCGCCGTCATCCGCTCGACCTGCGCCCGGTCCGCCACGTCGCCCTGCACGAGCAGGCAGCGTCTGCCCAGTTGCTCCACTTCCTCTTCCAAAACGCGCGCCGCTTCCACGCTCGACTGGCAATGGATGACCACATCCGCGCCGTGCCCGGCGAACGCAAGCGCCGCCGCGCGGCCGATGCCGGTCGAGCTTCCCGTCACCCACACCACTTTGTTGTGAAACGTAAACATGCCCCGCCTCCTCCCGATTATGCCGCGGCTTACTTCGTCAATTCCGGCAGCCGCCCGCGTCGCTGCTGATTCTCCGCGGCGAGGTCGTACGGATAGCTGACCGGCACCTCGCTGGCGTCGTCAAGCCGGCGAATGTGCTCCGCGGACAACGTCCAGCCGCTTCCGCCGAGGTTGTCCTCGAGCTGGGCGACATTCCGCGCGCCGATAATCGGCGCGGTGATGACGCTGTTGCGGCTCAGCATCCAGTTCAGCGCGACCTGCGCGGGCGACTTGCCCGCTTCCGCCGCCACAGCCGCAAGCGTGTCCAGCAGCTGCCAGCTGAACTCGTTGTCGTGCCGTTCCCAAGTCGCCTTGTTGCCGCCGACGCGCGTCGCTTCCTGCGGCTGCTCGCCGCGACGGAACTTGCCGCTCAGCCAGCCGCCGCGCAGCGGGCTCCACGGGATGACGCCGATTCCTTCATGCTCGCACAACGGCAGCAGCTCATACTCCGTCGCCCGGCACAGCAGGCTGTACTGAGGCTGCAGGCACACGAACGGCTCCCAGCCGCGGGCGCGGCTCGTGTAGATCGCCTTCTGCAGCTGCCAGGCGCGGAAGTTGCTCGCCCCGATGTACCGCACCTTGCCGCTGCGAACAAGATCGTTCAGCGTGCCGAGCGTTTCCTCAAGCGGCGTCATCGCGTCCCAGGCATGCACCTGCATCAGGTCGATGTAGTCGGTGCCGAGCCGGCGCAAGCTGTCGTCGACGGAAGCGAGAATGTGCTTACGGCTGAGGCCGCCGTCGTTCGGGCCGTCGTTCATCGAGAAGCGCACCTTCGTCGCCACGACGAAAGCGTCCCGCCGCTGCGACTGCAGCCAGCCGCCGACGATTTCTTCGGAGACGCCGGTGCCGTATACGTTGGCCGTGTCGAGAAAATTGCCGCCCGCCTCCGCGTACCGGTCCATGATGCGGAAGCTTTCATCCTTGTCCGCCGTCCAGCCAAATGTCATCGTACCGAGGCACAGCTCGCTGACGCGCAGGCCCGTCCTTCCCATGTAACGCGTGTTCATGATCGGGTCCCTCCTGTTATCGTTTTGTCTTGCTCGTGCGACAGGTCATTTTGTTCACGCTCGTCCGACAAAGTGCGGTACACCCGAACCATGCCGGCCGCAATGTCGACGCAATCGCACTGCTCAAGCAACGGACTGATTGGCAAAAAGACGGTGCGAGCGAGCAAATCGCTCGCTGTCGGGCACATGTCTTCAGTATACACGACCGGATGGCGGAACGGGTAACAGAAAGGGAATGAGTCCTTGTCCGCCGTTCGTTGGCGAAGGATTTGCGGGGTGCAATAAACCGGTTTGCCGTTGTACAGCAGGTAAGTATTGATGTTCTCCGCCTGCAAAGCGCGGTTGAAAGCGGCGGCGAAGGCAGCGTCCGGACATACGATGCCCAGGTTGGAGCAACCGTTGCCTTCCCGGTCGACGATCGTCCGCAGCCGCAGCGACGGAATGGCCGCAACCAATTCCGCTTCGATGCGTTCGTAATGACGGCGCATGACGGCCAGCATGCCGCCGAGCTTCTCCCACTGCTTCAGCAGCACGGCGCCGCTTAGTTCGCTCATCCGAAAATTTTGACCGACAAAGGCATTCGTTTCGTCCGAAGAGTCGATGCCATACAGCGCCCGGTCGCGGAACATGCCCTGGTCGTGATAGCGCACCGCCCGCTCCATCCATTCGGGCGACCGGGTAAGAAGCGCGCCGCCTTCTCCCGCAGTCAGCATTTTGTTGAGCTGGAAGCTGAGCACGCCGATGTCGCCGATCGTTCCCAGCAGCCTGCCCTTATACCGCGTCCCGAGCGATTGCGCGACATCTTCGATCACATAAATGCCTTTGCGCCTGGCGAACGACATGATCGCATCCATCTCGCAGGCATTGCCTAGCAGAGGTACGGCGATGATCGCTTTCACTTCATCGTCGTACGCCTCTTCCAGCCGATCCGGGTCGAGATTGAGCGAATCGTCGACATCCGCAAACACGGGAACCGCATGGCTGCACACAACCGCGCCGGCGGTGGCGATCCAGGTGACGGCGGGAACGATGACTTTGTCGCCGTAGCCGATGCCGAGCGCCTTCAGCGCGGTAATGAGCGCCGCCGTGCAAGAAGTCACGCCAAGCGCATAGTCGATGCCCATATCGGTCGCAATCGTTTGCTCGAGCTGTCTTACTTTGTATTGCAGATTCGGGCCGTAATAACGAAAAGGGGACTGGGCCTGAAGCACGCCAGCCACCTCGTCCGCCTCTTCCCGCCCCATTAGCATGGCACCCGGATAGTTGGGCGGCAACGGCGCGCAACGCGCCGGCTTGCCGCCATAAATGGCCAGGCTGTTGTTGTCCATCTGAGGCCTTCCTTTCATCGTCGCACCATGCCGCAAGGCGCGCTTTTACGATTCCGCAGCGGCTTTGACCTGCCGGACGAGCCGTTCGAGCACGGCTTTCAATTCGTCCTTGTTGGTGCTCGGTTTAAATTCCTGTTTGTCGATGACCAGCGGGGCGCCGACGACGACGAGCGGCGCGCCGAGCTTCGGCATCTCCGCCGCCTGCTCGATCGTCAGCCCGCCCACAGCCTGCACCGGTACGGAAACGGCAGCCACGACGGCCTGGAGGTGATCGTACGGCGAACGCGCCGGGTCTTCCCCGCGCTCGTCGAAACTCGTATGCACCAGAATGTAATCGACACCGTTGCGCTCCAGCATCATGGCGCACGCCACCGGATCCGGAGCGGCCATAATGTCGCCCATGACCTGGATGCCGTAATCCCTCGCCGCCCTTACGACGGCGCGTATCGTTGCCGGATGGGCGACGCCCATTACGACCACGTGGGTCGCTCCCGCTTTCGCCATCATTTCCGCTTCGAGATAGCCGCCGTCCATCGTCTTCAGATCGGCGACAATCGGATGATGCGGGAACGCCCGGCGCAGCGCCGCCACGGCGTGAAGCCCTTCGCCAAGCAGCAGCGGCGTGCCCGCCTCGATCCAGTCGACTCCCGCCTCGACGGCAATATGCGCCACTTCCAGCGCCTCGGTGATGTTGGTCAAGTCAAGCGATATTTGCACGATCGGTTTCATTGTATCCTCCTGCTCGTTCCGTCCTGTTCTATTACTACCCGTTCGCTTGCAAAACGTTCGGCAACACCACTTCCAGGACGTTCAGCACTTCGTCGATGTCCGCTATGGAATGCTGCACCGAATAGCCGTGATGCACCGGGCTTCCGCCGTAATCGTGGAAGTAGACGCCACGTTCCCAGCAGCCTTTTACGATGGCGAGCATCCGACTTCGATCGTGACAGAAGGTGTCTTCGTAACGCAGCGGCGGCGTGCGGCGGCCAAGCACGATATCGAACCGCGCTCCGTAATGCGGCACGACCATCTCCAGATCGTATGCCGCCACGATCCGGTCCATTCCTTCGTGGAAACGCCTTTCCAGCCGGCGCAAATGCTCATAGAACGCCGGCCGCTCCGCCTCGGCATAAAATGCCAGCCCGCACAGCACCGCAACGAGATGCGCGTTGAACGTGCCGCTGTGCTGCACCGGACCTTCCGGCTGGAAACGATCCATGATGTCGGCGCGTCCGCAGAACGCCGACAGCGGCAGCCCGCCGCCAAGCGATTTGCCGATCGTACATACGTCGGGAATGACACCGAAATCTTGCTGGGCGCCGCCGAGCGACGTTTTGAACGCCGACTGGATTTCGTCGAAGAACAGCACGATGCCCGCTTCGCGCGTCAGCTCGCGCATGCGCCGCAAATAGGCGGCATTCGGCAAGATACAGCCGCAGTTGAAATTGACCGGCTCGAGGATGAGCAGAGCGGCTTCATGCCCATGCTCGGCAACGGCGCGCTCCAGCGCCTCGATGTCGTTGTGCGGGATGGGCACGATCCATTGGGCCAACTCGGCGGGTACGCCCGGCGACTCCATATAGGGCGAACGACGATTGTCGGGCCATGCGGCTTGCGGCGGATGGCCGCCGATGTAAATCGTGTCGTGATAGCCGTGGAAATGCCCTTCGACGCGAATGATTTTGTTGCGGCCCGTGTATTCCCTGCAGGCGCGAATGAGATGCATCGTCGCTTCCGTACCCGACGAGCAGAACCGCACCTTGTCGGCGCAAGGCAAATGGGTGACCACCTTGCGTGCGAGCTGCTCGCCGAACCCGGTTTCGAACGCGTTCAGCAGACCGAGCTCCGCCGCTTGGCGCAGCGCTTCGGCGATCGCCGGATGGCCCAGGCCGAGCAGGCCGGCGCCGTGCGCGCAGCACATGTCGATGAACGCGTTGCCGTCCGTATCCCACACACGGCTCCCTTGCCCTCTCGCCGCATAAAACGGCGTGCCGATCGCCCGGTTGAGGCGGGTCGACGAATGAACGCCGCCCGGAATGACTTCCCGGGCGCGCGCATATAACGTAAGCCTGCTTGTCATGCGGCTCTTCTCCTTCGCTTTTAAGGATGCGGCACCAGACTCAGATTGCCGCCGTCAATCGCCAGGCAAGCGCCGTTGATGAAGCCGGATAACGGATCGGCGAGAAAAACGGCCAACCGGGCAATCTCCTCCGGCGTCCCCCAGCGTCCGACCGGAATGGCCGCTTTCCACTCCTCGAGCCGCTGCGGCGCCAGCGGGTCTTCCAATGTCCGCTCGGTGGCGATCGCCCCGACGACAAGGCTGTTCGTGCAAATGCCGAGCGGTCCGTACTCGACCGCCAGCGCCCGCGTCATCGCGTTCAGGCCGCCTTTGGACGCCGCATACGGCACCCGCCCGGGATTATTGGCCAGGCTGTGCACCGAACTGATGTTGATGATGCGGCCCCAGCCGCCGGCCGCCATGTCGCGCAGCACCTCGCGGGCGCAGAGCAGCGCGCCGCTCAAATTGACGGCGATGACGGCAAGCACTTCGTCGGCTGTAAACTCCCCCAAATGCTTCGCCGGGCTGATGCCGGCGTTGTTGACGAGGATGTCGGCGCCTCCCCACTCGGCGCGCAGCCGTTCGAACATCCCGGCGATGTGCCGCGGATCCGCCAGGTCCGCCTCCAGCGTCAACGCCCGGCGGCCAGCTTCTCGCACGCCTGCCGCCGTCGCTTCGGTTCCTTCGCCTCGCGTGCGGTCGTGAACCGCCACATCGGCGCCGGCTTCGGCGAGGGCAAGCGCGATCGCACGGCCGATGCCGGTCGACGCCCCCGTCACCAACGCCCGCTTGCCGGCCATCGGCAGCACGTTCCGCGCTTCACTCATGCGAACCGCCGCCTGCCGGACGCGCATGTCCCCATGCCGCCACTTCAAAGTGCGGCTCGAACGCCGGCTGGAACGGATACATCGGCTGCGGCAGCCGGGCGAACGGCATCCGCAGCAAATTGGCGCTGCTCGCGCCAGGCGTATCGACCCAGTAGATGGCCGATGCCATCGGCTCGTAATTGACCCGAAACGCCGTCGGCGACTTGACGACGACAATGTCGGCGTCGCGGGGCTCGAGGCCGACCGAGCGGTACAGCTCCGGGTCCCAGTTGAACGCCGGCCGCTCCATCGCGACGATGAACGTGCGCCGGATTTGCAAGACGGCGGTTCGCCCCATGCGATGCTCCACGCCGGTAAATTGCGGCCCCTTGAACGTAAACGAGCCGTCGCCGATCAGCTTGACGCGGGCCGTCGCCCGCACCGGCGTTTGGAACCGGCGGTCGATTTTGCCGCCAATGTCGAACGCGCCGCTGTTGCCGACGCCGATCGCGATCGCCCGCTCGACCGTCTCCGGGTCGACGACGCTGACGTAAGCGCGCGCGTTCGTTTCCCGGCAAAGCAGCTCGCGGATAATCGCCGTGCCGTCGCCGGGCGAACCCGAGCCGGTGCCGTCGGCGGAATCGGCGAAGACGACCGGCCCGTTGCCGGCTCGTTCGGCCGAGAGAGCGAAGTCGACGGCTTCCGCCAGCGGCGTCAGTTGGACGGAGAATTGCTCCCGTATGCGCCAGAAAAAGTCGGCCAGCGAGCGCGCGAGCGACTCGGCCAGCTCCCGTTCTCCGTTCGTTACCGCAAGCACGGCGCAGCCGGCGTCGCCGACGTCCAGCCATGGCTGCATCTGGAATACCGATACCGAAAGCGCGCCTTCGCACGCTTCCGCTTCCCGCACCCGCTCCATCAGCTGCTGCATCGGGCCGGCCGACGTCGAGCCGTTCTCGCCGCTTACGAGCATCGGCACCTTGACCAGCGCACCGACCGGCCGAATGTCCCCGCGCAGCGTGCGCAGAAGCAAATCGGCAGCCTTGCGGCCGGTTTCGTACAGGTCGACGTGCGGATACGTCCGGTAGCCGACCAGTATGTCGGCGGATTCCGTCATCAACGCGGTCACGTTGGCGTGCAGATCGAGCGTGGCGGCGATGACAACGCCGTCGCCGGCGCTCTTCCGCAGACGCGCGAGCAGCAGGCCGGTGGCATCGCGGTCCGGCGCAACCAGCATCGCGCCATGGCAGCAGACGAGGATGCCGTCCAGCGGCCCATGGGCGAGCGCGTCCCGCTCGATCCGCGCAGCGATCTGTTCGAACGCGTCCGGCTCAAGCGGGCCGGAGCTGACGGCATGAGCCGCCACGGACGGCACGATCGCCGCATCCGCCTCGCGCAGCGCGTCAATGAAGCCGGCCATCTCCGTTGCGGTTCCTTCCAGCGTCGTCAGCACGGCGTCGCCTTCGAGCAAGACCGCTTGCCGGAACATCGCGATGCCGCTTGCGACGGGCGAGAACGAATTCGTTTCCTGCTGGAATTGCGCAATCAGCACTTTCATTGCCGTACGTCCGCCTCCGGCTGTCGCGCGGTCGCTCCAGGCAAGATCGTGGCGCGGTCGACAATCGGGCACGCGTCTCGCCGCACGATGCCGTTCCGGGTTAATTGCGGATTGCTCCAGGCGGAATAACACATAATAAACGAGCGGCGATGGCGATCCGAAGCGTTGGCGGCGGAACAGTGCAGCAGATTGGCGTCGAAGAACAGCACCGAGCCGGGAGACATCGTCACGTGCACCGTTTCGTACATCCCTTCCAGTTCCTTCATTCGCGCCGGGTCCGCGCCGGTCTGCCCGCCCACATTGCCGTGATCGAGGCGGCCGAGCTTGTGCGATCCCTTCAGCACCCGCAAACAGCCGTTCTCCACCGTCGCCGCATCGAGCGCAACAAACGCGCTGATCATGCCCGGATACAGGAAGCCCTGATTGTACCAATAGCCGTAATCCTGATGCCACTCCCAGGCGCCGCCCGTGCGCGCTTCCTTCAGCATCACCTTGCCGTGGAAGAAGCTTGCTTCTTCGCCGAGCAGCAGCCGCACCCTCAAGGCGATGCGGGCGTCCGTGCTGGCCGCCGACCAGATGTCGCCGATGAGCTGCTCCCAATAAGCCAGCTTGACTTTGTTTCCTTGCGTATCGCTCGTATTGAGCTCGCTTTCGGACAATCGTTTGCCCCCGTGCACTTCATTCAGCATCGCTTCCACTTCCTCCGGAGCGAATACATCGTCCACCAGCAAATAGCCGTCCCGGCGATACTGCTCGATATCCTGAAACGTGATGCTCATCCGCCGTTCCTCCTGTCATCCAGATGTTAGCTTGCGTATGCGGTCCACGTGTCTCAACGACCGCCGACGAATCGTGCGAAGCCGTCTTCGCCGCCCGTCGGACAAGGCTCCCTGTAGACGACCCCGTCCGCCGTCACTTGCGGATTGCCACAGGCGGAATAGCACGAAATATACGAGCGTCGATGGAAATCGGAATGGTTGGCGGCGGAGCAATGCAGCAGATTGCAATCGAAAATAAGCACGGAACCGGCCGACATTTCGCATTCGACCAGTTCATACATCGCTTCGACCTGGGCGATGCGCAGCGGATCGATCGCCGTTTGCCGGCCGACGCGGCCATGGTCGAGCCGGCCGAGCCGGTGCGAGCCGCGCAGCACCTTCAGGCAGCCGTTCTGCACAGTTGAAGGATCGATCGAGACATACGCGCTGATCATATGCGGATACAGAAAGCCCTCGTTGTACCAGTAGCCGTAATCCTGATGCCATTCCCAGGCGCCGCCGGTGCGCGCCTCTTTCAAATTCGCCTTGCCGTGGAAAAAGGAAACCTCTTCCCCCATCAGCAGCCGGATGTTGTGTAGCAGCTTCGGCGCTGTCGAAACCGCCGACCACACATCGTCTCCCACTTCGAACCAGATGGACTGGCGCACGGTTTTGCCGCTGCCGTCCGTCGTCGTATCCGCCGTTTCGGCTACGCGACCGCCGTCTAGCGCTTTCGCCATGCAATCGACTTCTTCCGGCGAAAACAAATTGTCAAGGAACAAAAAACCGTCCCGCCGGTACTGCTCTACCGCTCTCGCATCCAGTCGCACCCTGTTCCGCTCCCGTCTCCATGTAGTTGCTGTTTACTCGTCCCGCCCGATCGCGAGAACGCCCCACGACGCCATTATTCCGCGATACTCGTCGTCACGCCGCCGCCGGGCGGCACATGCAAGGCAATCCGCCTGCCGGGCAGCTCCAGCACGCCGGCAAACGGAGTGCCGCCGCTGCGATTGACGATGGCGATGCGCCCCGCCGAACGTAGGATGTCCAGCTCCGCCGAACCAAGCCTATCCGAGGCCAGCGTACAATCGCCCTCCAGCATGCCCGCGCGAAGCGCCGGCGTTTCCTGCGACCAGCCGTATGCACCGCCGCCGATTCGCGTCACCCCGTCGTAAATCCGTACCGGCGCCGCTCCCAGCTTGCGCGAGCCGGCGACAAGCGTCCGCTCCGGCAGCAGATTGACGAAGACGAGCCGGCCGGCCGCTTCCAGCGCCATCGTGCCGGAGGCGGCGCTTTCCAGCAACGTATAGCGGGCAAGCACTTCCTTCGTTTCCGCCGCCGTCCGGTTCGGCAGCGTGACGGCCACGAACGGCGGCAGCGTTTCCCCTCCGGCGAAAACGCCCCCCGCCCTGTCGTTCAGCACGAGGCAATCTTCGACCGCCTTCCATTTCGGATACTGATGCCGGTTCAGGTAGCGCACCCCGTTCGTGCCGAACAGCACGTAACCGATTTCGTCGTCGACGTTGACGAACGGAGCCGGCGGAAACAACCGGTACGCATCGTCTTCCCGGCCGAAGAAACCGCGGAACCGCTCGAAGGCGCCGCCGACGTAAACGGTTCTCCTTCCCGGCGCCAGATGCGGCATGCCCGCATATCGTTCGTTGCGCACGCCGATCAGCCCGGTGTGCATCGCCGCCACGCGGCACGGCGCCAGGATGGCGAATTGTTCGGCATATACGCTGCTGCCGTCCGGCAGCGCGACGAATGCCGCCCGCTGCCGGATGCGACCGTTGCCGTGCAGAACGGAAAAGACGGCGCCGAAACCATGCTCCCACGGCTCGATATGATGCCGCTCCGTTTCGGTGACGATCCCGCCGACGGCAGGCGTAATCGGTTCGCCGGGTGCGTCGTCCGCGAATACTACTTTGCCGATATAACTGTTCTCAATCGGGGTAATCGTCCACAGTCCCTTGGCCGGCAGCGTTGTCGCCATGACGCGGTTGCGCCAGCTGAACGAGGAGAAGCTGGCCGGGGTCCGGCCGATTACCGTCGCACCGTACGGATAATGGTACGTTTGCGCAAGACGTTCGCTCATTTCGCGTTCGTCCGAAGGGGCAACGCCGGGACCGCCGAACAGATGCAGCATATAGGAGAGCGCAAGCGTATAGGCGGACAAGCTTTCGAAGTCCCGGGCCGTCTGAAAATCTTTCGGCGAAATCGGATACTGTTCGCCGTCCTCCTCGAGCAGGCAGCCGGTGGAATGGCTGTCCTGCAGCGCCGCAATCGTCTCCATCGTCTTGCGCTCCAGCAGCGCCGCATCGGCGTCGCCATGCACGACGTTCATGCAGGTGTGCACGAGCATCGCATCGTGCTGCCGGTTGTACCACCAGTCCTGCGACTGGACCGGAATCGGCAGACCGTCAAACTGCGTCCAGCGTTTGATCGTATGTTCGTAAACGTTGACGTTGTTCCACAGCACGGCGGCTTCGGGTATGCCGTCCCCCTTCAGGAAGCCGAGCACCGTCGCAATCGAACGGAACGAAATCGCCGAAGCGACATAATTCGGATGAACCATGCCGTGGTTTTCCGTCGTATAGTCGGGAAACAGCGTCGACGTCCGGATCCACTTGTCCCGCAGCGGCGCCCCGCGGTATTCGTCCCGGTTGAAGCGATCTTTCGGCACGGTAGCCGAATTGAAGTTCCATTTCAGATAAGCTTCCAGCCAGACGGCCCGCTCCGGATGCTGCGGGAACAAGGTCGCCGCGCCGAGAATGCCGGTGGCGGTCCAGGCGTTTTCTTCGCTTTGCGTATCGAAGAATGAACCGTCCCGGGGCTCGACCTTCGACCAGCGGTCGGCATAGGAGACGAGCACCGCAGCCGCCATCGTTCGCGTTTCTTCGTCCAGCTCGTTCCAGAACGCCCACGCCGTAAACGCGATCATCGAAACGGTATTCCCCGTCTGCGTCGCCTGAAAATACCGGTCGTTGCGGCCGCCCCATTTGTTGCCGCTGTTGAATTTGTTTTTGCCGATCGGCCTGACGCAATCGTCGGGGCCGGTATCATGGGTGAAGCACAAATAACGAAGCGCCATGATCGCCCGTTCCCTCAGCACATCGCGCTTAATGCCGCTGACCGATTCGTCATAGTCGCCGAACGCCGCAAGCGCCGTATACGTGTACATTGGCAGCGACGTTTCCATGCCGTACCAATACGCGCCGTCGAGAAAATAACCGGCGTTCGGCCGGCCGTCCCAGACGCGAAAGTGCCGGTCGATGAATGCAACCCACTTGCCCAGCACGCGGGCAATTGCCCGCGACGGTTCGTTGTCCCGCGCGTTCTCCCATGCTATGGGCGGCACCGTGCGCCAATGGTCCCGTTTTCCGTTAGACGAATGCATCGCCTACACCCCTTCCGGCGGCAGCAACAGCGCCTGGGCCAGCCGACCCGTGATGATGTCTTCGATCTCCGGCACGAACGGACCGCGCAAATCGAAGAAATAGTTGCTTTCCGCTTCATAACCGCCCTCTTCGAGTATGCTTCGCGTTGGCACGTAGCAGAACACGCCGTTCGTATAGCCGAGCACAATCAAACGACCGTTGCCGAACAACCGTTTGATCAGCAGCGAATACTGCGTAGATACTTCGCCTTCCAGCGCGACGATCGTCGTTTCCTCGCCAAGCCGCCACACCCCGATATAGTAAGGAAGCCGTTCCCGGGCGGTGCCGTTCGCAATCGACTGCAGCAACCGCCTTGCCGCTGCGCGGTGGAACGCTCCCAGCTCCGGATTGGCGGCCAACCGTTCGTATACGGCTGCCGGCGTCCGTTCCGTATACAGGAACGGATCGTGCAGCTGCGATTGAAACTTGCCAAGGGCGGGGGCGAACAAGCCTTGCCGCAGCAGCGTCAGCACGTCGTCCGCCAAATACTCGCCAGCCCTTTTCGTCTGCTCCGGGTCGCACGGGACGAACCGGTCCTTCTCCGCGCTGTGCAGCGGCTTCAATTCGCCGGCGCAGCCCTGCAGGTACATCGCGGTTGCCCCGGGACAAGCCTGCTCCAGCCTGGCGGCGGCAAATCCGGCAAAGTCGCCCGACAACAAATAGTTGCTCGCCCCCATGGCCGTCGTGTGGCAGCCGTAGTTGAACAAAATCCCTTTCGTATTGCCGGCGCGGTCGATCAGGCGCAGCACGAACAGGTCGCGGTCGATCTCCGCTTCCGGATAAGGTTGCCACGCCACCCGCCCGCCGCCGACCGGCCTTCTGCGGCTGACGGCAAAATCGGAGGACGAACGCCCGACCTGCAGCTCGCCTTCCTCCAGTCCGGCGAAGCACGTCTCGACCATCCGCAGCAATTGGTCGCGCACGAATACGAAATAGGCCTCGTCGCGCGTATAATCGATGGCCCGTTCGTCGTCCATCCATCCCGATTGCCCCATGCTGTAGCCGCCCCGGCGCAGCGAAACGTCCGTTCCCGTCAGGAAAACGGAATGGTGCGTGTGGGAGAAGTTGATCATCACCTGGGCGTGCGTCAATCCGAACCGCGCTTGCAGCGCATCCTTGATGCCCACGGTAAAGCTGCGATCGGAGCCAAGCGCGTCGATCGTGACGAGCAGCAGCGCTTCGCCTGCAACCATGAGCGCCGCCTTCATATAGAGCGGATCCAGCACGCCAACGCTGGCATGCGTCCTCGCCCCGAAGCCGTTCATGAACACCGGTTCGTCCGGTGTAATGTTCGCGGTGGACATACTGAATTTCATCTGCTATCTACTCCTTCAGCGAGCCGAGCATCGCGCCTTTGACGAAATATTTTTGCAGAAACGGGTATACGATCAGAATCGGCACCGTGGCGAAAATGACGATGCCCGCCTTCATCATCTCCGGCGTGGCGGCGAGACTCATCTGGATTTGACCGCTCTGCATCATCGAATTGACATCCGATTCGACGACCAGGTTGCGCAGCAGCACCTGCAGCGGCAGCAAGCTTTTGTCGCGAATGTAGATCAGCGGAGCGAAATATTGGTTCCATTGCCCCACCGCATGAAACAGGGCGATCGTCGCCAGCACCGGCCCGGACAACCGCAGCACCACGTTCGTATACAGGCCGAACTCGCCGCTTCCGTCGATCTTGGCGGCGTCGAACAGCTCGCTCGAAATGCCGAGAAAAAACGTGCGCATAATGATGACGTTAAACGCGCTGAGCGCGCCCGGAACGATAAGCGCCCACAGCGTATTTTCCATGCTCAGCGCCTTGATGACCAAATAGCCGGGAATCAGCGGGATCGAAAACACCAGCGTAACGATAATGCCTCTGAGAAACCACGACTTGAGCGGCATCGCCGGACGGGACAAGGCGAACGCCAGCGAGCTGGCGAGCGCCAGCGCCGCCGCCGTGCCCGCCACTGTAATGTATATCGACACGCCCATGGATCGCCAAAGCGTTCGCATGCCGACGATCGTCCGGTAAACGTTCAGGCTCGGCTCCTTCGGCCAGAAACCGACCAGCCCCGCGTCCGCATAACGAGCGGAGCTGAGCGACACCGCCAGCAAATGCACCAGCGGCGCGATCATGGTCAGGCAAGCAGCCAGCAGCACCGCCGTCAAACCGGTTTGAAACCATTTTTCGCGCAAGTTGTTCAACAGCCTGGCCCTCCTTGCCTCCGATAAGCCTGCCTAATAAATGCTCTCGCCGGTCAACCGTTTGCTCAGCTGATTCATCGACAGGACGAGAATCAGGCCGACCGCCGATTTGAACATGCCGATCGCCGTCGTATAGCTGAACCGCGCTTCCAGAAGGCCGACCCGGTAGACGTAGGTGTCGATCACTTCGCCCACGTCGCGTACGAGCGGATTGAGGAAAACGAGCACCTGCTCGACGTTGTTGTCCAGCACGCTGCCGATGCGCAGCAGGAACAACACGACGATGGCCGGCGTGAGCATCGGCAGCGTAATTTGGAACATGCGCCGCCAGCGGCCCGCGCCGTCCACCATCGCCGCTTCGTACAAATTCGGGTTGATGCCGGCGAGGGCGGCCAGGTAGATGATCATGCCCCAGCCGACCTCTTTCCAGATGCCGATCGAGATGAGAATGCCGCGAAAATAGGCGGGCTCCGTCAGCAGCGACATCGGTTTGCCCGTCAGCTGCGCGAGCAGCGAGAACAGCATCCCTTTTTGCGAAAGCAGGTTGATGAAAATGCCGCCGATAATGACCCAGGATAAAAAATGAGGCAAATACAGCAGCGTCTGCATGTACCGTTTCCAGATCAGGCTGCGCAGCTCGTTCAGCAGCAGCGCCAGCGCCAGCGGCGCGGGAAACCCGAACACGATCGAATACAAGCTGAGCAGCACCGTATTCCGCAGGATGTCGTAAAACTCCGAATACCGAAACATTTTGCGGAACTGCTCCACCCCCGCCCACTCGCTGCCCCATATCCCGTCAAAGATGTTGTAGTTCTGAAAAGCGATGATATTGCCGGTCAGCGGCACGTACTTGAACACCGCAAAGTGCAGCAGCCCCGGCAGGGCAATAAGCAGCAGGATGATCGCATCCTTCGACAGCCGTCTTTTCGTCATTCGCCGTTCCCCGCCCGCTTGATGGAATTGCCGTGCGTTCATGCTTTATTTGACGCCGTTGTACGATTTGTACCAGTCGGTCGCTTCCTTGATCGCCGCTTCGCCGCCGCGTTTTTTCCAATCGGCCGCGAACGCGTCGAACGCCGGATCAAGCTGCTCCTTGCCGGTAATCACCTTCGCGAACATGTCGAGGAAGAGCGAGCCTGCGGCCGTGCCGGGAATCAGCTCCGGCGAACCCGACAGCGCTTGCAGCGCCGGCATGTTCAGGTTGCCCGGCTTGTAGCTGTTTTTGGCTGCGGTAGCCGCGCCGTTCTTGTAAATATCCCGCTCCGCATCCGACATGACTGCCAGCACCTTGTCGCTGAATTGCGACGAGCCGCGCGGGTTCAATGCGACGCGATACGCCTGGAATTGCGATTTGTCGCTGTTTTTGACATTGTTCGGATCCCAGCTCACCTTGCCGCCGCTTACCGTGTAGTTCTGCCCTTCGATACCGTATGCGAAAAAATTGTCCGCCTTTTCGTCCGACCATGCCCAATCGAGGAATTTGATGATTTCCTCCGGATTTTTCGTCTTGGCCGGGATGACCCAGGTGAAATAAATGCCGTCGGTTTGCGAAATCAGCCCTTTGTCGCCGTTCGGTCCCGTTGGCGCCTCGATCATTGACACTTTGGCGTTCGGCTCGTTGACGAATTGCCCCGGCTTCGGATAGCTGTTGAGGTCGGCCAAATAAACGCCCGCCTGCCCGGCGTAGATGCCTTTGGCCCAGTCCGCCCCTTTGTTCGTGAACAGGTTCGGGTTGATATAGCCTTTGTCGTACAGCATCTTCCAGAATTTGATCGCGTCCTTCATCTTCGGATTGATCATGTCCGGAATAAGCTGGCCGTTCACATACGACCAATCGGCCGGGTATACGCCGAACGATTTGAAGAACAGCTCGCTGTAGGAAAGGTTCTCGCGGACGAGGAAGCCGGATTCGTCGTTCGGATCGCCGTTGCCGTTCATGTCCTGTTTCTTCACTTCTTCGAAGTAGGCCAAATAATCGTCCAGCGTTTTCGGCACCGGCATCTTCAGCTTGTCGAGCCAATCCTGGCGGATGTAGACGACCCGCGAAGACGGTGCGTCAAGCAGGGCGGGAATGGCGTAAATTTTGCCGTTTTTGGTCACCTTCGGGCTTTTCCATGCTTCCGCCGGGATGTTCTTCTTCAGGTTCGGCCCGTACTTGTCGATCAGCGGCCCGAGGTCGAGGAAGACGCCCTTGTCCACGGCGCCCGCATGCGCCGGCGAATCGATGCTGTTGGTGCGAATCAGATCGGGCAAGTCGCCCGAGGCGAACCGGACCGTCAGCTGCTTCTGGTAATCGTCCGCATGGCCGAGCACCTCGATGTTCAGGTCGTAGCCGGACAGCCGCGACAGCTCTTTGATATAGGGGTCGTTTTTGGCATCGATCTGCATCATGTACGGTTGGTTCGTGTGCGAGATGAGCATGTTGATTTTCGGCGGCACTTTCGGCGACGCCGATGCCGAAGCGGATGCGCCTGCTCCCGGCGATGGCGATTTCCCCCCGCTGTCCGCCGTTTTGCCGGTACTGCATGCGCTTACAAGTAAACTGATTGCCAGCATGCCCGTTGCTGCCGCCACCATACTTCGTCTTGCCTTCCATTGACTCATGCCTGTTCCCCCTCGTGTATCATTCGCTTGCATCTCCCATTATAAAAACCCTCCCGGGCGTCCAACATGCGATATCAAACTATTTCTGGTCTTTTGAGCAACGAAAAAAGCGAAGTCGATGTCAGCCAACAAATACTCGGCGAAACCGGCTCCCGCTGCGCGCGGGGGGTGGTATTCCGATCGCTTCTTGTTTTCCGGATTCTTTGAATAGACAGACCAAGGGGGAATCCGGAAAACAAAGGCGAACGCTGCCGCTTCTCCATACCCCCCCCCGCCCTTCGCTCCCGCCACCACGCCTCTGTTTAACCCTCGCAAAAGCAGACACGTTGCACAAAACGCGGCTTTCTCCCCGCCGCCAACTAACAAATTTGCTTTTTGTGCCGCTCCGATAAAACCTCCTGAAAAATAGGCCCTATTTTATTACCTATTTCACCAAAAACGGGCCTTCTATCGGAAATAACCAGTGAAATCACTGGCTATTTCGACTGAAAAGCCCGATTTAGGATGACGTACAATAGTGTGTGTAACCAAGATTTGGAGCCTAGCCAGGCAACAAAAAAGTAGGGTATTCTCGGGATGGTCAAAGTCACCAAGAAAGGAACCCTACTCGATGACTACTATAGCGGAAA
>NZ_SHLX01000054.1 GCF_004764705.1 Paenibacillus cymbidii | reverse complement strand
TCCGCTATAGTAGTCATCGAGTAGGGTTCCTTTCTTGGTGACTTTGACCATCCCGAGAATACCCTACTTTTTTGTTGCCTGGCTAGGCTCCAAATCTTGGTTACACACACTATTGTACGTCATCCCATTTTCCGCGCCACACTGTAAATAGCCAGTGAAAACACTGGCTATTGAGCCCCAAACGCTCCCAAAGCGAACTTTTCCGCGAAATAGCCAGCGATTTCACTGGTTATTTTGTTGCTGACGTCCCTTTTGGGCGAAATAGCCAAGAAAACATGGCCTATTTTCATCAGGCCTGCAGTAGACTGCATGGAATATAGCCCCCTGTCGCAACGGGGACAAGGTTTGACACCATTCACGTCCATTATTTACCGGCTGCGGCGCAGCGATTATACTAGGAGAAAGCGGTTACGAGGGGAGATGTACGCGTGTACAAAATGATCGTGCTCGACGACGAGCCGATGATTCGCAGCGGCTTGTCCAGCATCGTCCCGTGGGCGGAGCTCGGGTACGAGCTGGTGGCGGTGTTCGAGGACGGCAAGGAAGGCATCGACTACCTGGAGCGGCACGAAGTCGACGTCGTGCTGACGGATATCCGCATGGTCGAAGTGTCCGGCCTCGAAGTGGCCCGTCGCGTGTTCGAACGCAAATGGCGGACGAAGGTCGTCATCATCAGCGGATACCGCGAATTCGAATACGCCAAATCGGCGATGCAGTACAATGTTCGGCACTTTCTGCTCAAGCCGACGCGTTATGAAGAAATTTACGGCGTGTTTGCCGGGCTGAAGGCGGAGCTGGACGGCGAGCGCGCGGAAGAACTCGCGTACCGGCGGGAGCGGAAACGCAGCCGGGAGTATGCGGCCGTGCTGCGGGAGCAGCTGCTGCAGGAGGTTTTCGCGGGAGAGCGGAACGATCCGGCGGAGTTGGCCCGGCGCATCGAGCTGCTGGACTGGCCGCCAAGCCTGATGACGGACGCGTGTTACGCGGCCCGGCTGCGAATCGGCGACGGCGGAGCGGAAGCGGGAGCCGAAGGCCGGAGCGGCCGCGCAACGGCCGAAACGCTGCTCGCGCTGCTGCGCAAGGAAACGGACGAGCTTCGCTTCGAGCCGTTTCGCGACGAAGAAGGCGAGCTCGTTCTTTGCGTGTTCGTAACCGCTGCGGCAGCGGGCACGGCGGACCGGGCAGCGCGCATCGCCGGCGAACTGGCGCGAATGGCCGAAGCGGTGGAGTCGCTGTTCGGCTTGTCCTGCGACTGGACGCTGCCGGAAGTCGCGCCGACGCTGGCGGAGCATGCGGCGGCCGCATGCGCGGGCAAAGCCGCCACGCCGCCGAACGAGGCCGCGCCGGCTCCGGTCGCAGCACACGGCGCCGCCGACGCTCAGGACGAGTCGCTGCAGCTGCTGATGCGCAAGGCGCAGGCTTACATCGATGCGCATTACGCCGTCGATTTGTCGCTTGAGCAAGTGGCGGATCAGGTGTTCCTCCACCCGGTCTATTTCAGCAAACAGTTCAAGCTGTACGCCGGCGTCAATTTCATCGACTATTTGACTTCCGTTCGCGTGCGCCGTGCGATCGAACTGCTGGAATCGAACCGCTGCCGCACCAACGAAATCGGCGAGAAGGTCGGCTACAGCAGCGGCAAATATTTTGCCAAGGTGTTCAAACAGGCGACCGGCTTGACGCCCAAGGATTACGTCCGCAGGCTGGCGTTGAAACGGGACCTGCCGGAGGATGGACAAGTATGAATGCCGGAACCCGGCTGTTCGCGTACATTCGCCACTACAAATTCCAAAGCCTTTTCATCAAAAATTTGCTGCTGATCGTGTTGCTTGTCGTGACGCCGTTCGCAGCGATGAGCGTTTATGTCTTTTCCAAGATGAACCACGCGGTCAACAACGAGATTGGCGCGGTCAGCCAGGGTTCGCTGGAACGGATTCGCGACGTGGTCGACGCCATCTTCCGCCAAACGGACCGAACCGCTGCGCAATTCGCCCTGCAGGCGGAATCGGCGGTATTCCTGCTCTCTCCCGACCCGGGCAACATCCTCGACAACCTGTTCAAAAATATTTACGCGGACATTACCAAATACGTGCATGTTTACGACTACTTCGACTCCCTCTACTTGTATTCGGCCCAAACCGACTTCGTTGTGTCCAATCGCGAAAGCGGCACGCTCGCTGAGCTCAGCGATCGGAACTGGATCGACGCCTACAAAGGCAGCAAGAGCGAAACGCCGGTCATTGTGGCTCGCAAGCATAGCGACATTTATCCGAATTACATTTCCCTGGTGCGGCCGGTATTCCTGGGCCAATACGACAAGCTGGGCGCCGTTGTGGTGAACATCGACATCGAAGGGATTGGCCGGGCGATCGGTACGTCGGCAAGCGGAGCGGCGGAATCGGTGTTCATGATCGACAAGAAGGGGATCGTTATCTACAGCGGCAACCCGGATGATTTTCTCCGGCGCGCGGCCGACGTGCCGCTGCTGGCCGGCGTGTCCTTCGATCAAACCGGAACGGGCATCGTGACGCTGAGCGGTACGCGATACGTCGTTTCGACGGTGCAGTCGGCCACTCAGGAATGGAGTTACGTATCGATGCTGCCGCTGCAGCACTACAGCGACCGGATGAGCGCGCTGGAACGCTCGTCGTTCCTGTTGTTCGGCGCCGGCTTGCTGGTTGTGCTGCTCGTGTCGCTGCTCATTACGCAGCGCACGTTCCTTCCGGTCAAACGCATTCTGGCGCTGATCGAAAATCCGGACAGCTGGATGAAACGAACCGGCGAGCCGGAAGTACGGGAGACGAACGAGCTGAAATTTATTGTCAAAAATATTGTCAAAACGTTCGATTCCAACCGGCAGCTGCAGCAGGAATTGGAGCGGCGGGTTGCGATGCTGGACAAAGCCAGGTCGGTGGCGCTGCAGTCGCAGATCAATCCGCACTTCCTGTACAACACGCTGGAAGCGATCAACTGGAAGGCGATGCAATTGACGAACGGGAAAAACGACGTGTCCGACATGGTGGCCACGCTGGCCGATCTGATGGCGCTGTCCAAGGATGCGAACCGCCATCTGGTGCCGCTCGCCACGGAAATCGAGCATGCCAGACGTTACGTAGACATCATGAAGCTGCGCTTCCCGGACAAGCTCACCGTCGATTGGGAGCTGGACGAAGGCCTGCGGAGCTGCCAGGTCGTGCAACTGGCATTGCAACCGCTGATCGAAAATGCGATCGAGCACGGCATCCGGCCGGCGCGGAAGAACGGCACGATCACGGTCCGCTGCAAGGCGGCGGGAAGCGACCTGATCATCGAGGTGACGGATGACGGCATCGGCATTACGAGCGAGCAGGCGCAGCAGATGAACGAGAAGCTGTCGCGGGACAGCGGATTCGCTTCCGAGCATATCGGTCTCGGCAATGTGAACCAGCGGATCAAGCTGTTGTTCGGGGACAATTACGGCGTAACGCTGACGCCGCTCCCGGGCGGAGGGACGCAGGTCAGCTTGTGGATGCCGCGCGTGGAGCAATAGCCGCCGGCAAGCGCCGGTATGTACAAGATCCGCTAAAAATAGCGTCTTATCTTGTTTTTTTCTCCTTTCTCATACGAAGATGTGACAGCGGTCTGTTAAAAAACAGGCCGTTTCGCAATTATTTGCCGTAGTTTTGCCGGCGGCGCTGCTCTAATATGAAAGTAACGGCACGAGCTAAGCCGCCGCCATTCAGCCAGAAGGAGAATCCGTCATGATCGCGCTTCGCAAACGCGCCCTGCTGCGCGCAGTCAGAAGCAACGCGGTGCTGTTCGGTTTGACTGTGCCCGCGCTGCTTTACTTTCTTATTTTCCATTACTTGCCCATGGTCGGTGTTGTACTCGCTTTCAAGGATTATAAGTATTCCCTCGGCATTCTGGGCAGCGAATGGATCGGCTTTACGAATTTCAAATTTTTCTTCACTTCGCAGGACGCCTGGCGCATCACGCGCAACACGGTCGGCTACAGCAGCGCGTTCATCGTGCTCGGCAACGCTGCGGCGATCTTCGTCGCGCTGCTGCTGTACGAGGTTCGCAGCCGCGCCGCGCTCAAATATTACCAGACGACGATGATTTTGCCGCGATTCCTGTCCTGGGTGCTGGTCGCTTACATTTCTTATACGCTGCTGAGCCCGACGATGGGCATATTCAATCAGGCGCTGGAAGGACTCGGCTTCGAGCCGGTGACCTGGTACTCGGAAGCGAAGGTATGGCCGTACCTGATCATCGGTTTCGAGATGTGGAAGACAGTCGGACTCAGCAGCATTATCTACTATGCGGCGCTGATGTCCATCGACAGCGAGCTGTTCGAGGCGGCGCGGATGGACGGCGCGAACCGCTGGAGGCAGGTCTGGGCGATTTCGATTCCGTCGCTGACGCCGGTGATGACCATTCTCGTCATTCTGGCGATCGGCGGGCTGTTCCGGGGCGACTTCGGTCTGTTCTACCAATTGCCCCGCGACGTTGGCGCCTTGTATCCGACGACAGACATCATCGATACGTACGTGTATCGGGGATTGCGCAACGGGGATATCGGCATGACGGCGGCAGTCGGGTTGTTCCAGTCGGTGGTGGGCTTGGTGCTGATCCTGATCGCCAATGGCATCATTCGCAAAGTGAAGCCGGAGAATGCAATCTTCTGAGCAGCCGAACAAGCATGATAACCCAAAGGAGCACGCCTTGATATGCATACCCGCAAACTGGATTCCCGTCTGTTCGTTCATCTGTTTTTTATTCTGTTCAGCCTGCTGTTCGTGCTGCCTTTTCTACTCGTCATTGCCATCTCGCTATCGCGGGAAAGCGACGTGCTGGAGCACGGTTACAAGCTGATCCCCCGGGAGATCGATTTCACCGCCTACCGCATCGTGTTCCGCAATACGAGCGAGATGACGCGGGCTTACGGCGTAACGGCGTTTCAATCGGTGGTGACGATGGTCCTGAGCCTGACGATCATGTCGATGTGCGCGTATTCGCTGGCACGCAGAAGCTTCGCGCTGCGCAAGCCGATCACGTTTTTCATCTTCTTCACGATGCTGTTCGGCGGCGGGCTCATTCCGAGCTATATTTTGAATACGCAGTATTTGCACATCGGCAATACGATCTGGATTTATATTTTGCCGTCGCTTGCGAACGCTTTCTATATCATCATCTTCCGTACGTTTTTCCAAGGCTTGCCCGACGGCCTGATCGAATCCGCCAAAATCGACGGCGCCGGCGAACTGCGCGTCTACTTGCAAATCGTCGTGCCGCTGTCGAAGCCGGTGTTTGCTACGTTCGCGCTGTTCGTGCTGCTGGAGCGCTGGAACGACTGGTTTCAGGCGCTAATCTATATACGCGATGCCAAATTGTACACGCTGCAATTCCTGCTCCAAAAAATATTGCTCGAAGCCGAATTTATCCGCAATATGGCGCGCGATATGCCGGCGAATTTGCAGAATGCCGGCAGCACGGAGATCCCGAGCGAAACCGTACGGTTTGCGATGGCGATCGTCGCCGCAGGTCCGCTGCTGATCGTATTCCCGTTTTTTCAGAAGCATTTCGCCAAAGGGTTGACGGTTGGTTCCATCAAAGGATAAACCGCGATCCGTTCGCGACGGTTGGACATTGGGGCCCGACAAGGCTGCAGCCGCGAATCTCGCGTCGCCCCGGTTTGACATACATCATCCGCAGAGAGGGGTACGTTATTTTGAACAAACGATTGAAACCGCTTGCTATGCTGCTGACGCTGATCCTTGCGTTCGGCGCCATCCTGGCGGCATGCAGCAAGGACGACAAGGCAAGCAGCGGGACATCGGCATCGCCGTCGGCATCCGCATCCGCTACTGCGGTATCCGCAACGCCCAAGGAGACGCCCAAGCCGGTTACGCTCAAGTGGATCATGCTCGGACCGGGCAAGCAGAAGGATTCCGACAAGGTGTGGAAAGAGTTCAACACCCGGCTTCAGCAGTTTCTGCCGAATACGACGGTTGACTTCGAAGTGCTCACGCGGACGGAGTATGTCGAGAAGTTTAAGCTGATCATGGCTTCCGCGGAGCCGGTCGATCTGATCTGGAGCGGTTACTTGATCAACCTGGCGGAAGAAGTGAACAAGGGCGGTCTGTTGCCGCTCGACGAGCTGCTCGACAAGTACGGGCAGGAGCTGCGCAAGGTAATTCCGGAGCGTCTGTTCACGGGCGACGCCAACGTCAACGGCAAAGTATACATGGTTCCGTCGTACCAGATGACGTCCGGCAATCGCTGGGGGCTGCGCACGCCCAAGGAGCTCGCCGATCAATACTGGAACGCCGCCGAGGCACAGAAAGTATTCTACGCCAACAAGACGAATACGAAAGAAACCTTCGCCGTAATCGAGCAATATTTGGCCAAGCTGAAGGAAGCCGGCAAAATCCAGAAAGGCGTCAGCACCGACACGTTCAACTTCGTGTTCAAAAACGGCTACGTCGCGATCGGCGATCCGCTGATGTACAAGATCGGCGAGTACAAAATCCTCAACGCGTTTGCGGCTCCGGAAAGCAAGCTGTACTATGACACGATGGCAGACTGGTTCAAGAAGGGCTATATTCGCCAGGATATTCTCAGCCTGCAAAATCCGCGTGCCGACGAAGGCAAAAAAGACGGTTACGTGCTGTGGGCGCACAACTATTACGATTTCACCGAAAAGACGGAATCGGCGCAATACGGCTTCCCGCTCACCGTCATTCCGTTCTCGGAGAAGTACATCGCCGGCTACGGCACGGGTACGGGCACGTCGATTCCGCGCACTTCGAAAAATCCGGAACGCGCCATGCAGCTGCTTGATCTGCTGAACTCGCAGAAGGGCAAGGACTTGTACAACCTGCTTGTCTACGGGCTGGAGAACGAGCATTACAAGAAAGTCAAGGACAACCGCATCGAAACGATCGGCTACACCGGCCAGGCGCAGGACAACACCGTGCCGTACGGGCTGTGGAAGTGGGTGCCGGGCAACGCGTTCAACGCGTATGAGACGCAAGCGGATATGGAAGGCTATAACGATTTTATTGTGAAAAACGTTGAAAACGTCGCTATCAATAATCCGGCGGGCGGTCTCAAAATCGATCCGACCCCGGTCAAGACGGAAAATGCGCAAGTGGCCGCAGTGGTCAAGGAATTCAATCTGGGCTTGCAGCGGGGCGCATTGCCGAATCACGACAAGGTATACGCGGAATTCCTCGACAAGCTGCAGAAGGCGGGCATCGATAAAATCATCGCCGAGTATCAGAAGCAGATGGATGCTTATCTCGCGCAAACGGGCGTCAAAAAGTAATCAACGGGAAGAGTGGAGGGGGCTGGCGGTCGCAGCCCTCTTGCTCCCGTGCGGGAGCAACCCAAGTCGCATGATGTGGAACGGGACGTATCGCATGACCTTACTTTTAAGGAGGAATCGATCGTGTCTGTATTTCGCGAGAAGCTTTGTCGTGTGCTTGTCGCTTGTCTGATCGCCGGACTTCTCTCTTCGTTGGCTCCAACTCCTTCATTCGCAGCGGTCGGGCGCACCCCACCGGTCCCTGTCACCACCAAAGTCTACGAAACGTATGAATCGAAAACGCTCGGTTCTGTCATCGAAGCAAACGCAATCGCCATCACCGTCGCCAAGGATCCGCAAGATGCCGGCAATCAGGTCGCCCGCCTGGAGGTGCCAGCCGTCGCTGCGACGGGCTTCTTGCTGAGCAACGACGTTACCGGCTTTGCCGGTCAACTGGTAATGGAGGAGCGGGTTCGTTTCGAGGGCTCCGGTTCCAGCATCAGCTACGGCTTGTCGATGCGTACCACAACGGGCAACAAGCTCGTTCCGATTTGGCGGCTTCAGGGGCCGAGCCACAGTACCCCGGGCTTGTTTCTGACGCCGGCCGACGGCTCGGGCGTGGGAACGGTCAATGTGCTGACGGCCGGTCAATTGCGTTCCAATGAATGGTATACGGTTACAATTGTCCTTCATACGTCTGCGGCCACATTCGATATTTATCTGAAAGACCGGGACGGCTACCCGATCTACAAGGAAATCGGCCGTTTGTTGCCGTATCAGGATGGGAGCGGCCCGATCTCTTATGCGGCAGGCTTCAAGCAGCTCGCCCCGCGGCTGATCGGCACGACAACGACGACGGCGGCCGTTTATCTGGACGACCGGCTGCTGATCACGATCGGCGATTCGACGCTGGCGCTGATGCAGGTGGAAGAAGCGGAAGACAGCAAGAGTCAGGCCGATTATGACGCGGCAGCAAGCACGGTTGTTGGCTTGCCGGCAGGCGCGGAGCGAACCGCGCTGGAGGGGCGGCTGGCTGCTGTATACGACGAGCTGTGGCAAGCGCCTTACGTAGCGGCGGAGTGGAAAGTGATTCGCGCCGAGCGCAGCTTCCTGTTGTCCGATCTGCAAGCCGCAACAACGGCAACGGCCGGGTTGGCAGCCGGCGATTGGAAGAGCGATTTGGAAGCGCGGATATCCGTGATGATCGTCCCAAGCGTAACGGCTGCTGTCGCCAAGGCCGAACTGACACTGACGACTTCCGATTACAATGCGGCCCGCGCTGCCGTCGCCACGCTGCCGTCCGGCACGGACAAAACGGCATTGACCGCGCGGCTGGATGCGATCGAGACGGATGTGTCAGTCGCAACCGCGACGGCTGCTGTCGTCAAGGCCGAACAGACACATAATGCTACCGATTACAATACGGCCCGCACTGAGGTCGGCAAGCTGCCGTCCGGCACGGCCAAGACGGCATTGACCGCGCGGCTGGATGCGATCGACACGGCTGTTAAAGAAACAACCGCAACGGCTGCTGTCGCCAAGGCCGAGACGTCGCTGGCGGCTTCCGATTACGAGGCGGCCCGCGCTGCCGTCGGCGCGCTGCCGTCCGGCACGGTCAAAACGGCATTGACCGGGCGGCTGGATGCGATCGCGATGGATGTTTCAAGCGCAGCTGTCGCCAAGGCCGAACTGACGCTGGCGGCTTCCGATTACGAGACGGCCCGCGTTGTCGTCGCCACGTTGCCGTCCGGCACGGACAAAACGGCATTTACCGGACGGCTGGATGCGATCATGATGGATGTCGTTACCGTCTACTATGAGGAAACGTATCAAAGCCATTCCGTCGGGGAACCGATTCATACTGCCCCGGGCTATCATGTAACCGTTGCCGCAGATCCCGATTCCGGTCATTCCGGCAACCTGGTAGCCAAAGAAACGTTTGCGACAAGCAATACGAGCGGTTTTCTCCCTACGAATGTCGCGTTCGCTGTTCCCGCCAGGGGGACGTTGATCATGGAGCAGAAGCTGCGCTTCGAAGGAACGGGGAGCAGCATCGCCTACACGGCGCTGCTTCGGCTCCAGAATGGCAATAATGCTGTGAATCTATGGAATATCCGCGGCCCCGGCAATTCGCCAGGCGTCTACGTTACGAATCGCGCCGGCGGGTCTGGTGAAGAGCAACTGGCAGCCGGTCTGCTGAAGAACGATGTCTGGTACAAAATCATTAGCGTTGTCAACACGGTGTATGGCACTCATGATATTTACATCATCGATCTGGATCACAGCGAACTGCTCGAATCGAGCACAAACCGCAAGCTGCCGATTGTTAATGCGCTGGGACAGACGAACAATTACGGCAGCGGCATCAAAAATGTGGAGCGGCGGATCACCGGTACCGTCTCGGGAAGCGATTCCGCAGCGTTCTATCTGGATGATACGCGGGTTATCGGCAAATCGTCCGTGCGTGCGGCAAACGAAGTCGGCGCGGAGATTGCGGAGGTAGTGGAAAACACCCAGTACTACGCACCCGATTTGATAACCAAGTTGACAGATGCTTCCGTGTTGTACGAGGGAGGGCTGTACGGCTATGTGAATAACAAACGGGAGGCGATCGACACCGAACACAGCTCCGTCCGTCCCGTGCTGGAAGACGGTGTGGCGATGGCTCCGGTTGCCTTCCTTGCGAATGTGCTTGGGGTTGTCTACAGTTGGGACGCAGGTACCGGCGCGTTGACGATGACGGGCTCCGGCACGACCTTGGCGCTGACGGCGGGGCAATCGGCGATGACGGTCAACAGCGTGTCCGTTCCGCTCGCTGAGCCTGCATTTCTGGGTGAATTCGGCGACCTGTATGTGCCGGTAGGGGACGTTGCCGAAGCTTTCGGCAAGTACTTGTTCCAGGATGACGCGCGCCGGGTATGGGTCATCAGCGATCAACCGGCCATTTTCGACCCGGGGACGGAAGGCGCGTTGCTGGATGCGCTGGCAGACGCCAGATACGGCATCAGAAAGCCGGCATTTACGATCGCGGCAACGGCGCCTGCTCCGGACGATGTGAGCGAACAAGCGGCCTCTTATGCGGCTCGCAACGATGCGGCTGAGCTGGAGAAGCTGGCGAAACGGCTGAACGAGGCGCTGGTCGACGATGTGCCCGAACTGGCGACATTCCGTATGCTTGTTGCGAACGGCCAATACGAGCAAGCCTTGGTCGAGTTCCGCAGTTATTTTATGACCAAATTGCGTGCGTTGCCCGATTTGAACTGGGACAGTTCTTTGTTCTCGGGGGCACTTGCGTCGATCGGCAACAATGCCGAGGAACTGCTTTACGAAGTCATCTCGACGGACAATGGGAAGACAAAGATCGGCGAGCCCGGAGAGATCAACTGGCATTATGGCGAACTGGAGCAGCCTTTTGACTATACGACGGTACTATACAATGTCTACATGTGGCATCCGTTGCAGTTTGTTCCGCTTATCGATCGGTTCCTGAAGACAGACAATCTGTCTTATCTGGATAAATGGGCCGAATACATCGACGACTGGGCGCAGCACGCCGACGGCTTCGACTCGATCTTGCCGCAGAATGTGAGCGACAAAGATTCGAATGGCGCCGGTATCGTCAATATGCATGTGAAACTGCTGCGATTGATCGCTAAGATGTTGCCCGAGGACGGGGAGGGAATGCCGCCCGCAACGCTCGCCCGGGTGATGCTCAAGCTGGTGGAAGAATATCCGCCGACAACGATCACATACGCGAAGTCGAATCCGCAGAACTGGACGACAGGCGAATTTACTTCGCTGATCGCGAACGGCTTGCTGCTCGGCGAGTTCAAGGATACAGCCGTTTATTTACGCGAGGGCATGCGCAAGATGGAAGATTATGCGACAACGATGATGATGCCGGATGGCAGCGAAGCGGAGCAATCGATCTCCTACAACCGCGAATACTTGCGTTTCGGCGCCGGGGCGGCGCTGCCGGGCATTCTGGCGATGCAGCCGGAATTGATCGAAGGCGACAAGCAGGCGGAGCTGGAGGAGCACTTGTGGAGCCGGGCGAGGCTGATGGCGGGTGCGTTAACGCCGGACGGCAAATACCCGGCGGGTTACCGCATCGATCTGCGCGACTGGACGGCCACCGTGCAGGAGCTGCTGCAAAATGCTTTGCCGGAGGCGCTGAACGATCCGAATATCGCGGCGATTATGGCGATTGCGCGGGGGACGGCAGGGGCCCAGGTGCCGACTTTTGAGTCCGAGTGGTACCCGTACGGCGGTTATTCGTTTATTCGCGACGGGTGGGAGCGGACGGATCAGCGCGCGTTCCTGTTCAGCTCCAGTCATACGGGCAATTACAGTTTCCACAATGCCGCCAACAATATGCTGACCATTGCCGCTTACGGCCAGGATATGATCGTCCCCGGCGAGGTCGGCGCTTACGACAACATCAAGTCGCCGCTGCTGGTGGACGGCATGCAGCAAAATCCCAGCTACGGCATTCCGTCGTGGGGTCATCGCCAGGTGCTCGTATCGGCATGGGATGAGCCGGCCGACTTGCGCTGGCATGAATCGGATGCGTTTGTATTAACGGAAGGCCAATATAACGGCCACTACGGAGGGGCTTCGGGAACGGATGACGTCGGCCACGGGCGGGTGCTGCAGTTTGCGCGCGATGCCGGCCTATGGATCGTGACGGATCGGTTGACGTCCGATGCCGCGCACGAGTACACGCTTAACTGGCGGCTCCCCTCAAAGGATGCCGGTTCCCGCAGCGGCACCTACAAGGTGTTTGACGATGTGCAAGTGGACGACGCCGGTCGTACGGCGAAGCTGCGCACGAATGACAGCGGCATTGCCAATCTGTCGATTTATCAGTTCGGCACGTCGCCGCTGGAAGCAGCCGGCGCAGTGGAAAATGTTGACGATACGAACCTGTATAATGTATCCGACTTTTACCGGTTCGGCACAACGTTCGGCGGCAATGGCGATCAAGCGCTGATCAGCCTGATCGTGCCGAGGGAGACGGTAGGAACCGACATCGAAACGATCGAGGAGCGGAACGGCGACGGCATCGCCGGCTTCAAGGCGACGCTTGCGGACGGTCGGACCGTGCTGTACCAGGCCGCCGCCGACGGTGATCGGCCATTGGCGCTGGACGGCGTGTCCGTACAGGGCGAATCGCTGCTGCTCGTCAAGGAGATGGACGGTTCGGCCAAAGGCATGGCGCTTGGCGTCGTGACGCTGAGCGTATACGGCGGCGGCGCGGTGAAGCAGGATTTTGAGTTTGCTATCGGCACGGATGGCGTGGTCGGCGGCATGAAGCCGATCTACAAGCCGGTCGCCGAAGTGCAGATCGCGCCGGGTGCGGACGTTTTCACCGATCAGGTGCAGGTGACGATGAGCGACGCGACGGATGGCGTGTCGATCCGCTATACGACGGACGGCAGCGATCCGACGCCGACGTCGGCACTGTATGGCGGGCCGATCACGCTGACGGACACGACCGTCGTCAAGGCACGCGCGTTCCGCTACGGGGTCACGGAAGTGCCGGATACGGTCAGCGGCACGACGGCCAGTCCGGTTCGGCGCGCCGTGTTCACGAAGCAGCCGATGCAAGAGGCGGTGACCGCTTCCGTCTACGACGGCGGGCTGCATTACCGGTATTACGAAGGCGACTGGAAGGACATGATGATCCGGATGGATCGGATGACGCCGGTTCAGGAAGGCGACGCAAACGGACTGTTCGATTTCGCCGCCAAAGCGACGGACGATTCGTACGCCTTCGAATACAGCGGCTATCTGGATGTGCCGGCAAGCGGCGTGTACACGTTCTATGCGCCGCAGGAATGGCTGCTGCCGAACAATATGACCGGCTACGACCTGCAGGTGTTCGTCGGCGGCGAACAGTGGTACCCGATCACGCGCAAGCAAGCGTTCGGTACTTGGTCGGTGTCGCTTCAGCAGGGGCTGCATCCGTTCGTCGTCCGTTACGTCGATTATCGCGGCGATTCCCTGGGCGCCTATAATTCGCCTGGCGTGCTGCCGCGCATCTGGCCGGGAACGACGCCGCAGCTTGATCTTTCCGGGCCGGGCCTTACCCGGCAGGCGATTCCGGCGTCGATGCTGGCCCGCTGAGATGGAGGTTGGTGAAATAGGCCATGTTTAATTGCCTATTTCAATTAAAATGGAGGGGAGTGCCGGAATAGTCAGTGATTTCACTGGCTATTTCGGTGAAACGGGCGGTTTTAAGGCTGTTGGGGGCGAATAGCCAGTGATTTCACTGGCTATTTCCCACGCAGCGCCGGAAAGTGAGCGAATAAGCCATTTTTTGTGGGCTATTTTGGAGGAGAGCTAGGAAGTGGGGACCTCTCGACTTGCCTCTGCACGGCTACGGCAGCAAAACGGACATTCTGGCGAGCGGGCGTGGAGCGGGCAAAATGCGGAGGCGAGCAAGCAGGTGCGTAGGTGCGCCAAGCATACGCGGGGAGTTGCTTTTTGGTTAAAAACAGCGCTTTGGCGAAGGTTGATGGTAATTTAAGCAGTTAAAGTAGTTGTAAGCAGATAAGGTAGTTGAAGCAGATAAAGTAGTTGAAGCAGTTAAAGTAGTTGAAGCAGTTGAAGTGGTTGAAGTGGTTGAAGTGGTTGAACTGGTTGAAGTGGTTTAAGCGCAAAAATGCACTTAAATGCTGCGATGTACACTCGATTAGTTTAAGTGCAAAAATGCATTTACAATCGTTGGAACATCCCGATTGTTGGGAAATGGGTGTGGGCTAAACGTATTTTTGCATTTAAGTTGCCCCAATCGGCCGTTTTGGTCAAATTTTAGCGTATTAATGCAGTAGAAGTAGAAGCAGAAGCAGAAGCAGAAGCAGAAGCAGAAGCAGAAGCAGAAGTAGAAGCAGAAGTAGAAGCAGAAGTAGAAGCAGAAGTAGAAGCAGAAGTAGAAGTAGAAGTAGAAGTAGAAGTAGAAGTAGAAGCAGAAGCAGAAGCAGAAGCAGAAGCAGAAACAGAAGCAGAAGTAGAAGTAGAAGTAGAGTAGAAGTAGAAGCAGAAGTAGAAGCAGAAGTAGAAGTAGAAGTAGAAGTAGAAGTAGAAGTAGAAGCAGAAGCAGAAGCAGAAACAGAAGCAGAAGCAGAAGTAGAAGTAGAAGTAGAAGCAGAAGCAGAAGCAGAAGTAGAAGTAGAAGCAGAAGCAGAAGCAGAAGCAGAAGCAGAAGTAGAAGCAGAAGTAGAAGTAGAAGCAGATACAGACGTTGAGTAGGCGCAGGGTAACGATTTGTTCAATAGCGGATCTGCCAGGTGCCCATTATTGACGAGAACTTCCACTGCCCAGTGGAGAGAGCATCGATAATAGATTCCATATACGACAAGGGGGCGTTCCGTATGGCAGAGAAAGAACGGCAGCGTAACGATTCACAGGAAACGAACGCGCCCGAGGGGCAGCACGCTTTGATTGGCGTGGCCGACTCCGCAACGACTGATGACGGTTTCATGCGCAATGACCATCCCGACGCGTTGTGGTTCGGGCAGGCGGCGCTGGGGTTGTTCGTGCATTTCGGCATTTCCGCCGTGCACGGCGATATCGATTTGTCCTGGGGCATGCTGTACGGCAAGCCGTGGGAAATGAAGCTCGGCCTCGAGAAGTCGATTCCGCCGAGGCAATATTTTGCGCTGGCCGAGCGGTTCCGGCCCGAGCGGTTCGAGCCGGAGCGCTGGCTGGCCGCCGCCGCCGAAGCGGGTTGCCAATACGCCGTGTTTACGGCGCGGCATCACGACGGTTTCGCCATGTGGCCGAGCCGGCACGGCGGCTTCAACACGGGCACGCACGGGGACGGCAGCGACTACGTCCGCCGGTTCGTCGACGCGTGCCGCCGAACCGGCTTGCGCGTCGGGCTTTATTTTTCGCCGCCGGACTGGCATTTTAACGCGCTCTATATGTCGTTTCACTACGGCAGCGGCGAGGACAACGGCGCGATCAAGTTTCCGGGGCGCGCCCACTTCGGGCTCGATCACGAGCCGATCGCGCTTCCGGCCAAACCGGCGGACTGGCAGCAGCGTTATGAAGCGTACGTTCGCGCGCAATTGACCGAGCTGCTGACGGATTACGGCCGAGTCGACCTGCTCTGGTTCGACGGCGGCCGGGATTTAGCGGGGGCCATGTCGGTAGCGGAAATCCGCCAGATGCAGCCGGCGATCGTTATCAATGGCCGCATGCACGGGACGGGCGATTTCGACACGTTCGAATGCCGGCTGCCGACCGCAAGGCCGGACGGCTGGTGGGAGCATTGCGACATTTGGCCGGAAGGCCCGTGGTGGGGCGATGTCGCCTCTTCGGCGGGCTACCGCCCCGCTGCATGGATGCTGGCGACGTTGTCGCGCGTACGCGCGGACGGAGGCAGCTTCCTCGTCAACGTCGGTCCGCGGGCCGACGGTGAATTGCCGCAGGCGGCGTACGACCGACTGGCGGAAGTCAAGTCCTGGATGGCGCACAGCGGCGAAGCGATCTTCGGCGCGGAGCCGGGCGACGGCAGCGTAACGAGCCAGGCTCCGCTGACGCGCAAGGGCGACACCTGGTACGCGCATGTGCCGCCGGACATGGAGCTTCCGCTTGCCGTCGAGCTCGCGGGCGGACGTACGCTCGTCGAAGCGTGGCTGCTGCGCGACGGGATGAGGTTACCTTGCGTCAACCGGGGCGGGGGCGGAAGATGGACAATTGAAGGCATGGACGGCAAACGCTCCGGATTGGTTGACATCGTTGCGTTTCGCTTCGGCTGAACGAAGGGAAGCTGAACTGATCGGCCGGCCGACCGGAGAACGCCGATACGGGCCGCTCCCGGCGCCGGCGGCGGTTTAAGCCGGAATATCCGGCTTATTGGGCCCGCCTCGAGCACCGACGGCGAATTAAGCCGGAATATCCGGTTTATTGGGCCCGCCCCGAGCGCCGATGGAGAATTAAGCCGGAATAACCGGCTTATTAGGCTCGCCCCGAGCGCCGACGGCGGTTTAAGCCGGAATATCCGGCTTATTGGGCTCGCTCCGAGCGCCGACGGCTAAGTAAGCCGGAATATCCGGCTTATTCGACTCGTCTCGAGCGCCGATGCCTAATTAAGCCGGAATATGCGGCTTACTCAGCCCGGCCCATCACAAGGAGGAATACCATGGGCAACACCACCAAGCCCAATGTTATCGTCTTCTTCACCGACCAGCAGCGCTGGGATACGACCGGCGTACACGGCAATCCGCTAGAATTGACGCCAACGTTCGACTGGATGGCGGCGGAAGGCACGCATCTGTTTCACTCCTTCACCTGCCAGCCGGTATGCGGCCCGGCCCGGTCCTGCTTGCAAACCGGCATGTACGCGACGCAAACCGGCTGCTATCGCAACGGCATTCCGCTGCCGCCGGACTGTCCGACGCTGGCGCACCACTTCCGCAATGCCGGATACCGCACCGGTTATATCGGCAAATGGCATCTGGCGGCGGACGAGCCGGTGCCGGCCGAACAGCGCGGCGGCTACGAGCGCTGGCTGGCGGCCAATTTGCTGGAGTTTTCTTCGGATGCGTACGATACGGTCGTTTACGACGAGCAGGGCGACGAGGTCAAGCTGCCGGGCTACCGCGTCGATGCGCTGACCGATGCGGCGATCCGGTTCGTCGACGAACACCGCGCGCAGCCGTTTTTCCTCTTCCTGTCGCTGCTGGAGCCGCATCATCAGAACCATACCGACAGCTACCCGGCGCCGCAAGGCTACGAATCGCGTTATGCCGGCCGATGGACGCCGCCGGATCTGGCCGAGCTGGGAGGAACCGCTGCCCGGCACCTCGGCGGCTATTACGGCATGGTCAAACGGATCGACGAGGCGCTCGGCCGATTGTTCGACGCGCTGCGCAGTCTTGGGCTGCTGCAAGATACTGTCGTCCTGTTCACGTCCGACCACGGCTGCCATTTCAAAACCCGGAACAACGAATACAAACGCTCCTGCCACGACAGCTCGATTCGTGTGCCGACGGCGTTGTACGGGTCCCGTTTCACGGGAGGAGCACGGATCAAGGAGATGGTCAGTCTGATCGACTTGCCGCCGACGCTGCTGGACGCCGCAGGCATCCCGGTCCCGGCCGACATGCAGGGAAGATCGGCGCTCGATCTTATCGACGGCGGCAAGGCCGGCTGGCCCGAGGAAGCGTTCGTGCAGATCAGCGAGTCGCAAGTCGCCCGCGCGATCCGTACCGCGCGGTACAAGTACTGCGTCGAAGCGCGCAGCCGCGACCCGTGGCGCGACTCCGGCGCCGACGTGTATGAAGAAGCGCAGCTGTACGATCTTCATGCCGATCCGTACGAGCTTGACAATCTGATTGGGCTCGAGACGTATGCGCATGCGGCGGACGACTTGCGGCAGCGGCTGCTGCGGCGAATGGCCGAAGCGGGGGAGCCGCCGGCCGAAATCGTGCCGGCCCCGCGACGCAACACCCGCCGGGTTCGCCAAACGGACATCGAACCGCTGCGAGCCGCCATGAAGACGGCGCCGGAGAAATAGCGCTTGACAAGCTCGTCGCTTAACAAGCGGAACGCAAACAAACGCCGTCTGCAGAGACGGCGTTTGTTCGCATTCCGGGAAGGGCGGGTTGCCTATTCGCTTTATTCCGGATAAATCGTATAATCGTCGCTGTACAGGTCGGCCGTGGAAGCCGCCGTCGACAAGTAGATCGATGCGCTTGTAATCGGTCCGGACTCGGCGAACGTGTAAGTGCCGGCGATTTCCGACCAGCCCGTGCCGAGCGTCCCGGTCGCCAGTGTGCGGTAATACGTGCTGCCGCCGACCACGATTTGGGCGACGAGGTTCGCGGTGTCCGTACCGCTGGCCAGCTTGCCCCAGACGGAGATGCGATACGTCTGGCCGTTGACGAACGAGACGCTCTGGCGGAGCGAGGAGTAATAATAGCTGCGCCCGGAGACAAGTCCCGTATAGCTGCCGCCATGCGGGCTCGTTGCGCTTGCCGAGCCGGTGCCCGCAATCGTCGTCCAGTTCGTCGTGCCGTTCTCGAAGCCGCCGTTTTTGACGACCGTATACAGCGGCACGACCCGGAAGTTGTCGACATGCAGCTCTGCCGTTGTGCTCGTCGTATCCGCGTAAACCAAGGCCTGTGTAATCGCTGCCGCTTCGTGGAACGTGTACACGCCGCTGATTTCCGTCCAGCCGGACGCGCTGACCGGGCCGGTCGCCAAGGTGCGGAATTGCGTCGTCCCGTTTACGGTAACGGCTGCCATGATCCGGCCCGTATCGCTGCCGGAAGCGAGCCGCACCCAGGCGGATACGCGGTAGGCCGCCTCGTTCGCCAGCGGGAGCTGCTGCCGGGCGGACGACCAGAAGTCGGTCCGTGCGTATACGCGGCCGGTAACGGTGCCGAACAGCGGATCGTTCGCCGAAGAGGAGATCGATGCCCCCGCCGCTTGCCAGCCGGTCGTGCCGTTCTCGAAACCGCTGTTGGCAACCAGATTCGTTTCGATGCGCTCCGCGCGCAGGTCGTCGATGTACAGATTGGCGGTTGAAGCCGCCGTATCCACATAGATGCGGGCGCTTGTGATCGGAGCCGTTTCGTTAAACGTATACTCGCCGCCGATCTCGCTCCACCCGGCGCTGTTGATCGTTCCGCTCGCCAGCGTGCGGTAATAGTTCGTGCCGCCGATGGTAAGCTCCGCGACGATCCGGCCCGTATCGCTGCCCGACGCCAGCTTGGCCCAGGCCGAAACGCGATACGTCTTGCGGTTCTCCAGGCTGACCGCCTGTCTCGCCGAGCCCCATGCCGCGGTGCGGAAGGAGACAAGCCCCGAGTACGTCCCGCTATGCGAAGCCGTGTTCGTCATCGCCAGCGTGCCGCCGATGGCGAACCAGCCGCCGGACCAGCCCGCTTCGAAGCCGCCGTTGACGACCTCGTTGCCGGCGATCGCTTCGGGATACGGAATCAGGCCCGTATCGTCGACATACGTAGCCGCCGCCCGACGATGTGCGCGTAATGGACAATGTGGCGCCCGTTCCTGACGCGCCGGTGTTGAAGGTGATGATGCGGCGCACGAATTCGTTGCCGGTGCCGCCCACATCCGACCATTGATCGGGCGTGCCGGTATTGCTGACGCCAATCCGCACCGTTTCGCCGCTCTCCACCTTGACCCACACCGAAAAGCTGTAGGCGGTATTCGGCTCAAGGCCGGTAATCGTGCGTTCCAACCCGTTCGTGCCGGAAGCCAGCGAAGCCGCGTACTGGCCGTTGCGCGTCGTCGAATCGGGGCTCGGCAAGCCCGGCAGCGCGTCGATCAGCGCCACGTTCATGCCGCCGGTGAGCGTCCAGTGGTCCAGCTTGCCGCGCTCGAACCCGCTGTTGTCCAGCCTGTTGCGGTAAGGCGTATCGGCCGTCTGGAAGCTCGGATTCGGCGGGTTGTCCAGATCGGTGCCGTAGCTCCATGCCGTCTGTCCGTACTCGACCGAACCGATATCGGGCGCCGCTCCCGCGTAGCCGTCCGTCACGCCGGGGACAACGACGCCGGCGTCGATGCCGCCGTTCTCGTTGTTGGCCGCACGAATCGATTCCGTGTTCATCCGCACCAAAGCTCCTTTGTTGTTGAGCAAAAAGAAGCCCCAGTGGTCGGTTCCGTAAGCCCAGGCGAACCCGCTTCCCCCGACGATGCTGTCGTTGCTCGCGATCAGGTTGAACTCGCTGGGCAAATTGATGTTGATGCCTCGCTCCGGGATATTTTCGACCTTGTTCTTGTAGACCAGGTAGTTGCTCGAGCCGTTGTCCAAATAAATGCCCTGGGCATGGTTCTCCGCATGATTGTCGTGGATGTAGTTGTGATGAATTTCCGTTCCTTCGCCGTCGGAGCCATAGGTGTACATGAGACCGAGGTCGGCGGACAAATAACCGCTATGGCCAAAATCGTTGTACTGGATCCGCGAGTTTCGGCCGAACCCGTTGACGATGCTGCGTCCGGAGCCGTAGGCGGTATTGTGGCTGACCAGGTGCTCCGCGCCGTTCATCTGGATCGCCGCCGCGTAAGTGCCGCTGTAGTCGACGTCGTGGATGATCGAATTGACCAACTGCTTGCCCAATCCGCCCAGGTTGACGCCGTTGCCCGAGCTGTAAGCGACGGTGCTGTTCTTCAGCACGTTGTTCGTGCCGTTCAGGATGATGCCGCTGTAGCGCTGCGAGCCGTAGCCTGTGTCGGATCTTGCGTCATGGGCGACATAAACGGCGTCCAGACCGTCGATGACGACGTGATCGGCGTAAGGATTGGCAACGGCCGCCGCCGTTCCGGCAGACATCCAGGAAGAGAGCGATCCGGCTTCGAAGCCCGGATTGTTGACCAGATTGATGCCGTTCTGCTTGATCGCGAAGCCGTCGCCGAATGCATCGCCGCCGCCGCCCGTTTTTTCCAGGTAGATTTCCGCGCTCGTTGCGCTTGGTCCTGTCGTAAAGATCAGATCGAACGTGCGGTAATACGACTGGTAAACGGTATCGCTCCGGCCTGTGCCATCGAAATTGCGGACGCCGGCCGTAACCGACTCGCCGTCCGTCGCCGCTTTGACGGAGCCGGTAAAATGATATTTCGTATTCGGGCTCAGCCCGTATACGACTTGCGACACGGCGCTGCCCGTTCCCGTCAGCCGGACGCGATAAGCGTCGCCGCCGTAGTTGCCGGTGTCGATCGTGGCGGCGAATAGGCCGATGCCGTTCAGCTCCGTATAGGCGCTGCCGGTCAAGTCAAAGGCGACGTTCCTTGCCTTGTACTCCACCCGGCTGCCGGGATTGCCGCCGCCGGGCGCCCACAGGTATAGCGTGGACGTGGAGCGGTCGTAGTACCATTCATTTTCGCTGTCCAGCGCGGCGAGCGTGCCGGACAGGAAGTAATTGCCGCCCGCCGCCGCATCGTTGTAAATGTCCGGAGAGCTGCTGGCGAAGCTGACCGTACGGCCGGCATAACCGGTTACGGTTGTCGTCCATGCCGTCCATTTGGAGCTGCTCCATACCCACAGCTTGGCGCCGGTCCAATCGAGATCCGGCATGGCCGCATCGTAGAGCGAAGTCGGCGTCGTGCCGGCGTCGGCCGTGGCCAGCGTCGGATGCAGCAAGTCGCCGGCGCCGTAATTGGGCCATCTCGCTTCCTGCGCCATGACCCCGTCGACGAACAACTGGTCGCCGCTGTCCAGCGGCAGCTGCACGGTCGTTTTGTAGATGTTGCCCGAATGGAGCGTCCAGCCGCCGATGCTGTTCGTGCCGCTAACCGTAACGGTTTCGCCGGAATAGGCTTCGTAACGGATCGGGTTGCCCGCGGTTCCCGAATGGGAAGGCTTCACCGTCTCCCGGTACGTGCCGCCGCGTATAGACACGGTATCGCCGGCTTGTGCCGTTGCGGCGGCTTTGCCGATCGTCAGAAAAGGGGCGCCGATCGTGCCGGCCTGGCTGTCGCTGCCGGATGGCGACACATAGTAAGTAGTTCCGGATGCGTCCGAAGTGCCGGACAGCGCAAACGCGGAGGCAAAGACGGTCAGCCCGAGCAGCGTTCCGATTCGAAAGCGTTGATATACGTTCATCATGTCACCTCATTTTCGCAAATAGGGTCCGCCGGCCGGCGCCCGAGGCGGCCGCCGGCGGAGGGAAAGCCGGTCCTACTTGTTCGTTTTCAGCCATTCGTCCAGCTGTTTCTGCAGTTCGGTCACCACCTTGGCTTCCGGGTCCGCCTGCTTCAGCTTGTTGAAGTATTCCGGCAAATATTTGGCCGGATCGACGGTGCCGGTAATCAGGCCGGGCTGGTATTCGGCGTTGACGGCGTTCACGTTCGCGGCGATCGTTTTGACCGGCGTCATGTCCGGCGAAAATCCGAGCAGCGGCGAAACGGCGGCCGAATCGTTCAGCTTGATCGTTTACTCCCACAGCCCCGGCTTCTGGCCTTTCATGTACAACCCGTTGAACTGGTTGCCGAACTCCCATGAAATGTTGGACCAGTAGCCGGCATCCGGCAGCTTCTCGATCGTGCCGTCCGCCGCCTGCTTGTAGTCCTTGTCCTTGATGCCGAAGGACAGCAGGTTGTACAGCTCCTTGTTCGTGTTGACCAGCTCCAGCAGCTGCACCGCCTTGTCCGGATGCGCCGACGTACGGCTGACCGCCGTCAGCGTGGCAAGCGCCGACTGGGTCGTGGCGACCGGCTCCGTCGTTGGCGCCATCACCACTTCGAAGCCGTAAGCGGCCGACAGCTCGGCGTTGCCGCCCGGCTTGATCGTCGACGGCCACATCGCGTATTTGCCCGCCTTGATATCGGCCGTCGCATCGGCGACACTTGCCGCATCCTTGCGAATATACCCTTTTTGATACCAGCCGTGCATCAGATTGACGAGGTCGGTGAACCGCTTGCGGTACTCGTTGTCGTCCTGGAACGTCATCAGCTTGTGGGCCGGATCGCCCAGGCGGACGACGGCGCCGTTAAGCGTATCCGTATAGTCGCTCGGATTTTTGCCGAAATCCATCAGGAACGCGTGCCCGAACACTTTGGACAGCCCGAGAGGCGTGATGCCGTTCTCGTTTTTGTTCACCTGATCCATGAAATCTTCCAGCTGCTTGATTGACGTCACGTGCTGGTAATCGAAATGGTACTTGTCGGCCAGCGACTTCTGCACCATGAAGCCTTTCCAGTTGACCATGATCTGGTAGTTGGGCGCGCCGTAAATTTTGCCGTTGACGCGGGTGGCGTCCCAATATTTTTTGGGCAAGGAGGCGTAAAACTTCGGCGCGTTTTTGGCCAGCAGGTCGTCGAGCGGCAGAAACGCCCCTTTGGAGACATTGGTCAAATATTTGTTCAGCCACGAGAACGACGTAAACATCAGATCGAACGGCTCGTTCGAGGCGATCTTGAGGCTCATCTTCTGGTCATAGGTGCCGAAGTCGAAGACGTTCATTTTTAAGGTGACGCCGATGGCGGGTTCGGTAATTTTGTTGACGGCCGCTTCGATGGCGGCTTGGTCTTTCTGCGGTTCGCCGGCCAAATACCACGTTACTTCCACCGGCTTCTCCGTTTTGGCGGGCGCTGCCGATGCGGAGCTTGCGGTTCCGGCGGTAGCGGCGGGCGAACCGGAAGCGGCGGTGCCGCCGCCGTCCTTGGAGCAGCCGGCAAGGACAGCCGTCAGCGCGACTGTCGCCGACAAGCCCCAGGCGATTGTTGTGCGTTTGTACGTGAGCACGTGTTATCCCCCTCTTAAGTATCCTGCGAGCAAAAAATCATCCCTTCACAGCGCCTACCGTCATGCCTTTGATGAAAAATCGCTGGAAAAACGGGAAGACGAACAATGTCGGGCCCGCCGCCAAAAGCGCCATCGCCATGCGCAAGGACATTTGCGGCGTGTCCATCGCGTTTGCCACTGTAAATGAGGTATTGGCGGCATCCTGCAGCGCTTGAATGTTCGACAGAATGATGTACAGCAAATACTGCAGCGTGTACAGATGGCGGTCCTCGATATAAAGCAGGCTGAGCCACCAGCTGTTCCAGTAGCCAAGCGCCATAATGAGCGACACGGCGGCGATCGCCGGCTTGGAGATGGGCAGGACGATGCGCAGGAAAATGCCGTATTCGCTCGCCCCGTCCATTTTGGCCGATTCGATCAGGGAGACCGGAATGTCGGTCAGGAAGCGGCGCATCAGAAAGATGAACCACGGAATAATCAGCATCGGCAGAAACAAGGCCCAGACCGTGTTGCCCAGATGCAAATACCGCGTTGCCAAAATGTAAGAAGGCACCAGGCCGCCGTGGAACAGCACGGTAAAATAAATGTAAAAGCCGAAGTAGCTGCGGTGCTTGAAATCGTTGCGCGACAGCGTGTAAGCGGTCATCGTGCTGAACAGCACCGACAGGAGCGTGCCGATCGCCGTCACGCCCACGGTCACGACATAAGCGCGAAGCAGCGCTTCGCCATGCGTAAACACAAGCCGGTAGGCGCTCAGGCTGAAGCTCTTCGGCCACAGGTTGAAGCCTTCGATGACGAGCGACCGTTCGGCCGTAAACGAGGACGAAACGACGATCAGGATCGGCACGACGCAGAACAGGCAAAACGCGATAAATATGGCGTGCATCGCAGCGGTCGATAACGATACGGTTCTCATGACGCTCCTTCCCAGGGCGTGTCCGGAAGCCCCAAAGATCTAGTACAGGGCGCTCTCTTTGTCCGCCCGGCGCACGATCCAGTTGACCAGCGTAACGAGCGCCAAGCCGACGATCGCCTGGTACAGGCCGGCTGCCGTGCCCATGCCGATGTCGCCCAAATCCTTGAGCGTGCGGAACACGTACGTATCGATGACATCGGTGGTCGGATAGAGCGTGCCGGTGTTCTGGGTGAGAAAATAAAACATGCCGAAATCCGCGCGGAAAATGTTGCCGACCGAAATGAGCGTCAGCACGACGACGGTCGGCGCAAGCATAGGCAAAGTGATGTGGCGGACGCGCTGCGACCAGGTGGCGCCGTCCATTTGCGCCGCTTCGTAATAATCCGGATTGATGCCGATAATCGCGGTAAAATAAATGATCGCGCCAAAGCCGGTGCTTTTCCACAGGTCGGTCATCACCAGAATGTAGGGCCAATAGGACGGTTTGCTGTACCATAGCACCGATTCGCCGCCGAACTTTACGATCAGTTGATTGAGCAAGCCGTGCTCCATGTCGAACAGGCCAAGAAACAAATAGGCGACAACGACCCACGACAAATAATGCGGCAGAAACATGACCGTCTGGTACACTTTCACGAACTTGCGGCCGACCTCGCTGAGCAGAATGCCGAAGCCGACCGAAAACACGGTCGAAAACACGATGAACAACAGGTTCATGCCTACCGTATTGCGCGTAATGCGCCATGCGATATTGGAATGAAACAGAAAGTCGAAATTTTGCAGGCCGATCCAGCGGCTCCCCCAAATCCCCAAGTCGTAGCGGTAGTCTTTGAAAGCAAGCACGATGCCGATCATCGGCAAGTAGCAAAAGATGAACAGCCAAACGGCCGTCGGCACGTTCATCAGCCACAACTGGACTTGTTCCTTGTGCTTGGGGCCGAACCGATTCCCACTAATGCGCTGCCGCCTCCCTTCCGTCGTTATATGCCCGGGCACCATCAGCATAGTACGGGTGTGGGGGAGGCGGATAGTGCAAGTTTGGCGATTTTGGTATTTGGCCTGTTGTACAATGGCGCGATTTGGTATACAGCGGCCTATTTGGGCGCAATATGGCCGGTCAGGGAGGCTTTTAACGCGAACTCTTTCGGCGTGACACCGTACTTTTTTTTGAACAGCCGGTAGAAGTAGCTCTTGTTGGGGATGCCTACGCCCGCCATGACGTCGGCGATGGACATGTGGCGCTCCTGCAGCATGGCGGCGGCTTTGGTCATGCGCACCTCGCAGACGTATTCGGCAAACGGGACGCCCGTATATTCCTTGAACAGCTTGCCGGCAAGGGCAGGCGATATTTTCAGCAGCTCCGCCGCTTCCTGCAGGAACCAGTCGGGATCGGCATAACGGCTGTCGGTCATTTCTTTCATGGCGTCGACGAGCAGCGAATGTTTGACGTCGCGCGTCGTTTTGTTAGCCGTTGCGGCGTGGATGAGCCCGATCGATAGCTGCCTGGCTTCCGCCATCGTTTCGCAGGCGAGCAAGTCGCGCGCCGCCGCTTCCGCGTCGAACGGCGCCGGCTCCAGCTTCATGCGGTTGATATCCTGCAGCACGAACAGGAGCAGATGCACCCATTGCGCATAAATCTGCTTGTGGTGGCGGGGATGATGGGCGGCTACCGCTTGCAGGCCGCGCTCGATTTCCTGCTCCGCCGTTTGCGGGTCGCCGCCCTTGAGCGACTCGGCGAGCTGTTTTTCACGCAGGGCGGTATATTCCATACTTTCATGCCTCTCGGCGTCCGCCGTCATCGCGCCGGTGATGATCGTGCCGTGGCCGAAGGCGAAGCGGGCGTTGGATCGGCTCAGCGCTTCCTCATACAGCAGCTGCAACTCGGCCTTGTCGGCGGATAATGAACTGATGGCCGCCGTCAGCGACAAACCGAACCGGTCGCCGATAAATTGCTTTGCCCCGCTCAGCGCTTCGCCGATTGCGCCAATCACGTCCGTGGCGAGATCCGACGGCGCCGCTTGGGCGATGAAGGCAAATTGATCGTCCTTCATATCGGCGATTTCGCAGACGAACGATCGCGACAAACATTCGCCGATGATATTTTCCATCGCGAACTTGTACAACTCGCGGTCGCGTTGTGTCAGCCGGTTGAACGCCGCGAACCGGTCAATGCGAATAACGCCCGCCGCGTGGGGCGCACCGGCCTCGATTCGAATCGACAGCACATCCGAAGCGGCAATCTCTTCCCACAGCTTCTCCGGCATGGAGCGGCTGTCGAGCAGCATTCTTCGCACGTAGTAGGCTTTCAGCGCCGGCCTGCTGCTAAGCTCCTTCTGCCGGATGGTATGAATTTCGTCCTCGTTGCGACGGTATACCGCCCGCAGTGCCTGGATTTCGTCCATTACGGCCTTCTCCGGCACGGCGCCGGCGCCGGCCAGCGCCTTGACCTCCCGCACCAAATTGCCGAAAGGCCGATATACGCGCCGGGAAATCAGCAGCGAGACGAGGAGGGACAGGAGCAGGAAGACGGCGGCGACGGACAGCACGGTCGTTTTGATTTTGTCCAGATAGCGGTCGAAGATGCCGTAATCCTGCACCTTGACGATCGTCCAGTCTGCTTCCGGAACGGGGGAGGTTGTCACCAGATACGATTGGCCGCGAATCGTTTGTTTGGCGGAAACGACAGCTCCGGCAGCCATGTCGGCGGTTTGTCCCGTTGAGCCGAGCGAAGCGGCCACGTATTGGCCGATATCGTCGTTTGCGTCGTCGCCGAACAGCAGCTTGCCATTCCCGTCCAGAATGTAGACGCGATCCAGCGTATTCTGCTCTTTGCCGATACTGTTCAACGCGTTGATGTTGTCCTGCAGCCAGCGGGATTTGATGTTGACGATGACGGCGCCGTCAGGCCGGTCCTCGCGGTTCAGCGATTCGAACATCATGAAGGATAGCACTTGATCGGGGGAGGAGGCGTCGCCGGTTCGATCGACGTTCAGCGGGATGAAGCGCATGCGGTTTTGCAGCGGCTGGGACAGCACGAGACCGGCGAAAGCGGAGCTGCGTTCGTAGAGGCTGTTGCGGGTGGAGTAAAATTGGTTCAATGTGCCGTTATAGAGCAAGACGGAGTCGAGAAACGGGTTGTAGGAGATCAGCAGGCTCAAATTGTTCATCTTGCGAATAAACTCGTAGATGTCTTCTTCCTTCTGGGCGAACAGGATCGATTGGGCGTCGTTGTTGTATTCGATCGCGTTGGCCATCGTTTTGACAGTTTCGTACATGCTGGCGATATTGTTATGCAGTTGGCCGATAATTTTGTTGTTGTTGTGGCGTTCGTTGGAGAGGGCGATCCGTTCGATGTTCCAATAGACGAAAAACGAGAGGAAGCTGACCAAGGCGAACGAGGTGAGCGCGAACCAGACAAACAGCCGCCATAAAAACCGCTTCGAAGTGCGTCCCGTTCCGATTTCGCTCATGGCATCGTCTCCCAGTCGATTCGTTATGCTTGGATTTACCAACCAGTATACTATGTTCGTCTGCCGCTGTTAATAGCGAGAATGGCGGCGTCATCGCCGCTCCCTTTCGCCGATTGGCCCCTTCTACTAAAAATAGACCAAAAAAAGTGGCTTATTTGCCCACTTTTCCTCATTTCATGGAAAATAGCCAGTGATTTCACTGGCTATTCCGACGAAACAGCTTCAAGATCGATCTTTTCCGGGAAACAGCCAGCGTTTTCGCTGGCTATTCCGTTGCCAGGCTCCCCTTTTACCGCAATAGCCAATAAAACATGGCTTATTTCCGAAGCGGGGAAGTGTTACGCGCTAGTTCACTGTCACATCGTCCAGGTAGAACGTACCTGTGCCCGAGGTGAACAGCACGTACACTTGCGGCGTGCTTGCCGCGGTATTTTTGTACAGCCCGGTCAGCTTCAGCCAGTTCGTGCCGACCGTCTTGGCGTCCAGCACGGACGTATTGCCGCCGCCGAAGTCGAGCACCAGCTTGGCGTCGCCGCTGCCGCTGTCCAGCTTCACCCAGGCGGAAACGTCATAGTAACGGGTTGCCGTCAAGCTGACGGTTTGGCCGGCCGTGCTGCCGACATTCGCCCGCACTACTTGCAGCCCGTAGCTGCCCATATGATACTGCGAGCCGGTCACCGACAAACTGGCTCCGTTCAGCGCCGTCCAGCCCGTCGTCGCGCCGGATTCGAAATCGCCGTTAGCGAGCTGGTTCGCCATCGGAGCAACCGTAATGTCGAACCACTTGATCGCCGTGCGTCCGGTCGGGTAAAGCGAGTCGACTGCCGTCGAATCCTTCGCGGTGATCGGGAAGCGGTACGTGCCCGACCGGATTGCCGTGCCGAGCAACTGGCCGGACGCATTGATGTACAGACCCGGCGGCAGCATGAAGTCGCCGGTCGTATCCGCGGAGAACGTCGTCGAACCGACGCCGCCTGCCGCCGCGAAGGTGAAGTCGCCCGCGGTGAAAGCCACCCCCTTGGTCGCCGCAGGAGCGGCAGCCGAAGCGACAGTAAGCGGCTTGATGTTCGTTGCGTCGTCGACATAATACGTACCGGCTCCTGTTGTCAGCTGCGGGTAGAAGGCAGGGCTCGCTTCTGCCTCGGCGCCCAGCAGCGTGTAGGTGCCGGACAATTGCGTCCATTCTCCGGAAGTGACGGTTTTCGTGTCCAATACGGTATATTGCGCCGGTTCGCCCTGGTGCGCGCCGCTGCCGAAGTCAAGCACGAGCTGCGCGGTTTCGCTGCCGGAGGCGGTGCGGACCCACGCCGAGAACGTATAGGCGATGCCGGCTTTCAGCGTGATCGTCTGCGTCGGGCGACCGAATGTCTGACCAACCTGGCGGTCCACCTGAAGCGAATACTCGTCGGAACGGAATACGTTTGTCGTTGCGCTGAGCGTTGCGCCGGATGCCGCCGTCCAGCCGGTCGTCGTGCCATCCTTCAGCGTGCCGTTCGCGATGAGCGGGTCGATCTGCAGCAGCAGCCCGCGTTCGGCCGTTTGTCCGCCGGCGTCGGCAACGGCTACGGCGACCTTGAACGTGCCGAATTCCTTCGGCGTGCCGGACAATACGCCGGCGCCGGTCAGCGTCATCCCCGACGGCAGCCGCCCGTCGCTGATCCGGTAAGAGTAAGGCGCGAAGCCGCCGCCCGCCGTGAATGTTTGCGTTGCATATGACGTGCCGCCGACACCGATCGGCAGCGTCGGCGCGTTCAGGACGAGCGGGCTCGCCGCAGCGGTAAAGGCGTCCATATAATACGTATCGCCGCTTCCCGTCGGGAATTGCGGGTACACGTTGACGGTGGCCGTCGCTTGGGCGCCGCTCAGCTGGTAGCTGCCCGCAAGCTGCGTCCACGTTCCGTCGACGGTGCGGAAGTCGAGCACCGCATAACGGTTCGGTTCGCCCTGATGGGTGCCGGCGCCAAAATCGAGCACCAGCTGTCCGGTCTGGGCGCTGCCGGGCGACTTCAGCATAACGGAGAAGTCGTAGGCCACGTTCTTGCGCATCGTAATCGTTTGCTGCGGCCTGGCGAATGTGTACGCGGCACCCGACGGGCGAACCACCTGCAGCGCGTACGCGCCTTCGCTTATGCCGGTCGAAACGACGGACAGCACGGCGCCGGTTTGCGCCGACCATCCGGTGGCGGTGCCGGTTTCCAGGCCGCCGTTTACGATCGGCGATGCGACGGTCAGGGTGTAGGAGCCGGTTGCGGTGGCGCCGGTGCGGTCCGTCGCCCGAATGTCGAAGGCGTAGGAACCGACGGCGCGCGGCATGCCGGACAAGCCGCCGGTCTTGGCGCCGAGCGCAAGACCCGGAGGCAGCGCGCCGCTTGCGAGCTCATACCGATAAGGCGCGCCGGCTCCGCCCGAGGCGGCGAATGTATACGAGTAGGCGTTGCCGAACGAACCGTCCGCCAGCGTGGCTGCGGCGAGAGCGACCGGCGTAGCCGGCTCGTTCACGTCATCGATGTAAAACGCCGTCGTGCCTGAGGTAAGCTGCGGATAGAAACTGGCGGTGACGCTTGGCGAATTGCCGCTCAGCTTGTAGCTGCCGCGCAGCTCGATCCAGCCGGTGCCCACGGTCTGGCCGTCAAGCACGCCGTAGCGGCTCGGCTCCCCCTGCAGGCCGGCGCCGAAGTCAAGCACGAGCTGGCCGAGGGCGCTGCCGGAATCGGCCCGCATCCACAGCGCAAAATCGTACGTCACGCCGGGCACCATCACAATGTCCTGCGCCGGGCGGTCAAACACGGCGCTGCGCGCCGCCTTCAGCGAATACGAGCCGCCGTGCGCCGTCGTATTGTCGCGAGCGATCGTCGCGCTGCCTTTGGCGGTCCAGCCGGTCAGCGTGCCGCTCTCAAAGTCGGGGCTGGCGATGGCGATCATCTGCCGCAGCGTCGGCAAGAACGTTGCCGTTGCCGTCGCCGGCACGGAGGCGCTGTCGGTCGCCTGCAGCGTCAAGGTCAAGCTGCCCGGCGCCGTCGGCACGCCGCTGATGACGCCGGTGGCGCCGTCGAGCGCAAGCCCTGCCGGCAGTGAGCCGGAGGCCACGCCGTAAGTGTAAGGAGCCGCGCCGCCGCTTGCTTGCAGCTGATAGCGGTAATAGCGGCCGATTTCCACCGACGGCAGCGGATCGGCATTCAGCGCAAGCGCCGGGGCGGAGGCGTGGACGCGGAACGCGTCAAGCAGCACGCGCACGCCCGACGTTTTGACCAGCTTGATCGTATGCGTGCCGGAGCCGGAGAACGTCTTCGTATACACGGTTTGCTGCACGAGCCGGGACGGTTGCGTCAGGCTGAGCGAAGAGTCGAACGCGCCGTCGATGTATACGTCGACGCCGCCCGAGTCGGGCCCAAGCTCCGTTACGTAGTCGACGGCTTCGCCCGTAAACGTATACTCGGCGGAAGCGCCGTTGTCCAGCGCAGTGTGCACGTCGCCGCCAAAATCGCCGGCCTCGCGGGCGGCCGCATACCAGGAGTCGCTGGAGTATACCCAGGCGCCGGTATACGCAATATCGTCGTGATTGTCATTGACCGCCGCGTAGGGCGGTACATCCGCCGTCAGCGGGCTGCGCGTCGTCTTCGGCCACAGCGTCAGCGAATTGGCGCCGGCCGCAAGCGTTGCGAACGGGCCGACAACCGGCTTCGCGCCAATTGCGTTGCCGAAGAAATCGAGCGCCACGTCGCCGAACATACCGCCGCTGTAAGGAGCGGGGCCAAGCGCTTCCGGCGTGAGACGCGACGTCGGCAGCGTCCATGGCGTTCGGTCGACCGTAAACTGGGCGGTCACCTTCGCCGTGCCGCCGGTTCCGCTGTTGTCGGACACATAGGAGAAGGAGGTGGCCTGCGCACTCGCGTGGCTGCGGCCTTCGTAGCCGCTCGTCGCCGTGGCGCCGTCGTACAAGGCGTTGACGTCGGAGTCGTTGCCGCGCACCCGCGTCGTTTCGGCGGGAATTTCGTTTCCTTTGCCGATCAGGATATTGTTGTAATAGCGGATATGCGCGACCGGGTCGATTTTGCGGCCGGTGGCGTCGATGGTATGCGGCACGAACGTCGACGTAATCCGGTTGCTGGCGTCCGTGTAATCGACCGCATGCGCGATGGAGGAAGACGTATAAAACAAATTGTGCACAACCGTTATGCCTTCGGACGAGGAATGCTCCATCGGCGAATCGATCATGACGTTGTTGTCGATCAGAATCGGGCCCTGACTGATTTCGGTATAAATCGCGTTCGAATTGTTGACGAATACGTTGCCGGTCACACGCGCTCCTTGCGACGTGTTGTCGAGCCAAAGGCCGGCCAATTTACCGTTGTTGCGGATCAAATTGTCCTGAATCAGCCCGTCGTAAAAGAAATGCGTTTTAATCCCCGCCGATTCGTAGCCTTGCTCGAACTGGAACCGGTTGCTGTTCTCGACAACGTTGCCGATGATCGTCGAGAACGGCCCCCACATGCCCATAATGCCGGTGGAGCCGGAATAGGAAACGACATTGTTTTCGATCAGATGGCGGCCGACGCCGCCTGTCATCTCATAGAAGTTGGCGGCCGTATAGCCGGCTTCTTCGACCGGTTTGCCGCCTTGATAGCCGAAGTCGATGCCGATCGACTTGGCGTAACGCACCGTGTTGTTGCGAATGATCCAATTGTGCCCGCCCGACGTGCTGACCGCCCCTTTCTGCGGGTTGCCGTTGACATCCCAGAACTTGTAAGGAAACTGGTTGGCGGCATGCTCGAACCGGAAGCCGTCAACCGTAATGAAGCCGAGACCGTATACGGCCGGCGCAAAAATTTGCTCGCGGGCGTTGATTTCCGTCAGCATGCCGGAGGTAACCGGGTTCGCGCCGCCAAAATTGGCGAACACGGTCAAGCCGTCTGCCGAAGCTTTCCAGGAGTTGGCCGTCGAATACACGTTTTTGATCGCATCGACCTCGTTTAGCGGCGTTCCGTTCGCAAATACTTCCCCGAGCGTGCGTTGCGTCGAATTGTCCTTCGTCGTGGCCATGGTGCTGACCGGTTTCGACAGCGGCACGGTGAACGGATTGTAATCGCCGAACGCTGCCGCATCGAGCACCGCATAGTACACATTGCCGGTGTCGTGTTTCCACGCTGCTGCCGGCACCTGCTCCGAGCCTTTGATGTAGACGGTTTCGCCCGACGCCGCCCGATACGTGATGCGGTCCCCGTCCGACGTGCCGCCCCGCGCCGGTTTCACCGTTTCGCGGTATGTACCGGCATGGACAATGACCGTGTCGCCGGGCTGGGCGAGCTGCGCCGCATGGTTGATCGTCCGGAACGGGGTCCCGCTCGTTCCGTCGTTGCCGTCGTCGCCCGTTACGGCGACGTGATAAGTCGCCGCCTCGGCGGCATAGCCGTACACAAAAACGCCCGCAACCAACGCGAGCGAAAAAACGAACAGCAGCCGCAAGCTTGATTTGCGCATGTCAATTCCCTCCTTGTATGCCATATGCAATTTTCCATAACAGAACGGGGAACGGGCAATTGCCGGTTCCCCTCCGTTCCCGCTCACTTCGTTTTTTTCCACTCGTCGATTTGTTTCTGCACTTCCGCAAGCAGTTTGTCCAGGCCCGCTTTTTTCAGCTTGTCGATATATTCCGGCAGCACCTTGCCGGGATCGGAGGCTCCCGTCATCAGCAGCGGTCCGTATTCCTGGGCGACCGACGTAATTTGCGCGAATTCGGTTTTCACCGGCGTCGTATCGAACGAAAATCCGATCAGGCTGGATACGTCGGCATTCTGGCTCGATTTGATTTTGCCTTCCAGCATGCCGGCCGGCTGCCCTTCGACGAGATAGCCGTTGCGGTCGAGATCGCCCCACGCCCAATTGTTGCCCGGCGCGTAGCCCGAATTCGGAATCAGCTTGATCGTGTTGTTCTCGAGTTGCGTGAAGTGTTTGTCCTTGATGCCCGCGCCGAGCAGCTTGAACAGGTCGCGGTCGTTGTTGACGAGTTCGTACAGCATCATGGCGCGTTCCGGATTTTTCGAGCGGGCGTTGATCGCGGTCATCGTCGAGAACGTGCTGGTGGCGACGACGAACGGCTTGCTCGTTTCGATGACGGATACGTCGCGTCCGCCGAATTGATTTTTGACTTCGCCTTCCACGCCCGGATAAATCGTGTTCGCCATGTCGACGACGATTTTGCCGGCTTTCAGATCCGCGCTTTTGTCGGCGATTGTCGGCGCGTCCTTGCTGATGTAGCCTTTGCCGTACCAGTCGTGCAGCAGCTCGAAATACGCCTTCGTCTCCGGCATTTCAAGCACGTTGAACGCTTTGGCCGACTTGTCGCCCCGCATGACCGCCACCGGGATGCCGGCGCCGATGAACAGCTCGACGCCGCCGTTGCCGATGCTGCCCCAGTTGTTGATGCCGCCCTTGGTCATGCCGAACGGAATTTTGTCGGGCTCGTTCTTCTTGATCGTCGCCAGCAGCGGCTCCAGATCCTTGAGCGACTTGATGCTCGCCGTGTCGACGTTGTACTTTTTGACGTACTCCTTCTGGATGTAGATGCCGTCCTGCCAGGCGATATAGCCGTTGACCAGGCCGTACAGCCTGCCGCCGATCTTCAGCCCGTCCCAGACGTTCTGCGGCACGGCCGCCTTGCGCTTCGGCGCGTACTTGTCGAGCAATTGGCTGACGTCGAGATAAGTGCCTTTTCCCGCATTCTGAAAATAGTTGTTCGCCCAGCTTGACGTAAAAGCAAGATCCCAGTCTTCGCCGGCGGCGATTTTCACTTTCATTTTTGCGTCGTATTCCCCGTTGGCGATAATTTTGAAATCGACCGTCGCGTTGAGCTTCTCTTTGATGATTTTGTTCGCTTCCGCGAACACGGCGTCCTGGTCCGGCTGCGGCGAGCCGAGCATGTACCAGGTCAGCGCAACCGGCTCCAGCTTGGCCGCCGGCGTTGGCGACGCGCTGCTTGCCGGCGCCTTGCTCGCTCCGGCAGGCGTTGCGCTGGCCGACGGCGAAGCGGCCCCCTCTTTTTTGTCGCCGCCGCAGCCGGCCAGCAGTCCCGCCAGCATGACGACGGCGATGCTTGCCGGAGCGATTTTGCCCCGGTGATCTGCGATGATGTTGCCCATCTTGCGTTACCTCCCTGTTCGTTGTATATATGCCATCCGCCCAAGCACGTAATTGAGGCGGGAGTAGCCGCGGTTATTCCTTGACGGAGCCGACGATCAGCCCTTTGACGAAATATTTCTGGAAAAACGGGAAGACGACCAGCATCGGACCGGCGGCCAGCACGGCGGTGGCCATGCGGGCGGTTTCGCTCGGCAGGCGCGAGAAGTCGACTCCAACGCTGGCGGCGACAACGGCATTTTTGGTCAAAAAGTCGATGTCGTTCATGAGCCGGTACAAAATCGCCTGCAGCGGAATCAGCTTGTTGTTGTCGATGAACATCAGCGACAAGTACCAGTCGTTCCAATAATGCAGAGCATAAAACAAGCCGACTGTCGCCAGCCCCGGCTTCGACAAGGGCAGCACGACCCGGACGAAAATCGTCCATTCGCCGGCGCCGTCGATTTTGGCCGATTCGTACAGCTCGTGGGGAATGCCGGACAGGAACCCTTTCAGAAACAGCACGAACATCGGAATGACGGTATAAGGCAGGATGAGCGCAAACAGCGTATCGCCGAGATGCAAATAGTTGACGATCAGGATGTACCAGGGCACCAGCCCGCCGCTGAACAACATCGTGAAGAAGATGTAGAAGGACGTGGCGTTCCGGTAGCTGTAATCCTTGCGTGTGATTGCGTAGCCGAGCAGGGTGGAGACGAACAGGGCAAACGCCGTGCCGGCTGCCGTAACGATCGCCGAAACGAGATAGCCGCGGATGAGCGCATCCGGCCGCTCGAGCACATAGCGGTAAGCGGACAGGCTGAATTCGGCGGGAATGAGCCGGTAGCCTTCCACGGTGAGCGCCGTTTCGTCGGTGAACGACCCCGACAGGACGAACAGAAACGGCACGACGCAGAACAACGAGAACAGGATGAACCATCCGTGAATGATTGCCGCCGACCAGACGGGAATCGCGGTCAGCTTCGAATCGCCTGAAACAGCCAAGTTGCCAAGCTCCTTTCCCATACGATGCGTTTAAAAAACGGCGTTGTCGCGGTTGATTTTCTTGACCACCGCATTGGTAACCAGCACCAGCACGAAGCCTACCGCCGATTGGTACAAGCCCGCCGCCGTCGCCATGCCGATGTCGCCGGTGACGCGGAGCGCGCGGAACACGTACGTGTCGATGACGTCCGTGACGGGATACAACGCGGTCGAGTCTTTCGTCAGGAAGTAGAACATGCCGAAATCGGAACGGATGACATGGCCGACCTGCACGAGCACCAGCAGCGTCATGAGCGGAACGAGCAGCGGAATGGAAATGCGCGTCATTTGCCGCCATTTGCTTGCGCCGTCGATCGCCGCCGCTTCATAGTACGTCTGGTCGATGCCGATCAGCCCGGTGTAATAAATGATGGTGGCGTAACCGGTCGCTTTCCAGATGTGGCAAATCGCCAGGATGGCAACCCAATAGCGCGGATGGGCGTACCATTGCACCGGCTGCAGCCCGAAGCCCGTCAGCAGATGATTGAGCACGCCCAGGTCCGTGTTCAGGAAGGCGTACAGGATGTAGCTGGCGACGACCCACGAGACGAAGAACGGGATGAACATCAGCACCAGATAAACTTTGGCCTTGTTGCGCAGTTCGTTCAGCATCAGCGCGAACGAGACGGAGATGAAGAGCGTCGTTGCGATGAACAGCAGGTTGATCCCGATCGTGTTGCGCGTCACCCGGTACGCGTCCTGCGATTGGAAAAAAAACGCGAAGTTTTTGAACCCGATCCATTCGCTCGCCCAGATGCCTTTGATCGGATAGTAGTCCTTGAACGCCAGCACGACGCCGACCATCGGCAAGTACGCGAAGACGAGCAGGAACAGGACGCCGGGCAGGCTGAGCAGGAGGATCGCCCTGTTCCGGCCGAATGTCCGGCTTGCTTGTTTCCATGCGATCGATCGCATTGTTTGCCCCGCTTTCTTCTTTGATATGCCTGTTGGTCCTCCGCAGCGGAGGAGGAGGCGGGTTTAACGATAACGCAAACGACCCGATCCGGGAATGAAAAAAAACCGGTCATCTGCACAAACCGGCTCCACTTTTTCGTGTTTTCTGTCTTTTTCCGGCGCATTCGGGCGGTTTAGCCGCTCCGGTCGGGCCTTTTGTGATGGAAAGTGTATTCGCGAGGGGTCACGCCGTACTTCTTCTTGAACATCTTGTAGAAGTACGTTTCGTTCTCGACGCCGACGGCCATGGCGACTTCGCCGACGGGCACGTTGCCGTTCTCCAGCAGCTCGGCCGCCCGGGTCAGGCGGATGTCGTTCAAATATTCGGCGACGGACAAGCCGGTCGCCGATTTGAACGCCTTGCCTGCATATTCCGTCGACAGCTTGAGCGAATCGGCGATGTGGCGCAAGCTCATCGCCGGATCGGCGAAGCCGGCCTGAATAAGCTGCTTGGCGGCTTCGGCGAGCTGTGTTTTTTTGTCGCTTGCCGGATCGCTTGCGCTTGCGGCCAGCGTTCGGAACAGCTGCTCGGACAGCGCCTCCCGCCATTCGTCCAGCGTATCGTACTCGGGCAGGCGCGATACGAGCTCGTCGAAGGCGACGGCCGTTCGCATCCCCTTATAGGCGGCGATTTCTTCGACGACCGCCTTCAGCCGGTGCACGAATGCGGCGCATGCCGGGGTGATTCGGCCGGCAGGCAGCGTCGAAATTTCGTTGCACACCTTCAGCAGGCCGGTCCGCACGTTGTCGGCGTTGCCGCTGCGAATGTCGCGGAACAGCCGTTTCTCCGCCGTTCCCTCGTAGGCGGCGGGGCGGTTGCCCAGCGCGTCCGGCACCGCATCCGGCAGGATGATGCATTCGCTGCCGTAAACGAAGGTGTAGGCGAGATTGTGCTGCGCCTCGTCGTAGCTGCGGGTCAAGTCCTTGAACGAAGCTTTCCCGCCGATCGCCGCCGAGAACGTAATCGGGTAGTGCCGCGCGACGAAATCCTGCGCTTCGCGCAGCGATTCGCTCCATTCTTCATGGCCGCCGGCGCCGACGGGCGGCTGCACGATCAGCGCCGCCTGATCGCGGCGAAATTCGAGCATTTCGCAGGCAAGGGAGCGGGAGAGCAGCTCGGACACGATATTGCGGACCGAGAAGCGGTACAGCTGCAGCTCTTTGGCGGCGAGCTGCAGCTCCAGCCGGCGGTAGCGGTCGAGCCGGACGACGCAAATGTGGAACGGGCGCTGCGGATCGAACGGCAAGCGGTATTCCGCACACGAGCGGCCGAGCTCGTGTGCGTCGATTTCCGCGCTTTCCGTCAGCAGCCGGCGGAGGAAATAAGATTTGGCGATTTCCGCGTTCGATTGCTGGCGCTGCAGGAAATGATCGTGCAAGTAGCCGATTTCGTCGTCTTGCCGCCTCCAGCCGCGGTTCGCCGCGCTGTGGGAGCTGACGGTGCGGACGAGCCCGCCGATCGGCCGGTAAATGCCTTTGGCCACGAGGAAGGAAATGGCCAGCGCCAGCAGGACGAACAAGCCGGTGATCGCGTACAAGCTTGTTTTGATTTGATTGATGTAGCGGTAGAGCTCGCCAAAATGCTGCGCCCGCAGCAGCACCCAGTCGGTGTTGTCCACGCCGGTATAAGCAATCAGGTATTGTTCGCCGCCGAGCCGGGCGGGGAAGAAGCCTTCTTCGGCGTTGATGCGCCCCGCCATCAGGCGGCCGGCATAAGCGTCGCCGACGCCCGCGAGCAGGCTGCCTGCGGCGTCGCTTCCGGCTGCGGCGAGCCGTCCGCCGCGGTCGGCGATGAAGATGGCGTCGTCGCCGCGTTTGCCTTCGCGGGTGACCGCCGCAATATTGTCGAACAGCCAGTCGGCATCGATATTGACGACGACCCCTCGCGGACCGCCGGCGTCTTCGTTGTCGTACATGAGGTAAGTAAAGACGTTTTTGTACGCCTTGTTGTCGGCGTAACCGCCGAGCTCTACCGTGCGCAGAACCGGCTTCAGCTTCGGCAGTCGGCCGGGGCTGGCGGCAAGCTCCTGGAAGCCGCGGTCGCTGTCGTAATTGCGGTTGCCGGCGGACCAGTAGGATTGGGTGCGCGGATTGTACACGTAGATCGAATCGATGAACGTCTGGGTGGAGGTGATCGAGCTGATGGCCCGGTTGAAGCGGACAATCGAGTCGTTGGCTTCCGCGTTGTCCTTGCTCATGACCGCAGCGATATCCGAATTGAAAAAAATCGCCAGCGCCGTTTGCTTCATCACATCATTCATGTACTCGATCGTATGCTTGACCTGCGCCAGCGCCTTGCGGTTCGCTTCGTACTGGTTGCGTTCGAGCAAGTCGTTCGTTCTGTAGTGTACCGCAAAGGCGAAGATGACGATGACGACGAGGAAGGCGGCGGCAAGCGAGACGGAAATGCGCCCCCGATAAGTGCGCGGCATAAACGAGCCGAACGGTTTGGGCAAAAGCAGTCGCAATGGCTTCATAGGAAAGCGCTTCCTTCCAAGGTCGGATGCAAATCATCGGTAAACGGGGCACCGCGCGGAATTGCCGATTGTTACCATCGATTATACATGGAACGTGCCGCGGACAGGAAGGGGGTTGCAAAATAGACTATTTAGTATGGCCTATTTCACCCTCCCCGCCCGGAGCGGAGCAACCCGCATGTCGAGCGGCAGGCGCTTGACCTGACAACATGTTTGGATGATGCAGGAAACGTGCTCCAGCTTGCAAAAACGCTATGCTGCGAAACGATGGCGTGTGCTATGATGGTGGCAGATGAACGAAGACGGAGGAAGGAATATGGGAGTTGCCCATGGGTTCCCGAAATTGGCAAATCCGATACAGTGGGGGCCGGTTACGGCCCGCTTCATGCCAAACGATCAGGAAGCGGATGAGCGCGAGATCAGCAATGTCAGCATTGTGCCGGTTTGCGGCGGCAGTTACGTCATGATGCAGCTGGAAGACGGGCGCTGGGAGCTGCCGGGAGGGACGAAGGAGCCCGGCGAGCGCTACCTCGATACCTTGCACCGGGAAATGCGCGAGGAGCTGGGGGCGGAGCTGCTGTCGTACCGCATCTGCGGACAGCTGCACTGCGAGTCGAGTTCGCCGCTGCCATACCGCGAGCATCTGCCGCATCCGCGGTTTATCCGGCTGTTCGGCTGGGGCGAAGTGAAGCTGGTCGGCCATCCGCTCAATCCGCCGGACGGCGAACGGGTAGCGGCAGTCGAGCTGGTGACGATCGACGAAGCGATCCGCCGTTTCCGCGAAGGCGGGCGAGACGAGCTGGCGGAGCTGTACCAATTCGCGCATATCAAACGGCGCAGCATGCGCTAGCAAACAGGGGGATCGGCATGCCAACGTTCAGACCGGGCCGGCAGCGCATTGTGCTGCGTTTTCTGCTGTCGTATTTGATCGTGCTGTTCGTTCCGCTTGGAGCCGGCCTGTACACGTACAACAATACGGCCCATCTGCTGGAGAAGGAAGCGGCCGATTCCAGCATGTCGCTGCTCCAGCAAGGCATGGAGACGCTGGACAGGCGGCTCGGCGAAGTCGACACGATCACGCGGCAGATGATGTTCGATCCGAAGGTGCGGCAAATTCAGCAGCTGCGCGATCCGTTCCAGGGGACGGCAACTTACCAGCTGGTCGACTTTCGGCAAAGTCTTTACGATTATACGCTGACGAACCGCTTCATCTCCGGCTATTATTTGCTGTTCAAAATCGGCGACCTGGCGATGACGGCCAAAGATACGTATACGCTGGAGCAGTTTTACGAGCATGTGTTCCGATACGACGGCGTTTCATTCGATGCGTGGTACGATCGGTTCCTGAATCCGTACCACCTGCAGCATTACATGCCGGCGGCGGACGCGACGCTGAACGGCGCGCACGGCCGGTACATCGCATATGTGCAGACGCTCGGCTACCGCGACCAGCCGCAAGGCGCGGCGGTAGTGCTGATCGACAATGAGCGGATTCGCGAGCTGCTCGGCAAGCTGAACATCGCCGAAGGCGGCTGGGCGTACGTGGCCGATCAGGAAGGCCATACGATCAGCACGGTGTCCGCGGCGCCGGGCGAGCTGTCCGCGCAGGCGCTCGATCTGCCGGGCGCAAGCGGCTTCCTGCGCCGGACGATCGCCGGCAGCGACATGTCGGTGACGTATTTGACGTCGGAGCAGACCGGCTGGCGCTACGTTTTTGTGCAGCCGCTGCAGGTCGTGCTGCAGAAGGTGCACTATATCAAGAAGACAATGCAAATTTACGCCGGCGTTTCGCTGCTTATCGGCGCGATGATCGCCTATTGGCTCGCTTACCGCAACAGCGGTCCGGTGCGGCGGATGGTCAGCCTGATCGCGGAGCGCTCCAGCGGCGCCACGCTGCGCACGGCCAACGCGTATCGGTTCATCCAGGAGTCGCTCGCCGGTTTGTACGATCGCAACGAACAATTGCGCGAGGAGATGGAGCGGCAGCGCGCTTTCCTGCGCGAGGCCTTGTTCGGGCGGCTGCTGCGCGGCGACATCGTGTCGGAGCGGGAGGCGCAGCCGCTGCTGGAGCATGCCGGCATCCGCCTGCAGGAAGGCACGGTCGTCGTGGCGCTGCTGCGGCTGGCGGAATCGAGCCTGGACGCGCTCGACATGCAGCGGCTGCTCGTGCGCGAGACCGCAGAGGCGATGCCCGCGGCGGCGGCGTTCGTGCACGAGCTGTCGCAGGACCGGATCGCGCTGCTGTTCGTTGTGCCGGCCGCCGATCCGGACGGCATCGGCTCGCTCGAACGGGCGCTGGAGCGGCTGCGCGACGAATTGAGCGGCCGCTACGGCATCGCGGCGGACATCGCCGTCGGCGGCGGCTACGAACGGCTGACCGACGCGCACCGCTCGCTGGAGGAAGCGAATCTCGCCCTGCACGCCCATTCGCGCGCCGGAAGCGACGCCTTGATCCGGTACGGCGATTTGCCGATACCGACCAGCTATTATTTTCCGCCGGATATGCAGGCGAAGCTGCTGAATGCCGCAAGAGCCGGCGAGAAGGAAGACACGCTGCGGCTGCTCGACGACTTGTACCGGATCAATACGGAGGAGCGCAAGCTGTCGCTTTACATGCTCGGCCTTTTCGTCAGCGAACTGTGGGGCAGCGCGGTCAAGCTGGCCGACCAGGCGGCAGCCGGCGACAAAGGGGCGGCGCTGCCGGCCGTCAAGGCGCCCGATCTGCGGCTGCATGCCGCGGACGACGCGGAGCGGGCGTACCGCAGCGTGCGGGAAACGTACGCGAGCGTGTGCGAGTATGCCGCCAGCGCCAAGAAGCAGCGCGCAGGCGAAACGGCCGACCGCGTGTCCGCGTTCATGTCGGCCCATTACGCCCGGGCGGAGCTGAACGTCAGCATCGCCGCGGACTACTTCCGCATCTCGGACAACTATTTTCCGCAATGGTTCAAGGAGCAGACCGGCATGACGTTTACGGACTGCATGCTGAAGCTGCGCATGGAGCGTGCCCAGCAGCTGCTCGCCGAAAGCGGTCTCAGCATCAAGGAAATCGCGGAACGGGTCGGCTACCAGTCGTCCAATACGTTCTGCCGCGCCTTCAAGCGGTATCATGGCGTCAACGCCACGTCCTACCGCGATATTGCCGAACGGTAACCGCCGCCCGGCTGGCCGTGTGCACATGCGGGTAAGCATTTGCACACGCCGGCGGGGCGGTTTTCTTCGTTTATGCACACTTTGTAAGCGAATTCATATATACCGCCGCACTCGCTTTTCCTATACTGAAAACAGGCAACCGGCCGGGAGCCGCTTACGCACAAGAAGCAAAAAGCAAGGGAGGCGGACAAGATGGGAGCCGCTCACACAACGACAACGGCGCAATCGCCGCCGTTCCGAAGCCGACCTCGCGACGGGAACAGTTGGAAGCGCATTCTTGCGCGCTGGCAGCTTTATGCGCTGCTCGTGCCGCCGCTTGTTTATTTGGCGCTGTTCAAGTACATTCCGATGTACGGCGTGCAAATTGCCTTCCGCCAGTTTCTGCCGTCCAAAGGGATGACCGGCAGCGACTGGGTAGGCTGGCGGCAGTTCGACCGCTTTTTCCATTCGAACGACTTCTGGACGGTCATGAACAATACGATCGGGCTCAGCTTCTATCACCTGCTCGCCAATTTTCCGTTTCCGATTCTGCTCGCGCTCAGCCTGCATTATGTCGCCAACAAACGGTTCAAGAAAACCGTGCAGATGGTTACGTATGCGCCGCATTTCATCTCCGTCGTGGTGCTGGTCGGCATCGTCATGCAGGTGCTGGATCCGCGCGTCGGCATCGTCAATCACGTGCTGGAGCGGTTCGGCGCGGAACCGGTCAATTTTATGGGCAAGGCGGGTTTGTTTCAATCGATTTACGTCTGGTCGGGTGTTTGGCAGCATGTCGGGTTCTCCTGCATCATATATTTGGCCGCGCTGAGCGGCATCGATCCCGCGCTGCACGAAGCGGCGGTCGTCGACGGGGCGAGCAAGATCAGGCGCATGTGGCACATCGACTTGCCGGGCATCATGCCGATCGCCGTCATCCTGCTTATTCTGAACGTGGGCAACATGCTCGACACCGGCTTCGAAAAGGTGCTGCTGATGCAAAATCCGCTCAACCAGCAAACGTCCGAAGTGATCGACACCTATGTGTACAAGGTCGTGTTCCAGTCCGTGGCCGTCAATTATTCGTATGCGTCCGCTATCGGCTTGTTCAAGTCGTGCGTCAACCTGGTGCTGCTTGTCGCCGTCAATCAGATCGCCCGCAAGCTGAAGACGACCAGTCTGTGGTGAAACGGAGGGAGAACGGTGGAATTTGCCCATATAAGGGAAACTAAAGGGGACCGCGCGTTTACGATCGTCAACACGACGGTGCTGTTGCTGATTTTCGCCAGCGTGCTGTACCCGCTGCTCTACATTGTCAGCTCCTCCTTCAGCTCCTCGTCCGCCGTCATCTCCGGCCGCGTCGTGCTGTGGCCGGTCGAGCCGACGCTGGACGGTTACGCGGCCGTGTTCAAGGAGCACCGGATCTGGAGCGGCTTCGGCAACACGCTGATATATACGTTCGCCGGCACCGCGATCAATGTCGTCATAACGATCATGGCGGCGTATCCGCTGTCGCGCAAAGATTTGGCCGGACGAGGCGTGCTGATGTTCGTCTTTATGTTCACCATGCTGTTCACCGGCGGCATCATTCCGACCTATCTGCTGGTCAAAGCGATCGGCATCCTCGACACGCGCTGGGCGCTGCTGCTGCCGGGGGCGCTCGGCGTGTTCAACATGATTATCATGCGCACGTACTTCATGACGACGATTCCGGATGAACTGCTGGAGGCCGCCCAACTGGACGGCTGCAGCGACTGGAAGTTTCTGCGGCGGATCGTACTTCCGTTGTCCGGACCGATTTTGGCCGTGGTGACGCTGTTTTACGCGGTGGGGCACTGGAACCAGTTTTTCAACGCTCTCATCTATTTGAAGAACCAGCACTTGTACCCGCTGCAGATCGTGCTGCGCGACATCCTGATCCGCAACGACATCGACGCTTCGCTGCTCAGCGACGCCGAAGATTCGGCCAAAGAGCAGGGACTGCGCGATTTGCTCAAATTTTCGCTGATCGTCGTGGCGACGTTTCCGGTGCTGCTGTTTTACCCGTTCGTACAGAAGCATTTCGTCAAAGGGGTTATGGTCGGCTCGTTAAAAGGATAACTGACGTCCATCCAAGGGAGGTTTCGCATGAAAAAAACAATCGGAGCCGCGCTCGCTCTCACGCTGCTTGGCAGTGTGGCGCTCAGCGCCTGTTCGTCCAAAGAAGAATCGACGCCGCAAGGAACGGCTGCCCAAGGCACCGGCAAAGTGACGCCGGCAGGTTCGTTCCCGATCACGAACGACAAAACGACGCTCAAGGTCATGGTCAAGCAGAACGCGCTTGTCGAAGATTTTGCCACGAACGAGTTTACGAAATGGCTGGAGCAGAAGACGAACATCCATATCGACTGGGATGTGGTGCCCGCCAGTTCGGCGCAAGACAAGCTGAACATCGTGCTGGCGAGCAGCGATTACCCGGACGTGATCATGGACTTCAACGTGTCGGCGACGCAGCAGATGATAAACGGGGCGCAGGGCATTTTCCTGCCGCTGAACGGCTACATTGACAAGTACGGCGTTGAATTCAAGAAGGTGCTGCAGGAAAACGACTACCTCAAGGGCATCATCACCGCGCCCGACGGCAACATTTACAGCCTGCCGCAGGTCAATCAATGCTACCATTGCTCGATGCCGCAGAAAATGTGGGTTTACAAGCCGTGGCTCGACAAGCTGGGGCTGAAGCTGCCGACCACGACGGACGAGTTCGAGCAGATGCTGAAGGCGTTCAAGGAGAAGGACCCGAACGGCAACGGCAAAGCCGACGAAATTCCCCTGGCCGGCTCGCGGCCGAACGCGGGCGCCAACACGCAGATCGACCAATATTTGATGAACGCCTTCATCTACAACGACACGAGCGCCAAACGGCTGTCGATCGTCGGCGGCAAAGTGACGCCGGCCTATAATCAGGCGGGTTGGCGGGACGGGCTGCGCTATTTGCACAAGCTGTACGCCGGCGGGCTGATCGCGCCGCAAACGTTCACCCAGGACGACAAGCAGCTGAAGCAGATGGGCGAAAATCCGAACGTGCCGATTCTCGGCGCGTCGAGCGCGCAGCATATGGGCATTTTCACCGATACGTCGGCGAAGGGCACGCGCTGGTCCGATTATGTGGCCGTGCCGCCGCTGAAAGGGCCGGGCGGCCTGCAGGTGACGCCGCTGAATCCGTGGGGCATCAGCCCCGGCAACTTCATCGTCACGAACAAGGCCAAAAATCCGGAAGCCGCTTTCCGCATGGCCGACGCGTTGTTTAACCGCGAATTTACGATGAATTCGGTATTCGGCCGCGAGAACCAGGAATGGCGCTGGGCCAAGTCGGGCGAGCTCGGCATGGACGGCAAACCGGCGATCTGGGCGCGGCTGCAAAATTTCGGCACGATCCAGAACGTGTTCTGGGCCCAAACCGGGCCGTCGTACCGTCCGGCGGCGCTGCGGGCCGGCGAGGCTACCGATCCTGCGGTCAAATCGCTGAACGCCGTGCTGCAGATGGAAACCCAGACGGACTACGAGCCTTATAAACAGAAGCAGGAAGCGCTGCTGCCGCCGCTCTTCTTCACGAACGAACAGGTGACGGAGCTGGCGGACATGGAGAAGTCGATCGTCGATTACGTCGAGCAGATGCTGGCGCGGTTCGTCATTGGCGACGCCGATCTCGACAAGGACTGGGACACGTATGTGAAAACGCTGGAGTCCAAAGGGTTGACCCGGTATTTGCAAATTTACCAGCAAGCCTACGACGCGTCGTTCAAGAAAAAGTGAGGTTTGGAAGGAGCCGCAGCGGATGAAACGACCGAATGTCCTGTTTCTGTTCAGCGACCAGCACAATGCGCGCTGCCTTTCGTGCGCCGGGCATCCCGACGTGCGGACGCCGCATCTCGACCGGCTGGCGGGGGAAGGCGTACGCTTCGAGCAAGCTTACGCGAACAATCCGATCTGCACGCCGAGCCGGATCAGCTTCCTGTCGGGGCTGTACCCGTCGACGCACGGCTATTACGGGCTGTACGGGCCGTCGCCTTCGGCGCCGATGACGAGCCTGTTCCGCTGGTTCCGCGAGCACGGCTATCGCACAGGGGCGCTCGGCAAGCTGCACACGCCGCGGTACTGGATCGAAGCCGACTGCCAGTTCGTCTATGACGAGTTCATCGAGTTTCCCAAATATGCCGAAGGAGCCGGCTTGTACGAGCGCAACGACAACCGCGCCTTTCTCGGCGAGCGGGATGGGGAAACGTCGCTGCTGCCGCTTGAGCACAGCTGCGAGCTGGCGCTGGCGAAACAGGCGGTGCGGTTCATGCGCGGCGAAGGCGAGCCGCGGGACCGGGAGAGCGCGGAGAAGCCGTGGCTGGCATGGGTCAGCTTCTCCCGGCCGCACCAGCCGTACACGCCGTCGGAGCCGTTCGCGAGCATGTATCCGCCGGAAGCGTTGACGCTTCCGCCGTTCGGCGACGGGGAGAAGGCGGAGGTGCGGCGGAAGCGGGGCGACCTGCCGGAAGCGCGGCTGCGCAAACTGCTTGCCGCTTACCTTGGGCTGGTCAGCCAGGTTGACCATGCGATCGGTTTGATCGTAGAGGAACTGGAGCGGCTCGGTCAACTGGAGAATACGATCGTCGTGTATTGCGCCGATCACGGCGATTATGCCGGGGAACACGGATTAATGGAAAAAAAAGGCGGAATTAGCTACAGCGCGATTACGCGCGTCCCGCTGATCGTCCGGCTGCCTTCGGGTTCCGGAGGCCCTCGGGGAACGGTAAACCGCGATATCGTCGAATCGGTTGACTTGTTCCCGACGTTGTGCGCGCTGGCCGGCATCGACGCGCCGAATACAGTGCAGGGAAGCAGCTTCGCCGGGCTGTTGGCCGGCGGGGGCGGCGGGGAAGGTGAACAAGGCCTTGCAAGCGGTGGCTTCGAAGGTGGCGACGCGGAAGGGGAAGGCGGCGGCTTTCGCACGAGCGCGCTGACGGAAAATGCGTACCGCAAGGCGATTGTGGCGGGCGGCTGGCGGTATGTGGCGAACCTGGACGGCGAGCAGGAGGACGAGTTGTACGACCTGGACGCCGACCCGTGGGAGCTGTGCAACCGCATCGACGAACCGGCATGCGCGGACAAGGCGCGCGACATGCTGCGGCTGCTGCTGGACCGGACCGTTCGCGCGCGCAAGCCGATCAACACGATCAACGGCTCCTGGCACCGGCACGCTTATGACCTCGACGGACGCATCGACCTTGGCAGCTGCGGGCCGAGCAATGCGTATTGGTGAAATGGTCGTTGGCGAAACCGGCCGCGCTTATTCGCGCGGCCGGTTCGTCATTTGCTGCCACACCGAGCCGCTGGCGGCCGTGCCGCCTTCGATGCGCTCGAGCGCCATATTGATTTGCATGCGCACCTCGAACTCGGTTTCGTTGCGGGCGGCGCGAAGCGCTTCAAGCGCGCGCTCGTCGCCGGCTTCGAACAGGAAGCGGGCGGCTCGCCAGCGCACGAGCTTGTTCGCGTCGCGCAGCGCATCGGCCATCGCAGGTGTTGCCGAAGGGTCGCCGATATCGGACAGCGTATCGCCGGCGGTGCGGCGGACGGCGGCGGAAGCGTCGCTCAGCGCGCGATACAGGTAAGGCAGCACGAACGGCTCGCGCAGATCGCCGAGGTAAACGGTCGCCAGCCGGCGAATCGAGACGTTCGCATCGTCCAGCGCTTTGACGAGCAGCGGCAACGTTGCTTCCGTCGGCTTGATCCGTTGCAGCGCGGCATAGCGCACTTTCCAGTCGGCGTCGTCCAGCTGGCGGGAGACGTCCTGGACGTTCCGTTCGGAGAGCGCGGATTCCTCTGCGGCGGTTCCAGCTTCCGGGTTCGGGTTCGGTTGCTCTCCTTGCATCTCCGCCTGCGTCACCATTTCGTCAAGCCGTTCCTGATCGTAGGCCGCGTCAAGCTCGCGCACGACCTGCTCCAGAATATCGTCCAGTTCGCCGTACCGCGCTCCTTGCTCTTCCAGCTTGCGTTCGCGGATCAGGTTCGGCGAAGCCATCCCCGCTTTCATCGCCGCGGCGGCGAACCGTTCGGGCAACGCCGAGCGCCGCTCCTCGCGTCCGTCGTTTACGCGCACCTGCATCGGGATGGAGCGGAACGTTTGCACGAGCACGTTCACTTCGCCCCACGCTTCTGCCGGCTGTTGCCGCGCGTTGGCTGCGGCGCTTGTCCCGGGCTGCGGCGGCGCCGCGGTTTCGTGCGTGCCGAGCACGTCGCGGACCCCGGACAGGATCGTTTGCCAGTCGGCCTTAGGATGGCGGTCGACCGCGATGAAGTCGGCGGCGTGGTACAGGCCGGTAACGCCTTCGATCGCCAGGACGCGGCGGGCGTAATCGGGTATGGCCGCGTTGGCGTCGGCGGCGCTGCGGCCGGCGAAGGACAACCGGACGCCGGCGGGCAGCGATTCGTCCATGTTCAGCTTCATGGAATTGGGGCTTGGTGTCGGTTCGATGGAAACGATGCGCATCGGCCATGGCTCCTTTCGCGTTCGCAAGATGAGCAAAAAACCCGCCCGGGCAGCCGGATTGCGGGTTTGCGAATTGGTTTCGATTGTTGATCATTCGGGAAGGATCAATCGAGATCGAGCAATCCGCGTTGCAAGTAGTTCTCCAATTCATTCGACACATCAAAAATGGTATGCGAGGAGTCAAGGTTCTCGTAGGCGTGTTCGCACGAAGCGCGGTAAGCCATCTCCTCGTCGTAATGGGACATGTAGCGTTCGATCATGTCGTCGGTGTCGCCGCGCTGTTTCTGCCGCTCGATCAACGTTTCCTTGTCGGCGTAGATGAAAAACCGTTTGACATTGTCGCCGTACGATTCTTTGATCATTTCGGCGCCGTAGCGGTTGAGGATCAGATAGACGCATCCGTAACGCTCCAGCAGCGTGGCGATATCGCCGCTTTTTAGACCGTACAGGTTGCCGTCGATTTCGAGCACTTCAATGAATTCGTTGTTGTGCTGCGCGGCCAAAAATTGTTCCCGCGAAACGAAGAAATAATCTTCGCCTTCGGTTTCCGTCGGCCTTTTCTCCCGGGTGGTATAGGAAAGCACCTGCTTCATGTTGAGCGTCGAACCGGCCATTTCCGCGATCGTTTTGCGACCGGCGCCGTTTGGTCCAGTGAAGACGAAGATCATTTCTTTGTTTGACAATGAAGGCATGGCGTTCATTCCCTTCCCCTGATTTAATTTCTATTATAGAAGAAATGCGCCGCTTATTCCATGCGTGCTTTATGAAAAAAATGTTAGCGCCCGCGTCTCCCGCCGCCATTGCCATTGCCGGGCTTGCGTCCGCCGCCCTTGCGGGGAGCGGCTCCCGTGCTGCGGTTGCCGGCGCCGTTGCGTGCGCCGCCGCTGCTGCGCGCGCCGCCGCGCCCGCCGGCGCCGCGCGGAGCGCGCTCGGCG
>NZ_SHLX01000053.1 GCF_004764705.1 Paenibacillus cymbidii | reverse complement strand
TACGGAGCAAAAAAATAACCTCCCGCGCCTTCGCTTGGGCTACGGCCGCCCACAACCTTTTACACCAAACAAATGACCCCCATCGTCCCGATGGAAGAACCTACTACACAAACTACTTGACGGCACCCACCAACGAAGAAATAGCCAGTGAAATCACTGGCTATTTCGCTAAAAAGGTCGATTTTGAGGCTGTCTGGTCAGAATAACCAGTGTTTTCGCTGGCTATTTTCGACGAAGCACCTGAAATAGAGGAAATAGGCCATTTTTCATGGCCTATTTCCCGGAAGCGGGCACCTGCCGCGCCCACCCGCGCCGGAGCGACCCGCGCCGCCCGCTACTCCCGCGTCGCCGCGGCCAGCTCGCGCAGTTCGTCCGCGCCGAGCGCGCGCTCGAACACCGCCAGGCCGCCCAGCAGGCCGGTGTAGAAATTGCCCGGCTCGCCGGAGCGATCGACCGCGCACACGGTGAAGTCGGCGCCCTCCGCGCCGCCGTCGAACAGGCCGCCTTCGTAGCGGTACGGGTTGTACGTCTCCCGCGCGTCCAGCCGGCCGTCCAAATAGGCGCGCGCTTCCTTGCCGTCGTACGTAAACGCGACGAAATGCCACTCGCCGCGCGGGACCGGCGTCGCGCCGATGGCCGAGTCCATACAGTACTTGTACCCCGGCGTCGGACCGCCGACGGACGACACATGGCCGCACACCTGCTCGGCGCTGTCCCAGATGCGCAGGTTCAGAAACAGGCAATACTGCCGCATCTTGCGCGACTCGTCCCACTGACCGGCAATCGCCTCGCAGCCTTTGTAATCGGACTCGCCCCAATGCACCCACGCCGCCACGGTCACCTGAGCCTCCGGCCCGTGCAAATCAAGCGCCGGGCACGCCGCCCGCGGAATGCTGAACCATTGGCCGAACGCCACATCGGCCGCATAAGGGCCGAACACGCCGTCCTCCGCCCGCTCCACCGGCCCTGCCATTTCCCGCAGCCGATACGGGTGCGGGCCTTGCGCCACCCGCTCCTCCCCGGCTCCCTCCTGGAAATCCCAGAAGCTGATCAATCCTGGCCGCTCCAGCACCGCCTGCGCCCGCGCCTGTCCCCGCTCCGCACTCGTCATCCCCATCGTCTCCCTCTCCTCTCCTCGAATCGGCACAATCGCGGCAAAACCGCCCCCGCACCCGGGGACGGTTTCGTCGCGAGATTTACTTCGCATTATAAGCGTCGGCCAACGCTTTGACAACATCTTCGCCGCCGGCCTTTTGCCACTTGCCGACGAATTCGTCGAAAGCCGAAAGCGGCATCGCGCCGGTAATGATTTTCAGGAAATACTCCTGCTTCAGGTCGAGAATTTCTTTGCTCTTCTTGTCGGCCGCTTCGACCGGAGGCAGCAGGTCCGTGACGTTCTCATACTTGGACGACTTGAGCAGCGGGTTGAAGTAAGGCGCGAACCCTTTCTGCTCCATACGCTGCAGGCCAAGCTCGATCGTGTCGAACATGTTGTAGTAGACGCGGAACCGGATTTTTTCCGCTTCCGGCGTGGCGACGTATTTGCCGTCCTGTTTATTGTAGTGTTTGCCAAGATCGCCGAAGGAGATGTAGTCGATCAGTTCGTTCGTCGATACCTTGTTCAGGAACTGTACGACTTCCTTCGCCTTTTTGCTCGCCTTCGGCACGACCATATAGCGGGTCACGGAGCTGAGCTTCGACATGCCGTTGGCGCCGTTCGTGCCCGTCACGGCGTCAATGTAGCCGAGATCGGATGTGGCGATTTTCGCCTTGATCGCGTCGCCGGTCGTTTTGGCGTCGGCCCAGCCCATCGTCGTCATGAACGCCTTGCCGCTGACGAGCTTCTCCTTGACGTTCTCCGACTTGTTGACGACCGACTCCTTGTCGAGCAACCCTTCGTTGTACAGCTTGTTGGCGAAGGTGAGGAAATCTTTGGCCGCCGGCTGCGCCGGGTTGTAGGTGACTTTGCCGTTCGCGTACGTATAGTCGACCGGCGGCACGAACATCGCCATGATGCCGTCGAGGCCGGACAGCCCCTGCGAAAGGTTCGCCGTATACGGAATCATATCCGGCTTCTTCTCCTTGATCGCCTTGAGCGCCGCGTACAGCTCATCCTGCGTCTTCGGCTCGGCGATGCCAAGCTCCTTCAGCACGTCCTTGCGCGTCAGCAGGCCGGAGTTCGGCGTGCCGAAGTAAGCGGCGCGAATGGCGTACAGCTTGCCGCCGGACATAGCCGATTTCATCTGGTCGGGCGTAAATATTTTTTTGATGTCGGGGCCGACTTCGTTGACCAGCGCATCGAGCGGCGCCAGCAAACCTTGCTGCACGAAGCTGCCGAACAGCGCCTTGTCGTTCATAATCAGAAGGTCTGGCGTATCGCCGGAAGCCATCGTCAAATTCATTTTCTGGCGCGCCGCCTCGGCGTCTTTCGGCAGCAGCTCCCATTGCACGTTGAAGCCGGTTTTTTCGCGGATCATGTTAGCGATTTCATTGTTGTTCACGTCGGAGCCGGCCGGAAATTCTTCCACGTTGTTCGGTACGAGCACCTTCAGCGTAACTTTCTCCTTCGGCGCGGCGGATGCAATCGCCGTCGGCGCGGACGAGCCGGCCGGCGACGAAGAAGCAGCCGTCTTCGTATCTTCCGTTTTGCCGCCGCAGCCGGCGAGCGCGGTGCCGGCGAGCAGCGTCGCCGCCATCGTCAGCCCGATCTTTTTCGTGTAGCCCTGTGTCATCGGTAAATCCTCCCCTGATTTCATAGTAATCGCTTCCCCATTGACTGACCAGATGCCTACTCTTGCCATTTGCCCGGCATGTTGCGATATATCAGCCTTTTACGGCGCCAAGCACGACTCCTTTGACGAAAAAGCGCTGCAAGAACGGATACACCAGCACGATCGGCAGCGTTGCCGCCACGACGGTCGCGCCGCGGATCGACTCCGTCGACACGTTCACTTGCGACAGCATGTCGACGTTGTTGCTCGCATCCGACGCGTTCAGAATCATTTCCCGCAGGAACACCTGCAGCGGCAGCAGCTTCGCGTTGTTGATATACATCAACGCTTCGAAATAACTGTTCCAATACTCCACCGCGCAGAACAACGCAATGGTCGCGATAACCGGCATGGCCAGCGGCACCATGATCGATGCCAGAATGCGGATGTTGCTGGCTCCGTCTATTTTGCCCGACTCTTCCAGGCTATCCGGCAAGTTCATGAAATACAGCCGGACGATAATCATATTGAACGGACTGACAAGTCCCGGGATGATGAGCGCCCAGAGCGAGTTGACCAGGCCCGCGCTTTTGACAATCAGATAGGTCGGAATAATGCCGGCGCTGAACAGCATCGTGAACACGTACAGCATCATGATCGTCTTCTGTCCCTTCAGCCGGCTGCGGGACAACGCGTATCCGGTGCATACCGTCAGCAGCACATTGATCAAGGTGCCGGCGATCGTGATGAACACGGAATTGCGGAACGACGTCAGAAATTTCTGGCTGCCCAGCACAATATCGTAAGCCCCCGTCGTAAAATGCACCGGCCAGATCAGTACCTCGCCGGCCATGACGCTCGCCTCGTCGCTGAGCGATTTGGCGGCGATATTGAGCACCGGAATCAGGCAGGCCAGGATGATCAGGGAGAGCAGCCCGTAATTGAACCATTCGAAAATCATTTCGCCCCTCGTCCGAAGCTTCATGGCGATCTCCTCGCTTTCTCTCTCGCGGGCCGTCCCGCTTACCACAGGCTGCGTTCGCCGAATTTTTTGCTGAAATAGTTGGCCGTGGCGATCAGCGTCATGCCGATGACCGACTGGAACAAGCCGATGGCGGTCGTGAAGCTGTACTTCATCTCGGTAAGACCGATCCGGTACACGTATGTGCCGATGACGTCGCCGACGCTGTACACGAACGGGCTGTAGAACATGAGCACCTGCTCCAGGTCGTTGCCGAGCGCGCTGCCGATTCGCAGCAGCACGATGAAAACGATGACGCCCCGGATACCGGGCAAGGTGATGTGCCAGATCTGACGCATTTTGCCCGCGCCGTCGATGCGCGCCGCTTCGTATTGCCCCGTGTCGATGCCCAGAATGGCCGACAGGTAAATGATCGAAGACCAGCCGGTTTCCTTCCAGGCGGTCGACAGCACGAGAATGCCGCGGAAGAAGCGCTCGTCGGCGATCATCATGATGTCCTGCATGCCGAACAGCGAGAACAGCCCTTTCAGCACGCCCGTCTGCGGCGACAGCAAGTTGATGAAGATCGCGCTGATGATGACCCACGACAGGAAGTGCGGCAAGTACGAGATACTTTGCGTGATTCGCTTGAAGGCGAGGTTGCGCACTTCGTTAATCATGAGCGCCAGCATGATCGGCAGCGGGAACTGGAACACCAGCTTATAAAAGTTGATCAGCAGCGTGTTGCGCAGCACCTCCCAGAACTTCGGCTGGTCCATCAGCTCGCGGAAGTGTTTCAGCCCGGCCCAGGGGCTTCCCCAGATGCCGTCGAACAGGTTGTAATCCTTAAAGGCGATGATCGCCCCGAACATCGGCGCGTACCGGAACATCAGCAGGACGATCAGCCCGGGAACGAGCAGCAAATACAGGTCGTAATCGTTTCGCAGTATGGTTCGCCAGGCGCTTCGCCTTGCTGCAGGCTGCGCTTTCGGCGCTGTCATCGTGCCTTGCTGCGCATTTGCCATGTGTCGGCCCTTCCTTTCCATGTTGCCATCGCTTGTCTGGTTGCAATCGCTTTCACTTGACTCTTCTGATTATAAGAAACAAAAAAAGCCCCGAAAACGGGGCATCCCTACGATTAGGTGTCTGATCTTACGCTCTTTGGTTGCGCTTCCAACGAGGCCGCGGGCGCCGTTGACGCCGCCAGCAGCCGCAGCCGGATGGCGGTTCCGCCTCCGGGCTTGCTGCGGATCTTCACGCCGAACCCCGGCCCGTAAGCCAGCTGCAGCCGCTGGTGCACATTGCGCAGCCCGTAGCCGGGGCTTTCCGCCAGCAGCAGCGACGCTGCCGTTTCACGGCTCATGCCCGCCCCGTTGTCGAAGATGACAAACTCCACGATCTCCCCGCGCAGTTGCCCGCGCAGCGTAATCGTACCCGCTTTGCCCGCACGTTTATTGATCCCGTGGACGATCGCGTTTTCGACGATCGGCTGGAGAATCAGCTTCGGAATTTCGATTTTCTCCAGCTCCGGCTGGACGCGCGCGTCGTAATGGATCAACCCGCTGAAGCGGATGTTCTGAATCTCCATATACGCGCGCACGTGTTCGAGCTCCTTCTCCACGGCGATCGTCTCCCGGCCGCGGTTCAGGCTGATGCGGAAAAACTTCGACAAATTCGTCACCACATGCGCGATATCCGGCACCTTCGAGGCCAGCGCCAGCCATTTGACCGTATCGAGCGTGTTGTACAGGAAGTGCGAGTTGATGCGCCCTTCCAGCACCTTCATCTCCTCGCGCTGCTTGTTGATCGTGATCGTGTATACTTCGTCGATCAGGCTTTTGATCTGCACGGACATTTTGTTGAACCGGCGCTGCAGCAGCGAAATTTCGTCATTGCCCGACACCTCGACAACCTGGCCGAAATGGCCCTGCTCGATGCCCTTCATTTTCTCCCCGAGGATGTGGATTCGCTTCGTGAACGTGCGCGACAGCAGCACGGACAACGCCAGCACCAGCACGACGACCGACACCGACAGCAGCAGGATGTACCAGCCGAGCGACTTGCTCTGGCTGGCGATGCTTACCGCCGGCACGAGCACCGCAAGATGCCAGTCGGCGTTGCCGACCGGCTGCGTCAGCAGCAAATAATTGCTGCGGCCGAGCCGGACGTTGCGGTAGCCTTGTTCGGTCGCGGGAATTTGCCGCACCAGCCGCGCCAATTCATCCTTATCCGCGGCGAGTTGATCCGGCAGCTGCGCATACGTCGAGACGAGCGAATCTCCCTTGTACAGCATCGCGCGGTAAGGCAGCGCCAGGCTCATGTCCTCCAGCACGCCGGTCAGCGTCGCCTCGTCCACGTCGATCGCCATGAAGCCAAGCGTCTCGCTGACCGCTTCAAAATCCTTCATGACCCTATACAACGACACGATCGATTTCTGTACGTTGCCGATGTAGTTCGTCGTCCCCAGATAACGCCATTCCATCGCGCTCGGCTGCGCCGCGAGCTCCTTGTCCAGCTTGGCCGACTCCTCCGGACTGATCGGAAAAATGTTGTAGTTCTCCGTCGTGTACAGCGGATTGTTCGGCACCAGCAGCCGGATGCGGAAAATGTTGCGGCTCTTCTCCAGGTTGCGGATGATCTCGATGATCGCCTTGTAGTCGCCGATGACGTCGCCGATCGTCAGCTCCTGCCGATTCGCGCGGCGCAGGATGTTCTGCAGCTGCACGTTCGTGTAGATGATTTCGGCAATGTTCTCGACTTCGGTCAGTCGGTACGAAATGTTGATCGACGTCTGGCGCAGCGCCTCCAGATAAGCGCCGCTCGTCTGCTCCGCAATGACGGACGACGACTTGCGGTAGGAGAAGAAGCCGATGATCACCGACGGAATGAGCAGGATGACGATGAAGGCGATCAGCATCTTGCTGCGCAGCTTGAGCCGCGCGTCGAAACGCACGAACAGCCGGATCAGCCTGCTCATCTGGACCGCTCCCGGTATTCGCTCGGGTTCATGCCGACTTCCCGCTTGAACAGCTTGGTGAAGTATTTGCCATCCTTGTAGCCGACCCGCTCCGCCAAGTCGGCGATCAGGACTCCCGGCTCCTCGCGCAGCAGCCGCTTCGCTTCGTCGAGCCGCAGCCCGGTCAGCGCGTCGTTGACCGTCGCTCCGGTCTCTTTCTTGTACAGGTTGGCCAAATAGTTCGGCGACAGGTGCACATGCGCCGCCATCTGCGCCAGCGACAGCTCCTCGCGGAACGAGCGCTGCATGTACGCCGTGACGGCGCGCACCACCTTGCGCTGATCGGGCTTGTCGCGCAGCACGGCCGTCAGCTCGCCGAACTCGTCGCCGTCGCCGAGCGCATCGCGGTAAGCCGCAAGCTCCGCTTCGTCCAGCTCGCGGGACATCAGCTCCTGCTGGAACCGCTCGCGGACGAGCGGGCGAGACGCGCCGACGTTGCGCTCCAGGCTGCTCAGCCGATCGCGCATCGCCCGTTCCTCGTCGCACTCGCGCAGTACCTTGCGCAGAACGTCTTCGAGTTCCTCGGTATGGAACGGCTTCAGCAAATAGTCGACGACCTGCAGCTTAAGTGCCGACTTGATATATTCCACGTCTTCGTGCCCACTGATCATGATGACTCGAATCGTTTTGTCCGGGATGTCGGTGCGCAGCCGGCGGACGAATTCGATGCCGTCCATCTCCGCCATGACGACATCGGTCAGGACGATGTCGGGCCGCAGCGCGATCGCCATCTCGAGCCCTTCCCTGCCGTCGGCGGCGTCGCCAATCAGCTCGATGCCGTAAGCCGGCCAGTCGAGACAGCCTTTCATCCCTTCGCGGATCAGTTCCTCGTCCTCGACGATCATGAGCGAATACATCGTCTGCGCCTCCTCATGAACATGGCCGTCCCATGATAAGCTGAATATAAAACCTTTCCACTTGTCCGTCAATGCGCTGCCGCCGTCAGCATGCAAACACGCCTCCCCGGCGCCAGGTCCGGGAAGGCTCGGTCTTCTCGATTTTAAAGGAAATAGTATTGCGACAGGTCTCTGCCTTTAAGCGCGTAGCGTTTGTAGTGCTGGTAGTGCGCCTTGTACAGCTGGCCGTTCTTGGAGGGCGAATACGTCAGGTACATCTGCTTGCGGCTGACGTTCGACGTGTTCGGCCCGCTCTGGTGCGGCGTAAACGAGTGGAACAAAATGATGTCGCCGGGATTCGTTTCGACGAGTTCGCCGGTGGACAGGTCGATCTCCGCGATTTCTTCGGCAATCATGTTGCGCAGCGAACCCGGCTCGGAGCGGAAGCGGTCCTGGTAGCCGGGAAACAGCTCGAGCCCGCCGTTCTCCTTGGTCGCGCCGTCGATCGCCACCATCACCGAAATGAGCCCCTCCATCGGGAATACTTGCCAGTATGCCGCATCCTGATGCATCGTATAACCGTTCGTGCCCGGCAATTTGAAGATCAGCTTGTCTTTGAACAGCAACGGTTCGTCCATGTAGATGTCGCGCAGCGGCGCCAGGATCCGTTCGTCCTGCACGAGCGCCGCGAACACCGGCGACAGGTCGTGCACCGGATCGAGCTTCTCGATCTTTGCCCCGTCGTTCGGGTAATGGCGGTATGCCACCCGGGCGTTCATCGGATCGATGTACGGGCTCGGCTCGAGCAGCCGGTCGCATTCCAGCTGCATGACCTTCGCTTCCTTCTCCGAAAAAACATTGCGCAGCACAAGATATCCCTTTTTGTAATACGAATCGATCTGCTCCTGGGTGAGCAGGTTCAAAGCCTGTTTCATGTCGAATCGCGCCTCCGTTATGTTTTTTGTCTTATCATCGCCGGCTATGCTTTCATCCTAACGCAGGACCTTCCCAAATGCCATGCCGTGATTTATACTATTTCATATCCTTTTTTGCAACGTTCTACAGAGGGAGGAGAGAGCTTTCGATGCCGTCGATTCGGATCAAACGGTATACGTGCAGCGGGCCGCGCGAACAATTTTCGCTGGAGGAGGATGTGTACGAAGGCTGGGTCGTGTTGGCGGCGCAGACGGGGTCGTTTCTGTTTGCGATGAAGGAGGAAGGTGAAGAAGAAGATGAGGGAGAACAGAGGGGCGAGATTGACCGGTGGGAACGGGAAGGGGTGGCCGGCTTCGGCGAGCTGCTGTTCTGCCCGCCGGCGACAACGCTGTGGAGGCGGGCGCTCGAGCCGATGTCGTTCGTGTTTATCGAATGCGACGCCGCCGATAACGGCCTGTTCGCGACGATCCCGCCGCGCGGCGGCAAGGTGCTCATCCGCGACGTCCAGCGGCTCGGCTCGTCGTTCGGCTACCTGAACGAACTGCACGACCGCACCGGAGGAGCCAAACCGCATACGGTTCCCGAGCATTTGCTCGGCGACCTGCTGTTTCTGGTTGAATACGAGCGCAGCATAGCCGCCCATCTGCGGGAGCGACGCGCCGTAGAGCCGTTGATGCACCAGGCGGCCGCTTATATTGAACAGCACGCCTGCAGCGCCGACTTCACGCTCGGCGCGCTGGCGAACAAGCTCGGCATCGCCGGCCCGCAGCTGACGCGGCGCTTCCAGGCCGCCTACGGGACGGCGCCGGTCGCCTACGCCACGGAAGTGCGCCTGGCCCGGGCGCGTCGTTTGCTGACGGGGTCCGACGCCACGCTCGATCAAATCGCCGACCAATGCGGGTATCCGAACGGCTTCTACTTAAGCCGCGTGTTTACACGCGCCATCGGCAGCAGCCCCTCGGTTTACCGCAAAACGCATCGGATTTGACAAATTGGCTCGCGAAGCCGATCAGCCCCAGTCGTGATGCCGCATCCGGCGCCTGAACTCGACCGGGCTGCAGCCGGCAGCCTTGCGGAAGGCGCGGGAGAAATAATTGGCGTCGGCAAAGCCGAGTTGCAGCGCGATGTCCGAAATACGCGATTCGGTTCGCTGCAGCTCGGTTTTGGCATGTTCGGTCTTGAGGAAATGGATATACTTGAGCGGGGACATCCCCGTATCCCGATAGAACAGATGCCGCAGCTGCGCCTCGCTGAGCTCGACAAGGTCGCACAGATCGGCCAGCATCGGAAATTTGCCGGGATGGCAAATCATATACTCGATCACCGTTTGCACGCGCGGATCGATATCGAACGGTTCGCGGCTCGGCTCTTTTGCCGGTATGGCTTCATGGCCTGCCAGCGGGTGCGCCCGGTCGATCACCAGCCCGATCAGCTCCGTCAGCCCGGCGTGCAGCAGCAGCGATTGCGCGGCGCTTTGCCGCGCTTCTTCCGCCAGCATGCGCTCGACAACTGGCGCGAACGACGCCTGCGGCACATCGGTCGTTACCGGCAGCCGCAAAATATCGATCCAGCCGCGATGCTTCAGAATCGATATTTCCGCTTGAAACCGGACGCTGACATACGTCATGCGCTCCGTATGCGTCTTGCAGTCCACCCAGGCGTTGCACGGCAGCAAATACAGCCGGCCCGCCTGCCCCGCGTGCGCCGCGCCGTCGACATAAACGGTAAACTCGCCCTCCGTCACGTACCACAGAATCGAATAGGGCAGCCGCCGCGGCGGCGTTTTCCAGCCTTCCAGCCGGAACACCGACATGGAGATGAATTGCAGCGACAACGCTTCCACAAGCCGTTTGACCGCGTTCGCCATCGTGGACCCTCCAATTTTCCCGCATCCCCTGAATGCGAAAGCATCCTCGTCTTTTCTATGCGAAGGTATGGTTACCTTCATTATAGAAAAACCGGGGATGCGTTTTTAGACGGGCAATCACTCATTAATAGCACAAATCGCTGGTCAGCGGTGCATTTCCAGCGTGCGCCTGACTTGCTGCCAATCAAGCAGCTTGCGCGGCAGCGTCAAGGTGCGGGCCGGGCTGGAGGAAGGCAGCAGGTGCAGCGCCGGCAGCTTCGCCGCCGCGGCAGCGCAAGTCGGCACGACCAGCCGGCGAAACAGCTGCTCCGCCTTGCTGCCGTTGAAGAAAATCGCCGCAACGCGCGGGTAGCGGCCCAGCAAGGCCGCAAAATCGTTGGCCTCGGGCGCGGTGATATCGGCGTCCAGGCTGCCTTCGCGCTCGCAGCGGGCCAGCACGTCCCACAGGGCGACTCCCTGCCCTCTGGCGAACGCGAGCCGGCTCTCGTACGCTTCGTCCGGCTGAAGCCCGTACAAGCCGTACAGCAGCGGCCAGAAATGATTGCGCGGATGGCCGTAATACTGCTGCTTCGCCAGCGATTGCACACCGGGCATCGAGCCGAGCACAAGCACGCGCGAATCGTCGTCGATCACCGGAGGGAACGCCGTTACGCCCACGTCGGCTGCACCGCGAAGATCGCGATTTCCTTCTCCAAGGCGACCGTATCCTCCACATCCGTACGGCGAATGTCCGCCCCAAGTTCGCGAAGCCGCGCCACCAGCTCGACATAACCGCGGTCGATATGATGGATGTCGGCGATTTCCGTTTCGCCGTCCGCCGCCAGCGCCGCCAGCACAAGCGCCGCCCCGGCCCGCAGATCGGTCGCCCGCACCTTGGAGCCTTTCAGCTTCGTATTGCCGCTCACGACGGCCGTGCGTCCTTCCACGGAAATGCGCGCGCTCATTCTGGCGAAGGCGTCCACATGCATAAACCGGTTCTCGAACACGGTTTCCGTGATGAGGCTGGTGCCGTCGGCCGTGAGCAGCAGCGCCATCATCTGCGACTGCATATCGGTCGGAAAACCCGGATAAGGCAGCGTCTTGACATCCACCGCGCGCAGCGGACGATCCGCCCTCACAAGCACGCCGTTCTCCTCCAGCACGATCGTAACGCCCATTTCCTCAAGCTTGGAGATGACCGGTCCCAGATGATCGGCAATCGCTCCTTCGACGTATAGCGTACTGCCGGTGATGGCGGCGGCGATCATATAGGTGCCCGCTTCGATCCGGTCCGGTATGACCGTATGGGTGGCGCCCTGAAGCGAATCCACCCCTTCGATCCGGATCATGCCCGTCCCCGCGCCGCGCACCTTGGCCCCCATCGCGTTGAGGAAATTGGCCAAATCGACGATTTCCGGTTCTTTGGCCGCATTTTCGATAATCGTCGTACCGACGGCAAGCGTGGCCGCCATCATGATGTTTTCCGTTGCGCCGACACTGGCGACGTCGAGGTATATTTTGGCCCCCTGCAAACGCCCTTTGACGCTGGCTTCAATAAACCCTTGCCCGACTTCGATATCGGCGCCCATCGCTTCGAAGCCTTTCAAATGCTGATCGATCGGACGCGTTCCGATCGCGCAGCCGCCCGGCAGCGAAATGACGGCCCGGCCTTTGCGCGCAAGCAGCGGTCCCATGATGAGGAACGAGGCGCGCATCTTGCGCACCATGTCCGGCGACGCTTCGCACGCAGGCACGCGCCCGGCGGCAACGGTCAGGCTGCTGCCGTGCGGCTTGATGCGGATGCCGAGGCTTTCCAACACCCGCTGCATGGTGACGACATCATCGAGCGAAGGCACGTCATGAATGATGCTTTCCCCGTCGCTGGCGAGAATCGAGGCGGCGATGATGGGCAATACGGCGTTTTTGGCGCCGCAAATTTTCACTTTTCCCGTTAGCCGGTTGCCTCCGCGGACGATTATTTTGTTGCCCATGGGATCTACCTCCGCGCTTCATAGTTGATTGCAACATCAAAGGGTTCGTGACCGCGGGCCGATTTCAGTACGGCCTTTTGCCGTTTCGATCACTTTGCCCGATATTTCTCCGGGTGAACACATTACTCATGATTCATTGTTAGCAGCCAAGCCCGATGTTATGCGGCTCCGCGCGGCGCGTTTCCCGTTAAAACATGCCTTTGAGCAGAGCCGACCAATTGAAATAATCGATCAAAAATCGCGCCGCCTCGTACCCGAGCGCAACCGACAGCAGGATTTGCAGCATTTTGCTTTGCCCGCTCTTGGGCTGGCGCAGGAACAGGTCGAGGCGGAGCTGTTGCAACGCCCACCAGGCAAGCCCGATGCATACGATCGTAATGACGATATACAGCAAGCTGCTGGTCGCCAGCGACGAGCTTAACGAGTCGTTGTCCCCCAAGACGAATCCCCCCTTTCAAAGTTACCGGTTGAGCGCTCTGCTCAGCATGGCGCTGAACGCCGCCCGGGTGACCAGGCTGTCGGGACGGAACGTGCCGTCTTCGTAGCCTTCGATCATCCGATTATCGTACAGTTCGTTGAGCAAGCCGGCCCCCCAGTAGTCGAACGGCACATCGGCAAAAGGGGTCGGCTTCGCCTCCGCTGCATGATTTCCGTCCAATTGCAGCACGCGAGCGAAAATCGATGCCATTTCAATCCGTGTCAGCCCTCGATCGGGACCGAAGGTGCCGTCGCTGTAGCCGGTCATTACCCCGGCCGATGCCGTTTTGGCAATGGCCGCGGCGGCCCAATGACCGGAAGGCACATCGCGGAACGGCTGCGCCGAGGCCTTGCCGTATCCGAATCCGCGGACGAGCATGGCGGCCGCCTCGGCCCGCGTCACCGGCCAGTCGGGTTCGAAGCGGAAATTGCCGAAGCCGTCGACGATCCCTTTGGCGACAAGCGCGGCGATCGGTTGCTCGGCCCAATGGCCGGCAATGTCGCGGAAGCCGGCCACGAGCCGGGATGCCTTGACGTTCAGCCGGTACATGCTGTACGGGTCTCCCTGAGTGGCCGCCAGCTTCGCATAATACGTACCGGCGGCGAGCCGGAACGTCCCTTCATACGAGGCTTGCTTCAATGACAGCGTGCCACCGATGGCCGGTTGCAATGCATTGTCGTACAAGGAGAAATTCGTTGCGATTCCTGCCTGGAGACCGCTCATCGACACGTCGACGATGCTTTCGGCATCAAGCTTGAACCGATACCAGTCGACATCCTCCTTCGGATCGAGCACGCCGAAATAATTTTCCCCGAGCTGGATTGGCGTCGCCTGGAACGAACGGTCGTTCGGCTCGTTCGGATCGGTCATTTTCGTCAAATACTCGATGTCGAGCGTATATTCGCCCAGCACCGGATAATGGTAATCGTCCAGATTGCTGACCCGTATGTAGTACACGCCAGGCTGCACATCGATCGGCAGCGATGTTTCCGGATTGCCGTCGCCTTTCTGGTCGATCGTTGTCGCCTTTTCGCCTTTGCGCTGAACGAGCAGCACCGGGTCCATTCGCGGCGTATTGACATTCACCTTCAGCTTGAGCGTGCCGAACTGCGACAGATTGATCATATACCAGTCCTGGTCGTCCATATGGTCAAATGTGCCCGTGATCGTTTGCGACCGGTCCGGCAGCCCGTAAGCGAGAAACATCCGGTCGTTCGACTCGTACGGATCGGCATAGATTCCTTCCAGCGCCGTCAGCTTGTAGCCAATTGTCCGCGTGCCGGTCTTGTCGGCGAGACGCAGCCGGATGTAGCTGATCCCTTTGGCCGCCTGGACGGTAACGCCATCCGCCAACCCGGACGTCCACGTCGTTTGTTGCCCGTCGGCCGCCACGTACATCAGCTCGATCTGACCGTCAAGCGCATCCGCCGCCGTCACCTGGAACGTCAACGTGCCGTTGTATGCGGCCTCCAGCGCATACCAGTCGTTATCGGCGCCGCCGCTTAATTCGGCGTCCGCCATTTTGCCGATGGGCAGCGGCTTCGCGGCGCTTTGCACATCGTTGCTTTCGAACCGGTCGGCCGCGTATTCGGCCGCAACCGCCCGATCTGCGCGCAGCAGGCCGTAGCCGTTGTGCGCGTCCCAGCCCGCGGGGCCGACGTCTTCGGCCGTCCGGCGAATGATGCTGCGCACCTGGTACGGCGCAAGCTCCGGGCTGCGTCCGAGCAGCAGAGCGCACACCGCGGCGACTTGCGGCGCCGCCATGGAAGTGCCGTCCTTCTGCACGTACTTGCCGTCCGGCGCCGTCGTGAACACGTCCCACGGGGCGATGACGTCCAACTCCGAGCCGAAGTTGGAGCGTTCGTCGGCGGTCTTCTGCCGGGTGGCGCCGCCTACGGCCAACACAGTCGGATACGCGGCAGGATATTTGACCGCGCTGCCTTCATTGCCGGATGCCGCTACTAGCAGAACGCCTTTCCGCTCCGCGTAATCGACAATCTCTTTCATATAGGCCGAATATTTGTTCAGTCCGAGCGACAGGACGACGATCGCGGCGCCATGATCGACGGCGTAACGAATCCCTTCGCCCAGCTTGTCTTCCTGCCCGGTTCCGTCCGCCTCCAGCGCCTTGATCGGCATGATCTTCGCCTTCCAGGCAATGCCGGCGATGCCGATATCGTTGTTTGCGGCGGCGGCAATTACTCCCGCTACAGCGGTTCCGTGGCCGTTGTCGTCGCTCGGCGGCCGGCCGGGGGTGATCAGATTCGTCCCCTCTACCAACTGGTCCTGCAAATCCGGATGCGTCAAGTCGACACCCGTATCGACCAGCGCGATGGTCAATCCGGCGCTAGGCACCGCCTGGTCCCATGCTTCCTGGGCATGGATGAGCTCCAGGTAGCGCTGGTAGACCAGCATCGGGTCATTCGGCGCCTGCGCGATACGGGCTGTTTGATTGAGCTCGAAGCTGGCGACGCCGGGCGCATGCTCCCAGCGATCCAGCCAATCTTGCGTCTTTCGACCCATACGGGGCGACGCCACGGTAACGCCGGTTTGCGGGTATTCCGCACGAATGTCACTGTCTGCGTAAAAAGCCGGGTCCGGCGCCCCTTGCCAGCGCACGATCCAGGAAGCCGCGGCACGCTCTTGATCTGCCGCGTCCGAAGCCGCCGCAGGCGCCGGACCGAAGCCGCCTGCGGCCATCGCCGCGACGAGCAACGATGCGACAACCGCCGTTGCGACTAACGCCTTATGTAGGGTATGCCATCTATTCACCATAGCAAGCAAGAATCGAATCGGGTTGGTCATGGGAGAGGGATTTCCTAACTTGTTGCGCTTGTTTTCGAACCCTGTACTGTTTCGGCAAAATCCGCGCAATTCCCTGCCTCCGGAAACAGATTGGTTCGGAAGTCCCTGTTTTATATAGGACGCGTGTCGTCAGATGGTAGAATTCGGAGAAACGATGCGATGCTAACTGCGTCAGCTTCGTCACGCAAGATGATCACGGCGTGGCTGTTTATATAAATTATTATCTATATTTACTATTTAATGGATATAATCGGCTCATATAATTATCACGCCTTTCGTCTGCCCGTTATCCCATTGGCTCAATGGAGAACTGATCCACTACACGTCCTTTTAACCGTCGGATACGCAGCGCCGCGATGAGGCGTTGACGCAGAAGCACTGACCGGGACACGCCACTTAGCGCCCAACGCCGTGGCCTTGCGTGTAATGAGATACGCTACGCGGCACGGCCGATTGAGTCGAGGGGATACTGCTCAGATGGCACGACACCGCGGCAGTTTGAGTCGAGGGGATACTTCGCAGATGGCACGGTACGGCGGCTAACTGAGTCGAGGGGATACTGCTCAAATGGCGCGACACCGCAGCATGTTGAGTCAAGGGGATAATACTCAGATAGCGTGGTACGGCAATAGTAGATTGAGTCGAAAGGATACTGCTCAGACGACGCGATACTGCAGGAGCAGATTGAGTCGAAGGGATACAGCGCAGATGGCGCGACACCGCAGCCGATTGAGTCGAGGGGATACTGCGCAAAGCCTAAAATAACCTGCAGAGCCGAATTCGGCGCCGACCCGCACCGTCAACCGACGAAAATTGTTGTCGGCCCCTCCGGATATGGGTGTGCGATGAAATAGGCCATTTTTTCTGGCCTATTGGGCCAAAAATGGGCCGTCTCGACAAAATAGCCCATGATTTCACTGGCTATTCGCGCGAAACGCTCGATTTTGGCGCCAAATGGCCCCAATAACCAGTGTTTTCACTGGCTATTTCCGAAGCGGCGTACGAAATACGGTAAATAAGCCACTTTTTATGGCCTACTTACCGTGACCAGCCTGTAGCGGCTCCATCCGGTGCATTATGTCAGCTTTTTGCCCCGTCCAAAGTTGTCCAAATCAAAACGTCCGCCCCCGAAGGAGCGGACGCCTGTCCTCACAACGCTTACTGCGGCAACAACATCCAATCCGACAGCTTCGTCACCTGGTCGATACCGTCCAGCACCCCTTGCGGGTAGAAGCCCATAACCAGCGTGCCGATGACGCACAGCCAAAGCGTAATGCCGAGTATAACCGGTACACGGACCGGGTTTTCTTCCGTGCTGCGCATGAACATTTGGCGCACGATGCTGAAGTAGTAATAAAGCGAAATGACGCTCGTTCCGATCATGATCGCAGCCAGCCAGTACTTGTGCGTTTCCACCGCGCCCAGCATGATGTACAGCTTCCCGAAGAAGCCGCCCGTCACCGGCAAGCCCGCCAGCGACAGCACGATCACGACCATGCCGGCCGCCGTCCAGGGCGCACGGTAGTAGAAGCCGGCGAAGCTTTTGACGTCTTCGCTGCCGCCTGCGCGTTCGACGATAGCCAGCGCCGCAAACGCGCCGACGTTCATCAACGTATACGCGATCAGGTAAAACATCAACTCCGACACGTTCGTGTAGTGCACAAGCCCATAGTAGGAAGCGACCGGCACCAGCAGGTAGCCGGCATTCGCCACGCCGGAGAGCGCGAGCAGCCGTTTCATGTTCGTCTGGCGCAGTGCCTGAATGTTGCCGATAATCATCGCGGCGGCGGCCAACACGCCTACGGCCAGCAGCACGTCGTATTGAATCGGATATTCCGACGAGCCAACGCCGTCGAAAACGCGGTAGAACACCCGGAACAGCAGCGCGAATCCGGCGCCCTTCGAGACGACCGCCAGGAAAGCGGATACCGGCGTCGGCGCGCCCTGGTACACGTCCGGCGCCCAGTTGTGGAACGGGGCGGCGGCGATTTTGAAGCCGAAGCCGGCCAGCAGCAGGAAGAACGATACGTAGATCAACGCGCCGAACGAATCGGTGGACGATTGCAGCACCGCATTGATCTCCATCAGGTTCGTCGTGCCCGTCATGCCGTACAGGAACGACATGCCGTACAGGATGACCGCCGACGAAATGCCGCCGAGCACGATGTACTTGAACGCGCCCTCGTTGGAGGCAAGCTGCTTCTTGCGCATGCCCACCATGACGTAGGACGTGATGCTGAGCAGCTCAAGCCCGACGAACAGCGTAATCAGATCGGCCGACGATGCCATGATCAAGGCGCCGAGCGTAGCCGGCAAGTAGAAGTAGTAATATTCGCCCACATGATGAGGCACGTTCTCTTCGTTGATCGAGCCCAGGCTCATCAGCACGGCCAGCGCGGTGCCGCCGAGGAAGATCAGCTTGAACAGCGCGGCGAAGCCGTCAACGCGATAGCTCTGGCCGAGGATGTCGATTGGCGCGTCCACGCCCAGCTGCAGGGCGGCGAATACGCCTGCGATCACGACGGCAACCAGCGTCAGCCAGCCGAGCAGCGCGCGGTTCGCGCGTCCCGGCAGGAACAGATCCAGGAGGCTGAGCACGACGGCGGCGATGACGAGCGTCAGTTCCGGGCCCATGTCGGCAAGCTGACTCCATTCCAGTCCGTGAAATGTTTCCATGGCTTACCCTCCTGTTCCGGTGACGATCGTCTGAATGAATTTGTCGAAGCCGCCGATCGTTTGCTGCAGCGACTGGCTGAGAATCGCCGGATAGATGCCGATCAGCAGGATGAAGGCAACGAGCGTAATCATCGGGATGACTTCCATCAGCCGGGCGTCCTTCATGCCGCGGTGCGCGTCGCGAATCGGCCCGAACGTAATGCGCAGCACCCCGCGCAGCACGTACACGGCGGTCAGAATGATGCCAAGCGTACCGACGACGGTAATGACCTTCATCGAGCCGAACAGGCCAAGGAAGGCGAGGAACTCGCTGATAAAGCCGGACAGCCCCGGCAAACCGAGCGAAGCGAGACCGGCAACGAGCAGGATGCCGCTCAGGAACGGCACGGATGCCGCAAGCCCGCCCAACTCGTCGATCGTCGTCGTCTGAGTGCGCTCATAGATCGCGCCGACCAGCAAGAACATCAGCGCCGAGATGAGGCCGTGCGACACCATCTGGAACACGGCGCCTTCGAGGCCGATCTGGTTGATCGCCGCAAGGCCGAGCAGCACGACGCCCATATGACTGATACTGGAGTAAGCCAGAATCAGCTTGAAATCCTTCTGGACAAAAGCGAGCACCGCGCCATACAAAATGCTCACGACACCGAGGATCGCCAATGCAACGGCGCAATTGTTCGCCTGTTCCGGAAACAGCAGCAGCCCGAAGCGGATCAGTCCGTACGCGCCCATCTTCAGCAAAATGCCGGAGTGGATCATGACGATCGAAGGCGGCGCTTCGGCGTGCACTTTGAGCATCCACGTATGGAACGGCAATATCGGCAGCTTGATCCCGAACGCGATCAGCAGCAGGATGAAAATGGTCAATTTCATGCCGCCGTCCAAATAAAACGGGTTGTTCGGGTCCAGGTAGTTGACGTACGAATCCGGATTGTCGAACAAGTTGTGCATGATCTCGGTAATGTTGCCGCTGAAATAGATCGCCGCGGAATCGCCGGACGGCGTCTGCGAGAAACCGGCCGTGGCGATAATGAGCAGAAAGGCGATCAGCATGACGGCAGAGCCGAGGCCATTGTAGAGCAGGAACTTGTTCGCCGCACGCTCGCGGTCGGTGTAGCCCCAGATGCCGATCAGGAAGTATGTCGGCACAAGCGTAAGCTCGAAGAACACGAAAAATTCGAACAGATCCTGCGCCATGAACACGCCCAGCATGCCGATCTCCAGCAGCAGGAACCAGATGAAATATGTTTTCCAGCGCTTCTTGATGTAAACGGAAGCGAGCGCCGCCATCGCCGAAACGAGCGCGGTCAGAAACACCAGCGGCAGCGACAGGCCGTCTACAGCCAGATGGTAGTCGAAGTTCAGGTAGAACGAAGTCAAATCGCTAAGCCCCTGCACTTCCTTGTGCAGCGGAACCGATATCCACGTGTAATGCTCCTCGTATTGCAAGCCGCTGGCCGCTTGGCTGAAATCGGCGTACAACCACGCGGATAACACGAGCGGCAGGAACGCCGCCGCGATGCCGATCGCCTTGATTGCGCGGCCTTGGCTGCCGCGAACGAACAGCAAGGCAATAATGCCGAGCAGCGGCGAAAAGGCGATCAGGCTGAGAATGGGAAAATTATCCGACATGGAGGAACCTCCTTCCCGCCAGCACCAGCGCAAAGATGACGAAGCCGAGCAGCGTGATCAGGCCGTACGTTTGCAGTTGTCCGTTCTGCAGGCGCGTGGCGATGCGGTTCACGCCAACGACGCCGGCGGCAACAAGCCGGACGAGCCCGTCGATCACATAATCGTCAATCCATTGCAGCAAGTAGCCGACGCCTTTCAAAGGCGCCACGATGAAACGACCGTACAGCTCATCGATGTAATATTTGTTGTACACGAGCGTATGCAGCCATTGCGGGCGCACATGGATCGCACGTCCCGCCGCGGTGGCGCGGGAACCGTACATCATCCAGCCGAGCGCGATGCCAAGCAGGCCGGCGGCGTTCGAGAGCAGGACGACGGCGATGTTCAGCTTCTCTTCGTCATGCTTGTCGGTCAGCCATTCGCCGAGCCACGGGTTGACGCCGGGCATCATCGCCAGACCGGCGATTACCGCCAGCACCGCCAGGATGATCAGCGGCAGCGTCATGGAAGCCGGCGACTCGTGCGCTTCGCCATGAGCTTGGGCGCCTTCGTGCTTGTCAAGCGCCGGACGACGTTTGCCGGCGAACACCAGGAAGAACAGCCGCGACATGTAGAACGCGGTAAAGAAGGCGGCGACGAGCGCTACCCAGAACAGGATCTGGTTATGCTCCCAAGCCTGCGCGAGTATGGCGTCCTTCGACCAGAAGCCGGACAGCGGGAAAATGCCGGACAACGCCAGCGCGCCGATCCCGAACGTCCAGGCGGTGATTTTCATTTTGCGGCCGAGACCGCCCATCTCGCGAATGTCTTGCGTATGCGCGGCATGAATGACGCTGCCGGCGCCGAGGAACAGCAGTGCCTTGAAGAACGCGTGCGTCATCAGGTGAAACAGGCCGGCCGAATACGACGCCCACGTGCCGATGCCGAGCGCCATCATCATGTAGCCAAGCTGGCTGACGGTGGAGTAGGCCAGCACGCGCTTGATGTCGTTCTGCGCCGTGCCGATCGTGGCGGCGAAGATCGCCGTGAACCCGCCGATGATGGCAACGACGAGCAGCGCGTCTTCCGACGCCAGAAAAATATCGAACGTCCGCGCGACCAGATACACGCCCGCAGCAACCATGGTGGCGGCATGGATGAGCGCGCTGATCGGCGTCGGGCCTTCCATCGCGTCCGGAAGCCATGTATGCAGCGGGAACTGGCCGGATTTGCCGACGGCGCCGACGAAGATCAGAATCGCGATCAACGTGACCGTACCGGCCGCGATGGTCGTATTATTTTGGAACACGTTATGGATGGAACTGAAATCAAGCTCGTGGTTCGGCATGTACCAGAACAGCAGCAGGATGGCGATGAACAAGCCGACGTCGCCGATCCGGGTGACGATAAACGCCTTCTTCGCCGCCGCCTTGGCCTCCGGCTTGAAGTACCAGAACCCGACCAGCAGGAACGAGCAAACGCCCACCAGCTCCCAGAATATGTACAGCTGCAGCAGGTTCGGCGACAGCACGAGCCCGAGCATCGAGAACGTAAACAGCGCCACATAGCCGAAGAAGACGGAAATGCGCTCGTCTCCGTGCATATAGCCGCGGGAGTAGATATTGACGAGCAGGCTGACGAGCGTCACGATAACGAGCATGAGCGCGTTCAGGTTCGTCACTTCGAAGCCCATTTTGAGCGAGATGTCGCCGATTTTGACCCAGTGCAGGTCGCTCCACGTATAGTTCTCCATGTGCTCGCCGAGACGGCCGATGAAGATCAGCAGCGCCACAACGAACGACGCGAAGGCGGCGATGATGCCGACAATCGGTCCGCTATCCTTGGCCTGGCGCCCGAGCGCCGTCAGCACCAGAAAAGCGAGCAGCGGGAACAACGGGACGAGCCAGGCATATTGTGAATAATCCGTTCCCATGGAAATAGGCTTCCTCCTTCATTCGAATCTCAGGCTTCCGGTTGTGCGATCAGCGGCGGTTGCGGATGGTGCGGCGTCAGCGCTTCAAGCCGTCCATTTCGCTAACATCGGTCGTGCCTTTGTTGCGATACAGGGCGATGAGCAGCGCGATGCCGACGGCCGCTTCCGCCGCGGCTACCGTAATCGTGAACAACGAGAAGATTTGACCGGTCATGGAAGGATGAACGCCAAATTTCGCGAAGGCAATCAGATTCAGGTTGACGGCATTGAGCATCAGTTCGATCGAAAGCAGGACAACGATGGCGTTGCGCTTCGACAGCGCGCCATAGAGACCGACGCAGAACAGAATCGCGCTCAGCATCAGATAAGGGGCAATCAGGTCGCTCACCTTAATCCTCCTCTCTCTTGGCTACGATGATGGCGCCGATGAAAGCGACCGTCAGCAGCACCGACATGAGCTCGAACGGAATGACGTATTGGTTGAACAGCAGGTTGCCGATTTCCAGCGTGTTGTCCTGGCCGCCGTCAAATGGCTGCGCATCCGGAAACGTCGACTTCTGAATGGCGTAGAACAGGATGCCGAGCAGCGCGAGAACGCCGATACCAAGCAGCACATTGTGCACCGGACGCCGCTGTTCCTGCTCCTCTTCGCTGCGGTGCTTCGTCATCATGATCCCGAAAATCATCAGAATCGAGATGGCGCCCGCGTAGATGAGAATTTGCACGAAAGCGACGAATTCGGCGTTCAGCAGCACGTAGAAGCCTGCCATGCTGAGGAACGTGAACGCCAGCGCCACGACCATGTGAATGACGCGGGTGAAGCTGATCATGTACACGGCGCCGCCGATTGCGCATAACGCGAAGAGGAAGAAGACGATGTTCCGCCCGCTTGCGAACAAGTCGGGAATGTTACTCAGATCCAGCATCTTTCTTCGCTCCTCCTTTCGGCTGCGCCGTGTTCTCCTGGCGGACGTTCGTATCGTTTTCGCTCAGCCAGCGCATATCCTTGAACAGCTCGTCACGGCTGTAGGTCGCCAGCTCAAAATTGTTCGTCATGACAATCGCTTCGGTCGGGCATACCTCCGTGCACAGGTCGCACAAGATGCACAGCTCGAAGTTGATGTCGTACGTATCGATGACCTTGCCCTTCTTCTCCGGATCGGGATTCGCCTTTCCCGTCAGCGTGATGCAGTCCGTCGGACAGATGCGCGCGCACATGTTGCAGACGATGCACTTCTCCGGGTCGAAATATTGAATCCCGCGGAAGCGGTCCGGCATATTGAGCGGTACGTCGGGGTAGGCGTAAGTTACTTTTTTGCTGGTCATCGCTTTGAACGTGACGCCCATCCCTTTAATTAAACCCTTCATGTTCTCAACTCCTTCGACATTATCGCGTCAGCTCGATGTACACGGCCGTGATAAAAATGTTGAGCAGCGACAGCGGCAGCAGCACTTTCCATCCGAGTCCCATCAGCTGATCGATACGAATGCGCGGCATGGTCGCACGCAGCCAGAACAGGAAGAAGACGATGAACGAAAATTTGAGCAGGAACCACAAAATGCCCGGGATAAAATCAAGGAACGGCAGCGGCGCATGCCAGCCGCCCAGGAACAGGATCGTGGTCAGGCTCGCAATCGCAAACACATAGACGTATTCCGCCAGCATGAAGAAAGCGAAACGGAAGCCGCTGTACTCGACGTGATAGCCGGCGACAAGCTCCGATTCCGCCTCCGGCAAGTCGAACGGCGTCCGGTTCAATTCGGAAATGGCGGCGATCACGAACACGACGAAGCCGACGATCTGCGGCAGGAAGTTCCACTCCCAGAACGCGTCGCCCTGATCGCCGACAATCGTGCGCAGGTTGAGGCTGCCGGCCATCATGACGACGCCGGTGACGGAAATAACGAGCGGCACTTCATAGCTGATCATCTGCGCCGCCGAACGCATGCCGCCGAGCAGCGCGTACTTGTTGTTCGACGCCCAGCCGCCCATAACGATGCCGATCGTCGAAATGCTGGACAGCGCCGCGTAATACAGCACGCCGACATTCAGGTCGGCAAAATACAGTTTATTGGTGTAAGGGAACACCGCAAGCACCGTAAACGCCGGAATAAACGTCAGCGCGGGCGCGAGAATGAACAGGTGTTTCTCCGCCTTGGACGGAATCGTGTCTTCCTTGATCAGCAGCTTCGCCACGTCGGCGACGCTCTGCAGCAAGCCGAGCGGGCCGGTGCGGTTCGGGCCGATGCGGAACTGCATCCAGCCGATGACCTTGCGTTCGAAATAGATGGCGTAGGTGACGAACCCGAGCACCAGCAACAGCATGACGATGCCCCAGAACAGGAAAATGAAGAAGTTGCCCCAGGTCAGTGTTTGGTTCAACAAATCGCCCATCAGCCGTCAACCTCCCCTACGACGATATCGATGCCGCCCAGGATGGTGATGAGGTTGGTCATCATTTCGCCTACGAGCAGCTTCGGCAATATTTGCAAATTGACGAACGACGGCCGGCGGAACTTGAGCCGGAACGGTTTGTCTTTCCCTTTGGAGACGATGAACACGCCGATTTCGCCGCGCGGCGACTCGATGCGCGAATACACTTCGCCTTCGGGCACGCGCAGCACTTTCGGCACTTTGCCCATGAACGGGCCTTCCTCCGGGAACTGCTCCAGTGCCTGCTCGAGAATGCGCAGCGATTGACGGATTTCGTCCATGCGGATCAAATAGCGGTCGTAACAATCTCCTCCGCTGCGAAGCGGAACGTCGAACTGGAATCGATCGTATATACAGTAAGGCTGGTCTTTGCGGATATCCCAATTGACGCCGGTGCAGCGCAGGTTGGCGCCGCTCAGGCCGTAATCGATCGCCGTCTGGGCGTCGTACTTGCCGACTCCCTTGATCCGGCTGAGAAAAATTTCGTTGCCGCTGACCAGCGCGTGGTACTCGTCAATCTTCTTCTTCATGTGCTGGACGAACGCCCGCACCTTGTCGAGCCAGCCTTCCGGCAGGTCCCACTTGACGCCGCCGATGCGCATGTAATTGTACGTCAGGCGCGCGCCGGACAGCTCGTTGAACAGGTCGATGATCGTTTCCCGGTCGCGGAAGGCGAACAGGAACGGGCTGATCGCGCCGATGTCGAGCAGATAAGTGCCCCACCAGACGAGATGGCTGGCGATGCGCTGCAATTCCATCACGACGAGCCGAATGAATTCGGCGCGTTCCGGAATTTCCAGCTGCATCAGCTTCTCGACGGCGTTGACCAGCACGTAGTTGTTCGTCATCGCCGATACATAGTCGAGCCGGTCGGTATAAGGAATGATTTGCGGATAGGTCAGGTTCTCCGCCAGCTTCTCCGTGCCCCGATGCAAGTAGCCCATGACGGGCGTCGCTTCGGTGATGATCTCGCCGTCCAGCTTGACGATGATCCGGAATACGCCGTGCGTGCTCGGATGCTGAGGACCGACGTTGAGCAGCAATTCTTCAGTGCGTATCACCTGCGGTTACACCTCCGGATCGAGCGGTTCGTAGTCTTTGCGCAGCGGATAGCCGACCCAGTCGTCCGGCATCATGATCCGACGCAAGTCGGGATGCCCGGGGAAATCGACTCCGAGCAGGTCGTACACTTCGCGCTCATTCCAGTTGGCAGTTGACCAGATCGGAGTAACGGACGGAATGGATGCCGCGTCGCGGCTTGTTTTCACTTTCGCGACGTAGTCGCGTTTGGTGGACAGCGAAACGAGGTGGTACACCACTTCGATGTGCGATTCCATATCCACGCCGGTCAAATTGCGCAAGTAATTCAGCTTCAGCTCGCTGTGGTCGCGCAGCAGTAATGCGCACTTCGGCCACATGTCGCCTTTGACGACGATGCTCGGCACGTGCCCGTCCCGTTCGTTAATGTACGCCTGTTCGATTGCGTCGGCTCCGATCTCTTCGGCCACGATCGCCTGCAGCCGATCCAGCAGCGGCTGATTCGGCGACGGCTCCTTCGGCGCAGCGGGGGCGTCGCCCTCCGTCTTCGCCGCGCGCGCCGCCGCACGGGCCGCTCTCGCTTCGGCCGCGGCCTTCGCCTTCGCTTCCGCGTCGTCGCCGCCCGCCGCTGCTGCCGCGGGCGCTGCCGGCGCGTCGGCTCCGCCTGCGGCGGCTTGCTGCGCTTCGCGCGCTGCGGCGCGGGCCGCTCTCGCTTCCGCGGCGGCCTTCAGCTTCGCTTCGCGCTCCGGATCGACCGGCGCCGCTTCGCCGCTACCTTCCGCCGACGCGGACGGCGGCACGGCCGCCTGCGCGCTCGGGCTCTCGCCGCGCGCCGCCGCTTCGTCCTGCCGGCGGGCCGCCGCTTCGCGCTGCGCTTCCGTGCTGTGGCTGGACGCGACATCCGCGGAATCGGGTGCGTCGCCGCCTACCTGGGCACCCGCTTCTTTCACCGCGGCATCGCCGGAGGCAGCTGCAGACTCGTTGGCCGTATCCTTCGCCGGTTCGGCCGCTGGCGCTTGTTTCTCCTGGTTCTCTTTATTCTCTTCGCTCACCGGCTCGTCACCTGCTTCCCGGTTTTCGCCTCATAGCGAATCTTCTCCTGCAGCTTGTTGATGCCGTAGATGAGCGCCGCCGGGTTGGGCGGGCAGCCCGGAATGTACACGTCGACCGGCACGATCTGATCGACGCCCTTCACAACGGAGTACGACTTGATGTACGGCCCGCCGGCAGTCGCGCACGACCCCATGGCGATGACCCACTTCGGCTCCGGCATCTGATCGTAAAGACGGCGCAACAGCGGCGCCATCTTCTTCGTCACCGTGCCGGCGACGATCATGACGTCCGACTGCCGCGGCGACGTGCGGAAAATAACGCCGAACCGGTCCAGGTCGTAGTGCGACGCGCCGGTGCCCATCATTTCGATGGCGCAGCAGGCGAGCCCGAACGTCAGCGGCCACAGCGAGTTGCTGCGCGCCCACGCCTTGAGCTGCTCGAGCGTCGTCATGAATACGTTGCGGTCGAGTTCCTCGCGTTCCTCCGGCGAAATCCGGCTCAGATCGAAGTCCATTGCAGCACCTTCTTCCTCCAGGCATACAGCAGTCCGACGAGCAGGAGCCCGACGAAAATGCACATTTCCACCAAAGCAAAGAGCCCTAACTTCTGGTAAGCTACGGCCCACGGGTATAGAAAGACAGTCTCCACATCAAACACGACAAACATCAGCGCAAACAGGTAATATCGAATGTTGAACCGAATTTGGCCTTCGCCGACAGGCTCGTTACCGCTTTCATAAGTGGTATACTTGTCGTGCATCGGCTTGTTCGGTCGCAACAGCTTGCCAATCGTCAGCGCCGCTATCGGCAAGAAGATCGCAAGTCCGAGGAAAATCGCCACGATGACATAGTTATTCGTAAACATACTCGCTGATGCCCCCCGTACGCCTGAAATAAACATCCAAACAATTATAACAAACCAAACGTAAAAGTGTCTAACCTTTTCCAGACGGCTCCGCGTTTCCTTCCACGACGACCAGCCTCTCGTTCCAGTATCGGAAACGAGCGGCGAATGCATACATAGGTCGGCCACCGGCGACATCCGCGGCTTCCTCTTTAGGAGGGAAAGAGCTTACGTGCATTTTTGCGTTTAAAAATGCCTGAAGCGGCCGTTTGTGAACATTAAGTGTTATTTCCATTTTTTATCTTAAAAGTATACTTCCGCTTCGGTTTCTCTCACCAAAATAACAATTTCATTGTCAGGATTAATATCTTTTAAAATTTTGCCCCCTTTGTTGCATCTCTCTTGCTCTTTGCAGTGAGTGCTTCTGTAGTCAATGCGAACTCGACAAGTTGTTATGTGTTAGGATCTGACTACCCCTTGTACTCAACAATGTCGTGGTACACAAATAGTAGCCTTAATTCCAATCAAGTTACAGCAGCAATCAATGCTACTGCGACTTGGAATTATGCTTACACTGGTCAACCCGTAGTTTATTATCACGCGGGTAATTCCAGTGCAACAATTGTATTTAATGACTCTACAAGTGAAGTAGGCAAGGTGAACTTTTATACGATCGGATTTCCTGGTAGCAGTAATGCTGCTAATGCACTAGCCACTAGTTCGGGGAGAATTCAAAGTTTTGATCTGCTGTTAAACGATGTTCAAGCATGGGGCGACGGTTATAGTAACTATTACAACGATAACACAGGGATCTTCACCCATGAGTTTGGCCATTCCTTAGGGTTGGATGATTATAGCGCGGCAGAAGGCTCAGGCACTTGGAGCGGTGATAGTGATGTTCCAACAATGTGGTACTCAAATAGAGCAACAGCAACACGCTTGAACTTAACCTACTATATGCGTGATCTTTCCAATGGCGATATTCAAGGCATAAAGCAATCATTGTCAAGATTTTAATGAACATTATAGAACGGAGGAGAGAATATGACAGTAAGAGGGATTTTAAGTAAGAAGATTACTTATGTATTATTTGTTTCTGCTTGTCTGGTTTTACTAGGTTATTTCGTTTCTCACACATCTTCATCGAAAAACGATCAAATTAATCTGAGTTTCTCTAAAGATTCTTCATTCGATGAGACTAAACTAGTTAACGAGTCCGATGCAATTGTGGTAGGAAATATTTCAGAAATGAAAGACAAGATAACGAAAAAAATTAGTTCTCTTACAAAAGAGGGAAAGTCGGTTGAAGTTCAAGTACCGTATAAGGTCTATGACTTTACTGTTTTAGAAGATTTGAAAAAAAATACGGGCACACCAAAAACGATTCAGGTAGTGGTTCCGGATGTAAATGTCGACGGTTCAGCAATAGATTTCAAAAAAAATGAGAAGTATGCTCTGTTTCTATACAAATTTGATAATTTTTCAAGCAATGCTTATGCTATCATCGACTTCGAGGAAGGCATTTTGGAGAGCGACGGGAAAGACGGCTTCAAGTCCAAGAGCAAAGATTCGGCAACTATGAATCTCGAGCAGATCAAACAGTTCGTACATAAATACCAGAAACAATAATGATGAGCAATTAGCAACATTATGTTACCAAACAATAGAGCGTTCGCTCCAGGTTGTATCGGGAGCAACGCTCTATTTGTCATGCTCGTTTATGGTTTAATTCACTCAATAACTTGCGCCGGGCCAGCCGGTTGACGACGACCAGCAAGAAGAAATTGATCACCGAATTGAACAGCCCGATCGCCGAAGCGAAGCTGTACTGTCCTTGCACCAACCCGCTGCGGTACACATAGGTCGAAATGACGTCGGATGCGTCCATGTTGAGCGGATTTTGCAGCAGGAACACTTTCTCGAAGCCGACGGACATGAAGCTGCCAACGTTCAGAATCATCAAGATGACGATGGTGGGCAAAATGCTAGGCAGATTGATATGGACAATCCGCTGCATCCGGGTCGCGGCGTCGATCATGGCCGCTTCGTGCTGCTGCGGGTCGACGCTGGCCAGCGCCGCCAGGTAAATGATCGTCCCCCACCCCATGTTCTGCCAGACGCCGGACAGGACGAACACGGTCTTGAACCAGGAGGGTTCGGTCAGGAACGGAATCGGCTGCCCGCCAAGCCCCTTGATCGCCAAATTCACCTGCCCCGAGCCGGGGGACAAAAAGGCGATGACCATTCCCGACAGCACGACGACGGAAATAAAATGGGGCGCATACGTAATCGTTTGCACAATTTTTTTGTAAGCGCCGTTTCGCAGTTCGTTCAGGGCGAGCGCAAGCACGATCGGAACCGGCATGCCGACGAGCAGTTCGTAGACGCTGATGCCCAGTGTATTTTGGATTAGGCTCCAGAAATAATACGAATCGAAAAACCGTTACAAATGGGCAAAACCGACCCATTCGCTGCCCCAGATTCCTTTACTCGGGATGAAATCCTTGAATGCAATCTGCAAGCCGTACATCGGGATATAGTGAAAGATGACGAAGTAGGCGAGCGTCGGCAGAGCGAACAGGTACAGCTCCCAGTTTTTATAAAAGCGTTTCCAACGACGTTTGCGCGCCGGCAGGACGACTTCCCGGGAAGGATACGAAGCGGTATCGACAGTTGCCATCATACAACCTCCTTTCACTGGGTGGATAGCGCTATCATAGGCTCGCGAGGCCGCAAACGTAAACTTGTCATCTTCGCCGCCGGGTTGTCGTTCTTTACAAAACGCCAAAAAACTCTCTGCCCCTATGGACAGAGAGTGTTGACAATGGGCTACAATGCCTTGTCGTTCGTGTTCGCATACAGCTGCCGGTATTGACCGAGGGTGATGCCCTCCGCCTTCTTGAACTTGCGCAAGAAGTTCGGCACGTCGATATAACCGACGCCGGTTACGATGTCCTTGATCGCCTTGTCCGTGCCGCGCAGCTCCTGTTTGACTTCCTCCATCCGCATATTCGTCAGCAGCTCCATAAACGTCAATCCCGTCTGGTCCTTCAGGAACCGGCTGAAGTACGAAATCGAAATTTTAAACTGATCGGCGATTTTCTCCAGCCCGATGTCGTATTCCCGAAAGTGGTCGCGAATATAGGCAGGATATCGTCGCGCAGCGCGGTGTTTTTGCTTTCCTTGCTCGCGCGGACGCGGTCGCACAGCTCGCCGAGCAGCTCGTTCATGGCTGCGCCCAGTTCCTCCGGCGTGACGAACTCCGCCATGGCACGGCGGCTCGCGAGCGGCAGCTCGATGCCAGCTCGTTCATCGTGCGCAGCACCGTATTAATCAAGTCGTAGCACATGCATTTGAGGTAGAAGACCGAAATCTCCTTGCCCGCTCAGGTCGCGCAGAATGGCCGCCATCGCTGCGCCTGCCATCTCGCGGTCGCCCTGCTTGATGCTTTGCACCAGGCGCACCTGCTCTTCGATCGGGTACCAGCCGTCGCTCTCTTCCTGCAAGGCCGCAATCTCGTCGAAAAAAATGATGTTGCCCTCGCGGCTCTGCAATCGGTAATCGACCGCGGCCATCGCTTCGATGTAGGAACGGTTGATGCCCGGCAGCCCGGCAACGGGATTGCCGACGCCGATCGTCGGCTTGCTTCGCGAAATTCGTTCGATATGCCGCGCCATCTCCTCGGCGATCCGCTGCTGCAGCTGGCGCACGTCCCGGCTGTCCGCTTCCGCCGCCAGGCTAACGACAAGGGCGATTGCGTTCTCGTGGATCAGCTCGACGCCGAAGATGCTTGGCTGGGCCCCGGAGGGCTACGCAGCGGCGGATAGCGTCCGCAGCGCCTCTTCGCGTTGATGGGACGAAACGTATTCCTTTGCGCCCCATTTCACAAGCGCGGCAAAATGCGCATTCCCGCCAAGCGCGATCCCTTCGCGGAACATAAACGCTTCCGCCGTGTCGGCGGAGCCGGCATGCCCCATCAGCAGCCGCAGAAAAAATTGCTCCTGCGCCACAGGCCGCAAATGCGCGATCCGCTGCTGCAAATCCGCGTTCGCATCGACCGTTTCGCGATTCATCGTCCACTCGTCGCTCGGCCCCCGGGCTGCGCCGGACCGCCCAGCGTCGAGCGAATATGCTCCACGATGCCGCGGATCGGCCGGTATTGCAGCCGGGTCAGCAGCACGGCCGCAGCCAGGCCGACGCCTGTCACCAACGCGCACAGCAGCAGCACCAGCGTCTTCATCTTGAGCACCCGGCCCATGAATTGATCCGTCGGCATCACGGCCGCGTACGACCAGCCGGCGATCGCCGATTTGGCTACCATCACCGAATACTTTTCCCTGCCGATCGTTGTGCCTTGGATGCCGGGGTCGGCATGGTTCCGCAATGCCTCGACCGTCTCCTCTTTGCCGAGCCGGCTTCCTGCACTTCGCGAAGCGAGCGCATTCCCCTTCTCGTCCAGCACGTAGACGGCGCCTTTGAAGTCGCCGAGCAGCTGTTTGATCCGATCGGTGAACACCGACTCGCGAATAATGAACATCACCGTCGCGTAAGGCGACGGCGAATTGCGGGGAATCTGGACCAGGTAGGTCAGCATATTCGCTTTTTCGTTGCCCGCTGCCACCGGTTCGGCCGGCCGGATATGCAAGGAGGTTGGCTCGTTCAGATCGCTGTAGAGGCTGTTGTTGTTCCAATCGCTGAAGCCGTAAACCGCGCTCGTAAACGTGCTCAGCGAGATTTTGCCCTTGGAAGAATAGATGTCGTCATCGCCGCGGAAATAGAGTAGCACTTCTTCCGCAAGCGTGTTGTTGGCTTTGTACTTGGCGAGCTCCTCGATCGCCTCGATCGTCTGATAGCTCCCGCTGCGCACCATGTAAGGCGTCAAACGCGGGTCGATCGAGATGCGGGCGGCCGTTTGCTCCAGACTGCTCTCCATCAAGTCGAACGTGTCCCTGACTTGATTCAGCTTGTCCAGATTGGCGGCCTCAATCCCGTGCCGCAGGCTGACGACGGCATTATAATAGACGAATACGGCAAAGACGACGAAAGGCACCGCGAACACAAGCAAATAAGACAAAAATATCCGGAAAATGACGCGGGATTTCGGCCTTATTCGATTCATGGTTCCTCCCCCTTCATACATCTGCTCTATTATATGCCGCCGCCACGTGAAATCCCAGCTTGGCGCTATTCCATTTTTAGCCGGACAAACTGCCTGAGCAATCCGTCCTCGTGACGCTCCATCCAGTCGGCGAGGCTCTGCCGCATCTCCTCAAGCAGCTTAGCGCTGCCCTTGTCATGAATCAGATTGCGCAGCTCATGCGGGTCGGCGGCCAAATCGTACAACTCGTCCAAATCGCCGCAGTTAAACACATATTTTACGTTGCTATTGCGAATCATCCGCTGCCGAAGTCGTCGCCTTCGTAACCGAGATCGGAAGGCAGCGAACGGAAGCCGGCGGCGATTTCCGGGAATGACATATAAGCCAGATTGCCGCGCAAGTAGTTTCCCATTTCCGGTCCGAATCCGAGATGCCATTTGCCGGTATAGCCGATGCTGTACGACGCCTGCTCCATTTGGCGGCTCAGCAGCCGCGGCATGTCCGGCAGCTCCTGCACCGTGGAACCGAGGCCGTAGCTGTTCGTCTGCATCCCGTGCTTGAACGGGTACATCCCCGTTTGCATCGAGGCACGGGCAGGCGTGCAGACGGGGCAGCTGGTGTAAGCGTTTGCGAAAACGACGCTTTCCTCCGCAAGCCGGTCGAGGTGCGGTGTCTGGCAGACGTTTCCTCCGTAAGCGCGCAGGGTGTCGATCCGCTGCTGGTCGGTCTGAATGAACACGATATTCGGCTGGCGTATTGCCTTTTCCGCGCGATGGGTCATGAGTGGGTAACCTCCCTGTACAGATGCTGTAACGGTTCACCCCCCATTATCGCCCCGATTGTCCCCACCTCGTAAATATGTGAATCGTGCTTGCGATTGTCGGGTTTTTACATGTGTTGTTGAGGTGGATGGAGAGGAGTCCCTGATCAGGATCGTAATCGACGGCAACGGGGAGTGGCTTTATTTATCTATATTATCTAAGTATAAGGAACTAAGATCGGAAGGTTTAATACTGAGGATAGGTATGAGGGGACAGATTATAATCTCTGAAGTTGAATCTTTGTACTTATTTTCTGAATAACCCGGTATTCTGTTTTTTTACGAGGAGGAAGAAGAAATATCAAGCAGACGGGACAAAAAACTGCTTCAATTCTCCTAAATCGAAGCATCTCTTGATACACATGATGCGGTGTATTCCCGTCTGTTCTTTGATATTTTAACTGTAACGGTTATCTTATAAACGGATTAAAAAACGTTCGAGGATTGGTTACCCTTATATGCTTGGAGAACTCCGGAATCTTTTCCACAATACGTTCATACATTTGGTATGCTATTTCTCTATAGCTAAAATGTCCGGCTGAACCGCTCCTAAGTTCAATTATATATGCCGCTTCACTCAAATCCATCTGATGTAGTGATCTACACTTTGCAGCCAGTGGCAGCAAATAACTAATTTGATCTTTACAGATTGATAAACTTTCCAGCTTACTGTAGTGAGTATTCATTGCGCTAATATAATTTGACTGCAAATCAATATCATTATAGAACTTTGGAATCGTATAGCCATTATTCAATGAAATTTCTTGCAGAGTCAGTGGACAGTATGCATGTCGAAGCTGCCTTTATTAATGGGTTCAAGCTTGGCGCCAATATGATCATTGAAGTCATGAGCAGAAGCGAGGAATTGGTTCCGAGTGCAGCTTCGGGCGTGACATAAACGTTGTCAGGTCAAAGCGAAGTAGTCGAGGGACTTGCGAAATAAGCCACTTTTTATTGCCTATTTCACCAAAATGAGTAGTAGTTGCGAAATAGCCAGTGTTTTCGCTGGCTATTTTCCGCGCGGCGGTTGACGATAGGTGAAAACAGGCGAATAGGCTATTTTTTATGGCTTATTTCCCACAGAAAAAAACCGGCCGAGCGGAAGTGTCTCCGCTCATGCCGGTTTCGCTTTTATTTCCCGCCGCCTGCGACGTCGATCCGCGACAATGCCCGCTGAAGCGCCAGTTCCGCACGCTTGAAGTCGACGTTGTCCTTGGAAGCGAGCCGCTTCTCGGCGCGATCCTTCGCATTGCGCGCCCGCTCGACATCAATGTCGCCCGGGAGCTCCGCGCTTTCGGCGAGGATCACCACTTTGTCTTTCCGCACTTCGATGAAGCCGCCGTTCACGGCAATCAGATCGGTCTGGTTGCCGCGCTTGATCTTAACCGGCGCCACCTTGAGCGGAGTCACAAGCGGAATGTGCTGAGCCAGAATACCAAGCTCGCCCGACACGCCTTTGACGACAACCATATCCGCTTGCTCGGCAAACACGATCCGCTCGGGGGTTACCACTTCCAATAAAAACTTGCTCATTCGGTTCCCTCCGGATTACAGAGTCTTCGCCTTCGCAATCGCGTCTTCGATAGAGCCGACGTTGATGAACGCCACTTCCGGCAGATCGTCGTGCTTGCCTTCAAGCAGTTCCTTGAAGCTGCGCACGGTGTCTTTGACCGGACAGTAGAGACCAGGCATATTGTTGAACGCCTCGGCGACGTGCAGCGGCTGGCCCAGGAAACGTTCCACGCGGCGTGCGCGGTTAACCGTAACCTTGTCTTCGTCGCTGAGTTCGTCCATACCGAGAATCGCAATGATGTCTTGCAGTTCTTTGTAGCGCTGCAGCAAGCGTTTGACGCCTTGCGCCACTTCGTAGTGCTCTTCGCCCACGACTTGCGGGTTCAGAATGCGCGAGCTGGATGCCAGCGGGTCAACCGCCGGGAAAATCCCTTTCGCCGCGATGTTCCGCTCCAGGTTCGTCGTTGCGTCCAAGTGGGCGAACGCCGTAGCAGGAGCCGGGTCGGTGTAGTCATCCGCAGGAACGTAGATCGCCTGGATCGCCGTAACGGAACCGTTCTTCGTCGAAGTGATCCGTTCTTGCAGCTGACCCATCTCAGTAGCCAGCGTCGGCTGGTAACCTACCGCGGAAGGCATCCGGCCGAGAAGGGCCGAAACTTCCGAACCCGCTTGGGTAAAGCGGAAGATGTTGTCGACGAACAAGAGCACGTCCCGGTTTTCTTCGTCGCGGAAGTATTCCGCCATCGTCAAACCGGACAGGGCCACACGCAAACGCGCGCCCGGCGGCTCGTTCATCTGACCGAACACCATCGCCGTTTTGGCGATAACGCCGGTTTCGCTCATTTCATGGTACAAGTCGTTTCCTTCGCGCGTCCGTTCGCCTACGCCGGCGAATACGGAGATACCGCCGTGCTCCTGCGCGATGTTGTGGATCAGCTCTTGCATCGTAACGGTTTTGCCTACGCCCGCGCCGCCGAAGAGGCCGATTTTGCCGCCCTTCATGTAAGGAGCAAGCAAGTCGATAACCTTGATGCCGGTTTCCAGCATTTCCGCAGCCGTCGTCAAGTTCTCGAACGATGGCGCCTGACGGTGGATCGGATTCGTACGGGTACGATCCGCTTCGCCCTTGCCGTCGATCGGATCGCCGAGTACGTTGAACACGCGTCCGAGCGTAGCCGCCCCGACCGGTACGCTGATCGGGTGGCCCGTATCTACCGCTTCCGTGCCGCGCACGAGACCGTCGGTCGATGACATCGCGATGCAGCGAACGATGTTGTCGCCCAGATGCACGGCGGTTTCAACCGTCAAGCTGATATCGCGATCATTCGCGGACTCGGCTTTTTTCTCGATTTTGATCGCATTCAGGATCTCCGGGAGTTGCCCGCGTTCGAACTCGATGTCGACGACGGGACCCATGACCTGCAACACGCGTCCTTTGCTCATTTGATACCCTCCTAAATAATCCCACCAAAGTGACGTGAAGCTTCGAAGCTCACTCCGGCTACTTTGGCGGGGCCCCGAATATTCCCAACAAGCTTTTTATATCGCGTTCGCGCCGGCGACGATTTCCGTAATTTCCTGCGTAATCGCGGCTTGACGCGCGCGGTTGTACGTCAGGGTAAGATCGGCAATCATCTTCGTCGCGTTTTTCGTTGCGCTGTTCATCGCCGACATCCGTGCGCCGAACTCGCTCGCCTTGCCTTCCAGCACCGCGCTGTAGATCAGCGTTTCCGCATACTTCGGCAGCAGCACTTCCAGCACGCCTTCCGGCGACGGCTCGTATTCGTATTGCGCGGACGGACCGCCCTTGCCCGACTCGACATCGCCAAGCGGCAGCAGCTGACGGATCACCGGCGTCTGCGAGACGGCATTGTTGAATTTGTTGTACACGAGGTGCAACTCGTCATACAACCCCTTCTCGAAGTTGCCTACCGCTTGCGCCGCCACCGACTTGATGCCGGCGAACGTCGGCGAATCGCTCAAACCCGTTACTTCGCTGACAATCGGGATGCCCCGCTTGTTGAAGAAGTCGCGGCCTTTGCGTCCGATGACGAAAATCGCGTATTCGCTAGGCGACTTGTGCTTCTCGCGAATTTCCGCCATTACCTTGCGCAGCACGTTGGCGTTGTAGCCGCCCGCCAAGCCGCGGTCGGAAGTGATGACCAGATAACCGGTCCGCTTCACTTCGCGCGTTTGCAGCATCGGGTGCTTGACGCCCTTCGTGCCGGCCGCAATGCTGGAGACGACTTCTTTCATTTTATCCGCATAAGGACGGGCGGCTTCCGCAGCCTGCTGCGCTTTGCGCAGCTTGGATGCGGCAACCATCTCCATCGCTTTGGTCGTTTGCTTCATGTTTTGCTTGCTCTTGATTTGGCGTTTGATCTCGCGCAATCCTTTAGCCACGTATGATCATCCTCCCTTACGCCGAAGGGGCAAAGCTCTTTTTGAACTTCTCGATCGCTTCTACCAGAAGTTTCTCGGTATCCGCCGACAAGTCTTTCGAATCGCGGATCGACGTCAGCACTTGCGGATAGCTCGAATCGACGAAAGCGAGGAACTCTTTCTCGAAGCGCGTGATGTCGACGATCGGCACATCGTCCAGATGACCGCGGGTAACCGTATAGATGCTGGCGACCTGGCGTTCCATCGAGAACGGTTCGCCTACGCCCTGCTTCAGCAATTCCATCGTGCGTTGACCGCGCGACAAACGGGCTTGCGTCGATTTGTCGAGGTCGGAGCCGAACTGGGCGAACGCCGCGAGCTCGCGGTATTGGGCCAAGTCGGTTTTGATCGTGCCTGCAACCTTCTTCATCGCCTTCGTTTGTGCGGAACCGCCTACCCGGGATACCGAGATACCGACGTTAACCGCCGGACGTTGACCCGAATAGAACAAGTCGGCTTCGAGGAAGATCTGGCCGTCCGTAATCGAGATAACGTTCGTCGGGATGTACGCCGAAACGTCGCCCGCTTGCGTCTCGATAAACGGAAGCGCCGTCAGCGAACCGGAGCCGAGCGAATCGTTCAGCTTGGCTGCGCGTTCGAGCAGACGGGAATGCAAGTAGAAGACGTCGCCCGGGAAAGCTTCCCGGCCCGGAGGACGACGGAGCAAGAGCGAAAGCTCGCGGTATGCGGCCGCTTGCTTCGACAAGTCGTCATAAATCACGAGCACGTGCTCGCCTTTATACATGAAGTATTCGCCCATTGCGCAGCCGGCATACGGCGCCAGGAACAGCATTGGCGACGGCTCGGATGCGCTCGCGCTGACGACGATCGTGTAGTCGAGCGCGCCGTTCTTGCGCAGCGTTTCGACAACTTGACGAACCGTCGATTGCTTCTGGCCAATGGCAACGTAGATACACTTCATGCCATTGCCCTTCTGGTTGATGATCGTGTCGATCGCGATCGTCGTTTTACCGGTTTGGCGGTCGCCGATGATCAATTCCCGTTGGCCGCGGCCGATCGGAATCATCGAGTCGATCGCCTTGATGCCCGTTTGCATCGGCTCGTGAACCGACTTACGCGCCATAACGCCAGGCGCCGGAGATTCGACCGGACGGAATGCCGTCGTGGCGATCGGACCGTTGCCGTCGATCGGCTGGCCCAGCGCGTTGACGACGCGGCCGAGCAAAGCTTCGCCGACCGGCACTTCCATGATGCGGCCGGTGCGTTTCACCTGGTCGCCTTCACGGATGTCCTTATACGGGCCCAGGATAACGATACCGACGTTGTTTTCTTCGAGGTTGAGCGCCATCCCCATAACGCCGTTGGAGAATTCGAGCAGCTCGCCCGCCATCGCGTTCTCAAGACCGTGCGCGCGCGCGATACCGTCACCGACCTGGATAACGGTGCCCACGTCCACGACCTGGATCTCGGATTTATATTGTTCAATCTGCTGTTTGATCAGCGTGCTGATTTCTTCCGGTTTGATACTCAACGAATGTCACCCCATTCTAAAATGCTTGCGATACCAACAGCGATTTCTGCATGCGCGCCAGCTTGCCGGACAAGCTTCCGTCGTACAAGCGGTCGCCGATGCGCACCGTCATGCCGCCGATAAGGCTTTTGTCGACGACGTTTTCAACGCGAATCGTTTTGCCGGTCAGCTTGCCGAAATGGCTCGCGATTTCTTTCGTTTCCTCCGCGGAGAGCGGCGCCGGCGTCGTGACAATCGCCTTCGCCTGACCAAGCTCCTGATCGGCGATCGCGAGATAAGCGTCGCGCAGGTCGCCGAACATCGTCTCGCGCCCGCGTTCAATCAACAGCGCAAGCGTCTGGAACACCGCGTCCGACAGTTTGCCTTCGAACACGGTGCGCAGCAAATCGATTTTATTCGCCGTGTCGAAATTCGGATGCTGCAGCAGCTTCTCGAATTCGGCATTGGCTTTAATGGCCGCTACGACGGCCGTCAGCTCATCATCCACTTGAGCGACCGCTTGCTGTTCCTTCGCTACCTCGAACAGCGCGCGGGCGTATCGTTTCGCTACGATCGAGTCGCTCATAGGTTGCCTCCTACCTCTTTGAGGTATTTCTCAACCAGCTCCTGCTGCGCTTTCTCGTCGACTTGCTTCTCGATGATCTTCGACGCGATCAGGACGGACATTGCACTGACTTGACTGCGCAAGGCGGCAACGGCTTTGTTCTTCTCGGTTTCGATATCGCGAAGCGCTTCTTCCTTCAGGCGGACGGTTTCCGCTTTGGCGGCGGCGATCAGCTCGTCGGCTTGTTTGCCGCTCGTCTTGCGGGCTTGCTCCAGAATCTCGTGCGCATCCTTGCGCGCGTTCTGGATCGCTTGTTGTTGCTCGGCAAGCAATGCCTGCGCTTCCTGGCGGTTGCGCTCGGCGGTGCCGATCTGATCCTCGATCAACTGACGGCGCTGCTCCATAATGCCGAACAGCGGACCGAAAGCGTATTTGCTAAGCAGCCATAAAAGCAGCAGGAACGCGATGATCGCGATGACCGTCGTTTCCCAGTGAAAACCGATAGCATCCAAACCCACTGTGGGTCACTCCCTTCCCGCGAGACTCTCTCAGACATAATGAAGGCGTGGACGACTCAGGCCTTCCGCGCCAAACCTTATCTTATACGATTAGCGTGCACCGTAGAACATGAACGCCAAGACGAGCGTGATAACCGGCAGTGCTTCGACGACACCGATACCGATGAACATCGTGGTTTGCAGAACGTTGCGAAGCTCAGGCTGGCGGGAAATGCCCTCTACCGTACGACCGACGATCAAACCGTTACCGATACCTGCGCCAAGCGCACCCAGACCAAATACGATTGCTGCTGCAACAAGTGCCAATGCTCCCATTGTGAAAATCCTCCTCGATTTTTGAAAATGTGGTTGTGGACCGATCTTGCCTTACTGCTGTATCGCACTTGTCCGGTTGCCGGACAAGGTTGTTACCCTCGTGCTAGTGTTTCGCTTCGGCATGTTCCTCGTGCGTAATTTTGCCGCCGATGTACACCATCGTCAACATTACGAAAACGAACGCCTGAATCGCGCCGACAAATACGGAGAAGCCCTGCCATACCGAAAGCGGCAGCCATGCGACGTAGAACGGAAGCTGAGCGATGACGGCGATCATGACTTCACCGGCGAAAATGTTGCCGAAAAGACGAAGACCAAGCGTCAGCAGGTTCGCGAATTGTTCGATCAGGTGGATCGGCAGGAACGCGATGGACGGCTGCGCATAGTGCTTGAAGTAATGCTTCGTGTTGCGCGTAACGCCGAGGAAGTGCGACATGACGATAACGATCAGCGCCAGCCCCATCGTAACGGATGCGTCGGCGGTCGGCGATTTCCACCATGAAATTTCGACTTCGTGCTTGCCTTGATCGTGCGCCGCCGTGAACGCGTCAACCGACACCTCGTGTCCGAAGACGATCGGCGGATGCTCGTGACCCGATACGAAGGTGAGCGGCAATCCCAGCATGTTGCCCACGAAAATAAACATGATCAGCGTAATGCCGAGCATGACGAACGAACGGCCTTGCTTCATGTCCATGTTGCTGGCGACGATCCCTCTTACGAATTCGACGACCCATTCCAGGAAGTTCTGCAACTTGCCGGGCTTATCGACAGACAATCGGCGGGTGCCGGCGAGGGCGAGCAGGAACACGATGAGGAACGTAACCAGAATCATCGCGATCGCCGCCAGGTCGAAATTGAGACCCCCGAGCTGAATTACCGGTGAGCTATGCATGTTGTGTTGTTTCACCCCTTTCCAGCTTCGTCGTTGCGATCTAGTAACGCAAAGCCGCCCGCTTGCCGCTTGATGCTGCGGCAGCGCCAGGTCGACTGCACATCGGCCTAACCGGACCGGTCGGTCATTCAGGTTTCTTGCGCAAGGTAATAATGCCCAATAAAAGTGTTGCCAATTGGAAAGAAAATAATCCCGCTACGGTTGCGGCGAGGCTCAAATGCAGCCGCTCGGAAACGATTACACTGAGGACCACGACGGCTGCCCGGGTAAGAAAGCCGAGCCCTACTTTACGCTTGCTTGGCTCGATCGCCGCTTGCCCGACGCGATTGACTTTCCAGGCGAGGAAAATGCCGTTAACGATACTGGCGACAACACCGACCATCAGCCCTCCGACTTGCGGCCGAATCGACGGCATTAGAGCCCATACGACAAGGCAAAGCGACAAAAAAAACAACGTAATCCGCGCGGTCTTGATGACTTGACCGGTATAGTCATGCATGAGGATCCTCCGTGAAGCGCTTGATGAGATAAGCGATGCTGTATCCGCCGGCTACAAGGCCGAGCAGCACACCGCCGAGCTTCCAGAACACCGAACCGCCGAACCAGTTCCCGACATAGGAGCCGAGATAATAACCGGCAACAACGAGTACGGCCAGATCCACGCCCATCGCACTGACGAGCCATAATCCGCGCCACGGATTGTCGTCCGTTTTTTTGTCCATATCAGCGCCACTTTCGCCGGAAAGGCCAGAAGGACAGACCGAGTCCCCCCGACAATCCTTATTTATTTTATCCAAGCAAAGTCCCGTTTGTCAATTCTATTAAATCCAAACATTATGTGAACGAAACGCCGAAAACCCTTGTAAAATAAGGGATTTCGCCGCCTCCAAACCAAGCAGTACAACTGTATAGTCGGAGCCTGCCGGTTTATTTCGCGCCGAACGGCAAAGGACGGTCGGGCGAAAGGCCGAAATGGTGCTTGATCGCCTGCACGATCCTCTCCGATGCACGGCCGTCTCCGTACGGATTGGCCGCATTGCTCATGCGCTCGTACAGCGCCTTGTCGGTCAGCAGCGCCTTCGTCCGCTCGTACACGAGCGCCTCGTCCGTGCCGACCAGCTCAAGCGTTCCCGCTTCGACGCCTTCCGGGCGCTCGGTCGTATCCCGCAGCACCAGCACCGGCACGCCGAACGAAGGCGCTTCCTCCTGCAGCCCGCCGGAATCGGTCAGGATCATATGCGTATGCGGATAAAAGTTGTACATGTCCATGACGTCGAGCGGCTCGATCAGCTGAATGCGCGGATGGTTGCCGAGAATTTCGTGCGCTGGCCCGAGCACGGCCGGATTGAGATGAACCGGGTAGACGATGGCGATGTCGTCGAACTCGTCGGCAATGCGCTTCACCGCGCGGAAAATTTGCCGGTGCGGCTCGCCCTGCGACTCGCGGCGGTGCGCCGTCATCAGAATGAGCCGCTTGCCCTTCGCCCAGTCGAGCATCGGATGGCTGTAGCCTTCGCGCACCGTATAGCGCGGCACGTCGGTAATCGTATTGCCGGTGATGTAGATCGACGCTCCCGGCTTGCTTTCCTTGCTCAGGTTGCCGCCGGACCAGCCGGTCGGCGCAAAATGCAGGTCCGCGAGCACGCCGGTCAGCTGCCGATTCATTTCTTCCGGGTAAGGCGACAGCTTGTTCCACGTGCGCAGGCCCGCTTCGACGTGGCCGACCTGGATTTGCTGCAGGAACGCGGCATAGCTGGCGAGGAACGTCGTCGACGTATCGCCGTGCACCAGCACGATGTCGGGCTTCGCTTCGCGCAGCACCGGATCGAGCCCTTGCAGCACGCGCACCGTCGTCTCCAGCAGCGACTGTTTGTCCCGCATCACGTCAAGGTCGTAGTCGGGTTTGATGCGGAACGCTTCCATCACCTGGTCGAGCATTTGCCGGTGCTGCGCGGTGACGCAGACGACCGACTCGATTTGTTCCGGGTGACGCTGCAGCTCAAGCACGAGCGGCGCCATCTTGATCGCCTCCGGGCGCGTGCCGAATATGGTCATGACTTTGATTCGTTTCATAAGGGATAAGTTCCGTCCTTCCGCAAAGTTAAGAATGATCGACCGGCGCTTCAAAAAAATACGTTACCTCGTGCCGAACAGCCGGTCGCCCGCGTCGCCCAGCCCCGGCACGATGTAGCCGTGGTCGTTGAGCCGCTCGTCAATGGCCGCCACGTAAATATCGACGTCGGAGTGAGCCTCGCGCACCGCCGCAATGCCTTCCGGCGCGGCGATGAGGCACATCAGCCGGATGTCGCGGCAGCCCTGGCGCTTCAAGTAGTCGATCGCCGCGATCGCCGAGCCGCCCGTCGCCAGCATCGGGTCGATGACGATCAGCAACCGCTCGCCGGCGTCGGCCGGCAGCTTCGTGTAGTATTCGACCGGCTGCAGCGTGGCCGGATCGCGGTACAGGCCGATATGGCCGATCTTGGCCGCGGGCAGCACCTTGAGGATGCCGTCCGTCATGCCGAGCCCCGCCCGCAGAATCGGCACGAGTCCGGGCATCCGGCCCCGGATGGCCAAGCCTTCGGCCGGCCCGACCGGCGTCTGCAGACGGACCGGAGCAAGCGCGATGCCGCGGGTGATCTCGTACGCCATCAGGGTCGCCACTTCGTCCACGCATTCGCGAAACAGCTTCGTATCGGTCCGTTCGTCGCGAATAAACGTCAATTTATGCTGAATGAGCGGATGGTCGCATACGACCACGTTTCCCATGCAAGCCCCTCCCGAATTATAGCACAATTTTACTTGAGGAAATCGTCCGGTACGTACTCGATCCGCGAAGCCGCCACAATCGTCAGCACCTCGCGGCCGGCGTCATAGGCAACGGGGCCGTCGCTCACGTAATACCATGTTTTCCGCGTCGGACGGTCGGCATACTCGTGGAACAGAAACACGTTCAGCTCCTGCTTCAGCCGCAGCAATTCCTCCACGTCGGCGCAATTCGGCCACTCGACGGCAAACATCCACCCGTCGCCGTGCGGCGTTACTTCATACGCAAGCGGACGTTTGGCGGTGTCGATGTAAATTTTGCCGCCGACGGCGTGTTTGACGATAAACGTTTCTTTCATCGGAAAAAGCCCCCTTTGGGTCAAGGCATGTCGATCAGCATGAAAAAGGTATCGTCCGCAGAAGACCGCAGCGTCAGCTCGGCAATGTCCTCAATGCGGGCGGTATCGCGCGTGCGAAGCGGCGTCCCGTTCGCTTCCAGCGCGCCGGCGATGACGAACAGGAACATTCGGCGTCCCGGCGCTTGCCGGTGAACGAGCGTTGCGCCGCGCGTCGGCCTGCTGAGATAAATCGTCATGTCCTGGCCGATCCAGGCGACCTGTGCGGAAGCTTCGTGCGACACGACCGGCAGCAGGTTGTCGACCAGACGGGAGGTATCGTAAGCGGTCGTTTCGTAGGTTGGCGTCGCGCCGCGTTCGCGCGGCATGAACCAGAGCTGGAGCAGCTCGAGCGGCTCCGTGTCGGACGGGTTGTACTCCGCGTGAATGATGCCGGTTCCCGCCGACATGCGCTGTACGGCGCCGGTTCCCGCCGTTTCGATATGGCCCAGATTGTCTTCGTGGCGGATCGTTCCCTGCAGGATAATCGACACGATCTCCATGTCGCTGTGCGGATGGGCGCCGAAGCCGCGGCCCGGCGCGACCCAGTCGTCGTTGCAGACGCGCAGGACGCCGAAGCCCGTATTGGCCGGATCCTGATAGTCGCCGAACGAGAAGCTCGGCCGGCCGCGCAGCCAGCCAAGATCGACCTTGTAGCGTTCGTCTGCGGGATATACTTGCAGCATGAGGAAGCCTCCTTTTCGGGTGCAGCCGAATCTCCTTTTATTATAGTGGCCGGCCGCGGAATTGCGAAGCGCAATCGGCGGCAGCAAAAAACAGACGCATCGCTGCGTCTGGAAAGGAGTTGCTTTATTGCAGCGGCGTCGACCCGGGCTGCGATTGTTGCGACGACGACCCGCCGCCTCCGTTGCCGTTCTGGTTCATCGACACGTAATCGACCGTCCAGTCGACCATGCTGCTGATCATCGTGAGCAGCAAATTGGCCACTTCGTCGCTCGCCTGGCCGCCCGATTGCGAGACGACGTATTGCTGCATATCGGCTTCCAGCTTGTCGGCCATCCCCTTCAGTTGGAGCATCTCATCGGCGAATTGCGACAAGTTGCGGTTCCCGCTGCCGTTCGACGAGTTGGACCCGCCGTTCTGCTGGCCGCTTCCCGCTCCGCCTTGCGCGCCATAACCGCCGCCGTTGCTGCCGCCGCCATTGCCCTGCTGCCGTCCGCCGCCACTTCCGCCGTTGCCGCCACTGCCGGCTTGTGCGGATTGGCTGTCGCCCTGCAGATCGTTTCTGCGGCTCCACCGCGCCCCTTGGCCGCCGCTCTGCTGCGACTCGCCGCCGCTGCCTCCGCTTCCGCTGCCCTGCGCTCCGCGCTGCTGCCCGCCGCCTTGCTGCTGGCTGCTGTCGCCGTTGCTGCCGCCGCCGCTGCTCTGCGCTCCGCGCTGCTGCCCGCCGCCTTGCTGCTGGCTGCCGTCGCCGTTGCTGCCGCCGCCGTTGCCTCCGCTGCCCTGCGCCCCGCGCTGCTGCCCGCCGCTTTGCTGCTGGTAGCCGTCGCCGTTGCTGCCGCCGCCGTTGCCTCCGCCACCGCTGCCTTGCGCTCCGCTTTGCTGATCGTCGCTGCGTTGACGGCCGCCCGACCATTCGCCCGCTACGCCGCCTTCTCCCCTGCCGCCGCTCCCGTTTTGGCCCATAAAAAACTGCTTCATTTCGGTCAATTCGATCATAAGCAGCGCATTTTGCTTGGCCAGCTCGTCGATTTGCATCTTCAAATCCTGCGTCCTGATCATCGCGCCCCTCCGGCTATATAATTGTTCCCTTGCCGATATTGTTCCCGCTTGCAGGTAGAGTATCCGCAGGCGTCAACGGGGCAGAACGGCGGAAAACGCAGAAAACGCCCGTTTGCCCCCGATCGCGCAGGGAAAACGGGCGTTTGTAAATTCTAGTAAGCCAATCCTTTATATAGCGGGAACTGGGCCGTCAAATCGCTCACCATGCCGCGCACCTTGTCGAGTACGGCGGCGTCGTTCGAATTTTTCAGCGCCGTGGCGATAATGGTGCCGATCGTTCGCATCGCATTTTCGTCCATGCCGCGTGCCGTCGCCGCCGGCGTGCCGATGCGGATGCCGCTCGTAATGAACGGGCTCGTCGGATCGAACGGGATCGCGTTCTTGTTGACCGTTACGCCGACTTCGTCAAGCAGATGCTGCGCCGCTTTGCCGGTCATGTTGATGTTGCGCAGGTCGACAAGCATCAGATGGTTGTCCGTGCCGCCGGATACGATATTCAGCCCTTCGGCCATCAGCGTTTCCGCGAGAACGGCGGCGTTTTTGACCACGTTCTCGGCATAAGTTTTGAAGCTTGGCTGCAGCGCCTCGCCGAAGGAAACGGCTTTGGCGGCGATGACGTGCATCAGCGGGCCGCCTTGCGAGCCGGGGAATACGGCTTTGTCGATTTCCTTGGCCCACGCCTTGCGGCACAAAATCATCCCGCCGCGCGGTCCGCGCAGCGTCTTGTGCGTCGTCGTCGTCACGAACTGGGCGTGCGGTACCGGGTTCGGATGCAAACCGGCGGCGACAAGGCCGGCGATATGCGCCATGTCGACCATGAACAGCGCGCCGACATCGTTCGCGATTTGGGCGAACGCTTCAAAGTCGATTGTCCGCGGATAAGCGCTTGCGCCCGCTACGATGATGCGGGGACGGTGCTTGAACGCCGCCTTGCGCACTTCGTCGTAGTCGATGCGGAACGTCGATTCGTTCACGCCGTAAGCGACAAAATTATAAAGCAAGCCGGAAGCGTTGACCGGGCTGCCGTGCGTCAGGTGACCGCCGTGCGCCAGGTTCATGCCGAGCACCGTATCGCCGGGCTTCAAAGTCGCGAGATAAACCGACATGTTCGCCTGCGCGCCCGAGTGCGGCTGCACGTTCGCATGCTCGGCGCCAAAAATTTGCTTCGCCCGGTCGCGCGCGATGTCTTCTACCGTATCGACGTGCTCGCAGCCGCCGTAGAAACGGTTGTTCGGGTAGCCTTCCGCATATTTGTTCGTCAGCACCGAACCCATCGCTTCCATAACCGCTTCGCTGACGAAATTTTCCGAGGCGATCAGCTCGATTTTGTCCCGCTGCCGGTTAAGCTCCAGTCCCATCGCGGCGATAATCGCCGGGTCCGCCTTGCGCAAATGTTCCATCATAGTTCGTCGTTCCTCCCACTGGTTTCGGTTTTCTATGTCGTTTAAGCCGTCAATCGCAATTTCCCGCCGCTTCTTCCGTATAGACCGCTCTTGCCCCGCCGATCAGCTTCGGCCGCGTATAGGCCATACTGACGGGCGCTTGTCCGATCGTGCGCACCGACGGTCTGGCCGGCACCGCTACCCGGCGCAGATGCATGCCGATCAGCGTGCCGCCGATATCGACGCCGGCATGGGCCGCGATCGTCTCGACGAGCGCCGGCTCCCGCAGGTGCCGGTAAGCGTAAGCGGCCATCGAGCCGCCGGCCTTGGGCACCGGAATCGCGGCTACTTCTTCCAGCCCGGGGTACCGGGCGAGCAACTCGCGCTCGACGACGAGCGCCCGGTTCAGGTGCTCGCAGCATTGGAACGCGGGGTAGAAGCCGATCGCCTCCCGCGCCTTCGCCACGCCGGCGAATATCGCCGCGGCCGCTTCCAGCGTGCCGGACGTGCCGATGCGCCGGCCGATCACTTCGCTCGTGCTCGTGCCGAGCACCAGGATGTGCCCGGGCGCCAGGCCGCCAAGCTGCGCCAATTCGCCGATGATCGCCGCCACCTGCGACGAGATCGTCGAGGCATCGAGCGCGGACTCGGCCGTTCCCGCCGCTTCGGTTTCGGCCGCCGGCCGATTCGTTTCCTTCATCGCCATCGCCGCCTTTCCATTCCGGCCAGCCGCCGGGCTGGGCCGGATGCGATTCTACGGGTGCAGCGCGTACTTGTCTTCGAGAGCCTTGATTTTGCCGACGCGCTTCGCATGGCGCTCGCCTTGCGAGAATGCCGTTTCCAGCCACAGCGCAACGATGTCCTGCGCCAGCCCGGGGCCGACGACGCGTTCGCCCATCGCCAGCACGTTGGAATCGTTATGCTCGCGGGTCGCTTTCGCCGAGAACGAATCGTGCACCAGTGCGCAGCGAATGCCCGGTACTTTGTTGGCGGCAATCGTCATGCCGATGCCCGTACCGCAGATAAGGATGCCGCGGTCCGCTTCGCCGGACAGCACACTTTCGCAGACGGGAAGCGCATAATCCGGATAATCGACCGAATCGGCGCTGTCCGGGCCGAAATCTTTCACTTCATGCCCAAGCGATGCGATAAACTCCTTCAATTCATTCTTCAGCCGAAATCCGCCATGATCCGCGCCAATGGACACTTTCATCGTCGAATCTCCTCCCGTTTGCTTGTTGGATGCGCAGTAGTATGCCCTGCCGCCCCCGGAAATAGAAAAAGAGCAGGACGCGTGCATGCACGCTCGTTGCTCTTTGCCCAGGCGACCGGCCGTATGTCTCGGTGCTCCATTGTGGTTAAACCCACTTGTCGCCAGTTACACCGAGTCCTTCTTTTGCTCCCATCATAGCGCATTCGGCTGCGGCTGTAAAGCCCTTCCGGCGGCCCGCGCCTGCTTGCCCCCGGTCATCCGCCGAGCCGCTTAAGCAGCTTGGCCAGGCTGGCCTCGATTTCGGCCGCCACCGCCTCGTAGTCCGCCGCCGTACCACCATACGGATCGGCAATATCATGATCGGGCGCCCCCCGCTCCAGTTGGCGCAGCTTCGTGCGCTCCTGTTCGGTGATCGGCTGGCCGAGCGCCCTTTTGATCTCGAGCTCTGTGGATAACTCTTCTCTCTCGCGAATGTTATCCAGCATGTGCGGCCGGTCTTCCACATATTCTTTCAATGTGAAGGTTTTATCCACAGCTTGGGGATAACGCTGGATAACTGCCCGCTTATGGCTCATGGTCATGGTCAGTATAAGCGTTGCCCGCTCGATATCGGTTGTGGATAACGTTGTGGACGCGAAAGCGTCGGACACGCCCTTCCGTCGCAAAATGTCGACCGTATGCCGGGACGCCGGTGCGCCGTTCGAAGCCGCCACGCCCGCCGAACGGACATCGAGCGCAATGCCGCTCCGCTTCGCCATCGCACGCAGCATTCCTTCCGCCATCGGACTCCGGCACGTATTGCCGGTGCACACGAACAAAATCGATGCCTTCATGCGATCCCTCCTTGTTTTCTTACACTTATTGTATCAAAAAAAACGCAAAAAACATCCGCAGCGCCCCGCTTGTCCGGCAACCGGACGCAGGAAGCGCGACGAATGCCTTGCCGGGCTTCCCGGCGGCAGCCGCTTAAATCAGGAACAGGACGCCGAACACGAGCAGAATCAACCCGCCGAACGCTTCTCCATAACCGCCGACCCAATGGCCGGCACGGCGCCCGATCATCAAGCCGGCAATCGACATGGCGCCGCCGAAAGCGCCGAACAGCAGCACCGCCATCAGCAGGTCCGAAGCGAATATGCCAAGCGACACGCCGACCGAAAACGAATCGATGCTGACCGTCAGCGCAAACAACAGCAAGCCCCATAACGAGCGGTGATCGATCGATTGCACGGCATCGCCGCGGACGGCGCTGTACACCATGTGGCTCCCCAGAATGATCAGCAGCCACCCGGCCGTCACCGTAGCGACATCGCCAAGCAGTTCGCTGACGTAATGTCCCATAAACATGCCGAGCAGCGGCATGATAACATGAAAAGCGGCAATGACGAGGCCGATCTTGGCGATGTCGAGCAGGCGCACGCCCTTCAGACCGATGCCGATGCCCAGCGACAGCGCATCCATGCCAAGCGCAACCGCCATCAGCAGCAAAGTGGAATAATGATGCCAGGCTCCCGGCACCGAGGCTGCTCCCATGCGGTCTCCCCTCCTTGTCCTGCACACTCTTGTTCAACATATGCGGACGAAGGGGGGCCTATGACTTGTTCGACAGGAAGATTGCAGCGTATTATACCAGATATATGGAGAAAACAAAGCGCGGAAAATGGGAGGTATTGTGCATGGCTGCTCCGCTTGTTGTGTCTGTCAGTCGCAGCTCCACGCATTCGTTCAGCAAAGAAGTCGTCGACGCGATTGTGCTTCTTGCCGGTCTGGGCGTCGAAGGCGACGCGCATATGGGGAAAACGGTGCAGCACCGTTCCCGGGTAGCGCAAAACCCGCATCAACCCAACCTCCGCCAGGTCCATCTCATCCATGCTGAGCTGTTCGACGAGCTGCGTCAGGACGGTTTCCAAGTCGAACCCGGGCAAATGGGCGAAAATATGACGACCCGCGGCATCGATTTGCTCGGTTTGCCGACAGGGACGAAGCTTCATCTCGGCGAACAAGCCGTTCTTGAGCTTACGGGACTTCGCAATCCTTGCGTGCAAATCGATCGCTTTCAGTCCGGGCTCATGAACGCCGTGCTGGATCGCGACGAGAACGGAAATGTGATTCGAAAAGCCGGCGTCATGGCGAGCGTGCTCACCGGGGGAGAAGTCCGAAAGGGGGACGCGATCCGGACGGAGCTGCCGCCTGAACCGTTTCGTCCGCTGGAACGGGTGTAGGACGGCGGCTGTCCGCGGCTTCGTTCAAATAAGCCATGTTTTATTGGCTATTGCCTAAAAAACGGACAGCAGCAACGAAATAGCCAGTGAAATCACTGGTTATTTCTTAGAAAGGGTCGATTTTGGCATCGTTTGGTCAGAATGAGGGTGTCCCAAAAGCCATGAAAATGGCTGAGGGGGCACCCGCGTTACAATTTGTACAACAAAAAGAAACCGTTCCTTGGTAAAATGGAGGTACCACCCAACCATAAACCTAAAGGAGTCGGTTTCTTTGTACATTCAATATAGCATGGATCAACTTTTCCTACCAGTGGATTTAGCAGTAGATATTCCTGCCAATCATCTGGTTCGCGTGGTCAACGCCGCCGTAAACCGTCTCGACGATGCTATCTTCGACGCTGCTTACCCAGGAGGTGGACGAGATAGTTACCACCCCAAAA
>NZ_SHLX01000052.1 GCF_004764705.1 Paenibacillus cymbidii | reverse complement strand
CAGCGGGCCTGCGCCCGCCGGCACCGCGCGGAGCGCGCTCGGCGAAGCCGCCGTCGGCGGCGGCAGCGGGCCTGCGCCCTCCGGCGTTGCGCGTGCCGCGCCCAGCGAAGCCGCCGCCTGCCGCGGCGGGTCTGCGCCCGCCGGAGCCACTCGTGCCGCGTTTGTTCGCCGCTGCCGGGCGCTCCTGCTGTTCGCCGCTGTCGCTGGCGGTTTTGCGTCGTGCTTGCTGCACCGTCAACTCGCGTTTGATCGCATGTTCGATTTTATCCAGATGATAACGATCGCGCGGCGAAGCGAACGTAACGGCGGTGCCGGTTTTGCCCGCGCGGCCGGTACGGCCGATCCGGTGTATGTAGCTTTCCGCGTCATGGGGGATATCATAGTTGTATACATGCGTGACGCCTTCTACGTCAATGCCGCGAGCCGCCATGTCGGTAGCGACGAGAAGCTGCAGCTTGGCATCGCGGAATCGCTTCATCACTTGCTCGCGCTTCGCCTGCGACAAATCGCCGTGAAGCTCTTCCGAAGCGAATCCGTTCGTTTGCAGCGCTTCGTTCAACGTCGCCGCCCGGCGTTTCGTCCGGCAGAAGATCATCGCCAAATAAGGGTTGTGCGCGCGAATCGCTTCCATTAATGCGGTTTGTTTGCCGCGATCCGATACGGTAATGACGATTTGTTCGATCTCGTCCAGCGTGACGCGCTCCGGTTCGATTCGTATTTCTTCAATTAATGGTTCGCGCATGTAGCGTCTCGCGAGCGATCGGACCGGACCCGGCATCGTGGCGGAGAAGAGCAGCGTTTGGCGCCGCGAGGACGTTTGTGCGATAATTTCCTCCACTTCGGCCAGAAATCCCATGTGCAGCATTTGATCGGCTTCATCCAGCACAAGCGTCTCCAGCTTGCCAAAATGCAGCGATTCTCTGCGCAAATGGTCCAGCAATCGACCCGGCGTGCCGACGACAATATGGACGGCACCTTGCAGCTTATGCAGCTGCTGCTCGACGTCCTGTCCGCCGTATGCGGCAAGAACGGTCGCCCCGGCGACCGGAGCCAGCTTCTTCAACTCGGCGGTAATCTGAATGGCGAGTTCTCTCGTCGGCGTGATGATGAGCGCTTGAACGGCGTTTCGGCCCGGATCGACCCGCTGCACGATCGGAAGCGCAAAAGCAAGCGTCTTCCCCGTTCCCGTCTGCGCTTGCGCAATAATGTCGTTGCCTTTGAGCGCCGCGGGGATCGCTTCCCGCTGCACCGGAGTAGGCACCGTAACTCCCATCGTTTGCAATGTATCCGACAACGGCCGATTGATCCCCAGCCCGGCAAAACCTTTATTCGTCTCCATGATTCAATCCCTTCCACTTTTTGCATCGCAGTGTATGATCGATTCTACCACGAATGGCCATGGATAGATACTGCCGGACACCGGGGGACCGGGCTTGCCATAACCCCAAGCATCGCACACCGCTCCCGCCCCACCTGAGCGTCGCTGGCTGAACACAAATTTCAAACGCAGCACCGCAAACCGACTCCTGTCCCATGGAAGCGTCGCTCGCCGAACACAAATTCCAATCGCAGCACCGCACACCGGCTCCCGTCTCATAGAAGCGTCGCTCGCCGAACACAAATTCCAATCGCAGCATCGTACACCGTTCCCGCCTCACCTAAGCGTCACACGCCGAACCTCGCTTAATAGCAGCATTGCGACTCCGAAACGTTCATTCTCCATTCCCGCCACGTAACAGCCAGTGAAAATTGCCCTATTTGTCGAAAATGACTTGATGAGCCGCCGAAGCAAATAAGCCGGAAAACCCGGCTTAAATCGCCGTCGGTGCCGAGATCGGAGCAAATAAACCGGAAAATCCGGCTTAAATCGCTGCCGGTGCCCAGGTCGGGGGAAATAAGCAGGAAATTCAGACTTAAATTGCCGTAGATGGCCGGGGCAGAAATGATTCCGCGAGTAGCGAACCAAATAAGGCTGAAATCAGCCTTAGAATAGCGATTCCGCGAGTAGCGAACCAAATAAGGCTGAAATCAGCCTTAGAGCGGCCATTCCGCGAGTAGCGAACCAAATAAGGCAGAAATCAGCCTTAGAGCGGCGATTTCGCGAGCAGCGAACCAAATAAGGCTGAAATCAGCCTTAGAATAGCGATTCCGCGAGTAGCGAACCAAATAAGGCTGAAATCAGCCTTACAGGGCTCGCCCACTCCGCCCCGCGCCACCCCGCTCCCGCCTCGCCACCGCCCCTAACTCCGCCCCGCGTCTGCGCCTCCGCCCTGCACCTTGCCTTCGCTCCACTCTGCTCCGCGTCCGCATCACCGGCCCGACGCCTCCGCCTGCAGCTTGCCCCGCGCCCCCCGCCGCGCCATCACCGATGCGCGGCATGCTGCTCCGGCTCGCCGAAGTAGCGGTTCGCCATGTCGTTGAACTCGCCGACGTAGGGGGCGAGCGGTTTGCCGAGCCGGGCTTCTTGCGCGTACATATGGGTGCGGTTGACGTAGTCGCGGTTCGCCGAAATATAAACGTCGAACAGCGAAGGATCGAGCTGGCGAATTTTTATCGCGATCCGCTGCTTGAACGCATGCGCGAGATCCTCGTGATTTTCCACGGTCAAATCGTTGTTGACGCCCGTCGCCAGCATATTCGGGTCGGCGTACTGCCCGAACGTTTGCGGATTGTACCGCCCGAGCGACGTGCCCGAATTGTTCGTTTCCTTCTTCGCGCCCGAGCCTTGCGTGCCGGTGCTCGTATTGTCGATCAGCACCGCAACGTAAGCGTTATGGTCGGTAACCAGCACATTGGCCAGCGAAACGCCGTTCAGCTTGGACACTTCCTTGGACAGGTCCTCGCTGTAAGCCAGCTTCGTGTTGGCATGAACGATCGGCCCCTGGCGCTGCTGCGATCCGTAGATGCGCGGGCCTTCCTCCATCGACGTATCCTTGCGCAAGCCGCTGTTGGTGGCCGAACGGTTGCGCGAGCGCTCCACTTCCATGCACCCGCCCAGCGCAAGCAGCATGGTCATCGACAACATCCATATCCGCATCGAGTTCCGATTCATCGTAACAGCCTCCCGTAAGTCTTCTCCTATATTTACGCGGGCATCGCCCCGCCCAAACAAAGTAATCATGTATAGCATTCATATTTCAGCCAAAAATATGCCCGTGTACGGGTGGGAATGACGCATAACGGACGCACATTTAGGAAATAACCAAGAAGGAGAAAAACGCAGCAATGGCAAGGATTAAGAACAATTTGTGAACTTTCCTGGGAAGATTGACAAACAGGATTGGCGAATTTATAGTTAAAAAGGGATTACGTCAAGACGCGGAAAAGATTGCTAAAATATAAGGCCGGCAAACAGTTTTTTTCATGACGGTCTTATATTTTTACGGTCTTATATTTTTTCGTGAAGCGGGGTCGCTCGTTCATGCGACAGCAAGCCGCTTTACCCTTGCGTGGCGATTGTTTCGTAAAGCCGAACGGCGATTCGTTTCGCTGTCCGGGGAAATTTGCCGGAAGCCGGAGTGCCGGGTGGAAGCGGCCGAGCGTGCGTCACCATTTCCCTGGTGCGGCTAAAACAGACAAGTGGGGTTGATGAATCGATGAGCAGCAGATGGAAATTGATAGGACGTCTCTTGCCCCTGTTGGCGTTGCTTGGGCTGATGGCAGGGTGCGGCGACCCTTATCTCACGACGCTTAATCCGAAAGGACCGGTAGCGAAAGAACAGTTGGACTTGATCAAGCTAAGCTTCGGGATCATGATTCTCGTTCTGGTGGTCGTTTTCTTCATTTATATTTACGTGCTGATCAAGTTTCGCCGGCGTAAAGGACAGGAAAACGTCATACCGAAGCAAGTGGAAGGCAATCATTTGCTGGAAATTATTTGGACGGTAATCCCGATCATCCTGCTTCTCATTCTGGCAGTACCTACCGTGTTCTACACGTTCAAGCACGTAACCGATTACTCCGATGACAAAGACGCGATTCATATCAATGTCACGGGTCACCAATTCTGGTGGGAGTTCGAATATGCCGACCAGAAGTTCAAAACCGCCCAAGATCTGGTGGTGCCTGTCGGCAAGATCGTATCCGTCAAGCTTGCATCCGCGGATGTCAACCACTCGTTCTGGATTCCGACGCTCGCCGGCAAACAGGATACGAACCCGGGCGACAAGAACGTCAACACGCTTTACTTCAAAGCGGACGAACCGGGCACATACAAAGGCAAGTGCGCTGAATTGTGCGGCGCTTCCCATACACTCATGGACTTCAAGGTTAAGGCCGTATCCGAAGCGGAATACGCCGCTTGGCTGACCAAGATGACAACGCCTTACGCCGCGGTTTCCGCCGACGTCGCAGCGGGCGAGCAAGTGTTCAAACAGAACTGCATCGCTTGCCACGCCGTTACGCCGGACGGAGTCGGCTCAGGCCCGAACCTGAAAGGTTTTGCGAGCAGGGAGCTGGTCGCAGGCATTCTGGAGCATAACGACGCCAAGCTGAAGGAATGGATCAACGATCCGCAATCGGTCAAGCCCGGCACGCTTATGCCGGCGCGCGGCCTGAACGAGCAGCAGCTGAACGACGTTGTCAAATATTTGAACACGCTCAAGTAGTCTTGAACCGAAGGCCACAAGCCGAAGCTTTCATGCAGGAAAGCTTCGCTTGTGCGGATACGAAAGTTTGTAGGGGGTAACGAATTTGGCTCACGCGCATACGGTGAAACGGTACAGCGGGCTAATGGATTGGCTGACGACAGTTGACCACAAGAAAATCGGCATTTTGTACTTCCTCGCCGGCGGCTTTTTCTTCCTGGCGGGCGGCATTGAAGCGATCTTGATCCGGATTCAGCTAATGTATCCGGACCAGCATATTTTCGTCGGCGGCACGTTTAACCAGCTGCTGACGATGCATGGCACGACGATGATCTTCTTCGCGGCTATGCCGATGCTGTTCGGGTTTATGAACGCGATCGTTCCGCTGCAGATCGGGGCGCGCGACGTTGCATTCCCGTTCGTGAACTCACTTGGCTTCTGGCTTTTCTTTATGGGCGGCCTGCTGCTGAACATCAGCTGGTTCATGGGCGGCGCTCCGGACGCAGGATGGACGGCATATGTGCCGTTGTCCACCGATACGTATAGCGGACACGGCGTCGACTTTTACCTGATGGGCTTGCAGATCGCAGGTCTTGGCACCCTGATCGGGGGCATCAACTTCCTGGTCACGATTATCAACATGCGCGCTCCGGGCCTCAGCTTCATGCGCATGCCGCTGTTCACCTGGACATCGTTCATTACGTCCGCGCTTATCTTGTTCGCTTTCCCTGCCATTACGGTTGGTCTTGTCGAACTGACGTTCGACCGCATCTTCGGCGGCAACTTCTTCGAAATCGGCAAAGGCGGCAACCCGGTGCTCTGGCAGCACGTGTTCTGGATCTTCGGTCACCCCGAAGTATACATTTTGATTTTGCCGGCGTTCGGTATTATTTCTGAAATCGTCAGTACGTTCTCGCGCAAGCGTTTGTTCGGATACAGCTCCATGGTGTTCGCCACGATCCTGATCGGCTTTCTCGGCTTCATGGTTTGGGCGCATCACATGTTCGCAACGGGTCTCGGACCGGTGGCGAACTCGATCTTCGGGATTGCAACGATGGCGATTGCGGTGCCGACCGGGGTGAAAATCTTCAACTGGCTGTTTACGATGTGGGGCGGCCAAATCCGCTTCACGACGGCGAATCTATGGGCGGTCGGCTTCATACCGACGTTCGTTATGGGCGGCGTCACGGGCGTTATGCTCGCGGTACCGCCGGCCGACTTCCAGTTTACCGATTCGTACTTCGTCGTTGCGCACTTTCACTACGTTATTGTCGGCGGTTTGATCCTCGGCGTGTTCGGCGGCTTGTACTACTGGTGGCCGAAGATGTTCGGCCGGCTGCTTAACGAAGCATTGGGCAAATGGCATTTCTGGCTGTTCTTTATCGGCTTCCATCTGACGTTCTTCCCGCAGCACTTCCTCGGCCTGATGGGGATGCCGCGGCGCGTATTTACTTACTTGCCGGGACAGGATCTCGATGCCGGCAATCTGATCAGTTCGATCGGGGCTTTCCTGATGGGGATCGGTACGATCGTGTTCCTGTTCAACATCATCGTCAGCTCGATGAAACCGAAAGACGCAAGCTCCGACCCATGGGACGGCCGTACGCTCGAATGGGCGATTCCGTCGCCTGCGCCGGAATACAACTTCAAGCAAACGCCGCTGGTCCGCGCGCTCGACCCGCTGTGGAAAGAGAAAATGTCCGGCAACAAGGAAATGACGCCGGCGGAACCGGTTGGCCCGATTCATATGCCTTCGCCTTCGATTCTGCCGCTGTTCATGTCGATCGGGCTGTTTATCGCAGGACTCGGCTTCATGTACTCGAAGCATGATTTTGCCGGCGACGGCGTGGATGTCGTCAGTTCGTTCGGAGACGTTCTTTTCAATCACTATATCGTGGCGATTGCAGGTCTGGTCATTACGTTCGCGTGCATGTTCCTTCGTTCCGTATTCGACGACCACGGCTGGCACATCGAAGTCGACGAACTGGAAGAGAAGGGGGTTAAAGGCTGATGAGTGGACATCATGCAACCGGCGCTCTTCCGGCAGAACCGGAAAAAGCGACTCTGGAAGGCAAAAACAAGCTGCTCGGATTTTGGCTCTTTCTCGGCGGCGAAATGGTGCTCTTCGGCACCCTGTTCGCCACGTTCATGACCTTGCGGCATCAAGCGGTTGACGGCCCGACGGCCGAACACCTGTTCAAGCTCAATACGGTCGGATGGTCGACTTTCATCCTGCTCACGAGCTCCTTGACAAGCGTATTTGCGATGATCGCCATGCACCGCCACAAGCTGCAGCAATTGCTGGTTTGGCTGTTCATTACGATTTTGCTCGGCCTTGGGTTTCTCGGCCTTGAAATTTACGAGTTCAACGAATATGTGAATGAAGGCCACAACTTTACAACCAGCGCATTCTCCACTTCATTCTATACGCTGGTCGGCTTCCACGGCGCGCACGTTGCGTTCGGGGTGCTCTGGATCGGTTTGCTTATCCTGCAAGGCCTGAAGAAAGGCTTAACGGTCGTAACCGCGCCGAAGTTTTACGTCGCCAGCTTGTACTGGCACTTTATCGACGTTGTCTGGGTGTTCATCTTTACAGTCGTTTATTTGCTCGGGAAGGTGGGCTAATCGATGAGTGCGGAACATCATCAAGCTGCAGGCTCGCATGGTCGTCACCGTGTGGAAGGCCCGAAAAACCATTTTCTTGGCTACATCATTTCGATCGTATTGACGATGCTCGCCTTCGCCGCTGTCATCTACGGCGGCATGAGCAAAATGTTTCTCGTCGCCTTCCTGACCATCCTGGCCATCGCGCAAGCGGTCATTCAGCTGGCGATCTGGATGCACATGAAGGATCGCGGACATGTGTATCCGATATTGTTTCTGGCATTCGGCGGAGTCGTGGCGGCAACAGCTGCTATCGCCGCGCTTTACTGGATGTGGTGGTAATCGTTCGAGAGGCGGCAGCTGAATCCAGTTCCGCCTCTCGTTTTTCTTTTGTCCCTTCATGAACGGAGGTGCTTAACGCATGAATGAGCATATGAATCACGGCGCCGGCGCAGATGGCGGTCCGACGCTGTTCGCCTTATGGAGCCCGGGTACGCTGCTGCTTGCCGTCATCGCGGGCTTCGCCTATTTTTATTACGTCAACAGTTTGGCGCGGCAGCAGCCGGACGTCTACAAGACGACATCCCGGCAGAAAACGGCGTTCGTGTTCGGCCTGATTGTGTTTTATGCCGGTCAGGGGAGCCCGATCAGTTATTACGGACAATCCAGCCTGTTCAGCGCCCACATGCTGCAGCAGTCGTTGTTGTATCTGATTATGCCGCCGCTGCTCTATCTGGGCATTCCGGAGTGGATGGCAAAGCCGGTGCTGGACAAACGGTTCGTGCGCAAATGGCTCCAGCCATTGACGAATCCGATGCTGTCGGTATTGTTGTTCAATTTGTGTTTTTCCATCTACCATATCCCGTTCATTATGAACAATGTGCATCACAACGGTTTCTGGCATTACGGAACACATGTTCTGCTGATCGTGCTGGCGTTCCATATGTGGTTCCCTGTCTTCGCGCCGGTGAAGGAATGGGATCGGCTGTCGGATTTGCAGAAGCTGGCTTATGTGTTCGCCAACGGCGTGCTGCTGACGCCGGCGTGCGCATTGATTATTTTTTCCAAAACGATCATGTATCCGATGTTCGCCCAAGGCCCGCAAGTATTCGAGCTGCTGCCTCCGCTTGACGACCAGCAGTTGGGCGGCACGCTCATGAAGATCATTCAGGAAATCGTCTATGGAACAGTATTGGCCTTCGTGTTTTTCCGCTGGTTCCGCAGGGAACGGGCGAAGGATGACGACCTTGACGCGATTCCCGGCGAAGCCTGGCTGCAAAAGAATGGCGGGTAGTGGAAAGGGGAGGAACAAGTGGGCCATCATGTATTGCCGTTGGTATGTACGAGCCTGATCGTCGTGAGTGCGGTGTTTGTGGCGATCGGCTGGTACTTGATTAAACAGGGGAAACGCGATACGCATCGGAAGGTAATGCTGACCGCATCCGCATTGGCGCTGCTGTTTTTTGTGCTTTATGTCGGGCGGACGATCTTCGTCGGCAACACGACGTTTGCCGAAGACGCGCCGGATGCGGCAAGCACGTTTTATTATATCTTTTTGCCGATTCACATTTTACTGGCGACGGTGGCCGGCGTGTTCGGCATCATTACGCTGCTGCACGCCTTCTCCAAACGGTTTGCCAAGCACAAGAAGATGGGCCGCATTACCGCGGTGCTGTGGCTGCTGACGGCGCCAACCGGCGTGCTCGTTTATGTGCTGCTCTATGTGTTGTACCCCGGCGGCGATACGAAGCCGGTCATTGATGCGATTTTTGGTTGGTAATCCGCTGGCGCCGCGCCGCGGCACAAGTCCCGTTCATCCCTGCGACCAGGGCGGTGCGGGACTTTTTTAACTGCGGCTGCGGCATCATGCCGGGCCGGGTAACGAAAATAGCCCATGAAAAATGGCTTATTGGCCCGATTTGGCCCGACTCGTCGGAAATAGCCAGTGAAAACATGGCTTATTTTCGCCGAAAGGCCCCCAAATCGGGCCTCTTAGTCGAAATAGCCAGTGATTTCACTGGCTATTCCGGAGAGGCTGCCCGTTTTTGGCGAAATAGGCAATTAAACATGGCCTATTTCTGCAAGAAGCTTCATCGGAGCGGCACAAAAAGCGAATTTGTTAGTTGGCGGAGGGGAGAATGCCGCGTTTTGTGCAACGTGTCTGCTTGGCGAAGGTTAAAACAGAGGCGAAGGGGAGGAAGTGGTGAGCGGGGGTTAGTTTGGAAAAGCGGAAGCGTTCGCGTTTTGTTGAAACATGCGCTAAACGCGCGGCGCAGGGCCGCGGAGGCCGCTGCCATCACCTCAAGGCTTTTTTGTTGCCGACCGTTTACGGCTCAATCGTTCCATGATACGCTAAAATAGATAAAAGCGCTTTCACGTTTGTGCGATGTGGGGGGATCGAAATGTTATCGAAAAATAACAAAAAAAGAAATTTTTACAAAAAACTAATCGTCTACACGTTATTAATTTCGTTGTTGCCGATTTTTGCGATGAGTTTCTTCTTCTATTACAATGCGAAGGATTCGATGCAGAAGGAGCTGCAAGCGGCCAATGTAAATTATTTGCAGCAGACGGTCAATGCAATGGAAGTCGTGAGCAAGCAGATCAGCAACAGCTTCAGGCAGCTCTCCTTCGACAGGGTGCTGCGGGATTATGAAGGTTTTCCGCGGGGCGCCCACTACGAGGCGTTAAGCGGAGTCTATAACGAAGACGAGCTTCCGGGCCTGTACAGCTACTTGTCCGCCAAACAACGTTTGGTCAGCGCGCTGGATGTGCTCAAGGATTCGAACGAATTCATCTATTCGATTTATTATTACGACAGCGCGAAGGAGATGATCCTCGATACGAGAGGCGGTCAATATAGCCCGGAGCAGTTTTATGACCCGGAATGGCAATCGTTCGCGGGCAAAATAAAAGGGGTTCCTTCGTTTACGGAGCCAAGGAATGCCAGGCAGAATGACGGGAGCTTCAAGGAAGTCATTCCGATGGTGTATATTTCGCCGGTAATCGGCAATTATTTGGTGATCAACCTCAATACGGATGCCTTGTATTCGAGTTTTGTGAACCCGCTGAACAATCAGTTGGGCGGCTCATTTTTCATCTTGTCCGCGGAAGGCAAACGAATGCTGTTCGACAGAAGCAATCGCTTGAACGAGCTGATCGGCTCCGACGCGGTTTTGACGGAACGGATTCGCACGGCGGCCATGCCATCTTTCGTAGAAGAATTTGACGGCCGGCGGATGTTGGTTACCGCGATCGTTTCGGAAAAGCTGGGATGGACGTTCGTAACGGCGACGACGTTAAACGAATTGTACCGCAGCGTGGTCAACATGCGCACGATCACGCTCTTCACTTGCCTGCTGCTGATGATCGCCACCGGCCTGCTTGCGCTCGCTACAACCCGCAACATCTACCATCCGGTATCCCGGCTGTTGCACTACATTCGCAGCAAAGACCCGTCGATTCCGAAGCCGGAGACGGATCTGCAAGAACCGGGAGAGTTCGGCTTGATTCATAGCAGCTTCGAGCGAGTCTACGAGGACAGAACGAATCTGCAATTGCGGTTAAAAGAAAGCATGCCCGCCAACCAGGAGAAGTTCGTGCGTGCGCTGCTGCACCACCATTCGATGGATACGAGCGAAATCGAGGAACGGCTGAAGTTTTTGTCGCTCGATATCGAGTTGGACGGCCTGTTTCTGCTGCTGGTATCGCTTGAGGAGTCACGTTCGAAAGGGTTGGCGATGGAAGAGGAGAAGCTGATGAAGCTTCGTATTATGGACATCGTCGAGGAGCAGCTTCCCGCTGACCGCAAGCGAATCGTCATGGAGATGGCCGAAGACCAGGTCGTCGTGATCGCCAATGGACCGGCAGACGAACTGGAAGAGCAATTCGCCATCGCCGGGCGGGTGATCGAACAGATCCAGCTCGACTTCGGCTTCACCTGCTCCGTTGGCATCGGGAAATATTGTCCGGACGTGACCACGCTGAAGCGCGCTTACGAGGAGGCGCAGGAAGCGCTGCGTTATCGCACCGTGGCGGGAGCGAGCGAAGTGATTTATATCGACGACGTCAGGCTGGAAGGGACGCCGCTGCTGCTGTACCCGAAAGAGAAGGAGATGGCGTTGATCAACTATATGATAAACGGCGAAACCGGGCGGGCGCATAGCGTGTTCGGCGAAATGATGCAGGACTTGCGCTCGCAGCGCGCGCTCGTTCATCCTCATCAAGTCCAGCACGCTTTCGTGCAATTGTTGAGCGGGTTTATCGCTGCGGCGGGCGAATTGCGGGTGGATCTGAATCGACTGATGCAGGTCGAACGCAATCTTTACAGCATATTGGTGCAGAAAAAGGATTGGGCCGAAATCGTCTCCTGGTTCGAAATGATGATTGGCCGGCTGTCGGTGCAGATCGGCGACGCTTTCCGCGAAAAAAACAATCGCCATATCGATCAGATCGTAAGGATTCTCGATCAGTCCTACGGCGAACAAATTACGCTCGCCGCCGTAGCCGAGCGGCTGGGCATGCATCAGACGTACGTGAGCCGCATCTTCAAGGAGAAGACGGGGGAAACGTTCACCGAATATTTGACGCGGCTGCGGATCGACAAGAGCAAAAAGCTGCTGCTGGAGAGCAAGCTGACGGTCACGACGATCAGCGAACAGGTCGGCTATTTGAAGCCCAGCTACTTTATGAAATTGTTCAAAACGTACACCGGCGTCTCTCCGGGCGAATATCGCCGGTTGCACGGCGATGACAGTCCGCAGGAGGAGTAAGCCTGCGGGCTTCCTTATGGGCCCGTATTTTTACCTTGATAATGAAGCCTGCCGCAAGTGGTCTTTCGGGGGAGAAACGCAAGATCGGGGCCTGTTCCCCGGCGGTCGGGCAGTCTAGAATACGGGTATCGGCTGCTCTGCCGACGGGCAATGGCAAGTGAAAACGGTTGCAGTCGATGATGCAAGGCCGATGATGCAGGGAAGATCACAAAGGAAAAGGGAGGCAGGAAGTATGGGCAAAAAAGTGCCATTCGTACTGGCGACGGCCATGCTGGCGACAACCGTATTGGCGGCATGTTCGGGAGGCGGTAAGGAGGCGGGGGGCAATTCGGCTTCGCCGGCTGCCAGCATAAGCAGCAGTGCGAGCAGCAGCGCCACGCCGGCATCGAAGAAGGCCGACAAGGTGTATATTTACGATATCGGCCTTGCCGCCGGTCTCGGCAAAGCAAGCAAGCCGGAAGCGGTGCAGCATATCCGGGACCTGGTCAAGCAGCAGACCGGCATCGAGATCGAAGTCGTGCCGCGCTCGGTCGATTCGCCGAACGAGAAGCTGAACCTGGTGCTCGCCTCGAACGATCCGCTCGATATTTTCGTCGGTGCGATGAACACGCATCAATTGAACGGTGCCGTCATGCCGCTGAACAGCCTGCTCGACAAGTACGGGGCCAACATTCGCAAGCAATGGAAGCCGGATTGGAAGATCGGTTGGGACGCGCTGACGACCGCCGACGGGAAAATCTGGGGGATTCCGACGCTGATGCCGTCGTCGACGAATCGGGTGATGATCCGCAAGGACTGGTTGACGAAGCTGAATTTGCCAATGCCCAAAACGTACGACGATTTCGAGAAGGTGCTCCAGGCGTTCAAAGACAAGGATCCTGCCGGCAATGGGCAAACGATTCCGCTCCTGACCGACCACAACCCCAGCGCCGGGATGAACGGCATGAACAATGCGATGGCCGCCGGGTATATGGCTGCGGGTTACGGGGACTGGTACGACAGCAGTGACGGCAAAGTGAAGAAAGGCGTCTACGATCCCGGCTACAAGGATTTCATTACGCTGATGGCCGACTGGTACAAAAAAGGGCTGATCTTCAAAGAGTCGTTCACGACAAACCGCGACCGGCAGAACGAACTGATCAAGCAAAGCCGGGTAGGCGCTGTCGCTTCCGCTTATAACTTGCCGCTTGGCACGAACCTGAACGAGCTGCGGAAGAACGATCCGAATGCCGACTATGTGGTGCTCGACCTGCAAGGGCCGAAGGGAATGAACGCCAGCAGCGGAGGCGCCAACATAAGCGGCATCATGCTGAACAAAAACGCGCAAAATCCGGAAGCGGCCATGCGTTTGCTCGATTGGATTTTTGCGGATATCAAAAACTACTTCCTGTTGTTCTTCGGCATCGAGGGCGACAACTACAAGTACATCGACAAGGCGACCAATCATGTTCAAATCCGGCTCAACTACGATTATTTGGGCGATCTGCTGCCGTTCACGACGATTGCGTACACGGTGCAATCGACGATCGCGGTGGAACCGCCGGTGCCGGGCAGGGTCGATTATGCGGACTGGATGATCAAAAATTATGTGTTCAACCCGGCTACCGCAAAGCCGTACGGGATTGCGAATGTCGATTATCAATTCGATCGCAAAGCGATCTCGGCCAAAGTGCCGAATATGACCGATATCGACAAGACGATCGACCAGGAAATTGTCAAATTCGTGATGGGTGCAAGGCCGCTGGCGGAATATGACAAGTTTCTCGCGGAGCTTGGCAAGGCAGGCCACGACGCGTGGAGCGCGGCCATGACCGAAGAGTACAAGAAGTACAAAAAGTAAACCGGTTCGCTCCTGTCGCCCGTTCGATCGAATGGGCGGCTTGCGGCGAAGGGGACGGAAGGAGACCGGCCATTCATGCTTGCCCAGACCATCAACAAAATGAGAAGCCATCAGCTGTACTATCTTCTCATCCTTCCGGGCTTGTTGTACTTTATCGTTTTCCATTACGCTCCGATGTATGGCGTCATTATCGCCTTCAAGGACGCAAGTCCCTTCGACGGACTGGCGGGCATGCTGTCGTCCAGGTGGGTGGGGTTCCAGCATTTCCGCACGTTTTTCGATTCGTATTACTTCTGGGACATTATCGGCAACACGCTAACGATCAGCTTCTATCGGCTGCTGTTCGGCTTTCCCGCTCCAATTCTGCTTGCTTTGCTGATGAATGAAGTCACTCACACGTATTTCAAGCGGGTCGTGCAGACGATTTCATATTTGCCGCATTTTATCTCGATGGTTGTGCTTGCCGGATTAACGACGACGCTGCTCAGCGTGGATAGCGGGATCGTCAATAGCGTTCTGGCAAAACTTGGGTTTGAACCGATTTTTTTTCTGGCGGACGCGAAGTATTTCCGTTCGGTATTGGTCGTCAGCGGCATATGGAAAGAAATCGGCTGGGGCAGCATCATTTACCTTGCCGCGATTGCGGGCATCGACCAGCAATTGTACGAAGCGGCCAAAGTCGATGGCGCCAGCCGGCTGCGGCAAATGTGGCATATTACGCTGCCGGGCATTCGCCCGATTGCGATCATTTTGCTTATCCTGCAAATCGGTCATGTGATGGACGCCGGGTTCGAGCAGATTTTCCTGCTGTATTCCCCTCCGGTGTATCAGGTATCGGATATTATCGATACATATGTGTACCGCGAAGGGCTGGTCGACGTGAAATATTCTTTCGCCTCCGCAGTCGGGTTGTTTAAGGCGGCGATCGCCCTGGTGCTTGTAGCAGGCGCGAATATGCTCGCCAAACGATTCGGTCAAGACGGCATATGGTAGGTGGATCCAATGAACCGGAAATCGTTTGCGCCCTTGCATCACGCTTTTCAAATCGCCAATTACACGTTGCTGATCGTGCTTTCGCTTATGTTTGTGCTGCCCTTTGTCGTTGTCGCCTCTACTTCGTTGGTCGGCGAAAGCGAGCTCCTTCGCCGAGGCAGTTTTATTTTAATCCCGCACCAGCTTGATTTCACCGCTTACCGAACGCTGCTCAGCGACGGCTCCAGCTTGTACCGGGCCTATGGCATTACGCTTATGCGGGTGACGATCGGCACCGCGCTCAATTTGCTGTTCACGGCGATGATGGCGTTCGGGATTGCGCGCAGGTCGCTGCCCGGACGCAATCTGATTATCGGCATCGTGTTCGTTACGATGCTGTTCAGCGGGGGACTGGTGCCGACGTTCCTGCTGCTGAAGGCGCTGCACCTGGTCAATACGTTCTGGGTGATGATCATCCCGCCTTTGATCAGCGCCTGGAACTTGATTATTATGAAAAGCTTCTTCGCGCAAATTCCGGAGAGCCTGGAGGAATCGGCCACGATCGACGGGGCGTCGCCGGGGCAAGTGCTGATGCGGATCGTCATTCCGTTAAGCTTGCCGACGATGGCGACGATCGGGCTGTTCTATGCGGTCTGGCACTGGAATGCGTGGTTCGATGCGGCGATCTTCATCAACAAGGCCGAATTGATGCCCGTGCAAGTGCTCATGCGGCGGGTGGTGCTGACCATGACGAGCCGGGACATGAACACGGAAATCATGGCGGATCTGCTGCGCCGGCCAACGCCGCAATCGCTGCGGGGAGCGATGATTATCATCACGACGCTGCCGATTATCGCCGTTTATCCATTCCTGCAGAAGCATTTTGTCAAAGGGGTCCTAACCGGCTCTATCAAAGGGTAATAAACCAAAGTGAAAAAAGGAGTCGTCCCATGAACCGCCATCAAGGACCGACAAGCATCGACTTCCCGGGAGAAATCGGACCGTTCCTCGCCTGCGGGGACGGATCGCTGCTTGCCATTTATGAAGAAGGGCGCAAACCGAATCAATGGAATGACCTTTCCATTCCGCAATATATGTATTGCCGTCGGTCAAACGACAATGGGTTAACCTGGGACGAGCCGCATGTGATCGCTTCCCACCCGGAAGAAGGCAGGCTGTGCAACAGCTTCGGTCTGTTCGCGGATGCGAACGGGCATGTGCATCATCTTTATCTGCTGCTGCTGAACTGGGATGAGCACATCCCTTATGAGGACAGAATCATTGAAATGAAGCATATCCGCTCGAGCGATTATGGCCGTACGTGGTCGGAACCGGTAACCGTCGATTACGGGCATTCCTATACCGGCTCGATCAACAATGCCACCGTGCTGGACAGCGGCCGCATCGTCGTTTCGTTCTCCTATATGACGAGGCGCAAGAACGGGCGTTTCACCACCACGGCCATGCTGTCCGACGACCACGGTCAAACGTGGCGCCTTTCGAACAGCAACCTTTTCCTCGACAACGGCGGGGGGCATATCGAAACCGGAGCTGTCGAACCGGTAACGATCGAGCTGCCGGACGGGCGGATCTGGTTGGTGGTGCGCACCCAGGCCGGCAAATTGTATGAATCGTATTCAAGCGACGCCGGCGAAAACTGGAGCGAGCTAGCGCCGACAGGCTTCGTTTCGTCGAATTCTCCGGCCGGTCTTCTCCGGCTGCGCGACGGCCGGGTTCTCATGTGCTGGAATCACTGCAACGGAGAGCCGATCCACCACGGCATCAGTTATGCCAGACAGGCGATTGTTGCCGCAATTTGCGGCCATGACGGTGTCTGGCGCGGGTATCGCCAGGTTGTCGGGATGAAGCGGGAGTATGACGCCAGGCGAATGTTCTGCTATCCGTGGATGGTGGAGCTGGCGGACGGGAACGTGTTGGTCGGCTATTACGATGCCCACCTCAGCCACCCCGGCACCCAAACGTTCCGGGTCGTTCGTTTCGACCTTGAATGGTTGGTCGCATTGCAGGCGGAGGAGCGATTGGCCGAAGACAATCACAGCTTGACGTTGTCGCAAACGGGTGCGGAAATATACGTGCTGCCGGACGGCGCTCGCGCCCTTCGTATCGTGCAGCAGGGGGCCGATCCCGGCGTCGGTGCGACGTGGAATTTCCCGCTCGCGATCCGCGGAGAGGTTGAACTGCAGGTCAGAATCGGAAGCGCGGACACGTCCGGCGGGATCTATGTCAGCCTGGCGGCATCGTTCCTATCTCCCGATACCAAACAAAGCGGCATGTTTCGGTTGAAAATCGAACGCGATGGCCGTCTGGCTGCGCAGCATGCGAACGAAGGGCCGTACCTGGCGCTGGAAAACGCTCCCCTGCCGGCAGGAGAGTGGGTTACGCTGCGGCTGGGATGGGATTGCGCGCACGAGTATGCCGTCGTCCATGTGAACGGGACGTTCGCCGGGGCGCTGTCGCAGCTGGAGCAGGGCCACGCGCTGTCGTTCGTTCGCCTGCATGCGGCGGAAGCGGGATCAGGCATCGAAGTGAGCGGCATGCGCATGAGCGGTTCGCCGCTTGCATCGCCTGGCGGCACGGGGGAAGGAGTGAACCCGGCGTGATCTACGGGGATTGGAACGATTATGCAAGAGAGCGGTCGTTATATCCGGCGGCGCTCGTCAAGGCGCTCGACTTTTTGCAGGCAGCCGATTGGACGGCAATGGCCAACGGAAGATACGACATCGACGGCGACGATCTTTATGTCAACGTGGTTTCGGGCGAAACGGCACCGATCGCCAAACGCAAGGCGGAACGTCATTTCCGGTATGCGGACGTGCAGTACATGATCAGCGGGGAAGAAACGATGGGAGTGGCCCGGTATACGGAACGGCTCCGGGTAACGGATGATTGGACCGACCGGGATGCGCTGTTGTTCGAAGAGGTCGAGAATGAAACGCTGCTGCGCGTCCAGGCGGGCCAGTTCGCCGTCTTTATGCCCCATGACGTCCATCGTCCGGGATGCGCGATCGGCGGCGATCCGCAACCGGTCCGAAAAGCGATTGTAAAAATCGCAACGAAACTGCTGCTGCAATCCGGCGAATGCGACGGGGCCCCGGCTTTGGAGAAAGAGAGGGAGACCAAATGACCGATCTCGAGCGGGTCAAGCATTATTTGAACGGACCGATTGCTTCGGTGAGCACGCCTTTCGATCGGGAAGGCGAGATCGATTATGCCGCGCTGCGCAACTGCGTGGAGTTCATCGTCGAGGGCGGCAGCGGAACCGTGCTGTTGACATACGGCGACAGCCTGTACAGTATCCTGACGGATCGCGAAATCGCCGAAGTCACGCGCGTTACGGTGGAACAAGTCGCGGGAAGGAAGCTGGTCGTGACGGCAGGCAATTGGTGGACGGGAGAATCGGTCCGGTTCGCCGAATATTGCCGTTCGCTGGGAGCCGATCTGTACATGCCGCTGCCGCCCAACTGGGCGGGGTCGTGCACCCCGCAGACGCTTGCGCAGCACTTTCGCCGCATCGGGCAAGTCATGCCGGTGATGGCCGTCACCGCATTGGGCCCTGGAGTCGCGTTGCCGCTGAAAGTGGCAGAGACCTTGCTGGAAGAGAACGACAACGGGATCGTTGCAGTCAAGGACGATATTTGCGGCCCATACGGAAGAAGGCTCGCCAATCTGGTTGCCGGCAGGTGGGCGTTTCTGTCGGGCGGGCGAAAGGAGAATCATCTCGATCAGCTGCCGTATGGCGCCGATGCTTATTTGTCGATGTACATGCGGTTCAAGCCAGAGATCGCGTTGCGGTATTGGCGTCTCGTGCAGGCAGGCAACACCCGGGAAGCGGCGGCGATCGTTCGTGACTACGATATCGCGCTGATCGAGTTCGGGACCGGACTCGGAGTTGACTTTGACGCCGTCATTCACGGTTCCCTTGAGTTGTTCGGCATTGCCCGGCGCTGGCGCCGGCTGCCTTACAACAATTTGACCGACGAGCAGATGGAGAAACTGAAAGCTTTTTATGCACATCTAGGCTTAATATAGAAATTAATTCCATTTAATGAAGCTGATTCCGGAGTTTGCGGTGTCAGCTTCTTTTCTTGTTTGCTCGCCCCGGGCAAGAGAGGAACCGCTCGAAGCCGTGTCGAATTATATCGAATCGGCAGTTTTGAGGGGGCATCAGGATGAATCCACACAAGTCCAAAAGCGGCTATTTTCGCAGCGTCAGTCTGGTTACCCTCTTTTCCGGCCTCGTTTCGCTTTCGGTCGTGCTGACCTTGACGATCCTGCTGATCGCTTCGTACCAATCGAAGAAACAGTCGCTAATTGCTACGACGTTGTCGCTCAACGACACGAACGCCGACAAATTGAGCCAAACGATGGATTCGATCCTGAAATCGATGCGCGGCGGCCTGCAATATACGGTGAGCCTGCTGTCGCGGGAATTCCCGATGAACGACGGCCAAATGTTCGAGCAAATCGAGCTGATGAGACGCAGCAGCAACTACTTTAACGGCATCGTCGTCGTTGACGAAACGGGCGTCGTGCGCAGTATTTCGCCGCGCTCCGAGTCGATGCTTAACAAAGCCGTTACGACAGAAGCGTCGCTGGAGGCGCTTGCCAGTCGCAAGCCGTACGTATCGAAGCCTTACCCGATTGCCAACGGCAAACTGATCGTGTTCATGAGCGAGCCGTTTTTCGACCAGGAAGGCAACTACAAGGGCTTCGTCGGCGGCACGATTTATTTGCAGGAAAACAACATCATGAACATGATCTTCGGCAGCAATATGTCGGACGACAACGGCACCTACTATTATGTAGTTGAATCCGAAGGGCATCTGATCTATCATCCCGACAAGACGCGGCTCGGCGAAGACGTGCGGAGCAACAGCGTCGTCAGGAAGCTCACCGAAGGCATCAGCGGCAAGGAGCAAACGGTGAATACCCGGGGGGGGCGGCTGCTGGCGGGCTACTCGGTTGTGCCGGAAACCGGCTGGGGCGTTGTTGTCGTATCGCCGCTCAGCGAAGTATACGAGCAATTGAACCGCCATATTCGTTCGATGCTGCTTTATATGCTGCCGCCCTTCGTTCTGCTGCTGATCGGCGCGAATTGGCTGGCGCGGCGCCTGGCCCGGCCGTTCGTGACGATGGCCAATCTGGTCGGCGGCATCGGCCGCGGCAAAATCGATCCGGGCAACATCGAAACGCATTGGAACCGGGAAGCGAACATGCTGGGCAAAACGATTCGTCTCGCCATGACCGATCTGAAGAAACGAACGGACGATTTGACCCGCGACGCGATGACGGATCCGCTGACCGGTCTGCTGAACCGGAGAACGCTGGAAACGACAATCAAGTCGTGGGTCGAGCGCCGGACCGCCTTTTCGATCGTCATCATGGACATCGACAAATTCAAGGCAATCAACGATACGTACGGGCACGCCGCTGGGGACGAAGTGTTGAAGGCGCTGGCGGAGGTGGCCTCGACTTCGATCCGGCCCGGCGACATCATCTGCCGGTACGGCGGGGAAGAGCTCGTAGCGCTGCTCGCATTGACGTCGGCCGGCGATGCGTTTGCCGTTGCCGAACGCATTCGGCAACGAATGGAAGCTGCCGCCAGCCCGGTTGGGCAGACGGTGACGGTGTCGCTTGGCGTCGCGCATTTCCCTTCCCAGGCCGATTCGGCGGAAGCGGTTTTCGATTTGGCCGACCGGGCGATGTACCGGGCCAAAAGCGGCGGTCGCAATCGCACGGTGGCGGCGGAATAACGGATTCAGGCACAACGGCCGGTGGAGATTTCTCCTTGCGGCCGTTTTGTGCGATAATGATTTCATGGATCGATGCCATTCAGCGAGGTCGGCTCGGCTCAAGTGGTAGAAATCATTGCCGATTGGACCTGGAGAGCGGTCCAATGCGGTAATGATTTCATGGATCGATGCAATTCAGCGAGGTCGGCTCGGCGCAAGTGGTAGAAATCATTGCCGATTGGACCTGGAGAGCGGTCCAATGCGGTAATAGGGGAAGGTTTGTGTACATATTTCCGGGGCCCCCGCAAAGTACCTGAGTTCGCTTCGAAGCAACAGGTCCACTTTGTGGGGAATTTTTGGAAAGGAGAACCAGCATGCAGGCTGCATTGCAACTCGATCAAGTCATGAAAAAATACGGCAGCAAACTGGCGGTGAACGGCATTTCGTTCGAGGTGAGGCCAGGCGAAGTGTTCGGGCTGCTGGGCGCCAACGGCGCCGGGAAAACGACAACGATGCGCATGACGCTCGGGCTCATTTATCCGGACGGCGGGCGCATTCTCTGGAACGGCAAAGGCTATTCCAGCGAATTGTCGCGCATTATGGGGTACTTGCCGGAAGAGCGGGGATTGTATCCGAAGGTGAAGGTCAGCGAACAGATCGTTTATTTGGCCGAGCTGAGGGGGATGGCAAGGCGCGATGCGGACCGCGAGCTGAAGCGCTGGCTGGACAAGTTCGGCGTGCCGGAATACTACAACCAGAAGGTCGAAGAGCTGTCCAAAGGCAATCAGCAAAAAATTCAGTTCATTGCGGCAGTCATCCACAATCCGGATATTTTGATTCTGGACGAAGCGTTCAGCGGGCTCGACCCGGTGAATGCCGATCTGCTCAAAACGACGGTGCGCGAGCTGCGCGATCAAGGGAAGTCGCTGCTGTTTTCCAGCCATCGCATGGACCACGTCGAAGAGCTGTGCGAAAATATCGTCATCCTGCAAAAGTCGAATACGCTGCTCGGCGGCAATTTGAAGCAGATCAAAAAGGCTTACCCGCGCGAGCGCATCATTCTGGAAACGGAAGGCGCCGTGGAAGGGCTGGCCGATGTTCGGGGCGTTGCGCGCGTCGAACGCACGGGGCGGGGCTATGAGATCTTTGTCACCGACGCCGACCGCGCCGGCGGGGCGATCCTGGAGCTGGCGATGCGGCAGTCGATCGTCAATCGGTACCAGATCATGGAGCCGACGCTTCATGAAATTTTCGTCAAGTTGATGGGGGAGCGCCATGAATAGCTACTGGACCGTCGTGCGGTTTACGTTCATGAACCGGATCAAGGCGAAGGCGTTTCTTGTGACGTCCCTGATTTTCGCCGTGGTCATCAGCTTGGGATTGAATTTGCCGGCGATCATCGACGCCTTGTCATCGGGCAAAGCGACGAAGATCGGCATGATTGAGGATAAGGCGGGCATCGCGAAGACGCTGCAGGAGACGCTGGCGGCAGACGAGAAGCCAAACCTGGAAATTGTGCTTTTCCCGCCTGCGGGAGGCACGGCCGAGCAGGAAGAGCAGGCGCTGGCCGCCAAGCTGAAAGCAGGCGATATCAAAGGTTACCTGCTGCTGGTCGACAACCCGGCGGTCGGTTTTCCGAACGGCGTGTACAAGGCGGAGAAAGTGTTCGGCAGCGGCAAGCAGAACAAGCTGGAAGAGGCGCTGCGCCAGATCAAAAGCCAGCTGCTCAGCCAAAACGCCGGCTTGACCAAAGAGCAGCTGGCGAAGATGTTCAGTCCCGTTGCGGTGCAGACGCTGCAGTTGTCCGCGGCGGGCACGGAGGAAACCGGCGGCAAGTCGGAGGCGGAGCGGAACGCGGCATTTGCGCTCGTGTATGCGCTGCTGTTCGTGCTGTTCATGATCATTACGATGTACGGGAACTTGATCGCGACCGAAATTACGGCCGAGAAAAGCTCGCGCGTCATGGAAATCATCATCACGAGCGTGTCGCCGCTGAAACAGATGTTCGGCAAAATTACCGGGATGTTCCTGCTCGGGATGCTGCAAGTGGTGTTTTTCGTCGTCATCGGGCTGATCAACCTCGCCGCCACGAAGGATAAGCTCGACAGCATCGGGCTCGACTTGGGCAGCATTCCGGTTTCGCTGATCGTGTACTTCCTTGTGTTTTTCATCCTTGGCTTCTTCCTGTACGCTACGCTGCTGGCGGGCATCGGCTCGCTGGTCAGCCGGACGGAGGAGCTGGGGCAAGCGATCATGCCGGTGACGATGCTGTCGCTCGTCAGCTTCTATATTTCGATCTACGGCTTGAGCAACCCGACGTCGAGCTTCATTACCGGCGCTTCGTTCGTTCCGTTCTTTACGCCGATGCTGATGTTTCTGCGGATTGGCATGGTCGGCGTGCCGGTTTGGCAAATTGCGCTCGGTTTCGTTTCACTGGGCGTGGGGATTTTCGTTTTTGGCTGGCTCGGCGCCAAAATTTACCGCATCGGCGTGCTGATGTACGGCAAACGCCCGTCGTTCAAGGAAGTGTTCAAAGCGATGAGGGCGATGTAGCCGCCCCACAAGCCTTTGTTCCGGCCGCAAGACCGGCGCAAAGGTTTTTTAGTTTTGGCGGGCGTTGCCGCACCCCACACCCCGCACCCCACACCCTAAGAGTAATAATACACTTAACATCTCCCTAAACGACTGTTTGGGGCAGCTTAACTGCAAATATACACGTAACCTCCGCCAGTTTCCCGAAATTCAGTGGGAACCGATGAATTTAAGCGCACATCTGCACTTAAATGTATCAAACGAGTTTATATGGCGGCAGTTAGTGTATTTTTACGTTTAAACTACGATCGGCCCGCTGAGGAACCGCTTTTGCACCGGCTAATCTTGGTGTCGCATAACCGTTCCCGTCCTGTTCGTTCGGCCAGGAGAAATAGGCCATAAAAAATGGCCTATTGCCTCCATTTCGGGTGCCTCACCCGAAATATCCAGTGAAAACACTGGCTATTTCCGCCAAACAGCGCCAATCCGGGCAAATCGACACGAATAGCCAGTGAAATCACTGGTTATTTTCCTGCGGAAGCCTATTTTTAACGAAATAAGCCATAAAAAGTGGCCTATTTGCGATCTCCCCTGACGCTTTTTCCTAAAAAGCCAGCCGCCCCTCGGTCAAGTCTCATGGATGACTTGTTTGATCCGGTATTCCTTCGGCGTGGTGCCGTATTTCATTTTGAACAGTTTGAAGAAGTAGCTCTTGTTGCCGAAGCCGACCCGCTGCAAAATTTCGTTGATCGTATACTTGTTGTCCTCGAGCATCAGCTTGGCCCGGTGCAGCCGCAAATCGGTCATGTACGTGGCGATGGAAACGTCCTCGTGCTGCCGGAAAATTTTGCTGATGTGCGTGGGCGACAGCTGCATGGTGGAGGCGATGCTTTGCAGGCTCAAATTCAAGTCATGGTAATTGCTTTCGATAATTTCCTTGATCGTGTCGACCAGAATCGGGTTGATGCTTTTTTCGTTGGCGTCCTTGCGTTTGTCGCCGATGTCGGCGAACAGCTGCAGGAAGGTCGCGCGGATTTCCGCCAGCGTCTCGTGCTCGATGACTTGTTTATAGAACGGCATCAGATCGATCGTAATTTGATGAATATTATGGCTGTTGATTTCGCGGATCGCTTTATGCACGACGACAATCGCGTGCAGAATCAGATACGTCATGTTGCGATGGTGCAGGCCGGCCAAATGGCGGAACAGCTCGTCAAGCTGCTCCTCCAACTGGACCGCGTTGTTCGCCCTCAGCCCTTCCAGCAGATGCTTCTCGATATCGGCCGGGAAGTCGGAATCGCCGTTGCCGGTATTTCGCTCGATCATGGCCGGCACAATAATCGCCGATTGGCCGTAAACAAGCCGGTACATCGAACACTCGAGCGTGGCCCAATACTGGCGGTCCAACGTGCTGTAATCGGGCACCGGCTCGCCGATCGCCGCGGTAAAGCTCAGCCGGTAATAGCCGGCGAAACGCTCTTGCGCCTCCTTCAGCAGCTCGCTCATTTCCTGAACGGGCGGACGGGGCGTGTGGCCGATATTCACGAGCAGCACAAAATGATCGCTGCGCATGTCGACGATTTCGTTGCGGAACCGGGTCGAAACGATTTCGCTCGTAATATTGAGCATGGCGAACTTAAATAGCTTCCGGGCAGACGGCGTAAACGTTTGGAACTGGGCGTAGTCGTCGAGCTTAAGCACGCACAGCAGCATGGGCGCGGTAACGGTTATGCCGATGCGATAACGTTCGGCGAGCTGGGGAAATTCCTCCTCCGACACGGTCGAGCTGTCGACGACAAGCTTGCGCAAGTAATACGTTTTCATAATGTCCTTGCCCGCGTCCTGCTCCTGCTGCAGCCAGCCGATATGCTCGATCGCCTCGTTGTACCCGCTGGCTATGAGGCTGAATTCGTCCTGAAGGCCTTGCGGCGGCGCGCCGGGAGGGACCGTTTTTTCCATTTGCCGCAAAATATGCTGCACCGGCTTGTACAAGCCGAGCGAAATGACGACGGATACGATGATGGAAAGCACGAGAAAAATGCCGATCAGCACGATCGTAAACGTGCGCATCTGGTTCATCTTGCCAAAAATGTAGTCGTAGGACTGCACATTGACGATGACCCAGCCGTTTTGCTCCGACGTCATATAGCTGATGCTCTTCTTGTTGCGCCCGCTCCCTTCGTTGAAGTAGTCCGCGGCGCGGCCCGTCTTTGCGATATGAGCCTGCACCGCCTGTCCCCATACTTCCCGCCCCGCGTCCGGCTGCTCCTGCGCGTTGAAGATGTCGCCGTTGTCGTCCATGATGAGAATGCTGCTGTTGTCTTGCTCCGTCAGCTGGTTGATGTTGCGGATATGATTGAACAGCCACTCCGGCTTGATGTTGATCACGAGGATGCTCTGGCGGTTGTAGCGGTCGTCCTTCGTATCGTACATGAAGACGGAGAAGAAGCGCACCCGGTTGTACAGCCTGTCCGACGCGTCGTCGTACATGGGGACGAGGCGAAGCCGGGCAATCTGGTCATGGTTGCTTAAATAACGGTCCAATACATTGTCCAGGCCATCCTCCTGGCAGCTCAGCTTCCCCTTCGCTTCCGAGGAATAGTAGCAGCGGTTGAAGCCGTTATAGACGAAGATCGATTCCACGAAGGACGAGGAGGCTTTCGTTTGCGTCAGCCGGCTCACCTTGGGGAACAGCTCGAAGATGTCCATCGTCGAACTGTTCATCAGCGAAATCGTATCCGAGTCGAAATAAACCGACATCGTCAAATTTTTGACCAGTTCGTTCATGTATTCGATGTTGTAATTGACCTGGTTCAGCACCTTGCGATTCGTTTCGTCCTGAATCTCGAGCACCGTTCGTTCGGAGTTGTAATACTGGGTCACCGAAGAAATGACGAGAAACAAGACGATCAGCAGCAAGATGGACAGAAGAATCCGCACCAAATATTTGCGCGACCGGTACAGCTGCATGACCCGCACCATCTGCATGTTCATCCCCCATATCGTAAATGGCAGCCTGAAGCTTTACCCCAAGTATATCAAAAGCGTTGTGCAGCGAAATTGCAAGATGGTAAATGGGGTATGTTTTGGCGCGTCGATGCGAAATCGCAGCGGATCCCGCGAAATTGCACTGTTGCAAAAAGCTGAATGCGGTGCAATTTGCCTGAAATGCAACGGATGGCGAACTTTGTGATTTACCCCGCCGGCGGGACTGTGGCAGGATATAATCGGTAATTACTCTGCGCGGGGACTGCGCCGGAGAGGGGGGAGTTCGCGTGAGACGATAAGACGATAGCGGAACGGTTGGCCGCTAGCGCACGGAAGGGACGATGACAAAATCGAAGAAAAGAGGCTGGTGACGTTATGGGGAATAGCGCGAAAGGCCATGCATTGGCGAAGCGCAGGGGCACGTTGGTCCCCCTGGTGTTGACCTTTTGTTTTCTGTTTTTCAGCTGGTTCGGCGACGGGACGTTGTGGAGCGGCAGCAAAGCTTATGCGGCGATTCAGGCCACCTACTACGTATCGCCTTCCGGATCGGATGCGAACAACGGCACTTCGCTGTCGACGCCGTTCGCGACGATCCAGAAAGCGCGGGATGTCGTCCGGGCGAACAAAGGCAGCATGACCGGCGATATCGTCGTGTATATTCGCGGCGGCAACTATTATCAGAATGCCACGATAACGTTCGATGAAAACGATTCGGCGAACAACGGCTTCAAAATCATTTATAAAAATTACGCCTCCGAAGTTCCCGTCTTCCATGGCGGGCAGCGCATTACCGGCTGGACGCTCGACTCGGGCAACATTTACAAGGCGAATGTCGGGACCGGCTGGACGTTCGAGACGCTGACGGAGAACAACGTGCGCGCCTTCAAGGCGAGGACGCCGAATGTCGGCTCGTATTTGCAGGCGCAAGGACCGGGCGGCAGCGCGCAAACCCAGTTCATTTACAAATCGGGCGACTTGCCCTCGTTTACGGCAACTTACGCGCAAGCCGTCATCTGGTCGGGCACGCAATTCGTGCAGTCGACCGCGCCGATCGCCAGCGTCGATACCGGCACAAGAACGATCACGCTGCAGGATGTCGTCGCTTACGACATCGAAGCCGACAACCGCTATTATGTGCAGGGGGCAAAAGCGTTCCTCGACGCGCCCGGCGAATTTTATTTGGACGAAGCGGCGGGCTACCTGTATTATTACCCGCGCACCACGCCGATCGCCAATCAGACGATTGTCGCCCCGAAGACGACGCGGCTGCTGCAGGTCAAAGGCTCAAGCATGTCGGCCAAGGTCAGCGGGCTGCAATTCGAAGGCTTGACGTTCAATCTGTCGGATTTCACCAAGTACTATCCATGGGATACGGTCAACAACGTGACCGACTACAAGCAAGGCATGGTGTATCTGGAAAATGCGACGAACATCACGCTCAAGTTCAATCAATTCCTGAATGCGGGTTATAACGGGATCGAATTGAGCAATTACGCGCAGTACAACACCATCTACGGCAACTATGTCAATGCGAGCGGTTCGAGCGCGATTCGACTGGCCAGCTACGATTTTGGGCAGTATGGCCCCGAAGGCGATTTTGCCAATGCGGCCGCCGCGTACATCAACAAGTACAATACGGTGTCCAACAACCTTGTCGAGAACGGCGGACAATTCGTCGGGCATGCGCCGGGCATTTCCGTCACCTACAGCGGCGACAACGAAATTTCCTACAACAATGTCCGGCATTTCCCGTACATCGGCATCAACGTAAGCGGCGAAGCGTACTATGGGATGAACTTCGGCAGTACGATCTACGGGCAAACGTTGACGTATGCCAACCGGCTTGATTTTGTATATGCCAAAAACAACCAGATCAAGTTCAACGACGTGTCGGATGTAATGCGCGAAGCCCAGGACGGCGGCATGATTTATACGTGGGGCACGGGAAGAGGCAACGTGATCGACAACAACGTGCTGCACGATACCGCCGGCAGCGTGCCGAACGGCAACGTGGTCGGCATCTATCTCGATTGCAGCTCCGTCAACGTAACAATCCGCAACAACCTCATTCATCATAACCGGAATGCGGCCAATACGGGGGAGGACGGCTTTTACGATTTTCTGCTCAAAGGGCCGGATCACGTAGTGACGAACAATATCGCAGCCGACAATCTGGTGTATAAAGAGGCGGCGGTTACGAACGATGCCCCCTTGTGCGAGTCTACGCACAACATGACGTTTACGAACAATATCCTGTACCGCACCGGCGGCAGCGACATTTATTCCTTCTATGCCAGCCAGCCGGGCGACGACCATGGCCTCGGGATGGCGACGGTCGACAACAACGTGTTCTACCATCCGGGCGGCACGTACGAAGTGAACGGCATTCCCGGCGCCGACACGTTCGCCAACTGGAAGACGCTGGACAACGGCAAATACGATCAGCATTCGGTGCTCGCCGACCCGCTCTTCGTAAACCCGAACGCTTACAATTATACGGTCTCGGCCGGTTCGCCGGCGCTTGCGCTCGGTTTCGTCAATATCGATACGTCTGCGGTCGGACTGAAAGGCGATTATCCGTTCTCGTACACGCCGACGCCGACCTCGACGCCGACACCGACGCCCACGCCGAGCCCGACGCCGACCGTCACCTTGTATCCGGTGGCGGACAGCTACGTCAACTCGTTCGACGCCACGAGCTCCGGCACCAACTACAACTCGGACATCCGGCTCGTCGTGTCGTCCAAACGGGTCGCCTACCTCAAGTTTGACTTGAGCGGCTACAGCAATACGGGCAGCGCCAAGCTGCGGGTGCGCGGGTTCACCAACACGGGAGTCAGCTCGACCGTATCGGCTTACGGCGTCAACTCGGACGCCTGGACGGAAAGCGGGATTACCGCCAACAATGCGCCGAGCCCGTCGCCGACGCCGGCCAGCAGCGCGACGGTGACGTCGACCGACCAGTTTTACGAGTTTCCGGTGACGAGCTTCGTGCAGAGCCAGTTGTCGGGCGACCACGTCGGTTCCTTCGCGCTGAAAAACTTGCCGGGCGGCGAATACGTCGGTTTCTTCGCGAAAGAAGCGGGAACCGAATACGTGCCGGAGCTGGTGCTGGTTGAACCGGTTGCGGCCTCGCCGACGCCGGCCCCCGTGTTCGCGAACAAGATCGTTTCCGGCATTGCCGGCACAGGCACGGCGGAAATATCCGCCTCGGCCGGGGACTACACGATCAGCCCGACGTTTGCGACCGATTATACGGCGTATTTCAACGGGAAGTTCGCCGCGCAGCCGACGCCGCTGCCGGTTGTTACTCCGTCCGGCGTCAGCTCGGGCAACGTTACGACTTCAACCGCGACGGAGCATCCGGTCAAGAAGGTGACCGGCACGAATACGATTACGAACACGTCGGGCTACATGTCCATCGGCAGTCCGGCGGATATCGGCACTACGGCCGTATATGGCGGCACGTCTTGTTCGATCGGACCGACGACGAATCTGGTCATTAACGGCGATGTCGTGTGCAACGGACCGCTGACGTTCAACGGCAGCATTGACGGGCTTGTCATTCACGGCAACGTGATCGCGGCGGGCGATATTCTGTTCAATGCCGGCGCCGGTTCGTTTACGGTCGACGGCATCATGAGCTCGTTGGGCAGCATCGCCTTCGAGGGAACCGGCATTTCCTCGGGGCTGATCAAAGGCGATTTGATCGGCAACGGCATCAGCTGTTCGGCCAAACTCGCCAGCAGCTTGACGATTAACGGGTATGTGAGCAGTACGGGCGATCTCCAACTGAGCAATTGGAACAATCCGTCCGTCCTGACGATCAAAAAGTCGGTGTTCGTCACGGGCAATTCGCAATTTTACGTGCTCGACAAGGCGACGATTCAGGGCGACTTCTATGCCAAAGGGAACGTGACGTTCAACAGCACCGTATCCGGCAACGGATTGACTGTCGGCAAGTCGCTGCTTTCCAAAGGAACGGTAACGGTGCATGGCGTTTCGGGAACGTTCAGCGTCGGCAGCTTCCTCGGGGCGTTGACCCAGTTGAACTTCGACACCAATCTGACGCACAACGTCAATGTAGGCGGCATCTCGACGGGAAAAGTAAACATCACGAATAATTCGTCCCCGGCGAATATTATCATCACGTACAATCCGCCGGTGGGCTAACAAGGGGAAGGCACGATCGCATCGGGCCGATCGGCAGGAAACACCGCGGGGCTGGCCCCGCGGTGTTTTTCATCCTATGGCCCATCCAGCTCGCGTACCCGCTGTCGCTTGCTCCGCTAACACTACGTTCATGGTTCACGTCCCCGCTTCGCTTACAAACTAATCTTGTTTCTGCCCCGCCTCCTCGCAACCGAGTCGCCGCTCTCCCCAATTATGTTGTCGGTTGAAGCGTAAAAGATGGCCTATTTCGCAATCCCCTTCTGTTCCGCGCTTACCTGACAACATTGCCGCACTCCCGCGCCCCCACCGCACCGCCACCGCCAAAATAAGCCGGAAAAGCAGGCTTAAACCACCGCCACCGCCCGGGACGGGTGAAATAAGCCGGAAAAGTCGGCTTAAAACGCCGTCGCCAGCCGAGACGGGCGAAATAAGCCGGAAAAGTCGGCTTAAAACGCCGTCGCCAGCCGAGACGGGCGAAATAAGCCGGAAAAGTCGGCTTAAATCGTCGTCCCACCCCGCCCAGGCAGTTGCAATATCATACTTCCGGTGTAAATTTGGCACGGCGGCGGAAAATCATACCGCGTTCGGATGTTTGTGATTTACCGCCTCCCGGGGCGTGTGCAACGATTAGCAGCGAGCAGCCAGCCGGCGTCGGCGCCACCCGTCAGCGCCGCGCCGCGCAAGGCGCTCCAACCTCATTTTACAAAGAAAGGTGACCGTGCCACATGGACATCCAGCAGCAAGCCCCGCCCGAATCGGCCGCACGCCAAACGGTCAAGCGGATCTCGGAATGGACCCACCTGAAACGAAACCGGGAACTGGTGATTCTGTCGATCCCGATGCTCGTATTCGAGTTTTTGTTTGCGTATTGCCCGTTGATTTTCCTGATCATCGCCTTCAAAAACTACCGCTACGACCTCGGCCTGTTCGGAAGCGAATGGGTCGGGTTCAAAAATTTTCGCTTCTTCTTCGTTTCCCACGACGCGCTGCACGTCACGTCCAATACGGTGCTGTACAACATGGCGTTTATTGTGCTGACGACGGTTTGCGCGCTGGCGCTGGCGATCCTGATGAACGAAATCGGCAGCAAATGGGTGAAGGTGCACCAGACGGTCCTGTTCCTGCCTTATTTTCTGTCGTGGGTAGTCGTCGGCTACATCGTGCAAGGATTTCTGAACAACGACCACGGCTTCATGAACGAACTGCTCAAGCGCTTCCACATGGAACCGGTCAACTGGTACACGGAGCCCGCGTATTGGCCATGGATTATTATGCTGTCCCATCTGTGGAAAACGGTTGGCTACTCCGCACTGATCTACTACGCGGGCATCATGGGCATCGAGCCGAGCTACTACGAGGCGGCGCTTATTGATGGCGCTTCCAAATGGCAACGGGTGTGGAAAATTACACTGCCGCTGCTCGTTCCCTTGATTCTCATTCTGTTCATCATCAATATGGGCGGCATTTTCCGGGCCGAATTCGGGCTGTTCTACTTCGTGCCCAACGACGTCAGCTACTTGTTCGACGCAACGGATGTCATCGACACGTATGTATACCGCTCGCTCAAGAAGCTCGGGGATTTGGGCATGTCCACCGCCGTCGGGCTGTACCAATCCGTCGTCGGCCTCGTGCTGGTGCTGGCCGCCAACGCGATTATCAAAAAAATCAACAAAGAAAACGCGTTATGGTGAGGGGGCCCAGCATGAAATCATCGTTACGCGCCGTTACGCCTGCCGGTTTCGTCATCCATGCCGGATTCATTCTGTTGTCGATTTTGTTCGTCATTCCGTTCCTGCTCGTCATCGCCATTTCGATCACGGAAGAACAAACCTTGACGCTGAACGGGTATCACCTGATTCCGCAGCAGCTCGATTTTACCGCGTACGAAGTCATCCTGCGTGCGCCTCAGCAGCTGCTGCGCGCGTACGGCGTGACGATTTTCGTTACGGTCGTCGGCACCATAGGCGGGCTGCTGCTGACGAGCATGTCCGCTTACGTATTGTCGCGGCAGGACTTCAGGTACAGGCGCCCGATCACGTTTTACATTTTTTTCACCATGCTGTTTAATGGCGGGCTGGTGCCGTTGTACATTTTGGTGTCGCAATATTTGCACTTGAAAAACACCATTTGGGTGCTGATTTTGCCGTATTTGCTCAATCCGTTCTACATTTTGCTGATGAAAGGGTTTCTTGAGAAAATTCCCGCGGAAATCATCGAATCGGCCAAAATCGACGGGGCGCGCGAAATCCGTACGTTCGCCACGATTATTTTGCCGTTGTCCAAGCCGGCGCTGGCCACGATCGGGCTGTTCATCTCGTTCACGTACTGGAACGACTGGTATCTTGGCTTGCTGTTTATCGACAATCCCAACCTGGTGTCCCTGCAGCTGCTGTTGTACCGGGTGATGAATTCGATCGAATTCCTCAACAACAACGCCGCAAGGCTCGGGATGCTGCGAATCAATTTGTCCAAATATCCGACGCTGTCGGCCCGCATGGCGATCGCGATTTTGGCGGCCGGTCCGATGCTCGTGGTGTTCCCGTTCTTCCAGAAATATTTCGTGCGCGGCCTGACCGTCGGTTCGCTGAAAGGGTAAAACCCTTGCGGCCGGGAAACCGATTCGCAGGCAAAACGTCCGCGGACGTTCGCCTGCGTCCCTGCCGCAATTTCCATAGATGCCGGATAGAACTAACGGAAACGGGGGGCGGTGCAGCCTAATTTTGCAGAAAAGCCAGGCAGGGTCGTGTCGCATAGTAGAGAATAATAAACTGATGGAGGTTATGTGCCCATGCATAAACGGAACAAAACACTCGTTTCCCTGGTCAGCGTCGCCGTCTGTTCGACGCTCGTGTTAAGCGCTTGCAACAAAACCGGTTCGTCGTCGTCATCCCCTTCACCGGCGGCCACATCGGCCGCTCCCGGCAACTCCGCCGCGCCTTCGGCGGCTGCCCAGGATAAGCTGGAACCCGTGGAATTGATCTGGTATTTCCCGGTGCTCGAGGAAGTGCCGAAGGATCTGAAAACCGTTCAGGATGAAATGAACAAGTACCTCAAGGACAAAATCAATGCCACGATCGTGCTCAAGCCGGTCATCTCCGGAGAGTACGGGCAAAAAATCAACACCGTGCTGGCGGCCAGCGAACCGGTCGACATTTTGTGGGATTCGCTCGGCTGGCTGTACGATTACATCGGCGCAGCGGCGAAAGGCGCCATCATGCCGCTTGACGACTTGCTCGACAAGTACGGCCAGGATATCAAAAAATCGCTGCCGGCGATCTCGCTGCAAACGCCGCGCGTCGAAGGCAAGCTGTACGCCATCCCAAGCTATCAAACGATGACCAACCGCGAAGGCGTCTACATCCAGAAACGCTTTGCCGACAAGTATAAGCTCGATGTGAACAGCATCAAGAAGCTGGAAGATCTGATTCCGTTCATGGAGCAAGTGAAGCAGGGCGAACCGGACGTGATCGAGCTGGCGATGGAAAAGGGCGGGCTGTTCGGCGCGATGAACTCGACGCTCGGGTTCGAGGTCGTGGGCGAGGATGTCACCGGCATCGAGCTGTCGAATCCGAAGAAAGTCGTCAACATTTACGAGCTGCCGATCTACAAAAAATATTTGGAAATCATCCGCAACCTGTATGTGAAGGGCTACATCAACAAGGACGCAGGCATGATTGCCGGCATCAACTCGCTGGAAAAGACGGGCAAAGTGCTGATGGAGTACAGCACCAACATCAACGCGGCGGGGCTGCTGTCGGTCAAGGAAAGCATGGGCGGCAACGAGGTGATTCAGATTCCGTTCGCAGCGCCGTTTACGGCTACCGGCAATGTTGCGGCAACGATGAATTCGATCAACAAAAAATCGAAGCACCCGGAACGGGCGATGATGTTCCTCAACCTGCTCAATTCGGACAAAACGTTATACAACCTGATCACATGGGGAGTCGAGGGCAAGCACTATACCAAAGTGTCTGCCAATGTGGCCAAACCGATCAAGGACAGCGGCTACAGCATGTCGAATTACGGCTGGATCTTCGGCAATACGTTTAACGCATTTGTCGACGCAACCGGAGACCCCACGATGAACGAGCAAATCCTGAAGCAGAACCAGGCGGCGGTGCCGTCGCCGATTCTCGGTTTTAATTTCAACACGGAGTCCGTGCAGTCTGAAATCGCCAACTATACGACGGTGAAATCCAAGTATCTTCCGGCGCTGGCGACCGGCTCGGTCGATCCGGGCGAGAAGCTGGACGAATTCCTCAAGAAGCTGAAGGAAGCCGGTGCCGACAAAGTCGTGCAGGAGGCGCAGCGCCAGCTGGACGAGTGGTATAAGACGAAGAAGTAGCAGCCGGCGGCCGGCCGCGGCATGATGCCTGCCGGGTCGGGCAACCAAAATAGCCAATAAAAAATGGCTTATTTGCCCGATTTGGGGTGCCTCGCGGGAAATAGCCAGTGAAAATAGGGCTTATTTGCTCCGCCAGGCCTCAAATCGGGCCTTTTAGTCGAAATAGCCAGTGATTTCACTGGCTATTTTTGCGTGGCAGCCCGTTTTTGGCGAAATAGGCAATAAAACAGGGCCTATTTCTCAGGATGTTTGATCGGAGCGGCACGAAAAGCAAATTTGTTAGTTGACGGAGGGGGGAATGCCGCGGTTTGTGCAGTGTGTTTGCTTGGCGATGGTTAAACGGGAGTCGATTTCGCCGGTTATTCGCCTGTTGCAATAAACCGAATGTGGTGTAAAATGGCGGGCCGGCGAAAAATTGCACCCGATTCGGGACTTTGCGATTTACCCTTCGGAGGCGATGTGACACGATAAAAACCGGACTACAGGGAAGGGAGGGAAGTTTGGGAACCGATTGCGTAAAGAAGCGGAACTACGATGACGGAGCGATGCCAGAAAAACCACCAATCCGGAACAGAAAAGAGGAAGATCACGTATGGGACAGACGAAACAGATCGGGGCAGTCAAGCGAAATCGAAAGCGCTTCATTCCCGTGACGATGCTGGTCGCGATGGCCGTTTACAGTCTCCTGGGATTCGCCTACGCAGGCTCCGTGTACGCGGATGCGCCGCAGGCGGAATATTACGTGGCGACAACGGGGAGCGACGCCAATCCGGGCACGCTTGCCCAGCCGTTCGCCTCCATCCAGAAGGCGAGGGATGTCATTCGCGCAACCAAGGGAACGATGACCGGGGATATTATCGTTTATATTCGCGGCGGCAACTACTACGAAGATAACAAAATCACATTTACCGACGCCGATTCGGGCAACAACAATCATACAATTATTTACAAAAATTATGCCAACGAAGAGCCGATCTTCATCGGCGGGCAGCGCATTACGAACTGGACGCTCGATTCGGGCCACATTTACAAGGCGTATGTCGGCACCTCCTGGAAGTTCCAGACGCTGACCGAAAACAACGTGCGCAGCGTCAAAGCGAGGACGCCGAACATTACGCCGGACGGCAACGCCTATTTGCGCGTGGCGGGGAGCAGCGGCCCTTCGCAGAACAAATTCGTCTACAAAGCGGGCGATTTGCCGGACGGTTTCGACATCAGCCAGGCGCAGGCCGTTATTTGGGCAGGGTCGAACTTTATCGAATCCACGGTGCCGATCGCCTCGATCGATGCGGCGACGCGATTGGTGACGCTGCAGAACAACGCGGCTTACGATATCACCGTCGGCAACCGCTATTTTATCCAGGGGTCCAAAGATTTCCTCGACTCGCCCGGCGAATTTTATCTCGATCGGGCCGCAGGCTACCTGTATTATTGGCCGATGAACAACGGCCCGATCGAAGACCAGGTCATCACCGCTCCGAAAATGACACGGCTGCTCGAGCTGAAAGGCTCTCGCATGTCGCAAACGGTCAAAAATTTGCAATTCGAAGGCCTGACCTTCAATTTGACCGATTTCACCAGCTACTATCCGTACGATACGGTGAACAGCGTGACGAACGCCAAAGAAGCCATGGTGGTCATGGAGAACGCGGAATATATTGCGTTCCAGTTCAATCAATTCCTTAACTCCGGGTACAGCTCCATCGTGATGCAGAACTATGCCCAGCATAATACGGTTTACGGCAATCATATTCAGGGAAGCGGCGCAAGCGGCGTCAAAGCCGTGAGCTACGAATTCGGCGATTACGGCCCCGAAGGCAATTTTCCCAACGCGGACGCGGCGTATATCAACAAATTCAATCTGATTTCCAACAATCTGGTGGAAAACGGCGGCCAGTTGGTCGGCCACGCGCCGGGAATCACGCTTTCTTACAGCGGGGACAACGAAGTATCCCATAACAACGTGCGGCATTTTCCGTACATCGGCATTCTGATGAGCGGCGAAGCGCTGTACGGGATGACCATGGGCAGCACCATATACGGGACGACCTTGACGATGGACAACCGGCTCGATTTCGTGTATGCCCGCAACAACCAGGTGATATACAACGACGTGTCCGACGTGCTGAAGGACGCCGAGGACGGCGGCATGATCTACAGCTGGGGCTCCGGCAAAAACAATGTGATCGCGAACAATGTGCTGCACGATACCGTCGGCGGCGTTTCCGGCAGCGACGTGGGGATTTATCTCGATTGCAGCTCCAACTTTACGACGATCCGCAACAACATCATTCATCACAACCGCAACGGCAATTTTGTTCCGAACGGGTTTTACGCTTTCCTCGTCAATGGCACGGACAACGTGTTCGACAACAACATTGTGTCCGACAATCTGATTCGCAAGGAAATCGCCGCGCTCAACTACAATCCGCAATGCGAGCAGCCGAAGAACAACACGTTTACGCACAACATCTTCAATTCGCCGCTGGGAATCACCACCTACATGTTCCGCTCCGAGCACGGCGATCCAGCCCTGGGCGTAGGGACGGCCGACAACAACGTGTTCTACCATCCGGGCGGCACGTATAACGCGGAAGACATCCCGGGCGACGATACGTTCGCCAACTGGCAGACGCTCGACAACAACAAATACGATCAGCATTCGTTCATCGGCGATCCGTTGTTCCGCAATCCGAACGGATACGACTACACGGTAGAAGCCGGTTCGCCGGCGCTGGCCAGAGGGTTCGTCAATATCGATACGTCGCAGGTCGGGCTGAAGGCGGACTTTCCGTTCCCGTACACGCCGGGGCCTACCGCGACGCCAACGCCTTCGCCAACACCTACTGCGACACCAACGCCAACGCCGACGCCAACGCCGTCCCCGAGTGCGATCGTACAGACGGAAACGTACACGCCGGTGGCGGACAGCTATGTCGAAGCGGGTACGGATGCCAATTACGGCACGGAGCAGCGGCTGATCGTTTCCAATGGCCGAAAATCGTTCCTGAAGTTCGATTATGCTCCCGATTCGCATGCGCTGGCGAACACCATGCTGAACGATCAGGCTCACTGGCTCGGTTCGACCAAGGCCAATTTGAATTTCAGCGGGGATTCGCTGACGTTGTCGGGCGAACTTGCGGCAGTTGGCTACTACGGGCAAAAATTCGGCAATGAAGCGATCACGGTCAATGTATCGGCGGAAATCGAAGACGGCATCTGGCCGGCCTTTGTGCTCCGGGGAGCCGATCCGAAGGCCAATGCGTTTACCAACGAATATTTGCTCATCTTCAACGAAAACACGTTCGAGTTCCAGGCGTACGACGAATACGGCGATATTCCGACGCGGTTGTACCAGCCGAATACGCTGCTCAAGGACAAGACGAAAGCTCTCGTGACGGTAAGCGCCGTCAATACGAGCGCGGGCGTCAAGGTGCAAGTCTGGGTGAACAATCAATTCGCGGCGGAGTTCCTCGATACGAACAACGTCAATACGGATCCCGGGTATTTCGGCATGATCGCCTGGGATAAGTCGCTCGCCATCGGCAAAGTAAGCGCCAATGTCAACAGCGCCACGCTGCGCGTGTACGGGCTCGACGATTCGACGCCGAACGCGCAAGCCGACGTATCCGCTTATGCCGTTGACGCGGACAACTGGACGGAAACCGGTATTACCGGCAACAACGCGCCCGCAAGAGGGGCAACGGCGCTCGGCCATGTCATCGTGACCGGAACGGAGAAGTATCACGAGTTTGACGTGACTTCCTTCCTCCGCAGCCAGACCGCCGGCGATCATACCGCAAGCTTCAGTCTGGAGAATACGCCGGGGCATACGGATTACGTCGACTTTTTCGCCAGGGAAGCGGGTTCGGCCATGACGCCCGAGCTGGTCGTTACAACGGAGCTTGCAACGCCTACTCCTTCGCCGACGCCAACACCGACGCCAACGCCGACGCCAACACCAACGCCAACGCCAACGCCGACACCGGCGATCTTCGGCAATCAGGTCGTGTACGGCAGCGCCGGAACGGGGCTGGCGGAAATTGCAGTAGCGGCGGGCGGCTACACGCAGGATGCCAGCTTTGCGGCCGATTTCACCGGTTACCTCAACCAGCAGCTCGCCGCTCAGCCATTGCCGCTGACCGTGACGACTCCGGGTTCCGTGGCGGCAGGGAATAAGACGATCACCCAGAACGGCAACAGCGTGGCGCTGCCGCAACAGCTGTACGCCGGCGCGGTTTCAATCGCCAACACCTACGGCGCCATGACGATCGGCGACTCGTCGACCGTCGGCAGCACCGTCGTTTACGGCGGCAGCTCCTGCCAGATCGGCGCTACGTCCAATCTCGTCATCTATGGCGATGTCGTCTGCAACGGACCGCTGACGTTCAACGGCTACATCAACGGCTTGGTCATTCACGGCAATGTGATCGCGGCGGGCGGCATTACGTTCAATTCCAGCGTAGGCAGCATGACGGTAGACGGCACGATGAGCGCGCAAGGGGCCATCGCCTTCCAGGGCGGCAACATTGCTTCAGGCTCGATCAAGGGCGACTTGATCGGCGGCGGGATCAGCTTCAAAGGGTTCAGTTCCCTGGCCGTCGACGGAAACGTCAGCAGCACCGGCGACTTTATGCCAAGCAGCGGCAACTACTCGTCGTTTGCGATCGGCAAGTCGTTATACGTGACGGGGAACTCGCAATTTTCGACGTTGGACCGGGTTTCCGTTCAAGGGGCATACTATGCCAAAGGCAATATTAACCTGCAAGGGCAAATTTCCGGCAGCGGCCTGACCGTAGGCCAATCGATGCTGGCAGGCGGCACGATCGACTTCCACGGCATCGGCGGCAACGTAACCGTCGGCAATTTCCTGGGAGCCTTGCAGCAGTTGAACTTCCATAACTATATTTCCGGGAACGTGCGGCTTGGCGGCATCGCGGCCGGGCAGATCAACATCGCCGGCAACTACGCGCCGCCGAATATTGCCGTCGTGTACAATCCGCCGACGGGCGGCTAAGCCCGGGTCGCAACCGACTGCCTTTGTCCCGCCGTTACGGGGGGCAAAGGCAGCTTGTTTTCCCCCTGCATCTTTTGCTGTCGGCGGCGAATCCTTCGTGGTACAGTTAAAGCAAACGACCATCGATCGAGGCAGGGGGATTAATTCGTGAAATGGCTGCAGAAGATCAAACGCCGAAGAAGCCTGTTCCTTACGTTTATGCTTTCCTACATGTCCGTCCTGCTGCTGCCGGTGCTGATCGGCGTGTTCCTGTTTCAACAGATTGAGGCGATGCTCGTCGCCAACTCCAACCGGACGAACATGGGGCTGCTGGAGCAGGTCAAGCTCGTTGCGGAAAACCGCTTCAACGAAATCGACAAAATGACGCTGCAAATCGCGCTCAATCCGAAGGTGCAGTGGGCGCTGAGCCATGGCGAGGACGATTTCGCCAGCCGGCAATTCGATTTTGTCGACATCATGAAGGAACTGCAAAACATTCGCAGCATCAGCAATTTCGTCGGGGAAGTGTTTCTGTACTTCAAAAACACGGAAACGGTGCTGACGACGACGGGCAAGGCGGACGCGCCGACTTTTTTCGAAAAGATGCTGCAGTACCAGGGGAAAAGCGTCGACTGGGCGATCCGCGAGGTGTTCGCCGGCGTGAGGCACCAGAGCTATTTTCCCGACAGCTTCACTACCGGCCTGAGCGGCAGCGATCCGATGTTCACTTATGTGGAATCGCTTCCGTGGGGCGAAAAAACGAACGCCAAAGGCTATTTGGCCGTACTGATCAAGGAGCGCGAGTTCGACCGGCTGATCCAATCGATTCAGGCGACGAATCAAGGCGAGATCTATATCGTCGACGCCGCCCGTCAGGTGATCGTCTCCACGGCGGAGAAGACCGGGCGGAGCGAGGAATGGCTGGCGCAGCTGGATGGCGACGCGGGCTACCGGCAGTTTCAGCAGGACGGCGAAGCGAAGATGGTTTCCTATACGTCAGGCAACAACGGATGGAAGTACATCTCCGTCGTGCCCAAACGGCTGCTGCTGGAGCAGGTGTACCGCCTGAAAGACCGCGCCGCCTTGCTGCTGCTGCTCATCTTGCTGGCGGGCGCGCTGGTGTCGTACTATTTGGCGATGCGCAACTACAACCCGATCCGCGACGTCGTCCGCACGATCCGGACCCGGGGCGACCGGGCGGACGGCGAACAAACGAACGAGCTCGATTATATCAAAATGTCGGTGATCCGCTCCTTCGAAGAGAACCACCGGCTAAGCCGGACATTGTCCGAGCAGCGGCCGGTGCTGCGGGCCAACTTTTTGCTGCGGCTGATTAAAGGGCATGTCGAAGCGGAGGCGCTGCGCGACGATTCGTTTGCGTTTATGGGCATCGCGTTCCCGCACGACCATTTCGTCATCATGATCGTTCATGTGAACGACGGCAAGGAATTTATGACCGGCGATACGGAGAAGGAATGGGCGCTGGTGCGGTTCGTGCTCGCCAATCTGAGCGCCGACTTGTTGTGGACGGCCGGCTATGTAGTCGAGCTCGACCGCAACCGGCTGGCGGTGCTGATCAACTGCGCGGAGCCGGGGGAGTCGACGGAGCGGCAGCGGAACGCTTTGGCCGAACAGGTCAGGCAGGTGGCGGTCACACGCTTCAAGCTCGACATCACGATCGGCGTCAGCGCCGTCCATCGCGGCGTCGACGCGATCGGGACCTGCTACCGGGAAGCGCATCTGGCGCTGGAATACCATATGCTTTACGGCCCCAATGTCATCATTTATTACGAGGAAACGGCGGAGCAGCAGCCGTATTATTACCATTACCCGCTCGAAACCGAAGCGCAGCTCATTAATTACGCCCGGGTCGGCGACTACGGCAACGCGGAAAGCCTGCTCGACCAAATATACGACGTGAATATTACGTCCGGCGGCATTACCCCGGAGATGGGCAAATGTTTGTTTTACGAGCTGCTGGGCACTTATGTGAAAGTGTTGAAGGGACTGGGCGCCGGCGACAAGGAGCGGCTGGAAAGCGCGGCCGAGCCGATGAAGGAGCTGGCGGGCAGCGCGACGGCCGAACAGATGCTGGCGATCGTGAAGCGGCTGTTCGGCGACTTGTGCCACGAGGCGAACAAGGAGAAGAAGGAGCACGGCGAGCAGTTGTATGCCCGCATTGCCCGCTATATCGACAAGCACTACGCGGAGAACAGCCTAAATCTGACCGCAATGGCCGATTATTTTCAACTGACGCCGCAGTATCTTTCTTCCTTCTTCAAAAAACACAGCAACGAAAACATCACCGACTACATCGCCCGCGTTCGCATCCGGGAAGCCAAGCGGCTGCTGGCCGACCGCACGCTGACGATGGCCGATATCGCCTTGCGCATCGGATACGCCAACGATGTCGGCTTCGTCCGTTTTTTCAAAAAATACGAAGGCATCACGCCCGGCAAATACCGCGACATGCTCGCTTCGTCCGCCCAGGAGTAAACCGGATAAGGCAGTTTGAAATCGGATAACGGCCATCTTGCGGCCGGATAACCGATTGTAAATCCCGGCTATGTTCGGATTGGGCCTCCCCCTGTATCGTTGGAGATGGCTTAAAGCCGATCGACCATAAGGGAAAAGGGAGGCTTACAGGATGGGAACGAAGCGAAGCAAGGCGGTTGCGGCGCTGGCGGTAACGGTGGCGCTGACCGGACAATTGGCGGCATGCAGCAAAGGCGGCCAGACCGGCAGCGAAACGTCGCCGCAAGCAAGCGGCTCGGCGCAAGCGAGCGTCAAGCCGGACGCGAACGGCACCGCGTATCCGGCCAGCATGACGTATTGGGTGCGGGGCATGCCGGGGCTGAAAAACAACGGCGAAATGGCGATGTACAAAGCAATGGAGAAAATCACCGGCACGAAGGTGGAGTTCCAGCATCCGCCGAACGGCCAGGAGACCGACCAGTTCAACCTGATGCTCGTATCGGGCAAATTGCCGGACGTCATCGACTACAACTGGCAGTCCAATTATCCGGACAAAGCGATCGCCGAAGGCAAAATCCTGCGCCTGAACGACCTGATCGACAAGTACGCGCCCAATCTGTCGCAATTGTTCAAGGACCGGCCGTATATCAAACGGGAGGTCATGAGCGCGGAAGGCAACATGTACGTGTTCCCGCTCATTGGCGACGATCCGCGGCTGACGGTATTTTGCGGGCCGATGCTGCGTGGCGACTGGCTGAAGAAGCTCAATCTGGAAGTGCCGACTACCCTGGACGAATGGGAAAAGGTGCTGACCGCCTTCCGCGACAACGATCCGAACGGCAACGGCAAGAAGGACGAAATCCCGCTGCTGTACGACGTTTCCAACATGGAATACAGCATTGCGTTTCTCGGCGCGTACGGCATTTCGTATTCGTTCTTCCAGGACGGCGGCAAAGTCAAATACGGCCCGTACGAGCCGCAGTACAAGGATTTCCTGACGCTGATGAACAAGTGGTATAAGGCGGGGCTGATCGACAAGGATTACATGACCGTGGACGACAAGCTGAAGGATGCCAAAATTACCGGCAACCAGCTTGGCGCAACGGTAGGCTGGCTCGGCGGCACGCTCGGCAAATACATGAATTTGATGAAAACGAAGGATCCGGTGTTCCAACTGGTCGGCGCCCCGTTCCCGGCGCTCGCCAAAGGCGGCAAGTCGATCGCCAACCACGATCCGATCTTCTACGGCATCGGCGCCGCCATCTCCACGTCGGCCAAGCATCCGGAGCAAATCGCCAAGTGGCTCGATTACGCTTACGGCAAGGAAGGCCATCTGCTGTACAATTTCGGCATCGAAGGCGAAAGCTATACGATGGTGAACGGCAAGCCGAAGTTTACCGATCTGATTATGAAAAACCCGAAGGGCCTGTCGGTTTCCGATGCGCTGAACCAGTACACGATCATGGGCAGCAGCGGCCCGTTCGAGTTCGACGCCGATGGCTACGAGCAATACAACACGCTGACGGAGCAGAAGGAAGCGCAGCTGAACTGGACCAAAGCGGACTTCGGCAAGCTGATGCCGACCGTCGACATGACCGCCGACGAACAGTCGCGCTTCAGCGTCATTTTCGCCGACCTGGAGACGTACCGCAAAGAAATGACGAACAAGTTCATTATGGGAGCGGAGCCGCTGGATAAATTCGACGATTATCTCAAAACACTGAAGAAGCTCGGCATCGAAGAAGCGATCAAACTCCAGCAAACCGGGTACGACCGTTACTTGAAGCGGTAAAGGCAGCCTGTTTCGTGTCGACAGAGGAAAGCGAGGAGTTCGGATGCCAGTCCAAGCGACGCCAAGCGCTCGTCAAAGTGCCAAAGCGGCAAGGAGCAACACATACGGCGCCAGGCTGCTGCGGGACTTCAGCGTCAATCGTTACGTGTATTTGATGCTGCTTCCCGTCGCGGCTTATTATGCGCTGTTTCATTACGGCCCGATGTACGGGCTGCAGATCGCCTTCAAAGCTTATACCCCCATGCGCGGCATGCTGCACAGTCCATGGGTCGGGCTGCAATATTTCGGCGAGTTTTTCCGCAGCTTCTATTTCTGGCGGCTCATCCGCAACACGCTGCTGCTCAGCTTCTACGATTTGCTGATCGGCTTTTCGGCGCCGATCGTGCTGGCGCTGCTGCTGAACGAAATTCGCAGTCTGCTGTTCAAGCGGATCGTGCAGACCGTGACATATTTGCCCTATTTTATCTCGCTGGTCGTGGTGGTCGGGATGATCGTCGATTTTCTCGCCCGGGACGGGTTGGTCAATCAGTTGCTTGCCTCGTTCGGCGGCACGGCGCAAACGGCGTATTTGCTCGAGCCCGGCTGGTTTCGCACGATCTTCATCGGTTCGGGGCTATGGCAAAATGTCGGCTGGGGCTCGATCATTTATTTGGCCGCCATCGCCGTCATCAATCCGTCGCTGTACGAAGCGGCCAAAGTCGACGGCGCGGGCCGCTGGCGCATGATGCAGCACATCACGCTGCCCGGCATGGCGCCGACGATCATCATTTTGTTCATTCTGCAAATCGGCAGCATCATGTCCGTCAACAGCGACAAAATTTTGCTGCTCTACAACACGGCGACGTACGAAACGGCGGACGTGATCGGCACCTACGTGTACCGCAAAGGGCTGCTGCAAGCCAATTTCAGCTACAGCGCCGCCATCGGGCTGTTCAATTCCGTGCTCAATTTTGCCTTGCTCGTGTCGGCCAATGCGTTCAGCAAACGAATGACCGAAACGAAGCTGTGGTAGGGGGTGGCCAAAGATGAATACGCGTTCGTTCGGAGAACGGCTCTTTGACGCTGCCAATGTTTTGTTCATGCTGCTGCTCATGTTCGCCACCCTGTATCCGTTCTGGTACGTGCTGGTGGCATCGCTCGGCGACGCCGCCTGGGTCGCGCAGCAGCGGGGGCTGATCTGGTTCCCGTCCGGGTTCAACCTGGCGGCGTACAAGGCGGTGTTCGACAACCCGTCGATTCGCAGCGGCTACATGAACACGTTGTTTATTGTCGTTGTCGGCACGAGCCTGAATTTGCTGATGACCTCGCTGGCGGCTTACGGGCTTTCGAACAACCGGGTGATGCTCGGCAAACCGCTGATGTTTCTGATCGTGTTTACGATGTTTTTTGGCGGGGGGCTGGTGCCGTATTACTTGCTCGTTACCGGCCTGGGCATGCTCGACAGTCTTTGGGCCTTGATCATTCCCGGAGCGATCGGCACGTTCAACCTGATTATTATGCGAACGGCGTTTCAGGAAATACCGCCCAGTCTGGTGGAATCGGCCAAAATCGACGGGGCGAACGATTTTACGATCCTGTTCCGGATCGTGCTGCCGCTTTCGCTGCCCGTGGTGATGGTGATGGTGCTGTTCTACGGCGTGGCGCACTGGAATTCGTGGTTCGGGGCGATCATTTTTATTCGCAGTCGCGAGTTGTATCCGCTGCAAATCATTTTGCGCGAAATCCTGATTACGAACAGCGTGGACAACATGATGGTCGGCATGACGACCAACAACAAGGTGGCGGTCAGCACGACGATCAAGTACGCCACGATTATCGTCGCGACGGGGCCGATCATGCTGCTGTACCCGTTTCTGCAGAAGTATTTTGTCAAAGGCGTGATGATCGGAGCGATCAAGGAGTAGGTGGCCAAGTGAACAAGGAGCCGTGGGAGCAAGCGACGAAATGGCGGACTAGCGAAAGGCGCGATGACGAATGGAACACTTGCAATTTTTCGATTGCCACGTGCAGTTGGGCCGGATGGGATACAAGCACCCGCTGCAGATGTGGCGGACGGACGATGTGTTGGCCGAAATGGAGCGAACCGGCATTGCCGGCGCATTGGTGCATCACGGACTCGGCAAATCGCATGCACCCTTGTTCGGCAATCAGGCGCTGCTGCCGGAGCTTGCCGCAAGCCCGCGGTTGTTCGGCTGCTGGACCGTGCTGCCGGACCAGCTCGGCGATTTTCCGTCGCCCGGCGACTTGATCGCCGGGATGCAGCGGCACGGAATCCGGGCGGCGAAACTGTACCCGCACACGCATCAGTTCGCCACCGACCGGTGGACGGTCGGCGGTTTGTTCGCGGAGCTGGCGCAAGCCGGCATGCCGCTGTTCGTCGACGCAGCCGAGCTGGACGGACTGGCCAAGGGCAGCGACTGGCAGCGGCTGGCGGACATGCTGCAGGAGTTTCCCGAATTGAACGTAATCGTGTGCGGCCTGAACTGGGGCAAGGAGCGGCGGTTGTTTCCGCTGCTGGACCGTTTCGCCAACCTGCACGTCGAGCTGTCGACGCTGCAGGCGAATGAATTCATCGAAACCGCGTACCGCCGGTTCGGCGCCGACCGGCTGCTGTTCGGCAGCGGCATGCCGTTCAAAAGTCCGGGCGCGGCCCGCGCGTTCGTCGATTACGCCCGCATCCCGGACGACGCCAAGCGCCGCATTGCCGGCGGCAACCTGGCTCGGTTGCTTGGCGTCGAACCGCCGGCGGCGGGGTACCCGGATCAGGACGAAGTGACGTATAGCGCTTCGCGCGGCTTGCCGCTGCCGATTCCGGTGCTCGATTCGCACACCCACATCATCGAGGACGGCGGCGAAACCGGCAGCGGACTGCCGATGATCGGCGGCAACGTCGACGGCATGATCGCCTTGTACCGCTCCATCGGCATCACCAAAATGTCGGTTGCCCCGTGGGTCGGCGTCAACGGCGGCGATACGGCGGCGGGCAACCGCATCGCCGAAATCGCCAGGGACCGCTACCCGGACGAAGTCGAGGCGTTCGTGCGCATCGATCCCAACTACGGAGAGGACGTCGAGGCGGAAGCGCGGAAATGGCATATGGAGAAAGGCTTTCGCGGGATGAAGCCGTACTATTACAATGAACACATCCCGTATACGGATCCGGTTTATGCGCCGTGGTGGAAGGTGGGCAACAGCTTGCGGCTGTACGCGCTGGTCGACCCTGCGCTGCAGTCGGACGAACAGTTTATGGAGCAAATCGATACGCTGGCTACGTTGTATCCGGAAGTGAGCATTTTTATGGATCATGGCGGGAGGTCGTTTGACATCGCCGTCAAGTATGCGCAGGTGGCGAAGAAGCATCCCCACGTTTCGATCCAGTTGACGTATACGTCGGTGACGCTGGGGGCGATCGAATACCTGGTGAAGGAAGTAGGCGCCGGCAAAGTGCTGTTTGGCACCGATTCGTCGATGCGCGACCCGCGCCCCCAGCTCGGCTGGCTCGCTTACGCCAACATTTCGCCCGAGGCGAAACGGGCGATATTCGGCGGCAATTTTGCCGCGATTTTGCGGCGGTGCCGCGTGTAGGGCGGGAGGCGGCGGGGACTGGCGGGATAGCGGAGGCGAAGACAAGCGAGACATTGGCGGGCGCTGAACGGCAGGGTGAATGGGCGGTAGATCGCGGGGTGGCCTGCGGAAAAGAGGGATCGGATGAAACTGTTTCTGATGACGGATATGGAAGGCGTATGCGGCGTTGTGAATCACGACATTTGGGTAACGCCGGAAGGACGGTATTATGAAGAGGGCAAAAAACTGCTGACGCTGGAAATCAACGCGGCGGTCGAAGGCTTTTACGCCGCTGGAGCGACGGAAATCCTTGTCGTGGACGCGCACGGATACGGGGGGATCAACAACCTGCTCCTCGACGAACGCGTCAAATATTTGCGCGGCCCGTTGCCGACCCCCTACCCGTATATGCTGGACGCTTCGTTCGATGCGATCGCCTGGATCGGCCAGCATGCCAAGGCGGGAACCGAATACGCGCACATGGCGCATACCGGGTGGTTCAACACGATCGATTACCGCATCAACGATATATCCGTCGGCGAGTTCGGCCAGGTGGCGATGTGCGGCGCTTTTCTCGGAGTGAGGTCGATTTTCGGCTCGGGCGATGCGGCCTTCGTGCAGGAAGCGACCGCGCTGGTTGACGGGTTCGAGGCGGTAACCGTCAAGTGGGGCATTATGCCGGGCAGCGGCGACGAATGCGATACGGAGCAGTACAAGGAGCGGAACAATGGTGCGATCCATCTGCATCCCGAGCAGGCGCGCCGGCTCATTCGAGCCGGGGCGGAGCGGGCGCTGCGCCGGTTCCGCGACGATCGTGGGCAGTTTGCGCTGCTGCCGGTGCAGCCGCCGTTCCGGAAGGAAGTGCATTATCGCCGCAATGGCGAACAGCCGGCTCGCGTGCTGCGGTCCGAGCATCAAGGCAACCTGATCGACTTGCTGAACAGTTATAAGTGAAGCGCTAGCCAGTTCGCCGCTCCAAACCGCGCCATGTCACGAAAATAGGCCATAAAAAATGGCCTATTCGTGCCATTTCAGGCGGTCCGGCGGAAATAGCCAGCGAAAACATGGCCTATTTTGCTGATTCAGCTCCCAAAAGGAGGTTTTCTAGCGAATAGCCAGTGTTTTCGCTGGCTATTTTGTTGTTGCCTGCTTTTTTTAAAGAAATAGGCCATAAAACATGGCCTATTCGTGGCGGTCGGCTGCGAGTTGCTGTCTCCCTCCGCTATGCCTCCCCCGCTCCCCACCCGATTAACCAGATAGATGCCCAAACCGATCAACGCGCCGCCACAAGCGACATTCCAACTCACCCGTTCGCCGAGCAGCACCCAACTGGACAACACGCCATAGAGGGGCACAAGAAACAGAAACGAGCTCGTTTTCGCCGGATCGCCATGGCGGAGCAGGAAGAACCAGAGCATGAATTGGACGATCGAGCAGACGACGACCAACCACAGCAAAATGGCGACAAAAGCGGGAGTGACCGCGAGATGCGGCGTTTCGGCGATCGCGCTGAGCGCCAGCAGTCCCGCCCCGCCGGCGAGCATCTGGTAGGCGGCCAGCACGTTCATGTCGAAAGCGGGGCCCCACCGCTTGAGCAGCAGTGTGGATACAGCGAAGAAGAAGGCGCCCGTCAAGCCGATGAACGTGCCGGTCTGGATGCCAAGCCGCAATCCGAAGCTGACAGCGATACCGGCCAGGCCGACCGCTACGCCGAGCCACTGTCCGGCGCGGTATTTTGCCCCTGTGAACAGCGTGCCGAGCACGATTACCAGCAGCGGATTGGCACAGGTGATGATCGCCGATTCGCCGGAGGTGATCCAGTGCATGCTATAGTAGGCGCAGCCCATAACACCGGCGGACTGGAGCATGCCGACCAGCGCCGCCTGAACCCATTGCCGGCCGCGCGGCTGCGGCTTGCGGGCGACGATAAGCGCCAGCAGACCGCCTGCCAGCGTGAAGCGCAAGCCCATCAGCAGGAATGGCGGCGAGTAGGCGAGTCCCATTTTGCCGACGGGGAACGCGACTCCCATAATCAAAGTCGTAAGCAGAACGAGTGAGATATATTTCCTTGCCGGCATGCCGCTCATCGTATCCCCTCCCGCAGTGGCTTCATGGTGATTGCCGAGTAAGGCTATTGTAGCGGAGGGGCGGTGTTATGTATAATGATTGTTACTGATAATTGATATCTGAAAAAGTGATGGCTGAAATGGGGCGAATCGTTCATGGAGAGCGCGGAACTGCGCATGTTTCAGATGGTGGCCAAGGAAGGGTCGATTACGAAGGCGGCCGAACGGCTCGGTTACGTGCAGTCCAACGTGACCGCACGCGTTCGCCAGTTGGAGGCGGAGTTGGGTACGACGCTGTTCGTTCGGCATAATCGCGGTATGCTGCTGTCCGCCAGCGGCAAAACGCTGCTCGCCTACGCCGACAAAATCATCGGCATGCTGGACGAAGCGACGCATGCGTTGTCCGCCGGGAGCGAACCGGTCGGGCAGCTGCAGATCGGCTCGACGCAGTCTGCCGCTGCGGTGCGGCTGCCGCGGTTGTTGACCGCCTACTACGGGCGCTATCCGCGGGTGCTGCTGTCGCTGACGACCGGCACGACACAGAGCTTGCAGGACAAGGTGCTGCGTTACGAACTGGACGGCGCTTTCGTCGGCCACCGGCATGAGCATCCGGAGCTTCAGACGTATGCCGCTTTCGACGAAGAGCTGGTCGTCGTTTCCGCACCGACCGTTCTTACGCTCGAAGAGGCGGCGGCGAAGCCGATTCTCGTGCTGAGCGCCGGCTGCTCCTATCGCGACGTGCTCGTACGTTGGCTGGATGCGGGCGGCTATTCGCAGCCGCTGATCATGGAATTCGGCACGCTCGAGGCGGTGATCGGCGGCGTGTCGGCCGGTCTCGGCATTTCGCTGCTGCCGCGCTCTGTCGCCGACAAGCCGGAAGCGGACGGCTTGCTGCGCACTCTTGCGCTTCCGCTCGAGCTGAGCCGCATGGAGACGACGTTCATCGTGCGCAAGGAATCGCACGCAAGCGGCGCGCTCGCCGCGTTTATCCGGCTGCTGGAGGAAGCCGGAAAGGTGGGCTGAGGGGCGCAGTCTCTGCGAAAGTCGCATCCCATGCGGGATGTGTGGATTGAAATTCCAATGTTTCCCGAATGCGCCGCGGGCGATGTGGACGAAGGTAGGAGATACCGTCTCCAGGGTGTAGTATGGCGTCAGCAGTTTGTGATCATGTGGGAGAATGCGCAAGATGGCCGGCGTGAACAGGATGCTGTCCATTGAATTGTCTTGTTGAGGTGCTTCACCGAATGTTAAACGCAGCTCAAGTGGTGGAACAGTCCGCCCGCCAAAGCTCCGTTGCAAGGCTGAAAACGAGGCAGTCGATTTCTTGTGAGCAACGTCAGATTCGCCCAAAATGCAGCTGCAATGGCGCTCGGACGAATGGTTTCAGCGGCTAACGGTTCGTACAGGTCTTATTCGGTAGAAATCGGCCCGTTTGCAAATCTAACGGATCTCACAGTCGTTATTTGACGAAAATTCGATTAAAATCGGGTAAAATCAGCAAATAAGCTCACTACGTTCCGTCCCTCGTATTTAAGGGTATTTCTCACGAATGCTCAGCCATTCGCAGGATTTCATCGATTTTAATGTCAGATACAGCGGTGGAATGGTAGGACGCTGGGCCGTCGGTGGCGCGTTCGGGCA
>NZ_SHLX01000051.1 GCF_004764705.1 Paenibacillus cymbidii | reverse complement strand
TTTGATTACAATCGCACTCGCATCCATTCGTCAATTGGTTACCTCACCCCGCATTTATGCGAAAAAAGGTACTACGAGCAACAGCAGATCGCTTAAATTGTGTGTCTACTTTCTTGACAAAGGTACAGGACTGCCCGTTTTTGGAGAAATAGGCAATAAAACATGGCCTATTTTTCAGGACGTTTGATCGGAGCGGCACGAAAGCAAATTTGTAGTTGGCGGAGAGGAGAATGCGGCGCTTTGTGCAACGTTTCTGCTTTGCGATGTTGAAAACAGGCGATGGAGCGGGGGTGAAGTGAACGTATAATAAAGTAGAGATTCATAGATTTGGAAACGAAAAAAATCGCCCGAAGGCGATCGTTTAGGTTGAAAGTTATTCGACTGTGTGATACAATGATATGAGGTTCTTATCACTTATTGCTACCTCGTTCCCTTACTTCCATTATCGTATCACAACTAGGGCAGAATGTCAACGTTTACGCATAAGTTGGGCCGCATGGCGTCAGATCGTCAGGTTGAAGGGGGAGCCGGGTATTGAACAACGACCGACATACGGAGACAGATAAGCAGCAATCTCTGGAGCAAGTGAAACGGCACATTACGGATTCGGTGAAGGAAGGCTCCCTGCTGTCGTATAAAGAAATTGTCGAGAAGCTGGCCCCTTTTGATCAAGATCCCGAACAAGTCCACCAGTTTATCGAGCGGCTCGTTGCACTGGGTGCGGAATTGCGCACCGATCGCGCACCGGACGAGCCAAGCGAACATGAGCTGGAGACGACGCTGGTCGAAGACGATATCTCGCTGCCGGCGGGAATCAAGATGGATGATCCGGTACGCATGTACCTGAAAGAAATCGGCCGCGTCCAATTGCTGTCCGCGTCCGACGAGATGGATCTGGCGAAACGAATCGAGCAGGGCGACGAAGCGGCGCGCCGTAGACTGGCGGAAGCGAACCTGCGGCTTGTCGTCAGTATCGCCCGAAGATACGTCGGCCGCGGCATGCTGTTTCTCGATCTGATTCAGGAAGGCAATATGGGGCTGCTCAAGGCGGTCGAGAAATTCGACTACACCAAGGGGTTCAAATTCAGCACTTACGCCACATGGTGGATCCGGCAAGCGATCACGCGGGCGATTGCCGACCAGGCGCGGACGATTCGCATCCCGGTGCATATGGTCGAGACGATCAACAAGCTGGTGCGCATTTCCCGCCAGCTGCAGCAAGCGCAAGGACGCGAGCCGTCCGCCGAAGAAATTGCCGAGCTGATGGAGCTTAGCGTCGACAAGGTGCGGGAAGTGATGAAGATCGCCCAGGAGCCGGTATCGCTCGAAACGCCGATCGGGGAAGAGAACGACTCCAATCTCGGCGACTTCATCGAAGACCACGACGCGCTTGCTCCTGCCGACGCGGCGGCTTACGAACTGCTGAAGGAGCAGCTCGAAGATGTGCTCGACACGCTCACGGAACGCGAGGAGAATGTGCTGCGGCTGCGTTTCGGCCTGGACGACGGCAGAACGCGCACGCTGGAGGAAGTTGGCCAGGCATTCGGCGTCACCCGCGAGCGCATTCGCCAAATCGAAGCAAAAGCGCTGCGCAAGCTCCGTCATCCGAGCCGCAGCAAACGATTGAAGGATTTTCTGGAATAGAACGCCGGCCCGACGCACTCGTTCGGGAATAAGCGGTTCCTTTCGCGCATAAGCGATAAGGAGCCGCTTCTTTGCGTTCATTTGCAGGGTGCAGCGGATCGGAAACCGGTTGAAGGCAGGGAGGATACACATGTTGGCTGGTTTGTATGTAGCGGCGGGAGAATCGAAACCGATAGGGGAGCGAAAGATGGACCGCAAGCTGCCGTCCGGCGCCAGTCTGGGCAGCGTCGGTCTGGGAGTGCTGCTCGCAAGCGGTTGCGACCGGATCGCGGTTGCGGTTCGTTTCGGCGATCCGCTGCACTGGTTGACCGAAGGACAGCGGCTGGCCGCCATTACCGGCAAAATCAACATTGTCCCTTGTCCGGACACGGCAACCGGCTTGTCCCGTATCGTCAAGCGCGGCGTGCGGGCGTTGCTGCCGGACGTTCCCGACGCACTGCTGATCGTTTCGGCCGACCAACCGTTCATTACACCGGCATTGCTCGGCCAATTGCGCGCCGCCTTCGCCGCGAATCCGGGAATCGATTATTCGGTATGCGGCTGCGGCGATACGCTATGGACACCGGCTATTTTATCCGCTCCGATGTTCACTGCCATGTTCCGGTTCGAAGGGGAGATCGAGGCGAAACGACTGTTCCATTATCCGCAATTTCAGCGGACTGTCGTTCGTTTGCCAACGGCGGCGCCGTTAGCCGGCGTCGAAACGGAGGAAGATATGCTCGCTGCGGACCGGCACTCGGAAACATACGGAAAAATCGTTTAACGTTTCGCTTGCACCGCATCACGCAGCCGGACCCAGACGTCCGCTTGCCGCTGCATGTTGGCCAGCAACTGATTAATGTCGTTAACGAATTGCTCGCGCTCGACAATCGCGTCCGCTTCCAGCTCGGTCCACGTTTCGTCTGCCGGAGGGATCGCCGCGAGCAGCTTCTGCAAGGCGCGCTCGACCCGATTCGTCTCCGCTTGCGGCGGCTGTTCGGCAGCCGGCTGCTCGGCTTTACCCGTTGTTTTGGCCGGTTTTGCCGGCTTCGGCTCGGCCTGTGCTTTGGCCCGCTCCGCTTTGTTCAGCTCAAATACCGACCACGTTTCCAGCAGTTCCCGGCCCGATTTGAACAACAGCTTGTCTTTGGTGCTCGCGGAAATGCTCGCGTCTTTGAAGAGGCGGGCAATTTTTTTTACGTCGCTGACCGGCAGCTCGTCCTTCGCGGCGATGAGCGCGAGCGAATCGCGATGCTCCAGCGGCAAATCTTTAAGCGGCAGCAGTTGGTCTTCCGTCAGCTTGTCCTTGCGGATTTCCGCACCGGCGACGATGCGCTTCCGCACGGCGACGCCGAATTTGAGCAGCTCGCACTTGTTTTTGATATAGGATTCCGGTTTGCCGAGCTTGCTGGAAAGAAATTTGATCGAGCTGGCGAACCGCGGATCGTTCAGCAGCTTGTCGAACGCTTCGGCTTCTTCAATCGGGGAAAAACCTTCGCGGGTCAAATTTTCCGCGATTTGTTCCAGATAAATGTCCCGTTCGTCGGTCGCCGTCGACACGATACAAGGTATGGTCGGCCGACCCAGCGTTTTGCACGCTTTGTAGCGGCGGTTGCCGTAAATGATTTTGTACCGGCCGCCGGCAATTGTGCGGACCTTGATCGGGGAGAGCAGGCCAAGCTCCTCGATGCTGCGCATCAGCTCCTGCAGCGCCTCTTCGTCAAACTGGTAGCGCGGTTGATCGGTGTCCTCGTCGATCAGGTGGGTCGGAATATCGATCATGTCCATGTGCAACTTTCGATCGCTCCATTCTCGCAAGTTATCGCCACGCAATAGATTAGCCTCATTATACCTTACGGGCCGGGGCCATGGGAATGCCGGATTGCGCGCGGCGCATGTGGGCTTCGGGCAAAGGCCGGGCAAAAGAAAAGACGGCCTGCGCCGCCTTCTTCGCGATTAATCCGGAATAAAATGAGTGCGGATTCGTACATACTCGGCATCGTCGTCATGCGAGCCGAAGTCGATTTCAAAATCGATTTCGTCCAGGGCGTTTCGGTCGGTTTGGTCGAATAGCGCCCGTTCCCTGTCTCCGGGTTCGCCGTTGCCTGCCGGCAGCTCGTCAATCCACAGCTGGCCCGGGGCGCACGCCACAGAAACAAAGGACGGCAAATGCTGCTCCCGCGACTGGTGATACTTGAGGTAGGCGCGCCCGTTTTCAACGGCGAGCAGCTCCATCTTGCCCGAAGCGTGATACATCGACAAGCGGGCGCGTTTGCCGAGCCCGGTCGACTGCCGTTTGGCCTGTTCGGCCAAGCGGTACGCATCGGCAAGCGGCAGCGCAAAATGGTGTCTGTCCGGCTGCGGCTTGACGACGAACAAGGAATAAGGCAGCACGCCGGCGAGCGGCAGCCGATCGAGCAGTTCGCTCAGCAACCCGGCATCGTCGTTGACGCCTTTCCAGATGGGTGTTTGGCTGACGACTGTCGCACCCGCCTCGCGCAGCGAACGAATCGCCTGCAGCGCTTCCGGCGTCAGCTCGCGCGGGTGATGAATTTGCACGCTGATGTGAATTTTGCGTTCGGGAGACGAATACGACCGAATCAGCTCCAGCAGCGCTTCGTCTTCGTAAATGCGCATCGGCTGGAACACGGGCATCATCGAGCCGAAGCGAATCACTTTCACATGCGGCATGCTCCGCAACCGTTCGATCACGTGGCGCAGGGCTGACGTTTCCAGCATCAGGCCGTCGCCGCCGCCAAGCGTAACGTGGCTGATTTCCGGGTGGGCGGCGATATACGCGAGGCCCGGTTCCGTTTCGAGGCAAGATTCGCGGGCCCCGTCGCGAAACAACCGTTTGCCGAAGCAGTACCGGCAATAACAGGCGTTCGATACATACAGCGTTGCCGATGACGGATGGTGATGGCGGCAGCCGTCCGCCATGTCCGACGCATCGCCGTCCGACGCGTCCCAACGGACGTATTCGTGCGATTCTCCCGCAACGGGGAGGAGAAGCAGCCGGATCGGATCGTGCGGATCGTTCCATTGAATCAATCGAAGGTAATAATCGCTGGCATAAAGCGACGGAGCCGAGGCGGTGCGGGCGCGGCCGCGCGGTTGGTCAGGCCTCATGACGGGCGGCACGGCCGAACTGCGCTTATCCTGGTCGTGAAACGGTTGCTGCATCATTCGTATTCCCCCTTGTTCGGCACTCGAAACGCCGCCTTGCGGCGCCAGTTTGCGAGTTAGGCCGGAATGGTCCGAACGTTGCGCTATTCAGCAGTTGGAGGGTCGCAATCGGCGAAAAACAAAAAAGACCCCAAAATAATAGGGTCATTAGCGTACGCGAATAAGCGGGATGATGACCCATCTCCTGCTGACGAGGTTAGCTGACGGACTCGGGATAGATGGTTCCCTACGCTGCCAAGGCAGCGATTCGCCCCACAAATTGGTTCCCCCGCTTTCCGCTTGCAACAACAAACGGAAATTAAGCGTGCTTTTATTGTAGGAGAAATTGGGGAAGATGTCAAATCGAATGGCATCGACGCTTTTTGACAGATCTTTATTCATCCGATATCGTTACGAATATACAGTAGAAAAGGAGCGAGATGGCGATGCCAACAGGCGCCAAGGCCATACCATGCGTGCTTATTACGGGGACGACCGGCATGGTGGGGGAGGGAGTGCTTCATGAATGTTTGCTGCACCCGGAGATCGGACAGGTGATCGTGGTGAACCGCAAGCCTTGCGGCGTCACTCATCCGAAGCTGACGGAAATCATCCATGCCGACTTTTTCGACATTACCCCGCTCCACGAACGGTTAACCGGCGTTAACGCTTGCTTTTTTTGCCTCGGCGTTACGTCCGTCGGATTGAACGAAGCGCAGTATACGCGGCTGACCTACGAATTGACGCTGCATGTGGCCGGCAAACTGGCGGAGTGGAATCCGAGCCTGGTGCTCTGCTATGTGTCGGGGACAGGCACCGACAGCACGGAGAACGGCAGGAGCATGTGGGCAAGAGTCAAGGGACGTACGGAGAACGCCTTGCTCCGGCTGCCGCTGCACAAGGCGCACATGTTTCGCCCCGGCTACATCCACCCGACGAAGGGACTGCGCAATACGCACCGCTACTATCGCGCGCTGACCTGGCTGTATCCGCCGCTCAACAAGCTGTTTCCGCGTTACTTCGTGACGCTGCGGGAAGTGGGGCTGGCAATGATTCAGACGGCGATCGGAAACGTGGACGCAACGATTCTGGAAAGCCCGGACATCCGCCGAACGGCGCAGTTGGCGGTACGGTAGCGACAGCGAGACAGACGCCCGTTGACCGTCCCCGATAACGCCTATTGCCGCAGCCGATCCGCCATAGTGTGGGTCGGTTTTTCGCGTTTACTCCAATCCAGCATGATGCAGCTTATGCCCGGAAGGGCGGCCTGGTCGTAAGTTGGCATGTCAGCGAAGCAAGGATGAAACAGCCTTAACGCCTCCGGCTTAGACGCTTGCCAGGCGAATAACTGGGAAAACCTATCGCTATTTCTCGCCAAAATCAGGGATTTGCCAAAGTAACAGGAAAACCTCCCGTTAATTCTCGCTGTTTCGCCGAATTTCGGCAAAAGACGCCAAAATAACAGGAGGATTTCCTGTTATTTTCGATTTTTCTGGAGAAAGCGGAAAAATAACGGTAGATTTTCCTGCTACAACATCCTATTTAATACTAAAATTATAAAGTTAAGGAATTTAAGCTGTAAATTGACGGAATAGCAGCGAAATAAGGCTGATTTCAATGTTTTCAGCCTTATAGCGGCGTATTGGGGAGCGGCGGGTGAAACCGGTGTCTAAGGTTGTGTTGCCGCTTTTACAATTTCGATACCTCGGGATAACATGTCCCGCATCTTCCGCTGACAATCGCATAACAGTCGTCGGTTACGATGAGGGGGATGACAAACCATTTTGCATGGAGGGAAACGAATTGAACAAATCAGCCAAACGGGCGCTGGTATCCGGACTTGCCCTTTCCGTACTGCCGATCGCGCTGGCGGGAAATGTGATCGCAGCGGACACGAGCGTTTCGCCAACTTCCACTACGCAAGCGGCGCCTTCCAAAAATTTGATTGTGATGATCGGCGACGGCATGGGACCGGCGGAAGTGACCGCGGCACGCTATTATTCCAAAAAATTTCTCAACCAGGACCGGCTTGAACTGGATCATTATTATGTCGGCAAAGCGACGACTTATTCGCAGCAAGGCCCGTATTCGACCGAATCCGGCGCCGTTACCGACTCGGCCGCGGCAGCAACGGCGTTCGGCACCGGCAACAAAACTTATAACAACGCCATCTCGGTCTCGAACACCGATATCGCCAAACCGTTCGGTTCGGTAATCGAAGCGTCGATCAAATCGGGCAAAACGACCGGGCTCGTCACGACTGACAGCATCGTTGGCGCCACGCCTTCCGCCTTCGCTTCGCACGTACGTTTGCGCGGCAACCAAACGGCGATCGCTTCGCAATTTCTGACCAGCGGCGTCGACGTCTTTTTTGGCGGCGGCAAAGCGAGCTTCGTCACAAAGGAAGAAAAAGGGCAACGCACCGACAAAAACATCATTCCGGATTTCGAGGCGGCCGGCTACAAAACCGTGTTCGACGCTCAGGCGCTGGACGCGCTGCCGGCAACAAGCGGCAAGGCGCTCGGCCTGTTCGCCCCGATCGAAATTCCGTACAAGCTGGACCGCGACGCGTCGCAGCCGAGCTTGTCGCAAATGGCGCAGAAAGCGATCGACATTTTGTCGCAAAATAAAAACGGCTTTATGATGATGATCGAAGGCGGCCGCATCGACCATGCCGGGCATGCCAACGACCTGCCGGCCAACGTGCAGGAAATGCTCGATTTTGACGCCGCGGTCAAAACGGTGATGGATTTCGCCAAAAAGGACGGCAACACTTCCGTCGTCATTACGGCCGACCATGAAACCGGCGGCTTGTCGCTTGGCATCAACAACATTTACGAGCTGAACGTCGACTTGTTCAACAAGGAGAAGCATTCGTACGAATACTTGGACAGCTTGCTGAATGCGGCCAAAACGGCGGACGATATCCGCAAAATCGTCGCCGACAACATCGGTTTCATCGACTTGACGGATGAAGAAGTGAACCTGATTTTGGCCGGCGACGGCTCTTCGTACAAACGGGCGGGCGGCTATAACGCGGTTGTTTCGAAGCGCCTTGCCGTAGGCTGGACCGGCCACGGCCATACGGCTGTCGACGTAGGAGTGTGGGCTTACGGGCCGATTGCGGACCTGGTGAAAGGCGACGTCGACAACACCGATATCGCCAAGAGCGGAGCGAAAGTGATCGGCGTCGACCTGGCGGCGGCAACGCAAGAGCTGCAAGCGAAATACGCGTATCCGATGTTCAAAATAACCCGCGAAGGCACAGTCATGTACCCGGCCCGCGCAATGGCCGACTCGTTCGGCGCGGCGGTATCGTGGGACGAAGCGACACATCTGGCGACGCTGACGAAAGCCGGCGTTCAGGTGACCGTGGACGTAACGACAGCCGGCGTCAACGTAAACGGCGAAGCCGCATCGAAAGGCAACGTCGACAACGGCACGCTTTACCTGCCGCTGGACGTGCTGAATCAACTGCTCGGCACGAGCATGCGCTGGGATGCCCAGTCGGAACGGCTTGTTCTGAACTAATATCGGCCTTGCGAAAGACGGAAATGATGGACAGGGGGACGCGTGTTCCTCTGTCCGTTTCCCGTTGGAGGACAAACGACATGATTGAGATGAAGCAAGTGATCAAATCGTTCGTTGTGCAAGGCAGGCGGCTGCCGATCCTGAGCATTCCGCGATGGACTGTCGAAGCCGGCGAGCGCATTGCGCTGACCGGTCCGAGCGGCAGCGGCAAAAGCTCGCTGCTGCACCTGTTGAGCGGCGTTATGACCGCCGACAGCGGCGACATTTTTGTCGCGGGCCATGCATTGCACCGCTTTACCGAAGCGCAGCGGGACCGGTTTCGGGCGCGTCAGGTCGGCTATATTTTTCAGGACTTTCACTTGTTGCCCTCGTTGACGGCCAGACAGAACGTGGCGTTGACGATGCCTGGCAATTGGTCGAAGCGGGAGCGCAACGAGCAGGAGGAGGCGTGGTTCGAGCGCATCGGTCTGGCGGACCGCCGCCACCATCTGCCAGGGCAGCTGTCGCGCGGCCAGCAGCAGCGGGTCGCGATCGTCCGAGCGTTGATTGCGAAGCCGCCGCTTGTGCTGGCCGACGAGCCGACCGGCAGCCTCGATTGGGAAACGGCCCGCAGCATCATGGAGCTGCTGCTTGACTTGTGCGCGGCGGAGAAGCTGACGCTGGTGACCGTGACGCATGACCTCCATCTGGCGCAAATGTATCCGAAACAACTGCACATTGCCGATTTGAATGCCAAACGGAGGGGCGATGAAGCAACCGCCGGTTCCGGGCAGGAGGGGGAGCAGGCCGGATGAACGGATGGATGCTGTTGTGGCGCAACCTGTTGTACCGCAAAACGTTGTCGCTGTTGACGGTGCTGGCCGTCGCCGTAACGGTGGCGCTGCTCGTCTTTTTGCTGCTGTGCAGCGACGGGCTGGAGCAAGGGGCGGAGAAAGGCTACGGCCCGTTCGAAGTGACGATCGGCGCCCAGGGCAGCGAGTCACAGCTTGCGCTCAGCACGTATTACCACGTTGGCGCACCGACGGGCAATATCCCGTTCGACGTATATGAGCAAGTGCGCCGCGAGAACGACCTGGACGCCGCCTACGCCATGACGACCGGCGACAATTACAATGGGTTCCCGGTCGTCGGCATCGACACGGGTTATTTTCTGACCCGTTACGGCGATAAACAGCTGCAGGCCGGCAGACTATACGCCAAGCTGGGCGAAACGGTCGTTGGCGCCTATGTGGCCAAGTCGCTGCATCTGCGCGTAGGAGATAAGTTTTATGGCGCGCACGGGCTGGTGGAAGGGGCCGCGGACGAAGATGGCGACGAGGACGAGCACGCGTTGTTCGCCTATACGATCGTTGGCATTTTGCCGCCGCTGCGAACGCCGGACGACCGCGCCGTCTTTACGACGCTCGACTACGCCTGGGCAGTCCACCATGCCGAGCAGAGCGGCGCGGAGCGTCAGGTTACGGCGATCATGATCAAGCCGAAATCGCTGCTCGGCACGCAGGCGATCAAGCTGAAATACGACAAGCTGAACCAGGTACAGGCGATTTATTCCAGCAAAGCGGTCGCCGATGTGGTTAACGTTGTCGATAAAGGCGGGCAAGCCGTATCGGTTGTCACCGCGCTTTGCATCGTGCTGGCGGCCATCTCCGTCTTGCTGTCGCTGATCGCCGCCGTCAACGAGCGCCAAAAAGACGTCGGCTTGCTGCGGCTGCTCGGCAAGTCCGGAACGTTCATCTGGTTCGCCTTGCTCGGCGAAGGGCTGCTGCTGACCGGCATCGGCCTGGTGCTTGGCCTGATCGCCGGCCATGTCGGCGGTTACTTCAGCCGCGATGCGGTTTTCGCCTTCTCCGGCGTGCAAATCGACGCGTGGCGCGTCATGCGAGACGAATGGACAGTGGCGGCAAGTACGCTGATTGTGGGGGCGTTGTCTTCGCTCGGACCGGCGCTCAAAGCGTACCGCGTCGATCCGCTGCAACTATTTCGCGCATAAGGAGGGATTCCGATGCGGGTACTATTATCCGCCGCGTCCATATTGGCGCTGGGCGCCGTCCTGCTCGCCGGCTGCGGCCAGAAGCCGCGTGCGTATCCGGCGGCGTCGTTCGCGGCGGGCGAATCGGCGTCGACGGTAGGCGCGGAACTTGCCGCAGCGGCGACGCTGCCTGCGGCAAACGCGCCGGTCGCGTCGCCGTCGCCGGCAGTCGCTCCAGCCGCAAGCGTGCAGCTGGCGGCGGTTTCCCCGTCGCAGGCGGCGCAAGCGGCCGCTTCGCCCGCCGCGACGTCATCGCCGCTGCCGAGATCATCGCCGGCAGCCGCTCCAACCGCAAGCGCGCCGGCGAAGCCGGCTGCGGAGCAGCCGTCTCCGGCCGGGTCCGCCGCGCCAAGCACTCCGCCGGCAAACAAACCGGCCGGATCGTCCAACACGATCGACTGGTCGCAGTTTTTCGACGACGACAAGCAGGCAACGCCATCCAACCGGTTCTGGGACCTCAGCGGGCAGAAAGTGCAAATCAAAGGCTTCATGGGCGAAGTGCTTTCCTTCGAGAAGCATTGGTTTCTGCTCATTCCGTCGCCCGGCTCGGAATGCCCTTTCGATAACGGCGACGCCACATATTGGAACAAAATTATGATCGTTTTCGTCCCGGACGACGTAAAGCTGCGATATACGGAAGGTCCGCTGCTCATTACAGGCAGGCTCGATGTCGGCATCAAGCTTGACCAGTCCGGTTATAAAACGATGTTTCGTCTGTACGACGCATCCTTCGAGCGGATCAAGGAGTAACGGACGGACCGGAGCAAGCCGCTGCGGCGGCAGCCATGCGGCTTGCCGGTCAACGGATCAGTCCTGTACTTTCAATCGTGACATGCGCGTCCACCTCGAACTTGACTTGCGGATACACCTCCTGCCAATGCTGCCAATCCCGCTCACTGCCGAAATATTGCGCCAAATAATGCAAGCCGAATCCGTACGGATCGACGCCTGCATCGCGTATTTTTGTCAGCAGCGCCATCGTATTCTCATTAACGCTTTTTTCCAGCGCCCGCTGCGCTTCTTTTAATGTACTCGGGTTAAACGTGGTATCGCTTTGTTCGATCATTCCTGAAATGCGCAATTTCAGCTTGATCGTCGGGATATTCTCTTTCGTGATCGAGACGTTTCTTGAGGCGTGGGCCACGTAGAGCACAATACGTTTCCCCCTGAAGTCCGCCGGGATGCCGGATCGGGCGAAAGCATTGGCACTCAGGTTGTACAGCTTCGTTTCTTCCGCGTCCAGCTCTAGCCGCTCCGACTTCTTGTCGAGCAGAGACAAGCGCTCCACGACATAAGAATTGCCGTCGAACGTAACGATCGGCAAGATCGGATCGAGCCCCGTTTCCTTGAATCGACGCACGCTGTCGAACAAATATTCCGTCACCGTATAAGGCGATACGGTGCCTTCCTTGCCGAACATAAGCAAAAACGAGTTGCCCGCAATCCGCTCCGTCGTCGGGTTGTCTTTCAGCATTTTGTTGGCGCTTGGCCGGGCGACCGCCATGTAGCTAATCAGCTGGATATCGCGCCTGCGGCTAAGCCAGGACAACGGAACGAGCATCGAATGATTGACCATTTCGTCACCGAACAGAAATACTTTGCAGTGCCCGAAATCCAGCTCTTTGTCGACATGAGCTTTCAAATTGCGGACGGCTTCCGCTATGGTTGGCGCTTCCAACTGCTCGATTTGGCTCTCGGCCAACCCTTCGCCGAATTTGGTCGTCGGAACGGCGATTCGCAGCGTCACCAGATAAGGCGTGTCCGTTTTGCCTGTCCAATCGATGCCCATGGCAACGACAAAGAACCGTTTGTCGATGTCTTTGAAGCTGCATCCTGCGACCATGGCGCATATGCCGATCAACAGTACCGCAAGCAGCGGTTTTCTCATTCTCATGGCGTCGCCTTCTCCGAACTCATCTTTTTCCTCGCGCAATAAATCATCACGAACGAAAACACAATTTCCGTAAAGAAACGGATGTATATCCACCACTCGGAAACTTTCTGGTTCCGCTCCGTATTGGTGAAATACATATAAACGAAAGCAATAACGCCAAGAGCGATCGCCACCCAGGCGTTGAAACCGGAATTTTGCGTTTCTTCGACATCGGTAAACCGTGTCAGCGTATGGCGGAACAGCATAATTGCGATATGCCACGTGTTCATCACAAAGAGCAGCGACAGCCCGACGAACAGCAGCAGAAAAAAGTAAAGCACCCGATCAATGAACCCGTATTGCAGCGCCATCGAATCGGCCGTCATGGACCACAAATAAACGTAATCCTGTACGGCAACCGTACCGTGAAAGCCGATCGGCACGAAAAAAGTAATCGCCAAAAAACAGAGGCCGAACATCGGTACAATCCATTTGAAACGGAAACGAAACCCCTTGACATGCAAGCGGTTGAACACAACAAGGCTCAAGTAGCCGGAAAACAAAAAGGTAGCCGCCGCGATCGAAACGAACGAAGGCGGCTTTCGCACGTAACCGGCGACATAACGAATGGCATGCCAATCCATGTGTTCGTTGAACACCGCTTTGAACAAAAACAGCAAAAGAAGCGGTGCGCTCGTCAAAATCACAATTTCTTGAATGAATTGCACCGTTCGCGTCGAACGACTGCTCGCCCAGACAGCGGCACCGACGAGCAGCAGCAAATTGAGGAATTTGTTCATATCGGGATAAAAAAACATTCGCGCCGTTTCGGCGTACGAATAAATGACGATCACGCCAGCCGGGACCCATACGAACAGGGCGGCATAACAGTTGAGCACGTTGGTCAGCCAACGCGGCATGAAACAGTCGCAAATTTCCGGAAAGCCCAGTCCGGGAAAACGCTCGAAACATACAATGGCCGTCAGCGACAGCGCCGAAGCGACAACGACCGCTACCAGCATGCCCGATACGGCGCCGTTGAACCGGTCGCGAATGAGCAGGTACGGAACGAACATCATGATGTTGATCATGCCGACATAAAGTACATGGTAATACGTATAGCGGGACATCAGCCCGTTCCTCCATTGCCTTGATGATGAGCCGTCGCCTCGCGCTTCGGGATGAACAGGGCAAGATAAGGTTGGCCGAAGCTGCGCATGCTGCACCAATAGACGATCAAGCTGTGGAACAGCACCACGACGCCCATCAGTCCGAAAAAGATCGAAACGAACACGAATATGTATTTGACGAACCGGATCGAATAGCCGAAGCCGTTGTTCGGGATGACAAAATTCGAAATGGCGACAACGGAGGTGACGATAATCATGATGCTGCTGACGAGTCCCGCTTGCTGGATCGATTGGCCGAGGATCAAACCGCCGACCGTTGTGGCAGTGGAACCGATCGAACGAGGCAGCCGCAAGCTTGCCTCGTTAAGCGCTTCAATCATGAACAGCATCAGAATGACTTCGATAAACGACGGGTATGGCACCACGACTCTGCTGCCGGCAATCGACAGCGTGAGCTGTACGCGCAGCACCTCCGGGTTATAGGAAACGATGGAAATGTAGGCGGCAGGCAGCGTAATCGTCAGCACCATGGCCAAATAACGCAGGACGAGCAGAAACCGGCTCATCCAGTGCGACTCGTAGTCGTCGTCCATCGCATGCATGAAATCGAACAGGCGTACCGGCAATATCAGCCCGAAGCGGCTGCCGTCGAGCAGGATCGCAATTTTGCCGCGCTTCAGCATGACGGCGATCCGGTCGGGTCTTTCCGTTTGCAGGATGATCGGGAACATTTTGTGCTTGCGGCCCGAAAGCACCTTCAGCAGCTGCCCGGTGGCGCTGAGCAATTTTAATTGCACCTCAGCGATCTTGTCGTTCACTCGCTTCAGCACATCCTGGTTCACCAGCTCGCGATCGTATATCATCATAATGCGAGTTTTGGAAGCTTCGCCGAGTACGTGTTGAACCACGTTTAGCGACGGCTCGTTGTAACGCAGACGCACGAGGCTGACGTTCATGTCCAGATCTTCCGTCAACGCCGATTGCGGACCTTGCAGCGAGTTCTCGATTTGCACCTCGTCCGGCTTGTCGAACAGCTTCCGCTGCACGTCGAACTTGTACACTTGATCTTCGATGCGAAAGAGCAGCGAACCTTTGAGCAATTGTTTCGTCCATTCGTCGGGATTATCCGCCGGACTGAACTTGGGGTTCGTATGGATCAGGCGATCGAACTCTTCCGGGATAAAGCGATAGGAATAAGGAATCAACAGCCCGTCTTTGATGATGGCCGGGTCGCACAGCGAAGGGAAGTAACCGATCTCCATCTGCATGTACCCGTTGTCGAGCAGTTCGGTCACCAAATCGGAAGGATGCTGCAATTCCTCAAGAATGCGATCGATCATTAGAATCCCCCCGGCTCCTTGATTTGCAAGTAAGTTTGCCCAGGAAACCAGGGAAGCATACCCAATTGTTCGGCGGGGAATATTCCGGCGGCCGGTCAGTCAAACTATACCGCAGACACAATCTCGAGCGATAAGGAGTCGGTGCCGGCAATGGCCAAGAAGAGGAAGCAGAACGAAGGCAACAAATACAGTACGAACCCGAACTACGCGGCGAAGGTGCTGAAAAATCACGAGACGCATCCGGCGCAAAACAGTCCCCGCGAAGGCGACGACTCGCCGCGGCATACGTAACGCGAAAGGAGCATGGCCAATGGCCGTGCTTCTTTTTGCTTCCATAAGGAACGTCGGGGCGAAGCCCGGCACGTTTACTGGATGGCGGAGCGGATAGCGGCCAAAAAAGAACGGTATTTGACTTTGCTGGATTACATGTGTAATATGGAATATGTATTACACGTGTAATCCGAGATTCGAGGAGGCAAAGCTGTGGCCACAGTTCCCCAAATATCCGATGCCGAATGGGAAGTCATGAAAGTGCTTTGGGCAAAGCAGACCCCCACCACGGCGAATGAGGTGATCGAGGTGCTGGCGGAGCGGACGGATTGGAATCCGAAGACGGTCCGCACGCTGCTCAACCGGCTGGTGCAGAAGCAGGCCGCCGCCTACCGGCAGGACAACAAGCTGTATGCGTATTACCCGCTGGTCACCGAAAACGAATGCGTGCTGTCCGAAACCGAAACGTTCCTGAAGCGAATTTATGGCGGCGCGTTCAAGCCGCTGCTCGCCCACTTTTTGAACAACGACCGACTATCCGCGGAAGAGATCAAGGAATTGAAGCATCTCCTCGACGACAAAACGAAATGAAAACGCCCCGTACCGTTTCGCATCGACAGTCGAAAGGAACAGGAGGGGAGAGAGGATGATGCGATTGGCTCACCTCGGTTTGCTGTTCGACCGGGTTTGTGGCGTTTCGCTCAAGGCCGGCATTCTCGTAGGGCTGATTGTCGCCTTGCACCTGCTTTTGCGGCAGCGCCTGCAGCCGAAATGGCTTTATTGGTTATGGCTGCTCGTTTTTGCCCGGTTGGCGCTGCCCTGGGGACCGGAGAGCGAGTTCAGCCTGTATCGGTGGCTCGGCTTTGCGGGGGACTCTTCGCTGGAAGCCGTTCAGGCTTCGCCCGATCCCATGGCGGCGCTGGCTGCCGCCCCGGCGTCGCCGCACCAGCTATGGAATCGGGTGCTGCCGATCGTTTGGCTTATCGGCGCTTGTACGCTGGGCGTGAACACGCTCCGCATCAACCTCAGCTTCGCCCGGCGCATCCGGCGCCATTCGACTGTAGTCGCGGATGCGCGCATTCTGAACTTGTTGCGGCGCTGTCAAGAGACGATCGGCGTCCGGCGGTCGGTAACGCTGGTAGAAACCCGCGCGGTAGCGACGCCGACGCTGTTCGGCCTGGCGAAGCCGCGGCTGCTGATGCCAAACGGGCTGCTGGACCGCCTCGGCGACGACGAACTGCGGCACGTGTTTCTGCACGAGCTGGCGCATTGCAAACGTCGCGATATCGGCGTCAATTGGATCATGCAGGCGCTGCTGATCGTTCATTGGTTCAACCCGCTTCTTTGGTATGCGGCTCGCCGCATGCGCGAAGACCAGGAGCTCTCTTGCGATGCGCTGGCGCTTCGATGCTTGCCGGAAGGCTCAAGCCGTGAGTATGGCCATACCCTGATCAAGCTGCTGGAGCAGCTGTCGCTGCCTGCCCCGATCGCGGGAAATGTGCAGCTGGCGGGTCACAAATCCCATTTGCAACGGAGAATTCAGATGATTAAACAATACCAATCAAGGTCGTACCTCTGGTCGATTATCGGCATTACGCTCCTGCTCGTCTTGGGCGGTTGCGTGCTGACAAACCCGAAGTCGGACGACCGTGCTTCGCAAGCATCCCAGTCGCCTTCGGCGTCGCCGACACCAACGGGAAGCGGCTCGTCGGCCAGTCCGACGCCCAGTCCGTCGTCGAGCCCGACGCCGACGCCATCGTCAAACGCATCCGCCGGCGGAGCGCCGGTTTCGCCTGCGGACAACCCATCGCCGGCGATTACCGGCGAACGTTCGGCCGCTTCCGGGCAATCGCCGGCACCGGCGCAGTTGACCGCCGACAATGAAACGGTTCGGCCGTTGCCAACCGCAGCTCCGCGCGCCGACACGGAGCAATCGTCGGTGTCATTGCGCCGCGAAGCGGCTGCTGCAGCCATGACGGAATCGGCGGCCGCAACCGACGCCAGCGTTCGCGCTCCCTCCGCACAGCCGGTCCCGTCTTCGCGGAGGGACGCAGCCGTTTCGCAGCAGGCGCCGAAGCCAGAACCTCTTGCGCCCGAAGCGACAAGTGCACCGGAGGCGCCTCGCCTCGAGGAGCGGAAGTAGCCGCGATATTCGTTTCGCGACATCCGCTTCGCGACTTGCGCCATTGGCCGGCCAGCCGCCTCTTGGTAAGATGAACTTATCCGATCAGGAGGTGGCACACGGAACATGACAACGGTAAAAGGTATGATACAAGGCTTCGAAGGCGACCGCATGAAAGTGGTGAGCGATTACAATGTATGGTACGAGTTTCCGGTACCGGACAAACCGCCGGTTGTGGGCGAGCGGGTCAACATTGTCCTTCGTTCGGGAGAGGAACCGGAGCTCCAGTTAACGGGGGCGAATCCGTTGTCTCAGCAGGAGGCGGCGGCGAAGCTGTACCGGTACGACCAAATCGAGTCGGAACGGCATGCGACTGCGGCGGATGTGGACGATGCCGCTATTGCCCGGTTCTGGGAGCGCGGCTACATGGTCGTCGACAAGCTGCTGGGCGAGGACGAAGTGGCTGCCGCTCTTGCCGGCGTCACTGACATCGTGCAGGGCCGGATCGTCGGACCGCGGGTGCAGCGGATGAAAAACGCGGCTTGGCAGACGGAAGAGGAAAGGGAACTCGTTACGCGCAAACTGCACAAGTTTGTTGATTTTTCGCCGGCGCTTCATCACGCTTGTTTCCATCCGGACAGCATGTCGCTTCTCGCGCGCGTATTTGGCGAATCCGCCAAATTCCTCGAAGACCAGGCGATTTTGAAACCGCCGTCACCCGATGCGGGGCTCGAGAAGCCGTGGCACCAGGACATGGCGTATGGCAATTTGTCGCAGTCCAAGATGGTGTGCGGCATTTGGATCGCCCTCGACGAGGCGCGGCTCGACAACGGCTGCATGCACGTCATTCCGGGCAGCCACAAGGATGGCCCGCTGCCTCACTTTGCCATTCGCGACTGGCAGCTGTGCGATTCGCACGTTCATGTCGAGCAGGATGTTGCCGTGCCGCTCAAGCCGGGCGGGGCGCTGTTTTTCGCCGGCTTGCTGCATCACGGGACGCCGCCGAATTTTTCGACCGCACGCCGTCGTGCGCTGCAGTTCCATTATTGCCCCGAGTCGTCACAGAAACTGACGCCGCAGCAGTTCAAGGAAATGTTCACCTGCGAGCTGTCGGGCGCCGAATGCTGAACCGGCCAGCTCGGAAAAAAGCAAAGGAAGAGGCGCGCTAATCGCGCCTCTTTTTTTAACGCCCGGCAGCAGGAAGCGCAGATCAGGTCGCGAATCATACAGGGATAACCGATCGTATGGCGAGAAGGGGAAGATGCTTGTGGAGACTGGCGATTTGCGCGATATTGCCGATGTTGTCCGGACGGTTCGATTTTGCAGCTCATTCGGAAGCGGCAAGGTAGCCTGTGTTCCCGGCTGGCGATGGGATCATCCGGTGTCGTTTATCGATTTCGATCTGTGGTATGTCGTATCGGGAGAAGGAACGATGACGCTGCAGGGAACCGCATACGCCGTCAGTCCGGGCAGCCTGATCGTCATGCGGCCGGGCGATCGTCCGGTTGCGAGGCAGAACGAAAACGATCGACTGACCATCATTTTCGCCCATTTTCATATCAACGGCGCAACGGATTGCTGCTTGCTGCCTCCTCGTCATACGAAGTTCGACAAACGCAGCGAAGTCGAGTGGATGCTGCACCGCATCCTGGAGGCGGACGAACGCGGAGACAGTCTGGCCGAGGTCCGGTTCGACGCCTGGATGAGACTGCTGCTGCTGGAGCTGTTTGCAAACGCCGAACAGACGGAGCCAAACGGGCTCAATCCGGATCAGAAGGCAGCGATGCAGCGTGCGGAGCGGTATGTGCGCGCGTGCTGCGGTCAAACGACCGTTCACGAGGTGGCAGCCGAGCTGGAGTTGTCGCCGGCCTATTTGGCGCGGCTGTTCAAGCGCCACGCGTCGATTTCGCTCAAGGAATATTTGGTGCGAATCAAGCTGGAGCAAGCCCGGCTGCTGCTGACCGAATCGTCGATGTCGCCGACCCAGGTCGCCTTGTCGCTTCATTATGCCGACGTATATGTGTTCAGCAAGCTGTTTCGCAAGTATTACGGCCTGCCGCCGACGCAATACGTCCGGGCATTCCGGCTGTCGCGCGGTTGACAGGCTTATTCAGTTTATAGGCAGCCATTTTGGGGATGGCTGTCTTTTTGCTATGCAATCTTTCGCCGGAATCGTGCTTGCCAGTTGCGCCGTGCCGGGCTATACTGGGAATGAAGTTTACACACCATTTATCCATTGTAATTGACGCATTTCCTTCATGACGAAAAGAAAGGGGATTCCCGTGCACTCGATCAATGAGCGGATTCGCAGCCGTTATCAGGCGCTGACGTCCGGCCAGAAGGCTGTCGCCGCATTGGCGCTGAAGGAACCGCAGCAGCTTGCCATACATACGGCGAAGGAAATCGGCGCCGCCACGGGAACGAGTGAAGCGACGGTCATCCGTTTCTGTTCGGCGATCGGTTACGCCGGATACAGCGCCCTGCAGGACGCGGTGCGCAAGAGCCTGCTCGCCGCGAAGCGCACGGACCACACGCTCCGTTCGATCGCCGAACTGCCGCAATCGACCGATCAGCGGCAATTGCCGCTCCAGATCGCGAAACAGGATGCCGGCTATATGGAGCTGACGGCCAAGGAACTCGATCACGAATCGTTGTCCCGGGCGGTCGAGTTGATCGGCGCCGCCGCACAAATCGTCGTCGTCGGCTTGCGAGCCGCCTATGCTCCGGCCCACTGGCTGGCGTACTCGCTGAATGTCCTGCGCGGGAATACGACGCTGTATCGCGGCGAAATGGAGGATGCATACGCGCTCATCTCGCAAATGAACGAATCGACGCTCGTCATCGCCTTGTCGTTTCCGCGTTACACGAGCGAGACGGTTCATTTTGTCGAAGCGGCGCGCCGCATGAAGGCGCATGTGCTGGCCATTACCGACAACGAGCTGTCGCCGATCGGGCGCCATGCCGACGCGCTGCTAAAAGTGGTCGCTCCGCCGCCGGTGACGCTGAGCGGGATCACCGTCGTTTTTTCGCTGCTGCATATGCTGATCGGCAGTTTGATCGCCCGCGACGGCGAGCGGGTGCAGCGCCGTATTGACGATTACGAAGCGGCCGGCCAACATTTTTATTCCTTTTACAAGGAACCCGAGTAGGGCGGAGGATGATAACGGATGCAAGAAGCGAAGGAAATCAAGTATCGCTCCCTCGAGCAAGCGGAGGAATTGCGGGAAGCGGTTGCGCTGCAGCTGACCGCCTGGCCGCAGGAAAGCGTCACGTCGATGCCGCAGATGGCGGCGGCGATTCTGAACGGCGGCATGGTGATGGGCGCTTACGACGACGGCCGGCTGGTCGGCTTCAACTACGCTTTCCCTGGCTATGACGGCAAAGAAACGTACCTGGCCTCGCACATGATGGCGATTCATCCGGACTACCGCGATCACGGCATCGGCAGGCGGCTGAAGCTGGAGCAGAGGCTGTGGGCTTTGCAAGCGGGGTATGGCACCATCGTGTGGACGTTCGATCCTTTCGAGCCGCGCAACGGCTATTTGAATGTGGTCAAGCTTGGCGGCATCGTGCGCCGGTATATTCCGTCCTTCTACGGGAACGGCGCGCTGAACATTCCGTCGGATCGTTTTTTGGTCGAATGGTTGCTTCGATCGGATCGGGTGCAGGGAGCGCTGGAGGGCAATACGCCTGAGTACGACGGTTGGTCCGGTTGCCCCTGCTTGTTTGTAGTCGAAACTCGGGATGGCGCGCCTGTTGCCGTTCGTGTCGACGAGTCGGTGGCCGACTCGCTTGCAACGGAGCCAGCGGGCGTTCTGCTGCCGGTTCCGTGCCGTCCCGGGGAGATGAAGACGACGGACCTGGCGTTGTTTCTGAGTTGGCAGGAGCTGCTGCGGCAATGGTGCGCGGCGCTGTTCGCGCGCGGCTACCGTGTCGTGTCGCTGCTGCGCGGCGACGGGCCGGTGAATTATTATGTGCTGGAGCCGGAGGAGTGAGCCGATGAAAACGCAAATTGTCGAATGGCTCGATAGTCAGAAGGAAACGATCGAAACGACTTACCGCACGTTGCACGCGATGGCGGAAACAAGCTGGAACGAGCGCAACACGACCGCTTTTGTCCTGCGGGAGCTGGAGCAGGCGGGCATCGATTGTGCGCCTTTCGAGCGGCATACGGGGCTGACGGCCGAATGGACGCACGCGCCCGAAGCGGCTGCAGCGAATGCGCCGGTACAACCGCAAGCCGGCGTTGTCGCCCTGCGCGCCGACCTCGATGCGCTGTGGCAGCGCGTGGACGGCGAGTGGAAAGCGAACCATTCCTGCGGGCACGATGCGCACGCGACGATGGTGCTGTACGCGCTGAAATGTTTGCAGGCGATCGGCTACCGTCCGCCCGCCGGGGGCAAGCTGCTGGCCGTCTTCCAGCCGGCCGAGGAGACGGGCGAGGGAGCCCGGGCCGTCATCGACACCGGAGCGCTGGCCGAAGCCGATTATTTGCTCGGCATTCACCTGCGCCCCGCGAAGGAAATGCCGTTCGGCCGAGCTTCGAGCGGCATTTACCATGGGGCGACCGCCTTTCTGCGCGGCGAACTGACCGGGCGTCAAGCCCACGCATCGCGGCCGAATGAAGGCATCAACGTCATCGACGCGCTTGCCGCTATTGTTGCGGCCATTAATGCAATCAAGCTCGATCCCACCGTGCCTTCCTCCTGCAAAGTGACTCGGGCCGAGGTGCCGAATGCGCAGGTGAACGTGATTCCGGACACGGCAACGTTCGACGTCGATGTAAGAGCGCAGACGAACGCGGCGATGGAAGAGCTGCTGGTCCGCGTCGAAACGGCGATTCGCGCGGCAGGTTGCGCGAACGGCGCGGAAGTGGCGGTAGCGCGCGGAGCGCAGATGGCGGCGGCGACGCCCAATCCGGAGATGGAACGAATCGTCGGCAAGGCGATTCGAAGCCTGCTCGGGAACGAGGGCTTCGCTTTGCCGCCGGTCACGCCGGGAGGCGAAGATTTTCATTTTTATCCGCTGTTCATTCCGGGCGTTCAGGCGACCATGGTCGGCCTCGGGGCCGGGTTGGCGCCGGGCCTGCATCATCCGAATATGACGTTCAACACGGATTGCCTGCGCACCGGCAGCGCCATACTTGCGCTGGCCGCCGTCGAATGTTTTGCAGCGCATCTAGCTAAAGGAGAACTGCCTCATGCGAATTAAAAAGGTGATTTTGCGGCAGATGTGTATGCCGTTGCTCCGGCCGTTTACGACCAGCTTCGGTACGATGCGGGACAAACGGTTCGTGCTCGTCGAAGCGATTGACGCGAACGGCGCTTCCGGCTGGGCGGAGTCGACCGCGTTCCCGGAGCCGTCTTACAACGAAGAAACCGCCGCCACCAACTGGCACATTCTGAAAGATTATTTGATCCCGCTCGTGCTGGAACGGGACTTCTCGCATCCGGAGGAAATCGGCGACTGGTTCCGCCGCATCCGCGGCAACCGGATGGCCAAGTCCGCGTTCGAAGGCGCCTGCTGGGATTTGTATGCCCAGTCGCAAGGCGTATCGCTGGCGAAGGCGATCGGCGGCACCAAACAGGCAATCGAGGTCGGCGTGAGCATCGGAATCAAAGATTCGGTCGGCGAGTTGCTGGCAACGATAGAGGACAATATCGGCAAAGGGTATAAACGGATCAAGCTGAAAATTCAGCCGGGTTGGGACGTCGCCGTGATAGCGGCCGTACGGGAACGTTTCCCGGACGTTGCCCTGATGGTCGACGCCAATTCGGCGTATACGCTTGCGGACGCGGAGCATTTGCGGCAACTGGACGCCTATGCGCTGACGATGATCGAGCAGCCGCTCGCCCACGACGATTTGGTCGATCACCGGCTGCTTCAGCAGCGGCTGGCGACGCCGATCTGCCTGGACGAAAGCATCCATTCCGCCGAGGACGCGCGCAAAGCGATCGAGCTGGGCAGCTGCCGCATCGTCAACCTCAAAATCGGCCGCGTCGGCGGCATCGCGGAAGCGATCCGGGTGCATGAAACGTGCCGGGCCGGCGGCATTCCGGTCTGGTGCGGCGGCATGCTGGAATCGGGCGTCGGGCGCGCGCACAACATCGCGATTTCCAGTCTGCCGCAATTTACGCTTCCCGGCGACACCGCCGCATCGGCCAACTATTGGGAGGAAGACATCATCGATCCCGAAGTGACCGTAACGGACGGCAACATCGCCGTGCCGAGCTCACCGGGCCTTGGCTTCGAGCCGAACCGGCGCAAAATCGACGCCCGCACCACCTATATGGAAGCATTCGCAAAATAAAGCGGCGCAAACCAAATAGAATCGAAAGAGGCGAACAACATGAAAAACGGTATGATGCCTTACACGATCCCGCCGAGCGAAGCGTTCGACAATTGGCTGGCCGAAACGGGGGAGACGGCGCCGGATATGGCGTCGCTGCGCGCGTTCCCCGATCTGCCGCCGCTGCTGTCGTTCTACGACGGCACGCCGGTCGCGTCGGCCGACGACTGGGAGCGGCGCAAGGCAGAAATCAAACAGCTGCTTTGCCATTACTTTCTGGGGACGTTCCCGGAAACGGTGCCGGCCCTGATCGAACTTGAGACGTTGGCGGAGGGGGAAGAGAGGGGCGCCGTCAGACGGGAACTGCGATTGACCTTCGATACGGTCAATCGGGCGTCATTCCGGATCGAGTTGTGGATTCCGGAAGGGGAGGGACCGTTCCCGGTGTTCCTGACGCAAGCGAATCATCGTCGCTGGGCGTTGTCGCTGCTGAGCCGGGGCTACATCGTTTGCGTGTATCCCGGCGCCGATGCCGACGACCAGACGGCGGCGTTCGCCGAGGCGTATCCTGCATGCGACTGGCGGCTCATCGCCCGCCGGGCGTGGCTGGCCAGCCGGGCGCTTGACTACGTGCTGACGCTGCCGGAAGCGGATGGCGACAAGGTCGCCATCGCCGGTCATTCCCGCAACGGCAAACAGTCGCTGATCGCGGCGGCGTTCGACGAGCGTATCCGCGCTGTCGTTTCCGGCAGTTCCGGTTCGGCCGGCATCTGCCCGTACCGGTTCGTGTCGGAGTCTACCTTCCAGGAAAGCCTCGAGTTTACGACGCGCGTCTGTCCGACCTGGTTCCATCCGCGGCTGCGCTGGTTTACCGGCCGCGAGCATTATTTGCCGATCGACATTCACGGCTTGCTCGGCCTGATCGCGCCGCGAAGCTGCCTGCTGTCGGTCGCCTTGAACGACGGCTGCGAAAGCCCGTACGCCGTCGAACGCAGCTATGCGGCCGGGAAGGAAGTATACGCGTATCTGGGCGAGCCGGACGCGCTGCGTATGTTGTGGCGTACCGGCGGCCACGAAATATCCGGCGAAGACGTGCAGAAGTACGCCGATTGGTTCGATCGCGCATTCGCCAGGGGAGCCGCCGATTTTCCGGAGCGTTGGTTGTACCGGTTCGATTGGAGTCGGTGGCGGTCGTCGCCTGCCGGCCAGGCATCGTTGCCCGCGTCGGCAGGCGGAGACGATGCGTCGGCGGGCAAGGACGACCGGGAACGCCGCAGGGAGCGGGTCCGCTGGGGGCTCGGGCAAGCGCCTCCCGGCGGTTTCGAAAGAGGCGGCCGGTTTCATGGGTCGGCGTTCTGCAGCGAACCGGCGCACAAGCATCTGCTGCTGCGCCATGACGAAGGCTGCCCGGATAGCGTAGCCCGCCTGTCGGTCAACTTCGGCGACAGCATCGGCGGCAATTTGTACTTCCGCCGCGACCGAACGGCACCGGCGCCTGTCGTCATCTGGCTGCATCCGTATTCGCACGCGACCGGTTATTTCGGCGCTTACCTGGACCAGCCGCGCGTGTTTCATTTTCTTGCGGAGCAAGGGTGTGTCGTATTGGCGTTCGACCAGATCGGCTTCGGCGGCAGGTGGGAAGAAGGGGAGCGTTTCTACGAGCGTTACCCGAACTGGTCGCGGCTGGGCAAGATGGTGCGCGACGTGCAGGAAGCGGTCGATTTCCTGACGGCGGAGCCGACGTTCGGCAGCATGCAGCGGCAGTTCGGAGTGGAGGTGCCGGCGATCGACCCGCAGCGCATTTATTGCCTCGGCTATTCGCTCGGCGGTGCGATCGGCCTGCATGCCGCCGCCCTCGACGAGCGGATCGCCGGTGTCGCTTCCTTCAGCGGCTTTACGCCTATGCGAACCGATACGGACGTCAAGCCGACCGGCGGTATCCGCCGGCTGTGGGAATGGCATTCGCTGCAGCCGCGGCTCGGCTTGTATCATGGCCGCGAAAGCGAGCTGCCTTACGACTACGACGATCTCCTGACGCTGGTGGCGCCGCGCCCATGTTTGCTCGTATCGCCGCTCCATGACCGCGAGGCCGATACGGCCGATGTTACGGCATGTGTCGAACGCGTGCGGCCGGCTTGGGAACAAGCGGGGGCGAACCCGTCGCTGACGCACGTCGTTCCGAACGATTACAACCGCTTCACACTCGAGCAGCAGCAGCAGTTCCTGCACTGGCTGCGCGGCGTAGACGCTGCGGCTGGAGCGGACAAGCCGGGAAAATAGGGACCGTTCTCAAACAGGAGGGGATTCGAAACAGCCGATCAACAGGGCTGATTTCGAATCCCCTCCGTGTTATCTTGCCAATCGGCTTGCGCCGCCATTTTTGACCGCTGCGGTTGCCTGTTTGCTTCTGCGGTTGACCATAAACACGCTGCCGCCGATGCAAACGATGCCCGCCAGCAAATTCACTGTAAAAGGTTCATGCAGCAGGACCGTTCCGCTGCAAACGGCGATCAGCGGCACGAGGAACGTATACGAGGCCACTTCGCTGGCGCTGCGCCACTCGACGAGCACAAAATAAACGATCCAGGAAACGGCAATGCCGATCGTCGTTCCGAACGCCAGCCCGGTAATGGAAGCGGCGTTCCACACAATGGCCGGCCACGATTCGGCGACCGATCCGGCGCTGGTGAGCACGATGCCGCCCAGCAACGATTGCAGCGCGGCCAGCCAAACCGGATCGACACGATGGCCGACGCGTTTGATGTAGACGGCGCCGAACGCCCAACTGAGCGCGGTGATGAGCGCCAGCGCGATCCCGGCGGCGGACGCATGGCCGTGCAAACCGCCGGCGCTGACGACAAGCACTCCGCAGAAGCCGAGCGCGAAGCCGATCAATTTGACCGCCGACATCGACTCCTTCAGCCAGATCCAGGCCAGAATGCCGACAAGCACCGGCTGGACGTACGTGATGACGGAGAACAGCCCCGAAGGCATCAGCGTCAGTCCGATCGTCTGCAGTCCGTAGAACAGCGCGATGTTCAACAGCGCGGAGTTGATGTAGATGAATTTGTTCTCCCGCCAGCGGATGAGCGAACGACGGCGCCAGAACAGCGCGGTCAGGAGCGCCCCGCCGAACAGGGTGCGCATGCCGGCGAACAGCAGCGGAGGAACGTAAGGAATAGCGTTTTTGTAGATGGGCCAGGAAATGCCCCACATGATGACCAGAGCGGCCATCAACAAACCGACGCGCCATGGCGGTTGCGATTGCATGCGAATCCCTCCGAAGCAAGAAACATAGATGATCGCAATCAATCCTACGCCACTTGCTTTCGTTTGGCAAATGATTCGCGCGAGAATATTTTTTGAAACGCAACCCGGAGTTTTTCGTATGAAATCGTTAATGCCGGTAACTAATCGCCAGGCGGCGAACCGCGCATAATACCAGGATCGATAACCTGAGGAGGAACAATGGACCCCGAACCGGAACGAGAGAGCATCATCGATTTGATCAAAAAAGGCAATAAATCTTCTGCGCTGGCGATGATCGGCAACGCCTTCATTGCCGTCGCCAAAGGAGCGGGAGCCGCCATGAGCGGGAGCGGCGCGATGTTCGCGTCCGCGATGCACTCGCTTGCAGACAGCATCAACCAGGGCTTCGTGTTCGTCGGCAGCGTGCTGGCCGAAAAGCAGCCGACCCGCCGGTTTCCGACCGGATTCGGCCGGGTGATCAACATTTTCTGCATGGTTGCGGTCATCGTCGTCAGCATCATGGCCTATGAAACGGTGCGCGAAGGCTGGCATTTGCTTCACCATCCGGCCCAGGCGGGTCACGCGTTCTGGCTGAACATGGCGGCATTGATTTTCAACCTGGCCGTCGATGGCGCCATTCTGGTCAAAGCGATGAAAGAGATTGCAAAAGAAGCCCGCGTGCAAACGAAGGGTTGGGGCTTCATCCCCGCTTCCTTCAAACACGTCGGACGTTCGGCCCCGCCGACCCGGCTCGTGTTTTACGAGGACTTGGTCGCGGTTACCGGCGCCTTGCTGGCGATGATCGCCGTGTTGTTAACCTCGTTAATGGCTTTCGATGCACTTGACGGCGTCGTTACCATATTGATCGGTTTGCTGATGGTGGCGGTTGCGTTCCGGGTGGGCTACGACAACATGGTCGGTTTGATCGGCGTGGCGGCGCCGCGGGACGTCGCGGAGAAAGTGTCGATGATGATCCTTGCTGACAAAGACGTGACCGACATCAACAAGCTGCGTATTACGCAGGAAGGGCGCTATTACCATGTGGACGCGATGATCGAATTGCGCAAAGGCCTGACCTTGGCCGATGCCGACGACATCAAGTTCCGTGTGCAGGATAAATTGATGGCCGACCCGGACATTACGGACGTGGTGCTCGGCATCATCGAAGATAACGGCGTCCGGAACTGGACGCCGGAAGTATTGAACGAATACACGTAAGTTAGCGGATTCCCGCATGCGAACGGTAGTCGCTTGGGCTGTAGCCGGTGTAGCTTTTGAAGCTCTTCGAGAACGGATACAAGGAGCTGCCGACTCGTTCCGCAATTTCCGACACGGACAGGCCCGACTCGATCAACAGCTGCTTGGCCGTCTCCATTCGTTTGCGCTTCACGTATTGCATCGGCGTCAGCCCGAACAGCGACTTGAAATACGGAATGAAATAACCCGGATGAAAATGCAGCAATTTCGCCAAATCGTCCAATCGAATATCGTCCGCCAGATGCTCGTCCAGGTACGCCAGGACGAGCTTCGTTTTTTCCATGGCCGCCGAAGCTTTCCAGTTCAAACGCACTGTATCGTTATGCTCGATGAAATAACACAGCAGCTCCTGAAGCGCCAGCTTCGCCCGCAGCGCCGAAGTGATGCCGCTGCCGTTCGCGTGCTGCGTCAATTCGGCGAAACGGGAGGCGACCGCATCGAGATCGTGCGCCATCACGGCATCGTTCATCGTCAGCAGCTTGAACAGGTTCATTTCGCCGACGGTGGCAGTGAAGTGGCAATAGTATTTGTAGAAGGTCCGGTCATCGAGCGCAAGCACGGTCAGCTTCGTTGCGGCCGGCAGCACGACAAGATGACCGGCGGCAGGGTACAGCTCGCGGTCGCCGATGCGCAAATACGCCCCTTCGCCCAGAAAATAATAAAGCCGGTTGTAATCCGAAATAAAATTCGGATGCCGCCAATTGGAGGTGCAATAGTAATATTGCGCCGTTGTAATATCGATTTGCATATGGGCCAAATAACTGCCCGCCGCATCGCGCTGTGCCACCGTGTTTCCTCCGTCCGCTTCACAATCTGCTGAATTTCGGATAAATGCGCCTTAGCTTTATCCATCCCGCGATTTGCTTTTCTTTCTTACAATAGAGCCGAGAACAGACATTTTGCAAGCAGGAGGAACAAAAAATGTGCGTCCAATCCCATGCGCAGCGCCAGCAAATCCTGATTTTGTGCCTGGCCATGCCCGACCTGAAATCGAAAACGATCGCCTGGTCGCTCTACGATGCAACCAAACCGGAGGAAGAGCAGATGAACGCGGGGGACGAGTCGACGCCGCCGTACCATTCCGTATTCGCCGCCATGCGGGACGGATGGAACGTCATCCAGTTTGCGCCGCTGCCGCAGGTGATTCCCGGTCACGAGCACGACACCGGCCATTTGGCTTATGAATACATGTTGGAAAGGAAGGTGGCTGTCCATGGCTAACGGAGAAACGGTTGTGCTGCAGGAAGCGGCGCAAGAGCATTTGCTGGATGCCAAACAGATGGCGCGGTTCGTGACGGACGGCTACTTGACGTTCGACGAAATCGTTCCGCGGGAAATCAACGAAGCGGTGCTGGCGGAACAAATCGCCTTCGGTTCGGGTTCGGATTTCTGGAACCATTCGAAGCACATTCGCCGGATGGTCGAGTTGCCCGAAGTGCGCGGCATCATTCAAAGCCTGGTCGGCCGCAGCCCCGGATACGACCACTCGCACCAGCATATCGTCGGCCCGCACAATTACGCCGCGCAAGACTGGCATGCCGATTCGATCATCGATACGCGTCCGTACGGGTTTGATGTCCAGCTGTTTTATTTTACTCACGATGCGCCGACGGAGATGGGGCCGACGCTCATTTTGCCCGGCTCGCATCTGCGCAAGGTGAATACGTTCAGCATCGCCCGCTATAAAAACATCGTCGGCCAAAAGCAGCTCGCCTGCAAAGCCGGCACGCTTGCAGTGCTGCATCATGGCATGTGGCATTGCGCGCAGCCGAACCGCACGGATCGCACCCGCTACGTGTTCAAGCTGCGGCTTCGTCCCGGCCAGGAGCAGCGAGGTCTGTTCCGCACGGAAGGCAGCGATTCGCCGGAAGTGGCGCGCATCTTGAGCGGCGGCTACCAGCCGTGGCAGGGCAACGAAGCGCGGCTCGACCACGTGCAGCGCGCCAAGCTGTGGCGTTATGTAACGGGCGATGACAGCATCGACTTTTCTTTCGAAGGCGCGCTTACCCGCATGGGCATTTCATAAGCCGGGGTTTGCCGGCAAAAGGAGCGATTGCGATGGCTTCGCGTTTTCCCGCGCGCATCGAAACGATCGAATGCCCGTTTGCGGGCGCGCCGCTGTATTTGTACCTGATTCGCGGCGACACCGGCCGGATGGCGCTGATCGACTCCGGCATTGCCGACACGCCGTCGCGTTATGTGCTGCCTTATTTGGCCGGCAGGGGCCGGTCGGTGTCCGATCTGCATACGGTCATCGTCACCCATGCCCATCACGACCATTTCGGCGGCAACGGCGAATTGTTCCGGGCGAACCCGAACATCGCCTTTATGGCGCCCGCGGCCGAGATGGAGTGGGTGGAGGACGGCAGGCGCCATTTCAACGAAATGTATCGTTCGTTTCCGGGAGAATGGGAGCCGGACGACGCCTACGAGCAGACCGTGATCGCCTGGTGCGGCGAAGGAGTGCCGGTCGCCCGCGGGCTCAGCGGGGGCGATACCGCTATTCTCGACGATTCGGTGTCGCTGGCTGTGCATGATATCCCGGCCCACTCCAAAGGGCATCTGATGCTTGCCCTGGAGCAGGAGGGCGTCATCTTCGTCGGCGATGCGCTGCAAGGCGAAGGAACGAGGTTGAGCTCGGGAACCACCGTGTTTCCGTTGTATGACGATGTAGCGAATTATTTGCATTCGCTTGAGCTTGTTCGCCGCTCGAACGCCGAATGGGTCTGCACCGGCCATCACGGCGTGCTTGACCGGCAAGCGGCCGAAGCGCTGCTGTGCCAATCGGAGCGGCATGCGCTCCGCCACGGCGAATACGTGTTGCGGCAGCTGCAAGACGCGTCCGGCGCGCTTTCGCTGCGCGAGCTGGTCGGGCGGCTGCATGAGGCGCATTATCCCGAATACGAAAGCGCGTATCAACTGCACGCAACGACGTATGCGTTTTGCCGCCACCTGCAGCGGCAAGGCCAAGCGAAGCGTATCGCCGAAGGCGGCAGGCTGCTGTGGGCGGCTGCGGCGAATTGACCGTCGCGCGATGAGGTTTTCACAACAATCGGAGGTTGCCCTGAACGAGGCGGCCTCCGATTTTTTCAGCCTGTTATGCCGGCTGGATAACAAAATAGCCCATGAAAAATGGCTTATTTGACTGAATTGAGGTTCCTCGTCGGAAATAGCCTGTGAAAACATGGTTTATTTGCTCCGCCTGGCCCCAAATCAGGCCTTTTGGCCGAAATAGTCAGTGATTTCACTGGTTATTTTGGAGCAGATACCTGTTTTTGGTGAAATAAGCAATAAAACATGGCCTCTTTTTCAAGACGCTTGATCGGAATGGCACGAAAGTAAATTTGTTAGTTGGCGGAGGGGAGATTGTCGCGCTTTGAGCAACAGTGTCTGCTAGGCGAGGGAGTTGGTTTCGAGCTTTTCTTAATGCGCAGCGAAGGAGGCTTCGTTCTTTTTCCCAGTCGCCTCTTGGAAGATTTGTATGGTAATATGGGATCGACGCAGCTTCATTTTACGCGACCATATTCACCGGCATCCCCGGGAAGACCTTTCCCTGCTGGCGCTGAGCGGCTTGACCCGATTCACGCCTTCTCATTTTTACCGGCTGTTTAAACAGACCCGATGGCAATCGGTTTCATGTATGCACGTTCTAGAGGTGATAGGAAGATGGAGGAGCGGCTGCAGCAGCGGGTCGACGACGCGTTCAACCGGTCGTTGACCGAATTTCCCGTTTACTGCAAGACGAAGCAGGACACCGACAACATGCAGTTCATGCATGCGCATGACGGATACGAATTCCACTTTTCTTATTCGTCCGGCGGCACTTGTCTGGTGGAGGAGCAGGAATATGCGTTCCATCCCGGCAAAGTGACGATCATCCGTCCGCACACGTTTCACTTCATCCGACCGGCGCGCGTGGATGCGTACAAACGCGTCATTTTGTCGGTGGAGGAGGCGTATCTGGCTGCGCTTATCCGGCAGGAGCCGGAGCTGGCGGCCCTGTTCGGCGGCTGGTTTCGCGCGGACGGCGACGGTGCCGAAGATGATCGCCAGCCTGCCGCGCTCATGCAATTGGCCTTTCGCAGCCGGGAGGACGCGGCGGCGATGGAGTTTATTTTGCAGCAGATCGAAAAGGAACTGGGTTTGCGCAAAGCCAATTACGAGCTGATGGTCAAGTCGGCGCTGATTGGGCTGCTGGTTGCGCTCGGCAGGCAAAATGACGAGGCGGAGGCCGTTCCTTCGCTGCCCGAGACGCATCGCGAAGCGATGGAGCAAGCGGCCGCTCATATTACCGCCTATTGCGGCGAAAATTTGTCGGTTGCGGAATTGGCGCGGCGGTTTCACCTGTCCGTGTCGTATTTCAACAAGCTGTTCAAGCTGCATTCCGGCTGCACGCCGCATCAATTCCAGACGCTGCAGCGGATCAATGCGGCGAAGGAGCTGCTCGGCGAAGGGACGTTGCCGATTACGGAAATTTCGCTGCGGCTCGGCTACGGCGAACTGGCCACGTTCAGCCGAACGTTCCGCTCCGTCGCCGGCGTGTCGCCGAGCGCTTACCGGGCCGGCCAACGCCCCTGAACAATTGAATCGTTTTCCCCAACATTTGAAGTGAAACGAACAAGCGCGGACGTCGCTTCGCAAGCTATGCTAGTGCCATGGCATGCAAAAAGCGACCGAGGTGAAGGCATATGGCGTCGAAGCAAGACGAGCCGATTATGGTGGATGCGAACGATTTTGGATTTCTCGACAACGAGCTGGATACGAAAGGAAACTGGTTGCGGCCGCTCGATACGGCCAAGCTGCTCAAAGGGTTGTTCTGGATCGAGTTCGAGCTGTCGCGCATGGCGATGGGCTGGATGTCCGCGGCCGACGATTGGGACGTCAAAGGCGAACTGGTGCGATTGGCGTACTTGCACACGGAACATATGAAGCAGCTGCAGGAACGCATCGAGGAGCTGCCGGGCGGAGGACTGAACGAGAAAGCGTGGACGCCGCAGGCGGTGCAGGAAACGTTCCTGAGGCTCGCGATGGCGCCGTCGTTTGCGTCGTTTGCGGCTTCGTACCGGCTTGCCGTCGGCAAGCTGTACGACCGGTATGCGTCGCTTCGCGAAACGCTCGACCCGATTCTCGAAGCGCCTACGCTCGACAAGCTGAATTACGTCTGGATGCATCGCGAGCAGATGACGGCCTGGGGATCGCCGCATGCCCGTTATGCGCATGCCGAAGACGCGGCCGAGCAGGATCTGTTGGGCGAATGGGGCCGTTACATCAAGCGGTTGTGGCACGTGGCCTTCGAGCAGGCGGATGCCAGGCCGGAAGAATGGCCGGAGCATCCGGCTTCGCAACCCGCCGGCCCCGTGCCGGAGCAGCCGGGACACGATCCGCGCTACCCGCACGTCGATTTGACCCGGTACAAAAGCGCGATGTTCGATCCGAAATCGCCGACGCACAACAGCGTCAAGCATATGATCTTCATCAATGCCAGCGAAATGTCCGCCGCCGAAAGCCTGACGTATCTGTACTACGGCGTGCAGCGGATGCCGCTTGAGTTCTACTATGACATCGCCCGCCATACGTGGGACGAAGTGCGCCACAGCCAGATGGGCGTTCGCCGCTTGCGGCAGATGGGCTATCGTACCGAGGATTTCTCCTGGCAGCCGTCCAAAGGCTTGACGCCGGACCAACTGGCGACGACGTTTCCCGAATTTTACGCCAGCCTGACGATGGTTATGGAGCCGTGCTCCTTCATCAAGAAGCGCAAGTCGATCGACGCGTTCAAGCGGCACGGGGACATGCTTTCTTCGCTCCAGTCGGAATACGACATCGCGGACGAGCGGCTGCACATCGGCTTCGGCAAAAAGTGGGGCGCCAAGCTGTTCGAGCACATCAACGATTTTGTTTCGGCAGGCGTCGTGGCGGAGAAGGCCAAACGGATGCATTTGCAAAAAATGGGCTACGCGCAGGAGGAAATCGACCGGGTGCTGGGCAGCTTCCCCGAATTTTGCGGCTTTGCGACGATGGATTTGACGTACGACAAGTACTGACGTCAAAATAACGCTCATAATGTAAAAATCGTGCCGTACGAAACCGTTTGCGCAGCCAGTATACTATTCCTATGCATGCAGCAGGAGAGGGGAATGGGAACGGAATGAAGACAATGCCGCACGATACGCTCCAGTCTGTCGTTCACCTGCAGGAGACGAGCTTGCGGGACTATTTGGCCAAACGGGAAACGGAATTGCGCGAGGGAATCGCTCCGGCTCCGCTCGGTCTCGGTTCGCTCGCGCTGATGGTGCCGCTGTTTTGTCAGCCGCAATCGGTGTATTACGAAAGCGCCGCGTTGACGCCGCTGCTGGACGAGGGGGTAGCCGGGCTGCTTGCGACACAGCTTGCAAGCGGTTGCATCTCGCTGGTCAACTGCAACATCGATTCGCCGCCAGACACGGCGTTTACTTCGCACCTGGTTGCCTTGTTGTACCAGGTTGCCGAACGATCGGAGCTGGCTTCGATTCAAGCGGTCCAAGCGGGCTTGCGCACGTTCCTCGAACGCGCGCGGCCGTGCTTGTTGACCGGCGGCATCCATACGCCGAACCATCGCTGGGTTATGTCGGGCGCTCTGGCCAAATGTTATGAAATTTTCGGCGACGAAGCGTACAAACGGCGGGCGTTTCAATTTCTCGACGAAGGCTTCGATCTGACCGACGACGGGGAATGGACGGAGCGCAGCAACGCGATCTACAACGGCGCTTGCGCCATTCACCTCTACGACGTGGGCATCGCGTTCGGTTATGAGCCTGCATTGGATGCCGTTCGCAAAAACCTGACGATGATGCAGTACATGCTGCATCCGGGCGATACGGTGGCGACCGAATATTCCGGCCGACAGGATCTGGGCCAGACGCTTCCGATGAACGATTGGTATTACGTGAGTTATCATCTGATGGCTTCCCTGGACCGCAATCCGCTGTTTGTGTCGATGGCGCAAATAACGGAGCAAACGTCGCCCAAAGGATCCAGCGTGCTGATCCACTGGATGCTGTATCCGGATGCGATGCCGCTGCCCGCCGAAGTGGAGCCGCTGCCGGACCGCTATACCGCCATGCTCGGGGAACATCACGAGGCTGTTGTCCCCAAGACGGTTCCTTATCTCGGCGCGCTGGCGAAACATCCGCACGGCGCAACGGTTGTGCGCCATCGCAGCGGCAAGCTGAGCGTCACCTTGATGGCCGCCCAGCATCATGCGATGTACTTGCAATACGGCAAAGCCCGGATGTTCGGCTTCAAATTGGCCGCCGGCTGGTTCGGTGTGGCCGGCGTTGCGTTCCCGACGATTCGGCGGCTTTCCGAGCAGTCGTTTGCGATGGACATCGCCTTGGAGGGCTGCTATTTTAACCCGCTGCCAAAAGACGCGGTTGCCGCGTACAACGGCCGGTATGTCGATTTTCCGAACCGGGAGCGCGAGAAGACCCATGTGCAGCACTTGCCGCTGCGGGTTACGTTTACTTTGCTGGAGGATGGCGTCGATGTTCGTCTGGAATCGCAGGCGATCCCCAACATCTATTTGCAAACGATCTGTGTGTTTGATCCCGAAGGCGAGTTGACCGGCGACGGGCTTGACGAGCGTTGTGCCTATCACAGCCAGCTCAAGAGCGGGGATGCGACGTATTCGTATGAAGGGGACACGATCCGGATCTCGTCCGGCGCTCATGAGCACCACGATCCGACAATGCGCAACGATGTGTTGAATCGCGATTTGCAGACCATGACGATGAACTACGTGACGCCAACCGATGTAACGATTCGGTTCCGCGTTTCGGAGCAATAGCACCAAAAACAGAGGCGACCGCATCATGCCGGGTCAGGTAACCAGAATAGCCAATGAAAAATGGCTTATTTGCCCGATTTGTTCCGCCTCGTCGTAAATAGCCAGTGAAAACACTGGTTATTTGGGCCAAACTGACGCAATCCAGGCAGATTGACTCGAATAGCCAGCGAAAACACTGGCTATTTTGTGGCGACTGCCCATTTTTAGTGAAATAGGCAATAAAAAATGGCCTATTTGGCGCTGCACCCTGCTGCAGCCCTCCGCTTAGCCCGTCAAAACGACGGGAACCCCCGTTTTTCCCGCAATTGCGCAATGAACAACGTCGCCGCTTTCGTATGAAACGGGTCGGCATGAGCAACAAGCGAAAAGCGGCGGATAATCGGGAATCCTTCCACATGCAATCGCTGCAGTGTGCCGAGTTTCAACTCCTTGCGCACCGTCCAGTGCGACAGCAGCGTGACGCCGAGACCCGCTTCGACCGCCTCCTTGATAAGTTGCGTGCTCCCGAACTCCATCACGGATTCCGGACGGCCGCCATGGCGGGCGAACATCAGCTCCGCGGCTTCTCGCGTGCCGGATCCCGATTCGCGCACAATCCAGGGTTCCTTCCACAGCTCCCGTATGGCAACGGCGTCATCCACCCGGTGGCGATAAGCGGCCGCCGCCATAATATACAGGCTGTCCTCGGCAATCGTTTCGACGGTTATTTTCTCCTGGCTGACCCCGCCTTCCACAACCCCGACATCAAGCTCGCGAGCGGCGACCCGCGCGGCGATTTCGGCGGTATTGCCGATGGTGATCGCCGGCTTGATAAGCGGATAACGAGCCTGAAGATCCGCGACGACATGGGGCAAAATATACTCGCCGAACGTATAGCTGGCGCCGATCGCCAATTCGCCGCCGGCCGAATGGGTCAAATCGTCGAGCGCCGCCTGCATGTGCCCGTACAGCGCGCGAATTTCCTTGGCATGGCGGTAAACGATCCGGCCCGCTTTACTCAGCCGGACTTGTTTGTTGTTTCGCTCCAGCAACTTTGCTCCCAAAGAAAGCTCCAACGCCCGAATATGCTGGCTCACCGCGGGCTGGGTCATATGCAGCGCCTCCCCCGCGCGGGTGAAGCTCAATTTATCGGCAACGGTCATAAAGACATGCAGCATCGGTTCCAACCCGATCCCTCTTTCCGCCAGTAGTTTGGCATTAAAGCGGCCGTTCATCCTCGGAAGCCGCCACAGCCTCGACAGCGTTTTCTAATCATAAGCAATCACTAATGATATTCATTCTAATGATTTATTTTACTTATTTCAACAACGGCAGTAAGCTGAGGGCAACAACATGAGCGAATCGGCGGCGATCCGCTCGATTCCCGGTACTGGAGATGAACGATCATGCACCCAAACCACCATCGCAGCAATATCCGCCCAAGGGGAGTTGGCAAAAGCGTTGCCGATCGCGACGCTGTACGCAAGTTGACCGGCATCCTGTTTACCGGCGTCATCGCGTTGCTCGGATATGGCGTCTCCGCGTTGCCCGGCTTGAACCGGCTGGCGCCGCTTGCTTGCGCCATCTTGCTTGCCGCCGTTTACCGGCAGCTCTTCGGATACCCGGAGCCGCTCCGCGAAGGCATTCAATTCGCCGCACGCAAGCTCCTGCGGTTCGGCATCGTCCTGTTCGGCCTGAAGCTGAACATCGATGTTGTGCTGCATCAAGGTTTGGGGCTGCTCGTCCGCGACGCAGGTACGATCGTGGCGGCGATCGGGCTCACGCTCGTGCTGGCCAAATGGCTGAAAGCCGACGCTTCGCTTTCGCTGCTGCTCGGCATCGGCACCGGCGTATGCGGCGCGGCGGCGATCGCCGCTGTTTCGCCGATTCTGCGTGCGCGCGACGAGGATACCGCGGCCGGAGCCGGCATGATCGCCTTGCTCGGCACAGGATTTGCCGTCGGCTACACGCTGCTTCGCCCCTGGCTGCCGATCGACAACGCGGCATACGGGCTGTGGTCCGGCGTCAGCTTGCACGAAATCGCGCACGTTGCGCTCGCCGCCGCGCCGGCCGGGCAAGACGCGCTGGCCGTCGGGCTGCTGGCCAAGCTGGGCCGGGTGTTTCTGCTGCTGCCGCTCAGCTTGCTGCTGCTCGTTGTCATGAAGCGGAAAGGGAAAACGGCGGGGGAGAGGAGAGTGGAAATGCCGTGGTTTCTCGCCGGCTTTCTGGTCATGAGCTTGCTCGGCAGCTACGTATTGGGCAGCCGTATCGTACTGCCCGAATCGTGGATGAACGGTTTTTCGGCGCTGGCTTCGTTTCTGTTGACGATGGCCATGGTCGGCCTCGGCCTGTGCGTTGACTTTCGTCTGCTGCGCGCGAAGGCGCTGCGCCCCTTCGCCGTACTGACAGTCGTTTCCATCCTGCTTTCGGTAGGGACCTATGGCGCGTTGTGAGCAGCAGGGAAAAACAGCATCCCTTTTAATGGCACGTTTTCCTTGCTATGATGAGAATGGAATGGATCAGGGGAGACGGAAAGAGGGGGGCGGTCCACAATGGAGAAGCCGGATACGCAGGTTATGCAGGAGATGCAGGCCAATAACGATTTGCCGGCCGATGGCCTGGAGCTTTACCGGGATGAAATCGATCGCGTTTTCGCCGAGGCGCTGCGGGAGATCCAGGAGCTGCCTGAACCGATGCGTGCCGTCGGACATACATTGCTGTCGCGCAGCCATCCGCATCGGAACGGCGGCGGAACGAATGCTGTTTGCTTCTTGCTGCCGTATTGGCTGCGGGAAACGTCGGGAGTACCGATCGAACTTTGCCGGGATATGGCGGTCGGCAACCTGTATGCGATGCTTCATTATTTTGTGCTGGACGATGCGATGGACGCAGGTACGGACCGGATGCCCGCAGGCTTGCGGCGATCGCTGGCGCTGGGGCAGCTGCTGTCCGGGTTGTTCCGGCAGCGGTACGCCAAACATTTTCCCCAGGATTCGGCACTCTGGTCATACGAACGCAGCTACACGGAGCAATGGGCGATTGCCGTAAACCGCGAAGCGGCGGAACCGGTCGATCCGCACGACTTCGCGCAATTGGCGGGCAAGGCGGCCCCGGTCAAGCTGTGCGTTGCCGGGCAGCTGATCTGGTCGGGGCAGCTGGAACGCATTCCCGATTGGGAGCTGGCGACGGAGCTGGCGCTTGCCGCGCTGCAGCTGTCCGACGATCGGGCGGACTGGCGCGAGGACCTCGCCGAACCGAACCGCAACGCCTTGCTGACGCTGGTGCGCGACGAACTCGCCTTATCCGCGGGCGAACCGCTGGACGAACGAACCGTCAAGCGGGCCATCTTCCGTCACGGGGTCCTCGACCGGCTGGCCGCCATCGCTGCGGAATACCTCGACCGGCTGCAGCGCCTGCCGAACGTTCCGCACGGGTTGACCGCTTTCCAACGCACGATCGTGCAAACACTGCACAAGGATGCACAACAGACCAGGGAAACAATACATAATTTCGCAAAAAACGGTGCATTTTCGCAAATTTTGATGAAATCCGATAAAAGTTAACAAATTAGGCACAACGTCATGGTATGATAGACATGTAGTTCATACATACCATTTTCCGAAAGGTTGTGTGTCCCGTGTCCGCAGAAACGTTAAAGGTTCAGATCATCCAGAAAGCTTGGGCAGATCCCGCATTCAAGCAGCAATTGCTGCAAGACCCGAAAGCCGCGATCTCGCAAGCGTTCGGCATCGAACTGCCGGAGGCAATCGAACTGAATGTCGTCGAGGAAACGCCAACCAGCTACGTGCTCGTCATTCCGCCGAATCCGGAAGACGTAACCGTTCCGGACGGCAGTATTCCGAACTACGTTTGGGCTTGATTGTGTCGAACCAGAGGGAATCGGGCGATCGCTTCGGTTCCTTTTCCTTTTTCACTGCGGAATTCAAGCGTTCCATTCATCACTTCAATGATGCGGAACGTCACCATCAAGCCGAGCCCGGTGCCCTTCGTTTTGGTCGAGTAGTAGGGCTCCCCGAGCTTGGCGATTTGATCGTAATCCATCCCCTCGCCGTTGTCCGAAATACGGATGACCGCCGTGTCGTTGTCGGCGTAAACGCTCCATTCGATCGTTCCGTTCTCACGCGATGCTTCAATGCTGTTTTTGATAATGTTCATAAAAGCTTGTTTGAATTTGGACGGATTTCCCCGCACATACAGGTTCTCCATCTTCAGTACCGAAATATTGGCCCCCTGATAAGCCGCCATCGGACTGATGATCGTATGAATATGAGTCATTTCCTGGCAGATGTCGATCGTGACGATCGTGTCCATTTCGGGCTTGGCAAACGTCAGGAAGTCGGTAATGATCGTGGAAGCTCTGTCCAGTTCGTTGACCGCGATATTGAAATAGGACTGGGAAGCTTCGTCCGACTTGCCGGCCATGAGCTGCAGAAACCCTCTTGTCACTTGCAGCGGATTACGCACCTCATGGGCGATGGAGGCGGCAAGGTCGCTGACGAACTTCATTTTTTCCGCGCGTTGCACTTGATGGTTGTACAACTCCAGCTCCTTGGCATAAGACGACAGCTTCCGGTAATCCGCCGAAATGCGCCGCGCCAGTGTGATGACAAGCGAACCGATCAACAGGACAACGCCGATTTTCCACAGAAAGGGAACTTTCGTTGCCTTGTTGACGTAGAGCAGCATCAAATCGGCTACCCCGGAACCGGCCAGGGCAAGGAAGCCGGCAGCCAGAATCATGCTGTTCCTGTTGCCCCGGGTCGCCTGAACGACCGATACGATCAACACCATGAGCAGGTGGACGAGAATGAACGGAGCCAGCAGCCAGTATGTAAACAACCTGTAGAAGAAAAAGAACGAATCGCCGATCAACTGATTCAAGACCAGAATCAAGAGGCAGAACGCGGCGTAACCTGCGAACCAGCGGCCAAACCGCTTGAAGAACACAAGCTTGCCGCGGAAGATCGACGCCACATAGAAGTGGAGCGACGGGAACAGCACGAGCATCGAAGCGTCGAACAGAAAGAGCAGCAAATTCCCGTATTTCGCAAAAATGATGTACATCAACGTGGAGTACGTCGTAATCAGTATGCTGATCGTCAAGGCGATCAGGCTGAGCGCAATCCAGGGACCGCGCTGCTGGGCGTTCAGGTAACCGGAAATGAGCAGCATCAGCAGCCCGAGAAAAGCGATGGCGGCGCCGAGCAGCAGGCTCGGCACTTCCTCGCGCATATACGATTCCGACAGCGTATGCAAGTCCCCGACCCGCACGATGCCGCTCAGTCCCGCGCGATCGATTGAACGGATGTGAATATACAGATCGCTCGGCGTCGAACGGGACGCGAGGGAGACCAGGAGCATATTCCGGTCGAAGTCGAAGTCCCTCGTCGAGCGGTAGATCAGTCGGTCATCTTCGTAAACGCCGATGTCGAGGCCGTACATATAATTGATCAGCAATCCCGGCGTAAGCCAATTCTGGGTCGGCGGAACGGTAATCCGCACCCAGGCTCCGTTGTATCCGCTTGGGAGTGACGTAACCGGCTTGCCGACCTCCACGGCGAACCAGTCGTCGGTAAACGCCGGCGGTTGATCCGGACTTGTTCCTTCATTGATCCATTGCATCCGCCATTGGTTGATCTGCACTTCATCGGACCTGGGCTTGGCAAACCCGAGCTGCGGGCAGGCGGCCGCAAGGACAATCAAGGAGACAACCAATAAGAAAACCGCCCTGAAGCGGAATGAAATCATCCCTTCACCCCATGAAATTGGCTGTTGTAGATATCCAATTCGACATGATTTGTCATAGTCCTGTTCAAAAATGTGCAGAATTTTGTAATTTCGTGTCTTTTTGAAGGACTTGGCGACTATAAAGCGGGAAGCAATTTCAGGCGCCTGACGCCGACGTTGGGTGAATCGGAAACTCGAGCGTCACACAGGTGCCTTTGCCGATTTGGCTGGCGACGTACAGTTTGCCGTTGTGGGCGTCCATCACTTTTTTGACATAATACATGCCGAGCCCGAAGTTTCGCCCGGATTTGGCTTTGGTGGAGTAGAACGGTTCCGCGATCATGGCGAGCTGCTCCGGATTCATTCCTTTGCCTGAATCGGCAATGGACAAGGCGAGCCGCGATTTTTTGCGCTGCAGCCCGATCTCGATCGTGCCGGCGTCGTCCATCGCTTCGAGCGCATTGTCGATGATGTTCGTCAAACATTCGACGACGAGCGCTTTATCGATCGGGACCGACACCGGCGACGAAGGGAGCAGGAACACAATTTCCGTATGGGAGCTGAGCGGGGCCGTAACCTCTTTCGCCACCGTCAGCAAGTCGTGAGGCACCAGCGAGAGCATGATTTTGTTCCGCGTCATATAGGAAAGCTTGTCCATCATGCCAATCAGATGCTCGTTCGTTGCGAGCAAATAGTCGAGCTGTCTGGAGGCGTCGTCGTAATTTTGGCGGTTCAGGCTTTGCCGAATGTTGAGCGCGTTCAGCTTGATTTTGCCGGCGGCGTTTTTGATCGCATGCTGCATCATTTTAGTGCCGACATGAATTTTCCCGATGACAGTCTTGCGATTGACGTTCAGGAACGCGTTTTGCAGGTACAGGACAATGACCAGAGAGATGCTGAACAGGAGCAGGAAGGAGACGGCAATCAACAGATTCGATTGAAAATTTAAAATCCAGCCGTCGCTTTGATACAAAATCAAGGCGGTTTCGGGCGCCAAAAAAATGGCGGCTGTCGCCAGATGGCGGGGGATCTGGGCGCGCTGCTTCTCCTTGATCAAGACGTAGAACAGGAGCAAATAAGAACAAATCGCATACGGAATTCCCCATGCCAAAATAAACGGGTAATTTACCGTCAGCACGAGGCCGATTTTTTTGTTCCAGATGGAAATCCATACCGGAATGGGCAGGATCGTATTGAAATATTTGTTCGAGAAACCGGCATAATGCAGGAAGAACAGGAGAATGGACCAGTAGGGGACGGAATGAATCGTGCTGTTCAGCTTGTCGGAGACCCAGATGAACTTCTCCAGCCAGAACATCGACATCCCGTGCTGCCGGAAAAAGGGGATCGCGTAATGTTCAAACGCCACTTGAAGCCCGCTTAGTCCGGCGAACAACAAGGTGATCGCTCCCCAGAACACGAGGTTGCTGCGGCGATGCTTGACGAGCAAATAGACGCTTGTTGGCACCATGGTGCAAAACACAAGCAAAAAGATGGCATCGCTCATGGGTGTGTTTCCCTCCGCAGCAGTCCGGCGCCTTGAAGCACGGATCGTTTCCGATGCGGGCCCGTCTTTCTTGTTTTACCATGAAAGAGCCGCAAAAGGCAACCTGCCAGTGCCGGATCGCCGGGATCGCTCGGCAAACAAAAATGGCCGCCCGGTCCCACAATGCCGTGGTCCGGACAGCCAGAAGACGAAAGCCCGATGGAGGCGTATTTTACAGCTGTCTGCGCTTGAAACGAAATATTTTGTACCAGATCCGATTCTCTTCATCTTTAAAAATGCTGATTCCGATCAATTTAAGCGGCGTCCATATTTCTTTATAGTAGTAGTATGGCATGTCGATCGCATCACGCTCCGGTAGGGCTAAAGTTCCTTGTCGTTTGCCCTGATAGGTATATCCTACCGCCTGAGACTCGAGTTCGGCTAGTGGACAATATTTTGTCTACCGGCACTTCATTTTTTTTCGATCAGGCCCCACTTCAGGCATTTGTCGGCCAACTCCTTGCTTGATCCGGACCAATCGAACTTCTCCAGCAGTCTGCCGACCTGCTTCTTCACGGCAGCCAAGCTGACGTTGTTCAGGAGCGAAATTTCCTGCTGGGTTCGTCCCTGCGCTATGTGCCGCAACAGCTCGACATCGCCCGCGGTAAGCAGATCTTTTTTCCTGTCGAATACAAGCTTGCGCAAGCGGCTCCCGTACTTGGACGTTTCGTTCTCTACCGATTCGACGATGACTCGGGGCAACTGTTCGAAATCGTTCTTGTAAACGAAGTCGTACGCACCGCCCAGGAACGCTTCGTAGAACAGCTCATCGTCATTGTCGATCGAGCTGAGGATGATGACTTGGACCGCGGGATGCTCGCCTGCAATGTCCAGGGCGGCATCCAGCCCGTTGCCGGACTGTTCGCCAAGCATAATGTCCATCAGGACGACGTCGATTGCAACGCGTTGCAGCGCAGCCCGGCATTCCTTGCGGCTGGCGACGCAGCATACGAAGTCGATCCGCGGATGATCGCCCAGGTAATCGGCAATGCCGCGCTGCCATTCGATATCGTCTTCCACCAGCATGACTTTGATTTTGTCGATCACGATCACCTCCGACTACTTTCCATCATAAAGCAACCGCACCGGAATACAAAGCGGAATCTGCTTCTGCAAATAGCGTGCATATCGTTGCGCAAGGCGGCTTCGTTTCTTCGAAACGCAGGGATCCCGGCTTGCCATTGCAAAGCGGCGGCGAATCGTTTAATATGGATACTACAGATCCGCAATATGTCCATTAAGGAGCGGGGGAGAGGCGTTTGCAATTTTCCAAAAGCACCGATTACGCCCTGCACGCTTTGCTTCACTTGGGCCTTGCGGAGCGTCGCAACAATGTCGGCATCAAGGAATTGGCCGCAACGCTCGGCGTATCCGAAAGTTATTTGTCCAAAATCATGTCCAAGCTGCGCCAGGATGGCATCGTCCGCGCCATGCCCGGGGTAAACGGCGGCTACGAGCTTGCGCGGCCGGCCGAACAAATTACGTTTCTCGATGTGATTCAGGCGATTGAAGGCAGACAAACGATGTTCGTATGCTCGAATACGGAGTCGCAGCAGCACCACATGCTGACCGAACCGGCGAAGGAGCAACACGAGCGGCAACGGCCTAGACGGGGCAACGGCGAATGTTTGATCGAAAAGGTGATGTTCGGCGCGGAGCGGCAATTGCATCGCTACTTGCAGGAACATACGATTCAGACGGTGCTCGACGAGGCAACCCAACGCTGCAGCCAGGAAGGAAACAAGAAGTGAACCGCTTCTTGCGCTTTAAATGTGGATATTATAGATCTGTGGAGGTGCTTGAGAAATGACAACAACCATTCGGTCATTCGATGTGGCGATTATCGGCGGCGGCCCGGCGGGGTTAAACGCCGCGCTTGTGCTCGGCAGGGCGAGAAAGCGGGTTGCGGTAATCGACGAAGGCCGTCCCCGCAATGCGGTAACGCACGAAACGCACGGGTTTCTTACTCGCGACGGCGTAAGCCCTTCCGAGTTTCGGCGACTGGCGCATGAGGAGCTCGGCGCGTATCCGGCGGTGACGATTGTTGCGGACGCCGCAGCAACGATTGCGGGTTCCGACGGCCATTTTCAAATCACGACCGTACAAGGCGGCACAATCGCCTGCAAAAAGCTGCTGTTCGCCGTCGGCATGAAAGATCGGCCGCTGTCGATTCCGGGACTGGCGGAGGTGTACGGGAGCAGCGCCTTCGTATGCCCGTATTGCGATGGCTGGGAACTGCGGGACGAGCCGCTGGTGATTATCAACAAAGGCGCGGAATTGGCGCATTTTGCGCCGATTATTTCCGGGTGGACGTCCCGGTTCGCCATTTGCACGAACGGTCCCGACGGGTTGACGGATGCCTATCGCGACGAACTCCGGCGCCACCGGGTGCCGCTGCACGAATCGCCGATCCGCTCGATCGACTCCGACAACGGCATCGTGCGGCAAGTGGTGCTCGAAGACGGGACGGCGATTCCGTGCCGGGGCATCTTTTTCAAGCCGGATCTTGCGCTCGGGTCGGGCTTGCCGCAAGCGCTCGGATGCCGCATCGCTGAAACCGGAACGGTTGAGGTCGACGAGCTCGGGAAAACGAGCGTCCCGGGCGTTTACAGCGCCGGAGACGCGGCATCGCGCATGCACCAGGCCATTGCCGCCGCCGCGAAAGGCTCCGTTGCCGCCGCGGCCATCAACAACGAGCTGAATCTGGAGGCCTGGCAGTCGAAACCTTGATCTCCCCGGTCGAATGTGCCGCACTGTCGTGATATAATCGTTCTGGGCATTTTCGATTCGTGTCCCCGATTTGATTGGAAACGGAGAGAGCGGCGATTAACAACAAGCCTACGGAAGACCAAGTGGACGTGCACGGCCTGACGCCAGCGAGGCAGCTCGATGTCGGCGACATTCCGGTCGGACCGGACCTGTTCCTGCTGGTGAAAAATGCGCTGCAGCGCATGAAGCAGGGGCAGTTGCTCGAGGTCATCGGCTCCGGCAGCCATATCAAACACGATCTGCAGAGCTGGTGCCGGTTGAACCGGCATACGTTCGTGATGGCGCTGGATGGGGGAGACCATTACCGCTTCCTGATCCGGAACAATCCCGTCAAGGAGCTCGAACAGCCCGACTGGGGCATCAAGCTGCCGCTGCGCAAGGACGGCCGGCTGGACATCCGCGACTGGTTCGAGGGAAGGGTCGGCGAACTGCGCGAGCAGGCGCCGGCCTATGTCGGCTTCGTGCCGCGCGGCGCGGTCGCCGAGCCGGGCGTGCCCGACTTCGGCTTCGGTCTTAACCGCAAGGACGACGTCTGGTCCGGCAATTTGCTGGATCTGTACGAACAAGCCAAAGAGAAACAGTGGAACGCCTCGACCGACATCGCCTGGAACGAACTGCCGGCGCTGCCCGAGGAGATGGAATGGGCCGTTTGCCAAATCATGACGTTTCTTGCGGAGAACGAATATTCGGCTCTGTACATCCCCGCCAAGTTCATGGCGCAGATCAGCCCGCACTATATTGAAGCGCTGATGTATTTGTCCACGCTGATCCAGGACGAGTCGCGCCACATCGAGGCGTTCACGAAGCGGGCGCTGGCGGGGGGAGGCGGACTGCAATATTCCTCCGCGCTGACCGAACGGTCGCTGCACAGCTTGTTCATCCAGGAGGACTACTTCAAATCGTCCTTTCTTCTGCATGTGCTGGGGGAAGGAACTTTCCTCGATTTGCTGACGTTCATCGAAGAGCATGCCCCGGACCCGGTCACCCGTCAAATCGTCGCCCTGGCCAAAATCGACGAGGGCCGTCATGTCGCCTACGGCATCGGCCATGTCCGCCACATCATCGAATGCCATTCCGGCATGGTTCAAGCGCTTGTCGACGCGGCGAACGAACGCAACGAATATTTGGACGCGGCCGGCGCGGGGGAAAACTCGCATCTGATGGAAGCGCTGGCGATCTTGGCCGGCGGCGGCCGCAAGCCGGAGCAGCTTAAGCGCGGCTTTGCCCTTGTGCGCAAGCTGAAGGTCGTCATGCACGAGCACCGCATGCAGCGGCTGCTGCAGATCGGGCTGGAGCGGGATACCGCCGAAACGATTTCCCGCACGCATACCCCGAATTTTATGTGATTGGCCCCATTCGTACATAGAGGAGGATTTTTCATGTCCGTTATTTTGGAACTGACTCGTCAAATTACAGCCGAGGTAATCGCCCCGGCGGCCGCAGCCGTCGATGCCGAACGCCGCTACCCCAAGGAATCGATGCAGGCGCTCGGCAAGGCGGGGCTGTTTGGCCTGCTGGTGCCGAAGGAGTTGGGCGGGCTTGGCGGCAATCTGGCGGATTTGTCCGCGGTTACCGAAACGATCGCCGCCGCTTGCGGTTCGACTGCGATGTGTTTTCTCATGCATAACTGCGCGACGGCGGTCGTAGCCGCCAAAGCAACGCCCGAGCAGCAGGAGCGGTACTTGCGGCCGATCGCCCGCGGCGAGAAGCTGGGGACGCTGGCGTTCAGCGAAACCGGCACCGGCGCTCACTTCTATGCGCCGGAGATCAAGGCCGAGCCGGAAGCCGGCCAGTTCGTGCTGAACGGCAAGAAGAGCTTCGTGACGAACGGCGACGAGGCGGATTTTGTCATCGTCATTGCCAATGCGTCGTCTCCCGGGCTTGGGACCGACATGTTCATTGTCGACACCGATGCGCCCGGGCTTCGTTTCGATGGCGTATGGGACGGCATCGGCCTGAGCGGCAACAACAGTATCGCGTTGTTCCTTGAGCGGGTCAAGGTGTCCGCGGGGCAACTGGTTGGCGCGGAAGGCGACGGCATGGGTCTCGTGTTCCAGGTCGTTGCGCCTACGTTCATTCTCGGCGTGGCCGGCGTCAATGCCGGGATCGCCCGCGGCGCGTACGAAACGGCGCTGCGCCACGCTCAGACCCGCAAGTATGCGGACGGTCGCGGCCTGGCGGAGCTGCAGGCGATCCAGTTCTACTTGTCCGACATGTTCGGCGGCGTCGAGTCGGCCTCGTTGTTCGTCAGCAACGCGGCGGCAAAGGCGGTGCGCGGCGACGCAGACGCCATTCTGCACGTGATGCAGTCCAAGGTGCAGGCATCCGAGCAGGCGATCCGGGTGACCAATATTGCCATGCAAGTGTGCGGCGGCCAAGGTTATACGAAGGCGCTGCCGACGGAACGGTATTTGCGCGACGCCCGTGCCGGCGCGGTTATGGCTCCGACGACGGAAGTGCTCAAGGAATGGATCGGCAAGTCGGTTGCCGGCGTGCCGTTGTTTTAATTTGAAGCCCACTGAGGAGAGGAGAATGACTTGTTATGCCGACGAACAGAAAGGTGCTCATGATCGGAGCGGTCGCCTACGATCCGAAAGTCATCCCGATTTGGGACATCATCCGCGACTACTACCGCAGCCATGATTTTCCGCTCGACTATGTGCTGTTCTCCAATTACGAAGCGCAAGTCGAATCGCTGCTGAACGGGTTTATCGACATTGCCTGGAACACCAATATCGCTTATGTACGCATCCAGCGGCTGCTGGAGGGCAAAGCCAAAGTGCTGGCCATGCGCGACACGGACATCGGCTTCACGTCGAAAATTATCGCCCGCACGGACAAAGGCATCGAAACGCTTGCCGATCTCAAGGGGAAACGGCTCGCCCTCGGCAGCGCGGATTCCGGCCAGGCCGCCATTCTGCCGTATCACTACGTGAAGGCGAGCGGCGTCGATCCGGAAACCGACCTGACGCTGCTGCGATACAATCTCGACGTAGGCAAACACGGCGATACCGGCACGAGCGAGTTGGAGGTCGTCCGCGCGCTGAAGACGGGCGAAGCGGATGCCGGGGCGATCGGCGAGTCGACGTGGATTCGACTGCTCGAGCAGGGGCAAGTGAATACGGACGACATTCGGGCCACCTGGACTTCGCCGGGATACAGCCACTGCAACTTCACCGCCATGCCCGACTTCGACGAAGACAAGGCGCGGCGGTTTGCGGACCTGCTGTTCGCGATGGATCCGACCGTACCGGATATTCGCAGGATGATGGAGATGGAAGGCTTAAACGAATGGGTGCGCGCCGAAGGCGCCGGGCTCGACGGCTACCGGGTGCTGTTCGAAGCGCTCGAAGACCAGAAGCTTTAAGCAGCGATAGGGGCTGTTTCCCCAATAAGGCAATTGACGGTGTTAACGATAGGTCGCGTCGTTGATTTGCTCGCGGTATTCGCGCGGCGTAACGTCCATTTGCCGTTTGAACAAGGTGGAGAAGTAGGAAGTGCTGAATCGGCCAATCTGATAGGCGATCCGGTTGATCGGCAGATCGGTCGAAGTCAGCAGCAAACAAGCCTCCTTCATTCGGCGCGCCGTCACGTAGTCCGAGATGGTGGAGCCGGTGCTTTCTTTGAACAGGTGGGAGAGGTGGTAAGTGGTGAGATGAAGCTCCGCGGCCAGCCGTTCCAGGTCGAACGGCTCGCGGAAATGCCGCTCCACCCATTCCATCGCCGCTTCGATATGGCCCAATTTGCGGCCGGAAGCGGGCGGCAGCGTGCCCGGGGCTTGCTGCATATACACTTTGCGGAACGAGGAAAACAACTCAAGCAGAAACAAAATGTAATTTTCCAGCAGGTTCGGTTCGGTTTCGGTTTGCAGGCTTTTGGCAAATTGGCCGTACAGCTCATTGAAGCGCTCCGCGAATGCTCCCAGCTCGAACGTCTGGACGGGCAGCTGTTCTTTCCAAATATGATGGTAAAACTGCTCGAGCTGCGGAAACGGTTTTATATATCGATCCAGCAAATGTGGATCAAATACGGTCATACTGCGTACATACGTGACGGAAGATGCTTGCATGCGGACGCGGTGGAGCTGAAACGGCTGAAAGACGACCAAGGTGCCGGCACACAGCGGAATCAGCTGTTGATTAAGGATGAGCTGTCCCACCCCTTCTTGAATGAGCAGCAGCTCCAGCCCCTGATGGGCGTGGAAAAAGTCCAGGTCGACCGCTTCCGATTTGGCCCGGTAATGAAATTCGAACGAGCGCCCTCCGAAGTTCAGCATGGCGATTCTTTTCATATGCCCTCCCGGAAACCGCAATATAGAGCAAGTTTATCACAACCAAACAAAAACCAAAACCGCTAGTATGGTGGAGAAGATCGGCACAACCGAAAGCGGTTGGCAAGCCGTTGCCGGCAGCAAACGCCGGTTGGAACAGTTGAAACCATGCAGGAGGGCGCACAATGGACAAGGTCTCGCAGTTTGTCGTTACGGAAACGATGGTGGAACAATTTTATCGCGAAGGTTATTTTTATGCCCGCCAATTTCTGACGCAGGAAGCGGTCGACGCCATCAACGCGGAATATGTGAGCTATGCCAATGAACGCGGCGACGGCAAGTGGAAAAGCCAAGGCATCACCGACATCGCGAAGGAACAGGCGAATTATCCGCAAACCACGCAATTTTTGACGGATCCGACAGTCGTGCGCGTATTCGAATCGGTGCTGGGCGGACAAGTCAAGCTGTGGCTCGGCATGTATGCGGTAGTTGCGCCTCACGGCAAAGGATTGGAATGGCACCAGGACAACCAGTACACCCACATTTTGGGCCACATGCTGAACGGATTCATTGCCCTTGATCATATTTCCCAGGAAAATGCCGGCTTGTGGATCGCACCCGGTTCTCACTTGAACGGCAGACAGCCGGATATCGGCGGCGAGGACGGACACCGCCGCGCGGCGGAACCGGCGAACGGTATCCCTTGCGACCCGATGGCGCCGGGCGACGCCGTTTTCTTCCATCGCGAGACGCTGCATCACAGCAAACAGAATCATACCGACAACCCGCGTCGGGCGTACGCGTTTCAAGTGGCTTCGGCCAGCTGCCGCTACGCCAAAACGGGCAAATTGCTGGAAGATCGCGTGTTGTTGTCCGGTTACGGTCAATAGGCAATCATAGGAAGCTTGAGGGAACACAGAAGCTCGCGGAACTCGCGGGCTTTTTTGCATGGCTACCAAAATAGCCCATGAAAAATGGCCTATTTGCCCCCTATCGCCCGGCCCGCCGATGACGTACAATAGTGTGTGTAACCAAGATTTGGAGCCTAGCCAGGCAACAAAAAAGTAGGGTATTCTCGGGATGGTCAAAGTCACCAAGAAAGGAACCCTACTCGATGACTACTATAGCGG
>NZ_SHLX01000050.1 GCF_004764705.1 Paenibacillus cymbidii | reverse complement strand
TGGCGTTTGAACTCCTCATCAAAATGTTGGCGGATATTTCCCATGACACACCTCGACCTTTCGTTTGTTTGTATTGTATCAGGTCGCTGTTACAGTGTGTCTACTTTCTAGTCTAAATTCACGGCGGACGAAATAAGGCTGATTTCAGCCTTGCAGTGGCGTTTCGGCGAGTGGCGGACGAAATAAGGCTGATTTCAGCCTTGCAGTAGACCGGGACGGCCGGCGTGTATCCGGCCTGCGGAGCACGTGCAATCACTCCCCCCGCTGTTGCGCGGATTGGCGGAACTGGTGCGGGGAGGTGCCGACGATCGTTTTGAACGAGCGGTAGAAGGCGGACAACGTTTCATACCCGACTTCGAAGCAGATCGAGACGATGTCCTTATCCGTTTCGAGCAGCAGCCGCGAGGCAATGCCGATGCGCACCTCGGTCAAATACTGGCTCGGCGTCTGGCCGTACTGCTCCTTGAAGATCGAGCTGACATGGCGGGCGGTGATCCCCATGCGGGCAGCGAGATCGTTCGTCGTGATCGGCTCGAAAAAGTGGGTGTCGATGTAGAAGCGGATTCGTTCGGCGCGCAGCGAGTTGGCGTCCGCCGCCTGCGGCAGCCGGCGCGAACGGACGAGCTCGAGCAGCAGCTCATGCAGGTGCAGCTTCATCGCGTAGGCGCCAAGCGCGTCGGGGAGCGACTGCTCGTAGAGCATTTTGCGCAGCAGCCGGCGCAGCTCGCCGCCGGAGAAGGCGTTCGGGCGCAGCAGGGAGGAGGAGCCGAATGTTTTGGCGAGCAGCTCCTCTTGGGCGAACGCGTCGAAGCTGGCGCGGTGAAACGCCAGTACGAGCAGCGTCAGCTTGGAGCCGGTTACAATCGCATGCTCGGCGTAAGGTACGATCAAGGCGGCGATATCCTGGCCAAAAGCGTGCGGGACGCCGTTCAGCGTCAGTTGGCCTTCGCCTTCGAGGCCGTACAGCAGCTGATGAATATCGTGATGATGCATGTCGACGATATCGCCTTCCGCATGTTTGCTTTCGTATAAATGCACGCCATGCGCCGGGAGATGAAGCTTGCGGAACGTCACGTTCGTCCTCCTTGCCCGTCCAATCGTTTGATCTCATTGTACCGGCCCGCTTGTGGCGGGGCAACGATTATTTCGCCGCCTCCACCAGTCTCGCCACCGCTCGAAACGTGCCGCCTCCAAAACACTTCAAAATAAAATAGCCCATATAAAATAATATAAAATGGCTTATTCGCCACAAAATATTAGATGACCCGCGTGCAGGAGCTTATGGCGGCAGCCCGCCAACCGTAACAGGAAAACCTCACGTTATTTTTGCGTTTTTAAGCGAAAAATGAAAAATAGCAGGAAAACCTCCTGTTATTTCGACGCCATAACCCGATTTAGGGGAAAATGGCGAAAAATAACGGGAGGTTTTCCTTTTATTTCGCCAAATCTGCGGTTTTGAAGCGAAATAACGGGAGGTTTTCCAGTTATGCAAAGCTATGCATGAAAACAGGGGATCGCGCGCATTACAGCACGTGCTCCCGGTACCTGTCCTTCATCAGCGCCAGCACGTCGTCACCCGGCGTGTCCCAGATGACGCGGTTGAAAATTTCCACCTCGATCGGCCCAGCGTACCCCGCAGCCTCAACCGCTTCCCGAAGCCGTCGCAGCTCGATCACGCCGTCGCCCATCATGCCGCGGCCCAACAGCATATCGGGCGTCGGCACGATCCAGTCGGAGACGTGGAAGCCGAGGATGCGTTTGCCGGCCCGCGCGATTTGCGCGTACACTTCCGGGTCCCACCAGACGTGGAACGCGTCGACGACGACGCCGACATCTTCCGGCGCATACCGCTCAGCCAGCGTGTTAGCCTGCGCGAGCGTGTTGATGACGGATCGTTCGGCCGCGTACATCGGGTGCAGCGGCTCGATGCCAAGCTTGATGCCGTGCTCCCGCGCATACGGCACCAGCTGGTCGATGCCGTCCTGCACCCAGCCGCGCGCGCTGTCGATGTCGCGGTCCGGCGCCGGGCCGCAGACGAGCACAAGCGTATCCGCGCCAAGCGTAGCCGCCTCGTCGACCGCGCGCCGGTTGTCGTCGAGCCGCTCCTCGCGCTCCGCGGCCGTTGCGGCCGGGAACATGCCGCCGCGGCACAGACTCGACACGCGCAGCCCGCTGTCCTTGATCGCCTGCGCGCTGGCGGCCAGGCCGAGCTCGGCGACCTTGTGCCGCCACGGGGCGATCCAGCCGATGCCGGCGCGGGCGCAGCCTTCCGCCGCTTCGCGCAAGTTCCAGCGTTCGGTCGTAATTTGATTCAAGCTAAGCCGTTCCATGGCGAATCCTCCTTAGTTCTTTTTCCAATTCGCTCCCAATCAGACGATGCCGCTGACCGCCAGCACGTGGCGCATCCGTTCGGCCGCCAGCTCGGGATCGGCGAGCAGCCCCGCCTTGTCGGCGAGCACGAACAGCTCGCTCAGGTGCACCAGCGAACGGAAGCCTTCCTGGCCGCCGAGCATGCGGAAATGCGATTGGTGCCCATTGAGGTACGCCATGAACACGATGCCGGTCTTGTAGGCGTAAGTCGGCCGCTGAAAAATATGCCGCGACAACGCCACCGTCGGCTCGAGAATCGACTCGTATGTCGCCAGGTCGCCGCGGTCGAGCGCCTGCACGGCCGCTGAAGCCGCCGGCGCAATCGCGTCGAAAATGCCGAGCAGCGCATGGCTGTAGCCTTGCTCGTCGCCGCGAATGAGCGCCGGATAGTTAAAATCGTCGCCGGTATACATTTTGACCGTGTCCGGCAGCTTGCGGCGCATGACGATTTCCTTGTCGGCGTCCAGAAGCGATATTTTGATGCCGTCGACTTTGGCGGCGTTTTCGCGGATGACCTGCAGGCAGACATCCATCGCGGCGTCCGCGTCGCGGTGGCCCCAATAGCCGGCGAGCGCCGGGTCGAACATGTCGCCGAGCCAGTGCAGGATGACCGGCTGCTTCACTTGCCGCAGGATGCGGCCGTACACCCGCGCATAATCCTCCGGCCCGCGGGCGCAAGCGGCGAGCGCGCGGCTCGCCATCAGAATGACAGCGCCGCCATGCTGCTCGACGAACGAAATTTGCTGCTCGTAGGCAGCTTCGACGTCTTCGAGCGTTACGTTAGGCCCAGGCGGCAAATGATCGGTGCCTGCGCCGCAGGCGACGCGTCCGCCGACAGCGGCAGCTTCGGCAAGCGAGCGGCGAATCAGTTCCTGAGCCAGCGGCCAGGTCAAACCCATGCCGCGCTGGGCGGTGTCCATCGCTTCGGCGACGGCAAGCCCGTACGACCAGAGATGGCGGCGGTAAGCGAGCGTCGCGTCCCAGTCGATGCGCGAATCGTTCAGCGGGTCGGTATCGGCGAACGGGTCGCTGACGACGTGGGCCGCCGAGAAGACAACGCGGCTTTGCAGAGCGCCGTCCGGTTTGCCGAACGAGCCCGCACGGCCGGGCGTATAAGGGGCGAGCGTTCCGCCCGCCCGGGGCAACTGCAACATAGTCATGAAACGGCCTCCTTCAAAAAAATGGCGATCCCCATTGCGCATGAACGCACATCCGCGCAGCGCAATTTCGCATTACAGCAGGTGCAGCTCCGGAATGTCGATCCAGCGGCGTTCCCGCCACGATTGCAGCGCCAGTTCGGCCAATTGCGTGCCTTTGGCGCCTTCGAGCAGATCCCAAGGGAACGGGGAGTCGGTAACGAGATGCTTCAGAAACAGTTCCCACTGGATTTTGAACCCGTTGTCGAACGTCTGGTTGTCCGGCACCGGCTGCCATTGCTCGCGAAACTTGTGCGGGTTCGGAATGTCCGGGTTCCATACCGGCTTCGGCGTTTGCGCCCGATGCTGCGATTTGCATTCCCTGAGCCCGGCGACCGCGCTGCCTTCCGTGCCGTCCACGTGAATCGTCAGCAGGTCGTCGCGGTCGACGCGCACGGCCCAGGACGAGTTCGCCTGCACGACGATGCCGCCTTCAAGCTCGAACGTGCCGTAAGCCGCATCGTCCGCCGTGCACGCATACGTCAGGCCGCGTTCGTCCACACGGTTCGGGATGTGCGTCGCGCCATAGCACGAAACGGATTTCACCGCGCCGAACAAATTATCGAGCACATAGCGCCAATGCGCGAACATGTCGACGATGATGCCGCCGCCGTCTTCGGAGCGATAGTTCCAGGACGGGCGCTGCGCCACTTGCCAGTCGCCTTCGAATACCCAGTAGCCGAACTCCATGCGCACCGATAGGATGCGGCCAAAATAGCCGCCGTCGATCAGCCGTTTCAGCTTCAGCAGGCCGGGCAGGAACAGCTTGTCCTGCACGACGCCGTTTTTGACCCCGGCTTCGCGCGCCAGACGCGCCAGATCGAGCGATTCCTCCAGGCTCGAAGCGGTCGGCTTTTCCACATAAATGTGTTTGCCGGCGCGAATCGCTTTGCGTACGCTTTCGGCGCGCAGCACGGTCGTTTGCGAATCGAAATATACCGTGTTGTACGAATCCGCCAGGCAGGCGTCAAGATCGACGCTCCAGCGGGCGACGCCGTATTTGTCCGCGAGCGCCTTGACTTTGTGCTCCTGCCGGCCGACCAGAATCGGGTCGGGCATAATCGTGTCGCCGTTCGGCAGCGCAACGCCGCCTTGCTCGCGAATCGCCAGGATCGAACGGACCAGATGCTGGTTCGTGCCCATGCGGCCGGTAACGCCGTTCATAATAATGCCAATCGTATGAGTTGTCATTTCGGAAACTCTCCTTTCGGTGATTATCCCCATTGTAGGGCAGCCGCAAGAGCGCCGTCTTAGCAAAATTCGAACCAACTTCCCAATTTCGGAAACGAAATGGAGGCCGCTCCGGCAGGCGGCGAAATAATTGGCGCGCAGGGACTAAAGCGGCGGCGGTTTGGCCAAACTGGCTGATAGAGCAATTGCGAGATTGCAAGATGAAATCGGGAGGTAGATTACGATGTCAATGCCCGCCTCGCCGCGCGTCGGCGCCGGTTCCGGCGCGATTGCGCTGGAGCCGCCGCAGGCGCTGATCGGCCGGCTCGTGCACCATGCGGAGAAAGTAATGGTAGGCAAAAGAGAAAGTATCGAAGCGAGCGTCGTTGTTATGCTGTGCGGCGGCAATTTGCTGATCGAGGATGTGCCCGGCGTCGGCAAAACGATGCTCGCCCGCACGCTGGCGAAAGCGGCCCATGGCGAGTTCCGGCGCATCCAGTTTACGCCGGACCTGATGCCGGCCGACGTAACCGGCGTATCGGTATGGAATCGCGGCACCGGCGCATTCGAATTTCGGCCGGGGCCGATTTTCGCCAATATCGTGCTGGCGGACGAAATCAACCGCACATCGCCGCGCACCCAGGCAGCGTTGCTGGAAGCGATGGAGGAGAAGCGGGTTACGGTGGACGGGGTCACGCACCCGCTGCCGGAGCCGTTCATGCTGATCGCCACGCAGAACAGCGTCGACAGCGTCGGCGCTTATCCGCTGCCGGAAGCGCAGCTCGACCGTTTCCTGATCCGGCTGTCGCTCGGCTATCCGGAAGAGCGCCACGAAATCGACATGCTGGCGCGGCTTTCGGACAAACATCCGATCGACCAGCTGCGGCCGGCGCTGTATCCCGAGGAACTGCTGCTGCTGCAGCGGCAGACGCGGCTCGTGCACGTCGACGAATCGCTGATGCGCTATATGGTGCGGCTGTCGGCGGAAACGCGGACGCACCGCGAGCTGGCGCTTGGCGCCAGTCCCCGCGCGACGCTGGCGCTGATGCACGCCGCGCAGGCGAAGGCGCTGATGAACGGCCGGGGATATGTGATCCCCGACGATATCAAGGCGATGCTCGCGCCGGTGCTGGCGCATCGTCTTATCGTCGACCCCCTCGCGCGGGCGAACGGCGTTACCGGCGCAGCGGTGCTGGCGGACATCGCCGGCAAGCTGGCGGCGCCCGGCTACCGGCATACGGCCGGCCGCTGAACGGAGGAACGCGGATGAAACGGTTGTGGAACCCGCTTGCGCTCGTTCCGCTTGCGGCCGGGGCGCTGTTCGCGGCGGCGGCGGGCGGAGGTTGGACGGCCTGGTTTTTGTTCGATTTGTTTGCGCTGCTTGGCTTGTACGCGGCGGTCGTACCGGCGCTCGCCTTGCGCGGCGCCGCGGTCAGGCGGCATGTCGCGCTGCCTTCCGGTCCGCTTGCGGCCGGCAGCGAAACGACAGTGTCGCTGACCGTCGAGCTGCGCTCGCGATTGCCGGTGCCGTGGCTGCTCGTCTGCGACAACTGGTCGGAGCAAACGCGCCGCCAGGAGGGAACGGCTCACGTGCTGCTGTTTCCCTGGTTTGCCCGGCGCGTTTCGTGCGCTTACCGGATTCGCGGCCTGCAGCGCGGCGTGTACCGTTTTCGCGACGTGGAGATGGCGACCGGCGACGCTTTCGGTTTGCTTGAGCGGCGGCGAAAGCTTGTTTGCCCCGGGAGCTTTGTTGTGGTTCCGCAGCCGCTTGCGCTGCGGACCACGCTTCCGGAGCAGGCGCTTGCGGCGGCGAATCCTCGCCCCGGCGGCGAACTGACTGGCGGTAAGACCGCATTCGACTCGGCACAAACCGCCGCAACCGTGCGCCCCTATTCGAGCGGCGATCCGCAACGCGCGATCGACTGGAAAGCGACGGCGCGCAGGGGCGAGCTGCACACGCGCGAGCGCGAAAAGGCGTCCGCCGGCGGCCTGCTCGTGCTGCTCGACGGCAGTCGCAGCGCTTACGCCGATGCCGGCGCCTTGTTCGAGCGCGCGGTGCGTGCCGCCGCAACGCTGTTGCGCGATGCGGCGGCACGCGGCGAGCGCTGCGCCTTCGCCTGCGGGCCGCTTGCGGCGAATGCCGCCGGAGCCAGCGGCGCGCGGCAGCTGCAGGAGCGGCTGGCCGCGGCCAGCGCCGATGCCGGCGAGCCCTACGCGGACGCGGTAGCGCGGCAGCTTGCCGTCGCCGCGTATCCCGGCAGCGCCGTGGCGTGCATTACACCGCAGCCCGACGAGCGGCTGCTGCGGCAGTTGGCGCAGCTGGCCGCGGGCGGCCAGCGCGTGCTGCTGCTGGCGGTGCGCCCCTTCTGCGCGGAGCCGGGGCTGGCAGCGCAAGGCGCAGGCGTCGGCGCGGGGAAGATAGCGGCCCGGCAAGCGGCGGGCGCGGCGGCGGAAGCGCAGCGGGAAGCCGCCTGGCGGGAGCGGCTGCAGCGGCGGCTGGCCGCGCTTGGCTGCGCGTTTGCGGTTGTGGAAAACCCGCGCGAAGAAATGGAGGCGAAGCCCGATGTCGAGCCTGTATACGCCACTTGACCCGACCCGCGATCCGGCAGCGGAGCCGACTCGCGACATGTCCCGCGCGGATCGGCTGCCGGCGGACAAACCGCCGCTTGCGGCTCCGCTCAAGGATGTGCGGGAAACGCGCGAATGGTCGCGGCGGCACGACCTGTTCGTCACGCTGCTGCTGCTCGCGCTGCTGCGCGAATGGCTGGAGCCGATCGCGTTTATGTCGGGCCTTTCCTCCGGCTGGCCGTTCGCCGTATATGTCGGCTTCGGCCTGCTCGCCGATTGGATGCGGTTGCCGGCGCTGCCGGGCTGGGTGCTGAAAATCGCCGCCGGTCTCGCGACGACCGGCTATATTATCGACCCGCCGTTGGTGCGGGACTCGTCCTGGTGGCTCAGTCTCGGGCCTACCGCCGCGGAAGATATCGCGTCCGCGGTCGCCGGCCGTCCGGAAGCCGTATCGGCGGAAAGCCGCGTGCTGCTGTTCCTGCTCGGCTGGGCGCTGATGGCGCAAATCGCCCGCTCGCTGCTGCTCTACACGCGCAGCGGTTTGTGGATTGTCGCCGCGACGCTCGGCTACGTGGCGCTGCTGCCGTTATGGTCCGACGTCGGCACGGTGGCCGGCGTCGTCCGCGCGGCGGCGGTCGGGCTGCTGTTGCTGGCGGCGATGCACTTGCCCCATGCGGCGCGGCGCGGGCAGTTGCCGCAATCAACCGGGCGCAAGCAGGTATTGCGATCGCTTGTATACGCGGCGTTCGTTCCGCTGCTGCTGTTCGCCGCCGCGTATGGCGCGGCGGGCCTGCAAAGCCGAATGCCGGACGCGGGCGCCTGGCCGGAGTTGTACCGGCTGTGGGACCGGTGGAACGGCCAGCCGGGAGGCGGCGCAATCGCCGCTTCGGCGGCAGCGGCGCCAGGGCGGTCCGCCGCCGTTTCCGGTTACGGCAGCGACGATTCCGCGCTTGGCGGGCCGCTGCAGAGCGACGAGCAAATCGCTTTCGTCGCGCACACGGAGAAGCTCGCCTATTGGCGCGGCGAGGCAAAAAGCTTCTACGACGGCCGCGGCTGGACCCAGCCGGCCGGGTCCCAGGTCGATATCGTATGGGACGAATCGGCGGCAGCAAGAACGCTTGCCGACACGATGGTGCAGGAAGTGGCGTTCCCGACCACGAGCGTGGCGGGCCGGCAGCTGTTTGCCGGCGGCGCGATCGTGCGCGTGTACGAGCTGCGCGACGGGTCCTGGCGCGAAGCGGCTCCGGACAGCGTCCGCCGCGACTCGGCAAGCGGCAAATATACGACGGTCGGCGTACCGTCGCTTTCCTATTACAAGCTGGCGGTGGCGCTGCCGGTCCGGGATTCGGCCGCGTTGCCGGAGGCGGAAGCCGCAGCCAATCTGCAGCTGCCGGCGGCGCTGCCGCAGCGGGTGGCCGGGCTGGCGCGATCGATCGTCGGCCAGGCGGGCGCAGCCGATGCCCGAGCTCAAGCCGAAGCGCTCGCGGCGTATTTGCAGCGGCATTATCGCTACAGCCTGCAAGACGCGCGAGTGCCGGAGCAAGGGGCGGACTTCGTCGATTCGTTCCTGTTCGGGGGAGGGAGCGGGTATTGCGATTATTTCTCCACCGCGATGGCCGTTATGCTGCGCACGCTGGGCATTCCCGCAAGGTGGGTGAAAGGCTTTACGCCGGGTGAAGCGCAGCCGCGCGAAACGGCGGCGGAAGGGTTCGACGTGACGGTGCGCAATGCCGACGCCCACTCCTGGGTGGAGGCATACCTACCAGGCGAAGGCTGGCAAACGTTCGACCCGACGCCGGGATTCGCCGGGCATGCCGATAACGCGACGACGGATTCGCCGCTTCCCGGGGACGCGGCTGCTTTTGCGGCGGCGACCGCCGCCGCCGCAGATGGCAGCACGCCTTCGCGGCTGCTGCCGCAGCTGCAAGCGGCTGCTGCCGAATGGCTTGACGCGGCGCGACGGTCCGCTTGGGCGGCGCTGCAAGCGGCGGCGCACGGCGCGCGCACGGCGCATGGCTGGCTGGCGAAGGCGCAAGCCGCCGTCGCCTCGCCCGCGGGCCGCGCCGCATCGCTGGCGGCGCTTGTTGCCGCCGCGGCGCTGCTGTTCGCGCCGTATGCCGCCGGCGTGCCGCTGCTGCAAGCGCGGCTGCGCCAACTGCAGGCGGCGCTGCGCGAACCGGCGCCGCCGCATCCCGGCCCGCCGCCGGACGGCGCGGCGGCGCTCGACAAGCTGTGGCGGCGCGTGTATCGCCGCTTCGGCAGCCGCGCACCGAACCATACGGTGCGCGAATACATTGCTTCGCTGCGCGGCATCAACGCGGCGCAGCGCGATTTGCTGCTCGAGCTGGCGGCGCTCGACGAAAGCGCCCGCTACACGCCGCTGCACCTGCGGCGCATTTCGCGCAAACGGCTCGCCGCGCTGTGGGAGCAGCTGCGCGAGCATCGCTAGAGCGTGTCTGAAAACCCGCTCAGTGGCTTCTTGCACCGCCTTTTCGCCCCCTGCGGCGTCAGTTTTGCGCAGGCTTTCTCCCCGATAAGCCTGCGCAAAACTTCCTTGCATGGAACGAAAATTCGGCACAATCTGCTGTCTTCGGGGCTTCCAGACACGCCCTAACGCGAGGCCCCCGCGCCTGCCCAAGGAGGCAGGAACCGGAGGGCCAACCTGTTGCAAGGCCGAAATCGGCCTTATCTCAACCTCCTCCGACCGCGACCGCTTCTCCAGAGCTCCCCTTCCGCTCCCCTTCCGCTCCGCTACTATCCATCCGTTACTGCCAAAATAGGCAATAAAAAATGGCCTATATGCCCGATTTCGCTCGGCTCGTGGGAAATAGCCAGTGAAAACATGGCTTATTTGCACCGCCAGGCCCCCGAATCAGGCCTTTTAGACGAAATAGCCAGTGATTTCATTGGTTATTTTGGTGCTGCTCCCGTTTTTGGCGAAATAGGCAATAAAACATGGCCTATTTGGCAAGGCGCTTGATTGGGGAGGCACGAAAGCAGATTGGTTACTTGGCGGGAGGGTAGAATGCCGCGCTTTGTGCAGCGTGTCTGCTTGGAGATTTTTAAAACATGGACGAGTGGCGGGAGCGGAGAGCGGGGGTTGGGGTGGAGAAGCTGAGCGCTTCTGTAAGAAAGCGGCTTCGGAAGCATACGCTGCGTTCGCCTTTGTTTTCCGGATTCCCCTTGGCCTGTTCGTTCGAAGTATCCGGAAAACAAGAAGCGATCGGAATCCCAACCCCCCGCGCGCAGCGGGAGCCGATATCGCCGGTCTCACGCAGGTGTGTATCGATTCTTTTCGAAGGCACTTTATTGCCGACGACTAAACGGGTGACTTGTCAGCGGCCGCCGCTACTCCTTCACCGCCCCGATCACCAGCCCCTTGACGAAATACTTCTGCAGGAACGGATAAACCGCGAGAATCGGCAGCGCGCCGATGAACACCTGGGCCGCTTTTACCGTTTCGTTGGTGACGTTTTCCATGCTTTCTTTGCTGAGCGTAATTTTGGTCGTATCGATCTGGATCAGAATCGTTTGCAGAAAGGTGGCGAGCGGGTAGTTTTCCGCCTTGTTGATATAGATGAGGCCGTCGAACCACGAGTTCCAGTGGCCGACCATCGTGAACAGCGACAGCGTCGCCACCGCCGGCAGCGAAATCGGCAGGAACACGGCGGCCAATATGCGAAACTGCCCGGCGCCGTCCATCAGCGCGGCTTCCTCCAGCTCCTTCGGCACGCTGCGGAAGTAGCTCATCATCAGCACAAGCATCCAGACATTGATCGACATCGGCAGCACAAGCGCCCAAATCGAATTCATCAACCCCAACTTCTGCACGACGATGTATGTCGGCACCAGCCCGCCGCTGAACAGCAGCGTCACGACAAAAAACCACGTGTACACCGAACGCCGCCGAAAGACGGAACCGTCCTTGGACAGCGGATAGGCGGCGAGCAGGGTGACGAGCATGCCGAGCGCGGTGCCGAGCGCCGTCCGTTCCACCGCAATCGCCAGCGAGCGCAAGAAGCTGGGGTTGTCCAGCGTCTTGCGGTAGGCGTCGGTGGTGAAGTCGATCGGCCACAGGCCGACCAGATGCGCGCCCGCCGGCCCTCGGCCGCTGAGCGACACGGCCAGCGTATGCACGAGCGGCACGATGCACGATACGGCGATCGCGGCCAGCACGATATAGTTGCAAGCGTTGAAAATGCGATAAGGCGTCGTTTTGTAGTACATGGTCGCTACCTCCGTGCGAATGGGAAAATGGAACGGGAAACCTCCCGCTATTTTAAAAAATCCGGTAATTCGCCGCCCGTTTGGCCAACTGGTAGACGAGCACGACAAGCACGCAGCTGATGACCGATTTGAACAGCCCGATTGCGGAGGCGAAGCTCATGTTGTTGCCGAGAATGCCGGTCCGGTACACGAAGGTGTCGATGATGTCGCCCTTGGCGTACACGAGCGGGTTGTATAAATTGAAAATTTGGTCGAAGCCCGCGTTGAGGATGTTGCTCAGCTCAAGAGTCGCGCACACGGTAATGATCGGCAGCAGCGCCGGCAGCGTGATGTGGAGCGTTTGCTTCCAGCGGGACGCGCCGTCGACTTCGGCCGCCTCGTAAAGCGAAGGATTGATGCCGGCCAGCGAAGCCAAATATATAATGGTGCTGTAGCCGAACTCCTTCCAGATATGGCTGACGACCGCCGTGAAGCGGAACCAGTCGCCGTCGCCGAGGAAAAAGACCGGCTTGATACCGAACAAGCCTGCCAGCATCCGGTTGACCAGCCCGCCGTCCGGCGACAGCAGGTCGATCAGGATGGAGCCGAGGATGACCCACGACAGAAAATGCGGCAGATAGACGAGCGTCTGAACGAGACGTTTGAACGCCATTCGGCGAATTTCGTTCAGCAGCAGCGCAAACGCCGCTGGAACGGCGATGATGAAGGCGATTTTGAGACAAGCGATAATCAGCGTGTTCGCGATCACCTGGCGGCTGTCGAGGCGGTCGAACATGCTGCGGAACTGATCGAGGCCGACCCACTGCGAGTGCAGGAAGCCGGTCCACGGCTTGAAGTTTTGAAAGGCGATGACGATGCCGAGCATCGGCAAATACTGAAACAGCAGCGCCAGCGCAACGGCCGGCAGCAGCATAAGATGAAACGCTCCCGTCCGCGAGCGGAGCAAACGTTTGCCTGCCGGCGAGCGGCGAGCGTTCGTCAAGGCCGGCGAGGTGTCCGAGTTCATGGGGCAACCCTTCTTTCGTTCTGGATGTCAGCTGTGCGACCAGTGTAGCACACGCCGGACGGCGCCTGAATATGGCGTTGTTAACTTGGGATGACGTTCTGTTAACGCCGCGACCCCGCCTGCCGCCGGCTTAAGAAAACGACATGCGGCGGTTAACAATGCGGTATTTTCACAGCCGCGACGGCTGCCTTACGATGAACTTGCACGACCAACTATGCGGGACAGGGGGCTTACGAATGCAACAACCAGGTTTGCGCAAAAAACAACTGCTGCTGCTTGCCGTGACACTCGCCGTTACGGCGACAGCGGCAGGCTGCTCGAAGAGCGGCGGCGCGGGCGAAGGAGCGGCTTCGCCGTCGGCGACGGCGGGCGGCGAGCTGAAGCCGACGAACGGCAAGTTCGATCCGCCGGTGACGATTACGACCGTGCGCGGCATGCCGGCGGCGGCGACGTACAAAAACGGCGAAACCGCCGACAACAACGTGCATTACAAGTGGGCCAAGGACAAGCTCGGCATCGAGATCAAAAACCTGTGGTCGGTCGTCGACACGAACGCCGCTTACGGCAACAAGCTGAAGCTGGCGCTGTCGGCCAACGAGGAACTGCCGGACATCTTGTACGCCGAAGGGCAGGTCGCCCAGCTGCTGATCGAATCCGGCAAGTTCCAGGACGCGGGGGCGCTGTTCGACAAGTATGCAAGCGAAACGTGGAAAAACGCGATGAAGGAAGATCCGTCCGTCTGGAACGAATACGCCCGCGGCGGCAAACGGTACGGCATTCCGATGCTCGATTACGACTACAACAACGATCCGGTGCTGTGGGTGCGCGAGGATTGGGCGCAGAAGCTGAACGTGTTGGCGCCGAAAACGCTGGACGATTACGAGAAGCTGCTCGACGCGTTTACGAACGGCGATCCCGACGGCAACGGCAAGAAGGACACGTACGGCGTCGCTCCGGCGTTCAAGGCGACCTACAACGATTCGTTCAACCTCGGCTGGGTGTTCGGCGCTTACGGCGCGCTGCCGAATACGTGGACGAAGGCGGCCGACGGCACGCTGGCCTACGGCTCCGTGCAGCCGCAAATCAAGCAAGGGCTGGCGAAGCTGCGGGACTGGGCGGCCAAAGGGTATATTCCGACGGAAGCGGGCCTGTGGGACGCGGGCAAGGCGGGGGCGTTCATGGCCGCGGGCAAAGCCGGCACGTTCTCCGGACCGTATTGGTCGGAAGCGTGGCCGATGGGCGACATGAGCAAAAACGATCCGAACGCCAAGTTCGTCACTTATCCGCTGCCGACCGGCTCCGACGGCAAAAGCATGCATTTCAGCACGCATCCTTACAAGGGCGGCGTATTCATCAACAAAACGATGAAGCATCCGGAAGTATTTTTCGCTTACGCCAATTATTTGTTTGACAACGAGGCGGATCCGAAAGCCGGCAGCGAGTTCGAGAACGGCTGGGCCAAAGGCTACGACTGGGACCTCGTCGACGGCAAAGTCACGACCGACCTGACGAAAATTCCCGGCGGCGGCGTCCGCGTCTTCTTCTACAGCCTGCTGCCGCAAGGCGCGCGCATCCCGTCGCAGAACGTCAAGGCGCTGGTCAAGCTGGCGCAAACCGGCAAGCCGGAAACGCCGTACGAATCGTATTGGAACACGCTTGCCCCGGACATCGAGAAGAAATCGGCCACCAACGTGTGGAACCAGAAGCAGTTCGCCGTCAGAGGCGAGTTTACCGCCGGGACGACCGCAACGATGCAGGAAAAAGGGGACTATTTGAACAAGCTTGAAATGGAAACGTTCGGCGCGATTATCGCCGGCAGCAAGCCGCTCGACGAGTTCGACAAGTTCGTGCAGACGTGGAAGGCGCAAGGCGGCGATAAAATCACGCAGGAAGTAAACGAGTGGTACAAGTCGGTCGCGCAAAAGTAAACGGCCTAACCGGCGGCGGCCCGCTGTCCGCCGCCTGCAATCGCTTCGCTGCCGCTTCCGCCGGGCATGCTATAATGGGGGCATTTCAGCCGGCGAAACCGGCAGGACGGACGGTGGGCCATGTTTCGGCGGTTCAACATGTTTACGAAGGTCGTCGTGATCTTCCTGCTGCTGCTCATTCCCGTCATCGCGCTCTATACGTATTCGAACCAGGTGTCCGTCGCCGTCGTGCGCGATGCGGTCAAGACGATCAATTTTAACCAATTGTCGTTTCTCGGCAAGCAGATGGACGGTCAGGTCGAACGGTTGTCGACGAACGCGATTTTGTACGCCAACGACCCGATGACGCAGGAGCTGCAGTACGAAACGATGTCCGGCGACACCTCGGACCGGATCAACACGATCCGCATCATTCAGGACCATATCAACCTGCAGGCGGAAATTTCCAGCTGGAACGCCGACATTTCGCTCTATTTCCGCACGGCGCAGCAAGTCGTTTCGACGCTGCGCGACGTGTTCGACTTCGACGAGCGCGACTTGCCGTCCGCGCCGACGGGCGGATGGCAGTATGTGAAAGCCGATGCGGGCGCCGAAGCCAGATTCAATTGGTTCGCCTATTATCCGGTGTACGCCTACAACCGGCCGCAGGAAGCGAAAATCGTCGTGCGCATGAGCTTCGGTTCCGGGCATCTGCAGGACATGCTCGACGAATACAAGGCAAACGGCCAGGGCGATCCGTTCCTGTTCCATCCGGCGTACGGCGTGCTGACGAACCGCACGCCGCAGGCGGATCACGTCGGCGAGCTGGCGGCCTATTTGCAGGGCGCCAGTCTCGGCGTTTCGGACCCGGCGCTGACGATCCGGCTGAACGGCCGCCAATACATGATCAGCTACATCCGTTCGAACAATCTCGGCTGGTATCTGGTCGATTACATTCCGATGCAGGATGTGCTTGCGCCGATTACGAAGAGCCGCAATCTGTTTTACGGCTCGACGGTGCTGCTGCTGACCATCTGCGTCGTCGCTTCGTTCATGCTGTACCGCAACGTGCAGGTGCCGGTGCGCCGGCTCGTGCAAGGCGTGCAAAAAATCAAACGAGGCGACTATTCGGCGCGGGTGAAGGACGTAGGCGCCGGCGACTTTTCGTTCCTGTTCTCGCGCTTCAACGAAATGACGCAGCAAATCCAGGAGCTGGTCGAAACGGTGCACGTCGAGCAGCTTCGTTCCCGCGAGGCGCTGCTCAAGCAGCTGCAGTCGCAGATCAACCCGCACTTTTTGTACAACTGCCTGTATTTCATCAAAAACGTGGCCAAGCTCGGCGATCGGGAAGCCGTTGTGGCGATGGCGCTCAATCTCGGCGACTATTTCCGCTACACGACGCGCCTGGTGAACCAAACCGCGCTGCTGCGCGAGGAAATCGACGTGATCGTCAACTACTTGACGATCCAGAACCTGCGCATGGAGAGGCTGGAGTTTACGATCGCGATACCGGAGGAAATGAACGGGCTGGCGATTCCGCGCCTGTTTCTGCAGCCGATCGTCGAAAATGCGATCGTACACGGCATCGAACCGCTGGAAGGGCTGGGCGTCATCGCGATAACCGGCATGCGGGACGAGGACGGGCTGCGCGTTGCCGTCGAGGACAACGGCGTCGGGATGTCGGACGAAGCGCTCGCCCGGCTGCAGGCGCGCATCGCGAGCGGCGAAGAAGAGGAAGGCGGCAGCACCGGCCTGTGGAACGTCGACAAACGGTTGTCGCTGATGTACGGTCCCGGCTCCGGTGTGTATGTGTCGCGTTCGGCGCTGGGCGGATTGAAGGTGGAAGCCGTGTTTCGGCTCGCGGGCGAAGCGGCGGTCACGCCGGCAGAAGACGGGCGGAAGGAGGCGAAGCCGCATGTACCAGCTGATGATCGTGGATGACGAACCGACGGCCGTCGACAGCCTCGCGGAAACGATAGCATGGAGCGAGCTGGCGATAAGCGCCGTGTTCCGCGCCTATTCCGCAAAAGAGGCGCTGCAGCTGGCCGAAGTCGAGCGCATCGACATCCTGATTACCGACATTCGGATGCCGGGGATGAACGGCATCGAGCTCATCCGCCGCATCCGCGAGTCGAACCCCCGAACCGCGTGCGCGCTCGTCACCGGCCATGCCGAATTCGATTATGCACAGCAGGCGATCCAGCTGCAAACCGCCGATTATTTGCTCAAGCCGGTCAGCGACGAACGGCTGATCGCCGTCGTGAAGGCGATTGTGGATCGGCTCGGGCGGGATCGCGAGCAATATGCGGCGTACCGGCTCACGCAGATGGCCTTGCAGGAGCAGATGCCGGCGCTGCGCGCGAACCTGCTGCGCGAGCAGCTCGGCCGGCGCCCGCACGGCAGCGCTTCGCTGGACGGCAGGCTCGAGCTGTTCGGCTTGCCGTTCCGCTGCGGCGACGCGCTGGTGCTGGCGCTCGTCAGACTGGACGGCGACGCGCGCGACTCCAGCTGGCAAGACCGCGGCCTGTTCGATTTTGCCGTCCGCAATTTGGCCGAAGAAACGTTCCGGCCGCATTTTGCCGTCTGGTCTTGTCTGGACGCACACGAGTTGTTCGTGCTTGCGGCGGTATATGCGCCGGAGCGGATGACGCCGGAGGAAGCGCGCGCGACGGCCGTGCGGCTCGGGCTGCAGCTGCAGCATAACGCGAAGCATTATTTGAAAAGCGAGCTTTCGGTCGTTGTCGGCGGCGGCGGTCGGCTGCCGGACGAGATCGGCGAACTGTACCGGGAAGCGCTGGCGGTCATGCGCCGGGGCATCGGCGCCGATACCGGGCTGTTCGTGACGGTGGACGCGCAGCAGGAGCCGCCGGTCGTGCCCGCGCTGCAATCGTTGCACCAGGCGCCGTCGCTTGTCCATCTGTTCGAAGCCGGCGTCTTTGAAGAAGTGCGCCGCAAGCTCGGCGACGTATTCGCCGAACTTGCGGCGGCTCCCGGCGTTGCCCGCGAGCATTTGTCCGAGGTGTACCACACGGTCGTTGCCGCCGGCTACCACTGCGCGCACGTGAACGGCAAAACGTTCGCCGACTGGTTCGGCAAAGCCGGCTTCGAGCCGGCGCAGCCGCCGGACGCCATGACGCTGGCCGAGCTGCGCGAATGGGCGTTCGGGCTGTGCGATCGGCTGTTCCGCGAGAACCGCAAGGACATCCTGGACTCGCGCAAGCTGACGATCGCCCGGGTGATCGACTTCATTCACGCCCATCTGGAGGAGGACGTTTCCTTGCAGCGGCTCGCCGGGGAGGCGAACTGGCATCCGGTTTATTTGTCCAAGGTGTTCAAGCTGGAAACCCGCGAAGGCTTGAGCGAGTATTTGTTCCGCGTGCGCATGGAACGGGCGGTTCAACTGCTGGCGACCAGCGAGATGAAAATTTACGAGGTAACGGCCAAGGTCGGGTACCTCAACGTGCCGCATTTTATCAAAGTGTTCAAAAAAACGTTCGGCGTCACCCCGCAGGAATACCGGGAACAAGCGCGGACGAACGACTGACGGGGCGCCGACGATCATACGGAGGTTTCGGGCATCATGAGTGAAATTGCGATTGACTTCAGCCGCAGCGCGGGTGCGATCAAACGGCTGCACGGCGTCAACAACGGGCCGGTCGGCTACGGCGAACTGATCGATGTATCGCATCATTTTACGGAGGCGGGCATTCCGCTCGTGCGGCTGCACGATCCGAACTGGCCGTATCCGCGGGAAGTGGACATTCATACGATCTTTCCCGATTTCGACCGCGATCCGGACGATCCGGCGAGCTACGACTTTTCCCGCACGGACGCGTATGTGCGCTCCGTTATCGCGACGGGGGCGCAGATCGTGTATCGCCTGGGGCAAAGCATCGAGCATACGGCGATCAAATATTACGTCCACCCTCCGCAGGACTTTGCCAAATGGGCGCGCATCTGCCTCGGCATCGTCCGTCATTACAATGAAGGCTGGGCGAACGGCTTCCATTACGGCATCCGCTACTGGGAAGTGTGGAACGAGCCGGACAACGGCGACAGCGGCGTGATGTGGTCGGGAACCGAGCAGCAATATTTCGAGCTTTACCGCGTGACGGCGACGGCGCTCAAGGCGCACGACCCGCAGCTGCAGGTCGGCGGCTACGCGGCGTGCCGGCTTGAGCTGCCGTGGCTGCCAAACTTTTTGGCGTTTTGCCGGGAGCATCGGCTGCCGCTCGACTTTTTTTCGTGGCATACGTATACGATCGATCTGGACCGGCTGACGCGCAATGCGCGGAGGATTCGCGGCTTGCTCGACGAATACGGCTTTGCCAAGACGGAAAGCCATTTGAACGAATGGAATTACGTCGACTTGGCCGATTGGAAAAAGAAGCTATGGTCGCCGACGCCGGAAGCGGAGCTGGCGCGCCGCGCCATGTTCGAGCGGGCCAAAGGCGTCGAAGGCGCAGCGTTCGCCGCCGCCGCGCTGATGGCGCTGCAGGATTGCGGCGTCGACCAGGGCAATTACTACGACGGCCAGCCGAGCGCGCTGCTGTGCGGGCTGTTCGACTACTACGGCGTGCCGCAGAAGACGTATCATGCGTTTCGCGCGTTTCACGTGCTGGCCGGGCATTCGCGGCGCGTTGCCGCTGCCGTTGACGGGGAAGCGGCAGGCATCGTAGTCTGCGCGGGAATGGACGAAGCCGGCGACGCCGCGGCGCTGGTCGCGAACCTTGGCGCGGGGCGCGTCTGCACGATCCGGCTGGACGGCTTGCCGGACGGGGCGGCCTACGCGGGCGAAACGCTGCTGCTTGACCGCGAGCGCGACTTGGCGCCGGCAGCGTCCGTCGCCGGTTTGCGCGCGGGCGGCGCGGCGGAAGCATTCGTGCCGGAGCACGGCGTGCTGCTGCTGAAGCTGCGCCGGCAATAAGGCGCAGCGGCGTTCCGCTTTCCTTGACTGCATCCGCCCCGTTTGACTATAATTATCGGTATTATTGCGGAGGGCAGGGCGGAACATTAATGAAACCGAATGAAATCGTGGTCGTTCTCGATTTTGGAGGACAGTACAATCAATTGATCGCCAGACGCATTCGCGATCTGGGCGTTTACAGCGAGCTGCTTCCTTATAATACGCCGGCGGCGAAGCTGCGCGAGCTGGCGCCGAAAGGGATTGTGTTCTCCGGCGGGCCGTCGAGCGTGTATGAAGCGGGCGCGCCCCAGGTCGATCCGGGCGTGTACGAGTTGGGCGTGCCGATTCTCGGCATTTGCTACGGCATGCAGCTGATGGCGCACCAGCTGAGCGGCAGCGTGCAGCGCGCGGCGAAACGCGAATACGGCAAGGCGGAGGTCGATTTTGCCGCCGCTTCCCCGCTTGCGCACGGCCTGGACAAGCGCCAGCAAGTGTGGATGAGCCACGGCGACATGGTCGCGGCGCTGCCGGAAGGCTTCGTCGTCGACGCCAGCACGGACCATGCGCCGATCGCCGGCATGAGCCATCCGGAGAAACGGATGTTTGCCGTACAATTCCATCCGGAAGTGCGGCATTCGGTGCACGGCAACGAGCTGATCCGCAACTTCCTGTACCGGATTTGCGGCTGCGAAGGCAACTGGAGCATGGAGACGTGGATCGAGGACACGGTGCGCAGCATCCGCGAGCAGGTTGGCGGCGGCAACGTGCTCTGCGCGCTGTCCGGCGGCGTCGATTCGTCCGTTGTGGCGGCGCTGCTGCACAAGGCGATCGGCGAGCAGCTTACGTGCATGTTCATCGACCACGGCTTGCTGCGCAAAGGAGAGGCGGACAGTGTCATGGACACGTTCGTCGGCAAGTTCGACATGAAAGTGGTCAAGATCGACGCTAGCGTTCGGTTCCTTGGCAAGCTGCGCGGCGTCGAAGATCCGGAGCAGAAGCGGAAAATTATCGGCAACGAGTTTATTTATGTGTTCCAGGAAGAGTCGGCCAAGTTCGCCGATTTTGAGTTTCTCGCCCAGGGCACGCTTTACACCGACATTGTCGAAAGCGGCACGGCCACGGCGCAAACGATCAAGTCGCACCACAATGTCGGCGGCCTGCCGAAGGATATCAAGTTCAAGCTGGTCGAACCGCTCAAGGAGCTGTTCAAGGACGAAGTGCGCAAGGTCGGCGAAGCGTGCGGCTTGCCGGATGCGATCGTCTGGCGACAGCCGTTCCCGGGGCCGGGTCTGGCGATTCGCGTGCTCGGCGAAGTGACGGAGGAGAAGCTGACGATCGTGCGCGAGTCGGACGCCATCCTGCGCGATGAAATCGGCAAGGCCGGGCTTGATCGCGAGATTTGGCAATACTTCACGGCGCTGCCGAACATGAAGAGCGTTGGCGTCATGGGCGACGGTCGCACGTATTCGCATACGGTCGGCATTCGTGCGGTAACGTCGATCGACGGCATGACCGCCGACTGGGCGCGCATCCCGTGGGAAGTGCTGGAGCGCATCTCGAACCGGATCGTCAACGAAGTCGAACACGTCAACCGCGTCGTTTACGACATCACGTCTAAGCCGCCGGCGACGATCGAGTGGGAATAGGCCGCACGCGCTGCGGTCGCTATAGGGAAGCAGGGGCGTCGCCATGTGCGGCGTCCTTTTCGTTGGTCGCTCATTGAAAAATAGACCTTAAAAAATGGCTTATTCGCCTCAATTTCCTAGGTCCATCGAAAATAGCCAGTGAAAACACTGGCTATTCGGGCCAAACGGCCTCGAAAACGTACAATCCCAAGAAATAACCAGTGTTTTCACTGGCTATTCTGTTGCGAAGGTTACTTTTGCAGGCAATAGCCAATAAAACATGGCCTATTTTGAAAAGTGACTTTCTTGCGGGGGATAAGCGGCATGTATCGCGCAAAGTCGGGGGCATAAGGTTGAGTTGTCGCCGGCCTACCGTCGCATTGCGCCCGTTTCTTCGGAAAAGTGTTGGAAACAAACCTCTTAAACATACTCTAGGCAACAACCTACGGCAACCATCTGTATGCTCAGTATCCCCTTGGCTCAGTATCCCCTTGGCACAGTCCCCTGGCGAAGTGCGGCAGGGCATATGTGTTGCAGGGGTATTTTGCGCGGAGTGCGTCAATTGTAGTACGATGTCGGCAACAAGCGGAATGCGTCGAGTGCAACCGCGAAAAAACTGCCCAACGAAGGAGACTGCCTCATGCCCCGCATACTGCTGCTTGAAGACGATGAAGTGCTGACGATGGGCCTGCTGTACGCGCTGAAGGAAGCCGGCTACGAAACCGACCATGCGAAAACGGTAGCGGAAGCGCGGCGCTTGTTCGCCGCAGATCGCTACGACTGCCTGCTGCTTGACGTGCTGTTGTCCGACGGCAGCGGGTTTGACTTCTGCCGTTCGGTGCGGGCTTCGTCAGCGGTGCCCGTGCTGTTCCTGACCGCGTGCGATGAAGAGGTGAATGTTGTGCAGGGGCTCGATTACGGCGGCGACGACTACATCACGAAGCCGTTTCGCGTGCGCGAGCTGCTGTCGCGGATCAAGGCGAACGTGCGCCGCTCGGAAGCGGCCGCGGCGGCGGACGGCGAAGCGAGCGCCGCGGCCAAGCTCGTCTCCGGCGCCGTGACGCTGCTGCCGCTGGAGACACGCGCGCTGCTGAACGGCGAACCCATCGACCTGACGCCGGTCGAATTCAAGCTGCTGCTGCTGTTCATGCGCCACCCGCTGCAGACGCTGACCCGCGAACAGCTGCTTGGCAAGCTGTTCGACGAGCAAGGCGAGTTCGTCGACGACAACACGCTGTCGGTCTACATTCGCCGGCTCCGCGAGAAGCTGGAGGACCAGCCGTCGCAGCCGGAGCGGATCGTCACTGTGCGCGGCGCAGGTTATAAATGGAATCAAAGGAGCGGACCCCATGCGTGAACGGCTTGCGGACAATCCCGAAGTGCGGCGGCTCGCGGCCGGTGTGGCGGCGGTGCTGCTGCTTTTTTTGCTCGTTTCGCTGGTTGCCGGCTATTTCCTGACGTCGGCGCTGCATGCCGCGCAGCAGGACCGCAGTCTCGCCATCATCGGCCGGCTGGCGGCTCAGCACCCGGAATGGCGCGACGACGTCACCAAGGCGTTTGCGGCTCCGCTTGCCGGCGCCGATATCGCCGCCGGCAAAGCTGCCGCCGTGCGCTACGGCTTCGACAAGCGGTTGCCGTTGGCGATGAATCGCGATTTCGGCCGGTTTGCAATGGCCGGCGCGGTTGCCGCGACAGCCGGCACGCTGATGCTGGCGATCGCGTTGCTGCTGCTGCTGTGGCGCGTGTTCCGCCGCCTTTACGGCGAAATCGGCGCCTATGCGGTGATGGCGGAGCGCATCGTCGAGGGCGATTTTTCCGTCAAGGCGGTTCGCCCGGCCGAAGGCATCTTCGCCAAGCTGGCGCATCAGTTCAACCAGATGTCCGCCCGGCTGGAGCTGACGCTGGAGCGGCTGCAGGAGGAGAAAGAAGGGATGAAGACGTTCCTCTCCGACATTTCTCACCAACTGAAGACGCCGCTCGCCGGCATCAAAATGATGACCGAACTGCTGCAGGACGGAGCCGCGCAGGACGAAAAAGTGCGGGCCGATTTCCTTGCGCGCAGCGCGGCCCAGATCGAGCGGATGGAATGGCTGATCCGCCAGCTGCTGCTTGTCGCGCGTATGGAGGCGGGCGCAATCGAGTTGAACCGCAAGGAGCAGCCGTTGCGTCTTACGGTGGAGAGGGCCATGGAAACGATGGCCGATCAGGCGGCGGCGGGCGGCCTGAGGCTGACGTTCCGGGCGGAGCGCGCCGCGGCTTCGCCGTTCATGCACGATGCGGACTGGCTGCAAGAAGCGATCGCCAACCTGCTTAAGAACAGCATCGAGCATACGCCCGCCGGCGGCGTCGTCCAGGTTGAGCTCAGCGAAACGCCGGTGCTGGCGAGAGTGCGCATTCGCGACAACGGGGAAGGCATAGCGGAGGAAGATTTGCCGCATATTTTCAAGCGGTTCTACAAAGGCCGCGCGTCGTCGCCTTCGGTCGGCACCGGCATCGGACTGTCGCTCGCCAAGGCGATCGTCGAGCGCCACGGCGGCTTCATCGCCGTGCAGAGCACGCCCGGCCAAGGCACCGTGATGACGCTTACCTTCGCCAAATTTGTCTGACAAGCGGCCGAGTTTGTGACGTTCGTGCCAACTATCGCTACAGGGGAACATGGGATTGTGCGATTATTCACATGAAATGTCTGCTCTTACAGTCAAGTCAGTCACTATTGTATGATTTTGGTACATATCAGCACCACCAAGCACGCAGTTCCGCAAATGTATATGATTTTTCATACATATCAGCGCCGCCAACCTCACACGACATCGAGCAGTTGGGGGGGGGGCCACATAAATAGGCAGCACACATCGTCGGGAAGACGGAACACTTCATGTAAAGCTTACAGAACTGTAAGCTGTGCGTTCACCTGACCGTAAGGTTCGGCGGTTACGATGGATTCATGACGGAAGGATGACAGCAACCGTCCGCAAAAGCAACTTCGCCAACAGGCGAAGCAGTAGGAGGAACCAACCATGGATATCGTACGCACCGTCGGGCTTGCCAAACGATACGGCAAAGGAGATACCCGCGTCGATGCGCTGAGCAACGTCGATTTGGCAATCGGGCAAGGAGAGTTCGTCGCCGTAGTCGGCCCGAGCGGCTCCGGCAAAAGCACACTGCTGCACATGCTCGGCGGGCTGGACCGCCCTACCGACGGCCAGGTGCTGATTGGCGGCAAAGACATTTACGCGCTGCCGGAAACGGAGCTGTCGATTTTTCGCCGGCGGCAGGTCGGGTTTATTTTTCAATTTTACAATCTGATCCCGGTGCTGACCGCGGAGGAGAACATCACGCTGCCGCTGCTGCTTGACGGCAAACCGGCCGACAAAGCTTACATCGAAGAACTGATCGGCCTGCTCGGCTTGCGCGAACGGCGCTCCCATCTGCCGACCGAGCTGTCCGGCGGGCAGCAGCAGCGCGTGTCGATCGGCCGGGCGCTTGCCTACAAGCCGTCGATCGTGCTCGCCGACGAGCCGACCGGCAACCTGGACCGGGCAAACAGCCGCGAGGTAATGGACTTGCTTCGGCTGACGGTAACGAAGTATCACCAGACGCTGGTCGTCATCACGCACGATCCGGAAATCGCCGCCCAGGCGGACCGGGTCATCGGCATCGAAGACGGGGCGATCGTCCGGGACGAGCGGGTGCGCGCATGAAACCGATCACGCACTATCGCCAGCTGACGTTCCGCTACTTGCGGCAGCAGCGCAAACGTTCGATCCTGACGGCAATCGGGATCGTGCTGTCCGTGGCGCTCATGTTCGCTTCGGGCATCATGGGCGAAACGATCAAGGGCCAAGCGCTGCAAAGCGTCAAGGAAAGACAAGGCAATTTCCATGTGGCTTACAAGGGAATTGACGGCAAGCAGCTGGAGCAGCTCAAGAGCAACGCCAAAGTCGAGGAGGTCGGCGTTTGGGTCGACGCGGGCCATATGGCAGGCCCTCGCGACATGCAACTGAACGTGGTCGGAGCCGACGACGGCTACCGCAGCATCCGCGCTTTGAAGCTGGCGGAAGGCCGTCTGCCGCAGGCCCCGGGCGAAATCGCGCTGGAGCGCTGGTACGCCGACAACGACCCGGCCAAGCCGAAAATCGGCGATCGGATCAAGCTCAAGCTTGAACTGTCCGAGGAACAACCGGGCGGAGAAACGAAGCCGGTAGAGACGGAAGCGGTGCTGACCGGATTTTACGTGAACCGCACGGACACCCAACTCAGCGGCCAAGCCATCGCCACGATGACGCTGGAGGGCGCCGCGGCGCTTCGCCAGGCGGATAGCGCCAGCTACAACGCCGCCATCCGCTTCGACAAACACGTCGGCATCCGCAAGGCGATTCCGGAAACGACGCAGGCGATCGGCGCCGGCAGCGAGCAGGCAATTCCGAACATCGCGCTGCTCACCGCGCTCGGCGAAAGCGACGACAGATCCAACAATACGGCGATCAACGTCGTGCAAGGCATTGTGATCGGCGTCATTCTCATCGCAACGGTGGCGGTTATTTACAACTCGTTCCACATCTCCGTGCTCGAGCGCATCCGCCAGTTCGGCGTGCTGCGGTCGATCGGCATGACGCCGCGGCAAATTCGCGTCGTCGTGTTCCGCGAAGCGACAGTGCTGGCGCTGATCGCCATCCCGCTCGGCCTGTTGTGCGGCTGGCTTGCCGTCAAGACGGTTCTTGCCGTGTTTGCCAGCATCGACAACACGGCGACCTTCACCAGCCTGCACATGACGGTGCCGTGGACGATTACGGCGCTGGCCGTCGCGCTTGGCTTCTGCGCGGTGTACGCGTCGGCGTTCGGTCCGGCGTGGGCTGCGGGCCGCGTGTCGCCGCTGACGGCGATCATGCGCAGCAACCAGTTCAACAAGGAGAAGATCATTCGCCGCAAGCGGAGATTGACGCAAGCGCTGCTCGGCATCACCGGCAAAATGGCCGTCGACAACCTGAAGCGCAACCGGCGGAGGTTCCGGATCACGCTGTTCTCGATGAGCATCGGCATTGCGCTGTTCGTGTTTTTCTTCTCCTTCATGAAATTTATCCAGCTGTCGGAGTCGCGCTCCTTCTCCAAGGATTTTGCAGTCGAACAGGCAAGAAGCGATCAGCAGCCGCAAATTACGCCGCAGGAATTCGAAACGATCGCGGAGCTGCCGGGTGTAAAAAAGGCTTACCGAGTGATGCTCCGATCATTGTATGTTCAAGCGCCCGCGGACAAGATGACCAAAGCGCTGATCAAAAAAGTGTGGGACGGCAGCCCGAAAGGCGATTCCTTCGGCATTCCGGCCGAGCTGCTCGGCTACCGCAAGGAAGATTTCAGCCTGAGCCGCGACCGGCTGATTGCCGGCAGCATGGACGCAGAGGAGATGGACCGCGAAACCGGCGTTGTCATCTCGCAGAAAAGCCGGGCCACCGGCGACAATTTGCAAATGACGAATTATAAAGTGGGCGACATGATTCCGATCAGTCTGCAGTGGAACGATCCGGCGAACAAGCCGCAGATCGTCCAGGTTAAAGTGCTGGGCATCCTGGACAAAATGCCGGTTAGCTACCACGGAGGTTCCGAGCAGTATACGATTGTGACGACGGAAGCGGTATTCCGCAAGCTTACCGGGTCGGCCGACGCGTACAGCCGCATCGATCTGGCCGTCGACCGCGACGCCGATTACGGTGCGATCAAGGACCAGCTGCAGCTGGTGGCAGACCGGCTGGAGCCCGGGTATGTGATGGATTTTACGAGCTCGACCGATTCGATGTTGATGGTTGGCATCCTGCTGTACGGACTTGTCGCCGTCATTTCGCTGATCAGCGCCATCAATATCGTCAACACGATCAGCACGAACCTGATTTTGCGGACCAAAGAGTTCGGCACGATGCGCGCGGTCGGCATGACGATGCGGCAGATGCGGCGAATGATCGTCTACGAAAGCATTTCGTACGGCATTTACGCGACGCTGTACGGCGGAGCGGCCGGCGCGCTGCTTTCCTACTGGATGTACCAACAGATCAACAGCTTGCAAGAGTTGCCGTACCGATTCCCGTGGTTTGCCGTCTCCGTGTCGGGTGCCGCTGCAGTCATTATTACGATGCTCGCCTCGCGCGTGCCGCTGCGCCGCATCGAACGAATGGATGTCGTTCAGGCGATCCGCTCGGAAGAGTAAGGTTGAAGAATCATGTTGAAAACCGGGCTTTGCAGTCGAAAAACTGCGAAAAAGTCCGGTTTTTGCATGAAATAAGCGTTTTCAATTTGCCCGCCATCTGATAGAATAGTCGCAGAACCGAATGTTTCGTATAATTCCGGGAATCGGCCCGGAAGTCTCTACGAGATCACCGTAAATGATCTGGCTACGAAGCGCTTGAAAGCATATCGGCTCGGCGACCCTTGCGCGCGGCGAGGCGTGGCCGGAACGCATATTCTTTCTTGTACTGGGAAGCCTAGGATCAATTGGATCCGGGCTTCTTTTTGCATGGCACACCCTATTCAAGTAGGAGGAGTAGCGGCAATGGATCGTTTTTTCAGGCTCAGGGAGAACGGAACAGGTATTCGTACGGAAATTATGGCCGGGTTGACGACATTCATGACGATGGCGTACATACTTGCGGTCAACCCCGATGTGCTGACCGGTTTCGGCAAAACGGGCATGGACTGGTACGCGGTGTTTCTCGCCACTGCGCTGGCCGGCGGCATTTTTACGATCGCGATGGGGCTGTTCGTCAATTTTCCGGTAGCGCTTGCGCCGGGCATGGGGCTTAACGCTTACTTCGCGACGGTCATTCTGTCTTCCGCCGGGACCGGCAAGCCGGTGACGTGGGAGATGGCGCTGACGGCGGTATTTATCTCCGGTATTATTTTTATCATCCTGACGGTGACGCAGGTGCGGCAGCTGCTGATCGTCGCCGTGCCGGACAGCCTGAAGCACGCGATTACGGTTGGGATCGGCCTTTTCATCACCTTGATCGGACTGAAGAACAGCGGCCTCCTGACGGTAGCCGCCGAAACGACCAAAGATGTCAAAGCGGGCGCGTTCACCGACCTGCTGTCGTTTGAAACGATCTTTCATATGGGCAGCCTCGAAGACCACGGCGTGCAGCTGGCGCTTGTCGGCCTGCTGCTGATCTCGGTTCTGATGGTGCTGCGCGTGCCCGGCGCGATTCTGTTCGGCATTCTGGGCACGACGATCGTCGCCATCATTATGGGACAAGTCGACTTCGACACGCTAAGCGATCCGAAAACGCCATGGGCGCCCGATTTCAGCCAAATCTCGTTCGCTTCGTTCGACTGGGACGGCGTCTGGCAAACCGGCATCATTTCGATCATCGCCACGTTTACGTTTGTGGAGCTGTTCGATACGTTCGGCACACTGGTCGGTTCGGCCAACCGCGCCGGCATCATGAAGAATCCGGAAGAAGGCCGCAAGCGCGTCGGCAAAGCGATGCTTGTCGACGCCGTAGCGGTAAGCGGCGGCGCGCTGCTCGGCACAAGCACCACGACGGCCTACGTCGAGAGCTCGGCCGGCATCGCCGAAGGCGGGCGCACCGGTTTGACGGCGGTGACGACCGGCGTGTGTTTCCTGCTGGCGCTGTTCCTCGCGCCGATCGTGGCGCTTATTCCGGGGCCGGCGACGGCTGCCGCGCTGATCATCGTCGGCGTGCTGATGGTGCAGTCGGTCAAGGAAATCGACTTCCAGAACTACGTCATCGCCATTCCGGCGTTCCTGACGATCACGTTCATGCCGTTTACGTACAACATCGCCAACGGGATTTCGTTCGGCATCGTGGCGTACGTCATTCTGGCAACGATCGACAACTGGTTCGGCAAAAAAGGGCACAAGGTGCACTGGCTCATGTGGGTGCTTGCGATTCTCGTCATTGCGCGTTACGCCTGGATCGGCAGCCAGGGCTAAGTTGCCTGAGCCGCTGCCGCCGCGCGGGCAGGGGCATGTTTTGCGAACAAGGCCAATCTCCCGGACGGGGGCTTGGCCTTGTTCGTTCTCGGCAAAATTCGCCGACAAGCAGGAAACCGGGTTTTCCCGTAGAATGTAACTTTCGTGGCAACGGAATCGCAGCATCGGGGATCGGATTGCAAAAATTATCGAAGGAGCTATGCCATGAAAACGGTGTTCAAGGAGTTTCGCACGTTCATCACCCGCGGCAACGTAGTCGATTTGGCGATTGGTGTCATTATCGGCACGGCGTTCAACAAAATCGTTACGTCGCTTGTGAACGACGTTATTATGCCGCCGATCGGCATGCTGCTCGGCAAAGTCGATTTTGCGGACCTGGTAATCAAGCTGGGTAACGGCGAAGACGACAAACCTGTTACGCTTAACTACGGCGCATTCATCAATAATGTGCTCGACTTCCTGATCGTGGCGTTCGTCATTTTTATGGTCGTCAAGCAGATCAACCGCTTCCGCAAGCCGGAACCGGCTCCGGCCCCTGCCGCGCCGAAAGATAAGGAATGCCCTTACTGCTATAGCAAAATTCCGGTGCTGGCGACCCGCTGCCCGGCATGTACGTCGCAGCTGCAACAAGCTGCAGGCGAGAAGTAACGACGGTCCGTCAGTTGAATAGGCCTCCTCTTAAAATAGGCCATGAAAAATGGCCTATTTGCCACTTTTTCCTTGGTACGTCGAAAATAGCCAGTGAAAACAATGGTTATTTTGAGTCAGCCGCCTCAAAATCGAACGTTTCACAGAAATAGCCAGTGATTTCACTGGCTATTTCTGCGTCTTGGGCCATTTATGCCGGAATAGCCAATAAAACATGGCCTATGTTGTCTCGTTGCGATGCGGCGTACGCGGCGTCACCGCGGCAAACGCATGAAGCGGAAGACGAAGGTTACCGTTGTAAGCGTATTCCATCCGCCGATCCAGCGCGAGAAAGGCGAACTTTTTAAAATGAATGTCACAGAATTGTTCGCCTTTCAATGTTGACATGGAAGGTGAGGGGCTGGTAAACTAAAGAGGCGCAAAATCGAACCTTTTGCGTCGAAATCAATCGAATCGCCTCGTATACTTCCGGGAATACGGCCCGGATGTTTCTACCCGGAAACCGCAAATTTTCGGACTACGGGGATCAAATGCAGGAGAGCAGGGAGCGGATGACAGCCGCTTCGTTTGTTCTTTTTTGTCCGTGGAGCGATTTTTTTCTCCGGCACCGTTTCGCTGCGTTTGATCCGTTCGTCGTCCTGTTGGCGGACCCGGCACGGTCGGCCGACGGGCTTTTTGCGCCTCCGCAAGCCGCGGCGGCCGTTATCCAATCAGGTAACAAGGCATACTAAACATAGAATCTTCGGATACGAAAGAGGGGCTGACATGTCCGCGCGAGTCGGAGTCATCATGGGGAGTCAATCGGATTGGGAAACGATGAAGCACGCATGCGACGTATTGGATGAACTCGGCATCGCTTATGAGAAAAAGGTAGTATCCGCGCATCGTACGCCCGACTTGATGTTCGAATATGCGGAAACCGCAGCCGGCCGCGGCATTCAGGTGATTATTGCCGGCGCGGGCGGCGCGGCGCATTTGCCGGGCATGGTCGCATCGAAGACCGAACTGCCGGTCGTCGGCGTGCCGGTCAAGACGTCGACGTTGAATGGGCTCGACTCGCTCCTGTCGATCGTGCAGATGCCGGGAGGCATTCCGGTTGCGACGGTTGCGATCGGACACGCCGGCGCCACCAACGCCGGGCTGCTCGCCGCACAAATCATCGGCGCGTTCGAGCCTGACGTGCAAGCGAAGGTGAAAGCGCGGCGCGAGCAGATCGCCAAGACGGTGATGGAAAGCAGTGAATTGTTATGAATCATACAGCGAAAGCAGCAGCTTCGACGAATGTGATTTTGCCGGGCGGCACGATCGGCGTGCTGGGCGGCGGACAACTGGGGAGAATGCTGGCATTAGCCGGTCGCCATATGGGCTACCGGTTCGTTGTGCTGGATCCGACGCCGGATTCGCCGTGCGGCCAGGTGGCCGACGAGCAGATCGTTGCCGCATATGACGACGCGGAAGCAGCGCGCCGGCTGGCGGCGAAAGCGGACGTAATCACGTACGAGTTCGAGAACGTTGACGCCGGCGTGGCGGCGATGCTGATGGCCGAATCGTACGTGCCGCAAGGCAGCGAACTGCTGCATACGACGCAGCATCGGCTGCGTGAGAAGCGTGCGATCGAGGCCGCGGGCGTCCGCGTGGCGCCGTACGAGGAAATCCGCAGCGCGGAGGAGCTGCGCGCGGCGGTTGCCCGTTTCGGCACGCCGTGCGTACTGAAGACGGCGACCGGCGGCTATGACGGCAAAGGGCAGTGGGTCATCCGCTCCGAAGCCGAAATCGACGAAGCGTATGCGACGCTGAGCAAGGCGCGCACGGAGCTGGTGCTCGAGCAGTTCATCCGCTTCGAGCGGGAAATCAGCGTCATCGCGGCGCGCAGCCCGCGCGGCGAAGTGAAGACGTTCCCGGTCGCCGAGAATATTCACGTCGACAACATCCTGCATCTGTCGATCGTGCCGGCGCGCACGACGGAAGCGGTTTGCCGCGAAGCGGAGAAGCTGGCGGAGAAGATCGCCGCCTCGCTCGGCGTCGTTGGGCTGATCGCGGTCGAGATGTTTCTGACGGCGGACGGCGAGCTGTTCGTCAACGAGCTGGCGCCGCGGCCGCACAACTCGGGGCACTACACGATGGAAGCGTGCGCGACGTCGCAGTTCGAGCAGCACGTGCGCGCCGTCTGCAATTTGCCGCTGGGCGCAGCCGCGCTGCTCTCGCCGGTCGTTATGGTGAATGTGCTCGGCGAACACGTGCAGCCGCTGCTCGATTGGCTCGGCGCCCAGACGGCGGAGCCGGACGGGCTTGCCGTCAAGGTGCACCTGTACGGCAAACACGAAGCGAAAGAGAAACGCAAAATGGGGCACGTCAACGTGCTGACAAGCGATATCGATGGCGCCTTGGCCTGGATCGAGCAGACGGGCATCTGGGCGAAGGAAATCGGCCATTGGAATAAGTAATTATTGAAGGAGCGAATCAAGCGATGATCGAGCGTTACAGCAGGCCGGAGATGGCGGCCATTTGGACGGAGCAGAACAAATTCCAGGCGTGGCTCGAAGTTGAGCTGCTGTCGTGCGAGGCGTGGTCGGAGCTGGGCGTCATTCCGCAGGAAGACGTGCAGAAGCTGCGCAAGAAAGCGTCGTTCAACATCGACCGCATTTACGAAATCGAGCAGGAAACGCGCCACGACGTCATCGCTTTCACCCGCGCGGTTTCCGAAACCGTCGGTCCGGAGCGCAAATGGGTGCACTACGGCCTTACCTCGACGGACGTCGTCGACACGGCGCTCGGCTACTTGCTGCGGCAGGCGAACGACATTCTCGACCGCGATTTGAACATGTTCATCGCCATTCTCGCGGACAAAGCGAAGGCGTATAAGCATACGCCGATGATGGGCCGCACGCATGGCGTTCACGCCGAACCGACGACGTTCGGGCTGAAGATGGCGCTCTGGCACGAAGAGATGAAGCGCAATCTCGAGCGGTTCCGCTTCGCCGCGGACGGCGTGCAATACGGCAAAATGTCCGGAGCCGTCGGCACCTACGCCAACATCGACCCGTTCATCGAGCAATACGTGTGCGGCAAGCTCGGCACGAAGTCGGCGCCGATTTCGACGCAGACGCTGCAGCGCGACCGGCACGCCGAATACATGGCGACGCTGGCGCTCATCGCCACTTCGCTTGACAAGTTCGCGACGGAAATCCGCGCCTTGCAGAAGAGCGAGTTCCGCGAAGTCGAGGAACCGTTCGGCAAAGGACAAAAAGGTTCGTCGGCGATGCCGCACAAGCGCAACCCGATCGGGTGCGAAAGCATTTCCGGCCTGTCGCGCGTCATCCGCGGCCACATGATTTCGGCGTACGAGAACGTTACGCTCTGGCACGAACGCGACATTTCGCATTCGTCGGTGGAACGGATCATTTTGCCGGACGCGACGATTCTGCTCGATTACATGCTGCACCGCTTCGGCAACATCGTCAAAAATTTGACCGTGTTCCCGGAAAATATGAAGCGCAACATGCAAAGCACGTACGGCGTGCCGTTCTCCGGCCGCGTGCTGACGAAGCTGATCGACAAGGGTTTCAGCCGCGAGCAGGCGTACGATACGGTGCAGCCGAAGGCGATGCAGGCGTGGGAGACGCAGCGCTCGTTCCGCGAGATTGTCGAAGCGGACAGCGTCATTCGCGGGCAGCTGAGCCTGGAGGAAATCGCCGACTGCTTCGATCCGAGCTGGCACCTGAAGCACGTGGATACGATATTTGCCCGTCTGGGGCTTGAATAAAAAGGAGGCCGCTCCGGTGAACAAAACCGTCGCGCTGGACACTGCCGCGCCGTACATCAAGGCGCCGCTCATTTACAAAGGCAAGGTTCGCGAGTTGTACGATCTCGGCGAGCACTACCTCATTGTCGTCACCGACCGCATCTCCGCCTTCGACTATGTGCTGAAGCCGGCCGTACCGGACAAAGGCAATGCGCTCAACATGCTCAGCCGCTTCTGGTTCGAGCAAACGGCGTCAATTCAGCCGAATCACGTCGTGCACGCCGACATCGAGAAGCTTGCCGGCATCGTCACCGAACCCGAGCTGCTCAAGAACCGGTTCCTGGTGACGCGCAAGGCGCAGCGCATCGACATCGAATGCGTCGTACGGGGCTATATTACCGGCGGAGGTTGGAGACAATACCAACAAACGGGAATGATCAACGGCATCCCGCTGCCCGCCGGCATTCGCAAGAACGAACGGTTCGCCGAGCCGCTCTTCACCCCCGCCGCCAAAAACGATGTCGGCCACGACGAAGACATCCCGTTCGAACGGATGAAGGAGCTGATCGGCGCCGAGCTCGCCGAAGATTTGCGCGCGAAGAGCCTCAAGCTGTACCAGTTCGCTCACGATTACTGCGAGAAACGCGGCATTATTTTGGCGGATACGAAGTTCGAGTTTGGGCTGATTGACGGTCAGGTCATTCTGATCGACGAGTTGTTCACGCCGGATTCGTCCCGCTTCTGGGCCAAAGAGAATTACGCGCTCGACACGGAAATCGACAGCATGGACAAGGAACCGGTGCGCACGTACCTCGCAAGCTCCGGCTGGGATAAAAACAGCGAACCCGATCCGCTGCCGGCAAGCGTCGTCGAAGCGACTTCGCAGCGTTATAACGATATTTTCCAACGATTGGCAAAATAGAGAAGCGTGCGAGCCTGCGAATTCGGAATGGAAATTGAAGGACCACTTTTCGTTAGAGGTGAGAGTTTAGCAAGCTAAACTCCCTATATTAGGAGGATGGATGAACCAATGATCAAGGCGACGGTTTACGTAACGATCAAACAGAGCGTGCTCGACGTGCAAGGCAATGCGGTGCAAGGAGCGCTTCACTCCATGGGCTTCAACGAAGTGGGCAAGGTGCGGATCGGCAAGTACTTGGAGCTGATTCTGAACACGACGGAACGTTCCGAAGCGGAGGCGCGCGTAAAGACGATGTGCGAAAAGCTGCTGGCCAACACGGTGATCGAAGATTACCGCTACGAATTGGAGGGAGCGTAAATGAACTTCGCGGTGCTCGTATTTCCGGGTTCGAACTGCGACATCGACTGTTACAAGGCAGTAGAGACGACGATCGGCGAGCCGGTGGAATACGTATGGCATACCAGCACGGATTTGTCGAAGTTCGATTGCATTCTCGTGCCGGGCGGATTCTCGTACGGCGACTACTTGCGCTGCGGGGCGATCGCCCGGTTCGCGCCGGTCATGAACGAAGTGGTCAAAGCGGCTGCCGCCGGCAAGTTCGTGCTCGGCATCTGCAACGGGTTCCAGATTCTGCTTGAGTCCGGCCTGCTGCCGGGCGCGATGCTGCGCAACAAGACCCTGAAGTTCCGCTGCCACTCCACGCTGCTGCGGGTCGAAAACAACCGGACCGCGTTCACGAGCGGCTACAAGCTTGGCGAAACGATCGACATTCCGATCGCGCACGGCGAAGGAAACTACTATTGCGACGAAACCACGCTGGCGAAGCTCAAGGCGAACGACCAGATCGTGTTCCGCTACGCGGGCAGCAACCCGAACGGCTCGGTCGACGACATCGCCGGCATCTGCAACGAGCGCGGCAACGTCGTCGGCATGATGCCGCACCCGGAACGGGCGGTGCATCAGTTGCTCGGCTCCGAGGACGGCAAGCGCATGTTCACATCGATTCTTAACACGTGGAGGGAGCAACATGGCGCAGCAGCTATCGGTTAAAGAGCCGACGAGCGAACAGATCGCGGAACAGAAGCTTTACAAACAAATGGGTGTGACCGACGACGAGTACGCCAAAATTTGCGGCTTCCTCGGGCGCAAGCCAAACTACGTCGAAATCGGCGTGTTCAGCGTCATGTGGTCGGAGCACTGCTCTTATAAAAATTCGAAACCGGTGCTGCGCCGCTTCCCGACTACGGGACCGCGCGTGCTGATGGGACCGGGCGAAGGCGCGGGCATCGTCGACATCGGCGACAACCAGGCCGTCGTATTCAAAATCGAAAGCCACAACCACCCGTCGGCGATCGAGCCTTACCAGGGCGCGGCAACCGGGGTCGGCGGCATTATCCGCGACATCTTCTCGATGGGCGCACGTCCGGTGGCGCTGCTTAACTCGCTCCGTTTCGGCAAGCTGACGAACGACCGGGTCAAATATTTGTTCGAGCACGTCGTCTCCGGCATCGCCGGCTACGGCAACTGCATCGGCATCCCGACGGTCGGCGGCGAAGTGATGTTTGACGAAAGCTACGAAGGCAATCCGCTTGTCAACGCCATGTGCGTCGGTCTTATCGATCATGATAAAATTCAAAAAGGCGTCGCCCGCGGCGTCGGCAACCCTGTTTTTTACGTCGGACCGGCTACCGGCCGCGACGGCATTCACGGCGCGACGTTCGCGTCGGAGGAGCTTACCGCCGAATCGGAAGCGAAACGCCCGGCCGTTCAGGTCGGCGATCCGTTCATGGAGAAGCTGGTGCTCGAAGCGTGCCTCGAGCTGATCGACTCCGGCATTGTCATTGGCATTCAGGATATGGGCGCGGCGGGGCTGACTTGCTCCAGCGCGGAGATGGCCAGCAAGGCCGGCAACGGCATGGAGCTGAACCTCGACGCGGTTCCGCAGCGCGAGGACGGCATGACTGCATACGAAATGATGTTGTCCGAGTCGCAGGAACGCATGCTGTTCGTCGTGCTGCCCGAGCATGAGGCGCAGGCCAAAGCGATTTTTGACCGGTGGGGCCTGATCTGCGCCAAAGTCGGCAAAGTAACGGACGACGGCCGGCTGAAACTGATCCACCACGGCGAAGTCGTCGGCGACATGCCGGTCACGGCGCTTGTCGACGAGTGTCCGGTATATAACAAACCTTCGAGCGTTCCGGCATACTATACAGCAGGAGCTTCCGTAGACACGACGCGGTATGCGGAAGTGAGCGATTTGACGGACGCTCTGAAGCGGGTGCTCGGCTCGCCGACTGTGGCAAGCAAGGAATGGGTATATAACCAATATGACTATATGGTGCGCACCAGCACCGCGGTTCTTCCCGGTTCGGACGCCGCCGTCGTGCTCGTGCCGGGCACGCGCAAGGCGCTGGCGATGACGACCGACTGCAACGGCCGGTTCGTGTACCTCGATCCGGAAGTGGGCGGCGCGATTGCGCTGGCCGAAGCGGCGCGCAACGTCGTTTGTTCGGGCGCCGAGCCGCTTGCGGTGACGGACAACCTGAACTTCGGCAGCCCGGAGAAACCGGAAATTTTCTGGCAGCTGGAAAAAGCGGTCGACGGCATGGCGGAAGCGTGCCGGCAACTGAATACGCCGGTAATCGGCGGCAATGTCAGCTTGTACAACGAAAATGCCAAAGGCGCGATTTACCCGACGCCGGTCGTCGGCATGGTCGGCCTTGTGCATGACGTCGATCATATTACAACGCAAGGCTTCAAGCACGAAGGCGACGTCATCGTCCTGCTCGGCGACACGAAAGCCGAACTCGGCGGCAGCGAGTTCCAGTATGTGCTGCACGGCGTAACCGAAGGCCGTCCGCCGGCGCTTGACCTCGCCGTCGAGAAGCGCCTGCAGGGCGCCGTTCTTGCCGCGATTCAAGGCGGGCTCGTCGCTTCGGCGCACGACTTGTCCGAAGGCGGGCTTGCCGCCGCGCTGGCGGAGTCGTGCATCAGCGGCCGCAAAGGCGCCGCCGTCGACTTCAAGACCGACCTGCGCGCCGACCACGCGCTGTTCAGCGAAAGCCAGTCGCGCATCCTGCTCAGCGTCCGGCCGGAACAGGCCGCCGCGCTGCAGCGGCTGATGCAGGAGCAAGGCGTGCCGTGCCGGACGATCGGCACGGTGCAAGGAAACGAGCTTATGATTCGCATAAACGGACAACCGGCCATCCAGTCAGCTGTGGAACCACTAGAAAAGGATTGGAAGGATGCGATTCCATGTCTGATGAACGCCTGATTCGTGAGACACTTTGGACCGGCGATTACTACAACCAGGGCGCCGATAACGCGTTTTTCGACAAGCTCAAGGAGGAATGCGGCGTCTTCGGCGTGTACGGCCACCCGGAGGCGGCTGCCCTTTCCTTTTACGGTTTGCACGCGCTGCAGCACCGCGGCGAAGAAAGCGCGGGCATCTGCACGTCGGAAGGAAGCGGCGAGTTCCATTACCATCGCGGCATGGGACTCGTCAAGGAAGTGTTCGACAACGCGACGATCCAGCGGTTGAAAGGTTCGATCGGCATCGGGCATGTCCGCTATTCGACCTCCGGCGAAAGCAAGCTGCAAAACGCCCAGCCGCTCGTATTCAAGTACAAGGGCGGCGAGCTTGCGATCTGCACGAACGGCAACATCGTCAACGCCGGCGAAATTCGCCGGGAGCTCGAGGAGCAAGGCTCGATCTTCCAGACGACGAGCGACACGGAAGTGGTCATCCATCTGATCGCGCGCTCGAAGCACGACGACATTGCGCTGGCCGTCAAGGAAGCGCTGGGCCGTATTGTTGGCGGTTTTGCGTTCCTGATCATGATCAACGACATGCTGTTCGTCGCCCAGGACCCGAACGCGCTTCGTCCGCTGTCGATCGGCAAGCTCGGCGCCGCTTACGTGTTTGCGTCGGAGACGTGCGCCTTCGAAACGATCGGGGCCGGGTACATGCGCGACCTCAAGCCGGGCGAGTTGCTCATCATTGATAAATACGGCATGAAGGAAGACCGTTTCGCCGTATCGCCGCGCCGGGCTCATTGCGCCATGGAATTCATTTATTTCTCCCGCCCGGACAGCGATATCGACGGGATCAACATTCATTCCGCGCGCAAGCGGATGGGGGCGGAGCTGGCGAAGGAATCGTTCGTCGACGCGGACGTCGTTACCGGCGTGCCGGATTCGAGCATTTCCGCGGCGATCGGCTTCGCCGAACAGACGGGCATTCCGTACGAGCTCGGCCTGATCAAAAACCGCTATACCGGCCGCACGTTCATCCAGCCGAGCCAGGAGCTGCGCGAGCGCGGCGTCAAGATGAAGCTGAGCGCGGTGAGAAAGGTCGTCGAAGGCAAACGCGTCGTCATGATCGACGACTCGATCGTGCGCGGCACGACCAGCTTGCGCATCGTCAACATGCTGCGCGAAGCCGGGGCCAAGGAAGTTCACGTGCGCATCAGCTCGCCGCCGTACAAAAATCCTTGCTTCTACGGCATCGACACGCCGAACCGCGGCGAGTTGATCGCCTCGAGCAAGTCGATCGAAGAAATCCGCCAGGCGATCAATGCGGATTCGCTTCACTTTTTGACCAAGGAAGGAATTCTGGAGGCGATCGGCCGGCCCGCGCTGGAGTACAACCGCGGCATGTGCATGGGCTGCTTCGACAACGAATACCCGACCGTGGTGCACGACGAAGAAGCGGCTGCCGCGGGCTGCGGCTGCTGATTTTACGATGAAGGCTGTTAAATTAAGATTATGCTTCCGATGCAAGTTTTTGCTCGCAAAGCAGTGTGTTCGGGAAGCATCGCAAAACCTTTAGGAGGGTATCCAGTGTCGGAAGCTTACAAACAAGCGGGCGTCGATATCGCCGCTGGCAACGAAGCCGTCAAGCGCATGAAGAAGCACGTGAAACGCACGTTCCGCCCCGAAGTGCTGACCGAACTGGGCGGCTTCGGCGCACTGTTCGGCCTGAACAAGGACAAGTACGAGGAGCCGGTGCTCGTGTCGGGCACGGACGGCGTCGGCACGAAGCTGAAGCTGGCGTTCCTGATGGACAAGCATGACACGATCGGCATCGACGCCGTCGCCATGTGCGTCAACGACGTGGTCGTGCAAGGCGCGGAGCCGCTGTTTTTCCTCGATTATCTCGCTACCGGCCGCATCGTGCCGGAGAAAATCGAAGCGATCGTCGCCGGCATCTCCGAAGGCTGCGTGCAATCGGGCTGCGCCCTGATCGGCGGCGAAACGGCGGAAATGCCGGGCATGTACGCCGATGGCGAATACGATATCGCCGGCTTTACGGTCGGCATCGTCGACAAGAAAAAAATTATCGACGGCCGTTCGATCCGCCCCGGCGACGCGGTGCTTGGCCTGGCGTCTAGCGGCGTGCACAGCAACGGGTTTTCGCTGGTGCGCCGCTTGCTGCTGGAGCAAAAAGGCTATAAGCTGGATCGGCATATCGAAGCGCTCGGCGAACGCACGCTGGGCGAAGTGCTGCTTGAACCGACCCGCCTGTACGTCAAGTCGGTGCTGGCGCTGATCGACAAGGTGCAGGTCAAAGGCATGGCGCATATTACGGGCGGCGGCTTCCTGGAAAATATTCCGCGCGTGCTGCCGGCCGGCGTGAACGTGCAGATCGACTACGGCTCGTGGCCGATTCTGCCGATCTTCGAACTGATGCAGAAGGACGGCAATATCAGCAACAACGACATGTTCCGCACGTTCAACATGGGTATCGGCATGGTCGTCATCGTGCCGGCCGAACAGGCGGAGGAAGCGCTGGCGCTGGCAAGCAGCCTGGGCGAGCAGGCTTACCGCATCGGCACCGTAACCGAAGGCGAGCAGGTCGTCACCTTTAACGGAGCGGTGGTGTAATGGATCCGCTCCGCATTGCGATATTCGCTTCCGGCAGCGGAAGCAACTTCCAGGCGATTGTCGACGCGGTAACGGCCGGCAAGCTGGAGGCGACGGTCGAACTGCTCGTCTGCGACCGTCCGAAAGCGCGCGTCGTCGAGCGGGCCGGCCGCGCAGGCATTCGCGCGCATGTGTTTCGCCCGAAGGAGTATGCGAGCAAGGAAGCGTACGAAACGGAAATCGCCGCACTGCTGGCGGAGCTCGGCGTCGAGCTGATCGTGCTGGCAGGCTACATGCGCATCATCACCGATACGCTGCTGGCGCCGTACGAAGGCCGGATGATCAACGTGCATCCTTCGCTGCTGCCGGCCTTTCCCGGCGTCAATGCGATCGGACAAGCATGGGACCACGGCGTGAAGCTGACCGGCGTCACGGTGCATGTGGTCGACGGCGGCCTGGACAGCGGTCCGATCATCGCCCAGCGCGCCGTGCCGATCCGCGAGGAAGACACGCTCGAAACGCTTGAGGCGGCGATCCATGCCACGGAGCACGAGCTGCTGCCGCAGGTGATCGGCTGGATCCAGGCGGGCCGCGTCCGGCTCGATGGCCGGCATGTGCGGATCGAAGAAGCAACCAAACCCCAATAAGGACAAGGATGGAATCGAAACCGATGAGCGAGAACACCGAACTGCTCCTGCGTTACGGGATGAATCCGCACCAGAAGGAAGCGAAGCTGTCGAACGGCGGCCGCCCGCTGCCGATCAAGGTGCTGAACGGCGAACCCGGCTTCATCAACCTGCTCGACGCGCTGAACGCGTTCCAGCTCGTGCGCGAGCTGCGCCTGGCGACCGGGCTGCCGGCTGCCGCTTCGTTCAAGCATGTCAGCCCGGCCGGCGCCGCCGTATACGCGCCCATGAGCGACACGCTGAAGAAAGCTTACTTCGTCGAAGGACTCGACCTGTCGCCGCTGGCGACCGCCTATGCGCGCGCCCGCGGCGCGGACCGCATGTCGTCGTTCGGCGACGCCGCCGCGCTTAGCGACGAAGTCGACGCTTCCACCGCGCAGCTGCTGAAGCGCGAAGTGTCCGACCTCGTCGTGGCGCCAAGCTACTCCGAAGAGGCGCTGGCGATGCTGAAGGCGAAGAAGGGCGGCAAGTACTTGATTCTGCAGATCGACCCGGACTATGTGCCGGACGAGATCGAGACGCGCACCTTGTTCGGCCTTACGATGCAGCAGCAGCGCAACAACGGCGTGCTGGACGGCACATCGTTCGAGAAGATCGTGACGAAGAACAAGGAGCTGACCGAAGAAGCCAAGCGCGACATGCTCGTGGCGCTCATCACGCTCAAATATACGCAGTCCAACTCGATCTGCTACACGCAGGGCGGGCAAACGATCGGCATCGGCGCCGGCCAGCAGTCGCGCATCCACTGCACGCGGCTGGCGGGCGACAAGGCCGATCGTTGGTACTTGCGCCAGCACCCGATTGCGCTCGGCATGAAGTTCCGCGAAGGGCTCGCCCGCGCGGAGCAGAACAACGCGATCGACCTGTGGCTCGAAGAAGAGCTGACGCCGGTTGAGCAGGCGACGTGGGAGAAGGCGTTCGCGGAAGTGCCGCCGCGGCTGACGCGCGAGCAGAAGCGCGAGTGGCTGAGCGGTTTGCAAGGCGTAGCGTACGGCTCGGACGCGTTCCTGCCGTTCCGCGACAACCTCGACCGCGCCAGCCGCAGCGGCGTCAAATACGTTGTGCAGGCAGGCAGCTCGATGCGCGACGAAGAAGTCGTGCAAGCGGCGGACGAGTACGATATGGTCATGTGCTACTCCGGCGTTCGGCTGTTCCATCACTAAAATTCACAGCGGCCACGGATCGCCCGGCCTTCCTTTGGTAAGGCGGGACGATTCGCGGCCCTCTTTTCGACAGAAAGATCGCGTTTTGGGGCCCTCGCAAAGTACCTGAAAACGCATCGAAGAATAAACTCCACTTTGTGGGGATTCTTAGAGAGGGGCAACGGTTTTGTCATCGACATGGAGCGCGCAAGCGCAAAGCAGCCTGGAGCGGCTGGCAAGCAACGCGTACCCGGGACGCGGCATCGTCATCGGCTTGACGCCGGACGGCACGCGACTCGTGCAAGTGTACTGGATCATGGGGCGCAGCGAAAACAGCCGCAACCGCATCTTCGTCCGCGAGGACAACGGCTTCGTTCGCACGGAAGCGGCCGACCCGGCCAAGCTTTCCGATCCTTCGCTGATCATTTATTACCCGGTGCGTCATACCGGACGGTCGCATATCGTAACGAACGGCGACCAGACGGACACGATCCACGAAGCGCTGACGGCCGGCGGCACGTTCGAGGACGCGCTGACGACGCGCACCTACGAGCCGGACGCGCCGAACTACACGCCGCGCATTTCCGGTCTTGTCGAGCTTGGCAACGAGCACTGCGCGTACAAGCTGTCGATTCTCAAGTCGCTGCACAACGATCCGGTGCAGACGCAGCGCCACTTTTTTCATTATGAGCATGGCATTCCCGGCTTCGGGCACCTCATTCATACGTATCAGGGAGACGGCAGCCCGCTGCCTTCGTTTGCCGGCGAGCCGGTGCTCGTGCCGCTGCACGACACGATCGAAGCCAACGTGGAGACGTACTGGAGCCGCCTGAACGAAGAGAACCGCATTTCGCTGCTGGTCAAAACGATCGATCGCCAAAGCGGCGCCGCAGACATTCGCATCGTCAACAAACTGGCGTAACCTTGCGCCCAAGCAGGAACGGAGGAAGCCAAGTGCGTGTTATGGTAGTGGGCAAAGGCGGGCGCGAGCACGCGATCGTGTGGGCGCTGTCCAAAAGCCCGAAAATCAGCCAACTGCTCTGCGCTCCCGGCAACGTCGGCATGCGCGGTTTGGCCGAACTCGTGCCGATTCAGGAGCATCAATTCGACGAACTTGCCGTCTTCGCAACCGAGCGGAAGATCGATCTTGTGGTGATCGGTCCGGACGATCCGCTGGCGGCGGGCATCGTCGACCATCTGGAATCCGCAGGGCTGCGCGTATACGGCCCGCGCAAAAACGCTGCCATCATCGAAGGCAGCAAAGTATTCACGAAAGATCTGCTGCACAAATACAACATCCCGACCGCCGCTTACGGCTCGTTCGACAACTACGAAGAAGCGCTGGCATATGTCCGCAAACAGGGTGCGCCGATTGTGATCAAGGCCGACGGACTGGCCGCGGGCAAAGGCGTCATCGTTGCGCAAACGCTGCAGGAAGCCGAAGCGGCGCTCGCCGAAATTATGGTCAGCAAGGCGTTCGGCGCTTCCGGCAACAGCGTGGTTGTCGAGGAGTTTCTGCAAGGGCAGGAAATGTCGCTGCTGGCGTTCGTCGACGGCGTTACGGTTCGGCCGATGGTGCCGTCGCAGGACCACAAGCCGGTGTTCGACGACGACAAAGGGCCGAACACGGGCGGCATGGGCACGTATTCGCCGCTGCCGCATATTCCGCAGTCGGTCGTCGACGAGGCGATCGCCACGATCGTGAAGCCGACGGCGGAGGCGATGGTGGCCGAAGGCCGGCCGTTCCGCGGCGTGTTGTACGCCGGGCTAATGCTGACGGCGCAAGGGCCCAAGACGATCGAGTTCAACGCCCGTTTCGGCGATCCCGAAACGCAGGTTATTTTGCCGCGGCTGGAGACCGATCTGCTCGACATTTTCCTGGCGACGCTGGACGGCACGCTCGGCGAGCTCGACATTCGCTGGAGCGAAGAAGCGGCGGTATGCGTGATTCTGGCATCGGCCGGCTATCCGGCGTCTTCGACGAAGGGCGTCGCGATCGAAGGGCTTGACGCGATTGGAGATCGTGCGCTGGTGTTCCACTCCGGCACGGCCGAAAAGGACGGCAAGCTCGTCACGAACGGGGGCCGGGTGCTCGGCGTCGTCGGGCGCGGCCGCGACATCGCCGAAGCCCGCGAGCGCGCTTATGCCGCCGCGGCCGATATTCATTTTGAAGGCAAACATAACCGTACCGACATTGCGCGCAAAGCGCTCGTCTAGAAACAACAAAAGGACCGCCCGGTTCGTTATCCCCGGTTGCGGTCCTTTTTCATTTGATCAGCAGCGTATCCCGATGCTTGTATACATACCAGCTTGCCGCCGCCGCCCCGACGAGCAGCGACAGCGACAGCCAATGGCTGCGCACAAAATCCAGTACATGGTGCATCAACTCGCGGACCTCCTATCCGGTACCGTCGTTCGGTACGAATAGTGTCCCCTTCCGGCGCCGGATTAGTCCTTCGTCAAGCTCCATGCCGTTGGGTCGAGCACGTCGTCGCGGATCAGCCCGCCCGTCTTGAAGTCGAACCAGAACACCCGGTGGCGCACCGACTTGTCCTGCGCGAACCAGACGATTTTGCCCGAGTTGTAGTCGTAAGGCGCCACGAACAAATACTGGATCTCGCTCTCCGGCACGTTATCCGCCGCCAGCTTGGCCACAATTTGCTCGCGCGGTACGCCGTCTTTGGCCAGGATCGTGCCGAGGTTCTCGATCTTCTTGTCTCTGCCGGTCAGCCAGACGAATTTCTCCGCTCCGGCGCTGTCGGTGCCGGTGACGATCATGTACGTCGGGCCGCTGGCGACGACCGATTCCGTGCGGGTCACGGAGGCGAGCAACTGATGCTCCTGCACGTAAGCGCGCGCCGCGGCGTCGGACGGCACCGGGCGGCCCAATTTCGGTTCGTTGCGGTTGCCTATTCCATATACTTGCAGAAACACAACCCCTGTCGTGACGCCAAGCACGAGGATGAGGATCAGCAGCGCTTTCATATTTTTGCTCATGGGGATGGATGATCTCCTTTCGAAGCTTGTCCGGTTCGCGCCCTGCGCAACACCTGCCGAACAGTCCCATTGTAGCAAACGCGCCCGACGGGTGACAAATGAACACTTTGCGGCAAAATCGTGTCGCTCCGCAAAGAGGCCGCCCTGCGAGGGGCGACCGTCTTTGGAAGAGGCGTTTGTGCGGGCGGCCTGCGGTCAGCGCCGTCTCGGACGTCCGCCGGTCCGGCCGGACGAATAGCCGGTGCGCCGCGGCCGGCTTCTTCTGCGCGCTGTCGATACGCCTTTCGTCGCCGCTTTGGCGCTTCCGAACGAGGATGCGAGCAGCCGCAGCATCGGCGCCATCTGCTGGATGCTGGAGAACACCTTCTGCATTTTCGACACCGTGCCGATGATGCCTTCGATGCCGCCCAGCCGGTCGATCATGCCTTTGATTTGACCGATGTTGAACGACGAACCCGTGCTGCCGCCCGCTGCCGCTCCGAGGCCCGTACCGGGGTTTCCCGACGGGACGATCGACTGACCCGGATATTCGCCGAAGCCGCCGAACGGAGCGCCTCCGCCCTGGAACAATCCGTCCGGAGGTCTGCCTCCGGGGAACGGATTGCCGCCGTACCCATCCGGCATAAATGCTCGCGTATAAGCCTGATCGTAAGGTTTCACTGGATTCACAACCCTTTTTTATTTATAATCTATGTCATAGGCGGATGGCATGATTGGACGTTTGTCACGATTATTGGGCGAGCGGGCAGAGAGAGGCGCCCATTTTGCCGCCGGCCGCGACGAATGGCACCCGGATGATTTAGCATGGTAACGCGGAAAACGTTTACCGTTCTGCTCATGTAAAGCAGGAAACGGTTTCAACGATGTCGAATGATAGTGGGCAAGTAAGACACACAACAGACAGGATCAGGGGTTGATACGACTTGCAGCTGAAGAAGTTGAACGATAAAGCGATCGATCAGTTGTTCGAAGCGGTGTTGACGCTGAAGGACGTGGAAGAATGTTACGTGTTTTTTGACGACTTGTGCACGGTGAACGAGATTCAATCGTTGTCGCAGCGGCTCGAAGTGGCGCGCATGCTGCGCAAGGGCAATACGTACAATCAGATCGAAGCGGAAACCGGAGCCAGCACGGCGACGATTTCCCGCGTCAAGCGCTGCCTGAACTACGGCAACGACGGCTATAAGCTGGCGCTCGAACGGCTCGGCCGGTAAATCAACCCATCCGCTTGCGGTTTCGCGAATCCTGCTCTAGGGCGTGTTTGAGAACTCCGAAGGAAGCAAATTGTGCCGAATTTTTGTTCCACGCAAGGAAGTTTTGCGCAGGCTTACCGGGGGTAAGTCAAGCAAATCTGACGCAGCAGGGGGCGAAAAGGCGGTGCAAGATGCCCCTGAGCGGGTTTTTAAACACGCCCTAGTCGTAGAGTAGGATTTTTGCGTCGGGGCGGTCGTCGGGGCGTAATTGACTTTACGATTGCGATTCGGTAGCATGGGAGTTACATGATGAAACTGGGCTGGGAAAAAGATAAGACTCTTCGCCGCGGCGCCCTTAGCGGGCTGTCGCCGACGCTGTATGGAGGTGTCGTCGTGCCCCGATATGGCGTTCTGACGATCAGCCACGGTTCACGCAGCAAGGAATGGGTGGAGCTCGTCGATGGCGCGGTTGACGGGATGCGGGAGCCGGACGGCGTGCCCGTGTATTCCTCGTTTCTGGAGTTGGTGGACGGACGGCTCATCCAGGATGGGATCGATGCGCTGGAGGGGCAGGGCGTGACGGATTTGCTCGTCATTCCGCTGTTCCTTTCGTCCGGCAGCACCCATCTCGACGAAATCGGCTATGCGCTTGGCGTTACGGCGTCGCCGAAGCTGGAGACGGATTTGCTGCCGTTTCGGCGGCGGGCTCGCGTCCATTGGGGGGCGCCGATCGATGGCTGTCCAACGATCGCGCGGATCGTCTGCGAACATATTCGAGACTTGTCGCTCGATCCGGCGAACGAGGCGGTGCTTGTCGTCGGCCACGGCAGCGACAAGCCGGGGTTCCGCGAGCGCTGGCGCGACGGGCTGGACCGGTTGGCGGAGCAGGTGCGCGAGCTGGGCGGTTATGCCGTGGCGGAGGGAGCGATGCTGCTGCCGGACGAGGCGCCGGGCGTGCTGGCGCGTTGGCGTGCGGAATGGCCGGAGCGTGCCGTTATTGTGGCGCCGTTCTTTCTGAGCGGCGGGTATTTTTCGCAGCAAGTCGTTCCGCAGCGGTTGACCGGATATGAGTATCGCTATAACGGCAGGGCGCTGCTGCCTCATCCGCTGCTGTCGCGGTGGATGGAAGAGAGCGTCGCCTTGATGCTGGAAGCGGCGCAAGCCGCCGAACGCTAGGGCGTTCAGACACGCCCCGAGGCAAACATAAGTGAACGGGTGAACTTACGAATGGCCAAACGAGCAAGACTGATTTACAACCCGACCTCCGGCCGGGAAGAAATGAAGAAGCGGCTGCCCGATGTGCTGCAGCGTCTGGAGCGGGGCGGTCTGGAGACGTCCACGCACGCGACAATCGGCGAAGGCGACGCCACCCTTGCCGCGGCGGATGCGGTGCAGCGGGGGTTCGACCTGATTATCGCCGCGGGCGGCGACGGTACGTTGAACGAAGTGATCAACGGCATGGCGGAGAAGCCGAACCGGCCGCCGCTCGGGATTATGCCGCTGGGGACAACGAACGATTTTGCCCGGGCGCTCAATATCCCGAAGAAGTGGGAAGCGGCTTGCGACATCATCATCAAACAATTCACGCGCACGATCGACGTCGGCAAAATGAACCACAAATACTTCATCAACATCGCCGGCGGCGGTTCGATGACCGAACTTACATACGAAGTGCCCAGCAAGCTGAAGACGATGCTCGGCCAGCTCGCTTATTATATGAAAGGACTCGAGAAGCTGCCGCGGCTGCGGCCGATCGAGGTGTACATCAAGTCGCCGCAGATGGATATGCACGAGGAAGTGATGCTGTTCCTGCTTGCGAACAGCAACTCCGTGGCCGGCTTCGAGAAGCTTGCGCCGGATGCGAGCCTGAACGACGGCTTGCTCGACGTTGTCATTCTGAAGAAGTGCAATCTGGCCGACTTCGTCCGGATCGCCAGCGCGGCGCTGCGGGGCGACCATTTGAACGACCCGCACATCATTCACTTCCAGACGAGCCAACTGCAGGTAACGTCGCCCGACTACGTGCAGATCAACCTCGACGGCGAATTCGGCGGCACGCTGCCGAGCGTCTTCAGCTTGCTCCCGTCGCACATCGACATCATCGTCGATGAATCGGGCAACTCCTCGTACCGCAAGCGGTCGGGAGGTTCGCGATGAGCGGGGGTGGCGGCGGCAAGGGCAAGAAGGGACGCGGCGGTCTGGGCGGGAAAAGCAGAGGACACGCTCCTGTTGCCAGCGCTCGCCTGGAGGGGCTTCCTGTCGAGGAGCGCGGCGTGTACGAGGCGGAAATCATAGGCTTGAGTCACGATGGCGAAGGGGTGGGCCGTGCGAATGGCTTTACCCTTTTTATTCGGGGGGCCGTTCCGGGCGATCGTGTGCGAGTCCGCGTCACCAAGCTGAAAAAGTCGTTCGGCTATGCGGAATTGGTCGATTTGCTCGAACCAAGTCCGGACCGTGTGGCTCCTCCGTGCCCGATCTATGACGCTTGCGGCGGCTGCCAGCTGCAGCATCTCAGCTACGATGCGCAGCTGCGCTGGAAGCGTCAAACCGTCGTCGACAGCTTGACACGGATCGGCAAGTTTGCGGTGCGGGATGATGGCAACGGGGAGGGCATCGTCGTCCATCCGACATGGGGGATGGACGAGCCGTGGCGGTACCGCAACAAAGTGCAGGTACCGATCGGCGAGCGCGACGGCGGCCTGGTCGGCGGCTTCTACGCGCAGAACAGCCATGACATCATCGACATGGAGGCATGTCTCATCCAGCACGAGCAGGGCGACGCCGTGGTGAATGCGGTCAAAGCAATCGGACGGCGGCTGGGCATCGAAGCTTACAACGAAGCGACACATCGCGGCCTGCTGCGCCATGTCGTCGTTAAGGTTGGCTTCTCGACCGGCGACATTATGGTCGTTTTGATTACGAACGGCGACGTCATCCCGCATCGCGAATCGTGGATCCGTGGCATTCGCGAAACCGTTCCGGGCGTGCGCAGCATTTGCCAGAACGTAAACACGGAGCAAACGAACGTTATTTTCGGCGACGTTACCCGCGTTTTGTGGGGCGAAGCCTATATTTACGACTATATCGGCGATATCCGGTTCGCGATTTCCGCGCGTTCCTTTTTCCAGGTCAACCCGGTGCAGACGGAGAAGCTTTACCGGCAGGCGCTGGACTACGCCGCCCTTGGCGGCAGCGAAACCGTGATCGATGCCTATTGCGGCATCGGTACGATTTCGCTTTTCCTGGCGCAGCGGGCCCGCCGCGTCTACGGCGTCGAAATCGTCGGCGAAGCGATCGCCGACGCCCGCCGCAACGCCGCGCTGAATGGCGCCGGCAACGTCGACTTCGCCGTCGGCCGCGCCGAAGAAATTATCCCCGCCTGGCGCGAGCAGGGCATAGTGCCAGACGTCATCGTCGTCGACCCGCCGCGCAAAGGCTGTGAGCCGTCGCTGCTCGACACGATGCTCGCCATGCGCCCCGAGCGCATCGTTTACGTGTCGTGCAACCCCGCGACACTGGCGCGGGACTTGCGGCAGCTCGCCGATGGAGGGTACACGGTGAGAGAGGTGCAGCCGGTGGATATGTTTCCTTGGACGGTGCATGTGGAGTGTTGCTCACTGTTAGTTAGGAAGTAACACTAATAGTTATGAGATGTATTGGCGGGAAAAGAGTAAGGGGGGTCCCTTACTCTTTTATAATAATATTAGTCAAAAGGAAGTCATATTTTATTATCGGTTCATTAATTTTCTTATCGTTATTATTTTTCGTTTCTTCAATGTGGGACTTTAAATACTCATCTTTAACATTTTCTATAGATGTCAGACCTTTATCAGTTGATATGGTCTCTAATTTTTTGTATATTTCTTCAAGTCTTTGATTAAGAGTAGCTGTTTCTTCATCTATGCGTGTGCTTAGTTTCTTGAGTTTGTATTCATCTAGGTGAAACTTAATTTCTTTCATTAATGGCAAGGCGATGCTTATTCCTACTAAAATTTCTACTATATAAGGGCTGTTGTGTGAAAACTGTTTTAAGTCTAGAAACCTAGAATCACGTTTAGTTTTGTTAATATGATTTACACAAAGAATTTGCATTTGATTAGTATCAGGATGGTAAATACCCACCACAGGTCTTGAGTTACTGTTAAATTCGCGGAAAAATGCGGTAAAGTATTTAGATTCTAGTTTCTTGTATTTATCTTGTTTAAGCAATGAAAAGTTACTTTCAAAAAAACTATCACTTAGAATATCGACTTCAACTTGTTCCTTCTCAAATGTAGTAATTCTGTTTAGTACAGAGTTGTAGGTGTTTTCTATCTCTTCAATAGTTTCTTTTACTCCTCGTTTCTGTAAAGAGTGGAGAAATCCCTTGTAAATCAAGGTTTTAGTTTGCCGCGGCAGACGGGAGCCAAATAGCCTATGCTCCCACAAACGGTGCATTTGGAATGCGTAATAGTGCTACAACGAATCGATATCTAGAAGTCTTTTGTTTTCAGCATTCTGATTAAGGATTCCGTTGTTTTAGACGTGAATTTTGACATCGAGTGCGTAGATATGTTGGATTTATGAGAGTGAAATTTCAAAACGAACCAGAATTTTCAGAAGGATGCCGGTTCAATGGTATCCTTTTTCATATACAGATTCGTTCCGATTCTATAACGACCATAACGTACTGTGCTTAACTGGAAGTGCAAAGATTCATTCTTGCACTTAGTCCTGAAGCGTGCAAGGCGATCTTGCTTGCCCTGTATCGGTATCATGTACTGAGTCCTAAACAGCTTGCTGTGTTGCTCGGATACCAGCCAGCAAGAATTCATCGTGTTGGATCGTTTCTGATGAAACGGGAACTGATACGACCGATTAAGCTCCCATTTATACGTGGAAATACCATTGGATATTTATTGTGTCCTGCAGGAGCAAAAGAAGCCGCTTTTGCAGACGGTGATTATCGGACGTTTCAATCGCGAGTTTGGGGACAGATGCCTATACAATTGGAGCATAGCTACGGAACGAACGCATTCTTCATCCGTTCTATCGGGGATAGCTTATCCCGAAGCCATGAAGGCTGGGTGGAATGGTTGGGGACGCGTTATGCGGAGGAACGTTATGCTCGACTTGGGGACAAAGGGAAAAAACAGATGCCTTTGCGTCCTGACGGGATGGGGACGTTTCAATTGCCGAACGGGCAACGTCTCATTGTCTATCTTGAATAAGATACGGGAAGCGAAAGTTTATGGCGGGTACAAGATAAAATGTGGAATTACGGTTCCTTTATTCTTGATGTCTGGCAGCAGCCGGAACAGGTAAACGTAGTGATTGTTACCCGCGGCAGGCTACGCGTCGGGAGATTGTGTATTTCGTCAAGCAAAAATCCCCCAAATAATCGTGCATTTTTCCCCATCATAATCGTGGGGATTTTTCCACCAACCGAGCCTAAAAATCAGGCTCGGTCAGCTTACGGTAAAGCGTTAAATTGCC
>NZ_SHLX01000004.1 GCF_004764705.1 Paenibacillus cymbidii | reverse complement strand
GAAATATCTGAAATTCTAGGTAGGGCAGGTTTAGTTTGCGTTTGCCGTTTTTCGGGACACCCCCTGAAAAAGTGACGGTACGCGAGAATCTCCTTCATTCAGGGTCTTGACATCGTACCGCTGCTCTCTCCATAATGAATAAACGAATAGTATCGTATCATTCCTTTGGACATACAATACCACCGACCATAGCGTACTACCATTCTAGCACCGTTTGGAAAAGATAACCACGACGTAACAATCCTGCCCCGGAAGCAAAACAAGGCCGCCGGGCAAATTCCCGCGGCGGCTTTGTGGTGGATCATTTTCAAACCTCTTGAGCATATCTTCCGTCGGGAATTTTGCTCAAAACCACATAAAGTCTGGTTGGTGCCGAACCTGTGTTCTGAAAAGAGAATTGTTCGTTTCCCTCACAACAGATCGCATCCTCCGCATATACTTCAGTCGCTGCTCCGTCGACGATTATCGTCCCGGAACCTTCCAAAACAAGGATATAAACAACGGTTCCCGGATGCTTATGTGCAGGAAGCTCCTGTCCAGGCATAAAGTGCAAAACAAAGGCCACGCTTTCTCCTTTTTGAAACAATATCCTTTTTGTGAATCTGTCATCTCCAAAATCCCGGACAGCTTCCAATTTCTTTTTTTCCATAAGAGCACCTCCTCGCTTTCATTACACCACAACTAGGAAATCGGTGAAGTGACGTGAATCACAACCATGAATTAATAGCGAAAAATTCGAACCAGTTCGGCGATATACGCAACCAAGGCACACAGGGATACGATTTGCCCGAACATAGCCAGTTCGGGCCGCTGAATCAGGAAAGAAACACAGACAACAATAACTCCGCCCAAAAAGAGTACAAGCTCACCGATCATCCTTCGATCCGGCGTCATTTCCGATAGAAGGACAACGTTTTTCTTCTGCCACTTCGTATGAAAACGGTAAGCCCACCACAAAAAAGGGACAATCTTCGATAAATAGCTCAGCGTTGTGGTTGTAAACCAACCGCATATCAGGAAGAAACCGAACGCCGGAGTTAAGGAAAGCGGGACAGACAAAGAAAATAAATCCTGCCCGCCCCAAATCCATAACAAAACGGCAACAGCCGGGATCAGATTGGCCGCAACGGGAACGGCCCCGCCGGGCGGCTTTCCTTTGCCTTGAACCCTGATGACGAAAAGCGTCATAAGCGCCATTGCGATCATTACGCTTACCAGCGCCATTTTCTCCACCAGTTCGACCTCGAACCAAATTCCGCCAACCTTCAGCCACACGCCCCCCTGAAGCAAACCAATAATCCAATAGGCGTCTTTAGCCGGCTTTTTTCTCGACACGTAGAACATCGGAAGCAATTTAAAACTGTAGGTCACGATCAGCCCTGACATCCAACCGGCCATTCCCAGCCATAAATGCGACATAAACATTCGGTCATAGTGAGAAGATCCCCAACCTGTCCCTATGCTAATTCCCTGCATGACGCCTAAACTTACGACCATGACAAAATTGAGCATACTAGCGGAAACGCCAAATACGAACACATTCCACTTGCGTTTGCGGACCATGGTCATCGCCATATTGAAGACGAACAGAAGAACTCCTATCGCAATCAAGCTTCCGCCGATGGCAATCAAGTCCGAATCTCCCCGGTAAAACCCGATTAACGAGAGAATGAGACCGACCGTATAAAACAAATAATGAACGAATCCGAGTGCGCGGCTGAACAACTTTGTGTTCAAAATGACCTGTATGAGCTGGAAATTGGCTCCCATCGCCATCATGGAAACCCACCCAAGCAGAAACAGATGGGCAAGCATCCACCCTTCCGGTCCCCTTACCTGTCCGGCGGAGGAAAGATTCGGCACCCAATTTATAGCCGCTATCATGCCAATCATGAACATGACAATAGCCGTGGCGAAAAACAGAAAGGTCAATGGAAACACTTGCAGATTGCTCGGTTTTTCCCTGATTGCCGTACTCACGCACATCCTCCCTCCCCCATTTTTGATGCCAAGGTGAATTTAATGCTTGTAATCGTGATACTCTTTTTCCAGCGACCAGCCTGTTTTCAGCCCGAGGATGAACCAGCCGAGCGCAACGATCCCTATAGCGAAGATCGTATCGCCGACAATTCGCAGCCAGTGGAATGTCTGAATCGGCCTTTGCTGTAAAAACTCGGCGGACCTGGCGTACCAGTACCCGTGCTCGACACTCGCCCAAGTTTGAATCAACCCGATCGGCAACAAACTGATGAGCAGCATCAGGACCAAGCCGATATTGATTGCCCAGAATGAAAACGAAAGCAGGCGCGTTTTCCATACCCTGTGATTGGTCAACCCTTTTAGACAGAACAGCATCAAACCGATGCCAAGCATGCCGTAAACCCCAAATAATGCCGCGTGCCCGTGAACGGGGGTAGTGTTCAGGCCTTGCATATAATACAAAGCGATCGGCGGGTTAATAAGGAAGCCGAACAGACCGGCCCCCACGAGGTTCCAGAAAGCGACAGCGACAAAATAATAGATAGGCCATTTATACCCTTTGACCCACGGCTTCGACCGGCTTAATGTCAGGTTCTCATACGCTTCGAAACCGATCAAGACGAGCGGCACGACTTCCAGTGCGCTGAATGTCGCCCCGAAAGCCATGACCCCCATGGGGGTACCGCTAAAGTAAAGATGGTGGAACGTCCCGATGATGCCGCCCGCAAGGAAGATGATCGTGGAGAACAGTACGGACGACGTAGCGGTTCGTGTCCGCAACAGTCCCATACGAGTGAACAGAAAGGCGATGACGACCGTCGCGAATACTTCAAAGAATCCCTCAACCCAAAGATGGACGACCCACCAGCGCCAATACTCGGCCATGGCCAGGTTCGTATGCTGGCCCCACATCAATCCCGGGACGTAAAACATCGGAATCGCCGCGGAGGCAATAAAAAACAGGATAAGCAGGTTCCTGTTTTCGGATGCTTTTCGCAAGGCAGGCCAAATCGATCGCCCCATCATGAAAAGCCACAAAAACAAGCCCACGGTAAGAAACAATTGCCAGAACCGCCCGAGATCGACGTACTCGTAACCCTGGTGGCCGAACCAGAAGTTCGTCACATACTCAAGCTTTTGATTGACGGCCAGCCACTGACCTGCCATCGATCCGACAACGATAATGAGAAGTGCGATGAACAAAAAATTAATGCCGACCCGTTGATATTTTGGTTCGTAGCCTGACACGGCAGGCGCGACAAAAAGGCCGGTTGCGAGCCATGCGGTTGCGATCCAGAAAATCGCCAGCTGCGTATGCCATGTTCTTGCTACGGAATAAGGAAGAATGTCGCTAATTGGAATGCCATAAAAACTGGATCCCTCTACGGCATAGTGAGCTGTGATCGCCCCAAGTCCAACCTGAACGACGACAAGCGCCGCTACTACCCAAAAAAACTTGAGTGTCGCTTTCATCGATGGAGTCGGCGAAAGTGCGAGCAAAGGATCTTTATCCGGGTAATGTTCGGATTCGTGCGATTCCTTGCGTCGCTGTATAGCGAAATACCAAGCCAATGCCCCCACGCCTGCCAACAGCAAAACAAAGCTTACCACCGACCAAACGATCGTCTCTCCCGTCGGCACGTTGTCGATCAAGCTTTCGCTTGGCCAATTGTTCGAATAGGTAATATCGTCACCGGGACGGTTTGTCACCGTTGCCCAAGCGCTCCAGAAAAAGAACGCGTTCAATTCTTTGATTTTTTGCGGATCCGAAACGGTGTTGGTCGGAATGGCGTAATGATCGCGCAATGTTTTCAGTGACGGGTCGCTTCCGAACAGACCCGAATAATGCTGGCTGATCGCCACATACGCTTCGCCGCGGATCGCGGAAATGACCAGATCGCCGCTATTCTTGTCGTATGTATTCGGGCGAATCTCCTGCTTTAATCTTGCCTTTAGTCCTGCTTTTTGTTCTTCCGTGAGTGAATCGAATGGTTTGGAGTACGCTTCCTTTCCCCATCTGTCCAAAATCCATGTTAATTCCCGATGCAGCCAATCGGCCGACCAATCGGGCGCAACATAGGCACCGTGCCCCCAGATGCTGCCGACTTCCTGTCCGCCCATCGCTTGCCAGACGTTTTGCCCATTGCGAATATCGTTGCCGGTGGCGATAACGTTTCCGTCCTTAGTCACCACCCGATCCGGGATCGGAGGCATCTTTTGATAGATTTCTCCCCCGAAGTAAATAAGGACTGCGAAAGATAAAACGATCACTGCGCCCAAGGTGATCCATAACTTTTTCACTTCAGTTCCCTCCTTCGATTTAATTTCAAACCATTAGAAGAAAACGCTTCCATACACAGTATTATAATGCAACCTTCACCATAAAGTAACCCACAATCATCACGCGCCCGTGCTGATCTGTTTTCTCCTATTGACAATTTTATCCGGCTCCACCGAACATCAGCGTAAACGAATAGCTTCCCGGCGCGATTCCGATGCGCAGCCCCTCCGCGATTATTGCGCAACCGTTCACTCCCGCCACACCTTCGCGGAAGCTCCCGTCCCGCCATACGTCAGCGCCCGACTCGCTGACGCGCGCAGGCGCACGTCCGAACGGATCGGCTACGACAAGCTCGGCGGCCATCGCTGGCGGTACGCTGACCGTCAAGCAGATGATGTCCTCGCCGTCGACCCGTTCCCACCTTGAGCTGACCGGTCCGCGTACGGTCGGCACTGTCGCTTCCGCATATGTCAGATCGGCCGGCCAATACGGCTTGATTCGAACAGCGGCAAAACCAGCCGCAAGACGCCGGATGCCGACGATATACTCCTGCAGCAGCCGCACCGGATAGCCGTTCCACGCATGGCAATGCGACTCGATGTCGTCCCAGCCCTCCCACAGCGTTCCGGCCCCCATCTTGATCATGTAGCCCCAGCCGGGATACGACTCGCGGTTGATCAGCCGATACGCCGCCTCCTGCTTTCCGTGCTCGAACAGAAAGCGCAGCAGCGGCAAGGACAGCACCGTTTTGCACACCCACGGCTCGTCAGCCAGTTGCGCGGCAATTGACGCAACATCTTCCGCAGGAACGAGCGACGCCAGTGCGGCGATGGCGGTGACGCCCTGATGCGCCGCTGTCGAACCGGAGCTGTCGCGGTACCGCTTGCGCTCCCGGTCGTAAAGACCGGCGACGATGCTCGCGCGCAGCCGTTCCGCCTGACTCGCATACTTGTCGCGATCCGCCTCCCGGCCAAGCACGGACGCGATTTCGACAAGCGCACGCACGGACTCGTACAGCTTCACGTTCTGCACCGTCAAATAGTCGCCTTGATGATCGACTGTCGGATACGGCCAATCGCTGATATGCCAGCCTTTGTCCAGCGGCACGAGACCGGCATCGTTGCCGGCGATACCCAAATAATAATCGACCATGCGACTGGCCGGCTCCCAGTACCGCGCGAGCGCCCGCTCGTCGCCGTAGTAGTCGTAGAGCTTGCGCAGAAGCGACGTAAAGTGCAAGTCCCACTCCGGAATTTGCAGCTTGAACGCCGGATCGTTCACATTCGACGGGAACACGAACGGGAATGTGCCGTCCTCCAACTGACCGTCGGCAAAGTCGGCCACAACCTTATCCAGCGCGTGGCGGGCATCGAAATTGTACAGCAGCAGCTCCGCCTGCAAATCCGAATCGGCCAAATACTGCGCTTGCTCGCGATGCGGGCAATCGACAATTTGCCCAAGCACATTGTTTTTCTGCGTCTGCATGCTGATGGCATACAGCTCGTTCAACAGCGGCGCGGAGCAGTTGAAGCTCCCTTCGACCGCTAGTCCGGTGCGGGCGGAGACGATCCACAAGTTTGAGCCGGGCACAATCTTCTGCGGATAACCGCTGATCTCCACATAACGGAACGCCTTGTAGGAAAGATCGGGCTGCCACGTCTGCCATCCGTCGCCATTCATCGTATATTCGTCGTAATAATGATCCGAACGTTCGTTGCAGACATTGTGCTTCACGTAGCCCTGCTCGTTCAAATCTTCCGAATACCGCATGCGCACCGTTGCTCCGGAAATGCCGGCAAGCGCCAGCCGCGGCCATCCGGATACAATTTTGCCGGCATCGAATACTTGCCGAAGCCCTTCGCCGCCTTCTCCCTTCACCTGCTGCAGCAACGTCGTCGGCACGATCAATTCGTCAACGGCTCCTTCGGGAATGCGCTGCCATTGCATCGGCCACGATTCCGCCTCCGCCGCCGCTTCGGTCGCCGGCAAACATTTCTCTGAAGCATAACCGACCTGCAGCCATTGCGGCTCCCGCTTGCGCGCATCGACCTGCTCGATCGCGGAGACGCGGCGTTTTTGCTGATAGGGCGTTCCCGGCCGATGCGGCATGTCCCCGAGCGCCTGCCAGCTCGTGTCGGTGCCGAACGATTCGGCTGTGCCGTCCGCATAAACGACTTCCAGCTGCAGGCGGAAGCCCGGCAGGCCGTCGACATAATTTTGTCCGCCCCCGCCGAGGTAGTGCGCGATGGCGGCGATGCAGGTTGCGCCCTGAGTCAGCAGCGCGGTCGCGTCGTAGGCAAGATAAAGCTTGCGCTTCGCCGGAGCGGACGGCGCCGGCAAGCCGAATCCGCCGATGCGAACGCCGTTTACGTATACTTGAGCCGTGTTGTGGGCGGATACGTACAGCTTGGCCAGCGCGACAGGGCCGCGCAGAACGATCTCTTTGCGCAAATAGGCAAAGTCGTTGACGCGCACATCGGAAGAACGCCAAATCCACGACGACCGCCAGTCGCCCGGAAACAAGCCGGTATCGAAACAAGCTGCCTCCGAGCGGACGTTTCGTCCCGTCTCGTCCGTCACGGCCACCATCCACCAATACCGCCTGGAGCCAACAAGCTCGGGTCCGGCATAGTCGGCCGCTAGCTGCTCTCCCGCCAGTTCGCCGCTGTCCCAAACATCGGCGTCTCCCTCCCGCAGCAGCTCCGCTGACGAAGCTACCCACAGGCGCGCTCCTGCAGGTGCGGCTCCCCTTACTGCGCTCTCCAGCCGCCAAGTGAACCGCGGTGCGGAATGATCGATGCCAAGCGGCGACGAATGCCCGTCGACCTGCAGCGCATACGGCCGCAGCCTTTCTCCCGCAGCACTTTGTTGTTTCCCGTTCGATGCAGTCGTATCCATGTCCTCTCCCCTTCGGCAAATAACTTTCCATGGCTGCATTATATTACGGTCACAGCGTTCGATCATACCGGCGATTATGGTATATTTATAGGGTGATTGCATCATCAATGGAGGTGACCGCATGATGCCGGACTTGCAGCCGCGAACGAATCGCGCGCCTTACTGCCTGTATGGAGAACATTATTGGAGGTCTGATGTGCCGATATGCATGACGCGGGAACGCGAATTTTTTTCGCTTCCTCTCCATATGCACGACTTTGTTGAAATCAGTTATGTTGCGGAAGGCAGGGGCTTTCACTATATCGGGGACGAACGGCTGGAAGTTGGAAGGGGCGACTTGTTTCTCATTCCGGTCGGTACGGCACATGTTTACCGTCCCGTTTCCCCGAATCCGGATCACGAGCTGATCGTATACAACTGCTTGTTCGCGCCCGAACTGTTTGACCGGTTGAAGCTGACCTATCCGTTGCCGTTCGCGGCTGACGAGCTAATTGCCGGCTCCTCGGGCTCGTATCGCGCGTTCAAGGACACGCACCACGATATGCGCGGCGCGATGGAGCATTTATACGCCGAGCATATGCTCCGCGAGCCAGGCAGCGAAGCCGCCATGCTTGCGCAGCTCGTCTGTCTGCTGCTTGCGCTGCACCGCAACGAACGATGCCCCGGCGCCGCACCCGCTTCGATCAGCCGGCTGGCGGAAGTGTTCGCCTATCTGGCCGAACATTACAACGAGCCGGTCACCTTGCAGCGGTTGGCCGACATGGTACCGGTCAGCGTCAGCCACCTGCAGCGGTTGTTCAAGCAGACGAAGGGACAATCGTTTACCGAATACTTGCAGAACGTGCGCATCGCCAAAAGCTGCGAGCTGCTGGCGCAAACGCCGGACAGCGTCCGCGATGTTGCCGCCCGTGTGGGGTACCGCGATTTGACTTTTTTTCACGCGCTATTCAAGAAAAAAACCGGCTTATCCCCCAGCCAGTATCGCAAGCATGCACATGCGCACGTCCGGCAATTGAGCGAAATAAATCAACGGGTGTGATCAGCCCCTGCTGACGTACCCGGTTGTGTTATGGTCTGACGATCTGCTCCGCTTAAGAAGTGCTGCCGCTAACAGAAATGCCCCCCACCCTGCCACAAGAGACAACCCGATTCCTAACGGTTTGAACAATAAGTGAGAAGTAACGGTCATTGGAAGCATGGCAAGAATGACAATGGCATTTTGCCTTCCCATCGTCCACAGGCTTTTTCTTGCTTCATATGCTACGAATACACCTACCATTGGAAAAAAAGCAGTCGCCCCCTTCATCTCCCCCTTAAGCCACACAAGCGCGAGGATCAGGAGCATGACCATAGGCAACTTCAACAAAATCGGCATCTGCGAACGATGTCCGGGTTCTTCCCTGGGGGGCATCATTCGTAAAAGGATGAGGGCAAATAGAAACACAAGTACGGAGCTGATCCAGAATAATTTTTCGCTAATCGGCACTGTACTTGCAAGAATCCACCCCATAAGACAATACCCGACAGCCGAAAGGACGATGGAGGCAATAATCGGCATGTTCCACCTCAAGTAAAGAACTCTGACTGCTTGCATAAACAGAAACATGAAAATCATGGCCAAGTTGTGCACCGCATTGATTTGCACGCCGACAGATAGTGAAGCGAACGTAAAAGGAAAGGGTAGGCTTAGCATCAGTGCTTTCCATTTGGGGTGAAATAAGTATGACGAAAGGAGTGCTTGTGTAGAGACAACGATCACCAGAGTGAAATCCCAACTATTCATCATCTATGGAGTGGAATTTCCCGGCCTTCGAAAAACACTTTTCTTACATTCATATTCTCGGAAACGATAAGTACATTGGCGATCTTCCCTTTTTCCACACTTCCCACTTGTCGATCAACGCCAAGCAATTTTGCCGGATTGAGCGATGACATTTTAAATAAATCCACCCAACTTGCGCCCGTATGGTTCCGCATATTTCGAACGGCTTGATTCATGGTAAGCAGACTTCCCGCCAGCATCCAATCATCGCCTTGAACGGGAGAAAGCTTATTCGTTCGAACCAACCGGATATCGCTGGCTTGCTCCATCATTCCGGCCTGGTCTGCGGCATCCGTAATGATAATCACTTTATCCGCCCCTTTCGTTTTCAAAATCAGTTTCAGCATAAGGGGGCGTACATGGCACCCCTCTTTGTCGGGAATCACTTCCGCATATATATCGTCACTAACCAGTACCGTTTCGTCGACCCCCATTTCACGGGTTCCGGCGAATCGGGAAGGCGAAGGCGTTGTGCCTGTTGCATTCGTACAGTGACAACCTACTTTTAAACCTTTCGGAATACAAGCGAGAATCGTTTCCGCTTCGGCTTCGGAATGACCGACCGAGAAGACGATTCCATATGGGGATGCTTCGTCCATAAATTCCTGTTGTCCTTCCAATTCCGGAGCAAGTGTCCAAAGTTTAATATGATCCCCGGCTAATCGTAAGTATTGTTTGTATTCGGAAGGGTCTACCGATCGAATCGGCGATGTTATGGCACCGTATTTTTTGTTAATAAACGGACCTTCCAGGTGGACGCCCATTAGGACGGAACCTGGATTTCTTGTTCTCTCCTCAATAATTTTTTGAAGGCCCTCCGCAATTTCATCCCTTGTTTGAAGAAAGCCAATCGTTGCCAATATTCCTGTCGTCCCGAATTTTAAATGGCTCCTCGCAAACTCATAAGGTTGCTGGAATGCCCAGTACCCCCCGCCTCCGTGACAATGAATATCAATAAAACCAGGGGTGACATATTCGCCGGCTGCATCGATAACTTCCGCATGACCAGGTGAATGCACCGCCTCTTCCGGACCACAATCAACAATCATGCCATTTTCAATCCATACCTTGCCTTTGTTGATCAAATGGGTAGGGGTAACGATTGTCGCGTTAACAATTAATTTTGTACTCATGCTTTCCTCCCGCGAGTCGAGTTGTCTGGACTGGCCATATAATAAGTGCCAGTGTTCTCGTATCTTCCGAAAACACTAGCACTTAAACTTCCTTATTCGCCGTAAACTTCAAACTCCCGGCTCGAGCCCCACTGACCGCCGCTCGCGCCGGTCACCGTCATACGCACGTATTTGTACGTACCGCTGACGGAATCCGTGATCGCGGGCCCCGTCACGGCCGTCGTCGTATGATCGGCGAGCATCACCCAGCCCGTCGTGCCGTTCGGCGAGCCTTCGAGCTTGTAATTATACGTGCCGCTGACATCGGTAAACGTTTGCTTAATGGCGCTAAGCGCGTAAGGAACGCCGAGGTTGACGGTCAACGTCTGCGGCATCGTGCCGTTGCTGGCGATCCACCGCGTCGCCGGGTCGCCGTCCACCGCCTTCGAGCCGACATAGGACGCCCCCGCATTAGTCGAAACGGTAACGGTTTTGCCAAGTGCAACGTTCGGCATGCCGTATATCTCGAACTCGTCGCTTGATCCCCACTGACCGCCGCTTGCGCCTGTAAAGGTCATGCGTACGTAGCGGTATAAGCCGCCAAACGAATCTGTCACGGTTGGTCCCGACACAGCCGTTGACGTATGGTCGGCCAGCATCGTCCAGCCCGTCGCGCCGTCAAGCGAACCTTCGAGTTTGAAGTTGTATGTGCCGCTGACGTCGGTGAACGTTTGCCTGGATCCCGTTAGCGAATAGACGCTGCCGAGATCGACGGTCAACGTTTGCGGCATGGAGGACCCGCTTGCAATCCAGGTCGTGCCGTAATCGCCGTCTACGGCTTTCGAAGCGACGTACGAAGCCCCGGCGTCCGACGAAGCCGTAGCCGTTTTGCCTTGGGCAATGTTCACCCGGGCATATTTATCCCGCAAATAAGTTTCGACGGTACCACGATCGGTATCCGACAATGCCGACTTGTAGACGATGACTTCCGGCACGTCGCCATTCGGGTTCATGGAGAAGCCGGGCGTCGGATAGCCCGTCTCCAGGCCGCTCGCCGAACCGATTAACGCGCCGTTCCGATACAACCACGCCGAGCCGCCGCTGTACTTGTAAGTAAAAACTTGGGTGACGCCGGTCTGGATTTGCCCGCTTGTCGTGACAATCCGCGAATCCCCGTCCGGTCCGGCGTACAACGTACCGTTCGCCGAAGCGCGAAACGCTGCAGCCCCCCAGCCGCCGGCTCCGCCAATCGCCTGGTTGTAATCGACGAGCGCCGCCGGCTTCAGCACGAACGTCATCGTAAAGTCGCGCATGTCGATGTCGACGAAGTCATGGGCAATGAGCGACTGCGTGCCGTCGAAGCGCAGGGCCGGCTTGCCGTTCAGCGCGTTTGCGACCCACAGTGGCATCGCGGAGGAATCGAGCACTTCCGCGTCCGCGCCGGTACCTGAATAATCGGCCCAGCGACTGACGCGGTCGCTGCCATTTTTGGTGACGCCCGCATCGGCCTTGAGCCACAAGCCGAGATTCGCCGTCGGGATGAAGCCGCCGGGCGGCGACGCTGGCGCAACTGGCGTCGTGTAGTCGGGCGCGGCTCCACCGCTGACGATATCGTCGTACGCCGAAGTTAAGCCGGCGCGGGCGATGATGTCAAGCGCCGCCTGCGGCCAGTTGGCCGTTGCGTACAGCAGGCTGTTGCGAAGCTCGATTTTGGACGGATTGGAGTTCGACGTTAATGTATCGGTTACATAATTGACATCGACCAATACCTTGAACGGGCTGTTGTTGTTATTGAATTTGTACGTGTAATCCGCGTAATCGTAGACATTGTCAAGCACGTTGCGGGCGCTGAGGTAATACCCGCTCCCTGTGTCGTGATACAGCATGCCGATATAGTTGGCGCCCGGATTCGTCGATGCGGTGTCCATATGCAAATAATTTTCATACAACACACCGTAATCGGTCGACGATCCTTTCGTATAGATGCCGCCGCCGTCGTTCAACTCCTGCATCGCGTTTGCGACCTCGTTGCCGCGCACGATCATCTGTTTCATCACATTCGAGGCATCGGTCGCATGCCCGCCGATATGAATGCCGTCGAACGGCGCGCCTTCGATTAGATTATGCTCGATAACCGTGCCGACGCCGTAGCCGACCGCAAGCGGAACAGCGCCTTGGTACTCGCGTGCCGTGTCGACGAAATAATTGTTCCCGACAAGGTCGTTTACGTTCAAATCCCGGGTGTCTGTCGGATTGTAGCCCCCATGCGGCGCCGAAATCGAAGGTTGAAACCGGGCCAGCTGCAGGCCGCTGCCGGCGATTTGCTTGAACACATTGCCGACGATCCGGGTGTTTTCCGTCCCGTACTCGACATCCAGCCCAACCGCCCCCATCAACTCGAACGTATTGCGTTCGAATGTAATGTCGTGCGCGGCCGCTACGCTGACTCCCCCGGGCGGACGGTTAACGTCGCCAATGTTGGCTCCTTGGAGATATTGGAAAAATTGATAGCCGACATAGCCGTTTGCGGTCGTGTTCATCCAGGTGGCGTGACGGAAATGGATGCCGTAGAAGACGAGATTCTTCACTGGATCGTCAAGCGTTCCTTGCACGGATACGACGGTTTCCAATGTAGGCACGACGACGGAAACCGAGCCGTTCGTCATGTTTTCGCCCGTGCGCGGCTTGTAGTACAGCGTATAGGGGCTGGTCGACTTGTCCAAGTACCACTCCCCTTCCGCGTCGATAAACTCGTACGCATTCTCCCAATAATACTGATTGGCGGCGGGCATGCCTATGCCTAGCCAAGCGTTGGTCCAATAAAAGTATTTGTCCGCCTCCGGATTCTGGAACTTCAAATACGCATAGGTAGCGTCGGTCGTATAGGAGGATAACCGCAGCTTATCGTTCGTCCAGCCCATGTAGTTGTTAAACTCGACATCGGTGAGATTGTTCCAGGCGGTAATTTGCGACTTGTTGATTTTTATCTTCTTGTTGGTCGTATCGAAGGCGGCAATCGTGTTCTTCGTATTGCCGTTCGGCGTTCGCGCGCGAATGGCCGGCGCATCGTTGATGTACAGCTGGCGGAAATCGAGCGAGCCTACGGTCGTTTTGTAAATATTCGCTCCTGAATCGTACAGCGTCCAGGAAGACGTGATGGCTGTTCCGCCGCTAACGATGGGAATTTGCCCCGAATAATTGACGTACTTGATGCTGTAGCCGTCTTTGCCGGAATCGGACGAATCGAACGCCAATGTCGACGTCTGGGTATACGTACCGCCCATCAAGTAGACGAGAATGTCGCCCGTTTGCGTCACATAGTTGGCGCGGATATAATCCCGCGCTTTGGCGATCGTTTGCCAAGCCGCACCCGTGGACAGCCCGTTGTTGTTGTCGCTGCCCGCGGACGGGTCCACGTAGAACGTCGCTTGCACTGCCGCGAATGCCGTTTGCGGCTGCACGTACGCGAAGAAGCCGGTCGCCAGCATCCCGGCCATCCACATCATTGCCAATCGTCTCCAGCTACTGCCTTTCACGATTCGTCTCATCAAACTTCCTCTCCTTCGTTTGATATGTGTTAATGCAACCGTCACGAGCACGCCCTAGCATTTGCAATACGCCGTCCTCTCCAGCATCTCCCAGTCGAACGCATAACCTATGCCCGGAACGGAAGGAGGCGCGATGAACCCTTCCGCATCCACCGGCTGCCAGAACGACACCGGATCGAGATCGGACACCAATACTTCGAAAAACGTATTGTTCGGAATCGCGCAAGCCAGATGAACGTTCGCCCAATCGCCGGCATGAATTTCTGCCTTCATGCCGAAGCCGTCGGCCAGATGGGCAATGCGAAGCGCGCCCGTAATGCCCCCTTTCAGGAACGTCCCGGTGCGGATCATGTCGCAAGCTCCTTGCACGATAAAATCGGCGGCATTGTAATGACAACCGTCCGAAGTTTCCGCCGCGAGCACCGGAATGTCGAGCTCGTCGCAAAGCTTTTTGTAATTCCAAATGTTGAATTCCCGCATCGGTTCTTCGTACCAATAATAATTCGCTTCCTGAAGCGCCTTCCCGAGGTAAGTGGCATCACGCAGGTCGAAGCCGGCCGAACCGTCATACATCAATGTGATGTCGTCGCCCACGTGCCTGCGCAGGTCTTGGCACAGCTTCGCATCGAGCCGCGCGTCTCCCCAAGCATGCAGCTTGATCGCCCGGATGCCCCGATCCAAACACGCGTCCGCAACATGCAGAAACTGCTCGGTCGTGTCATAGGTGACGGTCGACGCATATGCCCGCACTTTGTCGGAGTTGCCGCCGATCAGCTGATAAAGCGGCATATTCGCCTTTTTGGCCGTGATATCCCATAGCGCGACGTCGATCATGCCCATGTACATGATCTGCAGCTCCTCGATTCGGTCGATCTCCCAAATATCCCGCCAAAGCTTTTCCTTCAACAGCGGATCTTGGCCGATCAGAAGCGCCTTCAGCCGGCGCTCAAAATAATCGACCGTCATCCGGCCGCGTTGGGTGACGGCGATGCCGTCGATTCCTTCATCGGTCATGATGCGGATGACGCCGACTTCACGCTCCGTCCCGGAGCCGGGCAGCCCGTTGCGCCAGCGGAACGGTTTCTCGATCGGCTGCTTCAAGCCATAACACTTCACGTCGGTAATAATCATCGTTTCTCCTCCAGCTCACAAAGAAGCTTGTCTATGACTTGCTCGCAACCGCCAACTCGTGGTTACTGTTGCCGGCTTGGCAGCTTCCGCACTGCCGCCTCAATGCTGACGATCTCGATCCATTGCTCGACGCCAGGACCGCGATTGCCGTTAAACAAGACGATATCGTTCCAGCCCTCCTGAATCGCAGCCGCCTCGAAACGGAATTCGTACGCAATGTTGCCTTCCGCATGCAAGACGTAATCGCCGACCGGAAACGGCAACCGGTCCGTCTCGGAAGCCGCGAACGTCGGCCACGAGCCGTTGAAGCTGACGCCGAGCAGCGGCCGCTCCGCCATCCGGCTAACGACCACTTGCACAACGAGCTCGCGCTTGGTGCCGTCGTCCGGCTCCGCGCACATCGGCAGCCGGAACGAGCGCCGCCATTCCGGCTTCAGCAGCGCCGGCAGCTGCTCCGTGGCATCGAACGGATACAGCGAAGTCGGGTAGAAGCGCGGCGCGTCGATCACCGTCGAGAACGCATACAGCTTATCCCGCCCGCGCAGGGAATCGAGCGATTCGGCCATGCGCAGCAAGCCGTAATGAGATGACGAGCCCGGTTCGCGCGCCTGATCGGTCGTGAAGAAATTGAACCATTCGATCCCGTCCGCGCCGAGCGTCAACTTGCCGGCGGCGTTGCCGGCCATCGCCTCGGCGGACGCCGACACGCGCCTGCCCCCGGTGCGTCCGTCCTCCGTACGCACCTGAATCCAGTTCACGTGATTCTCGACCACACCGTAGACGGCAACGCGGTCGCCGAATTCACGCCGCAGCTCGTCGTGCGGCACGTCCCACGTCGTCTGCAGGAAACCGCCGACGGCAATCCAATCGAACCAGCCGCGCGCGATCCAGCCTTGGACGTCGACGCCGATCGCCGCCATCATCCGCCAGTTGCCCGGCAGGCGCAGCCCAAGCGGAAACGGCTTGCCGGTTTCCCGTGCGCGCTTCTCCGTCAAGGCGCGAATGCTGCCTACCCACTCCGCAAGCTCCCGCCTCGTCTCCGCGGATGCATCCGGCTCCAAGGCGAGCGGATTGCGCAGCCAATCGAGCTCCAATCCTTCGAAATCGTAGTCCTCCACCGCTTCACGAATGAAGCCGAACATGAAGTCGCGCACCTCGCGCCGGCCGTAATCGAGGCCGTGCGTACTGCGTTCGTGCGTAATGCCCGGCGCATAAGCGCTTCGACTGAGCCGCATGTCGTCCTGCAAATAAATCGGCGCGTTGAAGAAACTTGCCTCGCGTTCGAGGAAGCCGTGCATATCGTTCATACGGATCGACACCCACGGCGCAATGCCGTGCAAACGGCAAGCCCGGCTCGTCTCGGCGAGCCAATCGGTCCCTTCGTCGATCAAGTCGAGATAACGGTTGTAGAACGCCGCCCAATTGTCCAACACCCGCTCCGTGCGTTCGGAGCCGTCATCCGATAAGCCCGCATTGGGCAAGTGGCCGCGGAAGTATTCGCGGTCGCCTCTGCGATAGCCTTCCAGAATCGTCGGCATCGTCCGGCTCGGATACCATGCCCGCTGCGTACACGAATTGATGAGAAACGTATCGACGCCGCCCGCAGCCAGTTGTTCGATAAAGCGATGAATCGCTTTCGCCGAATATGGCCCGCCTTCCGGCTGCCACTGCTCCGGATTGTAGAAATACGTACACGTGTCGCCATTGAACAAATTGCGTCCGCGCAGCGCATCTTTTCCCATTGTCTTCTCCCTTTCGCCTTATCCTTTGAGCGAACCGACCATGACGCCTTTGACGAAATACTTCTGCAGGAACGGATACACGAGCACGATCGGCGCGATGGCCACGATGATCGTCGCCGCTTTCACCGACTGGTTCGACACCTGGCTCGTGATCTGGATGTACGTGCCGGTGTTGGTCGGATCGAGGCGGTCCTGGTTGAAAATTTTTTGCACGAGCAGCTGCAGCACGTAATCGCTCTTCTCCCGCAAATAAATCATCGCGTCGAACCAGGCGTTCCAATGAGCCACCGCCGCCCAGAGCGCGATGACCGCCACGATCGGCATCGACAGCGGGAAGATGATGCGGAACGCCACCTGTACCGGATTGGCGCCGTCGATCAGAGCCGATTCCTCGAGCTCCTTCGGAAACGACATCAGGAAATTGCGCGCCAGAATGATGTACCAGGCATTCGCCAGCGACGGCAGGATGAGCGACCATAACGAGCCGATCAGGCCGAGCCACTTGACCGTCATATACATCGGAATAAGGCCGCCGCTGAAGAAGATCGTAAACAGCATGATCAGCGTAACGCCATTGCGGAAAGGCAAATCGCGGCGCGACAGCGCAAAGGCGGCGCACATGGAAACCAGCACCGTAAGCGCCGTGCCGACGACCGTCCGAATGATCGTGTTGGCGTATGCCGAGTAGATCACGTCGTTATGGAACAGCTGCTTGTAAGAATATAGGTTGATGCCTTCCGCCCACAGCCGAAGGCCGAGTTTGTCGACGAATTGCGGCGCGGTCATGGACAGCGTCAGCAAATTCCAGAACGGATAAAGGAAGAGCAGCGACAAGACGATCATGAACGCATAGTTGAACAGATCGAAAGCGATATCGCCCGCGCTTTTGCGGCCGGCCATGTTCATTGTTCGATCCCTCCGCTCACCAGATTCCGTATTCGTTGAACCGTTTGACGATATAGTTGGCCGATGCGACGAGCACGAGCGCCACCACGTTTTTGAACAGGCCGACTGCCGTGGAAAACCCGTATTTCGTCTCCAGCAGACCGGCGCGGTACACATAGGTATCGATAACGTCGGCTACTCTGTACACCGCCGGGTTGTACAGGTTGAAGATTTGATCGAAGCCCGCGTTCATAATGCCGCCGAGGCTGAGAATAAACAGTACGGTCATGATCGGCACAAGCGAAGGCAGCGTAATGTAGCGCATCTGCTGGAGCCGACTGGCCCCGTCGATGCGCGCCGACTCGTATTGATCCTGGTCGATGCCGGCGATCGCCGCCAAATAGACGACGCTGCCCCAGCCGACGCTTTGCCACACATGACTGACGACGAGCACGCCTACGAAATAACCCGGATCGGCCAAGAAGTGCACCGTATGGCCGCCGAATAGCCGGATCACGTAATTGAGCGCCCCGCGCGAAGGAGACAGCAGCTCGAGCATGATGCCCGAGAGAATGACCCATGACATGAAGTGCGGCAAATACGAAATCGTTTGCGCGATTTTCTTGAACCTGCGGCTCGTCAGCTCGTTGAACAGCAGCGCCAGCACGATCGGCGCCGGAAAGCCGAACAGCAGATGAAGACCGCTAATGATTAAGGTGTTGCGCAAGATACGCCAGAAAAACAGGTCGTTGAAAAATTGCTTGAAATACTCAAAGCCGACCCACGGGCTGCCGAGAATGCCGTCGGCGAACCGGTAATTTTTGAAGGCCAGCACGATGCCGTACATCGGCACATAGCTGAATATCAGAAAGCAAATCAGCGCCGGGGCAAGCATCAAATAATAAAAGCCGTATTTGCCCAGCCTTGCGCCCAAGCGCTTCCTGCTCGTCTTCTCGCCGTTCCACTTGGCATGAAGCGCCGCATCGTTCATCTGGAGATCTCCCTTCGGCTCCCGGATTACGGCCGGAAGCGGCGGCAAAAGGCGATCCGCGCAGCCCGTATTGCGAGAGACCGCCCGGATCGCCATCGCCAATTGCCTTAGGCCAAATCAGTTATTTCTTATTCGAAGCGTCGTACAGCTTCTGGTATTCGTCGAGAATCGCTTTGCCGCCGGCGTCAAGGTATTTCTTTTTGTAGGCTTCCCATTCTTTGTCGATATCGAGCTTGCCGCCGATCGCGTTCGTTTCGAATTCGGTGACGACCGTAGCGACGGCCGTACCGTTCTTGGCGAGCGCTTCATTCGTGCCGCTGAATGTAAAGTTGACGTTGCTGTACTTGATAGGCGCCGCCATCGCTACATCGTAAGCCGGCATGTCGGTTTTGTAGATCAGGTTCTTCTTGGCGAAATCCCAGTTGACCGGGCGCAAGCCATAGAAACCGCCGATGCCTTCCGAGATGACTTTGTCCACGACCAGGTAATCGGCCGCCACTTTCACGATGCCGTCGGCGTCACGCGTATAACCTTTGCCTTCCGCGCCGTAGTAGGTTTGCATGTAGAACTTCTCGTCGCTGACAAGCGCGTCCTTGATCGCCATGATGCGCTCCATCTTTTCGTCGCTCGTGTTTTTGCCGAAGCCGAAACCGAACATGACGGAAGGGAACGTGATGTTGCTGGTGCCGCTGGATCCGTCCGGACCTTTGAACGGCTTGAAAAATTCGATTTTGGCATTCGGATTTTTATCCGTAACCATTTTCGTTACGCCGCCGACGGTCGACATCGCGAACCACCACGGATGATCGGCCAGGACGCCGAACTTGCCGTCCGCCCATTTGGCGCGCTGCTGCGGACGCTGATCGGTGAGCGATTCCGGATCGATAATGCCTTCCTTAATCCACGCCTGCATCGTTTTCAGATACGCCTTGTAGTTGTCAGAGATCGGCATGGCGGCGACTTTGCCGTCCTTATCCGCGTAGAAGTTGGAGTTTCCGATCGCTTCGACCGGATAGTTCGGCTGACCGAGCCCGTAAGCGCCGCGCAAATAAATTTGTGTGCCGTTGACGCCGTAGCCGTGCGTGCCATAGGTGTCGTTCTTGCCGTTCTTGTCCGGATCGTTAAACGTAAACCGCTTCAGCACTTCATGGTACTCTTCGATCGTTTCCGGCATTTTCGAAATGCCGACGTTGTCCAGCCAATCCTTGCGAATGCCCATGACCCACGGCTGTGTCGAGGCGTAATTGAACTGCGGCACGCTGTAAATTTTGCCCTTGTACATCATCGTCGTCTTGACGATGGCCGGGTCGAGCATGCCCTCGATCGTCTTCATCCAGTTCGGCATCAGCTTGCGCAGCTTATCCTCCGGGATTTCGCGGAGCAGCCCTTGGTCCATCAGCATTCTGCCCTCTACCGGATTCACCGCGATATAATCGGCCGTTTTGCCGTCGGCGAAGTACAGATTAACCTGTTCTTTGTTAAAAATGTCCATCACAACTTGGTTGATCTTGACGTTGAACTTTTCCTCGATCGCTTTTTTCGTCGGATTGTCGAGCTTATCGAACGCTTTGCCCGGCGTGCTGCTGCCGATCCACGTAATTTCGAGCTGCTTGGCGAACGGATTCGCCGATGCCGATGCCGATGCTGCCGGAGATGCGCTCGGGCTGGCAGCCGAGCCTTTGTCCTTGCCCCCGCTGCAGCCGGCGAGCAAGGTGCCGGTTACCGCCGCAAGTGCCACCAGTTTGCCCGCGTAACCGATAAACGCTCCATTACGATGATTCATACCGATTCACTCCTTCGTCTTTTGCCCCTCATAATTTCAATATATTGCTAAATCCAATCAGCCTTCGGCGACACTGAAATAAACCGTTCAATTTTTACATTTAGCTAGCCATTTCAGTGATCACACCCTCATTATAGGGAACCTTAGGGCTAGCGTCATCCAATTGAATTGTGATAAAATTTCAATATATTGCTCACCTGCTCGGCTTTCTTCCAAGAATAGGAGGCTAACGATGAAAACGTTTTTAAAAAACGTGCGCGACCTGGGCGAGCGCTCCGTCGCCATTAACCTGACGCCGGGCCCTGCCGCCAAGTCGCTGCCATACCAGCTGCAGGCCGTCGGCCATTTCTACGCCAAGGCGAACTATTTCACCGAACGCAAATACCTCGATTCGTTCCAGGTCATTCACACGTTGTACGGTCAAGGACATCTTCACTATCGCAATCGCGATTACGACGTGATGCCCGGCGACTTGATCTTCATCGACTGCAACGAGCTGCATATATACGATGTCGGCCGCTACGGACATTGGGAGAAGCTGTGGGCGCATTTCATCGGCCCCGGCTGCCGGACTTACTTCGAAGCCGCGATGCGCCAAGGCGGGCCGGTTATGAAAGCGGCACCCGATTCCGTCGTGCCGGCAAGCTTGCGGCAGCTGCTGCAGCTTGCCGCCGAACCGGGCCGGTTATCCGAGCTGCGCTGCCAGAAGCTGATCGTCGACATCATGACCGAGCTGGCCACCGCAGGCGCGACCGAGGACTGGAACGCTCCCATAGCATCGGAAGCCGTCCGGCGCGTCGTTGCCCGTATCGAAGGCGATTACGACAAACCGCTGACGTTAGACGAGCTCGCGCGGGAAATGTCGGCCAGCAAATACCACATGATCCGTGAATTCAAGAAACATACCGGGCAAACGCCGCACGACTATTTGCTGACCCTGCGACTCAGCGCCGCCAAAAATTTGCTGAAATACGCCGATCTTTCCGTTCACGAGGTCGCCGGCCAAGTCGGCTTCGACAACCCGTCGCACTTCATCACGTCCTTCAAGAAACAGGAAGGCGTAACGCCTCTCGCTTACCGCAAAAGGTGGAGCAGTCCGTAGGCCGGCTTCGCGATTGTCCTAATCATAGGGCCGACAATGCGCAAAAGCTATTCCCTCGTTGATGATACCGATGTACTTTCCGATGATAAACGCCAGAAACAACCCCGCAACGTGAGGCTTGTGCTTGAAGCAAACGCAGGCAATTTGCAGGGACCCCGTAAATCTATTCATGCTATCATGCTGAAAAGGGCGGATTCGAAAGAGGCATGGCGAAGAAATCGAAGAGGTGTCGAACACAAGCGGCAACGTGATCGGACGGTCGCGTCACCCGTGCTGCTTGCGGTATTCGCCCGGCGTCACGCCGGTCGTCGATTTGAACAGTTTAATGAAGGAGGCGACTTTGACGTACCCCATGAGGCTGCTGATTTCCTGCACCTGCATATCGGTCTGCAGCAGCAGTTCCTTGCTCTTGCGAATGCGAATTTGCGTCACGTAGTCGGAAAAGGTTGCGCCTGCATGCTCCTTGAATATGCGGCTGAGATGCGCCGGACTTAAATTCAGCTTGTCTGCCACTGTCGCCAGCGACAACGACTCGCCGCAATCGGCTTCTATGATCGCAAATGCACGATCTACGTGCTGGTTGTTCTTCTCCGCGAATGCTTCGCCGATCCGAACCGCCATCGCCGACAAGAGCGTATCGAACCACGTCACCATCGCCTGCCAATCCTGCTGCTGCAGGAACGCCTCCAGCAACCGCGACTGGGTCGGCGCCGGCTCCTTGCTGTCGAAGCGCAGCTCGCGAGCCACTTCAAGGAGCCGAACGAGCAGCAACAGAAACACTTGTTGCGCTTGCGCGAAGCCGGCGCCGCCCGACGACGCGCGAATTTCGCCCGCGATATCCGCGAACAGCCGGAGCGTCTGCGGCTCATCGCCGTTCCGCAAGTAAACGAGCAGCCGCTCCACCTTGTCTCGCGAATAAGCCAGCGGTTCCTCGGGACGCAGCCGCACGTCCTCGATATAAACGATCTCCCCTCCGCTGGCGAGCCCTCGGCCGCGCAGCGCCTCTTCCGCCTCGCGATACGCACGAGGCAAGTCGGCCGCCGTACGGGCGCAACCGCCGATGCCGATCGTACAAGTCATGCCGAACGAAGCGGAAAGCTCGCGTTGGATCGCTTCAGCCGCTCGGAACGTCGCGGCCTTTCCGTTCTCTCCGGCGCCCACGAGCACGAGAAACACCCATTCGGACAATTCCGCAATCGCATGCGGCAAATCGGGATCGATCGCGGACGTCAATGCGCCTATGAGCAGCAATTGCCCGATGTTCTCCCGCTCGATTCCTTCCGTACGCCGACCGTATTCCGCGGCGGAAACGAGCAGCACGCCAAGATGCTCCGGCTTTAGCGGGATGCCCAAATAATCGAGCCGCTCGCGAATCTCGTCTTGGCCGAGCCGGCTTCCGTGGATCAAGGAACGAAGAAACTTCTCGCGATGCGCAGGCAAGCTTTCCTGCAGCCGGCGCGACAAACTCGTCCTCGCTGCGAACGCATCGGTCAGGCTGTCGCGGATGGCTTCGAATTCGCCGGCACCCGTACCGCGATCGTGCCGCTTGGCCGGCGCAACGGACGCCTCCCCGCTGCGGGCAACTTGCAGCAGCCGCATGACCGGGGCGTATATGCTGCGGCTGGCGACGAATGCCAACGCGATCGCAGCCAGCACAAGGCCGCCTGCCAGCGCAAGAAACAGGCGCTGCATACTCGTGACGGCGGCGTAGACGGAACCGAGATCAGTCACGCTGGCGATCGTCCAGTTCAAAATCTGCGAAGACCGCCAGGATACGAGCCTGTTCTCGCGTTCCACCGCGTTTCGGTTGGCCTCGCCGTCCCATGCGGCGATGGCGCGCTGTGCCGTTTCGAGCAACGGTGCCCGGTCCGAGCCGCTATCGTACAACAGCGGCACGCCGCCCGCGGTGAAAACGGCGAGCGTCCCTCCTCCTTCGGCGACCAACTTGCTTAGCACATCACGGTACAGCAGATCCGCATTCAGGTTGATGACGATGCTATACTCGGTTTGCGCCGGACGGAAGACGAGCGATACGGTCGGCAGGAACGCGCCGTCGCTCAGCTTGGCGATCCGCAAATTCATGATGATCGGATACCCGAGCGACGCCTCCGCCAATTTCCGGTCCCATTCGCGATCATAAAATTCCGTTAGCGCAAATTGCGACTTTCCCGATGATTGCTCCGAGGTAAGCACCATGCTTTTGTTCGGATTGACGTAATAGACGGAGTGAATGAAGTCGTTCGACTGTCGCAGCACGTCAAGCGAAGCGAGCACTTTGCCTTTGCTGATAATGTAGTCCGTTTGAGCCGCTTGTTCGACAGCCTTGTATTTGCCGTTCTCGGCGTCGTAGAAGTCGGCCGGTATGTATCGCGCGAATTCGGCAAGCGTATTGCCCGCCATAAACTGGCGGAAGCCATTGTTGATCTGCTTCACGATCAGTTCGAGCGCGTTGACGGATTGGTTCAGATAACGGTCGTTTGCCGTTTCGATTTGTCGACGCATCTCGTGCTGGACGTTATGGTAGAAGAAGAGACCGAATACAGGGATCGGCAGCATGCACAGTAGAAGCATATACACGATCAGCTTCATGAAGTAATGCTTCTGGCGAGCGGATCTGAACAGGTTGCGCAGCATGGCGGCTTCCCCTTCGGACGGATGTCTTGGCGATCGGTAGTAACTTGATTATACGGGAGCGCCTGGCCGTCAGCCAATACCAGCATGTTCACATTTTTCTCCGACTGATGAAATACAAAGGAAAGAAAAACCGATAATCATTTTTTCTACGCTTTCTATTTTGATTATATGTTTTCAATTGATTCTTTTCTTATGCTAAGATTTCAATAAATAAGCCATTCTCTCAAGGAAATTGTTCATTCAACTACGAGAGCCGGGAGGTGCTGCCGGATGACGTCGGCGTTCTATTCAAATAGCCATATTGGTACCTACGAGGAAGGCTGGCACGACAAAGGATTCCATCGTCATCCGACAGCGGAAATCACCATTGTGCTGGAGGGACGCGGATTGTTCGAATGGCCGGAGCGAAAGCATATCGTTGAAACGGGCCATATTATCGCGGTCCCGCCAGAGCTGTCGCACCGATACGCCTCGGTGTCGCGAGTTCGCTTCGGCGTTCTCCACCTTGCCGGATACGAGCTGGAGATGAAGGAACTACTCGACCGGCTTGTCCCGTTGAACGGCGGAGTTCCCCGGCTGTTCGCGTTGTCCCGGCTTGACAAGGAGCGGTTCGAGCGGCTGTTCAGAGAATGGCTGCGGGTTCAGGCTTCTTTTCAAACCTATAAACATCTGAATATGAAAATATGGACGGAAATGCTCCTCCTGTTCCTGCTCGAGCATTTGCAAACCAATCTGCAAGCAATGACGGTGACGAAGGCCGCCGACTACATCCGGGAGCATCTGCGCGAAAACGTCCTGATGGCTGACCTGGCGGAGCTTGCAGGGATGACCGTAGCGGGGTTCCGCCGCCTGTTCGAGATGACGTACGACTTAAGCCCGAAGCAGTACCAGCAGCAATGCCGGTTTCAGGAAGCCAAATGGCTGCTCAGCGCCACCGGCAAGGACATGCAGGAAATCGCCGAGCAGATCGGCTTCAGCCGGCTCCATTCTTTCTCCCAATGGTTCAAGGAGATGGCGGGCATGTCACCCACCGCCTGGCGGCGAAGCCTGCAGTTGCGAGGAGCGGAACCGGCCCAAAATAACGAATTCGCCGGCGCCAAGCCGCCCGGTTCCGTATAACGGACGGCTTGCGGCCTCTGCCAATTAGAAGATTACGGGGATGACTTCGCGTCTACGAATTTTTTTGCGTAAATTGTTGTGCGATTTCCTTAAATACAGCCCTTCCTCCGATCGACTATCCTGTACTTGCAGGGCACGTTATCATTCCGGCTGCGAAGATGACAGTCGCTTGTATTATGGGAGGCAATCGGCAGATGGAACAAGTGAGAGTAGGGATTATCGGAGTCGGCGGTATGGCGGAGCACCACATGAAGACGCTGCGGCAAGTGGAGCGGGCACAAATCACGGCCGTCTGCGACATCAACCGGGAGCGGGCGCGGCACATCGCCGCCACTTACGAGACGACGGCTTTCGAAAGTGCAGAGGAGTTGCTCGATTCAGGCGCTGTGGATGCAGTTTACGTGTGCACGCCGCCTTTTGCCAGGAATGGCATCGAAGCGGGTGTCGCACGCCGCGGCATTCATCTCCTGTCGGAGAAGCCGGTCGGGCTGAACATGGACGAGGTGCGGGCCACAGCGGCCGCCATCAAGCAAGCCGGCATCATCAACAGCTCGGGCTATTGCCTGCGTTACCTCGACACGGTGCAGAAGGCGAAGGCGTATTTGGTCGACAAGCAAATCGGCATGGTGCTCGGCTATCGCATTGGCGGCCTGCCAGGAGCGGAATGGTGGCGCAAAATGGAGCTGTCCGGCGGCCAACTCGTCGAGATGTCGACGCATCAGGTCGACCAGATCCGCTACGTCGCAGGCGAATTTGCATCGATTCATGCCATCCACGAGCAGAGGAACATCCGGAATCAGTATCCGGAAGCGGATGTATACGACGTAGGCGTCCTTTCGTTCACGCTGCAGTCCGGCGCGGCCGGCAACTTCTGCAACACCTCGCTGTCGCGCCATTTCGGACGGGCGGATGTCGAAGTGTTCGGACACGATTTCTACCTCGCCCTGAACGGCAACGGTACGACGCTGCGCATCGTCGACGACGAGCAAGACATCACGGTGAAGTCGAAATACGATTTCTACCTCGAGCAGAGCCGGGCATTTGTGGAAGCGGTGCGCACAGGTAATCAGCAGCTGATTCTGTGCGATTACAACGAAGCGGTGTCCACGCTTGAAGTGACACTGGCGGCGAACGAAGCGGCGAAGACCGGTAAAACGGTGTTCCTCTCTTCCGCTTCTGCCGTACAGCCGACAAGGAGTGAGCCCGATGCTTAAAGGCGTAAATCAATGGTGTTTTCCCGAAGGAACGCCGCTCGAAGAACTGTTCGCGATCAGTAAGGACGCGGGCTACGACGCTGTCGAACTGAACCTGAACCCGGTTGGCGGCGTCGGCCTGACGCCGGAAACATCGGCTGCGGAGGTCGAGGCGATCGGCCGCTTGGCGAGAAAGCACGATATGGAGCTGCGGAGCGTTTCCACCGCTCTGCTGTGGCGCTTTCCCCTCGTCGCCGCCGACCCCGAAATTCGCGAGCAAGGCCGCCGCATTGTAAGCAAGCAGTTGGAGTTCGCCGAGCTGCTCGGCGCCGACACGGCACTCGTCGTTCCAGGCGCAGTCAACGAGGAGACGCCATATGACGTCTGTTATGAGCGAAGCCGGCGGGAGCTGGAGCTGCTTCTGCCGGAAGCGGAAAATCGCAAGGTGCACATCGCCATCGAAAACGTCTGGAACAAATTTCTGCTATCGCCACTGGAGATGAAACAGTACATCGATGATTTTCAATCCAAGTGGATCGGTGTCTACTTCGATGTCGGCAACATTCTCGCCTACGGGTTTCCGCAGCAATGGATTCGGATTCTGGATACGCGCATTCGCAAAATACACGTCAAGGACTTCCGCCCCGGCGTCGGTACCGGCAGCGGCTTCGTACCGCTCCTTTCCGGCGATGTGAACTGGGCAGCCGTCCGCGAAGCGCTGCAGGCGATCGGCTATACCGATACGCTGACTGCGGAGGTCGGCATCTACAAAGGAAATCCGCTGCAAACCGTCTATGATACCGCGCGTCATATCGGCGTGATTATCGGTGATGGCGAAAAATAATATTGTCCTCACAATGAAGGCTACAAGAGCAACTCCTGTAGCCTTCTCCGGTTATTCTTTTATTTCTTTTGCGCAGCGTACCAATCGTTCACCTCATTATAGCTGGCTTCTCCGCCTGCGCTTTTGTATTTCGTGATAAACGCATCCAGGTTCGCAATCGGATCGACGCCTACGATAAATTTGACCGTTTGGTCGTTCAGCATCGTATTCAACGAATCGCTGTTTTTGGAATATTGTTCCATATATGGACTAAGGCCAATTACATCGGACACTTTCGTATTCGCCGGCTCCTTGATGTTCAAGAATGCATAAGCATCGAACAAGCGGGCATCCTTGCGCACGCGAGCCTGCCAATACAGCGGATAGTTCTTCTCGTCCGATCCCGTCAAGTAGCTGCTTGCAAAATTGCGTTCGTCCGTGAAAATGGGCAATATCGGAGCGTATGCGCCATCCTTGAACGTATAATGTTTGTTCTCCTCGCCGATCGTCATGAGGCGGAACGTGTCTTTTTCCAGTTTGGCATCGATCCACTTGATCGCATCCTCCGGATGCTTCGCCGATTTGGGGATAAAGGTCAGGCGATCGAATCCGGTAGGCTGCGACAAGCCGAGCTTGCCTTGCGGTCCTTTTAAGGCCGGGATATAAACCATTTTGGCATTCGGATTATTTTTGATGAGCGCATCCGTAAGCGACGGCACGTTGGACCAATCCACCGCGATCACACCGGCTTTGCCGCTCGTGAATTTTTCATTTACCGTTGTCCCCTGGTTTACAGCGAATTCCTTGTCGAGCAACCCTTGCTTAAACAGATCGTTCATGTAGAGAATATAATCTTTGTAGCCCGTATCATAGGCACGCGGGAGCAGCTTGCCGTTCACATCGTTCCAGGAGTTCGTAATTCCGAAAGCTCCGGCCAAATTGACTACAATCGGTGCGTTGCCGGCAATTGTGAACGGAATATTTTGCTCCTTGTTGCCGCCGGGGTCCTTCTCCTTGAATGCCTTCAATACCGTCACTAATTCATCGGTCGTCGTCGGCGCCTTGAGCCCGAGTTTATCGAGCCAGTCTTGGCGGATCATCAGGGAACTTGCCACATTGCTTAGCGTTTGCGTCGGGATCGCATAGATCTTGCCGTCTACCTTGACCGCATCCAACGATTGTTGCGAGATGGCCGCCTTGATATTCGGACCGTACTTGTCGATGAGCGGACCAAGGTCCACCAGTGCTCCGCGTTTGGCATAATCGGAGTATAACGCCTTGTACATGCTCGCGCCTCCGGTGGTAATCGTATCATACGGTTCGGAGGAAGCAATCAACAGGTTCAGCTTCTCATTCGGATTCTCCTGGGGAAGCATGTCGTACTTCACTTTGTAGCCTGTACGCTCTTCCAGCACTTTGGCTACCGTATACGTGTTGTAATCGGCATTCATCCAAATGCCCAAAGACCGCAGTTCCGGCTTCGGCCCCGACGAAGGCGCCGCAGAAGGAGAAGCGGCATTCGCAGGGCTGGAGCTTGCGCCTTGACTCCCCTGCTCTTTCGTTGCGTTTCCTCCACATGCGGCCAAAGAAGCGGCCATCACACCTGCTAGGGAAATGCCAACCATTTGTTTTGCCCACTTTTTCAAAGTAAAGCCTCCCTTATTTGTTCCAGTTTATCATCTATTCATTAATCCGTGCGGGCGTCCCCGCTGATGGAGTTAATGCATCGCCACACGGTGTCCGGGATGCCTGATGCTTCAGCCTTTCACGGACCCGATCAATACCCCTTTGATAAAATATTTTTGCAAAAACGGATAAACGAGCAGAATCGGAATGGTGGAAGCAATTACTGTCGCGGATCGCACATTATCCGGAGATAAATTCATGATGTCGTCCGACGAACGCATGGACGAGACGGCTGTATTGGCATCCATGACAATATCGCGCAAATAGAGCTGCAGCGGTTTGAGCGCCGGACTGTTGATGTAGATCATTGCGCTGAAGAAGTCATTCCAGTACGCGACGGCATAGAACAACGCAATGGTGGCCAACACCGGCCCGCTGATCGGAAGAAGGATGCGGAACAAGACGGTAAAGGTTTTCGCTCCGTCGATCCGGGCGGATTCCTCAAGACTTTCCGGCAGCCCTTCGAAATAACTTTTGACGACAAGAAGGTTAAAGACACTAATTAAAGAAGGCAAAATAAGCGACCATACATTATCCATCAGCCCAATATTACGAATCAGCATGTAATTCGGTATGATGCCTCCGTTGAACATCATCGTGAAGACGAACAGCACCATCATCATGCCGATACCCGGCAAGTGCCGCCTCGAAAGCGGATAAGCCGAAATCGCGGTAAGCAAAAGCGATAATGCCGTCCCGATAATCGTGATGAATAAGGAAACGCCAAATGATCGCAGGAACTGATCCGAGGTGATAACGTATTGCATGGTCGCAAGCTGGAACCCGACAGGGAACAACCCGACTTTGCCCGATACGACCGCCCATTCCTGGCTTACCGACTTGGCCAGCACATTCACAAACGGGAACAAGGTGGACGCCGCAAAAACAATCAATACGCCATACACGACCGCATCCAAACCGATATCGCTTATCGTTCGTTTTTTCATCGCACTCTCCCTACCAGATGCTTCGTTTCATAAATTTTCGACTCAAGAAATTGCCCGACAGGATAAGCAGGAAACCGATGACGGAGTTGAACAATCCAACGGCCGTGGAGAAACTGTAGTCCATCTTCCCCAATCCCATTCTGTAAACATAGGTTCCGATGACATCCCCTGTCTGATATACGACCGGATTGTACATCGTCAATATTTGTTCGGTACCGGCATCGAGCAAGCTTCCGATTCGCAAGATCAACATCAGGATGATCGTCTGTGCGATCCCGGGCAACGTGATGGAGATCATTTTCTGAATTCTGCCGGCCCCGTCGATGGAAGCGGCTTCATATTGGTCCTGTTCGATGCCGGCGATGGCGGCGATGAAGATCACGGCGTTCCAGCCGACTTCTTTCCACCCTGCCGTAAAAACGAGTACCCCTCGAAAATAATCGTTGTCAAGCAGGAAGGACACCGGCTGACCGCCTAACGATTGGATCACCTCGTTCACGATCCCGGCCGAAGGAGATAAAATGTTGATAAACAAACCCGAAATAATAACCCAGGAAAGGAAATGCGGCAAATAGACAAGCGTCTGCACCGTTTTCTTGAACCACAGTCTTCCCACTTCATTCAGAAGCAAAGCCAACAGGATCGGCAGCGGGAATAACATAACGATCTTGTACATACTGATGATCAGCGTGTTGCCGAACACTTGCATAAATTCATCCGATTGCATCAATTTCTTGAAGTGTTCCAGCCCCACCCACGAACTTCCGCTTATCCCGTCGAAAATGTTGAAATCTTGGAACGCGATGATTACTCCGTACATGGGCGTGTATTTAAATAAAAACAGGAAAACGAGTCCCGGGAGCAACAACGCATAGGTATCCAGATTGTTGCGGATCAGCCGCCGGCGGGTTTTTCTTCCTTCACGTCTTTGAATGCTTGCAAGCGAGCCCTTCAGTTCTGTAGCCAAGTCTCTCATAATCCTCCCATTTCTTGATCGGCATCACAATCTTTCTGTAGGTTTAGTATAGCTAGCCGGAACGGTTAATTATAGGTGGTGATATTTCAATTTTCGGGCTTTTCTTACACTCTGAAGATCCGCTCGGTTGAACAATAACACCCCCCAAATCACGGCAGCCGTGAGTTGAGGGGTGATTGGATTAAGGAATTCAATCGATGGACCGCAAGCCTCATTCGGAATTGCTGCGAGTTGTCCGCTCCAAGCCTATTCGCACGTTCACGATGGTGCCTTCACCCGGCCGGGAGGAAATCGCAATCCCCGAAGTCTCCCCGCCAAACAATTTGATCCGTTCATTGACATTGTACAAGCCGTAAGAACCTTCTTTGCGGTTCCGCAGCGGCGGTTCGGCCAGTAGTCGTCGCGCTTGCTCTTCTTCCATCCCGATTCCATTATCGTCTACTTCAAGCACCAACAGGTTGTCTTCCCGATACGCCCGTATCCGGATCGTACCGAATCGATCCTCCTCCAAATTGCGAATGCCGTGCAGAAGTGCGTTTTCTACGATCGGTTGAAGCGTCAGCTTGGGAAGGTTCAAATCGAGCACATTCGGCTCCGGCTGGATCCGATATTCAAACGAATGCTGGAAGCGGTTCGACTGTAAATCCAAATAAACCTGGGCCAAGTTCAACTCATCCGCAACACTCATGACATCCCGCCCTCCATTCAAGCTCAACCGGAAATACTTGGCGAGTGCGCTTATCACTTGACTTATATCTTGCTTGCCATGTCCGATGGCCATCCAGTTGACCATGTCCAGCGTATTATAAAGAAAATGAGGATTGATTTGCGCCTGCAAAGCGCGTAGTTGCGCTTCTCTTTCCAGCATTTGAGCTTTGTAGGTTTGCTCCATCAGGGCGTGCATCTCGCGTGTCATCGCGTCGACGCTGCGTTCCAGCATCATAAAATTTCCGTCCTGGATCGTATGCGTTTCGTCGAGCCGTTCGATTCCATCCTTGCGGATCATACGAATCACTTGCACCAGACGCTGGTTCATATTCCGGGTGATCAAGCTGAGCAGCACGTATACGAGAACGAGGAATAATACGAATACGAAGGCAAGCGTAACGAGCCCATCCGTTTTTTTGACCTTGATGTTCTCGGACATATCCGCAGCGGGTACTTGTGCGACCACCTTCCAACCGGTTGACGGAATCGTGGCATACATCGCGTAATCGTCTTCGTTATGAAGCTGAAACTTGACTTTGCCTTCCGGGTGTTGTCGAATGGCCGACCATATGTCTTCCTCCACCATCGTGCCGATTCGCGATTTGTCCGAGTGCGCGACAATATTCCCCCGGTCGCCGACAATAAACAGATTGCCGGGATTCGGCAAGTCAGGGCTCGATAACGTGTCCATGATCAAACTTTCCGGTACGTCAACGACAAGAACAGCCGAAACTTGATTAAAGTTTCTGGCATCATGCAGGAGCTTGGCGCTCGAGAAAATATCAACCTCGCCTATGCCGTAATAATACTGCTTGTAAATATCGGTCCAAATCAAAGCCCCTTTTCCTTCCATCACCCTTTCGTAATACGGCCAAGCTTTTAAGCTGTCCAGTTCGAAAAAATTCACATGCTCCTTCGGAAGCATCGTAAAGTCATTCACGAATAATCGCATGCGGTAAATATCCGCATTCGCTTCGACGGTTTCCCCCAAATAGCGTAAATCTTTCAATAATTCCAATTGTCGCGCCATCTCCGGGACGCTGTCTTCTTGCAAGAACCGGTACAGCTCGGGGTTCATCGCCGCTGCATTGCTAATGTCCCGAATATGTCCGAGCCGATAGGACAAATTGGCACTCACCTGTTTGACCGTCTGCAGCATCGAAGTTGACACTTCTTCCTCCAGGATCGCGGCTGTTCGCTGGGAATACGCATATAAAATGACTATGCCGGGAAGTACGATCAATACGCCGAAAACAAATAGCCACTTCCGGGGGAGGCCGAATCGACGGACAATCGATTGGATCTGACCGAATAAATGGCGGAAGGAGTCACGCACGCCGCTCACCATCATTTCCCCGCTTGATTCGATTTGCGATAGTCGCTGAGCGTAAAGCCGGTCAACTTCTTAAACAGCTTGCCGAAATAACTCGGGTCCGAATAACCGACGGCATAACAAATGTCATAAAACTTATTCATGGGATCCGCAAGCAGTTCTTTGGCCTTCTCGATCCGATGCTGCGTTAACCATTCATTAATCGTTTTCCCCGTCTCTTGTTTGAACAGCAAACACACGTAGGTATGAGTCAAAAACACCTCGCGACCGATATCGATGACGGTTAAGTTGTTGTCCGCATACCGTCTCCCGATAATCTCTTTCACCCGATCGATAACATTGCTCATCTTGCCGCTGCGGTTCTCGTTGATGGTTTCACAAATCATGGCCAGATAGGACGCAAGAATGTGGCGCAGCTCGGCGATCGTCTCTTGATGGAACAATTCTTCCAATAACTGCGCTTCTCTTCGATCCAGCTCATTGTTGCGAATATTCAACTCCAAGACGAGTTGTCCCACCAGCAGCACCACCTGCATGACCACATTTCGGGCATTTTTCAGCCCGCCTCGGCGTTCCTGCGCCAACCCTTCGAACAGCTCGTCCAATGCGGTAGCGAGCTTCAGCGGATCTCCGTTCTTCAAGACCGTATACATATTCAAGCTCTCGGTTGGACCAAAGCGATAAGACTTTGCGGGATTTATGGAATTTTTATCCATATTGAGGCTGTCCATCGTCACAATTTGATTTTGCCCGAGATACCATTTTCCCGCTACCGCTTCTCGCGCCTGTACATAGGATTCTGTTAGATTTAGCAGACTGGCCACACGTTCGCCAATTCCGATCGTGACGCTAATCGATAGCCGTTGCTGCAATTGTTCGCGAAGCTGAACCGCCAATTCGTACAACCGCTCTTCAGGTTCGGCGACTTGATTGTGCGGCGGCAGATTATCCGGCCCTCCCGTTTCTAGCAGTTCAACCGATTCCGTTTCCGTTTCCGCATATACGATTCCTACGAACTCCCCGTTGCGATGCTCGATGACAACACCCTTGAGGTGTTCGTTGACCAAATCCTGACAGACGCTTTGAATCGCAAAAAGATAGAGCTGCAATTCCCGCTCCGAGTATTTCTCCCCTACATTCGCGAAGCGGTCGATGGAGATAACGATGACCCAATAAACCGTGTCGACAGGCAGCTTGAGCTCAAGAAAAGCAAGCCTTTCTTGAATCCGATCTTGACGGCTGGCCCCGTCCCGGATCAACGACAACAGGAATTGTTCTTTCAGAAGCGGCATGCTTTCTTTCAGCCTGGCCTGCATCTCTTCGGTCAAGCGCTGGACGGCATGATCTTCGTCCAATTCGGCTGCAACCCGCTCGAGCACGGTCTGTATTTCATGCAAATTGACGGGTTTTAATATGTAATCCATTGCGCTGACTTTCATGGCGGATTTCAGGTATTCGGTATCGTCGTGTCCGCTGATAAAAATAATTTTGATTTGGGGAAAGCGCTTCCGAATTTCTTGCGAGAACGTAATCCCGTCCATTTTGGGCATCAAAACATCCGTCAGCACGATGTCTGGCATCAGTTGCTCCACAGCCTTCAGACCGGCCACTCCATCCTTCGCCTCTCCAACGAGCACCATCCGATATTGCTCCCAATTCATATAGTGGCTCATACCGAATCGGACGGCCGGTTCGTCATCCACGACCAGAACTTTGTACATTGCCCCGCACCACTCCCCCGCATAATATCCACTTATTATAGCAGGGGCTCGAAAGATTGTGCTATAAGCACTTTATCACCGCCGCGGCGGGTTCACATTTTTTCCCGAATGTTGAAATACAATTGAAGTATTCGCTAACAGGAGGACAGGATGCCCAATGCCACAACCGTCGCAAACCTTCATGAGAGGTACGTTATTCTTATCCGTAGCCGCGTTTATCAATCGCATCCTTGGCTTCATCAGCGGGATGTATATAGCCAGAGTGCTGGGTGCGGAAGGAATCGGCCTGTTGATGATGGCCCATCCGCTGGTTCCGCTGGTTATCACGATTACGGAGCTGGGCTTGCCGGTCGCCATCTCCAAGCTGGTCGCTGAGGCCGATGCCCATGGAGATCGGGTCAAGGTGAGACGAATCCTGCACGTCTCCCTGTTCGTCACCGGCATCCTGAGCGTTACGCTGACTACTCTCTCCCTGCTAGGCTCGGAATGGATCGCATCCATTCTCCTCAGCGATCAGCGTGCTTATTACGCCATGCTCGCGATCACGCCCATTGCGCCGATCGTAGCGGTGTCGGCGGTTCTGAAGGGCTACTTCCGCGGGAAGCAGCGGATGCACACCATCGCCGCCTCCGATGTATTGGAGAACACCGTACAGATCGCATGTGTGCTGGCCCTGGTACACCTCTTGCTGCCCTATGGCGTTGCTTATGCCGCCGCCGGCGCTATGTCCGCCTCGGTGGTCAGCGAGATCAGCAGCCTTCTGTTTCTGCTGGCCAGTTACAAGATGCGCGGTGAAGTCAAACTTCCCGGAGAAACATGGGCGGCCCACCTTCGTAACGGTCGATCGACACTTACAGGTCTGCTCCGAATCGGCTTGCCGACCACCGGAAATGGTGTGATTCAGTCACTTTACGGCGCCTTTCAGCCCATGCTCATTACGACAAGCTTGGCAGCAGCCGGCATCGGTACGGCAATGGCTACCAAGCAGTTCGGTATGATCGCCGGATATGCTTTCCCGTTGCTCTTCATGCCCAGCTTCATTACCCAATCGCTTTCCACTGCCCTCATCCCGGCCATCAGCGAGGCGGCTGCTACCAAGAACAGTCTGTTGATGCACGAAAGAATGGAACAGGCTTTGCGTCTGGGCCTTTTTATCGGAGCGCCTGCCACCGTCATCCTGTACGTTTGGTCTACGCCGCTCACAACCCTTATCTATAACGCGCCGGAAGCCGGCTTGTTGCTGAAAATTTTGGCGCCGATGTTTTTCCTGCATTATTTCGATGCGCCGCTGCATGCTATCCTGCTGGGACTCGGCCGCGCGAATGCCACCCTGTGGAATTACGTCATTACCACGATGTTCAAGATTGCCGTCATCTACGTTCTCGGAAGCCAGTTTGGCATTGAAGGAATCGCTTTTGCGCTGGGCTTGAGCATGGTGCTCATTACTATGCTTAACTTCTTCTCGATCTCCGGCAGCATCGGGTTCTACTGGGATATCCGCCCTTATGCGAGGGTCACTTTTTCTATGATTATGATGGTTTTTTGCGGACAGTGGGCGATTGGATACCTGGATGGCTTGGACTTTCCCATGCTATGGAACACTCTCGGATCCGTCGGCCTCTCGTTGCTCGCTTACTTCGCCTCCCTGTCCCTGACAAAAGCCTGGGGTCGGAAAAGCAGAAAAATCTATTCCTGATACATCCCCCTCCCGAAACCAAACGTTCGTTCGCAGCTTATGATGGCATAATATGTTATGATAAACCGGCGAAGCGGCAAGGGAGGATGAACGTTACTTGGATTGGATGATTTGGATTGGTTTGCTCGTACTCATGCTGTTGTCTTATATGGACCGAATGAAAACGATGGGTGCCAAAAGCTGGCTTCTCATCGTCGCCACCTATCTCGCCTGCCAATTTTATGTAAATTTGTTTGGCCTAGTCGTTCCGGTAGGCTTCTTCTTGGGCTGGCTGTATGCAGCGCGAACGAAAAGATTGCATTTGGCCAAAGCGCTCGTCTTCGGACTTATCACTGTCCTCGCCGTCGCTTACGTCCCGAAAATCAGTTTAAGCGAAATCGGAATGGCTGCTCAAATCAAACGGGAAACGGAGCAGTTCAACCAAATCAAAGCGGTGGCTCGTTTCACATCGGATTCAACCATCAACGCCGATATGCAAGCCGCTGCCGATACGTTGAAAAAAAACAGTCCCAAGTCAACCATTCAAGCGGACGATCCTCATGTTTTGTTCGACATCTGGGTACTCCGCAATCGAAATGTGGCGGTTGCCGATTTGGATTGGCTATGGTACGAAGCTCCGAGAGAATTGCACTTCTACTGGCAATCGAACCGTCCCGATCAGCTGACGGACATGGAGTACGTGATTTTCCACGATGTCGGTTATATGGGGGTGTTCAAAAGGGCGAATTCAGCGAGCCCTTACCGGCTGCAATCGATTTACGAGTTTGACCGACTGAAGTGGAATCAGCCGCAGATCCCGTGATTTATGACTAGAACATTGTGCGATTCCCGACGTTCTGCTTTTTTTTGGAAAAACAAAAACAGGCTGCCGCCGGAGCAATAGCCTGTGTGCAAGTGAAACGGGCACTATCCCTATTAATTCAAATCAGCCGCTAATTCCGAAGAAACCGGAGGCGGTGCCCACTGCGCGCAGCCCCAGTATGCCGTCGAAGAAATCGACCGGCACATACATCGTATCGTTCACGATGATCGGCGCCTCGCTTAAAGCGACAGGGGCCGTCTTATTGACGAAGTAACGATTCTCGTCCACCGTCAACGAGGTCCATTGAGCACCTCGGGGTCGCCTCGGCAAAGAAGTTATTGGGCCTCGCAAACTGATCGCGCATCGCTTGATCCGCCTTCGCCAGCCCGCCTTCGCCCAGCTTCTGCTCCAAAGTCAAGTCAGGCGCGGCTTCCTGCGCCAAACGTCCTGAAAAATAGGTCCTGTTTGATGGCCTATTTCACCAAAATCGGGCAGCCTCGCCAAAAGGCCTCATTTGGGGCCTGGCGGAGCCAATAAGCCATTTTTCACTGACTATTTCGACGAGCCACCCGAAATCGGGCAAATAAGCCATTTTTCATGGGCTATTTTCGTTACCCGGCCCGGCATGATGCCGCGGCTGCAATAATTGCGCGACGGACAATGTTCTGTAATGCATCAGGGCCGCAACGGGCCGGAAGATCTCCCGAGCGGAAGCGTTACCGTGAACGCGGCGCCTCCGTCGGGGCCGGCTTCCGCGCGGATGGACCCTTCATGCCTGTCCACGATCTGCTTGACGATGGATAGCCCCAGACCGTTGCCTTTCACGGCTCGGTTGCGGGCTTTGTCCGCTTTGTGAAACGCCTTGAAAATATCCGATCGCTGATCCTCCGGTATCCCGATGCCGTTATCGATGATGCGAACGATTGCCGACCGGCTGTCGGCACGGGAGCAAATGTGGATGGTGCCGTGGAGCGGAGTGAATTTAATGCCGTTGTCCAGCAGGTTCGTCCACACTTGCCCGAGTTGATCCTTATCCGCGTAAACCGTCACCGGCTTCAGGTCCAGTTCGACGGCGATCTGCTTCTCCAGCCACTGTGGTTCGAGCGCGATGACGACGTTTCGGAGCTGTTCATCGAGCCGGAATGCCGTCGGTTGACCGGGATGCCGATCATGCTGCAAGGCGGAAAGCCGGAGCAGGTTTTGGCCGAGTCTGGACAATCGCTCGGCCTCCTCCTCGATGATCGACAAATAATAAAACCGCTTTTCCTCGCTCATCGGCTTCTCCTTCAACGCCTTGACGAAACCGGAGATGGACGTCAGCGGCGACTGGATCTCGTGCGAGACGTTTGCCACGAACTCGCGTCTCATCCGATCCAGCTTGGAAAGCTCATGTGCCATCTCGACGAAGCTTGCGTTAAGCTGGCCAATTTCATCCTTGCGGTTCGAACGGAACCGCACATCGAAGTGGCCTTTGGCCATTCGTCCGGCCGCATCCCGCAACCGAAGCAGGGGCTTCACAATCGATCGGGCTGCGACCAGCACGAGGCAAGCTCCGACCAGAAAGATGGCCAACAGCTCTGTGTTGACTTCCCTGTTCGCCTGGAGCCACAGATCGTTGCTTTTCAGCTTGACGAACAAGGCATAAGACTTGTCGTCAACCGAAAAAGGCAACCCGACCATCGGATTCCGGCGCTCTTTCCCGGTATTCCGTACCACGTCGCCGGCCAGGGCTAGACGAATCCGTTCCGCGTCCGGAACGACGACCTCCGATCCATCAACGAGCAACGGCTTGCCGGACTCGTCGAACAATTGAATAGCGTAAATCGATAGGCCGGCAACATCGTTCATGAAAGGAATCAATGCCGTCCCAGCTGATGAACGGTAGGTCTGTATGATTTGCTTACCGTTCGATAGCAGGCTGTTCTCGAGCGTGCGCGTAAAGGACTTCCGGTACAGTAGATCGGATGTGACGGAACCGACCGCGAGACTGACGACGATCACACCGATGAACAAGAGGACGATCCGGGTATACAGGGATTTAATCCCGATACACCTCCAGCCGGTAGCCGAGATTGCGCAAGGTGACAATGCGAAAATCGGATTCGTGATCCGCAAAACGATCCCGTAGCCGTTTGATATGGACGTCCACCGTTCTTTCGTCCCCTTCGTAATCCCTTCCCCAAATCTCTTCGATCAGATGGTCTCGAGTGAACAACTGGCCGGGGTAGCTCCCGAGTTTGTAAAGCAGTTCGAATTCCTTCATCGGCAAGGTGATCTCCCGGCCGTTCTTGTCCGTCACCTGGTAGCTGCTGCGGTCCATCAACAGATCGCCGAGCCGGACTGTCCGGGAACTGGCGATCCGGTAACGCCGCAACAGCGCCTTGACCCGGAGCACCAGTTCCGTCGGATTGAACGGCTTCACGAGATAATCGTCGGTGCCCAGCCTGAAACCTTTGATGCGATCCTCGGGCTCATCTTTTGCGGTGATCATAAGCAGCGGAATGTCCCCAAGCTCGCGCAACCGGGCGCACAAGTGCCATCCGTCCATTTCCGGCATCATGATATCCAGGATAATCAAGTCCGACGCATGGTTTTCGGCATATGCCAACGCTTCGATGCCGTTTTCCTTCTGTACGATCTCGATCCCTTCATCCTCGAGATAGAGCCGCACCAGTTCGCGAATGTTCGCATCGTCGTCCACTACCAGCACCACGGGCATCCGCCGTTCCTCCTTTTATGCCGAGACTGTCTTGTGCCGCAAGACCGCCATGCTCATTGGCGGGCAGCTTCGCCGCGTCCCCTTCTGTTGTTCGCTGTCTTGCCCACGACTTCTTGGATCGCATCGACGATTGCGTCCGGGCGTTCCAATTGGATGACGTGGCTGGAGTCCTTGAGGATTCGCTGTGTGCTGTCGGAGGACCAGCCGACTTCTTCGGCCTGCATGCTTGCCCACTCGGATTCCGCACGATCGAACTGTTCACGTGTAAGACCGCCCGCTTTCTGTTGAGCTTCAGTGAACGCACTCCAAGGCTTGCCTCTGGAGAGCACGGCAAGCGGCCGGCTGCCGAGCGTGCGGAAGGTGCCGGCTTCGCGAAGCGAATCCTCGAAAGAGGCTGCCTCCGCGAATGCGGCCGCGAGCGATATCGGTTGGTAGGCCGTAATGGCTTTGGCCGTCAGGGGCGGCAGTTCCGGTACTTCCGCGTCGGGAAGCACGAGCCTCGGCAAACCGGTCCATACAACAGTCGCAAGGGCGTGAAACACGAAAGGAATCGGATCGCTCTCCGGCTGCCCGGTTGCCAGTGCGAGTCGTTTGGTCTGCTCCGGATGCGAAGCGTCTGCAAGGACCATTCCCGCGACCTCATCTCCATAGCGCTTGGTGAACGTCATGACGTACGGGCCGCCCATGGAAGCGCCGACCATTACGTATGGGGCGCTTTCATGGGCGGCGCTCAGCGCCTTGTGAAGATCCTCGGCAATGTCGGCGCCGGTACGCCGCCCCTTCGCCGGATCGCTCCACATAATACCGGCACGGTCGTAGGAGCATACCCGCGTGAACCGCGCGACCTGCTCCTGCACGGGTTGCCAAAGCGCGGACCCGCTTGTATCGGCCCCCGCCTCGAGCACGACGAGCGGTGCACCCTCGCCTTCACAATTCAGATGAATCTTGCGGCCGCCGATGTCCACGAGCTTGCCGGGGGCAGGAAATTCCCTGGCCGCCTTGCTGCGGGCCGATTGTTCATAAGCGGAGCCGAGCGCAGTGAGCCCAATTACTAATAGAATAAGGGCAATGGCTGTGCGCTTAAACCACTTTCTCCAAAATTGACGCATCCTTTTCCATTTCGTTTGCTCCATGTCACTCTCTCCTTTCAATTCTGGGGCCATTATAAAAACCCAATTTGAATTGAAAATGAACGGAGAGTTACAAATTTCAACCGCCACCTCCAATTATCGAGGCGGAAAACATCTTGCCATTCGAAGCGGTTCGGAACCGCACGGTTCAATTGCGATATCGGCGTCAAGACCGTGTGGAATGAAAAGCTGCTCTCCCCGTTTCAGCGGTATCGCCGCCTCCCCGCAGATCAGACGCCCCTCTCCCGCCGTCACGACGGCGATCCAGAACGACGCTGCCCGGGGGAAGCTCCACGCAGCTGTTCGCTTCGACCAGCGTCATTCGGAAACATTTGCCGAACCGCGATTGAAACAAAGACTGAGCCGTTGCAGGATCGGGATGCACCTGAATCGTCAGCCGTTCGGCCGAATCGAGCGCTTTGGCGAGCAGTGCGGTGGTTGCGCCGTATTTGGCAACGTGCGCGGCCCCCAACTAATAATCGGGATCCACTTCGATCAACTCCAGGAGCGTGACGTCAGCGGCCCGATCCGTTTCCTTGTCTCCCGTATCGCAGCCGGCTTCACCCGCTCCCCGCTCGCCGGCGATTTTGCTCAACCCGTCGGATTCGTCCGCCTTTCCTCCATGAGCAACCGTCGTGACCGATGCGATCCAATCCTCCGGGTTACACCAATGTCACGCACGGCAAACCGCTCGTCGTCAGCGAAACGAACAAGCTGCCGGACGCCGCGACGATAAGCGCCCAGCCGCTCTATTCCTACTTCATGATCTGGGGCGTTCGCCTGACCCAGGACAACACACCCACTGATTTGACCAATACGTACAACGATACTCGCGTCGTGAGTCGCGGCTCCGTCAGTGCAATAACTTTCTGCATCGGATCAAAAGACCCGGAAGCGGATTTCCTATCCGTTTCCGGGGGCTTCAAACACTGAATATCAGATCAATAGCTCTCTTTCCCCGGACGCTGGAAATGTTGGCGCGCCGCCTCCACCTCTCCCCGGATCGCACAATCCTCGACATGATCGTTGATGAGCCCCATCGCTTGCATGAAAGCATATACGGTTGTTGGCCCAACGAATTTCCAGCCCATCTTTTTGAGCTCCTTCGACAGCGCAATGGATTGCGCCGAGGTCGATGCGGTCTGCGGCTTGGCAAGCTGGGTTCGATCGGGCTCATACCGCCAGATGAAGGCGGCGAGCGAGCCTTCCCGTTTGACGAGCTCCTGCGCCCGCTGCGCATTGTTGATAACCGCCTCGATTTTGCCTCGATGTCGGACGATGCCTTCATCCCCGAGCAGACGGTCGAGGTCGTGCTCCGTATAGCTTGCGATTCGATCGAAGTCAAAACGATGGAAAGCCGCGCGGAAGTTTTCGCGTTTCGCAAGAATCGTGCGCCAGCTCAGTCCGGATTGAAAACCTTCCAAACTTAACTTCTCAAACAACCCGTGATCGTCGCTGACCGGAAATCCCCATTCGATATCGTGGTAATCGAGAAAATCCGGCGCGGCGCCGCACCAGCGGCAGCGCGGTTTGCCATCGGGTCCAGTTATCATTGCGTTCATTGGCCCTCCACCTGAGTGGTTCGTGCAAGCTGCGAGCTCAACCAGCTGTACAGCTGCACAACCTCATGTTTGATAAAACGTTCATCCCGAAACGCTTGTGCCAGCGTGGCGATCCCCTGACTCCGGGCAAGGAGGTGCATCGAAAGCTTCTGCATGGCATCGGCAATTTCGGCAAATGAAGTGTACTCGTAACCGCGCTCATAGAACATCCGGTCGGCCGATTCGATGATATGTCCGCGAGTTGTTTTCCCCTTCATGCTAGACACCTCCGCAGCTAATAACCCGATTTTAGAACGATCGTCCTAATTTGTCGATGAAAAAAGAGCCGTAACGGGTTGCTGCTTGCAACCCGCTACAGCCCTATGGGCAATGTTGGTCTTATTCCGTCCCGAATTGGCGGAACCACTCAATGGCGCCTTGCAGCATCCTGTCCGTAAATCGATGCGGCACACCCGTATGCTTGACGACCGCTAGCCGCTCGGGACAGTCCGCGTACAAACCGCCGCGCAGCGCCGCGACGAATCGCAGCGCCCCGTCCGGCGGCACCTGCGTATCCAGTTCGCCGCACTGGAAGCAAATCGCCGGCCGACCCGCATAATCGGTCAAATGAGTCAGCGGATCGCGCCGGTCGTAACAGGCTTGCGCGGCATCGTCTGGCTCGCCCGGCGGCTCGTGGCTGCCGGGACGCAGCCAGTCGGGCGTGGCGATGCATGCCGCCACGGCGGCGATGCGCGCGTCTGCGCCGGCAGCGGCGGCGGCGATGTCGCCGCCCATCGAGATGCCGCCCGCCATCACGTTCCCGCCGAAACCGATCCGCTCGCGGGCGCCGTCGATGACGCGGGGAAATTCCTCCGCCGTCAAGGCGAGAATCGGCCAGAAGTGGCGGCGAATATTGCCGACCACTCTGGCCGCGAGCGCCTCCCGCGTCTCCGTCGCCCGCTCGCCGTGCTGCACGGGATCGAAGCTGAGCGCGTGGAAGCCGGCAGCGGCGAAAGCGTCCAGCTGCGCGACCGTGTCTTCTTTTCGCCCGGAGAAACCCGGCAGCCAAACGACCAGATCGCGGCCGGGGCCGTCGGACGGCTCCCGCCATATCGCCGGTATTCCGTCGATCGTTATCCGCTGCATTTCGTTTCCGCCTCCCACCACGCTAGCCTTTGATCGCCGCTTTGTCCGCGGCCGCCCACTTCGCCCACATCTCCTCGTCCGTGTCGAGGAAGCCGGAATTGGCCCGTGCCTGCAGACGCTCGTCAACGCCGAACAGCCTCATCGTCCGGTGATCGTTGCGGGACCGCGCCTCCGAAACGATCCGCTGCACGTTGGGGCCGCTGTGGTTGTCGGTATGCTTCAGCCACGTCTTGTTGTAGTAGACGCTGAAGAAGTAGCGGATTTTGCCCGACGTGTTCTGGGTGCCGCTGTGGATGAGCCCATTATGCGTAAACACGACGTCCCCGGCCTTGACGTACAACACAAGCTCGTCTTGATGCGGCTTGCCGCGCTCCTCTGTCGGAATGCCGACCGGCATCCGGTGCGATCCGGGAATGACGCGCAGCGGACCGTATTCTTCCGTCAAATCCTGCAAATAACTGATGGCATTGACAGACAGCGGGCTCGTGTAATCCTCCGTCAACGGCCAATTCGCCCAGCGGTCGCGATGCCAGCCCGTCTTGCCCCGGTTCTCCGGGGAGGCGGACGGAAAGCCGGCCAGCGTCAAATTGTCAAGCTGCACGAACGGGCCCATCACCTTTTCGGCAAAATCGAGAATAAGCGGGTTCGTCACGGCCGGCAGCATTTGCTTCGGCGCCATCTCGCATGTATTGGCAAACCACCATTGCTGCGGATCGATGCCGTTGTCCTGCAGACGGTGAAACGTCTCCTTGAACGAACGGATCGTCTCGTCGTCGTATACGCTTTCAAAGACGGTGTAGCCGTCCTTCTTGAATGCCGAATAACGCTCCTCGAGCGTCGACTGCTGGGCCTTCGTCTGTTCCATCGTGTTCAGCCTCCCGAAATGGCGATCCTTCTGCTTCACCGCCGGCGGCTGCTGCTGCGGCCGCGCCCGCGTCCCGGCAAAACGTCTGCCCTCATCTTAGCAAAAGGGGCAAAGCGAAGGAATGAAGCGAGCCGCATACTCTTTATCCAATTTTCAGGTTGGGTAATGGCTTTTCCTATAGTCGGTCGGCGTGTAGCCGGTCATTTTTTTGAACATGCGGCTGAAATGGTAGACGTCGGAAAATCCGCAGCGCTCCCCCACTTCGGAAATGTTCAGTCGGCCCGTCCGCAGCAGCTCCGCCGCCCGGTCGATGCGCAGCCGCAAATGATGGTCGAGAATGCTGCTGCCCGTCTGCTGCTTGAACAGTTCGGACAAGTAATTGTAGTTCATCCCCATCGCTTCGGCGATTTCGCCGGCCGTCAGCTTGCCGTCGCAGCGGCTTTCGAGATAACCGATGACGCGGCGCACCGTCAGCTCCGCCTTGGAAGGAACGGCGGCGGCCTCCGACTTGTGGATGAAGTAGATGAGCAGCTCCATAAATTTCAGGCTGAGCAGCAAATGGCGCAGGCTGTGCCGCGACTGGTACAGGCGGAGCATCGCCTTCAGCTCGCGCTCGACGTGCAGGTCGCCCGGCAGCTCGATTTTTTTCGGCAGCGCGACCTCCGCCCTGTATTTGTCCGGTGAGAAAAACAGCGCGTCGCGGGGCAGCAGCGAAAACGAGAGCGGGCTCGGCCCTTCCGCAGACGCGAAGCTCTGATCGTAGAAATGGACGAACACCCAGGAGGATCCGGGTGCGTTGACCGGCCTGCCCCATTGCCGGACCCCATGCTTCAGCAGCAGCGCATCCCCTTTGCGAAGCAGGTATTCGTTGTCGCCTTCGCCTAGGGACAGCTCTCCTTCCGTTACGTAGAGCAGCAGGTTTTCCGCCATCGTGCGTTCCGGATGGGCCCAATTCGGCTCCGGCGCCCCGTACACGCCCATGTCCCGGACCAGGTGCAGCCTGTCCCCGCTCAGCCGTATTTCATGCATATGCGCTCGCACCTCCGATGCCTGATTCCGCAATTGTTTGTTTTTTAAACATCCCATGCTTCTAATGGTGTTTTTTCAATCGTAGCAAGGAAACCGTCCACGCTTCAACAGGAGCCGACAAAATAGGCCACAAAAAATGGCTTATTTCGCCATTCCCATATTATCCCAAAGTAACCTGACAACATCGAGCCCTCTCTCTCTAACTCGGTTTCGGCTATCCCCATCGCGGAACGACGATACGCTTGAAATGTCGTAACTTTCGTTTGTTCACGTTGCGGCACAAATCGGGCAAGCGCCTCTTCCCCGGAACGAGAGGCTCCCGAGTGCGCAGCTACGATTCTTTTTCTGCATGGTTCGGATAAATCCCCTGCACCCATTCGTTCTTATTTAGTTCGAAATAGATCTCATCGTTAAAATAGTCATACTGAGCTTGCATCCCCGATATTACGCCTTTTCTTATCAACCCTGCCTTCTCAAGTACGCGCAAAGAGGCCAAGTTTCTTTTCTCCGCAAAGCCAACTATTTTCTTTAAATTTAAATGTTCGAATCCATAGTGCAGCAAAGCTTTTGTAGTTTCTGTTGCATATCCTTGTCCCCAGAACGGATGATCAATGCTATAAAATACTTCCGTAAGAGTGCGGTCAAACTCTGGTCCCCCTATCCCGCAATATCCAATGACTTGATTTGAATTCTTTTCGACCACAGCAAAAAAATAGCGAAATCCTTCTATTATGTTCTCATCTTTATATAACTTCTGTGCAAAATGAAGGAAGTTGTAAGCATCGTCAATAGACTTCCAAGGATGATCCGGAGTAAACTCCGTCATCACTGGATTGCTTTGTATTCGCAGCATGGCAGGGCAATCTTCAATAAAGAACGGTCTTAATAGCAATCGTTCTGTTTCGATCTTAAAGTCCTCAGCAATCATCCCGATGTCCCCCTCAAATAATTCCATGTCTACTATACCTCATAATGTCCGATAACTGAAAAAAGCCCACGGTTTACGCGGACTTGATTCGGCCCAGCTATTGCCTTTCATGGCTTGTTGCTTTCCTTTATCGCCCCACCGCGTCCGCATCGAATGCATCCGGCAGCTTGGCAATCTCCTGCAGCCACGTTTTATATTGCGCAAGCGAAAAACCCGGGCTGCCAAGCATATAGTGGTTGCCGTACCGTTTGCCGTCTATCGTCCATTCGATCAGCAGCAGCCGCTGCATACTGCGCGGCGCGCGAATGTCCCCGAGCGCAAGCAGCCCGTTAGCCTCCACCTCAAAGGCTCCGGCCAGCAGCGTTTCTTTGCTCTCGGCATCCCAAACGCGGAAATCTCCCCTGGCCGCGCCATTCGTGTCGTTGCCGACCAACACCTGCACATTCCAGTTTTCCGGTTCATCCACCATTACGCATACCGGCTGCTGCACCCGTTTGATATAATGATAAGCCAGCTTTTTGACATGATAGTAGTCGACAACCGCATCGGAAAATTGCGGCCAGCCGTCAAGCAGATTCCACCACAAAATCCCCGTCGTCTGCCATTTGTTCAAACGCACCCGTTCCACAAAATATTTTTTCGCTTCCGCCTGGGAAATCTGCGAGGCCAGAATAAAATCTTCTATCCCTTCCGGGTATTCGCCAAACAGCTCATTGATCTGATCCGCCATCAGCTTGACGCGGAAATGGTACATCGAATCCTTGCTGCCCAGCGGATCGGTGCTGTGAATAATCCACTGCTCGTTTTCCTGCCACGGCCAGACATGCGAAGGGTCGATAAACCGGCGGATCGAGGAGAGATTGGTGCAGCCATGGTAACCCATTTCCCCGGCAAAATGCGATTTTGGCGTCGTATAGAAAATACTTTTGAAGTAGTCGCGTACTCCCCATAAATGCCGCTCCGGCAGCACATCAACGGATTTGAGCGCATAAGCTTCGGGCGATATATAGGGCGAACTCGGCACATAAGGGCGGTAAGGATCGCATTGAAAAACAACCTCAGGAAGCACGCGACGCGTCAGGATGTTGTTGTTCGGATCCAGCCCGCGCATGACGAAAAATTCATCGCACTCATTATCGCCGCACCAAACCGCCAATGACGGATGGTTGCGCAGCTTTCTGACAATTGCGGTCGCTTCGTTGCGCAACATTTCCTGAAACTCGGGAGCCTGCGGATAAATCGCGCAAGCCATGGCAAAATCCTGCCAGACCAGAATGCCATTGCGATCGCATAAATCGAAGAAGGCATGATCCTCATACACGTTCCCGCCCCAGGACCGCAGCATGTTGCAGTTCAAATCCACCGCGAGCGCAATGGCGTCGGCATATTTGGCCGCATCCTTGCTGTGAAACAGGTCCATCGGCACCCAATTCGATCCTTTGATCAGAATCGGCACATGGTTCACCTTGAACAAAAATTGGCCCGGCCGCTCGATTGTCGTCACATCGGTACGGATGAATTCCAACAGCCGCAATCCCGTTGTATCGCTGCGGGCAGCGATCATTTCACCTTTATGCAGCAGTTCGGTCTTCACTTCATACAGGGACGCCTCACCGTAGCCTCTCGGCCACCATAACTGCGGATCGGTTACGGTAACTTCAATATTGCCGTAAGCAAACCGCAAATCGCGCGTCACCGCAAATTGCGATTCGCCGCACGTCCCGCTGATGCGAAGCTGCAGGCCAACCAGTTTCTCCGGCTCGACCTTCAGTTGATAAAATACTTGCAGCGTAGCCTGCTTTGCGTTGGCGGCGGTGGTGGCGAAATAAAGCTCGGCGATTTCGTTTGCGCCATGGGCGACAAGCTCCACGGACCGCCACAGTCCGGCGGATACGGCTCTGCCCATAATATCCCAGCCGAAGCTGTGGGCGGCTTTGCGAATCCAAAGCTGCTCGAAATTCACCGGCAGCGCGAAGCTCGACGGGTCATACGTCTTGCCCAGCGCCTCGATAACCGGCGACTGCAGGCGCACCGTAAGCGTATACGTCCGACCCGCTTGCAGCAATCCCGTAACATCGAGCCGATGCTCAATCAGCATATTCGCGGTGCGACCGATTTCCCGGTCGTCCAGCCAATAGGTGGCCAGGCAATCGACGCCATGAAACAGCAGCTCAAGCTTGCCCTGGCTGATCTCCGCGCCTACGGTAAACTCGCGCTGGTACCACCACTCATAAATTTCGTACTCCTTCAGCAGATGAATGTTTTCGCCCACACCCGGGTCGGGCAGCAATCCCGCCCGCTGCAGGTCCAGTTCAACGTTGCCCGGCACAGCCGCAGCGATCGGCTGCAGCTCCAGAAGCTTAAGCGAATCCGGATGAGCAACAGCATACTTCCCCTGCGGAAAATAATACAGCTTCCATTCCCCGTTCAAATCAAAGGATTGCATCGGAGTCCTCCTGATCGGTAAGATTAAACAATCCTGTCAACTTGCCAGAAAGAACCCGGTGATTTTATTGTATTATACAATAATACAATTGAATTATAGTTGGTCTTGTATTCGGCTGTCAATCGTAAAACACAAACAAAAAAAGCCGGTTGCACGTCGCAACCTGGCTGTTCCTGGCTCTCGTCGTCTCTATTGCAAATCCCGCCAGTCCTTTACGAGCGCATCCATCACGCGGCTGGTGCGGGCGGCCGACTCCCCTGTGCTGGGGCATTTGCCGATGCCGAGCAAATCGTTCACGATCGTCTGAATCAGCGGCTGCTGAATGTGCTCCGGACTCTCGAACGGAAACCTTGTCGCCCCTTCTGCGGTTTCGAGTACAATGGGTTCATGGCCGAATGTGGAGAACACGAGCTTCCCTTTGGAGCCGATTATTTCGTTGCGGTCCTCGCGGCCATAAGCCGAGAAGCACCACGTTCCCATACCGTGGACACCGCTTGCGAACTGGTAGGTTCCCGTCACGATATCCTCGACTCCCTTTACCTGCCCCGTCTGATTGGAGGCAAGCCCTTTCGCCTCGGCGACAGGCCCCAATAGAAAATCGAGGATATCCAGCGTATGGCTCGCCAAATCAAAGAACAGTCCCCCGCCCGACTGCTCCGGCTGAAGCCGCCACGGAACGCTATCGCCTTCGATCAAGGGCGCCGGCTGGTACTGCACCGTCTGCACGAAACGAACGTCGCCGACCGACCCGGCCTCCAGCAGTTCTTTTATCTTCAGAAACCGCGGCAGCGCACGTCGGTAATAGGCCACAAAAAGCGGCACCTTCGCATCGCGGCAGGCGGAAACCATCCGGTCGCACTCGTCCCCATTCATCGCCATAGGCTTCTCTACGTACACCGGCTTTCCCGCTTTGGCCGCAGCCAGCGTATATTCGAGATGCGAGCCCGGCGGCGTCGCCACATATACCGCGTCGACTTCCGGGTCATGGATCAGCTCCTGCGCATCTGCGTACCAGCGGGGCACGCCATGCCTGCGGGCATAATCCTCGGCCAGCTTGCCGTTTCGCCGCATGACGGCGACCAGGCTGGAGAACGCGGCTTTTTGAAAACCGGGACCGCTCTTCACCTCCGTAACATTGCCGCAGCCGATAATACCGAACCGTATTGTTTTCATAAACGTGCCGCCTCTCTTGTTTGCAAGATTGCCAATCGCCTAAAACAAATGCATCTTCGCTTCGGCCTCGTCCCACGGCACCGTATACCCGCTCCCTTTGGCGCAAAAGATCGATGACGAGGTATAAAGCGGGTCGGCGTCCTTCCGGTAGCCGATTTGCCCGATTATTTCTTCCGTATTATGACACAGGTCGTAGCCGCCAAACGTCATATGAAGGCTGCCTCGCCCATGTGTAAAAGAAGCGAGCTCCGTACTGTAATTCATGAACGTCGCGACCGGCACCTTGCCTGTAATGACGGCATGTGTGTCCGACGTTTGCGGCGGATCGAAGCGGCCATGGGCCTTCTGCATATCGGACATCACTCTGCCCAGATCGTCCAGCCCGACTTTGATCTTCACTTCGTAATAAGGCTCAAGGAGCACATTGTCGGCCTTCTCCAGCCCTTGCCTGAGCGCCCGGAACGCCGCTTCGCGGAAATCGCCGCCATGCGTATGCTCGTTGTGCGCGCGGCCCGTCAGAAGCGTAATTTTGATGTCGGTAATCGGCATCCCCGTCAAGAGGCCGTGATGGTCCCGTTCAAATAGATGCGTCCTGATCAGATTCTGGTTGCCAGTACTTAAATCGTCGATATGACAGGCGTTCTCGAACGCAAGGCCGCTGCCCCGCTCCCCCGGCTCCAAACGCAAATGCACCTCCGCATAGTGCCGGAGCGGTTCGAAGTGCCCATAGCCGGTTACGGCGGATTGAATCGTTTCTTTATATAAAATCTCGGGGCTGCCGAAAGCGACATCAAGATTGAAGCGCTCCTTCACCAACTGCTCCAGCACCTCCAGCTGAATGAGGCCCATGACATGAAGATGGATTTGCTGCGAGATTTCTTCCCAAACCACGTTCAAGGACGGGTCCTCCGCGTTAAGGATCCGGAACGCCTTCAGCACGTCCTTTACATGGTATGATTCGGCGAATACCACTTTGGACTTCAGCGTCGGCACCATGTCGTAAATCAGCTTTCCGGCGCAGTCGCCTATTCCCTGGCCGGCCTCGGCGGCGGAAAGTCCGGTTGCCGCAAACAGATCGCCCGCTGCAACTTGATCGACCGGCAGCATTTTCGCCCCGCTTACGAGGAACAGCCGCGTGACCTTCTCGCTAATCGGCTCGCCGCCCGGATTGTAGAGCAGTTCGTCCCTGACCTTCAGCATGCCGCTCAGCGCCTTAATGAAGGTCAGCCTGGCGCCGCCGCCGTCATGACGGATTTTGTACACGCGTCCGCCGAAAGGAGCTTCCGTCTGCGCATCGTAGTCCGTCACCGTCAAGCGATGCAGTTGATCGAAGAACTCGATCACGCCCGAATCCTGCAGAGCGGAGCCCCAGGCGCACGGAAACAGCTGCCGGCCGCGAATCATTGCCTGCAGCTCCCGAAGCCAGAAAGCCTGATCCTCCTTGCCTGCCAGGAACGCCTCCAGCAGCCGCTCGTCCCGCTCCGCCATGCTTTCCATCAATACCTCCCCGACAGCTGCGTTCGTCAGATGACCGGTTATCGCGCACACATCGTCTGTCAGCTGCTTGCGGATGTCAAGAAGTACCTCAGCCGTATCCGCTCCGACCCGGTCCGTCTTGTTGATAAAAAGGAACGTCGGGATGCGATGCTTGTGAAGCAGCTGCCAGACCGTCTGGGTATGGCCTTGGACGCCCTCAATCGCACTGATGACGAGAATGGCGAAATCCATCACTCGCACGGCTCGCTCCATCTCCGGCGAAAAATCGACGTGTCCGGGTGTATCGATCAAATAATAGGTCGCCCCGTTATACGACAGGAAAGCCTGGTCGGCGAAAACCGTAATGCCCCGCTGCCGTTCGATGTCGTGGCTGTCGAGGTATGCATCCTTATGGTCGACCCTCCCCCGCTCCCGGATGCTCTGCGTATGGTACAGCAGTTGCTCGGCGAATGTGGTTTTGCCCGCATCCACATGCGCGAACAAGCCGATCGTCTTTTTGGCCATCGTATCTCCTTGTGATTCCGGCGAGTTGTCTTTGCTTCTCTTCTGATTATTTCACTTCCATAGAGAAAATGGAAGGGCACCTCATGTCATCCGTTGTTGGCCAAGAGTACGATTTGCCCACCCCGATGATGTAGTGCATACGATTTCATTGTGGTAAAATAGTCCAGAAGAAAGACACAAAACTCGACATCAATCGACACTGGGAGTGATCCTTTTCATGAAGCTCTACTCGATTCAGAACAAAATCATTTGGCCGCTGCTGGTCGTCATCGTTGCCGGAGCTGCCGCGATGGCCATATTCATTTACAGACAAGCCGCCGACAACATGCACCAGAAAGGATTGACGACGACCGAAATCGCTCGGCTCGGCATCGAAAACGCCATCATCGCGCGGAAAACCGCCGAGGAAGTGATGGAGCAGGAAATGATCGCCCAAGCGACGCTCGTCTCCTACCTCGACGCCTCCCCCGGCTTTACATACGAGAAGGCTTCCGCGCTGGCCAAAAAAGCCGGCATAGATGAAATTTGGATTACGAACGACAAAGGACAAGTTACGGTCACGAACGCCGGCCCGTCGGTCGATTTTAACTTCGCTTCCGATCCGAAAGGACAAGCTTTCGAATTCATGGACTTGATTACGGGCAAACGCGCCGTCGTCACCCAACCGGCTCAGCAGCGCACAATCGATCCGAAAATTTACAAGTACGTCGGCGTAACGGGCTGGAACGGCAAAAAAATCGTTCAGGTCGGCCGCGAAGGACAGCGGCTCACCGAGCTGGAAAACCGGATCGGCGCGAAGCCGATGATCAAGCAGCTGAAAGCGGAGCTTGGCGACGATGTCGTCTTCGCCGCGATCGCCGAGCCGGACGGCAAGCTGCTGTATGCGAGCGACGACAAGGCGGCTGCGCTCGATCCGGCGCTGCTCGCAACGTTGAAGCTAAGCTACGACACGAAGCAAACGGCGATGCGCACCTCCGCGTACGACGGCAAAAAAGTCGATTATTACGTCTCCGTCCTGTCCGATAACCGCGCGTTCGTCGTCGCCCTGTCCACGGAGGTGTTGACGAGCATCCGCAATACGATTGTCATCGCGACGACCATTCTGGTGCTGCTGGCCGGCACTGTACTGTTCTATATTGTGCATCGCCAAATCCGCCGGCTGCGCCTGCTGCAGAGCGCAATGGTCGAGATCGGCGAAGGCGACGGCGATTTGACGAGACGGCTGCCCCAAACCGCCCGCGACGAAATCGGCGTATTGTCCGCGGCGGCCAACCGCTTCATCGACAAAATTCATTCGATCGTCGCAGATGTCAAATCGGCGACAGAGACGAGCAAGGCCGACTCCGACGATATGAAGCAAGTATCCTTGCAGACGATGGAGCTTGCCAAAGAAATCAACGTCACCATCCATCAGGTGGCCACTGCGACGAACGAACAAGCCGAGCAGGTGGAACAAGGCCTTGTAGCGGTTCAGGAGCTTGCCGCGTATGTCGATCAATCGAAGCGCAAGACGGAAGAGCTGTCGGCCGCCAAACGTTCAATCGAAGACCGTCAGGCGCGCGGGCTCGACGCCGTCGCTGCACTGACGCGCCTTATGTCGCGCAACGTCGAAGTGTCGCAGGACGCGCAACGGCAGCTGGAGCAATTGAAAGCGGACATCGACGCCATCGCGCAAATGACCGACATCATCGCCGGCATCTCCAGGCAGACCGGTTTGCTTGCGCTGAACGCCTCGATCGAAGCGGCACGCGCGGGAGAGCACGGCAAAGGCTTCTCCGTCGTTGCGACGGAAGTACGCAAGCTGTCCGACCAAGCGAACGCGGCGACCGAGCAAATTCGTGCCACCGTCGACAACGTGCTCTCTTCGGCGACGAACACCGCCCAGTCGATGGACGCGGTGGCGGGTATCGTAAGCGAGCAGGAAAACTCGGTCCGATCGACATCGTCCGCCTTCACCGACATCCGTGAAGTGCTGCTCGAGATGAACGAACGCATTGCCCAAATCGCGTCGGCGATGGACGAGCTTGACGGGAAGAAGGAAACGATCGTCGCCTTCGTCGAATCGGCTTCCGCCGTCTCCGAGCAGACGGCAGCCAGCGCGGAAGAAATCGTCGCCACGGTCGAATCGCAGATGACCGGCTTCGAAAACGTCGGCCGGCTCGCCCTGCAATTGAACCGGACGATGGGACGGCTGCAGCAGGCAGTAGACCGGTTCCGCATCTGATCCCGCTTGCTTGATCAGACAAAATCCGCTCACGGGGAAGCTCCAGCTTCTGGCGTGGCGGATTTTTTTGCCTTACCGGCATCGTGTGCAGATTTGCATGGTCATCCAATCATCGGATCACCCTGCATTTCCAACATATAAACTCAAAATAATTTGCGCATCTTGTGCATCTACCGTTCCGCTGTTATCCATATCGAGTGCATATAACTGGTCGGCGGGTGTAACAAGCCCGTCCCCGGTTGCATCGCCTCTGCTCAAACTGGAAACTGCCTTCCATTCGCTAGCCGCGGGCACTCCCGTTGTTGTGCCGGTTGCCGCTACAGGCGTCACCTCGAAACGAATGTACTTGCCCTTCTGCGTCGCTTCCAACACGTAGCTGTCGGAAGTTGCCCCGGCGATCGCCGTCGCGTTAGTGCCGTTAGCGTTGTCCGCCACTTCCCACTTGAATAGGGATGCACCTTGCGCGGCGCCCTCGGCATCGGCATAGGTATAAGTGCCGCTCAAAGTCTGACCTGCATAAAATTTGCCTGTAATGTCCACGTTGCCGGCGGTTGGCGCGGAGTCAACAGTCGAGTAATATTTTACCGCCGCTCCGCTCTGACTAGTAACGACGATATACGGCTTGCCGGTGGTTGAAACGGCTAATGCCACGATACGCAAATCAAGTTCGGTTTCCAATAGAATCGTCTCCCAATCGGAACCGGCCGTTTTTGCCATTTTCAAAACTGACGTCGACCCGGTACTATCATTCATGAATGTAGTATATATTCTATGTCCGGAGCGATCGCAAGATTAATTTGATACGGCGCCGCATTATCTATTGTAGAGCCGACTTGTTCCCATGCCGAATCGCGGTAAGCAAACAATTTGGACGCATACAGATAGAGCGGATTCTCACTTACGTTAGGGGTGGCAAATACATAGGGAGCCTGCCCTATCGGGGTAATCGCGATGGGCGCCGCGGACCTGGTATTGAATTCCATGCCGTTGATCACAGGATCCCCCAGATTGGACCAGCTCTGCCCGTCATAGCGGTAAACGGAGCGAGTACGGCTAACGTCATTCCCATACTTCACCGTTACGTACACATTGTCCTGCGCATCAATGGCTATGGAGGTATTCGTAACAAGAGATTTGGTATTGTCCACAATCGCGTCTCCGCCAACTGTCTCCCAACCCTGGCTTGGGTTATACCGCATCACGCTCAGCTTGTAACTTTGCGTTGAATTGGGAAATGCCACATAGGGCGTATTATTGCTCGCCAGCGCAAACGCCACGTGATCCTGCAAATAGCCGAATGTGAAGTTCGCCGAGCCTAGTACGCTCCAGCCGTTTCCCGCATTCGTCCAAAGCGTCAGTTTATTAACGCTTGCGGATTCACCGACGAGAGCGTACAACTTATTGTCCGTTCCTACGGCAAGCTTGATCACAGAAACGCTCGCCCCTGTAAAATTTGCAGCGCCAACGGTAACCCAATTGCTGCCATGATATTTTTTGACTTCCGCCTCCGGATTGAGGAAGCCGACATATGGAGTACCCGCATTATCGAAGACGATAGAGGGAACATAGGGGTCATAGCCATCAAACGGATCCCCCAAGCTCTTCCATTCGCCTGTCTGAGGCGGAGCGGGATCCGCCGCCCCTCTCTCCGGCATGCCGATCAGGCCGGACCCGAATAAAACCCCAAACATAACAATCGCCGCCATTTTGGTCCACTTGATTTTCTACAACAAATTATTCGCCAACTCCCTGTCAAATGAAAATCCGCTTCATCCTTTCACTAAAAAAGATGCCAGTCTGAATGCCCAGTGACCTTTGGTCATCGATTTGCCCCATGAGTTGATATTCAAAAAGACCAATACAGAAAATACCTTCCGCCTGCAATCGATTTATGAGTTCGACCGGCTGAAGTCGAATCAACCGCCCATCCCGTGACAGGCGGTACAAGTGACTTTTGAATGCAACGCTGTATACGGGGCTCTATCCATATTATTGTCAGCCGCTAATTCCGAAGGAGCCGGAGGCGGTGGCTACCACGCGCAGCCCCAGTATGCCGTCGAAAAAATCGACCGGCACATACATCGTATCGTTCACAATGATCGGCGCCGCACTTAAAGCGATGGGGGCCATTTTATTGACGAAGTAACGATTCTCGTCCACCGTCACCGAGGTCCATTGAGCACCTCGGGACAGCTCCGCACTGCGGGTTTCCCCTCTCCACTCTACATCGAAGCCTAGCTTCTGGGCAGCCATCCGCAGCGGTACGAGCGTTACCCCCGCCTCGTTCTTCACCGTCTGCTCCGCCTCAATCGCCACCCACGGAGCGGCTTGGTCCTCCCCGACTACCGGTATGTTAACGATACCTGCTGCATACGGCGCAATCTCGTATTGCGCAAAGACAAGATTCACGATGCCCTGCTCGACGAAAAACGGCTGCTCCGGCGAAACGCCCTTGAAACTGTTGATCGCCTCGGGAAAGAAGTTATTCGGCCTCGCAAACTGATCGCGCATCGCTTGATCCGCCTTCGCCAGCCCTCCTTCGCCAAGCGCCTGCTCCAATGTCAAGTCCGACGCAGTTTGGGCGCTAACCGTCGCATTGTACAGATCTACGCGGGTCATGCCGTGCGCCCCGCCCGTGTACGTATAAGTGCTGACCTCAAGGGAAAGGATGCCGCGATTGTCGGTATTGCCATCCGATTTCACCTCGTACGATATGTACAACTCATACTGATGATAATCGTACCCGTTTTTTTGCGAGTCGGCGAACGCTTCCTTGGCCTCTTGCTTGATCGTTTCGAGGTCGCTCAACGCCTGCTGTTGAATGCGATCGTTCAACTTTTGCTGGTAATCGGTATCCGCCATCCCGCCAACAACCGGTATTTGGATCGTTACCTTGACCCGTTCGGAAGGGTCGTCGATCGACTTGGACGAAACGGCAATCGGGGAAGCGACGGCTTCCGGCAACAGGGCGGAGATTGGCACCGCCTTAGGCGGCGTTGTATTGGCGGCGGGAGCGGATTCTTGTGCCAATACGGAAGGGGCCAAAGGAGCGGCGACGACCAGCAGACTTGCGCCTACGGCGGCGATAGTAAACATACGAAATGTCGATTTCATCGTAAAGTACCTCCAGTTTTTCGGCTAGTCCGTGATATTCTCACAGAAATGCACCTTATATAGACCTTGATGCGATCTATTTATTAGACGGTATATCTACGCAAAATAGTAATAAGGTTTTCCCCGTATCCGATTTATTGAAGCCCGGCTTGAATAACCGCAGCCTGTTTTTTGTATTGCATCCGGTAGAGCTGCGCGTACCGCCCGGAACACGCCAACAAACGGTCATGGTTCCCTTCTTCCACCACTTCCCCATTCTCCATGACGATAATACGATCGGCGTTGCGGATCGTGGATAAACGATGCGCGATCACGATCGCGGTCCGTCCGTCCATTAGCCGTTCCAAAGCTTGCCCAACAAGTTCCTCCGACTCGCCGTCCAGCGCAGAAGTAGCTTCATCTAGCAGCAACAGCGGGGCATCCTTCAGCATTGCGCGCGCGATGGCGAATCGCTGGCGTTGTCCGCCGGATAATTGCGCGCCATGTTCGCCGACACGAGTATCCAAACCGTCTGGCAACTGGCGGATTAATCCTTCCAACCCTGCTTCGCGCACGGCATGCCACATGTTTTCATCGGTTGCTTTTGCATTGCCCCATGCGATGTTTTCTCGAATAGTGCCGTCAAAGAGATAACAGTTTTGAGGTACATACGCGATAAGATTTCTTACCGCTTCTTGAGAATACCGCTCGCGCGGCTGCCCGAATAATCGGATGTCCCCGTTCTCCGCTTCCGCGAGCTCCATCAAATAGCGAATCAGCGTCGTTTTGCCTCCGCCGCTGCCGCCGACAATCGCCAGCTTTTCGCCGTTTTTGATTTGCAAAGACATATGATTAATAACGGGCAAATCGGTATCGTACGATACCGTGACATGTCGCATATCGATCGCAAGCTCCGCGTTTACGTCCGGTGTTACCGTATTTTCCCGCATTTGCTCTTCGGGGCGGTCAAAGATTTCCTTGACGCGCACCGCGGCAATCGTTGCGTATTGCAGCTGACGATACAAGTTTGTCATGATCAACACGTCATTATTGATTTGCGACTGCATCAGCACGATGAATACCACGGTTCCCAGATCGGTCATGCCCATGTGAACGAACATGCTGCCAGCGATCAGCGTAAAAACAATGGCGCCCCATTGTATGGCTGAACTTGATGATGAACGCATCGCGTTATAGTTAGCGCCTCTCATCGCACAGGAATAAGCGGTCCTGGAATCGGTCTCGTACTTCTCCTGCATATGCGCAGCAAGCCCGAACATCCGCACGACGATGGTGCCTTCAATCATGTCGATCATACGCTGCGTCAAAGCCGACATGATGCCCATTCGTTGGGTATGCCACGAGTATTCTCTGCGAATGCAAACCAGGTTTGCATAGATGCTGATGAATAAAAATAGAAGATTCATCATGCCGATGGCGGGCTGCTTCACGAAACAAATGATGGTAGCTATCAGGATGCTGACAGGAATGGCGAATAAACTGCGGTCGCCGGTCATCATGGAGCCGAAAAACGCGGCCGTGCGTTCCGCATCCATGCTCATACGAGTGGCCAAATCGCCGGAAAGCTGCCGATTCGCCTCCGCCATGGGCATCGCGGTCAATTTTGCGAACAGCGCCTTGCGGATCTGTGCAAACCCCAAGATATGGATTCGTGACGAATGGTAATTAGCGGCCGTAATGACGATGATGCCGAAAAGTACAATGACAGCAACAATGCCGATCGTATCCAACATCGCTGCAAAGTTGCCCGTTGCGGCGTGCATCGTCGTCTGTCCGATTAAATAGGCGGAAGTGATCGACATCCAGGCGTTCTGCAGGATGCTGAGCACGAAGCATAGAAGATATTGCGTACGCCACGACCGAATGAACTGCCAAGACCATGCCATCATTCGAAACGTATGCCGAATGCTGTCAATCGCAGGTTTCATATGCCCGCCTCCTGCGATTTATAGAGTCGATAGTATACGCCCTGCAACATCATCAGTTGTTCATGCGTACCGCTCTCCAAGATTCGACCATCTTGCATGCATAATACGCGATCGATGTTTCGAAGAGCAGACAACCGGTGCGCAATAACGATCGTGGTGCGTCCCTGCTTGAGCCGCCGAAGCGCTTCGGACACCAAATGTTCGCTCTGCGTATCAAGCGCGGAGGTAGGTTCGTCAAGCACAAGAAGCGGAGCTTCCTTCACCATCGCGCGGGCGATCGCAACCCGTTGCCGCTGTCCGCCAGAAAGACGAAGCCCGCGTTCGCCGATTTCACGCTGCGTGTCGATCCCGTTCAGCAGCGCATCGTCAATCGCGGCTTGAATGTGCTCGCTCGTTGCGCTGCGATTCCCCATTGCCACGTTGTCCCATATGCTTCCTGCAAACAAATATGTCTCCTGCCCCACATACGTGATATGTTGGCGCAGCGCGTCCGTCGACCACGCCTCTATTGCATGGCCGAATAGCGAGATTTCTCCTTTGTGATGACGGTATAACGCCATGAGCAGTTTAATCGCGGTTGACTTGCCCGAACCGCTTGCGCCGACTAGTGCAATATGCTCGCCTTGCTTGATGGAGAAGGATAACCCTTTTAATACAGGTGGCTTATTCGGATAGGAAAACACTACGTTATCGAACAGGACGGCGTCTCCTTTCGGCATGTTTTCCGTTCCGCCCGTCGGTTCTGGCGGCAGATCCCACAGCTCGAATACGCGGGCAGCGCAACCGCGCGCTGTTTTGAATGCGCCCAGAACGGAAGAGAAGTCTCCGATCGGGTTTCCGATGAAAACGTTCAGTACAATAACGGAGATAACCCCGCCGGAAGTAATGTGATGGATGCTTGCGAGATATACGCCGAATCCGCAGATGATGATTTGCGGAAGGAAGAACAATACCTTCCCTAACGGGTTGAGCAATATGGTCGCGCGGTTGGCATTGATTCCGTTAACGGCCGCACGTTCCACCGCCGCGTCGTAACGGTGACGCAACTGTTTGTCCAAATTGTACGCCTTGGCGACTTCGTAACCACCCATTACGTTATTCGCAATGGATAGCGATTCGCCAGCCGCTTGCTGCCACTGTACTACGAAACGTGTTAAGGGAGACGAAATTTTCAATTGAAGTATTGCAATAATCGGTACAATGGCAAGGGAGAATAGCGTTAATTGCCAGCTTATAAGGAGGGATACGACAAGCGCCACGAGACCGATGATTTGCTGTGGCAACCGCACCGAGAAATAATTTTGCATGACCCCGTTGATTTGCCCTAAATCACTATTGGCGCGAGACAGGATGTCGCCCATCCGCCCGGCATCAAGAGTCTGCTTGTCGATCCGGGACACGATCGCAAACGTTTTGTCGCGCATCGTAAGGTCGCACAGCTCGCCGTATTTGATTCCGAGAAATTGTTGCCAATATTGCGAAGGAATAAACACCACGAGCGAGATCAAAAGAAGTACGGTCTGCTTGGTAATGATCGATCCCGTTTCGCCATAATCATCAATAATTACATGAAGACATTGCGTCAAGACGCTTAATACGACAGACGTTAGAAACGAGAATAAGATCGTTGATGCGAGAACCGAGGTGTGCTTTGCATTGACTGCCAAATAACGTCGGACAACTTGTATTGCGCTCGGGATTGTTTCACGCGTAGCCGGCATCATGCTTGCATTCATGTGCCCATCTCCTTTTTGATTGTGAATGAATAGTTCATTCATTAATATTCATGAAATATAGCACGCCGAAGCGTGCCGGGATCATTGTCATTTATGTCGCTTGCAGTAAGTAAGACCTTGCCACGAGATCGACGGCGATATTACGGGCTTCCTCGCGGGGAACCGAGATGTCGGGCATTAAGATGTTCGCATTCATTGCCCACCACGTCAAAATATCGTTGATGCATTGCACGTGGACGCGCGGAAAATCGAGTTTCCGGATTTCGCCGGCTTCCGTGTAAATCGTCAAGTTATGCTCAAAAACTTGGAAGAACTTATCCTTCACCGGAAAAAAGGCGGTTGCCAATTCACGAAGAATACTCGCGTTCGTTTCGATATTTCCGGTTGCTAGAAGGATGTCCGCGTACATGTCGAAAATATCCGAAACCATCTGCTTGAAGCGCTTGATGATCGATCCGTTCTCGTCCGCGATGCGCAAAGTATCGTTGAATATCCGGTTATACTGCTTCAAGCAAAGCTCATTCAAAAGGCTCGCATCGGCCTCTTCGACCGGCAGCGCAATATCCGAGTCGAGATAGTCTTTCTCCAATGACGCGCGGATGACAAAGGTCAAGATGGCCTTTTTGCTTGCAAACAGATTGTAGATCGTGCCAGTGGCGACATTGGCCGCGGCGGCAATTTCCGATACTTTCGTATTCGCGTAACGTTGGGTATTGAAAAGTCTGCCCGCATGAAAATAGATGCTTTGAAGTCTTGCGTCCGCCATAGCTCACCTCGAAATGAACGATTCATTCACATTGTATCCTTGGAGATGTTGGTTGTCAATCCGGCCAATAACAGTATCCATTCCATCGGGCAATCCGTGGATGAGCCTTGCCGAAATTGCGGAGGCCATCGGGTTCAGGTACGACACTTATTTCGTCAAACAATTCAAGTCCAAAATTGGGCAAACCCCAACGGAGTATAGGCAAAGTTTTTGGGAGGAAAAGGATAATCGACTGGCAAAAAAAGTGGAATAACCGGCATGTTCATTTTTTTTCAGTGCGCAGTCGTTCACACAACTCCAATCGCAGAAGCACGTCCGCAAGCAAAGTCCGCAAAGCATCCGCAACAAATCGAAACCGAAGTATCCTTGTACGCTTTTCCTCCGATATGAGCATCATAAGGTTGTTTAACGTTTCCTGATCGAGTGCTGATGGTATTTGTAAGGCTGCAACCTGGATCATTCCATTATTCTCCTCACTCGCATTGCCGATTATGTTGCAGAAAGCCGACTCCTTCCGTTATCTGGTATACATTCTATTGCCGGATACTTCCGATAGTCAATCCCCCGTTCGCTCTTGTCACGAGCTCGATGAATAAAAAGGACGTGCGGCGGGAACAGTATCTTGGGAATATATAACAATCGCCGACAATCCGGTTGTACAAAGGAAGGTGCATGCGCATGCAGGACCGGGTAGAATCCCCGAATACGATCAGTTCGATGCAAACCATGCTGCTGATCGTGTTTACGATTTTGCCGACCGCCATTCTGTTCGTGCCCGGCATCACGTCCAGCTTCAGCAAAAACGATGCCTGGATGTCGACGCTGCTGGCCGGTTTCGTCGGGTTGCTGGTCGCTTGGTTATGCGCTGCGCTGACCAGTCGTTATCCGGGCGAGACGGTCATTCAGTTTAGCGGGAAAATAGTCGGCAAATGGGGCGGATTGGCAGTCGGGTGGATGTTCAGCCTTTATTTTCTCTATGTCGCTTACTTCGTGCTGCGCGAATTTAATGACTTTATGAACACATTCGTTTTACCGGAAACGCCTTCCATTTTCATCGTCGGTTCGTTTACGATTCTCGCCGCCCACGGCATTTACAAAGGACTGGACGTATTGGCCCGCTCCAACAGCGTGATCGGATTGATCTGCCTTGCGGCGCTTGGCATCGTTATGCTGATCATGATCAACGACATGAAATGGGCGGAATTGCTGCCGATCTTCGGCAAAAACACTACAGGAAGCATCGTGATGGGTTCGTTTGCCCCGAGTTGTTGGATCAGCGAATGCGCCATCATCATGATGTTCGCTCCGTATATGAACAAACCGGAGCAAGCGATGCGAATGAATATGCTGGCCATTGCCGTCATCCTGGTTACCTTGACGTTGTTCGTTATCGGCGGGCTGACGATTTTTGGCTACGATATTTTGAGCCGGCTTCACTTTCCGCTGTTTCATGTCGTCAAATATGCGCGCCCGGCCGAATTTCTGGAACGGATCGATCCGGTATTTATTGCCGTCTGGATCGCGGGAATGATCATGAAATTCAGCATCTATTATTATTCCGGCGTACTCGGGTTGGCGCAAACACTGCAGCTTCCAAATTACCGGTCCCTGGTGCTGCCAACGGGAATGCTGCTGGTCGCGCTTTCACTCATTTCCTGGAATAACATTGCGGAGCTGAAGCAGTTCTCAAGCGATGTCTTTCCGCCCTCCGTATTGTTCGTAACGGTTGGCGTTACATTGCTGCTCGCGGTCGGCATGTGGTGCCGCCGGCTGTTTGGCGATAAAAAAGCGGGAGCCCGGCAACCATGAGTGTCGTCTTTCTATTTCTTATCGCAGCCGCGATTGGCTGGATCGAATTGCCAAAGATTGTTCGCGCCAAGAACAGGAAAGAACTTGTCTCGTTCGTAATCATACTCCTATTGGGCTTGCTCTACTTGTGCGATTGGCAATTCCATCTCATGCTGCCGAATCCGACAGAAACGATGAACCGGCTGTTCCGGCCTGTTACGATTTGGCTGGAGGACCTGTTGCTGTAGGCGACGCTTGCGACGTAATTTCTGGCAGCGATAACGACTGCCCGCTCATGCCGGTGCCGCGTACAGTAATACTTGTGACAACGGCGATCTTCATATGCGGGAACTCTTCATGCCAGTTCGATTGTAATGCTTTCCAATCTCGCGGGTACGTGCGATCGATCACTTTGCCGAAGCCAACGACGTCGGCCTTGTATTGGTGCTGCAACGCGTCAATCGTCGATTCGATCCGGCTGCGAAGCTTGTCTGCGAGCAGGTGCTGCATCGCTTCGACATTGGCCGGTTCCGTCAAATCGAGCGACGTCGTGTTCTCCATGATATCGACAGTAGCACGCGTTTTTAATCGCAAGACGATCTTTCCCTCTTCCTTCTTCGCCTTCAATGACGATTTGGAATGCAGGACAGTAGCGCTGACGAACCCGTTCATATCGGGAACGGGAACCGTGATGATCGCGGTTTTCGCCTCTTGCACCAGCCACATCAGACCGCGCGTCGCGCTGCCGTCAAGCATGCCGACCAGCTTGTCCTTGTGAAAAATGGCCACGCCGGCCAGCTTGAAGGTAGATTGGCGCGTCTCACCCTGCTGCACCAGTTCGATCGTGGGGATCGCCAAATCCTGATCGGACAGAATGGCTTGATACACATCCTTCAAATCCATCTGTCTGCTTATCCCGGACAATTGCATGTCGCGAAGCGCTTCGGCCGGTTCTTTCTCCAGCAAATACGGCGTTTTCAAAATATCGGTCGCCGTGCTCCCTTTGGCAACCATAATGTACGTTCTCATGCGGGAACGCGGATCGCGGCTGAAATGATCGAGCATCGGCTGGATGCCCCTGCGCGCCAGTTCCTCGCCGACGATCAGAATGCGCCTCTGCGCTACGAACATTTTTCGCGAGAGCTTTTCCTGCAAGTTGCCGATCGTATCCCGCAAATCAACCCCGCTTGTCGTTTCAATCAAAAAGGTGCGTGTGCCCCCCACTCCGCTTCCGCCGGATTGCTGTCCGACCCCAAGCGGCAGTATTAACTGTACGGTCGTTCTGATTTGATTATCCGGCATCGCATCCACTCCGGTAGCGAGCGTAATCGCCAGATCGGTAATTTCCGTTCGATCCCAACAGCCGGCCGGCACGACCGATATCGCTGCGATCAGCAGGCACAGGAAACAGCGTTTGAGCACGAAAACATCCATCCCCGGTAACAGAGTCGTGTTGCCTGATTGCAGTCATCGGCGCTCTCTGCGCGAGACGCGCTGCGAATTTTTGTATCCGATGTAACGCGGCCGAAACTTCATGCTCCACAAGGGGGCGCGAATGAAGACGTCCTTCAGGTCGCGCGGTACGAGCGGGGCCACAGGAGCCAGATAAGGAACGCCGAACGAACGCAGCTCGGTGAGATGGAACAGAATGGCGACCGTGCCGAGCACAATGCCGTAAAGTCCGAGCGTGCCCGACAGCAGCATAATCGGGAACCGCAGCATACGGATCGCGATGCCGAAGCTGTAACGCGGTATCGTAAACGAGGCGATGCCGGTGATGGACACGATGATGACGAGCGGGGCGGAAACAATCCCGGCCCGAACCGCCGATTCTCCGATCACGAGCACGCCGACGATACTGATGGCCGATCCGACCTGCTTGGGCAACCGGATGCCCGCTTCCCGCAAAGCTTCGAACGTGATCTCCATCAGCAGCGCTTCGATCAGCGCCGGAAACGGACTTTTTTCCCGGGCAGCCGCGATGCTGAGCAGCAAGCCGTTCGGGAGCATTTCTTGATGAAAGGTCGTAATGGCAATATATAAGGAAGGAAAGAGAAGCGCGATGAGCAGGAATATAATCCGCAAGCAACGAACCGCCGTTCCAATCAGTACGCGCTCGTAGTATTCCTCCCCCGACTGCATCGCCGACCACATGGTCATCGGGGCAATCAGCACAAACGAAGACCCGTCGGCGAATATCGCGACCCGTCCTTCGAGAAGCTGGCCGGCCGTTACATCGGGCCGTTCCGTGTTCAGCACCTGCGGAAAGGGGGAATAAGGCGAATCTTCGATAAATTGCTCGATATACCCGCTGTCCAATATCCCGTCGATTTCAATCCGCTCCACCCGCCGGCGCACTTCCTCCACGACGGATTCCGTTGCAATCCCGTCGATATAGGCGATGACAACACCAGTGTGCGACACTTCGCCGATTGTACAATGCTCGAGCTTGAGCCGCGGCGTACGCAGCCGGCGGCGCAGCATGCTCGTATTCGTCAGCAGATCTTCAATGAAACCTTCCCGCGGCCCGCGGATGGCCGGCTCGGAAGACGGCTCCTCGATGCCGCGGTTCGTCCATCCCTGCATGGTCACGAGCATGGCGTCGCTGCAGCCATCCGTCAAAATCGCCACATTCCCTTGCAGCACATGCTGCACGATAACGGGAATGCTGTGCATTCTCTCCGTTTCTCCGGAAGCTACGATCAGCTCGTCCATTTCTCCGCCTGCGCCGTTGCCGTTGGTATCGGCCATTCTGCAAACAAGCGGCTGCAGCAGCGCTTCATCCAGACGTTTGGTATCGACCAGACCGGCTGCGTAAATAATGAGCAGCGGTTCCAGCCGGCCTCCGACATGAAGCGAACGGAACACGATGTCGTAGCTACTGCCGAATATATCGCGTAAGATGCGTTCGTTACGGACGAGATCGGCGGTCAGTTCGGTCTGTTCGACCGGTTTTTCCTCCGGCTCCGCAACAGGTGAAGCATCTTTGGGAGTGAAGGGCAGCCGCCGTTTGTTGCGGAAAAACCGAAAAAACATGTCGAAAACCTCCGCTATTGGCTTAGCCTTAACATGCCAAATAGGGAGAAAAGATATGCAAAAATGTCAATGCCCGAGCTGCCAGGGGCGGCTCGGGGGATGAAGGCGGGTATTGTGCGAATGGGCTTCGTCGATCGGGCTGCTTGCTGTAACCACCTTCGGAATGACGCTCTGTTCGATGCGGGTTCGCCACTCACGCGTACCGCTCAGCAAACCGATCCGGCAATAGTGTCGACGCGCTTGCTCTCCGCAAGCGGGGCACGGGCAAACCTCCTCCGCCTGGCTCATGCTGCGGTAAAGCTCGAATGCCCCGCACCGGTCGCAAATATAATCGTATCGCGGCATGCCGCCTCATCTCCTTTCGCACGTTATAGGGAGTCAAAGCGGCCCCGGCGCATCATATGCAACAGACTTGTATCCGGGGCGATCAACGCGGAATAATGTCAAAGTTGAAAATTGCGGTCGGCAAGGCCAACGTGCAGCACGCATTCGGAATGTCCACGATTCCGCTGATGCGGCCTTCGAGCGGAACTGCACTCAGCAGCATATAGGCCTGCTCGCCTGTGTAGCCGACGATTTTCAAATACTCGATGGCATTTAAACAAGCGCGCCGGTAAGATGTATACGCATCCAGGTAATACTGTTTTCCTGTCGTTTCATGGACGGAAATGCCTTCGAATACCAGGTAATCGCAGAAATGCGGCTCCACCGGCCCCGTACGGAATACCGGATTATGCACGATGCCGTATTTGGCCATGCCGCCTTTAATCACATCCACGTGCAAGTCGAGATAGCCGGCCATCTCGATCGCGCCGCAGAACGAAATTTCCCCGTCGCCCTGCGAGAAATGAATATCGCCCATCGACAGCTTCGCGCCTTTCACGAACACCGGAAAATAGATCCGTGAGCCTTTCGACAAATTTTTGATATCGCAGTTGCCGCCGTTCTCGCGCGGCGGTATCGTCCGGGCTGCCTCTGCGGCGACGCGGGCGTACTGGTCCCGCGGAAGTGTACCGAGAACCGCGGAATCGGGATTGGGCAACTCCGCCAGGGGCGGCACCCTCGTTGGATTGACCGCAACAAGCTCGCGCTCGCGCCTGTTCCACTCGTACAGCAGCTCGTGCGAAGGCGCTACGCCGATCAGACCGGGGTGCATCATGCCGGGGAACGTCACCCCCGGAATATGCCGCGAAGAGGTATAAATGCCATGAAAATCCCAGATTGCTTTCGCCGCCTGCGGATAATATTGCGTCAGGAATCCTCCTCCGTTGTCCCGGGAGAAGATGCCGGTGAATCCCCACTCCGAAGTAGGGAACGCGCCGATATCGAGAATATCGACCACGAGCAAATCGCCCGGTTCCGCCGAATGAACCCAGATCGGTCCGCTCATCGCATGGACGACGTCCAGATTGATATCGCGCACGTCGCTCGGGTCGTCGTTGTTGTGAATTTGCCCGTCCGTCCAATCCTTGCATTCGATTCGAAACACCGCTCCCGGATTGACCGATACCGCTGCCGGAATGTCGGGATGCCAGCGATTATGCCCGGGTATGGGTTGGTCCCATAGCGGTTTATTCAAATCGACATGAAACAGCACTTCCGGCATAGTAGCATCCACTCCTTCCCTACCCACCTTATGCCCGCGCCACGATACGTATGCCTCCCTCTCCCGCAAGATCCGAAACGGCAGCGAAGCGGAACCCCGATGGTGCATGCTATAATCTAGCCAGGTGATACGTATGCAAATAAACCGTTTATTCGAAATCGTATATCTGCTCTTGCACAAAAAGAACATTACCGCAAGAGATCTGTCCGAGCGCTTCGAGGTGTCGCAACGCACGATTTACCGCGACGTCGAGACGCTTTGTCAGGCAGGCATCCCCATCATCACGAACAAGGGCAAGGGCGGCGGGATCAGCCTGATGGACAACTTCACGCTAAACAAATCCGTGCTGTCGGAGGAGGAGCGTGGCGAAATTTTGTCCGCGCTCCAGGGACTGCAGGCCACGGGATTCTCGGAAGCGGATCAAGTGCTCTCCAAGCTGAGCGCTTTGTTCGGCACGAATGCGCCAAATTGGGTCGAAATCGATTTCTCCGACTGGAGCGACACGCAGCAGCACAAATTCTCCCAGGTGAAAGAAGCCGTTCTCCGCAAGAAGGTCCTGAGCTTCGACTATTACAGCAGCTACGGCGAGAAAACTCGCCGGATCGCCGAGCCGCTGCAGTTGTGGTTCAAAGGCCGGACATGGTATGTCCGGGCGTACTGCAGATCGAAACAAAACATGCGAACGTTCAAGCTGACTCGGATGAAAAATCTGGCGATTATCGAGGAGACGTTCGACCGGGCTTTGCCCTCCGACGAATCGCCTTCGGCCACGAGCCATCCTCAGGAGCACCCTGTCGTCACAATTCGGCTGAAGGTTGATTTTTCGCAGGCGTTCCGGGTTTACGACGAATTCGACGAGACGGAGATCACGAAGGATGCGGACGGAAGCTTCCTGATCACGGTCTCCTATCCGGACGACGATTGGGTGTACGGGCATCTCCTCTCGTTCGGTCCCCATGTGGAAGTATTGGAGCCGGCTCGCGTCCGGGAAAATTTGATCGTGTGGCTGCGAAAAACATTGGAACGCTATTCATAATATGACGCGCAGTTGTCACATTAAAGGCTGTACAATAAGGGCATCGCCGGTCGCAAGACCGATTCAGGAGGATGAATATGGGCCATACGGAATTTTGCCAAAGCTGCGGGATGCCGACGGACGGCAATGCAGATCTGCACGGAACGAACACTGACGGAAGCAAGAATTCGGAATACTGCGTGTATTGCTACAAGGATGGGGCCTTCACCGCCGATGTCAATATGGAGCAAATGATCGAATCGTGCGTCCCCCACGTCGTCGCCGCGGTGCAGGGAATGACGGAGGACACCGCAAGAAGCATGATGCGCGAGCAGTTCCCGACGCTTAAGCGCTGGCGGGATCAATGAAGCGGAAGACGCTCAACTTCTCCAGAGCAGCCTCCTGAGTGGCCCGATTGATTGCTCGGAAACCAAATAGCCCATGAAAAATGGCCTATTTGCCCCAAATCGTCCGGCTCGTGGAAAATAGCCAGTGAAAACACTGGTTATTTGCCCCAGATCGCCTTCAGATAGGCACTTCAAGAGAAATAGCCAGTGATTTCGCTGGTTATTTTGAAGAAGCTGCCCGATTTTGGCGAAATAGGCAAGAAAACATGGCCTATTTTGAAAGGATTTAGTTGGCGATTGGGGAAATGGTGCGCATGAAGCAACGTATCCTCTTTCAGACTCCAAACCCAAAAGGACCGTCAGGGTGATCTTCCTGACGGTTTTTCTCATTGAAATCATCTTCATTCAACCTTAACGACAAAAGCGTATGTGCCACTACGATTGCTCCACTCGGAACGAATGGAATATATATAGGTGCCTTTCTCTTTGGGAAGCTGAAACGTCTTGTTCTTGATTTCAGTTGGATTTATTTCTTTGTCGTCTTTCCATTCAGAAATGACCATTTTTTTAGGCTTCTTACTAAATTTTATCGATAAGGTTGCTTCGGACGCAACTGTTTGAGGTTCTTTGTCTTTGACCAAAAGCGGCGGAGCTGCAGCATCCGAGTGTACCGTTTTTAAAAATGATTTGCTGAAATAAGAACCAAGTTCATAGTCAATCTTTTCATCATTAACGCTGAGACTGGGCATCGGCGGTTTACCCCCGCAACCAACCAATAAGAACGAAAATACAACAAGCAAACCGATAAACCGCATAAAATCCCCCCCTTTTTTGGGGCTTGCATTCCGGATTCATTTACCCGCGTGCAGGCTCCGTCATTTCTAGACGTTTCTGAGCGCTCAAGGCCGCCAAATGTCCGTCATTTGCCATTACTTGCTCAAGATGAATCATCCGCTGTGGCGAAGCTGTATTCATCATCGTTTCGGAGTAGTTGCGGTCGATCCAAAATCTGGCTGCCCCTGCGATATAGTCGCGCAGCTCCTGCAGATCCGCCTCCTCATACCGTTGGCACATATTAATAGTAAACATTCTCCGACTCGTGCTGCCGTTCCATGAAGAATGGAACGTATTGTGATTAAAGACGAGCACATCACCGGGCGTAACATCGAGTACGTAAGCGGGCACTGCATTCCCCGCTATATTCCAGCTCGCCTTGGGGTCCCGCATTTTAATCGACAACTGTTCACCGAATTGGTCATGCAAGCGGTGGCTGCCGGGAATAACACGCAAGGCTCCGGAATTGCCATCCAGTTCATCGAGATAGAACGCAATTTTCAAATGCTTGTATTTCTTATGATAGCCGTCGCGATGCCAGCTGGTGTCTCCTGAGTAATAGTTGCCGTCGCTGCCCATGTAATTGAAATCCTCGCCCAGCAAAGCAGCGCCGATTGCTTCGATTCGGGGATCGTCCAGCAACTGAGACATACGCTGATCGATAAAAGGCACGATACACGTCCGTTTCGTGCCGTCATGCTTGTTGTCATCAGGAAATGTCTTGGTGAATTCATCGATAATCCAGTCCAATCGATCTGCCATCAGCTGCGGAAGTTTGAGAAAACCAAACGTTTCAAAAAAATCGATTTGTTCTTTACTCAGCTTCATTCGAATACCCTCCAATTTGGTAGAAAATAATTACGGAATTAGAGCTATCGCGTCCATTTGCACCATGATAGGACCCATATTTGCAGGAAATATCGTTCTTGCGGGATAGGGTGGACTAAAAGCTCGAAAGGGCCTTGTCCCGTAACGTACACAGTGTTGCCGACTTTGATTGCCTGGGAATAAGCATTCCAGAATACTCGGAACGTAGCTGTTGCAATTTCTATTGCACCATAAACAGCCATGCAAGTATATATCAATCATTTGACATTAATATATATAATTTGGCGTAAATGCAACTGCCTGCTCTTATAGATGCAAAAAAAAACACCATTCATCATGAATGGTGTTTTTTTGTCCTTCACGTCGTATATACCTTCCGCACCAGGATCGTTTTTCTCTTGACGCCGGCCGCATCGGGGACGTTGAAATCGGAATAAACGAGCAGCGCGGTATGATCGTCCAGCGCAATCATATCGGAGTATGAGCATGTGTCCTGCTGATACGGACCCGGCGGGACAACGGCGATTTTGTCGCCCCACACTTCCGCGGCGGGATCGGTCGTGCCGCGCACGAACAGCCCGGTTCTGCCGTATGAGGCGAGCGTTACGCCGTTCCCCAAGGTCAGCAGCCTCGGCCATACGCCGATCGTATCGAAGACGACCGGCTTGGACCACGTCCTGCCGCCATCGGTCGAGCGGCTCTCATATAGCGGGCCAAGGCCGTTGCTGTCCGTCGTCCGCAGCAGGCAGAATATCGTGCCGTCCGGCAGGAAGGAGACGTCCGGCTCGGAGAACCCCTCCCGATCTCGCCAGAGCGTATCGGCAGCCGGATCGCCCGTATACGGAATCGTGCCGATCTGTTGCCAGGAGTGCCCGTTGTCGGCGGAGCGGTAGAATACGGCACAAGAGCAAATATGCGACTGTTCCGTATGCTCCCTGTACTCATAATGGACACCCCAAAGCGAACCGTCCGGCGCCAGCCGCATCGTCCAGAACCATTGGCGGGGGATGCGCCCTTCACCGATGAAGCGCAGCTCGTTCACCGTCTCGACTTGGGCATGCTCTGTCTGCCAGACAGACGTCCCTTCAGGCAGACGGGCGAACGACCATCCGGTCAGTTCCGGCGGAAAGTCCCCTTGGCGGTAAAAGGTGCGCCGATTGCCATAGCTGATCACTTCGCCGATCGGCTCGGGAAGCGTGAAGCCTGCCTGGTCCACCGCCGTCAGTTGCACCGACCGCAGCCGGTCGCCGCTGCGCAGGCGCAGGCCGCCGGTGTCGGCAAAGGTCGATACTTCACGCCATGTCGTACCATCGTCGTCGGATATGGCATGTCCTTTGACTTGCCCATAGGACAATATGGAATCTGTGTGCCGGTGGAAGGTTACGTGCAACCGGCCGCATGCCATCCGCTCGATCTCCGGAAACTGCCATGGCCCCCACCGGAGCGGATGCTCCGGCCCTTGCGACACGATGACCGGTTCCCCCAGTCGAATCTGTGCCATGTCTTCACCTCGCTTATTTTTTCTGCTTCGCTAGGAAATCCGCCATCACTTTCTCGGCCTTTTCGCCGCCGGCTTCCGCCCATTTCTTCTTGATGTCCTCCATCGCCATAGCCGGGGTATATTTGTCGCCGGAGATGATCGCCTTCAGCCGGATTTGCGCCAACTCGGCGTTAAACGCCGCCACCGTCTTGTCTTTGTCGTCGTCAAGCGGCCCAATCGGGAAATCGTTGCGGAACGCTTCCTTCATGAACACTTTGTTCCCGCCGACCAGCATTTCATTGAACGCCTGCACAACCGGATCCGGATTTTTCGGCTTGGCCAACTCTTCCACCGACGTCTGGTAGTCCTTCACGATCGCATAGCCGCTTCCATACACTTCCTTGGCGTTTTTCTGCTGATCGATGACGACCCTGACGCCGTTTTCCTTCTTGTAGTGGACGCCTTCGATGCCGAACATCATCGTTTCCCAGCCTTTGGCCAGCATCCAATCGATGAATTCCATAGCCGCCTTCGGGTTTTTCGCTTGTTTGTTCAGCATGACCATAATATCCGTCGAATCCAAGGGCGTGCGCACATAGCCGTTTTTGCCGTACTTGTTCGATACCATCGGCAGCGGGACCATTTCCGCCGTCGGCACCGTCTTCTTCAAATCGAGCAGCTTGCCCCATGTCCAGTGCCCGATAGCCATACCGGCTTTGCCGCTCGTCAAAAGCTGTGTTTCCCGGTCGAAGTTTTTGTCCGTCGGAAACTCTTTGTCTACCAGCCCGAGATCGTAAATTTTCTTGAACGTTTCGAGGGAATCCTTGTACCGGTCGAGCGTCGGGCCATACCTCGGTTTGCCGTCCTCCACATACCAGTAGGATTGCCCGGCCTGGAACATATGCTCGAAGTAAGTGAATTGGCGTGTGCCGTCGAAGGCGAAAGCGACCGTGTCTTTTTTTCCGTTGCCGTCCGGGTCCTGCTCGACGAACGCCTGCCCGACCGCGATCAATTCGTCCAGCGTCGTCGGCATTTTCAAATTCAGCTTGTTGAGCCAATCCTGGCGAATGTAGACACCGGTATCGAGTGACGGATTGTATTGCCGATTTACGGTAAAGTTGTACATTTTGCCATCGTCATAGGTGACGCCGGCTTTCAACCCGGGATATTTGGCCAAATAATTTTTGTAGGCCGTGCTGTACTTCTCCACGAATTCGTCGACCGGTTGAATCGCGCCTTGCTTGATCAGACTGGCCGGATATTCGCGGCCCCAGTCCCAGATCAGATCGGGCGCTTCGCCGGCGGCAAGCATCGTATTGATTTTTTGCGTCCGCACAGCTTGACCTCCCGCCTGCGGAATCGGCACCCACTTGACCTTGACCGGCGAATTTTCGTTGATCCACTTCGTCCACCGGTTGTCCGCCCATGTCCCTTCTTCGCTCGGAAGCGGCGTGTTCTCGTAATATTGGATCGTAATTTCCTTCGGCAGCTTGTCGTACTTGTCTTCCACAGCCGGTTTGGCCGAAGCGGCGGAGCCTGCGCTGTCCGTCCCTTTGCCGGATGAGCAGCCCGCTGCCGCCGATACGGTCATGATAAGCGCGATGAAAAGCGGTATGTTTCTTTTACGCATCGATAAAGACCCTCCCTGTTTTCGTTTGTTATGACAAGCCCGCCGACGGTCACCCTTTGACAGAGCCGATCAACACGCCTTTGATAAAATATTTCTGCAGAAACGGATACACCAGCAAAATCGGGGTCGTCGTGATGACGATCGCCGCCGCTTTGATCGTTTCCGGCATCAGCTTCCCGACGTCCATCAGCGCAATGCCCTTCTCGTCCACCAAATATTGCTGCACGTTGGTCAGCATCGTATACAGCTTCAGCATGATGGTCGCCTTGTCCGGGTCATTGATGTAAAGCAGCACGCCGAAATAAGAATTCCACCAGCCGACGGCATAAAACAAGGCGATGGCAGCGAGCATCGGCTTCGCCAGCGGCAGCACGATCCGGGTAAATATAAGCGGATCGCCCGCACCGTCGATGGCGGCCGATTCCTCCAGCTCCGGCGGCAACGAGTCGAAATACGACTTCATGACAAGCATGTTGTACGTGCTGATCAATCCCGGCAGCCACAAGGCCCAGTACGTATTCATCAGGCCCAAATATTTGACGAGCAGGAAGCTCGGGATGAGCCCCGAGGTGAACAGCATCGTAAACACGATGCCGACCAGAATCGGGCCGCGCCCTCTCAGCCTCGCCTTTGACAGCGGATAGGCGGCCAGCGACGTGGCGATCAGATTGAACGCCGTGCCGACCAGCGCAACGACGATCGAATTGATCAGCGCCCGCGTCATCGTGCCTTCGCGGAAAATTTGCCGATAGCTCAGCGTATTGAACTCGACCGGCCAAATCGACACCTCTCCCGCCGATATCGCCCGGGCGCTGCTGAACGACGAGGCGGCCACGTGCAGCAGCGGAAACAGCATCGTGGCGGCAAGCACGGCAAGTAACACATACAGCGCGGCGTAGGCCCATTTGACTTGCAGCGGTTCTCTTCGCGCCAATCGTCGATTCACCATATGCCTCTCTCTCCCATCGCCTTCACGATTTTGTTCACCGAGACGATAAGAACGAAACCCACCGCCGATTGGAACAACCCGAGCGCCGTCGTAAAGCTGTAATCCATCGAGCGGATGCCTTGCTTGTACACATAGGTGCTAATCACTTCGGCCACGTCGACCACCATGTCATTTTGCAAAGCGTAAATGTGCTCGAAGCCGACATCCATCATGCTGCCCATGCTGAGAATCAGAATGATGGCGATGATGCTGCGAATGCCGGGCAGCGTAATGTGCCAAATTTGCCGCAGCTTGCCCGCGCCGTCCATCCGGGCGGCTTCGTACAGCTGGGGGTCGATGTTGGCCATCGCCGCCAGGTACAGAATCGTTCCCCATCCCGCTCCCTGCCAGATGCCGGACAAGACGAACGCGATCGGCCACCAGAACGTGCTGATCAGAAAATAGATCGGCTCGATGCCGAACACGCGGTGCAGCAAAAAATTGACGATGCCCGTGCTCGGCGACAAAACGGCCGCGACCATGCCGCTCAAAATGACCCAGGAAATAAAATGCGGAATATACACGATGCTCTGAATGACCCGGCGGTAAAAGGAAAGCCGCACTTCGTTCAGCATGATCGCCAGTATAATCGGAACCGGAAAACCGACGGCTAAACTGAACACATTCAAAAACAGCGTATTGCGCAGCACCTGCCAAAACGTTTCTTTGTCGAACAACTCGCGAAAATGCGCAAGCCCCGCCCACTCGCTGCCGAAAATGCCGCCGCTGATCGTAAAATTTTTGAATGCGATGATTTGGCCGATCATCGGGGCATAACGGAACAGCAAATAATATACGATGACGGGGAGCAGAAACAAGTACAAATACCGGTCGCGCTTCATTTGCTTCCACAGCAGCGACCTGCCGCTGGCCCATGTGCGGTAGCGTCTGTCCGGATTTGGCGGCGCAGCGGAGCGATTCATGTCTGACGGATCATCACCTTTCCTTTGTGTCCTGGTTTGCGAAGGTTTTCGAAAACTTCGCTATCACCATACATCGGAACGGAGCCGCCTGCCTATCCGGACTTTTTAAGATCGTCCGCAGCTTTTCACCATCCGCAGCAATTGCCGCCCGGAAAGCCGATTAATATTTGTCGCCGAGCTCCCGGTTGCGGTATTCGCCGGGCGTGTTGCCGGTATGCTTCTTGAACATCCGGATGAAGCTGTACGTGTTGTGGTAGCCGACGGCTTCGGCGATTTCGCCGACCGTCGCCTTGCTCGACTGCAGCATCGCCTGCGCCTTGCGCATGCGGAGCGTGAACAGATAAGTGACGAAGTTGCTGCCGACCTGCTCCTTGAACAGCTTGCTGAGGTAAGGAACGCTGATGCGGAACGTGTCCGCCAGCATGTTGAGCGACAGGTCGCTTTCGCTGTAATGTTCGTCGATGTACGTCTGGATGTTGCCGATCAAATCGTTTTTGGTGCGCGGGCTTTTCCGCTCCGCCATCCGGTCGGACAGCTTGCCGAGCGCCTCCTGCAGGTAACGCTTCATATCCGCCGCATCCCGGCATTGCGAAAGCCGGGCGTAGACGTTTTCGTCCGCCGCAAACGACTGCGTCCATTCGACGCCGGCGGCGGAGACGATTTCGATCGCTTTGAACAGGATGTACAGGCACATCTGCTTGAACATGTCCGGCGACACGTTCTTGTGCGAATACGGCGGAAAAATCGTATCAAAGGCGTTTGCCAGCCGCGTCCGGTCGCCGCTCTGCACACTCTCCAGAATCGCCTCCACATCGGCGAACACGAGCTTCAAATCGTCGTTCCTCGTCTCCTGGATGTCCTCGTACGAAATAACGGCTCCGCTGCCCATGATCATCCGGAATTTCAGCGCTTCGAGCGAGTCTGCATAAGAACGGTGAACGCCGCCGAGCGAAACGTATTGTTTGCCGATGCCGATCGTCACAGTCAGTTGGAAAAACCGCTCGGCGTTCGATTTGATAATTTCCGCAACGGCAACGGCCATGATTTGATTTTTGCGTTCGTCGTCGTCGTCGAAGCTGACGATGCAGATGCAGCTGTCCTGCGTCAACTGGACGGCCACTCCCTTGTGCTCCGCGTTGATCAATTCCTCCGCCATATTGGCGACCGCGTACAAGTACAGCTGGATATCCTTCGGACTGGCCTGCAGCGAAATAGGATCGACTTCGATCGTCATCGCAATGTAGTTGCGCGGGTACAGCTCGATACCCAGCATCTGCATATACGGTTTTTCCTGTTCGTAATCGAACCGGTGCGACAGCACGATCTCCATCACGTAGCGCCATTTGACCGCCAGCTTGCTGTCGCGGATTTGCTGCTCCATATCGTCCTGGTTGTCGATCATTTGGCGGAATGCCGCTTCCAGTTGGCCGAGCCGGATTTCGCCCGTTTGCGGCAGTTCCATGCGATCCCCCGCAGGGGTGGGATGCGGCTTGATGCGGCTCGACATTTCCCGCAGAAACCGGTCGACCGGCTTGAACGTCCAATTCGTGAGCACAACGACAGCGCCGATGGAAAGCAGGAACATGGCGGTGGCGACAATCAGCAGGATGCGGCGAATCGACTGGAACGGCTCGTAGAAATTCGCGATCGGCACAACCCGTACATACTTCCAGTCGGCCTGTTCCGCGTCCTGGTAGAAGAGATAGCTGTTGACGCCGTTCACCTTACGTTCAAGAAATCCGCTGCCCGCAAGGCCGGACAGCTGCGCCGGATAACCGGCGTCGTCGAGCGGCCGGTTCAGCAGCGACTTGTCGCTGTGCATCAAGATTTTGCCCGCCGAATTGATCACGAATGAAGACCCGACCCGTTCCCTCATATCGTTCGTGAGGTACTGGTACAGCGTGTTTTCTTCCATGTTGACCAGAATCGCGCCCGTCCGGGTTGACGCCGTGCTCAGCAGCGGGTATGTGCGGATGAACGTAATCATGTTTTTGTAGTCTTTGTCGATTCCGCTGTTGAACGGCACTTTGCGGGTGCTGAGCAGCATCGAATATTCATTTTTATCGCGAAATGTTTCCAGCCACTGCACGTCAAAAAACTGATCTTCCGCATACAATGTGCCGTCGGTCATAATCGTCCGGCCTGCCTGGGAATACAGGTACATGGAGAACATGTTTTTGTTCGCGTACATAAGCGCTTTCATTTTGTTCTGCACCGACTCGACCGTTTCGTACCGTTCGGCCGAGTCGGCATACTGCCCGCCGACGAAACGAGCCACCTCCGGCGTCTCGCCGAATTGTACGGTCGACTTGCTGATGTCGCGCAACAGCAGGTCCATCTTCTGGTCCACCTGCCGGAGCAGCGACAGGTTCGTTTCCTGCAGCGTTTGCTTCAATTGGTGCAGCGAGTTCCAATAGTACAGGGCGGCAATCGAAACGATGATTGCGAGAAACAGGACGATATAAAGCAGTGCCGCGCGTTTGAAATTGCGATACGAAAACATGGTCGTTCTCCTCTGCTCAGCCTCGGGATGTCTTTTCATTATCGTTTGATTCCGGCGGAAAAGGCAATATCGAGTTTATGGCGGGAACCAAAACAGCCGCCGGCGATTTGGTTCGCGCGGCGGCAGTCTCCACTTATCGACAGTCCTTGCGTATTGGTTGCGAACGTTCTTGAAAGCTTCGCCCCTTACCATACACCGGAACGGCGCTGCTTGCCTATCCGGATTTTTTAAGATCGTCCGCAACTTTTCACCATCCGCACAAATTGCGGACCAAAAACCGATTAATGCTACTCGCACAACGCGGCGACTTGCCGGAACGTCAAGCCGTTCCCAACCGCTCGTATATCGCTTGCGCGATCGTGCGCTGGAACGCCCGGTCCGGATGATTGATGCCGTTGGCCAGCCGCGTATGGATGTCGACCCCATCGCGTTCAAGCTCCTCGAACATCGCGTAAATATCCACATGCGGCAGCCGCTCCTCGCGCACAAGCTGGCGCAGCGCATCGACGTACAACTGCAGTCTGCCGTCTTCCCGGACGCGCAGGAAATTCGGAACATGCACCCGATCCTTCTCGTGCACGTTCGGGTTGTCCGCCTCAATCATCATGTTCGGCGTGAGAACGAGGATGTCCGCCTTTGTCAACGACCGGACGTCGGCAATGCGGGCGCGCAGACCGTCAATGTATGGCTTCAGTCCCGTTTGGCCGCCGTGAGCGTCATTGACGCCGAAGCCGATAATGACCAGATCGGGATCGTACGCAAACACATCCCGCTGCCACCTCTCCGTCGAACGAACGACCGTATCGCCCGATACGCCCGAATTGATCACGCTTACGATCGTATTCGGGTACGCCCGTTCCAGATGTTTCTTCAACAACTGATGGTATACCTCGTCATGTTCGATCGTGTTGTATTCCATGCAGCCCTGCGTCACGCTGTCACCCATCGCCACGACAATGACCGGCTTGGCCCGCACATCCTCTTGTTTCTCCTTCAACCTGCCGTGCAGTCTTGCAAACGGTCCCATACTGCCGTTCACTCCTCGTCGGGGTTATGGTAATTGCGCGGCCATTTGTGCCTGGACAACACTTCCAGCACCTCGGCCGGCAGCTTGCGTCCGTCGGATACGCGCACGTTAAGGTCCACTTCATGCACATTCTTCATCCCCGGAATGGCGCAACTGACCGCGCTGTCGTCCAGGCAGAAACGCAGCGCGATTTCCGCCAGATTCACCTCGGACTCGCCTGTTGCCGCGGCAATATCCGCCTTCAACCGATTGACTCGGTCCAATGTTTTGGCGAAGCGGCCGCCCTTGAAATAAACGCGGCGCACATCGCGCTCCCCGAAAGTCGCGTACGTATCTGCCGACCAGTTGCCGATCAGCGAGCCTTCGTCGAACGGTACCCTGGCAATAATGGCAACACCGTTGTCACGGCATGCGGGGAATAATTGCTCGGCCGGACGCTGCTCGAACAGATTGTAAACGACCTGCTGCGATGCCGCTTTGCCGGAAGCGGCAAGCCGGGCGCCGTCTTGCGGCCTGTAGTCGCGAATGGACACGCCGAACTCGCGAATTTTGCCTTCCTTGCGCAGCTCGGACAAGGTGTCGTACCATTCCGTCTGCTCGATCCCTTGCGGGAACCAGCCGTGCAGCTGATAGAGGTCGATCGTTTCCAGCCCAAGCCGTCGCAGGCTGTCCTCGCACTGGCTCCGCACATACTCCCGCGGATATCGTCCTTCCATGGAAGGATCGGTTTCCGTTGCCCGCGGCCATTGCACCGGCTGCACCTTCGTTGCGATATAGATATGTTCGCCGGTCCATTCCTTGAGCGCGCGGCCGATTACTTCCTCCGAGTGGCCGCGGCCGTACATTTGCGCCGTATCGACGAAATTGATGCCGCGCTCCCATGCCGCATGCAGCGTACGAACCGACTCGGCGTCGTCGACCGGACCGAAGTCTCCGCCCAGCTGCCATCCTCCGAAGGCGATCTCCGATACTTTCCAGTCCGTCTTGCCGAACGTGCGATATTGCATTGGGCCACAACCTTTCCACCATAATTGCAGATGCAGCTGCATCTGCGTTCATACCTTCTCCGATTGTAACGAAGATCGCCCAAGCTGCGCTTGGGCGATCTTCCTGATTTATGGTGGCATTTTGCACAGCTCCGCTTGGGTGAGCAGCATATAAGCTTCTACGTTAATTGTTCGCCGTGGAATATCTTCAGAATAAATTCCCGTTCATTCACCTTCAACGTTATTCAATTCGCCGTTCCATTCAAATGCTGCTCCCGCGGCAACCCTTTGCCAAATAGGCCGTGTTTTCTCGCCTATTTCGCCAAAAACGGGCCGTCCATACGAAATAGCCAGTGATTTTACTGGCTATTTCGCTTGAGAGGCCTATTTGAAGGCGTTCACGGGCAAATAACCAGTGTTTTCACTGGTTATTGCAGGCGAACCGGGCGATCTGGGGCAAATAGGCCATTTTTCATGGGCTATTTGGGTTGCCCAGCAAAAAAACGGGACGCTCAAGGGGCGACTCGCCAGGAAAGGCTTCTTGCAGCAGCGCGTGAGTATGACCGTCCACGAAGTAGCGCAGCGGCTGAAGCGCGAAGCTTGGTTGCGGCTTCCTAGCGCCAGCACGCCTGCAATAAAAAACGTCAGCCGTTCAAATGCTTCAACAAAAAATCCATCATTCTACGTTGCACTTGATAGTCGTTATATGTACAATGCCGCATGCCGGGAGCTTCGATATATTCCACGTTCATGCCTCGTTGTCTCATTTTTTGGACTAATACGTCCGAATGCTTTTGTTTATTTACCGCCTGATCCTGATCGCCGTGTACAATCAAATACGGAATATCCGGCAGCGATTCCACCAAATGAATGGGAGAGTGCTGCTCCATCGCCTCCTGCAGCGGTATTCCATAATGGCCAAACGCGTAATGCATGGTCCGGGGCAGGTCTTCTCTCTCCGTACTGTGAAACGGCACGTCGGCCACGGGGCAATTCACGCCGCAAGCCGCAATCGGCCTTGTCGAATAACGGGCGAAGACCAATGCGCTGCAACCGCCCATGCTGCCTCCTTTTAGAATAAGCGGAACCTCATCCGCCAACGCATATTCGCTGTATATCCTGTCGATCAATTCATTCACGGTTTGACAAGCTCCCCGGTTCATCCACGACCAGGGGCCGTAATACGGAAATACCGTCAGTGCTCCTGCATGGGCCAGCTCCAGATCCTCGGCATTGGGATCCTGTTTCATCCCGCTGTACCCCAATCCGTGAAAATCGACGACAACTCCTTTCACCGGTTGTTTGAGCAGCTCATCGCCGATCCATGCAAACTGTTTCACATTCATTTGGACATCTCCTCCTGGTTTCTAGTATTCCGCATCCAACCCGTCATACTTGTCGGCAATCTCCAGAGCGGTCTGTTTCACTTTGGCGGCAATTGCGGCAGGTTCAAGCACCTCGACATCGGTCAAATAATGGAACGCCGTACGAATCAACCACCCTTCGTTCGAATAGAGCTTCCGCACGAGGATCCGTCCGTCCGGCAACCGTTCGATCTCCTTCTCGTCGAATTGGTCCATTACGGATGCGGCAGCGGAAGCATTAAACCGCAGGACGGCGGCAATCTCCTCCTTCGGCTCGTTTCGCTCGGGAGCCTTCCACCTGTCGTTCAGCTGCGCAAGCGACTCCGCCCGACGAATGAAAGGTTTGGAGGTTACGCGGAGCTCCCGAATGCGCGTCAACTTGAAGATGCGGTAATCGTCGCGCAAGCAGCAATAGCCGTGAAGGTACCAGGCGTAATTTTTGAGCACAAGCGCCATGGGCTCTACCTCGCGCTCTTGTTCCCCGTTCGTTCGGCTCGTGTACTTGAATCGTATGAGTTTCCGTTCGTTTACGGCCTGGCGAAGGGAATCGTATCGGGTTTGATCTTCATCGCTGCTCCTCCACGGGGCAAAATCGATATGAATGCTGTCCCCTTCTCCTGTTCGGCCCCGTTCGGCTTGCGCCACCATCGCGCCAACTTTGCCAAGGAGCAGGTCCATATTCGAACCATCGTAGGCTTTGGTCGATTCAAGCCCGCGAAGCGCGGTGAAGAGAGCGGTCAGCTCATCGTAGGACAGGAGTTGCCGGTCCAGCCGGAAGCTGTCCATAATTTCGTAACCTCCCTCCATGCCGGTATAGGAGACGATGGGAATGCCGGCTTGACCGAGCGAATCGAGATCGCGGTAGATCGTGCGCAGCGACACTTCAAGCTGATCCGCCAATTCCTGCGCTTGCACCCGCTTCCGATTGAGCAGCAGAATCGTAATGGTCAGTAACCGTTCAAGCTTCATTGTCATCTCTCCTAAGCCGGTATAATGCAACTTGCCGATGGATCGATTAATGGGCGGCGGTTGCGAGCGGTTCGTTTTCGGGAACCGGGTCCATTTTGACCTTCGTCATCAGGAATGCCGCAACCAGCGCCATAACGGCGGGAATGAGGCTCCAGGCGAAGGTTGCTCGAAGGGAGCCGGACAGCCCTTCCGAAATGGTATCGAGAAGCCCGGAATCGACCGTTTGCCGAAACGCCGGATCCAACAGCGAATGGGGATCGCTTAAGCTTAAGCCGGCCGGGATCGCAATACCGCCGTCGCCGACAGACTCCATGAGCCTCGTATGCAGGCTGTGGCTTTGAATAATCCCGAAGACGGTAATGCCAAGCGCCATGCCCAACGAACGGTTAAAATTCAACGTCGAGCTGGCCGCTCCGCGTTGCGCCGCAGGGAACGAATGAAGAACCGAAGTGCCCAACACCGAGAAGGAAGCGCCGATTCCAAGACCAATCAGAATCATGATGCCGGTAATCGCCAGTCGAGAAGATTCTACCGTAATTTGCGTAAGAAGGGAAAGGCCAATTAACAGCAAGGCCAGCGTTCCGATCATAATGGTCCGGTATTGCAGCTTCGTCATCAGAAATCCGCCAAGTGTCGCAGTGACAACCGACCCCATCATCATCGGCAACAACGTCAGCCCCGAGTTGGAAGCTGAACCTCCAAGCACGCCCTGCACGTAGATCGGAATAAAAATCGTCGCTGTCATGTACGCGGCGCCGCTGAGCATTGCAACCAGATTGCTCGTCGTATACAGTCTGCTGCGGAACAACCCGAACGAGATGATCGGTTCTGCCGCTTTTCGCTCCACAAGGACAAGCAGGAAAGCAAAAACAACGAATCCGGCGAACAACCCGATAATTTGCGGGGAATCCCATGCATAGGTTTTGCCGCCGAGTTCAAGTCCGAAAATAAAGCAAACCACAGCCCCCACGAGGAGAACGGAACCGGCCCAGTCGATTTTTTGCCGCGCATGTTCTGTCGATTCCCGATAAAATAAAGCTATCAGCAGCAAGGCGATGACACCCAGCGGCAGGTTGATGTAGAAGATCCACGACCAGTTGAGATGATCGGTAATATACCCTCCGAGCAGCGGACCGACCACGCTGGACAAACCGAACACCGCACCGAAAGCACCCATCATCTTCCCGCGTTCCTTGGGCGACACGACATCGAACAAGATCGTAAACGCAATCGATACCATCGCACCGGCGCCAACCCCTTGCAAGGCCCGATAAACGCTTAACTCGACGATGGAGTGCGCCATTCCGCACAACGCGGAACCGATCATAAACACGACGATCCCGAAAAGAAAAAACCGTTTGCGTCCGTACATATCGGACAACTTGCCGAAGATCGGCATACAAGCCATTTCCGCGACCATATACGCCGTTGTGACCCAAACGAACTTGTCGAGTCCCCCCATCTCTCCGACGATCGTGCCCATCGCCGTCGCTACGATCGTGTTGTCCATGGATGCCATAAGAATTGCCAGCAGCAGCCCTCCGACGATAGACGCCAATTTGTTTGTCATGCGTGTCCATTCCTCTCTTGTTTGAAGGATTGATTGGTGAACAATCATCTGCTGTCATCATAACCCGCCCTTGTTGACAACAGTATGTCAGGGAAGATTGGCCGCACCCCAACTTTTATCGAAAAAAGAAGCCGCCCGAAAGGCGACTTCTTCGATTTGACCTTGTTTTAGTTGTTCGGCGACACAAACAAGCGTTTGCCGTCCAATTGATGATCGAGCATGAGGTCGATTTTTTTCCGCAATTGATCTACAAGCCGGGGGCTTAAAAGGAAGATGTCCTCCAACTCCTCCGAAGGCGCCGTAATCAGCATTTGCTCCACGCGCCCTTCGATGAGCTCGATGATGCGCAGCGTATTGTCGATCTCCGCTCTCGTCAGCGCTTCGTATTCCAGCAGTTTCGGATCGGCGTCGATCGGCCAGCGCGGGCTGATCTCCGGCGCCGTATCGTAATCGGTGCTGTCGATAATGTCCTGGAACCGCATGGCATGGACCGCATTTTGGAAAAAGCAGCGCAGCAGCAGCAACCGGTCCGCCATCAGACGCAGCTTCTCGCTCAATTCTTCGCCTGCCCGTTCGCCGATGCGCAGGAAGGCGTCCGCCGCGCGCCCAATCCGCTCCATCGCTTTCTCCAACGCATGACTGGCCAGGCCGACGGCATACGAGCCGCGAATAAAGCTCGTGCACTGCATATTGAGCAGATCGTTTGCTTGCGCTTCATCATTCGCCTGAAACTGATACGGCCGGTAGTAGCTCTTCTCCTCTTCGGTCAGCTCATGCGGGAAAAGCACGAACGGACGATTGATCCAGCGCTGGTTTACGCTGGTCCAACTCAGTCCCTCGATGCGCGTATCCTCATAATGGATCTGGGCCTTCTGAAAATCGCTCCAGGCTTCCATCAGCTCGCCTGCATGCTCGGCGCCCACAATATCCGCCGCGACTTTGCCGAGCATCGCGATCCGGTCTTGTACGCCGCGTGTCGGCTGCTTATTGAACGCTTCGATCACCCGGAAATATTCCTCGTTGTCCGTCGAAACCAGGATATAAGAAATACTTCGACTTTGCTGCTGGTGCGCTTTCTCCAGTTTTTCGGCGAACGTAAACACGTCGGGCACATTTTTGAGCGGTGCCAGCTTATACTCGTAATCCACGTCGAGAATATGCGTGAGCGGAATTCCCGAGCGAGTCTGCCGGTTGACGCTGACGTTGTCCGGCAAGCTGTGCGCAATCGCATTCAACCCCGGGTCGGCCTTTTTCTTCATGATGCTGCTGCTCAGATCGATCTCGACCTGCTTGCCGGACGCGCGGGCGCCTTCCGTCAACGCATTCGTAAATCCGATGATGCGATCGGCCATGGAACGATGCTTGCACGCTGCCGGACCGTTCGCCCCGGGATAAAGTCCGTTGCTCCAGCAGATGCCCCCGCCGGAATCGTTCGTATGGATGAACAGGTACTCGATGTCCATCTCGTGAACCAATTTCTCCATCGCGTAGCTGTACATCTTCAGCACTTCGGCATTATCGATGCACGGACTGTAGTAATAATTCCTTGCCCGCCTCGGATGCTCGCAGCGCGGCCCCCGCCAGCCGGGATGATCCCGGTACGCTTCCTCCGGCAAGTAGAACGGTTCGCAGAGGCTTAATGCGCCTTTCAACCCGTATTTGCGGGCAATTTCCATCCGTTCCTTTAAAACCTTGTAATTTTCGGCGGCATACGCTTCGGGCAAATACGGCTTTAACGGCTCCGGAACGACAATCTTGAACAAGGAAAGAAAAATCATCCCCCAGTTGGGATACGGATCGGTCCGATCCCGTTCCCATACCCAGCGGCTTTTCGCAAGCTGGTTGATCATGATATGCGTACCGCCGGCGCGGGCGATATTTCGCGCGTCATGCTCGAATTGCTCCAGCGAATAGTCGATCTCGTTCTGATGCGTCACGGTCACAATGACTTTCTGTTTGTTTTCCATCGCGGCCTCCGTGTTCTGGTTAAGGACGAAATTCGCTTCTATTCTACTGGCAATTCACCCGGAATGATATAGCAGAAATTTGTTATTACATAGGGTAAATAAGCGATTCTGTCATGTAACCGACTGCAGCGCGTTTTCGACTTGGGCGAGATGCTTCGCCATCGTCGCGAACGCCAACTGCGGGTCTCCGTCGCGGATCGCTTCGAACAGCATACGGTGCTCCTCGAACAGCGTGCCGTCCGCATCCTCTCCTCCATAGAGCCACAGTCTGCGGCTATCCGGGACAGTGCGGAACATCGCCGCGGAAATGTGGGTCATGATCGTTTCCAGCATCGGGTTGCCGGCTGCCTTGGCGATCGCGAGGTGAAAGTTCGTATCGTAAATTTGGCTGATTTCCTCGTTGCCGACGGCGTCCCGCATTTGTCCGATGATTTTGCCAAGCGCTTCGACGTCTTCAGCCGTGCGGTGTTTGGCGGCAAGCTCGGCCGCCCCGACCTCAAGAATTTTGCGCACCTGGAGCAATTGCGACAGTTCGGAATTGGACGTCTGCAGCAATTCCAGCACCGCTTGCGGCTTGTGTCCGGGCTTCCTGACGTAGGTGCCGCCGCCTTGCCGCGATTCGATGAGACCGAGCGCCTTCAGCTGGCTGAGCGCCTCGCGCACCGTCGACCGCCCGACGCGGTACTGCGCCGCCAATTGATTGATCGAATCGAGCTTCTCGTTCGGCTTGATCAGCCCCGTTTCGATGATGCGCCGGAGCTCGTCCGTAATGATGTCGTAATTTTTTTTGTGCAAGTTCATGGCCTGTCGCTCCGCCCCGCTACAATACGGGGAAATCAAAATAACGATCGGGATAAGGCTCGTTTCTTAATACATAGTGCCACCATTCGAACCGATAAGGCTCAAACCCGCTGTTTTCCATGATCGAACGCAACAGGAAACGGTTGTGCGCCTCCGTGCTTGTTATCCCTTGTGCCGCATGGTGGGAACGTTCATCCATCAAATCGAAGCCGCCCCCCATGGAAACAAGCGCCCCGCTATCCAACTCGTAAAGCGTAAGATCAATCGCACTTCCGCGACTATGGCTGGATCGTGCCGCCACATATCCCTTGGCAATCATCTCGGTTCGTTCGATATTCGGATAAAATTTGTCCTTCGTCACGTTGTCTTCCGGTTGTTCGGACCACCGCAGGAAGCAATCGACCGCACGTTTCGGCCGATATCCATCCCATAACAGCAGCCCGTACCCTAGAGCCGCCGCTTGCTTCTGCGTCTCCAGCAGCGCATTGGCCAAGGCGTGTGTTCCCACGATGCGATTGACTTCGTATCCGTCTACCGGTTTTCCCGTGAAATTGTCCCAAGTGGAATATTTGGCGTCCCAACGAACACCCGGCAACATTTCATCGATAAATACAAATCCGTTTTCCATACTTATCAGCCCCTTAATGCCAATTCGATCAAACGGTCGATTAACTCGGAAAGCGGTATACCCGCAGCGGCCATCATCCGGGGATACCGGCTGTATGATGTAAAACCAGGTAAAGTATTAACCTCGTTAAGCACAATGCGGCCATCCGCCTGGATAAACATATCTACTCGGGAAATCCCTTTGCAGCCGAGCGCCTTGTAAATGGTTTTCGCCGTTTCCCGGATCCGTTCCCGCTCCTCGACGGGCAGGTCGGCGGGAACGGTGATAACGGCGTTTTCTGAGCCTTTTTCCGGTTCGGCTTCCTGATGGATGCGGAAGAAACCGTGCTGCAGCCTGATTTGATCCACCTCGCCGACCGTCAACGCGGAGCCGTTCCCCATTACGGCACAACCGACCTCATCGCCCACAACTGCCTGTTCAATCAGGATTTTGCTGTCATATCGCCTTGCCGTTTCGATTGCGGACTCCAATTCATTCGCATCATTAACTTTCGTCACGCCAAAGGATGAGCCCGAACGCGCCGGTTTGACAAAAACCGGATAGGAGAACGCATCTGTTGCCGGCCTTTCGTCTTGATGAACAATCCAAAATTCGGGAGTAGCGATGCCGGCGTTTTTCGCAACGATGTAGGCCAGCGACTTGTCCATACAAATCGCGGAACCTTGAATATCGCAGCCGACATACGGGATACCGGACAATTCAAACAGCCCTTGTATAGCTCCATCTTCCCCCGACTTGCCGTGCAACACGGGAAATGCTACATCGATGTGGTGGAGTTCGTATTCATGGTTCTTTCTGACAAGCACGCCGTGCATGTTTTTATCCGGCGAAAGCACGGCGGAATAACACGTTCCCTGTTCCCATTCCGCGCCGGGTTTTTCGCAACTTTTCCAACTGCCGGATTTCGTAATGCCAATGTATAACGGCTCGTACTTTTCCTTGTCAAGATTGGCGGCGATCTCGCTGGCGGATTTTACCGACACATCGTGCTCCTCCGAGCAACCGCCGAACAGGATGGCAACCTTTACTTTATCCATGAGTCAAGCTCCTTTTTATTAAAAATGGATGGGGACGTCTTTTTTGACGAGAGGCAGCCGTACTTCGAACACCGTGCGAACGGGATCGCTTTGAGCGGATATCGTTCCTTGATGCTGCTCCACAATATTTTTGGCGATGTACAGGCCGAGGCCTGTCCCGCCTTCTTTCTGCGTCCGGGCCTTGTCGCCCCTGTAAAACATCTCGAAAACATTCTGCAGCTGATCTCCGGCTATCGGGTCCCCGTAATTGATCACTTGAACGACGGCCTCGCCTTCCTCCGTATGCCCCGCAATATCTACATAGCGGCCGTCTGCGCCATAGCGGCAGGCATTGGTCAGCAAGTTGTCGAAGACGCGCGCGAGCATGTCGCCGTCGCCGATCACCGTCAGGTGAGGCGCGAGTTTCATCCGCGCTTCGAGGTTGTTTTTTTCGAAACCGGGGTACATTTCTTCCACTAACTGCGCCAGCAGCTCGACCAAGTCGAGCGGCTTAGATTCCACTTCCACATTTCCGTAATTCACTCGGGCAACCTCGAACAGCTCGTCGATCAGCTTCTCCAGCCGCCGCGCTTTCGTAAACGCGATTTCCGTAAAATGTTTCCTTTGTTCGTCACTGAGCCCTTCGTTCTGCAACAGGTAATCCAGATAACCAAGCACGGATGTCAGCGGCGTTCGAAGATCGTGGGCCAAATTAAGCATCAGCTGCTCCTTGCTGTTTTCCGCGAAATCGCCTCTCTCCAGCGCCAATCGCAGTTTTTCGCTTGCCAGGTTCATGTCGCGCGCGATCGTCCCGAATTCGTCGTCGGATTCGATGCTTACCCGGTTATGAAAATTGCCGCTGGCCAAGTGATGGATGCCGTTTGAAATTTCGCGAAAATATTGGGCGTATCGCTTCGTGAGAAGATAGAAAAAATAAACGGACAACGGGAGAAAAATAAGCATAAAAAAGTTGACGTCGCCAAACAGCTTGATCATGACGCGATATCTTGTCAGGGGGTCTTCCCGACTCGTCGTTCGGTAATAACTTTGCAGCGCTTTGTAAATGGTATAAGTGATCGTTCCTGAAACGAGCATGCTGAGTCCGAAGAGCAGGATCATCGTTGTCCGGAAGCTGAGCGATGTCTTAACCATGAAACGTGTAGCCGACCCCCCAAGCGGTTTTGATCATCTTGCTTTGACTTTGGTCTTCCCCTAGTTTTTTGCGCAGCGAACGAATGTGGACCATCACCGTATTGTTGTTTTCGTAATAGGCTCCCCCCCAGACATGTTCGAAAATTTTCTCCGAGCTGAACACCTTCTTCGGATGGCTCGCGAGCAGCAGCAAAATATCAAACTCTTTGGGTGTAAGCTCGATCTTGTTGCCGTATACAAAAACCGCGTGCTCCTCGGGATTGATCACGAGTCCGCCTGCCTCGATGACGGCCTTGCTGCCGGCAGACGGCGAAGCATTGAACCGGGTAGCCCGCCGCAGCTGCGCGTTGACCCGGGCGACGAGCTCCATCGGATTAAACGGCTTCGTTACGTAGTCGTCCGCTCCCCGAACCAAACCGGCGATTTTATCGAGGTCTGTCGATTTGGCGCTTAAAAAAATGATCGGCAGGTGAGAATTGTCGCGGATTTGCGCCGTCGCCTCGTAGCCGTCCAGCTTCGGCATCATAATGTCCAGGATAGCCAAATCGACCGGGTTCATCCGGATGGTTTGTACCGCTTCCTGTCCGTCGAAAACCTTGATGCAGCGGTAGCCCTCCTTCATCAGGTGCAGCTCGATCAGATCGGCGATTTCCGGTTCGTCGTCCGCAATCAGAACGGTCGTCGGTTTCACGCATCCCCCTCCTCCCTGTTTGAAATTGTGATGGATGGAAAGCGATGAGCATGCAGCCAAGCCATCCGCCGAAGGTGTTCAACAGGATGTCGTCGACGTCGAAGCTGCCGATGGCGAGCAAGGCTTCTGAGCTTTCCAGCAGCAGGCTGAAGGCGAACGATACCACTGCCGTGCGAGTCAGAGCCAAGCGGCCGCTTCGGAATACCCGCGGAAGCAGCATGCCGAATGGCACGAACACGGCAATATTGCCGACAAAGTTAAACAGGCGATGCCCCGTGGGTTCGTTCAAGGCGGCGGATATTTCGTGAAAAGGCGCAAGATTGCCCTGCTCGACTCTTTCCACGAAGAAGCGCGGATTTTCCAAGCTGATCCTCAAATGCTGCCAGAGCAGCTCCGAATCGACGGGGTGCATTTTGAACAACACGATCTTCACGATCACCCAAGCGTAAATAGCCAACAACGACCAGCATGCAACCTTTTTTATCGCCATGTGTTGCTTCATCGTCTGTTCCTCCTTGCTCTGGCTGAACTTAAGCTTAAGCTTAAAGTGAACAACTTAAAAAAAACCAGCGGAAAACATAAAATAATTCTTAAATGTGAAAGACAGGAATGGTTTTGGCGTCTAACGGTTTCAGCAGCGCTATTGGCAGGAAAACCGCCAAAATTGGAGGAAAACAGCAAATAAGCTTTCCTGGAATCGTTAGCTCCGGAAAACCGTTCGAAATGCCCAAATAGGCCCGCCTGGAACCGCAAGCGTGCCGTCGAAGTTGGAGGAGCGAAGCTTTCAAAATGGTTCTAGCTTAAGGGAGCACTTGCCGCCAACTCCCAGCAAATTTTCGGCTTTCGGTAGCGGCGCATGTCCGTTTCCATCAACACATCGATCGCCCATCCGTCAAATAACCGCTCCACGTCGGCTCTGTCAAAAAATCGTTTCCGCCGCCCGTCCTGCTTATAATAATGAGGTTCCAATTCGCTGCCCTGCCCGGCACCGTAATGAATATCTCTTGTGGAATTCAAGCGGGCCAGCAGCAAACCACGCGTGCCAACAACTCGCGCGATTTCGCTAACGATAGAAACCGTAACGTCCCAGTGAAAATAATGCAGTGACTCCTTGTTCTGTTTAAATCCTCTTGCGAACGGGAACACAAATATCTGTAACGGAATTCTCAGACTCAGGTCTATGAGTATTATTTTTAACATTATTTACCATTATCATATCTATAAGGCTCCGCTTCAATCGCAGTAAATCGTTTAATTATGAAACAGCCGCTGCGCCTTTCGCCATTCCGTCGGCGAGCTGCCCTCCAGCTTCTTGAACCACGTAGAGAACGAGTGCAATTGTCCGAAGCCAATCGCTTCCGCGATGGCTTGCATATCTTTGTCCGAGGAGCTGAGCAGCCACTTGGCTTCGGTCATTTTGCTCATTTGTTGATACTGCTTTGGGGTCATGCCATGCACTTTCATAAATCGCTTCCGAAAGCCTTCTTCCGAAAGTCCAGCCTTCTCGGCCATTTCGCCGATCTGCAGACCTTTGCCCAGATTGGTACGGATGTAATAGGCGATGTGCGAGCCGAACAGCGCTTGCGTACCGGCTTGCGAGTGCTCGAACACGAACAGCAACAGCATATCGAGCCAGGCCTCATAACTGCGCTCGGGCTCCTTGAGCTTCGACGCTGCAATGCGCAGCCACTGCTTGAACAACTGCACATACTGCTCCTGGTCGAACGGAGAAAGCGCAATAACCGTTGGCTCTCCGTTATGAAGCAGCCTGTCGAACAGCACCCTCGTCGCTTGCGGCAGTCCGTCCATCAGAATGACGGCGAAGCGGATCGCCGTCACGGCATGGAACGAGTGCTCGACATCGGGCGGGATGAGTACGATGTGACCCGCACCCACCGGGATCTCCTGTTTCCCCCAGCGAAACAGCCCACGGCCCTCCACAATATTGGTCAACTCCAGGCTTTCGTGCCGGAAGTAGCGAGAGTCCTCCCAATCCTTTTCGTGTGTCCCGATAAAGCTGCGAATATGCATTCGGCACTCCCCCTGCCCGGGAACGATGTTTCATGTTCTCCTGTAATACTAGACGCCCCATTCTTTGCGCGCTTCGGCGACGGATTTTTCCGGTGTTTTGCCCCAGGCGTAATGCGCCTTTGGCTTCTTGCCAATCCATCGTTCGTCAACCGGCTCCGAAGCGAGTTGGTAGCGCGTATCCGAGCTGATTCGATACCGGTTCGTCGTGTTGTTGAGCGACGCATGCATCATGAACATGCCGAACACGATCATGTCGCCGGCTTCGAAGGCAGTTGTCGCCCACTGTCCGCCGAATGTGTCAACCAATTCGATCGGATCGTCGGACAACCAGCCGGTCGCAACATTGTCGCGATCGACGTCCATTCGGCCGTATGTTTCCTTCACCTTTTCGTAGTGCTGCGAGCCGAGCAGCATCGCCAGTGTACCAAGCTCCAGCGGAATATCGGACATTGGCGTCCACATCGTGTACAAGTTTTTCGTGCCGCGCCCCATATAGACGATGTCGTAATGCGCGCCGGTATAACCGCCATGACCGACTGCTCGCGGCCATTTGTAATCGAATGTGATTGTCTGCCCCCCTAGCAAGCGGTCGAAGAAGGCAAACACCTTGGGATTAGTAACGATATTCATGAAGCTCGGGAAATCAGCTTCCAGTTCGAAACCGCTTTTGCCCCACGCACCGCCCTTGTTGCCTTCGCCAATAACGCCATCCTCCAGCGGAGCGCCAGGATCGAGCTTGCCCTGCTCGGCCAAACTGCGAAGAAACTCCCGACGCGCTTCCAGCACCGTCTCGCGATCATGGAAGCCGCGAATCAGCAAATACCCGTCTTCCTGCAGCCGCTTGCGCAGCGCTTCTGTATCATCCCAAATATCGTTCGAGCCGCGAAGCTCCGTCAAGTATTTGCTGTCCATCTCCAACTCGCGACTACCCATCCGCCATTTCATATCCGCCGCACCTCTCTTATTCTTCGAAGTTTGACTGCCCATACGCCAAGAATAAGCGAAATCGGCGGAAAAGTCGTTAATGAAAACCGTTCGCCATTTACGCAAAACCGAACAATTGACTGTATGTATTTATCTCATTAGAATGAAGCTGTCATAAAATAAATCGGCAATTCGTTGTCAGAGAGGGGAGCGTTCAAATGGCAGACGATAAAATCATGGCGATTCAGATGTCACAGGTAGAGGAAATGCTGCGAAAGGGGGATGCAAGCGAGATACAAGCCTTTTACAAAAACGATCGCCATCGGCCGCTTTATCATTTTGTCCCGATAGGCTGGATGAATGATATCAACGGCCTGTTGTTTTGGAAGGGCAGATATCACATCTTTTATCAGGCATATCCATACGGGGCCTATTGGTGCAACATTTCGTGGGGACATGCCTCAAGCACCGATTTTATTAATTGGGAGATCCATCCGATCATTCTGGAGCCTGCTCCTGGCGGATACGATCAGAAGGGAGTCTTCAGCGGTCATATTTTTTTGGATGACGACGGGATACCTACGATTGTCTACTTTGGCAACCCCGGCGGGGTTTGTCTCGCTGTTCCCGAAGATTTGGATGACCCGTTGCTGTTGAATTGGAACCGGCATGCCAATAATCCGATTCTGCCCAAGCCCAGTCTTGAAAGCGATGAATATACTAACTATGATGTGTTCGATCCGTCCAATCCCTGGAAGGAAGACGGTTTCTGGTATATGACGACTGGAAATAAATATCCGAACGATCCGATGAAACGGAAAGGTGACGTAACCTATTTATTTAAATCTCGCGATCTCATGAAATGGGATTTCATCGGCCCCCTTTACCAATCGCATAACAGATGGACAAGCCCTCAAGAGGACTGTGCGGTTCCTTGCTTTTTTACGCTGATGGACAAGCGGGTGCTCATGTTTTCCAGTCATGTATTCGGAACGCAATATTATACGGGCAGCTATGGAAACCATGAATTTGTACCCGAGCGGCACGACCGAATCAGTTTTCCCGGAGCAATGATTGCGGGTTCTATTGTGTCGACCGTACCCGATGGGCGTACGATCCATCTGGGCTGGGCGCTCGATTGGAGGGATAAACAAAGCCAGAGGGCTTCCGGATGGTCGGGCATTATGACATTGCCTTGGGAATTAACGCTCAGGGAAGATGGCCTTCTGTCAGCCCAGCCGGCGAGCGAGATCAGGGAACTTAGGCATAATGAGCGATCTCGGCATAATATTCTTTTGCATGCTGGACAAGAAATCGGGCTTCCCGGCTTTGAGGGCGATGTAATGGAGCTTGATCTGACAATCGACCCCGGCAATTGTTCGTTATGCGGAATTAAGGTACGCTCGAGCGGCGATGGCTTGGAGGAAACCGGAATCTATTACGATGCCGTTAATCAGCTTATTCGCATCGACCTGAGGAGATCATCGTTAGACGCCACAATCGAATACAAAAAATATTTTTATAACGCCGAAATATTGCCTGTCACTGCGTCTATCGTTTCGTTCACCGAAGCTCCATTTAAACGGATGGATCACGAGAAATTGAACTTCAACATCTTTTTGGACAAGTCGGTTATCGAACTGTTTGTAAACGGCAGACGATTTCTGATACAAAGGGTGTACCCTACCCTCGAACGAAGCAAAGGAGTCGCCCTATACGCCAAAGACGGGGACGTCCTGGTGGAAAGTATCACTGCATGGGATATGAATCCTTCCGAAAAATAACAAAACGTTAATCATAAACTTTTTGCACAGCCGCGTATAGAGCGAAAAAGTTACGAAAATGTCCGTTTTTCTACTCTTCCCTCGCCACATGTCAACCATCATATTCCGGTGTTGGAATGAGATCGCTTCTGCATACATCACACCGGACGGGGGCTTACCATGAAAAAGTTGCTGCGTCTATTGACCCGCACGTTCAATCGCAATCAATACCGCAAAATGCTGGTTCTCTATTCCGGCTTCACGCTGCTCCCATATCGTATTGCCCATGTGCAAATAATTCTGGATGAGCAAATAGTCCGGAATCATCCCGCCCGAGAAAAACATCGTGAATACGATCAGCATCGTAAAAGCGGCGCGATGCGGCAATTGTCGGCGCGAGAGCGGATACGCGAGCAGCGCTGTCAGAATGATCTGAATGAATGTGCCCAGTATCATGCGTTCGATAGTAACTTGGTATCCCGACCATATATACGGGTTATTCAGCACGTGCTTATAGGCATTAAAGCTGATTTCTTCCGGCCACAGCGTGAAGGCAAGCCGACTTGCCTCGGCGGGCGTGCTGAACGAGATACGAAATACATCCCATACTGGATAGATGGTAATAATACCAATGACAGTAAGAAGAAAATAATTAACTGCCTGGAATCCTTTTTCTCCCCGAGAGAGTTTCATTCCCCGCTTCTCCTCCTACCATAGTCCATAGTCGCTGAATCTCCGCACGATGTAATTGGTGCCTATCACGAGTCCGAAAGCGATAACATTTTTGAACATATTCATTGCCGTCGAGAAGCTGTACATCATGTTCTCCAGACCCATCCTGTACACGTAAGTGGAGAATACGTCCGACACCGAATAGCCATTGCTTCATACAGTTGTGAATCAACAGATGCAAGCGCTGCCATATAAATGATGGTTCCCCAGCCTACTTCCTTCCATGCGCCCGAAACGACCAATACCGTTCGGAACCAGTCGGGATCGCCCACGAAGAATATTGTTTTTACACCTATTGAGTTCAAAATTACGTTAACAAGGCCCGTTGAAGGAGACAGCAGGTTAATGACAATACCCGAAAGAATAACCCATGACAAAAAATGCGGCAAATACGTTATCGTCTGGATGACTCGCTTAAACAAGGTGATTCTCACTTCATTCAGCAAGATCGCGAGCACGATCGGAGCCGGGAACGTGAACACAAGCTTGTATGTGCTGATAATCAGGGTATTGCGGAACACCCGCACAAAATCCGGGGATCGAAACAAAGCCTCAAAGTGCTTAAACCCCACCCAGGGACTGGCGAAAATTCCTTGCATAATATTTAAGTCTTTGAAGGCGATAATAATTCCGTACATCGGTGCGTACTTGAACAACACATAATAAAGCAAGCCCGGCACCATCATCAAAAGCAAATAACGGTTCGAATAGTAATTGCGCATGATGGGGCGCCGTCCCGCTACAAGCTCTCCCTCGTTGCAGGCGGGGAATTTCGGTTTCGTGGCCGGCACGCTAATCTCTCCTTTTCTGGCGACTAAGCTCTCTCTGTCCTGATTGGCCTAATTTTACACTCGCAACGCGGGACTTATATAGCGCGAAAAAGTTACAATCTAGTCTATTTTTCTATTCATGCGACCGTGAACCATTGCTTAGTTGGGCGGAAATCATCGAAAGTGCTCCAGGATCGCGAGTGATGTTAATATTTACCATTTAATGATATTTTATTTCGCGCTCGCAAATTAATGAACGAAGGGAGCCTGCCGCGCGGCAAGCTCCCCACTATCGTTCTATCATGCTTTGAAACGATCAATCCTCGAAACGGTATTCCGCCTTATAGGTTGCAGATGTGCCCGTACGCCGCACCATGACTCCCCAGCGAAGCAAGTCGGAACGATGTTCGTACCCGCGGAAAATAAATACCTGGGTGCCGGGGCAACCTTCCATCGCCAGGCTTACCCGTTTTCCCGACAGCCTCCAGCCGATTTGCCAGTCTCCGTCCAGACTGCAGCTTTGCACATCCTGCATCAGCTGGTAGCCGTCAGCCTCTCCCGGCGCCGATGCGTTTGCCATGGGCAGCTCGCATTCCATTTCGCCCGAACAATGGAAGAACCAATCGAACGTATGCGTTTCGCTTTGGTCGCGGGAAGGCGTTTCCGTCGTAACGGTAAACTCGTCCTGCAGGCCATCTTCCGATAACTTGAAGCAACGCGTATACGTAACGCCCGGATACACATCAACCGCCTGTACGAGGCAGGAGTTGGCGACGGGATCGAACGACAGCAGCTTGCCGGCTGGCCGGTTCGGCTGATTGAGCCGGTCAACCATGACCGTATTGTGCGCGATCGTTTTGCGCTGCCATTCGCGGAAGATGTCCGAGCCATAACCGGCGTTCGAAATATCGCGCGACACGATTTCATCCTTCCGAAAAATTTCGAAGTTCATCACGTCGGCATGAGAATGCTCGCGGATGACGAAACCGTACTTCAAAAACACGCTAGTCTGCGGATTCTGCAGCATGACGTAATGGATGTCTTCGTCGCAGCGGGATATGCGTTCCGGTCGGATCGCAACGTCATGCGCCAGCTCATAACGCTCGAGCTCATTCCGCCAATCGGTGCCGAACAGCAATCGAGGGAGTGTCCCCACATATTCCGACGTCCCGTCGTTGTCGTCATCGTAGCATTGCGCAAGCGCATAGCGGAAAATCGGCTCGTCGTAAACGTTGCGGATCCACTCGTATTGACGCGCGTAATTGGCGAACGAGAGCAACGGCCAGCCGTCGTTCGGACTCGGGAGTTTCCCGTTCGGGAACGCGTATTGAACCGGGTAGCGGTACATTTTACGCAGGGATTCCGTAAACGTGGACTGCTCATACCCGTACAGCGCGCAAAAGGCGGCGTAATGCGTCAATCCGTCCGCACAGTAAAAATGATAATGGAACGAGCTCTCGTACCAGAAGCCTTGCGGCAGCAGACCTTTCTCCAGCTCCTTGTTGATCCCTTCGTGCCCATCCTCCGCCAGCCGGCACCATTCATGCTCGCCGTAGAACAGGCCGATCATGCCGAGCGCCGACTTCATCCAGCAGGCGATATTCGGCGTGCCGCCATCCTTCGTATTCAGAAACGAGGCCATCGGGAAGAAAAAGCGATGTTTGGCCAACTCGAGCTCGTCTTCCGGCAACTCGTCCCGCACCAGATGCATGCCGTTCAACATCCAGCAAATCGTGACAGCATCCCCCAGGTTAATGCCGCTGAACCGGCCTTCGAAGCCTTTCGGCGTACGAACTTGAAACGATTCCAGATGCTCCGACAAAAAAGCCAGCACCTTGCGGATATACGTCAAATACTTCGTATCCCCATGCAAGTTGTAAAGCACGGCGGCGGAAAAAATTTCAGTCCCCGCTTTGCTGCGATACGTGGCATTCCAAGCCTCGTTCGCTTCATCGTCATCCCGAACGGCATTGCAGCGGCTGCAGCGATGTTCGGTCGGCTTGCCTTCGTCAAATACTAGAGCCGAGGCGCACAGACGGCAGTAGTAATTGTGCCCCCACCCGGAAATGCGCGTTGGTTCGTCATTGTATTGCGCGATCCAACGATCGGTTTCCGTTTTCGTTTGTTCGGCTATCTGCTTCGCCCACGGATAGCGGGTGATTTTATCGTGGATCAAGGACCAGTCTTTCACCAAAGGGTTGGCTTTCGGCAGCATTCGATCTTCTCCTTCAATGGGGTCTATTATTCCCCCTGACAATAAAGGATTATCGTGGTGAAATGTAGGTGGTTTCTTGACGATTTTATTAGAAATATTGCTAATTCAAACGCCCGCGAAGTTGGGCATTCATTTCAAGACTGTTGAACAACCGTTTCACTATAAATCTTGCGATAAACGTATCATATCGATAACTTGTATACCATTTTCAAATATTGCTTCATCATAATGTCTGACAAAAAAGTCTCTGTCTACCCCAGTTATTCTAAATCCGCATTTCTGATAAAGGGCAAGTTGCCCAACACCAGAATTCCCGGTGCCGACTTCAATTGTTTTAAATCCCAGTCCCGTGGCAATTTGTATGGCATGCTTTACTAACTGTTTTCCAAATCCATTTCCTTGATGGTTTTCATCGACCGCAAGATTTACTAATTCAACTGTATCAGGTCTTGTTGGCAGCAAAACATAGACACCTATTACTTGATCATTCCTTAAGCCGATAAAGCAATATCCTCTGCGGAGATATTCTTCTACAAGCTTCTGTGACGGATCCGCTAATAATAGTAGCTCAAATGGCGGGATTTCGTTGGCATTCAACTTTCGTATTTGCATCTGAGTTACGCTCCGATTCCATAATTATTGATTATTTGTAAGGATTTTCCGCGGCGGCTTCACTTCATCAAACTTTTTTCTCCTCCATTCGAACGCCAGACAAAATGAAGAAGCGGCCGATATAATCGCCGCTCTCCGCTCTTTATCGCACTAATCGAATCCGATTGGATGAATTCCGGGCATTTCTTTGCCTTTTCCGACGAACCACCGTCTTGTACGCCTCAATACAAAAGTGGAAAAAGAAAACATGACGTGTCCGAGCATAACACCCGCCAAAACATCCATGACGACGTGCTGCTTAACGAATAATGTCGAGATGATGATGAACCAGGCAACGACTCCAATCGCTGCGACAGATTTTGGACGAATTGCCGGACTGCTTTTGGCTGCAATGAACAGAAGATAGCTGGACAGACAGTGTATGCTTGGAAAACAATTGTAAGGGGCATCGTTCTGGTAGACGAACATCACCATTCGGCTAAGCAGATCGTTGTCCTGCAATTGCAATCTCGGGACTGTCGTTTGGAAGAGCAAATAAATGCCATAACAGATCAGCACGCTCAAAGTATAAGCAAACAATGCCCGAAAGTAGAGCTCTCTGTCTTTAAAATAAAAATAAATGAAGGTTAGATATAAGAATGGCATCCAGATCATGTAGGGGATGATAAAATACCTGATAAAAGGAATCGTATCATCCAAATCCGTGTACAAGGTTCGCGACAACGAAGGTTCGCGATTGATCATCACGTAGACCATACCCAGTAACGGAATGACAAGGAGCAGCCACAATGGGTGCACGAATAGCTTCTTCATCTCATTTCCCCTTATCCGCTTGCGAGTCGGCAATGAAGTCCAATCAAGTATTCTTCTGAATTGTAACATAAATGATAAGCTTTGCGACATTCTGTTTCCAATAGGAGACATCCGACATGTTGTTGACAGGACCCATTTTGCAGGAATCCAGACCTCCATTAAAAAAGACCACTCTATTGAGTGGTCCCGTTCGATAAATGGATTTTCATGAAATACTGGATTCAAAGTGTTTTATCTCTTTTCTAATGTGGCGGGCTTGAGCTGCATCCGCGGCGCCGGTCCCCCCGGTGTGCAGGCGAAACCGCTGGCGATAAACCCGACGGATTCATAAAACCCTAACGCGTGCGGATTGGCAGTCACCTCGATTCGGACACCACGCCGCGCAATGTCTTCGATCAGGGCACTCGCAACGCCTTGGCGCATCCAATCAGGTTCCGTAAACAGATCCTCAAGTTCGAGGAAGTCGTCGACAGGACGCGCCGACGCAAAGCCCACGACCCGTTCGCCAACAACAGCTACTCGAGCGAACGGCAACATCATGTCGTCCCACAAGAGCCACTCAGGATGAGTGGCGATGAGATCGCGGTCGCCCTCGATTGTCAGCGAGGCACGACGGAAGATGTCGCGCAGTCGATCGACATCGTCGACGACTGCGCTTCGAATGAATAAGTTGGAAGAATCCAAAGGGTTATATTCATTCACGCTATTTCCTCGCTTTATTCACTTTCGTTTCGTGAATTGATCCAACTAAACAATTGGCGAAATGGTGATACACAAATCTGCTTTTAGTTTACTGCTCATCCTGACTTGCGGATTCGTGATGATGCTGTTGGGAAGTAATGCCCGTTTCACTTCATCACCATTACAGAGTTGTTGGCACAACGACCCCACCTTTTCATTTCTCTTGCTTAAAATATATCTTTATTCCGTTCGAATAAAAACCGAATAAATGGTTTTATCTGTTTTCTCTGCGCCCCAGCTCTAAATGCTTATTCGTGAACTTCTTGTTACGGCGAAGCGGGAGTGGAAGCATTCACGGAAGAAAGCTGCCCATCGCAGATTTCCGACATCGTGCCGTATACGTCGATCAGCCACCGCGATAGCGATTCGACGATCGTCTGCAGATAACGCACGCCTTTCGCCGCGTCGGCCGCGCCAGCCGCGTCCGTGAAGCCATCAATACCTGTGAGTTCTCCATGCTTGCCAATGAAGACGCCCGATTCCGAATACGTCGATCGCATATGCTCCCGATGGGTGTACGTGATCCGTTCGCGTTTGACGAGCTTGGGCATCAGTGCCATGATCAGCGACGTTTCAAACCCGCCGGCATGACCGGGCACTTTGCCGACCTCCTTGGCGCCTGCATCCACCAATGCCGACTTGGCAATATTCCAATAAGAAGCGGCTGCCGTCCATACAGGATGACGTACCGCCAAATCCTGGGCAGCCTGATTCATGAGGGCATGATTGCCGCCGTGCCCGTTGACAAAAATGATTTTGCGGAACCCGCAACGTACCAGACTTTCCGCGATATCGCCCAACATCAACAAATAAGTTGCCGAAGGGAACGAAATGGTGCCCCCGAAGCTTAAATGGTGCTGCGAGCAGCCAATGCTTACCAGCGGCGCCATAACGATCGGAACGGAAGCCGCAGCGGATTCCACCGACCGCCGCACGATGTGGTCGCAGATAAAACTGTCGGTATATACCGGCAGATGATCGCCGTGCTGCTCGGTAGCGGCAAGCGGAACGACGATGGCGGCGCCTTGGCCGGCCATTTCCGTTATTTCCGCACGCGTGTAATGATGAAAAAAAATCGAGCGTCCGCTCATGTTTGTTGCCTCTCTTTCGCAGCTTAATAGGACACGCGCAAGTAGGGCGTCTTAATTTCCTTGCCGCCACTGTGCAGCGATCTCATAAATGCGTCCAGCGCGCCTGTCGTCAGCAGCGATCGTTCGACCGGATGAGGTGGACGCGAGGTGTGGATGAATGTTTCGATTTCCAGGACGAGATAGCCCCAATGGCTGTTCGGCTTTTGATTTTGCAGTCTGAATTCTACGCAAACCGGGCTCTCCTCCGCAGACACTTGAAAGGCGGAAGCAAACAGACGCGCTTCCGGCTCGCCGAACAGTACGCCCGCTTTTAACCCGTCGACGTAATCGACCTCGCACAGCACCGGCTCGCTTAACCGGTAAGGAAGCGATTCCACGTCGCGCAAATTCGCGAATCCGCCGAGCGCCCGGTACATGGTCCGCCATTCATCCGACAAAAGCCGTTCAATCGCTTCCGCGTCCCGAAACGCACGAACCGATTCGATGCCCGATTCCCCGTATGCCCTGTTCTCCGCAATGCTCTGCATCATCTCAAGCGCATGGTACGTGTATCGTTCCACGCCGCTGTAAGCAAAACCGAACATCTTCCGGATTGGTGTCCCGTTCGGAATGCCGATCGATACCGGATGGCGCGGACAATAAGGTACAACCGAGCTCGACATGAACGGAATTTGGTGCCGCTTCACTTGATCGTACACCCATTCGATGTCTTCCCGTACAATGGCAAAGCCCTTGTCGGTAAACACGGGGACGATCCGGTCGTACGCCAGCATCACCTGCAAGCACTCTTCGAAAAAAGCCCGGCGCGGGTACAGCGTTTGCCCGATTTCATTGCACGGATAGTCGCCCAGCTCGCCGACGATAATAATACCTTCCACATCGAACGTATCTCCGCCGCGCAGCAGCGTTTCGCGAATCGAGCCAAATAGCGGAACGTGGTGCTTGGCCGCCATATCTTTGCCCATGTCGTTCACCGGGAACTGGTCGATGTACATGGACACGATATCGATAGTGGAACGATACGGGCGGCCATTCAGGACGAAACCTTCGAACATTTTGCTCAGCAGCACATCCGCGTGGCTGATATCCCAGTACTCCGTCACGATGACGGCCACTTTTTTGTTCCGCTTGTTCACGCAATGGCCTCCCTCTTGCTCGCGTCAATAGTTGATTAAATAGCCGAATGCAGCCGAACGAACGATACCGTCGATTAATTCCGCTGCATGGACGGTATGTCTCCACGGTGCATAATCGGGTGCATCGCCTCGCAGCAAGCTTCGGCTTACCCGGTCCAGTTCCTCGCGCAGTGCGGAGAAGGCGGCTTCGGATTGCTGCATTGCCGGCTGGAAGCCGGCTCGGACCGTTCCTTCCGTTCCGGATACGATCACTTCTGCCGCCTCGTCGGCAGCACAGGACGATTCGCCGCGATCAATAAGCAGCCCGGAGGCGCCGCTCGCAAACCGGAGCGTCACCTTCGCAATATGCGGCGCGTCCAGATTGACCGGCGCCCGCATTTCACCGTCTTGGCGATTATTCGTGGCGGCCGGATCTGCATAAGCTTTCAGCCGAACCGCCCGGCAGCCTGCGTACCACAACATCAGATCCAATTCCCGCGCATAACGCTCGAACAAGGAAAGGGCTCGGTCATATGACTTCTCGCAAGCCGCCCTATCGTATCGCAGCGTAATGCCGGTCAATTGGCCGATATGCCCGTCGCGAATGGCCGCATAAACGTCGGCATAACGTTCCTCTTGCCGGTGGTACGCTCCAACGAACAGATGCTTGCCGGCAGCAATAGCTGCCCTGCGTAACGCATCGGCTGCAAACGGGTTCGTCGCGACCGGTAAATCCATCAGGAGGTGCTTGCCTGCCCGAAGCGCCCATAGCGCAGGAACGAAGCGGTCGCTTTCGCGGGTGGCGACGATGACCAGCGCGATATCTTCGCGCTGCAGCAGCACCGCACACTCCTCATATCGGTCTTGAACGCCATACCGGTCCGCAACGGCCGCAAGCCGCTCCCCGCGCACCTCGCAAACGGCAGCTACACGAATGGTGTCGACTTCCCGGCAGGCGGCAAGATGAAGTTCCCCTCGCCCGCCGAGTCCGATAATGCCCACACTGATTTTTCCCACGATGAGAACGCCCCCCTTGCTACAGATCCCCTGCGACAATAGCCCGCTGCGAGCGCAGCTGCCGCTGCAGTTCCTTCACATTGACTGCCCGCGTCGATCGCTCGCCCCCGGCGGCAAGCGCCGCGGCGATCCCCGCCGCCTGGCCCATAGCCATGCAATGCGACTGCACCCGCGTCGAAGCCATCGCTTCATGGGAAGCCGATATATTGCGCCCGGCCAGCAGCACGTTGTCAAGCCCTGCCGGCAGCAGACAGCGGTACGGAATATCGTACGCGTTGTCAATCTCGACCCATACGTTCGTTTGGTCGTGCGGACTGTGAATATCAATCGGAAAGCAGCCTTTGGCAATGCCGTCGGCAAACTGCCGCCCATGCCGTACATCATCCTGAGTCAACATATAATCGCCGATGATCCGCCGCGTTTCGCGAACGCCTGCACGAGCCGCCGCGCCGGAGAGCGAAGCGCGGGAGAAGCCGGGCAATCGCTTGCGGGCGAATGCCGCGAGCGAAATCACCTGCTTGCGCAGCTCGATCTCGGCCCGAATCAATTGGTCGTTGTTCGTGCCGTCGATCCGATTGATCCGGGTCGCGTTGAATAGCACATCACCTTTGATAAAGTCGGAAAATAACGTGATCCGCTCCCGTCCCAGCTCAAGCTCGCCGCTGCTCAACCCTTCCGCGACCAAACGGTTGAAGCCGCTCAGGCAGACCATCCGGTCGGCAAAATGGGCCGGCAATCCGGCAGGAACAATCGGATAGGAAATCCAGACAAATTCGTCTTTGTGCGCAAGGGTATAGTCAATAAACGCATCCAGATCGACGTAGCTCATCTTGAACAGCGCCGATACCGGCTGCGTCAACCCGTCGGATGCGCGCCCCTGCTCATAGCGGGCGCCGGCCGCTACGGCAACATCGCCGTCGCCGGTAGCATCGACGAACACGTCCGCTTCCAGACGGCTCACGGACGATTTCGTCCGCAAGCCGACGGCCCGGATACGGCCTCCTTCACTCTCCACCCCGTCCACATACGCGTTCAGCTTCAGCTCGCAGCCGGCTTCCTGCACGAGCCGATTGTAGACGAACTTCAATATTTCCGGGTCGAACGGCGTAATGTGACCACCCGTCCCTTTCGTTTCGTCCTTGTTGTCATACGGACATTTCAGCGTACCGGGCGATCCTTCGTACGTGACCAGTTCATCCACGATATCCTGGAATATGCCGCGAATAACCTGTGTATCGCGATGATAATTCGTCATCCAGGGCCCGACGAGACTTGCCGTTCCCGCACCGCCCAGGTAAGATTGCGGTTCGACAAGCACGGTTTTGGCTCCCGCCCGACCGGCGGCGATCGCTGCCGCAACGCCGGCCGGGCCCCCGCCGATTACCGCGACCTCATAGTGAAGAGTAGACACCGCTCCCGCTCCTTCAGACAAGTCTTATTTTTTAAGCGCATCGATACGCTTTTTCATGCTCTGAATCGCTTGGGCCGAGTTTTGTTCGCCAATGAACGTTTTTTCGCCTTCTTCTTCCAAGATTTTCGTCATTTCCGTCATGTTGTCGAACTTCGTGTCCACGATAAATTCCTTGCCGGTAAACAACACCCGCTTGAACGATTCCACATCGAACAACTTTTCCGGGTTGTCGCCAAGCACCAATTTGACGACGTTGTCGATATTCGCTTTTTTCCATGCAGGCACACGGCCGGCGACGATCATCGGTTCGTTCCCTTCCGTTACATACCACTTGGCGAATTTCCATGCCGCTTCCTTGTGGCTCGAGCGCGAGCTGATCGTCACGAAGTCGAGATACCCGGTACCGGCCGTCTCGTATTTATCCGAAGCGTTCAGCTTCGGAACCGGCGCGAACGCCGTAACGAAGTCGTGCGGGTAATCTTTCGTGTTTTTGATGTTGCGGATATTCGCGGTTCCTTGCCAGAACATCGCCGCCTTGCCGGATAAAAAGGTCTGGTTCCCATCCAGCTTGGTCGCTTTCGCTTCGACATGCTTCGGTTGTACCTTCAACGTATTTTGCAGCTCCAGTTGAATGTCGAGGTACTGTTTAAATGCGGGATGTTCGATATTCGTGCTCCCGTCCTCCTTGTACAGCGCGTTGGCGCCTAACTGCGTTTTGACCGCATTGGCCATCCAGCCGGAGAAGTTGGGAGCGTTGCCGATGACCGAGCCCCATATTTTGTTGGCCCCTTCGCCCTTGGACATCTTCTGCGCATACGATTTGTAATCGTCCCAAGTCCAGTTCGTCGGCAATGGCAGCTTGCTTGCTTCCAGCATGCTTTTGTTGATGGATATGAAGTCGTTCAGGATGATCGCCGGGATATAGTACTTTTTGCCGCCCACCGGAACGATCGCCTTGTCGCCGAAATGATCGGCGACATTGAATTGATCTTTGCCGAAATACGCATCGAGCGGCTCCGCCATGCCGGCATTGATCCGTTTAAACAACGAATCCATCGAATAATTGATGAACAGATCGACCTCGCCATTAACGAGCAGTGCCGTGTCCAGCTTCGTATTGCCCGCCGTATCGTTCACGAACCGTTTGTAGGTAACCTGGATATCCGGATTTGCTTTATTCCAATTTTCGACTACCTGGGCAGGACCGGATTCTTCGGGAACCGCTCCCCAGAAGTTCAGCTTAACCGTTTCCTTGGGCCCCGGTGTGGCGGATGCGGTCGCGCTTGACGTTCCGCTTGTTGCCGGCGATTGCTGAGCACCTGATTTTCCGCCGCCGGAACATCCGGAAACGATCACTGCTGTCATGCATACGGCGGCAAGCGCCGTCGTTCCCCACTTTTTCCCGTATGGCAAACTGCTCATTGTTTACACTCCCCTTGTCATGAATGGATGCAACCGGCTACCCTTTAACACCGCTGGAAATAACGCCTTCGACAAACCAACGCTGGCAGATAATGAAGACAACCATAACCGGCAATACCGAGATGACTGCCGCCGCCATCATCAGCGTATACTCCGTACCCGATTCGTCGACGAAATTGTTAAGGCCAAGCGGCACCGTATACAACTCCTTGCTCGTCAAGAAGATAAGCGGGTTTACAAATTCGTTCCACGTCCAGGCGAAACTGAGAATGACAAGCGAGATCATCGCCGCCTTCGAAAGCGGCACCATAATGCGGCTCCAAATATGCAAGTGTCCGGCGCCTTCCATTTTGGCCGCCTCCGACAGTTCGTTCGGTACGGTCATATAAAACTGACGCAGCATGAACGTTCCGAAGGCAGTGAAAATACCCGGCAAAATCAGCGCCCCGTGCGTGTTGTACAGCCCCAAATAGTTGAACAGAATGAATCTCGGGACGAGCGTCACTTGATCGGGGATCATCAGCGTCGCAATATACAGCATAAAGACGGCGTCCCTGCCGGCAAAACGAATCCGCCCGAATCCATAAGCCGCAGCCGAGCTGACGACGATCGTCCCAAGCACGGACAATACCGTTACTTTGATCGAATTCCAATAAAACAACGCAAACGAATACGACCCGCTCCAAACCCGGCTGTAGTTGTCCAGCTTCAGCGGCAGCGGCAGCCAATCGATCGGATAGTGGAATACATCAATCGGCTTCTTGAAAGAAGTCGATATCATCCACAGGAACGGAACGATCATCGTAATCGCCGCAACCAGCAGCAGCAGTGTCAGCAGCGCTTTGGCAACGTTTTTTTTACCGCGAACCATAACTCTCCTTCCCGGCCCCGCACACCGCACGCCTCAATAGTTGACCCAGCGCTTCTGCCACGTCCATTGTACGGCGGTAACCGCAAATATCAGCAGAAACATGATCCATGCCATAGCGGATGCGTATCCCATGTCGTAAAACTGGAAGCCTGATTGGTAAATGTAAAACGTGAGTACGCTCGTAGCATGGCCGGGACCGCCTTGCGTCATGACGTAAATCGCGCCGAACACCTGGAACGATTGGATGATGTTGATGATGAGCACAAAAAATGTAGTGGGCGATAGCATCGGCAGCGTGATGTAGCGAAAGGAAGCGAATGGTCCGGCACCGTCGATGGTAGCGGCTTCGTACAGGTCCTTCGGAATATTTTGCAACCCCGCCAAATAGATGACGACATTATAGCCGACATGGCTCCAAATCCCCATCAGCATAACGCCGGGCAACGCCCATGCCGTTGTCGACAACCAGCCTGGAGGGTCGCTGACACCCGCAAACCGCAGCAACTCGTTAATCGGGCCAAGAGTAGGATGATACAGGATGCTCCAGACGATCGACACCGCAACAACGCTGGTGATATACGGCATAAACACCATCAGGCGGATCGTTTTTTGCAAGAACAACCCGCGGTTCAGGCCTGTCGCCATAACGATCGCCAGCGCCATCGTTGCCGGAACCGTTACGCCGGTATACACGAAATTATTGCGTATGCTCGCCAGAAACCACTCATCGCTCCACATGCGGACGAAATTGGAAAGCCCCACCATACGAAAACCGGTCAATCCGTTCAAAAAATTCCAATCGGTGAAGCTGATCGCGAGCGAAAACAAAATCGGTACCAGTGTCAACAGGCCGAAGCCGGCCACGCTGGGCATAATAAACAGCCATCCGGAAATCGTATCTGCTCTTTGTTGCCTCACATCGGCACCCCTCCCCCGTTGCGAACTCGTCCCTGATGGCGAATCTGCTTGTTCCTCACCTCCTGCAACCATAATGGTAGTAAAGCGGCCCATAAAAAGAAACGCCCGTTTCTACGGAAACGGGACCCGATTCATGGATTGCGGCGAACCTGTTCCGGAATGCGCCGCTCGACGGATTGCTGCCGGATACAATTCTTTGAAATCGCTTTCCTTTCATCTGGATTTGGCGAACTGCAGCGGCGTAAGGCCATAGTATCGTTTGAACATTTTGGCAAAATATTTCGGATTTTCGTACCCGACCTTCTCGCCGGCTTCGATCCAGAACATGTTCCCTTTCTCCAGCAGTTCTCTTGCTTGCCGCACACGAACCTCCTGCAAATATTGGCTGAAAGGAACTCCTTTTTCTTTGGCAAACAAGTTGCTGAAATAATTTTCGCTCAGGTGGACCCAACGCGCGATATCCTTCACCCGAATGTTGTCCATATAGTGGGTGTCAATATAATCAATCGCCTTGTTGATTTCCACTCGATGCGTGTGTTTCAGCGCCCCCGCCATCGAGCGGACGACCTGATGCAACCGCAAGCACCACTCGATCAGCGTGTCGTAGGATTCGAATCGGTGGATTTGTTCGAACGGGGAGTCTCCCTGGAACGCGCTTTCCAGATGCCCGCCGCGGTCGCGAATGTACAGCATGACAGACGATACCCATTGACAGACTCCGTCCTTGACGTTTTGCACGGATGTTGGCCGCTCAATCTGCCTTGGAAACAATTGCTCGAAAGCCTGTTGTGAGACCTGTTCTTCATCCAGATCAAGCATGGCGAGGTAATTTTTCATCGGCGCTGGCCGCAAGAACGGCTCGCCGCTTTCTCCCAGGCGCATGGATTCCCTCTCCTGGGAACCGGCGACGAAGCTGTTGTCGAAGAAACCGGTATAGTCCGATTCGGAAGCAGCCGCTTCCCCCGCCTTGTCCGGGCGTTCATCATGGGTTTGTACCAATGGATCTCCCCTATGGCCCGGCGGTAAAGCGGCGGCAATTTTAACTACTGTCTGCAGCAACTCGTCCGGTGTCATCATCAACTTCTGGATATAATCGGATACACCGAGCCGAAGCGCTTCAAGTGCCGTCGGAAAATCCTCCAATACCGTAAGAATGAGTATTTTGACATCCGGATATTCGTTCCGCAGCGCGCGGATCAGCTCCAGTCCGTCCATCCGCGGCATTTTGATATCGGTCAGTACAATATGGGGCAGCGTCGTGCGGATTAGCTCCATCCCGCTGATGCCATCGGTCGCTTCGCCCGCCACCTCGATCCCGTGTGCGGACCAATCGATGCTCGAGATAATCCCTTTCCGTACGAGAACTTCATCGTCAATCACGACGATCCGAATGGCCATCGTTATTCCTCCTGACAGGAAGCCGTATTGAAGCGCAGGTCATGCCGTTCGTATCGTCCCGCTCGAAGTCCAGGCCGTACGGCGGACCGCACATCATCCGGATGCGATGATGCACATTGGTCAACCCGATTCCCGACAGGGTGTTGTCCGCAATCGAACGGCGAATTTCATCCAGCTTGTCGGGGCTCGGTCCCGCACCGTTGTCCGCTACCTCGATCACAAGCGTATCCGATTCGATGCGCGACCTTATGGCAAGCAAACCGCCATTGATAAACAGCCCGTGCTGGTACACGTTCTCGACAAGTGGCTGGAGCGACAGCTTGGGCACCATGCAGTCGAGCGTTGCCGGGTCGATATGCTCTTCAATACGGATCGTATCTCCGAAACGATGCTTCTGGATCGTCAAGAAGTAGCGAACATTGCGCAAATCCTCCTCCAGCGTAATGGTCTCCTGTCCCCGGTGAATGCTCATATTGAGCAAATGGCCGAGCGATACCAGCATCTCCGTGATGCTCTCCGTACCTTTCAGAATCGACATCCACTTGATCGTATTGATCGTATTGTACAAAAAATGCGGATTGATCTGCGCCTGAAGCGCCTCCAGCTTCGCTTGCTCCTTCTTCCGTTCTAGAATGATTTCATTGGTCAACTGATGCTTCAGCTTCTTCAGCATCGTATTCAGATTTTTCCCAAGCCAGCCGACTTCGTCCCGGGATCGCACCGCAAAGCTAACATCCAGATTGCCGGCCTCGACTTGCTTCATCCCGATGTGCAGCAATCGGAGCGAACGGGTGAAAATCGTTGATATCCCGACAATAATGGCAATAAATAAAATCATACTGATCATGAGGGTCATCGTCGCTATGTTGCGCACTTGCCTGATCGGATTGAAGATTTGTTTATGCGGAATCACTTGAACGACCAGCCATTCGGACAACGAGATATAATTCGTGAATACTTCCACCCGGTCGCCATGAACGTCACTGGAGAATGTCGCTTCCTTATTGCTCAAGCGGGATTCGATGGAAGGATATACCTTGGCGATTCCTGCCGGATCTTCTCCCATAAAATTGCCTTTGCGATCCATAATGAATCCCAAATTTTTCAGCCGGTCGTTTTTCATGCCGAGCATGTCCAGAAAAGGCTGAACGGGTTCGCTTATGATCAACATCCCGATCACCTGGCCAAAATCCCGATCCTTGATTTGCATCGCCAGTGTAACCAGCTTTTCCCCGCTGCGATGCACATAGTTGTCGTGATTCATTTCCCATACCATAAACCCATTCCGGCTAATCGCTTCCCCGTACCAATCCGATTTGCGAATTCGCTCGTACGTTTCGGGCGTTTGTGCCCAATTCGTATAATAGTTTCCTTGATTGTCGATCAGTGCGAGGTAAACGGAATTCGAAATGAGCGTAGTCGATATTTCCAGAAATTTCTGATCCATCTGATCGATCCGGTCGATTGTGTCCCTTGCGGAACTCGGCGGGTTGCGGAGCACATTCAGCACATTTTTGTCCAGTGTCAGCGAGTTGTAAGCGTTTACCATTCCGCGAAACTCACGCTCCATGTTCCGGTTGACCTGCTGCAGCCGCTCCGATGTCGAGGCGGCGATCTGCCTGGTCAATAAATGTTCGAACTCGCGATAAGTGTAGATCCCGATCCCATAAATCGGAATCAGGATGAAGACCAAAAATGCCGCAATGAGCTTCGTATGCAATCGGACAAAAGGCATGTCTCGCTTCCTCCGTGCTTTCGCCGTCATATGATCCGTGATTACTTTTAGTATACAGCAAACGCCGCGCCGGCGGCGCGGCGATCGATTCCGGAAATCGAACCGCAAGCCAACAAACGGCACTACGGAATCCCGTGTGCCGTTTGTTTGCCTTCGATGATCCGCTATGTCCGGATGCGGACGATCATTTCGATCGAAACAGGCGTATGAAAAGGCAAAGCCGGCGCAGCTACCGCCGACCGGGCATGCTGCCCGGACTCGCCAAACAACTGCACGAGCAATTCGGAGGCGCCGTCGATGACATACGGCTGCAAGGCAAAATCCGCCGAGCTGTTGACGAAACCAAGCAGCTTGACGATTCGTTCGATCCGGTCCAAATCGCCCAAATGCGCCTGCAGAGCCGCCAAAGTATTGATAGCGGATTGGCGCGCCGCCTGACGTCCCTGATCGGCAGTAAGCTCTCTGCCCAATTGCCCTTCGTACATCAATTTGCCGTTGACCCGGCAGCCGGTTCCTGAAGTAAACGCCAAGTTGTCGATTGTTACGACGGGCACGTAAGTGGCGACCGGAACCGAAGGCTCCGGCAAGTCGATGCCAAGTGCAACAAGCCGCGACTCAATGATCCCCATACAAGAGCCTCACAATCGTACGGCATGCTGCGCCAATTTCGTCTCGTTGACCTCAATCCCCAGACCCGGTCCTTCGGGCAAATGATAATAACCGGCCTCGCAAACAAGCGGCTCCTGTAATATCAGATTGGCAATCGCAAACACCGTCGGCTGAAACTCGAGTATGTAGAAATTATTCATATTTGCACATAGTTGCAGCGTTGCTGCAATACATATGCCGAGCCCGTTGCTGATATGCGGAGCAATCGGAATATGGAACGCTTCCGACATCGTGGCGATTTTACGCATCTCCGTTATACCTGTGAAGCCGATATCGGGCTGGTAAATGTCTCCCGCTCTTCTGAGCAGCCGTTCCTTGAATTCATATCTGGTCCGGATTTCTTCGCCAATGGCCACCGCCATGTCGAGCGCCCGGCTTACTTCGGCGATCCCGTTTATGTCCTCGCACGAAACCGGCGCCTCCAAAAAATCGAATCCAAGCCGCTCCAGCCGGCGGCCCAGTTGAATGGCCTGGGATACCGGGTATTGCTGGTGCACGTCCGCCATCAAACGAAAGTCGTCGCCGACTGCCTCCCTGATCAGTTGGGCAACCTGGGCATCTCGCAGCAAGCCGTATCCAAGATGAATTTTAATCGCGTTGAAGCCTTCCGCTTGCCAGTCCAGCGCCAGACGAATTTTCCCCTGATCGTCCTCGGCGGCAAATCCCGACTGGTAAGCGTGAATCCGTTGTCTGGCTGCTCCTCCAAGCAGCCGGCAGACGGGAAGCTGCAGCGATTTCCCCCATAAATCCCATAGGGCAATGTCCACCGCAGCAATAGCCGTCACCATGAAGCCGGACAAGAAGCCGCGTTCCCGCATGGAATCGTACATGGTGTTCCAAAGCACTTCGACATTACGCGGGTCTTCACCAATCAGCAGCGGTGATAGAATCTTGCGTACGATTTCGCCCGTCACTTCGGGTGCAATCGGCGACAATGCCTCTCCCCAGCCTATCAAACCACACGCCGTCGTTATTTTGACGATCATGCTTTCCTGTTGGGTCGAATAAATCGCTTTATACTTTGCATGCGTGTAATAATCGGTCTCGCCCCGGAACTTCACATTTCCCTGATACGGTATCAGCTTCGGGATTTTCACAATGTAAATGTCGATCGATTGAATCATCATCCTTGTCCCGTCCCCCCTCTATTGTTGGCTTGTATGCCAAGTATAGAAACAGAGGATTTCGATTGCTAGGCTCGTTTGTTGGGGAATAAGGGCGGATTCTTCGCTCTTCTCGTCAGAAGGATAAGATTATTGGAAGCATTCGTTTATTCTACGATCACTCATTTCGGAAAATAGGCCATAAAAAATGGCCTATTTCACAATTGCCTTGTTATTCCGCGTTAACCTGACAACATGGGCTCCGTCGCTTCCTCATCTTCTTTACCAAATATACCGTTCCAGGAACGGATTCCGAAATTTTCCATGCGGATCACAACTGACCGCAAGGCGTTGGAAATCGAGACGTTTCTCATAGAGCGACTTCAATCGCTCAGGCTCCATTGTGAACAGTTTCCCCCAGTGCGGGCGCGCCTCATATGGTTCGAGCGCATCTTCGATGAGCGGCAGCACTCGCTCAACCTCCTCACCGTGCGGTTTCCATGTAAAGTGAATGCCGACGGAATTCCGGCCGTAGCATGGACTCATCCATAACCGATCGGCGGCAATGGTGCGCACTTCCGATATATATAGATGCGGAGCGATATGCTCACGCAGTTTGTAAATCGCCTCGATCGCAGCGTAGGCATGGCTTCGCGGCACAAAGTACTCGCTTTGCAGCTCCTCCCCCGCACTCGGAGTAAACTCCATCCGAAAATGCGGCAGCCTCTCGTGCCAAGGCCCCCTTTTTCCCAATTGCTCGCTGCATGGCTCCGCGGAAATGCCCGATACGGGGTGCAACGGCACCAACGCCCTCGTCGCCCCATAGAAATGATCCTCGACGATGGTTTCATCCGTATCGACGAGTCGTTTCAACCACACCTGATTGAAATGATCGCTCCTCCAATCGGTAAATAGGCTGACGCTGTACGCACTCGAGAAAATATCGTCGAAATGGCTTTCCAGCCTTGATAGCGCCAGATTCTCAAACAGCTGCTGTCCGATATCGAAGCTCGGCACGATGTCCAGCGTCAGCTTCGACAAGATGCCCAGCGCTCCGAGTCCGACGATGGCACCGTCCGCTTCCGGCTGTTCGCCGCGTGTATAAACGACCGCTTCCCCGCTTGAAGCAACAATCTCAACAGCGCGTACGGCGGTAGCGAGATTGCCATTCCGGTCCCCCGAACCGTGTGTGCCCGTTGCGCAAGCGCCGGCAATTGTAATGTGCGGGAGAGAAGCCAAATTATGCAACGCATAGTTGTTTGCGTGCAAATAACCGGCCAACTCTCCGTACCGAATGCCGCCTTCCACGGTGACGGTCCCGCGGGAGCCGTCAAGCTCCAAAACTTGATTCATCTTCTTCAGCGAAATCAGACTGCCGGCCGTATCGGCAATGCTGTTGAACGAGTGACGAGAACCAAGCGCGCAGACTTTATGCCGTTTGGCCACCCATTCCTGGAGCTGCTCCAATCGCTCAGGCTCGAACAACTCCGCAGCACTGTATCGGTAATTTCCCGCCCAATTGCGTTCCTCTTGCATTGTATGCTTCACTCCGTTTGAGAAGGTTGTACTTGCCGCCATTATATCATTCAAACTCGCATTTGTTGAATCCGTGTTGTTTTCAAGCCATATAAAATACATCGCCCGGGGCGCATGAGCCCCAAGGCGATGTATGCAACGAATTTCATCTAGTTGTATTTTCAATTGCAATAGCAAAACCGGCTATGCCATCACCGGCAAATCAGAAGTATGTTCGGCGAAAAAATCGTCCTGCGCCATAACCTGTTCCAGGTGTTTCATCCGCTGCGGGTTCGCGCTTGCTATCATCGCTTGACCATAGTAAGACGGCCGTTTGAAGTGGGCATTCTTCACGATATAGCTGCGAAGCACCTCTACATCCGTAAACCGTTGCGAACAATTTAATGTGAACATTCTCCGGGACTTGCCGCCGCCAAATGCCGAATGATACAAGTTATGGTTAAACACCAATACATCGCCGGGCACGTTGTCGACCACTACCGCAGGCACATCTTCACCGGGAATGCCCAGGTATTTCTCGGAGGCTTTATGGAATACTTTTTCGCGCAGATCATGGTTGAATCGATCGTCAACGTGATGCGATCCCGGCAACACCCTCAAGGCGCCATTGCTGTGATCCAGTTCGTCCAAATAAAAGGCGATTTTTAAATGCAAGCGTTCCCGGTTGTTATCATCCGGGTGCCAAGTCGTATTGCCGGAATAATAATTGCCGTCGCTTCCCATATAGTTGAAATCATCGCCGAGCAAGGAAGTGCAGATCCCGTTAATCCGCGGATCGTCAATGAGCGAGCTCAGCTTCTCCCGCTGATCGATAAACGCTACGATCGAGGTACGCTTCGTTCCATCATGAATTTTCGAAGCGAACATTGGAAATACTTGTGTAAATTCTTCTGTAATCCAGCCGATCTCATCCTTCATAAGCCCCGAGAACTTCAAGTAACCAAATGTATGGAAAAAATGGAGCTGTTGTTCGCTAAGCATGGCGCCAATCCTTTCGTATGGAATCTACCCACAACGCTATTATAAAACAGAAAAAATGGAGTGGTTATGCTATTATTTTGCCGACTTCTTTCATTATTTTGTCGAAAACAAACTTTCCACGCCCCGGTTTCACGCAAAAGGACTCCGATTCCACTAAGTAGTGGAGACCGGAGCTCTTAATAGGGGGCGCTAATAATCTCAAATAGATTTAAACCCTTTACTGCTTTTTTGTCTTCCAATCATTGAAATCCTGCACACGTTCCGGGTTGCATCGGCTTCTTACGATTAGCGTGGAGTATCGTTGTTCGAAGCCGGGCCCGGTTAATTCATGCCAGGAAAAGGATTGGCCCGTCGGCGTGTAGCGGATATCGATGCTCCAACGTACGCCTTCGGACACGTTCGGCAAGGATCGATGCAGCGTCAATTGATTGAAAATCAGGATGTCTCCCTTTTTCATCCGGGCTGTGATGACTTCTCCCCTTGCTTCCACGTCTTCCACAGGCACTCGCTTGTTGCCAAGGCTTGCATACGGGATAAGTCCCCATTTATGGCTTCCCGGAATGACCTGCATGCAGCCGTTGCGCTCATCCACATCCACAAGCGGTATCCAGAAGCTTAAGATCCGGTAGGAAAGATTATCGTTTTCGGCCCCGTTGTAATAGAAGCTGTCCTGATGCCAGGGGAGCGTGGTCAAGTCTTCATGCGGCACCTTCGGCCTGACCCAGTAATCTCCGTTCAGCGTAATTTCCGGCCCAAGATACTGCTCGCAACTATTCAACAATTTGCTGTTCGTACAAAGCTCGTAGACCGCTTGGCTGAATACTTCCTGATTCCAGCCGCTTGCTTGCTGCGGAGACATTTCGCAAATCTTGGCCCATCTGGTTTCTACCGGAAGTTCCGCATATTTATTTGCAATTCGACCTTCCCGAAATAAAACTTCCGTTTTTTCGTCCATAACGCGGGCGATCAGGTCCGTTACGGATTGAATTTCCGCAGGTGACAACACATTTTGCAAAATCATGTATCCCTGATCTTCAAATTGCTGCATCGTATTGACCAGAAATGAATATGCCCGATTCGTTCCGCATATTTCCGCACACACTGCACCAAATCTTGCCCACCGCGAACGATATGCCCGGAATCCGGCCCCAACGCGATTTCGGCGTCAAGACGCTCCATTAAATAGCTGTACGATTCCGCGGTTTCCAGCAAGGAGCCATGATGCGAATGGGGATGAACATTGACATGGACGCCAATCGTGCGAGCCAGCCGGCCAACCGCATGATAAAACAACAGAGCCTGGTCGATCTTCTTGTACGGCAGCTCTTGACTCGGACTGTTGGCTCCAGCCAAACCAAGAACCGCTTCCGGAAAATGGCTCAAGAAACCGAGCAAACGTTTGACGCTTTCCAGATCTGCCTCGAACGATTCCGCATCGGTAAAACCGCTTGGCGTCGAGAAGGCAACCGCAGCCAAGCGCATCCCATGCTCATCCAGCATCGCCTTTACTTCCAGCGGCCGATCTATATAATCCCCGAGGACATGATTGCTGATCTCAATACCGGCATAGCCAGCAGCGGCGACTTCCGCAATAATCTCTTGCAGACCGCCCTGACGTTCGGAGCCGAGCATTTCCCACGTATACGTCTGGCAGCCAACCCGAATTTCGCTCATCGCTTCTCTCTCCCGCCTCGCTCGTAAGCTTATGCTTGATCAATCAAATTTTGCAGACAGGCATAAGAATCTTTGACATGGATATCGGCATAATCCGGGCTGAGCAGCGCTTGATTGCCCGCGGCCTCGTTGTTATGAATATTCGACTCCAGCTCAATCGAGATATACTCCCGGTAGTTGTTGTTCTTCAACTGCCGGATGATTTGCGGCAGCGCGATTTCACCGCTTCCCAGCGAAACGGCTTGCGTGCCGATATGATCCTTCAAATGGACATGCCTGATTCGAGCGGCAAAGGTTTGCAGGAAGACGGCGATGTCCACCTTGCTGCTGTGAAAGTGTCCCGAATCGAATGTAATGCCGATCTTCGTGTCGGCCAAAGCGTCCATGATTTCGGCATAATCGTCATGAAACTGAAACTGGCTCTTGTGATGGTTTTCCAAACACAACTCGACACCGGTTTCATCAAGATCCTGCACCACTTCATTCAATCCGGCTATCGTGTGCTTCAACCCGTTTCTCCACCCTCGGTGCTCCGGTAATGACCAGTTTCCCGATGTTAAGCGCTTTGGTCGCGTGGATGGCCCTTCGCAGATGAAAGGCGCTTTCCACCGCTTTCTCCCGGTTGGCATTTTCAATATGAGGGCCGTAATTGACAACCAGTTCCACGCCGTTGCTTTGGGCAAATTGGCGCAGCTTCTGCAGATCGACCCATTGGATCATGCTCGGCATATAGGTGAGCGGGCCGGCCAATTCCACATAAGGAAAACCGTTTGCGCCCGATTTCACTATCGTTTCTTCGATTTCATCCGTACCCCTGTCCCGATAACAGCAAGTAACAATAGCGATTTTCATCGGTTCGTCCTTTCTGCGCGCTCGCTTAACGGTCGCCAACTTCAAAGTCGGCGAACGAAACTTCCTTGCCGGTTTGCGCCGATTGCTCGACAGCCGCAAGCAGCTTCATGGCAATGTAGCCATCCTCGATATTGGCCGACGCCTCGTTGCCCGACAGAATGGCCGACGCAAAGGCGTTCAGTTCGTCTTCGTAGCCGCGATAGCTGTACAGCGTAGCCCAGTTCTGGTTCGGCTGCCAGGTCAACGCGTCCTGACTATCGTCCAATCGCGCAACCGCTTCAACGAAGTGGGCTTGATCCCTGGCATGAGACGGCCTGATTGGCGCGTTGCGGTAGTAGGTGATTTCCGCGGAGTTTTCCACAATCACATGTTTGCCGACACCCGTCACTTCCAGGCGGACATTCGGGCTGGTCCATTCTTGCAGGCAGCTCATATCCAAGGTTGCGATCGATCCGTTCACGAATGAAAGGGAAGCCTGCTGGTGAAATTGTCCCGGCGCTGCAGTGGCCTCGCGGGCAAATACTTTATCCGGCTCTCCCATAAAATGCCGCGCCAAATCGAACCCGTGTATGCAGTGGTACAGATAGAAGGCAGGATGGTCCGGATACGGATTGGCCATATAGCGAAAATACAATGCCTTGACCCCGCCAAATTCGGGGCGCTGGCTGATTTCCTTGGCCATTTGATTCGCAGTGGCGAACCGCATCATAAATCCGACCTGAATTTGCCTGCGGTGCTTCTCCGCCAGGCGCACCAGTTCGAAGGCTTGCTCCCTGGTTTCTCCGGGCGGCTTTTCCATCCATACATGCAAACCCCGCTGCAGCGCTTCCTTCGCTACCTGATAATGAACCTTCGCAGGTCCGATGACGAGAATCGCTTGCAAATCTTCCTTCTCCATCATCTCAATGGCATCCTGATAGTATCGCCTGGCGCCGTATTTTCGCGCATTATATTGTGCTTTGGACAGGTCCAGGTCGCATACGGCCACCAAATCGACAGGCGCGTTGCGCAGCGCGGGGAAGATCGCAATGGAAGCACGCACCCCGCAGCCTACGATTCCAATTCGCAACTCTTCATTGCCCGGTTGGCGGCTGCTTTCATCATTCACGTTCATGTTCTCAACTTCCTCCCGCTCCGAGATGCTTGTTATCGTGAGTCCATCGCTTTCCCGACCCATGGTGGATTGGATAATGAGCGGCGATTGCTGTTCTTCGGCCGCTTCGACAACGGCCTGCAGCATTTCCAGCGTATGGACATTGAACGCGCTGATACAGTAGCCCCCGGCTCTGGCGGCCTGCAACATCGTTGTTGACGATACCAATGGCATATACGCCGGCTCCTCTGCATGACGAATGTAACGCGTACCCTCGTCCGACTTTGTTCATTCCGAGCTATCGTCAACCCCGCCGCGAAATTCCCGGGGCGTTAGACCGGTCATTTTTTTGAATATTTTGTGAAAATAGGTAACGTCCGTATAGCCGACAATTCTGGCCACTTCGTACATTTTCAAATCGGGGTGGTCCTGCAGAAATTCCTTGGCCTTGCCCACTCGCAGCCGGTTCAGGTATGCCCAGCAGGCCCTGCATCGCATCCATTCCGTTTGCGTACGATCTTACAATTTTCAAATCCAAGGTGCACTTGGCAAGCATTCTCTCGAGACCGATCCGTATTCGCTCTTCATCGTCCACGATAGCCAGGTGAAGCGCCATGCTGATCCCCCCGATCCGAATCTCGCCCGACAACGCCGCGAAATTCGGCAAATGGATCGTGACAACCGTTCCGCTGCCTTCCTTGCTTTCCACCGACAAGCCGTAGTTGTCTCCGTCATGCAGCCGGATTCTTTCGTTCACATTGCAGAGCCCGATGCCGCGTCCGCCTGGTTCCGTCTCTCCTCTGTCCAGCCTGAGGTTCAACTCCCTGAGCGCATCCGGACTCATGCCGCTGCCGTCGTCGGCCACCCGAACGTAAAGCCCCTCGGCCGTATCCTCCGCCGTAATCCGGATCGTGCCGGGCCCGAGATTATGCTTGAAAGCGTGGTAGATCGCATTCTCCACCAGCGGTTGAAACAGCAACTTGATGCAGCGGTACGTCAGCAAGCCTTCCGGAATTTCCGTCACCAGAATAAAGCGGTTGGAAAACCGCAAATTTTGCAGAGCCAGGTAATTTTTCAGATGCTCGAGCTCTTCGCCGATCGTCACGAGGGCATTGCTCCGGGCGACGCCGTAACGAAGCAGCTTGCCCAGCACAAACATCATGTCGCCGATCTCTTCATCGTCCTTGGCTTCCGCCGTCATCCGGATCATCTCGAGCGTGTTGTATATAAAATGCGGGTTGATCTGGTGCTGAAGCGACTGCAATTCGGCTTCCCGCTTGCGCACTTGCGTCCACTTCACTTCTTCGATCAAGTGCCCGATGCGGGCAAGCATAATGTTGAAATGGGTGCCCACCGAACCGATCTCGTCGCTGTACTTGACGTTAAAGCGAACATCCAGCTTGCCCCGCTGCACTTCCCGCATCAGCAGCTTTAATTTGCGCAGCGGACGCGTTAACGCATAAGTCAGGACAATGGAAATAAACAGGGCGAAGGCAATAATCATCAGCGTGCTGACGTTGGTAAACGTGCGAATTTCCGTTGCCTGACGCGTTATTTCGGCCATCGGAATATAGACAAACATTTTCCATCCGGTCAGCTCCGAAGTGTCGTATACGACGGCATATTCCACGCCCCGCCAATTCGCCTGTATCGTCCCCTGCTTGCCGACAGCTGCACTCAGACCCGCCGTTTCGTCCAGCTCCCTTGCGAACAGAGTAGGATCGCTGTCATACACGATGCGGTTATGGTCGTCGATCAACGTTGTTTTGCTTTGGTCAGCCGGTCCATATCCGCCATCCAGCGGTCGATGCCGCTGAGGTTCGTATCGAATGCGATATAACCGACCGGCAGCCGGTTGTCCAGATTCTTAAGCTGGCGGACTACGGTGAAGGCATAGTAGGCAAAGGTGCTGCCACTTTTCACTTCGTTGGTCGGCACCCCTTGCGTGCTGATCAGCCGGGGGGAACCGTCACCCGCGGCTGCCGCCTCCGCCCATATCTTTTTCACCTCGTCCAGGTCGCTGCGTTTGCTGTGGGATTTTACGTTATAGAAGACGTTCCCGTAGTTGTCGAACGCGAATACGGACACCGTATCCGGTTTGATCTTGTTCAGGAACTGTAAATACCGGTCCATGTAGGAAACCTTATCCACATTCATGAGCGGACTTTCCAAATACTTCATGAAGTCTTCCGCAGGCTGGCTGGTAGACATATAAAGCGGCATCGCGGACATATTAAACAAATCGGTCACATAGTCGTCCAGCTTCGTCAAATTATTCGCGGCGATGTAGGCCACGTAATTCGTGGTCAGCCTTTCGCTGGCATGGGAGTAGTTCCGATAAGACACATAGCCGACCATCATAATCGGCAATGAAATCAGAAAGACAAAGATGATGATCATTTTGCTTTGCATCGAAAGATTGGCAAACGAAGCTTTCCATCTTGCCGCACTGCCGCTTGCCCCTTGCTGCTGCCCGCTTTCCGCCATGCCGCACCCACCTCGCCAGGGACGATTTCCCGAGTACGGTTATTTTACCGCACCGGCAACGATACCGGCAAACACATATCGCTGAGCAAGCAGGAAGCCGCAAACCAGAGGAAGCATGATCAACAGGACGGCGGCGGACACGTACTGCCATTCCGTCGTCCGGTCGGCCACGAAACGCATCAGGCTCGTCGAGACAACAGGCGCTTGCATGCCAATCGCGCGGCAACGTTGATGCTCCTCCGCAGTTCTTCCACAAATTCCGCATGACCGGACGGATCCATCAGCAGCATCCCCGACTTGGTCAGGAAACAGCTGAGCTGGAGGCCGGCCTCATCCTGGGCCTCCCGCAACGCATCCAGTTCATCGCGGTGATCGTACCATCCCCAGAACTCGTAGGCGCGAAAGCCCATTCGTCCCAGCTTGCCGATCCGTTCTGCGAACGACAAGCCCGGATTGGCGGTAAATACCGTGTTCAAACAAGGAGAAAGCAACAATGCTATCAATCCTTTCCGTTTTCAATTCGTCCAACGCAGGTTGCCTTGACCTCAAACATGTCCCAGTGTAGCTTGTCCCTTTCATTCTGTAAAACGAAACCTTTCGTGTTCGACCATCCTGTCAAAAACCAAGAAATCAAAAGATAAGCCATTGTTTCTTCTGTACTAACTAAGTTACAATATCCCGCAAACGACGACATGCATGCAGAAACGGATGTGTTCATTTGGTATGGAATTCCGAAACGCATTGCCGCATTTAGGCGCCTTGGAATGGGATGTGCGGGGCTATAAAATCGACGGCCAACCGCGGTTTCTCGTATCCGGCGAATTTCATTATTTTCGTGTGCCCGCAGCCGATTGGGAGCGCAGACTTAAGCTGTTCAAGGAAACGGGCGGCAACTGTATCGCTACCTACATTCCATGGATTCTTCACGAACCGGCGGAGGGTAATATTCGTTTCGGCGACGTGCCGGAACGCGATCTGGACAGCTTTCTGCGGCTTTGCCGCAAGCTGGGCCTGTACGTGATCTGCCGTCCGGGTCCGTATCAGTATTCCGAAATGAAATATGCCGGCCTTCCGGGCTGGCTGCAGCAGCACTATCCGGAGCTATTGGCGAGAAACGTTCACGGCGGCATCATGGTGCGCGAGTCGGTCTCCTACTTGCATCCCGTCTTCCTGGAAAAGAGCAAACGCTGGTTCGACGCCGTCTGCCCCATTATCGCGAAGCATACGGTCGCTAAAGGAGGTGCGGTCGCTTATGCCCAGTTCGACAACGAATTGATCGGCGTCCACGAATGGTACGGGGGATGGGATTACAACCCGGAAACGATGGGCTTCGGCAGATCCGACGGTCGCTACCCCCGCTTCCTTGCGGAACAATATGGGGACATCGCCAAGCTGAATTTGGCATACGGAACGACATTTGCCGGGTTCGCCGATGTCCGGCCGATCGATCCCGCTGCCATTCGCAACGTGCCGGACAGGCGTCGCGCCAAGGATTACCAGGATTTTTACTTCGGCACCGTAACCGAATTTGCATTAATACTGACGAACTGGATGCGCGAAGCCGGCATCGACTGCGACTTCATCCATAATTCGGCCAATGCCGACTCCAACGCTTATCATTATGAAATGGCCAAACGGCTGGGAAGCCGCTTTCTGCTCGGCACTTTCACCCGAAATGCTCGATTTGTACGACGACGGGCTGCTCCTCCGCACCGACAAACCGCTGCTGGTCGCTTCGGCTGCGAACATGGCGGCTTCCATTCAAACGAGACTGGTCGAATACGTGAAGCGTGGAGGAAAGCTGCTGCTGGCGCCTGTGATCCCTGAACTGGACGACAACTTTCAGCCTTGCGCAATACTGAAAGATTTTCTGGAAGGGGCGGTCTCGGAACGGTTCGACAATGTCGACAAGTACGTGCAAGCCGGGCCGTTCGGGCCGGTGCACGCCAGTGAAGGGTTGTGGCTGGCGGCGCAAATGCCGGACGGAGCCGAGCCTTTGGCTCAAGAAACAGGCAACGGACGGACGGCGGCGTGGAAGATGACCTATCCGAACGGCGGAGCCGTCCTCTGGTTCGGAATGCCGTGGAAATTTACCAAGTACACCCAGATGGACATCCTGCGCTACTTGTTGGGAGAACTCGACTGCAGACAGCCGGTCATTCAATGTGACAACCCGAACGTCTGGACGGTTGTCCGAAATGGCGGCGGCAGGCGGATGCTATTTATCATGAACCTGTTTAGTTCCCCTATGGAAGCAGGAATTCGGATCCGTTCGACGGATGGTCATGGCGAGGAGGATTTGGGACGGTTCGTCCTTAAACCGATGGAAGTGAAAGCTGTTGCGCTTACTGCGAACTGATCGTTGCCTTGGGCGGCGTAGGGACAAAGCCGTACGCCGCCGTAACATTCATTTTATGCGCCGCTGCCGTTTGGCCGAAATACTGCCTTGACAGCCTCCAAATACCCATACCCGTACAAATCGTCGGGCTGCAAATAGCTCGTTTCCGTCCACTCGTTCCAGCTGTTGACGACAACAAGCGGCGGCTGTTCCGGGTGAGCGTCGACATACGTTTTGGCATGCTCGAACGCTTTCCTTACGTTGGCTGGCGTATTGTTCTTGACGATTCCGGGACGAAACTGCTGAAACCGCGGGTTATTGTCCCAGCCGATCGATACGTGCGGGAAATAAGGCACCTTGTACGTCCGGTCGATACGCTGCCACTCCTGCAGCACATCGACCATAATGTCGTTGTAGTCGCGATCAATATCGGCAAAATGAATGTACTGATAATGCGTTACACTATCGAAGCCGAGCAAGTCCACGAGTTCGCTGGTCGTCGTTTGTTTGCCTCCATCCACGCCGCTGAAATCGAAGCTTCGCTCGCTCCACAGCGTCAGTTGCAGATGAAGTCCCGGCAAACCCGCCTGTACGGCGCGGCTGCGGAACCACGCGAAAGCGTCGGCAGTCGCTTCGCCCCCGCCCAGTCCTCGCATCAAATTCGCCACGTCGTAAATCATGAACGCCGGCTTGCCGCCTATCGTAAAATAGGACGGATGCTTGAAGTACAATTCAATCAGTCGCTCTGCGATCGTTTCGAACTCCTTGCGATCCACCGCGGCATCCCATATCAGCGTATCCATGTCGTGTGAATGGCGGATATCCCAGAGCTGGTTCACATTGTGATTCGCCCACATCAAATAAAATTTCACTTTGTCGTTGTTGCTTGCTTTCAAGTACCCGTTGTTCAGACATTGCTCCAGGAACGGGCGGCGATCGTACCAGTACCAGTCGTAAATAAACACGTTTACCCCATGATCGGACGCCGCCTTGATCTGCATCTCCATCACATACGGATCGGCCTCGTTCACGTATCCCCACAGCGGCTTTCGCGGCCAGTTGTGATCCGGAAACTTTTTTACCGCGTTTTTGACCGACTGCCATTCGCCGATCCCTTCCGGCCAAAACATGCGCGTTCTCGGCTCGTCCCCCGTATAAGACGGCCACACATATGCCGCCACGTCGTAATTTGCCATCGAATTCCCTCCCAAATGCATCGAATGCTGTTATCGCGAAAACAAGTTCATGTTTATTGTATAATCGGGATAAACGATCGTATTCCTGCTTTTCAAGACGCAATCCTGCTTTTGGCGACATGCTTTCGAGGAGGAGGCCAGCCGTGACCATTCAACGGGCGATCAAGCACTATACCATTGACGAGGTTGTCGCGAAGGACAGCTTTACCACCATTATGGACGTGGCCGAAAATCATTGGCTGCTGGAGCATGACCACGATTTTCCCGAAGTGATCTGCGTTCTGCGCGGCAGAGGAACCCAGTATATCGACGGGTGCTCCTTTCAAGCGGAGGAACAGGAAATCTATTTGATCCCTGTCGGGTTGACGCATGTTTTCAGGCCGGAGACGAATCAAACGGGAACGTCTCGTCTGGAGGTGCGCAACGTCATTTTTCGGCGGGAATGGCTGGAGCGGATGGCGGGAGATTGGATGGACAGCGAAGTGCGGGACGTTATTCATTGGATGCTCGGAAAACCGGCCCATGACGGCAAGACGCGTCCGCCGTGGATTTGCATCAAGGATCGGCGCGGCGACATCGTGCGTCGGACCGAACGGATGCGGGAGCTGTGCCGCATGCAGCACCGTTTCGGCCGAACGGTGCTGGCGGCGGAAACGCTGGAACTGCTGACGCTCGTTTGCCAGGCCACTGACGCGGGAAACCTGCAGCAAGCGGAGTGGCCGAATGAAACTGGCGGCGATGCAAGCCAGTCCAAGCTAGCGGCCATCATCGCGGCTTTGCCGCTGCATGCCCTTTCGCTGAAGGAAGCGGCAGTGCAGGCCGGCATGAGCGAACGCCACTTGTCGCGCTTGTTTTTGCGGCAGTTCGGCACCACCTTCAACAAATACGCGCAAAAGGTGCGGCTCGACGCCAGCATGCGACTGCTGAAAGAAACCGAGGCCGACATTGCGGCAATCGTACACGCCGTCGGCCTCCAGGATGTCGATCACTTTTACCGCTTGTTCAAGCGCCGGACAGGCTTGACGCCGGGCCAATACCGCAAGGCGGCGGATTGTGTTCCGCCAAGCTAACAACGTCCCCCTTGCGCATCGCGATCGAAAGAGCAGAACCGACCGGACAATCGATAACCGAAGTCATGCCATTCCTTTCAAGAACTAATCTGCTTGTGCTGAATCGATTATCCATGCAAAATGTGCCGTCTCGTTCGGCATGCAGCTCCACTCGTTCCAACTCGCCGGATGTCATGACTGCGGATACGAGAACTCCCCCTTCGCCGCGGAAGCGCTGGAACGCCGCGGTGCCGGCCGCCCAATCAGCCGGGATCGCCGGGAACAGCCGGATCATGCCGCCGTTCGTCTGCAGCAGCATCTCCTGCAGCGCGTCCGCAGCCGCCATGTTGCCTTCCAGCGTGAACGGCCGGTAATGAAATTGGGTAATTCCTGCTTTTTTGTAATCGCCGTTCAGATGAAAGCCGTTCGGAGAGCACATAAATTTCCACAATAGCCGCAAATGATGCCGCGCCGCTTCCCCGTTCCCCTGCCGCGTATAGAGCGCTGCCATCCAGGAGAAGGAATAGCCGCACCAATACCCTTTTCCCAGCCGCTCCAGGTGCAGAATCGTATCGTCGATGATTTGCTTCTCGCGGTCAGAACGGTGATACTGAACGGTCTGCAGCGGATAAATCGCCATCGCATGCGAGAAGTGACGGTGGCTCTCTGTCAACGCCTCGTCCGGGCTGACCATAAACCCGGAGTCGTCGACGGCCAATTCGGGCAACCGCGCAAGTACATCTGCCCACATCTCACGCTCCCGATGTTTGCCCAGCAGTTCAGCCATATTTTCCAAACGGGCAAACAAGTATCGAAGCAGGGACAGATCGTAATTGCTATTCGACGAAAGCCAGGCTTCCAGTCGATCATCGTGAATTTCCGGCGAGCTGGACACGGGCAAGCGCAGCTTCCCGTCTTCGCCGGGGATCAACAGATGCTGCACGCATGTTGCCGATTCTTGCAAATACACATATGCCCGCTTTTCGAGAAAATCCCGATCGCCGGTATAGAGCCAATAATGATCGAAGGCTTGGCATACCCAAATCTGATTGGTCGGACTTAAGGAATACATCGGCCATCCGCCGAGCGGTTTCCCTTCGATCGTCATGACGGAAGGCAAGTTAATACCCGGCGCTTCGTAGAAGGTGCGGGCAAATTCACGGGCAGCGGGACGCAAATCCCACAGAAAATCGAGAAAACTTTCCCCCTCCTGCAGATGGTTCGCTTTCAAATAATGCCAATAACACAGCTCCGTGTTCAGATCGTGATGATAATCGCCTTTCCATGGCGGCAAAAGACCCTCGTCCGCTGTCCATACTCCTTGCAGCGGCATCGGAGGCGCACCTTTGCGCGAGCAGGAGCCGAACAAGTAGTTCGTCAGGTACCACATCTTTTCCATATCGAAATCCGGCAGCGTGATGGCGCTTTGCCTCCAATACTGTTCCCACCAGCCGGTGTGTGACCGCAGCGCTTCGTCGAATCCGGCATGCAGGGCGTCTGCGGTTTTCCGCTTCGCTTGCTCCAGCCAGTCCATCCCGTCGCGATTCGCTGCGATCGCATACACCCATTCCGTTTCCAGCTCGATTCTTTGCTTCTCGGCCACTACGATGGCATACTCCAGTCCATGGTTCGTCGGCTGCAAAAACCATGTGACATTGTCGTCGCTTCCAAATGCTGCGTCCGGATAACCTAGTGAAGCCAGGCTGATATCGAAGGCGGAACGGGGATCTTCCCGGTCTTCATAATGGCCGGCATAATCGGGAGCAACTAGCTTAAGTTCCGCCTGGCTTGCCGATGTTCCTTTCAGCCGGATGTAGCCCACCCCTGTTTCGGCATGCAGGAAGCTCTCCAACCGGCACGTTTGTTCTCCTGCGCGCCACTCGATTTCCGCTTTGGCTGCGCGGACGTTCAGCCGGCATTCCATTCGTTCGGCCGGGGATCCGCCATGCAGTTCGAGCCGGCCTGCAGGCAGCTTCGTCGGATACGGGCATACCGAGAAGAAGTCGCTGAAACGTCGCGACAGTTCCTCCTGTTCCCCTCTCCGAACAAGTTCGATCATATTTCGGTACGTAAACCCGTCGTCCAGCACTTCCGGCGCCGGCCGCGTATCCCACAAGTCCCCCCGGTCAAGACTGAAACGCAGCGGAGCGCCGTCTCCCCATACGAGGCACCCCGTCATCCCGTTTCCAAGCGGAAACGCCTCATCCCAGCGGCGAATCGGATTGCGAACATGCAGATCATGTTGTTCGGAAGGATATTTTCCATCGAAGACTGTCATTGTGCACCTCATCTTATCTACGATGACTTCTTGCGAACCGGGTATAGCATGACAAAATGAAAGGTTTCGATTTCTGAATAAGGTACGGCAAGAGCGTTCAATGGTTCAAACGGAACTGTCTCCATCCCGAAAACGCCTTCACGCCGGTCGAGTTCATAATCGGACGACTGCTCGAGCCAAGCAAATATCGCATCATAGACCCGCCACATATGGGCCTCATTCCCGTAGACCCGGGCACTCACACAAAGCCCTCCGCTTACCTCCAGCGTCTCGACTCCCACCGGTACATTTCCAAACTCGCGAACCGCCAATCCGACCCAAAGCGTATCAACCTGCTTGCTCCATTGCTCTTGCGGAATAAACACATACGCTGACGGCCCTTCCGCAAGACGCGCATCGTCGAGCGGCACCTGCTCCGTAAGCTTGCTCCAAGCCACCCGCGTCCCGCTCTTGTCGGGCGTCATCCCCGTTCTTACGGCCAATGCCTTGAACGGCGCAACTTCAACCAAATCAATCGCAACGGTTTCCTGCACAATTACCCTCTCCTCTACCAAATGATTCAAGAATAACCTTATGGTGCTGTTAATCTTTTTCGTTAGTTGCCATAAAAATCCTTCCCCGTTGCTTCCCCTTTTGATAATCGTTCGGGTGAATGTTATTCCAATTGCCTTACACGTAAAACCACATTGCCTTTTTTGTGGCCCTGCTCTACGTAGCGATGAGCCTCCGCCGCTTGCTCCAACGGATAACGGCGGTCGATGACCGAACGCAACGCGCCAGTCTCGATCAGATTCCTGAGAAAAACCAGATCTTCCGCGCTATCCTTCACTGTTGGGCCAATCACTTTCTTGCCGCTCGTCCAGTTGATCCATAATCCACGCATAATCGGCAGCAGGCTCACATGGACCGCCCGCAAGTAGAAGCCCTTGGGTTTGAGAAGTTCGACGCAAACCTTGAACGGACTCTTCCCAACCGTATCGAAAATAATATCATAGGCCGGACTGTCGCTGACGATCTGTTCTTTCGTATAATCGATGACGCGTTCGGCACCCAACATTCTCACTAACTCCACATTTGAAGTGCTGCATACGCCAGTCACTTCCGCACCGAAATGTTTAGCCAGTTGCACGGCATAGGTCCCGACGCTGCCGGAAGCGCCATAAACAAGCACGCGGCTGCCGCGTCGGATGTTGCCTTGTCGCAGAAATTGCAATGCCGTACAGGCGCCGACCGGAACCGCGGCAGCTTCCTCGAATGTCATGTTCGCCGGCATAAGCGCGACACTTCCCTTCTCCTGCATGCATTTGTATTCGGCATACGCACCGAAACCGGCGCCACAGGCGGCGTACACGGCGTCTCCCGGCCTGAATCGAGTCACGCTCCTTCCCGTCGATTCGACTACCCCGGCTAATTCGAATCCAAGGATTTGGATTCGTTTCGGCTTCCATAAACCGTTGAACAACCTTGCCAGGAAAGGGTCTGCCTTGCGTAATCGCCAATCTCCCGCTGAGGATGTTGTTGCATAAACGTTAATCAGGATTTCGTCGTCATTGGGTACGGGCTTGGCGACTTCCCGGAGCTGCAAGACATCCGGTGCCCCGTACCGCTCGTATACGATTGCTTTCATCCCTATTCCTCCCGTTCATTCTCCTCTTCTACGGATGGCCCGCTCGGCCACGGCAAGATTGATGACCCAGCCCGCCCCCATAAACAACGCCTTGCTTAATTCATCCGGAGGACCGAAGACGAGTGTCCCGGCCATCTCCGTCAGCACCTGTGTGCCCGCGCCAAGCCCGATCGCATAGCCGCGAATCATCCAGGCGCGATGCCGGGCCACGTCCCCCCGCAAGATCGCAGAAAAACCAAGCAGGATGGATACGACCATGCCCGATCCGAATAAGAGCCGCAATGAAAACAACAACTTGCCGCTGTACGGGATGGAATAAAACAAGCTCATCCAAAGCCCGGTCAGTCCGACCATCAGGCCGCTTATAACCAGAATGCGTCCTGCCGCGCGGTGCCAGTCTGGCATGCGTCGCCGAAAACCGGGTGCGAACTGAAACGCGCCAAGGATGGCATACACGCAAGCGCTCAGGATATGCAGCACCACCGGCAGCGGCGTTTCAAAGAAACGTGCGTTGGCCGGCGTCATTTCCGCGCCTCCGGCCAACGAGGCAAGTCGGAAAATTCCGGCGGCGAGCGGAATGGCGCTCAGCAAGAGCAATGAGGCCACCATTCGTTTGGCCGAACGTTCTTTTTGTATCCTGTCAAGCATGTCGTTTGGACCAAGCCGAGTATCCCAACCAGACCAGACTTAGTCCTACCGGCACCGCCAGAATCCGATCGTACGGGTGATGGATCAGTGAAGAGAGCGGGAGAGGCAATAAAGTCCCGATGGCAAGCAGAGCGGAAGCCCGGCGCGACAGAATGCCTGCACGGAATGTAGCGATGCCGAACAGCAGCCCGCCGAGCAAATACATAATTCCTGTTGCCGAATAGATCGTTTCGAGGCTTCCGACATTGATATCCCCCACATTACCGCTTGGGATTCCCAACAGCCCCTCGACATAAATGGGCGATTCGGCGGCGAGCGGCGGCGAAACAAAGGCTTCGATGAACTGAAACGCCATGGTGAGCGCATAGAACATGCAGACAAGGAGATATCCGGCTAAACCCAGCCAACCTGCTTTATCGACTTGTCTTGCGTAGATGCCCGTTATGCCGAGCAGACCCAGGAAACACATGGCGACACCCAAGTAATGGACGATTGCCCATCTGCCGGTGCCGACTGAGGAAATAATATCGGCAGGATGAATCATCTGAACGACGATAAAGAGAAGCCCCGCCAACATAGTAGCTATGCCTGCCAACCGGATCAGATTCGAGGCTGTTATGGCGGAACGCCGGTTGGTTTGCATATGCTCGGCCCCCATGCTGACTACTGCAGCTTGTTGATTCGTGGTCATGTGTTTGTCTCCTTTTTTTTCGATTGATTGGAATCGTTGTTCTCGTGTACATTCGGACCAAAAGCCTCGTTGGGCTCAATCTGACAAACCGAGATCAAAGGCAAACCGAGATCGCGAATTTTCCTTAGAACGCCGTGCAAGGCGGGCTGGTCGGCGACTTGAACCGTGAAGACGGTGGTTCCGTCGCTTTCGCGGGTGAGATTTTGCCCCTCGAACCAATTGGTCCACCGGGCGTCAAGGTGCCCCTTGAGTCGAATTTCGTACCGATCCGCTTTGTGCTGTTCCTCATTGGAACCGTGGGTATCCCTCATTTTTGCCTCCTTCTTGGTCCCCGTAAGAAACATCCTCACATTGTTCCTTGTGTTCCTTCATAACTAACATACCTGCCCGCCGGGTGAGTCCGCATCACCACATGTGGTGATTGACGTGGTGATTTTTTCAAAACAGGAGTAAAACCGTCAGGGAAGCTCATCCCTTGCCAATTAGGCCATGTTTTCTTTCCTATTTCGCCAAAAACAGGCCGTCCATACGAAATAGCCAGTGATTTCACTGGCTATTTCGTATGGACGGCCAATTTGAAGGTGATCTAGAGCAAATAACCAGTATTTTCACTGGCTATTTTCGCCGAGCCGGGCATTATGAGGCAAATAAGCCATTTTTCATGGGCTATTTTACTTTAACAAGTCGAGTTCTTTGGCGCGGCGGACGGCCGCCCGGCGGTTGTTTACCTTGAGCTTCTCGTAAATGTTTTTGGTGTGGGTCCGCAAGGTGTTAAGCGACACGCTGAGCTCGCGGGCTATTTCCGGGCCGCTCAAGTCGGTTATCAGCAGCCCCAGCACGTCGCGCTCGCGTTCGCTCAATGATTCGTGATTTGTCGATTTGGCCAGCGGAGGACTGCCCTCCTCTTTCCTGAATGCCTTCAGCAGGCGCTGGACATAGTTCGGGGCAATCCCCTCTATGGCCGCCACTTTCAGCAGGCTCTCCATGGGGCGGCCTTCGTCAACAAAGAGGCGGACATAGCCTTCCGGCTCGGCAAGCTTCAGGGCTCGTTTCAACTGCATAAGCGCGGCTGGAATGTCGCCTTGCATTTGACGAGCCACTGCATGCACAATCAAGATGGCAATCGCGCTTCCCATCCTCCCTCCTTCTTCCGCAGCTTGAAGGAGACGCTCCAAGAGACCAATCGCCCCAACCAGAGACTGATCCGATCTGTCACGGTTATATTGGGCCAACATCACTCTGGCGAGAACAATGTGCTCGAATTCGCGTGCGTAGCTAAGTTCGTCCGCAGCCGACAGACGCTGTTCACTAGCCCAATCCAAGGCTTCGACAACTCTCCCGCGTTTAACCTGCACCAATGCCTTTAACGCCGCTACGGGACGTACGTTCAGGAAAAAGTCATCCACATAGAGGGACTCCGCCTCGCAGAGAAAATGGAACGCTTCTTCCAAATTCCCCTCTGCCTCCCGAATTCGAGCCATAGAGACTCGCCAGCCATACCGGTATTGCGGAAACCCGGTGTGCTCGCCTTGCTCCTCGCTTATTGACAGGTGCCGCTTGGCAGCTTCCAGATCGTCATGTTCGCGGCAAAGCTCGCTCATCCCTACGTAAATGTCAGCCGTTCCCCGCAGATCCGGCTCGCCTTGATCCCTCGCAAGCTGCAATCCCCGCTCGTAGATATGCATCGCATCGCGAAGTCGACCTTGAGCAATCCGTATTTCAGCCAGAGCGATGGAGCCATTGATCGCGTCGGAGATGGCCCCGGCCAGCTGCACACTGGTTATGCCGTCGGCAAACACCCGCCGCGCTTCCTCGAGCTCCCCATTCCTCCATAAAGCAAGTCCAAGAAGCGCAGTCGCCGCTCCGCGCGGAAGATGATCATCCTCGGACACGAGGTCGATCGCCTGACGTGCGTATCTCGTGGCAGCGGGCACATCGCGGAGGACCAAGGCCAGCCCGGCCCGGTATACGGCGATCAAGCCCGGGAGACGGCGAAATTCTTCTTCGTCTACAACGACCATTTTCGTCGGACGTCCTTGCGGTCGTTCATCCTGATCCACCGTCGTCTGCAGCCACCGTTCGGCGTTTCGCAATTGAACCTCGACGGCATCCAATTTGCCTCCGGCGAGCAACGCCCCCGCATACCAAACGCTCAGCACGGGTCTGCAACGGACCAACTCGTCGGGGAGCGCCTTCAGCCACTTCAACATCGCGGATTCCTGTCTGCTCCTGCGCAAGGCGGGAATTGCCAGCTCGACCAGACTCGCCGTCCGCTCATAATCTTTGGCAGCCAGCGAGTGCCGGATCGCATCGTCCGCCGAGCCATGCTGCTCGAACCATTTGCTGGCGCGCTGATGCAAGATTGCCACCTGATCGGGCCGATCCGACTTCAAATGGGCGGAGAGAACCTCGGCGAACAGGTGATGATAACGATACCAGTGACGTCTGTCATCCAAAGGAACGACAAAAAAATTGCCGCGCTCCAGAAATTGGAGCTGCGCGGCGCCATTCTCCTGGCCGGTGACGGCATCGCATAACGGTCCAAACAACCGGTCGAGAATGGAGGTTTGCAGCAAAAAATTTCGAATCGGGTCAGGCTGGCGCTGAAGGACCTCTTCGACCAAATAGTCCATAATGTAGCGATTATCCCCGGCAAACGCCTGGATGAACGCCTTGATATCGTTGCGTCCCTGCATGGAAAGCGCCGCCAGCTGCAGCCCGGCGATCCAGCCTTCGGTACGCGTTTCCAGCACCGCAATTTCTTCCGCCGTCAAGCGAAGACCCATGACTTGATCGAGAAATGCGGCTGCTTCGTCGGGAGTAAAACGAAGGTCGGCATCGCGTATCTCGGTCAGATGGCCCATGGCGCGCAACCGCCCCAAGGAAAGCGACGGATTCTCACGCGTGGCAATGACAAGGTGCATTTGTGGCGGGAGATGCTCGAGCAGGAAGTTGAACGCATTATCGATCCATGGGGCATCCATAACATGGTAATCGTCCAGGACAAGAACGAAAGAATACGTGAGCGCCGAAATTTCATTGAGCAGCATCGTCAGAACCGATTCGGTTGAAAGCGGCTGCCGCAATTGGAGCGCACCAAGCGCGCCACCGCCCAAACTGTCTTCCACTTTCCGCAGCGCGGCGATGAAGTGAGTCAGGAAGCGCGTTGGATCGAGATCCCCTTCGTCCAGCGATAACCATGCGACAGGTCGATCGCAACGAGCCGCCCATTCGCTTACCAGTGTCGTCTTGCCGAAGCCGGCCGAGGCAGAGATAAGCGTCAGCTTTCGGTTCAATCCCCTGTTCAACCGGTCGATTAAACGCGGCCGCAGGACAACTCCAGTCCGCGGCACGGGGATATACAGCTTTGTTGCCAAAATCGTGATGTTCAATGGATCGCCCGCCCCATCCAAGTAAAATTCACAGCCGCGCTAGCCGTTCATACAACAAGTCTCTTTCGACATCAAGAGCGGAGCGTTCCGCGTACAGTGCCTGCAGCTTCGCCGTGTCATCTTCCTGTTCCATCGCCGCTTCAAGAACGGCGAGCCTGCATTCCATGACCTCGATTTCCCGTTCGAGAAGCTCCTGGCTTTCTACGTCAGCTGCCCGTTTCTCGGACATTTTCCACACTTTTCCTGTTTTCCGGTCAGATGCTTGATCGGTTGTGCGGCGTTCCTCTCGTTTGCTCCTGGCTTCGTCATATTTTCCATTGTAGCGTGTCAGTCTGCCGTCCTCAAGCCACAGGGTCACCGGAAACAGCTTGTTCAAAAAATAACGGTCATGCGACACGCACAACAAGGTCCCCCGAAATGCCGCCAGCGTTTCTTCAAGCGCTTCCCTCGCATCGATATCAAGATGGTTCGTCGGTTCGTCCAGGACCAGAAAATTGACGTCCCGCTGCATAAGCTGGGCGAGGCGCAGCCGCATTTTTTCGCCGCCGCTCAAGCTTTTCACTTTGCGAAACACGGAAGCTCCATAGAACAGAAACTTCGCCAGCATATGCCTCGCTTCGGCCTCATCCATGGAAGCCGCTTCCCGAATCGCGTCGATGATCGTTTGCTCGCCGTTCGGGAACAAATCCTGCTGCTCGAGATAGCCGACTTTTACCGCGCTGCCCAGCTTTACGGTTCCTTCGTCCGGCTCAAGCCCCCGTGCGATCATCCGCAGAAGCGTCGACTTGCCGCTGCCGTTCTCGCCAACAATCGCAACGGAATCGCGGAACCGGATATGCAAGTCGATCTCGCGGAAAAGCCGCTTGTTGCCAAAGCTTGTGCCGACGCCTTCCATGACGACGACATCTTTCCCGCTGCGTTCGCTCATTTCGAAGGATAAGCTCATGGACTTGCGCTCAAGCGTTGGTTTCTCCATCTTGTCGATCCGGTCGAGCGCCTTCTGCATCGCCGCCGCCCGCTTGAACATTTTCGGATTGTCCGCCTGTGCGGCCCAGATCCGAAGACGTTTGATCGCTTCCTCCATCTTTTTGATCTTTTTCTGCTGCTCCTGGTAGGAGTCAAATTCGGCAAGAAGCCGGCGCTCCTTTTCCTTCAGAAAGTAGGAATAGTTGCCGCTGTAACTGTCAGCCGTTCCGCCTTCCAAATCCATAATTTTCGTAACGACCCGGTCGAGAAAATAACGGTCATGCGAAACGATAAGCACGCTGCCGTCGTAGTCCTGCAAATACTTTTCCAGCCACTCCACAGCGAACAGATCGAGATGGTTGGTCGGTTCGTCGAGCAGCAGCAATTCCGGCTTCAACAGCAAAATATGCCCAAGCCCCACTTTTGTCCGTTCCCCGCCGCTTAACGCATGAAATGGCTGCTCCAGCAGCCACCTGATGCCGAGCCCCTCCGCTACCCGGGAAAGCGCCGTTTCCATCTCGTAGCCGCCTTTGTCGGTAAAGGCATCGAGAAGCGGACCGTAAGCTTTCATCGCTTGCTCCGCCCGGTCGGGATCCGCCATCTCCTGCTCCAGAGCGGAAAGGCGATTCCGCATGTCGAGAAGCTCCGCGAACGCTTCCGCCAATACGTCTCCCGCGGTTTTGTCCGGACCGAAGTCCGGCGTTTGTGCCAAAGCGGCAACACGAAGTCCTTTTTTATAATAAATCGAGCCGGTATCCGGTGTGTCCGTACCTGCCAGCAGCGAAAGCAGTGTCGTTTTGCCGCAGCCATTGGGCCCGACCAGACCAATGCGTTCGTTCTCCAGAATTTCCAGCGACAGTTCGCTCAGGACGGGGGAATAGCTCCAGCTTTTCGAAATTTTATCCGCCGCACATAAAATCATCTCGTATCACCTTCCGATGGGATGGTATTTGGTCATGCCGACACGCAAAAAAGCCGCTGGCGAGAGACAACCTCACCCGCGGCCTTCAGCCATCAAGACGACCTCCACCCGGAGGACGATGATTTAAAGGGTCGGCTTGTTGTCATCGCCTGAAATGGACAGACTTCTCCCATATGCGCGAGAAGCGAATGCGATGACGGCCTGGCGTACCCACTTGTGGCCGCCTTTGCAACGTCCGGCGATAAACAACATGCTGACACCTCCTTCCGAATCGATGTAATAGTTACTTCAAAATTATCACAAATCGGTGGAAATCACAATGTTTAATGAACGCGTTATCACCCGTTATGCCAAAATTCGAGCTTGCTTCCGGGTAATTTCCGCTTGCAGCGGTTCGCCGTTCAAGTAGCGTTTCAATTCTTCCGCAGCGAATCTCCCCATTCGGGCAACGTCCCCTTTGGACGATGCGCCCGAAATATGAGGCGTCAATACAACGTTCGGCAGCGAATACAGCAGGGATCCCGGCACAGGGGGTTCCGGGAACGTAACGTCAAGAATCGCCATAAGATCCGGCCGCCGGCCAAGCACCTCGATCATCTCCGATTCCCTGACCAGCGCACCTCTTGCCGTATTGATAAAAGAAGCCCATTTCTTCATGGAGGCGAGATGGTCTCCTGTTATGAACCCTTCCGTTTCTTGCAGCAACGGAGCGTGCAAGGTTACGACATCCGCCTGCTCGAAGATTTCCTTCAATGTGCACAATTCCACTTCCAACTCTTGCGCTTTTGCTGCAGTCACGAACGGATCGTAGGCGATGACTTGCAGCCCGAAGGGCTTCAGTCTCTCGCGGACCTGGCGTCCGATCGCACCAAGCGAAATGATTCCGACGACACTGCCGTCGATTCCGGGCAACCCCTCCAGCAGACTGCGGCGCATTTTCGGAAAGGCCTGTTCGTCTTTCATCAAGCGGGACAGGTGCCATCCTCCCTTTAGAGCGAACAAGATTTCCGCTACCGTATAATTGGCTACTGAAGTGCCATTGGCGGAATAAGCGCTTGTAATTCGAATGCCTCTTTCCCAGAATGCCTCGCTGACGATGCCTTTTATCGATCCGGCGCCATAAAACACAGCCTTCAGGTTAGGTGTGGCCTGCAAAAACTGCTCGTCCATTTTTACTCCTCCCCATCCGGAGAGGATAAGTTCCGTTTCCTTCAGAAGAGAGGCGTTGTCCGCGAGCGTTTCTTCTGTCAGGTGAGGGACTTCGGATCCGATCAACGCTTCAATTTCTGTTCTGACGCGGTCAGGATAAATTCGTTCATACGAATACGAGTCCATCAAATAAATGGCTTTCATCTATCTAACACTCCCTGACTGGTCTTGTAGAAGGTTCTTTTGCAGAAACGTATACATTCTATTCCGGGTATCCAGGTAATCCTGGTCACCTTCCGATTTGCCCTTGTTAAAAAAACCGTGCCCCCTGCCCTCATAGGGTACCAACGTGCATGGATTGCCGTACTCCTGCATCTTGCCGGCGAATTCCACTGCATTCTCATAGGGAACAGTCTTATCCGCGGTCCCATGAAAAACGATCGTTGGGGGCACTCCGCTTGTTACGTTATGCAGCGGTGAAAGCTCCAGCTTCCGATCGCCAAGCTTCTCGGATCCGAACCCTCTCTCGGAGGTGTCGCATACCGGGTTAAACAGCACCATGGCCTTCGGAATTTGTTGCGCCATAGGCGAGCCGAATGCCTCGTCCGGCAATATAGCCGTGCATGCCGCAAGGTGGCCGCCTGCGGAGCCTCCGGCAACTGCGATCCGGTCCGGATCGATCCCGAGTTCGCGACTGTGCAGCCAAATCCAGTGCAAGGCATCTTTCGCATCCTCCACGCTCGCGAAGGGAGTCGTTTGATGTTTGGCATAAACACGGTATTCCGGCGTTGCGGCGCTAAAGCCGCGGGAAGCGAGAAATTCGCTCTGGGGCGCGAATTGTTCGATCGTGCCATTCTGCCAGCCGCCTCCGAAATAAAAGACGACAGCGGGATGGCTTCCCGATTTACCGTCAGGCGGAAAATAAATCCGCAGCGCCAGCTCCACCCCATTGATCTGCTTGTATACATACTCTTCGGTTTGAACCGTCATCCCGATCGCATCCTTCGACAGCTTATTGCATTACGACAGCAGCATCTGAACAGGCTGATTCGGAATTAGTATACCACCCCATGGCTCCGCTGCCAAAGTCCGAATCGCAACCGGGTTCTACGGAAGAAATCGTTTTTAAGCCTAAAACGCAAATTCCCAAGGCCCGTTGATCTGAATCCTGGCTTCCGTAACTTTCATGGCGTAAGTGGAGGCCTTCCGATCAGTCTCAACCCAAAGCTGCTTGATCTGCCCAGTTGCCGGATCGCCTTGCGAAGCGAAGCCGCCTCCGCGTCCATTCCGGTCGACGTCGGGGAAAAATCCCAGCAAATTATCGGGTCGATCCGCTCTGTAGTGGGCATCCAAGGTAATTAGCAGGGAGTCGAATGCTTTGTCCGGCTGTTTGATTCGTTCCACCGACAAGAGATCCACCGGGTATCCTGCAATCGTGAGCGGGATATTCACGTCAAGCTTGCCTTCTTTCGGAACCGGCAGCGTTGCGGTCGCCGCCTTGTCGGCTTTTTTGACGGCTACGATGCCGTCTACGGCGAGGCGGTAGGGTCCGGTCTCCGACGGGTTGCGCTTCAGAATAAACTCGTTCGGATTCGGAAATGCCGGATCCTGCACGACCTCCTTCCGTTCCCCCGAGGGCGTATACAGGAACGTTCGGGCTATACTTGGATCGGGGTGAATGCCGTAGGATTGAATCGTGACATTCCCGGGCATTTGCGCAAGCAGCGTGACGCGCTGACTTTCGTTGCCCTCCTCGGCTACGACCGCCGTTAGCGCAACGCCGTTCTTCACGACCGTTGTTCCCAGTTCCTCCATGTTTCTGATCGACTTTGCCGGCTGAAGTTGAAATGCGATCGGCTCCGACAGTCCTTCATAATGAAGATAAAACTTCCCGTCTTCCGGAACCGCGATTTCACCCCGATACCAGTATAACGCCGTCCATTTCCACCCTTCGGTTCCCAACCCGCGTTGCCCCATTGAGCTTCTCAGTTCAATCCGTTCTCCCGCCGTATTTTCCAATTCGATTTGCTCCGGAAAAGCCGCCCCTTCCCCGGCCAGGTCGATCGTCGCCTGCTTGCTTTCAATCGAAACGGCACGCAGCTGCACCATCCGTCCGTTCTCGCCTCTGGCTTCCACAGGAGAAGGCAGCACATACCTCGGCGCATCGTCGGTTCCTTCCTGAACGTTCGCATAACCCGGAATGTACTGCAGCATTTTTTCGATCTGAGCTCTTACGGCCGGAGAACCGACTATCAGCGCGCCTAACAAAGCCAATCCGGCAATGACCGCGACTGCCGCCCAGCGTAACGCACTCTTCCGCCACACCGCCTCTCTGCGCGCAATCGAAGCGCGTACGGCTTCTGCACCGGCATCTTCCGCATCGAGCGGGGAAACAGGCGAGCCTTCAACGACCAGTCCCAGCCTGGCGAACGTCCTGGACTTGATTGCGGCGATCGTTTGCGAATCCGTTTCTGCCGCGCCGCGGCTCGGGAAACAATCGTCACCCGACAATAGAACCATAAGCTCCTCCTCGCTCAATTGATCCATATTGTCCAGCCATTGTTCATCCTCATGCGTCCAATCCTCCGGCCGCTCGCGATATTGACGTTTCATGACCATCCCTCCTTCCGCTCGCGTTTAAGCTGCTCTTTCAACCATTTGCGGATTCTGACCAGGCGGCTTTCCACCGCTTTGCCGGTTAAATCGAGCCGGGCCGCAATCGCTTCGATCCGCTCTTCGTGTACATATCGCTGAATGAATATTTGCCTGTCGATTTCCGGCAAACGTCCGACGAGTTCGATAAGCTGTGTCCGCTCTTCCTTCAACAGCACCATTCGTTCCGTCAACTCGCCACCGGGTTGATCTTCTGCGGCAATGTCCTCCTGCGAATGGCTTGATCCTCTCCGTCGGTAATCAAGAGCCTTGTACTTGGCCAGAATAAAAATCCACGTTCTCAGCGTTCCGCGGGATTCGTCGAACTTGCCGATTTTGTTCCATACGTCCATGAATACGTCGCTGACGCATTCTTCCAGGTCCTGCCGGGAACATTGCCCGCATATTCTCGCCACGAGCCGATAAACGCCATCCCCGTAAGTATCGATTACAAATTCCAGCGCCTGTTGATCCCTGCTTTGCAGCCCTTCCGCCGCATTCCGTTCCGTTATTCGCATTCCTTCACCTCATCTTGCCATCCTCTACACCATACTACGCAGGCACAATCGAAAATCCTGCAAGCAGATTTATCCAGTCAACAAAAAGGCAGCCATCCGTCAAATGGCTGCTTTTGATTTCAATTTATGACGACTATCGCCGGTTTCTCAAAACGTTCTGCGACTTGTAAGCAACCAACCGCCGAACAGGAAGAGCACGGAAAGCCCAAGCGTAAGTCCTAGCCCGGCGAACAGGGAATCGTTGAACAGCAGCGCCAGGAAGCCGTCTGCCACATGAACGCGCAGCGACGGAATCGACGTGCCGATCGGAATAGCGGCAATCAGGAGCACCCACAGTATCCAGCCAACGGGATGGCGCAAGCCGGAGAACAGCAAATTCAGCAGCGATGCAAGCAGCATATAAGTTCCGAATTGGTATAAAAACATGCCGATGACGCCGAACTGATCCCAGTGGAAAATTTCGAGCAGGTTGAAAATATTCGTATATTCCCGGATAAATCCTTTTTCCAGCTCCAGCCAAAGCACATTAAACAAGGCAAAAGCAGCCGACCACATCGTATAAATGGTAATCAACCCAACATAATATTGCTTGCGCGTCGCCCCTAGATTGATGATTCGCTTGAAGAAAGCGGTAGGCAACACGATGGCAACGAAGATCAGGAAGATCGTCAGCATATTGCCGATCGACACCTGGTTATTGTCTTCCTGATACCCGGTCGACATGTAAACGATAAAGTTGGAGACGAAGCTGGCGGTCACAATGCCGAACACGCACCACATATATACCCGCAGCTGCAAGAAAGACGCTCTCCACAGCACGTTCGTTTTATTCAATGCGCTCTCCCCCTTCGATCAAATAGGCAAAAAATTTCTGCAGCGGCAGTCCTTCGACCGCAACGCCCGAGCGGCTGGCCGCAAGCTTCTCCTCGTCACCGATCAAGTCGTACACGGCCGCCAACGTTTCTTTGCCGTACGCCTCCTTGTACATGACCCTCTTGCCTGCAACCAGGCGTTCGACGGCTTCCCGGTTTCCCGTTACGAGATGGGACCGCACGCGAATGTTGTCGACATCGTCCGTCAGCAAAATCGTCCCCGCTTCGATGATGAACACTTTTTCCACCACTTTGGCAATTTCGTCGATCAAGTGCGTCGAAAGCAGAATCGTCCGCGGGTTTTCGGTATAATCCTCCACGAGCAGCCGATAAAACTTTTCACGCATCAATACGTCGAGTCCAAGCACCGGTTCGTCGTAAATCGTCAGCGGAGCGCGGCTTGCGAGACCGACGATGTTGCCGACAAGCGACTCCATGCCGCGGGATAACTGCCGTATTTTTTTGTTCGGGTTCAGCCGGAACGTATCGACCAGCTTCATGGCGAAATCCCCATCCCAATTCGGATGGAAAGCCGAAGCCATTTGCAAAATCTCTTTCACCTTCGCACCGCCGAAATAAAAGTTTTTTTCCCGCACGTAGCAGGTTTCCCTTGGCGTATCTCCGGCATTCAGCCGTTCGCCGGCCACCGTTATGCTGCCGCTGTCTGCAAATTGGCCGCCGGTGATCATGTTCAGCAGCGTCGTTTTTCCCGCTCCGTTGCGGCCGAGCAAGCCATAAATCGTATTGGGCTCCAGCTTCATCGACAGCGAACGAACCGCTTCGTTTCTGCCGTAGCTCTTGTACACGTTGGCACATTCCAGAATGGCATTCATGGGTCAATCAGCTCCTTTTCCCTTGTTTGATCATGGCGATAACTTCTTCAGTCGTCAGTTGCAGTTTTTCAGCTTCGTCCAGCAGCTTCAGCACGAGCTCGTTGTAGAAGCGATGCCGCCTTTTTTCGATAATGATCGTTTTCGCTTCCGCGGAGACGTACATGCCAAGACCTCTTTTCTTGTATAAAATGCCTTCGCCGACCAGCAGCGCGATGCCCTTCACCGCCGTTGCCGGATTGATCTGAAACGTGCTTGCAAGCTGCGCCATCGAAATGATCTGATCGTCCGTTGCGTACAATCCGGTCAAAATATCGTCCTCGATCATTTCGGCAATTTGTTGAAAAATGGGCTGCCCTTCATCAAAGCGACCCTTCATGCCATCACCCTTCTGGTATGTTAGTATTGTAACATACTGTAATACCTTCGCGACGCAATGTCAAGAGGAAATCGGGCAAAACAAAAAGCGACAGTTGTCGCTGTCGCTCGAAACCAGGGCATGATTCGCCGTTTCTTGGATCTTCAACGATTACACCGATTGTTCCAAAGTTATGTCGTTCGGAAGTTCATAACGGACCTCGGAGTAGTTCGCAATCAGCCGTTCTTGTTTGATTTCATTCCCTGTCTTCTTATCGATGGTACTTCTCCAGATCTCATTCTGCCGATAGTTTTTCCCTTCCGCTTTCCGAAAGGCATGATTCTTTTCAAATACATGATAGGAAAAGGGCCATTCTGCTTCGATATGGACGGATCCTTTGAGATGCTCGTCGGTCAACCAAACCGTTATTTTATTCTCCTGAAGAACGGGGTCGCTGGAGCCCAATTTTCTGCGCAATAGAGATTGATGCTTTTTGCACGTATACGGCAGCGTTTCTTCCGTCCTAACTTTCGCAAACCTGGTAATGGAAAATATATTTTGTAGATGACGCTTGAAAATGAGATAGGCAACACGCGCTCTATACAAGACAGGGAAATATTGAAGCAGTTTTCGTCTCAAACCGTGTTCACCATTCTTTCTCCTCATAAAAGTAGATCGCCGCGGCACCTGCTCCTCGTTCAAAAATGTCTCCTTACTAGCTAAACGTTTTCTCCGGAACAAGCAGCTCCCGCAAATAACGCCCGGTCAGCGATTGTTCGGAGCGCACAATCTGTTCCGGCGTTCCGAAAGCTACCACCGTACCGCCATTTTTGCCGCCTTCCGGCCCCATATCGAATGCCCCGCATCAACCAACCGTTCCAGGCAGGCAAAAGTTATACCTCCATAGTAGCACACATACGTTCGCATATCCATCGTCAATTTCCATATTATTCTTCCCGAATCAAAAAATGAAACTGCAGCAAGATCTGCAGCTTCATCGTTGTTTATCGTCAGCTTCGTCAACTTTCTTCTATCGCCAACTCATATAAGCCCTGCAAACAAATTTCCGCGTGTTTCATCATATCCTCAATGCGAACAAACTCGTCCGGCCGGTGCACGTTCGTGTCGACCCCTCCCGGCAAACCCGCGCCGAAAGCAACGCCGTTGTTGTTCAGTTTCCGGGCATAAGTGCCCGCTCCCATTCGCAACAGCACCGCCTTGTCCCCTGTCGCGCGCTCGTACACCCGGCTTAAAGTACGAATGACGGGATGCTCGGGCGGGACATAAACCGGACGAAGGTGCCGGGTGATCGTCGTTTTCAGCCCGAACGATTCGGCTTGCTCCTCGACAAGGCCGAGCAGCCGATCGCCATCCTCGGTCACCGGATAACGGATATTCATGATGGCAGTAACCGTATCCCCTGCCGTGAGAATTTGCTTGAGAAATACAATCGTAGACCCGGAAAGCTCGTCGCTGCGCTGAATGCCCAGCGATTGCCCGTTTGTTTCATGTCCGAGCTTCTCGTTCAGAAAAACAACAAGCGGATCGGCATCGGTTTTATAAGGGAGACCGGCGAGCCATTCCATCATATCCGCAATCGCATTGCTCGGCGGGTCGGCGGAATTTCCGTTTGCTGCGATCTCGACCGATCCGTCACCGGCTATTTCAGCCGTCAGACTCGTTCGGCGTTTCAACTGCTCGCGCCATTCACCATCGGAAACAGGCCCGGAGGCGATCCGGACTTTGCACTTTGCGGGCAGCAGCGCCGTCGGCAGCCCGCCCGTCAGACTTTCGATTCGAAGCCGTTCCTGTCCGGGGCTGCGATCCCGGGTATGGGATACCTCGACAAGCGTATTGCCCATTTCCACATTAAAGATCGGGTAACCGGCATCCGGCACAAACGCCATATTCGGGAGCGGCTCCTTGGCAAAATAATAATCCATGTCCTTCATGCCGCTTTCTTCGTTCGTTCCGAAAATGACTCGAATCCGGTTGCGGATCGGAAGACCAAGATCGCGGATCGCTTTCAAGCAAAATAAAGCGACTACGGCAGGCCCTTTGTTGTCGGATGCTCCTCTTCCGATGATGCGTCCGTCCTCGATCAGGCCGCCGAGCGGCGGATAGGTCCACCCTTCCCCTTCTTGAACCGTGTCCAGATGAACCAAAACCGCCGCCAATCGGTCGCCGCTCCCGTATTCTGCATGACCGGCGTATCCGTCTACATTTTTCGTCCGGAATCCCATCGCGTCCGCCAATTCAAGCATATACGCCAAAGCCCGGTCTACCCCGCTGCCAAAAGGCTTGCCGGGTTCGGCCTCCTCCTGGACGCTTCGTATCTTGACTAACTCGGCAATGTGATGAGCGATCTCATTTTGATAAGGGGCCATTTCACGCCCGAGCAACATTCGTATCCCCTACTTCTGATCTTCTATGTAATATGGACATCTTAACTATAAAATCGGTTGAAAGCGTTTCATATCATGCGATCTTGTTCTTTTATTAGGTTTCTTGCGCTATTCGATTTCAACACTCACCACGGTTTTCCATGTATCCGGATGGTGGCACATCATTGCCGGGGTAAGATAGATTTCTTTTCGATCTCCTATGGCTATCGCTTCTTCATACATAGAAAGTGTAATGCAATCAGGGACCTGCATCATGTAGGTGACGGAATACTGATGACCTACACATTCTCGGATCGAACCGCAACGATATCCGGCCCCTTGTTTTTAACTCCTCTTGCGCACGGGGAAGCAAATATCCGTAATGGAATCATCGGACTCGGGTCCATGACTTCTTTCATCATAGATTTCAATATTATATAGTCCGGCGAGTTCATATTCACTATCTTTCAACCACGTAGAGTATAAATAAGCGTGCACGGCACCTGCATTCGCGAAGGGACCATTGAACGTAAATAAAACGTACGTATTGGCCGGTATCTCTCTGACGACCATTTCAGCGGGCCTCCGCTTTTCTTTCCAAGAAATTTGCCGATAGATGAAGCGTTGTCCTATTCTGCTGCACATCGCGGAGGGTTAGATTGGGAGCAAACTTCATTAAACTTTTACTACTCATTGCAAAATCGAATGGGCCTGCTGCAGTATGTCAGACATAATCTCCTCCGCTTTTTGACGGTCTGTGAGCATTCTCGTCCCTTGTCCGGCCCACAAGGACATATATTCCGTATTGGCTTGATCGGAAGCAGCATTCCGGATGTCGCGAGTGATTGAGTTTTGTGTTGGGAACGGCAGCGGTTGAACCTTGCTTTCGTCCCAGTGTTTCATAAACTTGTTCACGATCCCTCTCGCCGGACGCCCAGAAAATACTTTCGTGATCACCGTGCTTTCTTCCGTGCTTCCCAGCAGCGCATCCTTGTAGGCTTCATGCGCTCCGGATTCATAAGCAGTCAGGAATCGTGTTCCCATCTGTACTCCTTGCGCCCCCAGGGCAAGAGCGGCCACAAGTCCCCGGCCATCCATAAAGCCGCCGGCTGCAATAACCGGAATCTTGACACGATCCACGATTTGAGGCACAAGCGCGATAACGCCTATATTGGCCCCCATCGGATGGTTGGAAAGGTCGAAGGTGCCACGATGCCCGCCTGCTTCACTCCCTTGCGCAACGATCGCATCGCATCCAGCCTGTTCCGCCATTATGGCTTCGTTCACAGTCGTTACCATGGTCACAATGCGGATCCCTGCCGATAGGGACTGTTGGATGAATTTCTCCGGAAGCAGCCCGAATGCCGTGCTGATGACGGGAACTTGTTCTTCCAGTAAAACCGCGACCTGCTCTTCAAAACGATTCGGCGTACTTACTTCCTCATCTGAGGCATGCTTCATCCCCAGTTCATCGCGGATCTTGTTAAGCTCGCGCTGGACTTCTTTTATTCTGGCATTGTCATCAACGAATGGCGTTGAAAAAAGATTGACCGCAAATGGAGCTTGCGTGAGTTGTCTGAGTTCGCGGATCGCTCCACGGATGGCTTCCGGCGTCATGTATGCCGCCCCCAATGACCCAAGTCCTCCCGCATTGGATACTGCCGCAGCTAATTTTACTCCTGGCAAACCAGCCATTCCCGCCAAAAAAATCGGATAACGTATATTGAAAATTCCGCACAAGGCTGTGTTTAACTGAATGCCCACCGTTCGGATCCTCCTTTAGGTCGTTCAATGTACGACGCCGTACTTGTTCCCATCCGGATCGTACAGCGGAAATCCGCGGATGCCGCCGTCGAAGCTTTCAATTTCTCCAAGATCGGCTCCTTTTTCCTTCAAAGAACGATACGCGTCATCCACATCTTTGGCATGAAAATTGAAATATCGTTCAACCTGATAATGGTTTCTTGGAAAAGGAATTACCGTCCGGGTCCTTGAAGCTGAACCAGGCACGTCCTAGCATGAACCGTATTTGGTTGATCTTCACACCATTTTTCGAAAGTTCGCGGTAATAGCGGAACATCGATTTCGCATCAGTGTCGCGGAACGCTCTTACAAAGGCCTCAAGCAGTTCCGCTTCCACCGCGGATTTCGGAGCCGATTCCGCTTCGTCATCGCCCCTCGCCAACAGGTGAGATTGCCTGTCTGCCGCCTTCTTTTTGCCGTTTCCGGGCCCGATGAAGGGCTGCTTTGATTGCGGTGATTGGCTGATCCAATGCAGTTGCGGTTTCTACCGGTGTGAATCCGAATACGTCTGTCATCATGATTAGCGCTGCTTGCTTTGGTTCAAGAGCGTCCATCAGCGTCTCCAGCGATTCTCGGACGTCGTGCCGGCCCCACTCTGCATAGGAAAGTTCATCTGATCGGCTATGGACCCATGTACTAAAGCAATTTTGCGTCTACGGCAAACATCGAACCAGGCATTCGCAGCGATGCGGTATAAATAAGGTTTACTCAGCTCACGCTCCGGCCATCGCTGGAATCTGCGAAATGCCTTGATCATGGTCTCCTGATACAAGTCGTCACCGTCCCATTCCGAACCGGCCAATTTCCAACAATAATTACGCAAGCCCGGCTCATGGAACGATGTCAGCTGCTCAAAAGCGGTGTAGCTCAATACAGTAGTCATCGCATTCAATCCTGCCTATATTTTCGCTCAGGATCGTATTGTTCCTCTACAATTGATTTTCCTTACTCTACTATAACGGGAAAAAACGGCAAAGAGATATGGGGGGGGACGGCAACCCAATTATCCATCATTCCCCACTCCCCCTACCTGGTCTCTCACCTTTCGTTTTTGATAATCCAGAATCGCCGCATACAATAGTTCTTCGTTAAAATCTGCACGCGTAACTCTCCAATTTCCAGGGACAAAGCGAACATTTTTCGGCGATAAAGGGTTTGAAAATGGATTGTCCCGTATGTAATGGAAATTCTCGTATTCGATCGACAATTCCTGCTTTTTCAAAAGAGCGCCAAAATTTTTCTTCCTCCTCAACCGGCGAACAATCGGCGAAACCGGCCCCCGCTGAGCGTCCTTGAAAATAGGCCATGTTTTATTGCCTATTTCGCCTAAAACGGGCAGCCTCACCAAAATAACCAGTGAAATCACTGGCTATTCCCGCAAAAAGGCCCGAATCGGGGCCTGCCGGAGCGAATAAGCCATCTTTTCACTGGCTATTTCCGCCGAGGCACCCCAAATCGGGCAAATAAGTCATTTTTCATGGGCTATTTTCGTTATCCGGCCCGCGGGCCGGTGAAACGATGCATACTGTCGCGCTACCATTCAGCCTTTCACCCCTCCAGAAGCGACGCCGTCCAATATTTTTTGCGCGAACAGGTAGAAGACGACCAGAATCGGCACCGTTGCCGCCACCGAAGCGACCATGGCCAAATCGAGCGTATACATCAGATTGCTCGTCAGCTTCATGATCAACAGCGGAATGGTCCGTTTGCTTTCGCTTTGCAGGAAAATGAGCGGCACAAAAAACTGGTTCCATATTTGCACCGACATAATGATGCAGATGCTGAACACGACAGGACTGGCAAGCGGAAACATGATCCGGTAAAACGTTTTCCACTCCGACGCCCCGTCCATTTTGGCCGACTCGTAAATGTCCTTGGGCAGCCTGGCAAAAAAAACGGTCAGCAAGTAAACCGGCATCGAAATTCCCGCTGCCAAAATAATAATGACGGACGCTTGCGAATTCAGCAGCCCAAGGCTTCGAATCAGCAGGAAAATCGGCACGATGCCGAGCTGAATCGGGAACATGAGCCCAACGAGAAAGTAGAGCATGAGCGCTTTCTTCAGGCGAAATTGATACCGGCCGAGACCGTACGCCGTCATCGACGACAGCAGCACGACAAGCAGCAGAGCAGCCAGCAAAATGACCGCGCTGTTCAGCGCATATTGCAGGAAATGCAGCTCGCCGAATAACCTGCGATAAGCATCGAGGCGGAAAACGCGCGGCAAGCCGAACGTGTTCGACAGCAGTTCGTTTTTGGGCCGCAGCGAGTTGTAGGTCATATACAGCAGGACGAACAAGGTGAGCAGCGAATAGATCCACAGCAAGCCGGCGCTTACCGGCGTTCGCGGTTTGTTCGGCATCGGTTATTCCTCCTCCGTCTTGCGGTAGGTGACGACAACTTGCAAGAGCGCAACGACGAAAATGATGGCAAACATGACGCAGGCGATCGTTGTGCCCATCCCCATCGCGTTGGCATTCATCGTGCCGCCCACGGAGCTGTTGTCGCCGAACGCGACGCGGTAAAAAAACAACGCCATCACATCCATGCTGAAATGAATGCCGCCGGACGCGCCGCCGAGCATAAAGCTGTAATCGAACACGGTCATCGAAAAAATGTAAGTCAACACGAGCAGATTCAAAATCGTCGTGCGAATCAGCGGTACGACGATCCGGAAAAACCGCCCCCAATACGTCGCCCCGTCCAGCAGCGCCGCCTCCATCACTTCGCCGGGAATCATCCTCATCGCCCCGACAAAAAAAATCATGCCGATGCCGATGCCCGCCCATGCCGCAAGCAGCCAAACCACGTAAATGCCTAGCTCCGGCAACCCCATCCACGGCCTTGCCCACGCACCGAGGCCTACCGTTTCAAGCAGCTTGTTGACGACGCCGATGTTGCCGTCCAGCATAAGCGCGCCGAGAAACACGATCACCGGCGTAGAAATGAACTGCGGCGAAAAAATCATCGCCTGAAAAAAAGAAAAGCCGCGTACCCGGTTATACAGCATATAAGCCATATACAGCTGCGCCGGCAGCACGATGCAAGCGTTAAGGGCAAATATCGTCAGGCTGTGCCCAAGCGCGTTGGTCAACTGCTCGAACAAGGCGTCGTTGGCAAACAGTTCGGCGTAGTTGGCGAAGCCGACGAATGTTTTCGGGCCGATCCCGTCCCAGCGATTCAAGCTGATCTGCACCGCGGAAACGATCGGATAAATCGAAAATACGGTGTAAACGAGAAGGCCCGGAGCTATGAACCACAAGTAAGGCCGCTTTCTCAGCCAGGCCATGCGCATCACCTCTTGTCGCAGCGAAGGGACGCGCGGCGGAACATGCCGCCGCGCGCCGCCTATGCCAACCGGTTATTTTTTGTATTTGGCCGCCTTATGCAGCGCTTGCGCCGCCTGTTCGCCGGTGATCGCCGATGTCATCAGCTTCGGAATAACGTCTTTCATCAGTACGTCCGGCGTATTCGACTCGGTCGTGGCGAGTGCGGAAAGCACCGAATAGATGTTGAGCCCCGCCTCGTCGAACTGCGACAGCTCCTTGACGCCGTCATTCTTCGGTTTGATGTCCTTGATCGTTGGCACCAGGCCGCTCGAATCTTCCATAATTTGTTGTGCTTCCAGGCTGTTCAGGAACTTCACGTATTCAACCGCTTCCTTCGGATATTTGGTTTTGGCCGATATCGCATACGTCATGAAGTTGCTGTAGCTGGACTGGACGATGCGCTTGCCGTCCTTGTTCGGCACCGAGAAGCGCCCGAGCTTGATGCCGGAGCTTTCGTACGTCGGATTATTCCAGGTGCCGTCGATGATCATCGCAGCCTTGCCATTCGTGAACGCGAATTGCGCCGCGGCGAGATCCTGCGCCTGAAAATCTTTGCCGAAGTAGCCCTTCTCGGCAAAATCGCGGTACACCTGCAGCATTTGTCCGATGGCCGGAGCGGTCAAATCGCCTTTGCCGTCGAGCACCGCCTTGAGCGCATCGTTGGCGAAAGCCGGCGCGAAGGCGAAGATCGGCCAGGCGCGGTCCCACTCGCTTTTGCCCGGCAGCGAAATCGGCGTAATGCCCTTGCCTTTTAACGCCTCCAAAAGCGCGGTGAATTCGTTCCAGTTGTTCGGCACCTTCAGTCCGTTCTTCTCGAACAGGTCCTTGTTGTAATAAACGAGATTCGTATCGAAGAATGCCGGCAAGGAGGCGTACAATTTGCCGTTTACCGTGGAATACGCGCGTTCCGAATCGGAAAACCGCTTCGTATCGAGCTTATAATCGTCAAGCGCAAGCAGGAAGCCGTTTTTGACCATTTCCGCCATCTTCGGCGTTTTATCCCCTTGCACCCAGAACAAGTCCGGCAATTCGTTGGCTTGCAGCGCAACGTTTAAGCTTTGGTCGTTTTGGGCAAAATCGTACTGGATTTTAATGCCCGCATTCTTCTTCTCGAACGCTTCGTTGATTTTTTTGAACGGCGCTTCCAGCACCGCCTGGTTCGGCAAATCGCCCCACACTTTCAGCGTCACGGTTTTGCCGCCGGAACTTCCCGTTCCGTTCGTTCCCTTCGAGTCGCTGCTGCACCCCTGCAGCAGCATGCCGGTCATAGCGGCCACGACGAGCGGCGCGACAATTTTTGCGAATTTCACACGATCCCCTCCGTGTATTGTGATCGAGTACGGCCGTACGCCCGGGGGCTTCGGCCTCTCCACTTTTATTGTAGGAGCAGCCTGAGCGGCCAACAAGGAAAGCTGTATCGGGAATCGTTCCACATTTGTACGAATGCGCCGCCCCGGCGAACGGAAGATGCCATAATTCTCGCCATTCATGCCATATGTTCGGAAAGTGCGTGCCGCGATTCAATTGCGATGCCGGAAAGCGGACACCGTGGTGCCCGTCACCTTCTTGAACACTTTGACGAAATAATTCGCATTCGCATACCCCACCCGCAGCGCAACTTCCTCCGTCGACAGCTCCGTCTCCTGGTAAAGCTGCATCGCTTTGCCGATCCGATACCGCGTCACGTAGTCCGAGAAGCCTTCGCCGGTCTCCTGACGAAACCGCTGGCTGAAGTAGTTTTCGTTGAAGCTGACAAGCTCGGCCGCGTCCTCGAGCCGGATCGGCTCGTCATACCGCTGCTCGACGTAGTCCTTCACCCGCTGGATCCAGCCTTGTCCGGCCTGCATCAGCGCCATCATCTGCTGCACCTTGAGCGCCGTTTCGCGCACTCGTGCGGTCAATTCGCCCATGCTGCCCGCCCGCTCGACATATTCCGCAAGCGGCCACATGGCGGCAAAATGCCGTTCGATTTTGTCGGCATGCAGGTGGAAACGCTCGATGACCAGATCGGTTAGCTGCGTCGCAACGGTATGACCGAGTCGTTGCCATTCCGCTTGCCGGATCGTTGCCCCCCGCTCTTCGGCCAGCCCGGCGAACCAGCCGTGCAGTTCCTCGAATCGCTGCAACCGGATCAACTGCTTCGCCTGCGTATAGAACGCAAGCTGCTCCTTTTCGCTGAACGAAGACAGCGGCCCGTTCGTTTCCCGATCCGCGTAATAGCCGGGCCCGCCGCAAAATGCCGGCTCCATGGCCAGCATGGCGCGCTGGCGCTGAACGATCGGCTGCGGCAAAGGCTCCGGCCGGCTGACGCCGATCACAAGCGCAACGTTGATATTGCGCGCTGCGCCGATCAACTCGGAAGCGGCATCGGCAAGCGCGCGTTCGCGCGTTTGCCGCGGCTCCTCCTGCGGGAAAACGGCGAGGCCGTGCAGCATGTCGCGGTCCCAGCCGAGCAGCTCCATCCCGCGCAGCCGGGCGAATATTTCGCCGGCCATCGCCTGCAGCGCCTTCTGCTCGGAGGGCAAATAGCCGGGCTCGCGCGGGTACGGTTTCAGCGCCACCCAGCAAACCAGCTCTCCCGTTCCCCGCAGCAAACGCGTCAACTCGGGCCATTCCGGCTCGCGTTCGATCCCTCCCGCAGGCAAGCCGGAGTAGCGCAGCAGCTCCTCCTTCTCCGCATGCAGCAAGACGCTCCGTTCTGCCGAAGCTGCCGCCGCGCTTCCTCCTGCTGCATCCGTTTCGGCGGAAACGAAGTGCAGCGCATTCAAGACGCGGATCAGCTCTTCGGGCTCGAGCTGGTATTTGGAGATGTAATCGGCGACGCCGAGCTGAATCGCGCGGCGCGTATAGGTAAATTCATCGTAGCTGCTGAGCACGACGATGTTGATGTGCGGCTGCAGCCGCTTCAGCTGTTCGATCAGCTCGAAGCCGTCCATCACCGGCATTTTGATGTCGGTCAGCGCGACGTCGAATGTGCGGTGTTTCGCCGCCTGCAGCGCTTCCTCCCCGTTCTTGAAAACACCCGCGATCGAATAGCCGTAGCTCTCCCAATCGATAATCGACTGCAGCCCGACGCGCACGAGCGATTCGTCGTCGACGATCATGACGTTACGCATGCTCTCTCACCTCCGTTTCCCCGGCTTCGCATTCGCGATACGGCAACCGTATCGTGATCGCCGTTCCGGCGTCCGGCTTGCTGTCAACCCGCAGCCCATACGCTTCGCCGTAATGCAGCTGCAGCCGCTCATGCACATTGCGCAAACCGACATGATCGCCGGACGGCACCTTCTCCTCCAGCTTGCGCTGCACTTCAGCGAGCCGTTCCGGCGTCATGCCGATGCCGTTGTCCGTTACCGTCAGTTCCAGCGCGGCGCCTTGCCGCATCGCCGACAAACGAATGACGCCGCTGCGATCGGCATTCGCAAGACCGTGCAGCAATGCATTTTCGATCAGCGGCTGGAGCAGGAACGGCAAGAGAAGCGCTTTCAAGAGCGCCTTTGAAATGTCATTCTCCAGCGCAAATTGCTGGTAGCGCACTTTTTTGATGGCCACATAATCGTTTAATGCCTCCAACTCCTCCGCCAGCGTCACCGGTCCGCCGGAGCCTCGCACGGCGCGGGTCAGCAGCCGATTCATCGCGTCGATCATCTCTTTGATATTGTCCTGCTTCTGAATCATGGCCATCCAGCGGATCGAATTGAGCGTATTGTACATGAAGTGAGGCGACAGTTGGGTATGCAGCATGCGGATTTCCGCGTCCCGCTTCTTCTTCTCCTGCCGCACGACCTGCTGGATCAACTGCTCGATCTCGTACATCACGGATATAAAAGTGTCGTTCATTTCGATAATTTCAACCGCTCCCTTGAATGTTTTCAGTTCGGCGGGCTTGGTCCCTTTGATTCCCTGCTTCATATTGACCATCAGCTTGCGGATAGGAATGACCAGATCAAGCGCCAGCAGCTGAGTAACGGCAAGGGCGAGCGCGATGCAGCCGAGCAGCACGACGAGCGCCTGCCGGGTAACCGTGGTGATCGGCCGGTACAGCTGTTCGAGCGGCAATTGCGCCGACAAGCTCCAGCCGTTCTGCAGGCTGTCCTGCGAGTAGGCGAGTATTTTGTTGCCGTCCGTTTCCGGCGTTCGACCGTTGCCAAGCAGCTCCTGACCGTCCGGTCCGAGCAGCCGCAGCACCGCATCGTCTTGCAAATTCGTCTGGGCGAATATCGATGCAATCGCTTGCACATCGATGACAAGCGTAATTTCGCCCAGCTCGTTCAACTGTTTATCGCGAATCGTTCGTCCGAGACGAAACGCATCCAGCTCGCGATAGCCGTCGGTAAAAACCGCGGGCGCAAACCAGGCTGCGCTGCCTTTCTGCTCGCGCACCTTATTCTGGTAATCCGGATCGTCAACGGCATACCCGTTGACGGCGTCAGTGCCGTACGTATAGCTGCCGTTCGGCGATTCGATCTTGATGCTGCGAATGTATTTGTTCTCGTCGTCTCCCAGCCAGAGCACGTTGATGCTTTCGTTGATTTCACGCTCGATGCGAAATTGCTCGAAGCTGGATTCGGCTTTTTGGGCGAGCAGTCGGTGCAATTCTTCGTCGGTCATGATCTGTTTGCTGAGTTGCTCGTAGCCGCGCAGCCGGTCGTCGATTTTTTGCGCCATCAAGCCGAGCAGGTCGGACGCATAGCGGGAGGTCAATTGTTTGCTCGACGTCGTGTAGCTGCGGGTGGTCAAATAAATGCCGGTTAACGCCGGCAGCAAAATAAGCGGCATGAATACAAGCACAAGCTTGATCGGAAGCCTGATCTTGCGCCAGCGCAATGGGGCAACCCGCTTGGTCATCGTCGTCCTCCCACGTGCAGTGTCGTATATCCGCATTATACGCCGAACCGGCGCCATTTCGCACCATCCCGATTACAGGAAAAAACGCCCCGAACGGGTCGGGGCGATGGACGAATTAAAACGTATTGTACACATTTTCACACTCTTCCGCGGTCGGTTCGTAAAAACAGTGCTTCTTCCATCGTCCCACGAGCGGTTGATTGTACCAGGTTGGCGGGCAAGGTCCGGGATTTTCGAACGTTCCGGGACGGAAATACCAGAGCGAATATTTGGCCGGCCAATTCTGCTCCCCGTTCACTGCCCGCTGCGCCAGACGGCGTTCCCTCTCCCTTGCGTTCTGATAGTACAAACCATGCTGCAACGCTTCGAACGCATGCGGTTGATTGATCATTTGGGGGATCGTCCGGATTCCTTTAAAATCGGAGCAATTCGCTCTTATTCGGTTAATGCCGACATTTCCAACAAGGAGCATGCCCATTTCGCCTTCGGTCTCGGCTTCGGCCCGAAGCAGCCTTGCCAACATATCAACATCCTGTTTTCTCGCCTTTACGACTGCCATAGACTCACCTCTTCGGATTTCTAGACTCATCATATTGTAGGCGAATCGGATATGTTACTCTGGCGTCGCCGCGGTCACGGTCCCGCGACTTTGCGACAAGCGACGAATAACCCGACTTCCTTGGTAATAGAAATGGCTCCTTCAACACGGATTCGCTCATTTAACAAGTTTTCCAGCTGAAACAGACGGCTGTCCGTTAAATTTTCGCGGCCTCCGGGAGTTGTTCGTATGTAGTCGATGAGCGGTTTGGCATCCGTCACCCGAAGCGCATCCTCATATCGTTTCATACGAATTTCCACGAAACCTGCCGCTTCCAACTGTTCTTCCCCGTTCTCCAACCCAAACTCGCAGGCAAAATCCTGGCGTCCAAAATCATAATTTGGATTCAATTCGTTTAGAAATCCTTTCACCTCAACCATATGATGCCTGCCCATCGTGGATGAGAACAGGATGCCGCCAGGTTTCAGAACACGGCGAATTTCCTTCAGGGCTTGGTGCCGTTCGGTGACATGATAAAGCATATGATTCGCCAAAATCACATCAAAACTTGCATCCGGAAACGGAATCGAACGCGCATCGGCAGGCGCAAACCGGAATCGACTGGCAGGAACGGCATGTTCCAGCTCCTCCTTGGCATCGTTCAACATTCCTTCGGAAAGGTCTGTCAGCGTAATCCCCCAACCTGTCGGTATCCGATCGGCATTCCGTTTCCACAACGTTCCGTCCCCACAACCCAGCTCGAGGATCGTACTGGCCTCCGGTACCGCCATTTGATCGAAAAGCCAGCGATGCCATCCGTAAGGATTTACACTGAAGTCGTCATGCAATCTAATCCTCGTCTGAAGGTTGAACGCACTCTCATACTCCTGGTTAACAACGCGGATGATGGAAGCGAACAACTCCCACGCCGGATTACTTTCACAGAATCCGGCACTGCGCTCCCGGCCCTGCTCCTTGTGTTCCAGGCTTTCCAGCAGCGAAAGTGTCTCCTTGACCGTTTTTTGGACAAGACGGAGATGCTCCATTTTCTGACCGATTATCGTACTTTGAACTCGCAAAGATTCCTTCAGGTCCTCTTCTTGCCCGTTTCGGTGTATAATTCTTCCGATCTCGTCTATGGTCAAACCGATATATTTCAGGGTCAAAATTCGTTGGAGTCGCGCCAAATCCTGCTTGGTGTAATATCGGTGCCCGGTGACCGTTCGATGACTTGGACGAAGAAGTCCCACCTTATCGTAAAACTGCACGGTTCGCTTCGTCACCCCCGCCTTGTCCGCAAACTGTCCCGCACTCATCCATTCGCCTCGTAATTGCATTTCCTTCCCTCCAGCATGTCAGGCTTCAAATGGTTCGGGCCCCTCCGAAATAATTCCAAAATGATGGGCCATCCATTGTACGATCCGTCTCGAAGCTTTCCCGTCGCCAAAAGGATTCCCCGCACTTGCCATGGCGTCATAAAAACTTCCATCCAACAGAAGCCTTGTTATGATCGCATAGATGTCATCTTCTTTCGTCCCCGCGAGATAAATAGCCTTGGCAGAAACCGCCTCGGGGCGTTCAGTAGTATCACGCAAGAGAACAAGCGGTTTATGAAATACGGGGGCTTCTTCCTGCAAGCCTCCGGAATCACTTACGATCAGCTCGGAACGGGACAACAAATGGATCATGTCAGGATAATCGATCGGATCGAGCAAATGAATTCTTTCATGACCGGATAGCGTCTTGAAGGCAGCCTCCCGAACAATGGGGCTTAAATGGACGGGATAAATAATCGAAACATCCGGATGATCGTCGGCAATACGGCGAATGGCACGAAACATTCGGAGCATGGGGGCGCCATAATTTTCTTTGCGATGAACGGTCATGGTAATGAACCTGCCCGGTTGCTGCAGAATCCGAGTCAGCTTGTCTTCGTGAAACTTGTATACGGGACGATTCGTCTTTAGTGCGGCGTCAACCGCCGTTTGTCCGGTTACAAAAATATTGCTCTCCCTGAAGCCTTCTTTAAGCAAATTGTCTTTGCTGTTCCTTGTAGGGGCAAATAAAAAGTCGGCCACTGCGTCCACAAGTTTTCTGTTGATTTCTTCGGGCCAAGGGGAGTGCTTGTTGTACGAACGCAATCCTGCCTCCACATGTCCAATGGGTATTTTATGAAAAAATCCAACCAACCCGCCACACAATGCCGTTTGTGTATCGCCGTGAACCAAGATGAAATCCGGTTTTTCGTTGGCAACAATGGCATCTAACCCTGAAATGGCGGCAGATGTAAGATAGGCGAGCGATTGTTGTTCTTTCATGAGACGCAGGTCGACATCGGGCTGGATATGGAAGTGGGAAAGCGCTTGATCGAACTGCTCCTTCTGTTGTCCGGTCACAATCACCTTTGTTTCAAACCACTCGGGATGATGATGAAGCTCTTGGATGACAGGCCCCAATTTCGTTGCTTCCGGGCGGGTCCCCAAAATCACCATGATTTTTTTGCGTTGAGCCATTGTACGTTCTCCCTTCAAATGTGTTCTGCAACCAAGAGTAAGGGATGACGTTACGTCACATGCAAGGGGTAAAACAACTCCTTTAAGAGCAGGTCGCCGCGGCGCCTGCTCCGGAGTCATATATAGCGCAGTTTATCGGGGTTTCGCACGAAGAACAGCTCGCAGACTCGACTGTTTTCGAGTTGAAGCATTCCTGCCGTATGGACGACGCCTTCCGCCGAACGAACAACCAGGCCGGGCTGCCCGTTCATTACCTGCATCTCGATTCTGGCTTCGCCATTCACCAAAGCGGCTTGACGCAGCGGGCCAAGAAGAAAACGCGCGACGGCTTCCCGCGTGCGGATCGGGTCGAGTACTGCGGTTGCTTTGCCTCCTCCGTCGGAAATCGATACGACATTCTGATCGAGCATCGTCATGATCCGATTCATGTCCCCTTGTTTCAACGCCTCGAGAAAACCGTGCACCCATGCTTGATTCGCCTTTTCCCTCGGCACGGACTTTTCGGAATCGCGGACCATCTTCGCGCTTGCCCGGCTGAACAGCTTGCGGCAATTCGCTTCGCTTTTGTCCGTCATCCGGGCAATTTCGCCATATTTAAAACCAAACGCTTCGTGCAGTACAAATACGCTCCGTTCGGAAGGAGTAAGCCGCTCCAGGAGAACGAGCATGCCATAAGAGAGGAGGTCGTCGCGGACGACCGTTTCCATGGCGTCGTGGTCCGGACCGAGGAAAGGCTCCGGAAGCCACTCGCCGTAATAGTGCTCCCGCTGCCTGCGCGCCGCCTTGTACAAATCCTTGCAGCGATTCGTGACCATTTTGCAAAGATAAGCTTTCGGTTCGACCAACTTCTCCGGAGGAACGTCGTAGATTTTCAGAAAAACGTCCTGCACGACGTCTTCCGCATCCGAAACCGACCCGGTCAGTTGATAAGCTAACTTGAACAAAAGCTTTTTGTATTTTTCGTATAATTCTTTCGTACGACCACTTCCATCCATGACTGGTTGATTTCCTGATTAATCATAACGTGAAACCGCGCCAAGGTCGACGATCTATTTTTTCTGCCGGATTGTCACGAAATGACGAGATGCATCGTTATATGCTCGTTCAAATAAAAACAGGAGTCGTCTGGATCCCCGGGCTGCTCCGCAGGAGGAATGGATTCGGATGAAAATTGTAGTGGCAGGCGGAACCGGACTCATCGGGAAACAGTTGGTTCATCGGCTTCGCGAGCTTGGCCATGAGGCGACGGCGGCATCTGCATCGCTCGGCGTCAATGCCGTGACGGGGGAAGGATTGGCCGCAGCGCTGGAAGGCGCCGAAGTTGTTGTAGATGTACTGAACTCGCCCTCTTTCGAGGACAACGCGGTGTTGGCATTTTTCGATGCGTCGACGCGGAACCTGCTTGCCGCGGAAGCGGCCGCCGGCGTGAAGCATCATGTCGCCCTGTCGGTTGTCGGAACCGAAAGGCTGCTCCAGGGCGGCTATTTTCGCGCCAAGCTCGTGCAGGAAAAACAAATCGCCGCATCGCCGATCCCGTATACGATCGTGCGGGCAACGCAATTTTTCGAATTTGTCGGCAGCATTGCTTTTGTCGCCACTGATGGACAAACCGTTCGTTTGCCCTCCGCTTTTGCGCAGCCCATCGCCGCGGCTGATGTTGCCGGGGCACTTGTCGACTTTACGCTTGCGAAGCCTGTTGGCGGTATCGTCGATTTGGCAGGCCCCGAAAAAATTCGCCTGGACGAGTTAGTTCGCCGCTATTTAAGCGCGCAGCAAGATGTCCGGCAAGTCGTTACGGATGAATCGGCGGGATATTTCGGCGGTATCGAAGTGAACGATCAGTCCCTCGTTCCGACTGGCGATGCGGTTATTGCCACGACACGATTCGACGAATGGCTGAAACAATCGGCGGAATAAGAACCCGCACGACTGCAATCAAAACCGGCACTACGCCAAAGAACCCTCGACGAGGGTTCTTTGTGCGCGTTTCTTTTATTCAATCGGACCAACCACGGCACTTTATCTTATTCGAGCATGGGGAGCTTGCTGCGCAGGAGGCGTGTACTTCATTCCGATTTAGGCCGAATGGGCATATAAAATTCTACCGCACACATCGCTGTACATTCCTTGATTCCGATCCCGACCCGATCGGCATTAATAGTTGCCTTTTCGCGGAATACTTCAATGACCGCGCTGATTCCGCCACCGAAAGCGATGCGGTGACCATCAGAATCCTTCATCGTAAATTCGCTCCAGAGTTCAGAGTAGCTAGGGCCGTCAACGATCTCTACTTCTTTGTCGCGGCATTCTTCAACCAACAAATCGATCACTCATTTCTCCGGTCCTCCTTTACCTGGAAGTGTTTGTATACAGCATTAGCGTTGCTTAATCCTTTAAACGAAAAAAGTGAGTGGCATTTTCCGACTCCAATTGACGGGAAAAACCAATCGAACGATAAAATATATCCGCAATCGGATTATTTGTCCTCAACACAAGCGTTCTGTAGTGTGTCTTCGCTTCTTCAACAACCGCATCCACTAACATTCGCCCAATGCCGAATCGCCGCACCTTCGGCGAGACATAAAGTCGGCGAACACGACCAATCTCTTGGGAATTCGAATAGGGATCACGATTCAACCCGCAAATCCCTACAATTTCATCATTCTGATAGGCAGCAAACAGCGCTTCTCCGTCTTGATCGAATTTATTCGTTCCGGCATCAAAGTCGTTTACCAACCGCCGAATATGAAGAAAACCTTCGTTTACACTTTCATCGACCAGCAGCATTAAGCGGTTGGAATCCAATTGATTAACTTTTCCAATCGTAATCTCATGCAATTAACCCCTCCCCTTTCAACAAGCGAAGCTCCGCCTTTGCCGCGGCCGCCTCGTGCCGTAAAACTCAACAGATTTTCCTATAGTCCAATATTAATTTTATATTGTGCATAGGAGATAGCTCGGTTGCTTGCTCAAGCAGTTCAGGAAACAACCTCCCCATAATATCCACACCATCCATTCCAGCAGCAAATATAACGAGAGCGTTTGGTGTACAGTCTGTACTTTCATCATCGTTCAACCCTTTAAACATAATTGACGATACAGCGGTATAGCCACCTGCCGATGCTCCACACATCACAATTCGATTCGGGTTTACCCCCAGCAGAGCAGCATGACTTCTTACCCAATGAACAGCAGATTTAGCATCGCTGATCGCTTGCATCGGAACGAACCCATCGTCATGACCATTCCGATAATCAACACAAATAGCGACAATTCCTTGCATGGAAAAATAACGTGCTTGTTGCTGAAATTGTGCAGGTGTCAGCGGCCCTTTTTTAAAAGTACCTCCATTGAAAAAGAGAATGGCGGTCCTATTTGCTCCGGGTATTTCCGGTTCAAAGACGTATCGGGTCAGTTTCCGTTCCCCGATCACTTTATACGTCAATCCAATGTAGGTAAGGCGGGAGCAGTTCAATCCAGATCCGGCGGACGACGAAAACGAGTGGCCTGCTCAAAACTGTAGGCGATGCCGATTAGCGTCGGTTCACTGTAAGCCTTCCCGGAAAAGCACGAGGGCTTCAGAACTGCATTCGCCAGCAGTCATTGCCTTCTGCATGCTCACCCAATCGGCTTCTTGAATCCAATCTTGCAAGTTGACATTCATTGATTTAGTCTCCCGCCATCGGGTAATGGTCAAATGGATATTGCGACCTCTTCAATAAAAGTAACTTGAATTTCAGGAATTTCAAATGGAAAGTTTTCATTTACCTATCTTGCCCGTTACCTTAATGATTCGTCGGTAAGTCAAGAATACGCATCCAGCATGACCAGCAGTTCCTTATACTTGGCTAAGGTAGCTTGATCTTCGACTTTGCAACCGGATTGAAAAAACAACAGCTTCCCCGTTCCTTCATTGATCTGATTCCTTGCTTCGAGAATTCGTCTTAAATGTTTGGCTGTTCCCACACTTCCGGAAATCATGTCCACCCCTTCCGGGAAAACTTGTTTCAGACTATTTTCAAAAAACGGAAAATGGGTACATCCTAAAACAACCGTTCCGTACCGGTTCAAATCGAATGAGGCGAGTTCTTCTCGTAAATAACGGATTACCTGATCTTCGTCAAATATAAAATTTTCCGCAAATTGCACCAGACCGGGGAGAGCCAAACTATCCACCATATCCTCACGGCTAATGCTTTTCACCAAATTGTGGAACTTTTCTTCTCTCAGCGTCAAATTAGTCGCCAAAACGAGGATTTTCTTTCGTTTTCCTTCCCATTTTTCAACAGCGGGTTTTACCGCCGGTTCGATCCCCAAAATAGGGAAATCATACTTTTTACGCAGGTCTTCCACGGCAACACTGGTCGCAGCATTACAGGCAATGACTACTGCTTTCACTCCTTGTTCAGCAATAAAGTCGATAGCGTCAAAAATGTATCCTCTAACTTCATCCTTCGGCTTTTCGCCATAGGGGACGTGCAATGTATCCGCATAATAGAGGTAATCCTCGTTCGGCAGCAACCGCAAGGCTTGATGAAGAACCGTAATCCCGCCTATTCCCGAATCAAAAATTCCTATTCTCACTGCTTTCACTCTTTTCGATTAGGTGTTATGGAGCTGTTTTCTAAACCAATTTTATACCCATGGCACACCAAATACTATATGTCGACTGTACTGTGGTTCCTCTTTCCGCTAAAAAGATAATCAGAAAAGATCGAGGCCGCTCCGATCAAGCGTCCTGAAAAATAGACCATGTTTTATGGCCTATTTGGCCAAAAACAGGCAGGCTCGCCAAAATAGCCAGTGAAATCACTGGCTATTTCGGCTATGAGGCCTGATTTGGAGCCTGGTGGAGCAAATAGGCCATGTTTTCGCTGGCTATTTCCAGCGAGGCACCCCAAATCGGGCAAATAAGCCATTTTTCATGGGCTATTTCGTTACCCGGCCCGGCAAAGTAGAAAAACCGTCAGGGAAAATCACCCTGACGGTCCTTTCGAGCGTGGCGACGCATTATGGATGAATCGCAGCTTGGAACGCGACGATAGCGGCGTTAAGTTCCGCTTCCGCCTGGTCGGCATCCAGCTGTGTGACCGCGTACGACGGCGCGTTCGGCACGTCGTTGGCCTTTCCGATCGCTGCGGCGAAGATCGCCTTGGCTCCCGGCGCGCTTTGCCCGCTGCCGCCGCCTTCCATCGTGCCGTCATGCAAGATCTGCGCATCCGCGGCCAGATCCTCCAATGCCGACGTATCCCCCGCAGCAGGCGCTTTGACCGCCAGATCGGACGTATTGCGCATAATCGCCAGCCATTTGTCCCGATAACGCGTCTCTCCTGTCGCTTGATAAGCTTGAACCAGGCAGTTCGGAAAATACATGTACCCCAGATGGCTCTGCCATTGTTTGTCGCCGCCGGGCGCAAGCAGCCAATCGATCGGATCGCCGATCGCAACGAGTGGGCTGTTCAATAACGAAATCCGGTTATCCAGCAACAGCTCCGCGTCCTCCCTATACCGCGGATTGTCAGGGAGCGGCGTCAGCCGCGTTTGCTTCAGCCTGCGCCCCAAGATCGCCACATATGCCGCCATCGCTTCCTTCCATTGCTTCCTTCTCGCAAGCATGTTCACTTCCTCGAGGCCTGCCGACGTCAAGTCGATCAGCCCCATAAACGCCGCATTCGCGTTATCCGCCGCACCGCTTACAGTCACTTGCCGCGCCTCCTTCGTTTGTTGGCCGCCATGAATTCAAGCGCCGCGCTATCGATTTGCCCTCCAGCCGCAACTTTATCCTGCCTTACCGCGCCCGTCAGCGACAATTGCCGGAAACTCGAATTGTTGCCGGAATCGCCTGCGGATATTGCGAATAGCCGTACAGGAAACGAATAAGGACACTTCCCGCTTGCAGGAAAGTGTCCTCTTATTTATTGCCAAGCTTTCACCGATCCGGTTGTTCAGAAAGCAATGTTCTCGATAAGCATCCAGACGCCCATGAGTCCAAGCACGATGCCCGGCGCTTTTTCGGCCCATTCTCCGAGATAAGGCCTCAGTTTGGCGCTGAAAATGACGCCGATCATGGAGAACGTAAACGATTGGGCGGCAATCAGCACGATCGTGAGTACGATCGGCGCCTGCAACAATCCGGCGGTAAACCCGACCGAAAGCTCGTCCAGGCTGACGCCGATCGCCGCGGCGAGTAACGGCCATCCCGCAAGCGGCTGCCCGAACGTTGGATCATCGTCCGCATCCCGATCGAAAAAAAGAAAGTAAATTGCCACCCCGATCAATAACAGAGCGCCGATCCAGGATATCGCCCCTTCGAAAACACGATCGAGCGCGCCTCCGACAATGATGCCTACAATCGGCATAAGGGATTCGGCCGCAGCGAACACAAGCGCGATCGTGATCATGCGCTTCGGCTCTTTTCGCAGCCCCAACGAAACCGAAACGACTAACGCATCGAAACCGAGCGACAGGCTTACGATCCAGGCGAACCAGATTTCCATGGCCATACTCCTTCAACTGTCTATAATTGCCATTATACACGACAGCATTTCTCCGTAGTACAAGCATGGTATAGAATCGTTGCAATCGTGGGAACCTATCCGGAGAATATCAATCCTCTTTCAAAGGCAGGTAGCGCCATGACAAAAAAAATGGTAACTGGATTGTGGGCCCTGGTCGTATCGGCGGCGGTTGCCGTCCCGGCTTATGCCCAAGGGGCGACTTCAAACGGAAACGACGGGCTTGGCAATGGAATGGGAACCGGTACGCACGGCATGCATGTTCAGTCGTACGATAACGCAACAAGAGCGAAAGGAACGCCGAATTACGATGTCAGCGTATACGGCACGGGAACGGGCAGTCAGTTCCTCAACGTAAATGCGAACACATCCGGCACGACGGACCGGAATCCGGTGTATCGCATGAAATCCGCAACGAATAACGCTAATCGCTGGGGCTGGCTCGGTTTGCTCGGATTGGTCGGCCTGTTCGGCATGCGGAATCGCAATCCGCAACGCGATCGCTAAGAAGAGCTTCGTTGAGTAACGATGCAAGGCACGGTCCGCAGAACGAGCGGGCCTCTTGCATCGTTATTTCTGCTTCTTGGACATTCCTGTGCCGACATACAATGAATCAAGCTTCGCTTCATGCCGGAGACAGCCTGACCGGCATTTCTAATGCAAGGAGGTAAGCCATGATTCTGAAAGTGCTCGGTTCCGCCGCGGGAGGAGGTTATCCGCAATGGAATTGCGCCTGTCCGGGCTGCCGTCGCACGAGAGCCGGCGACCCGTCCGCACGCGTCCGCAGCCATGACTCGCTGGCCGTAAGTCCGGACGGGACCCGTTGGGCGCTGCTGAACGCAAGCCCGGATATTGCTTTTCAGTCGGGAGCGCACCCCTGCCTCCACCCGGGTCCTTCCTTGCGCGGTTCGCCGATTCAAGCGATCCTGCTTACCGATGCGGAACTGGACCATACGAGCGGACTTCTTCAACTCCGGCAAGGCGCGTCCATGGACGTATACGCAACGAAGCGGGTCCTCGGCGCGCTTGATGACGGCTTCCCGGTCAGGCGGATCGTGGAACCGTACGCGAGCTTTCGTTGGCATGAGACAAGGCCCGAGGAATATTTCCCACTATTTGGGGGACAATTGTCGGTATGCGCGTTCGATTTGGGCGATAAACCCCCGCGATACGTCAGCGCGAATCCGCTTCGGGAAGCGGGTCGGCACCGGGAGCCCTGGAGCGTCGGCTATCGGATCGCCGACCGGAGAACGGGCGGCGTCGCCGTCTACGCGCCGGGAGTCGAAGCATGGTCGCAATCGCTTGAGCACTACCTGGAAGGCGCCGATTGCATCTTTATGGACGGCACCTTCTGGGTGGGCGACGAGCTGCGCAAGCTTGGCATATCGGAGCTTCTCGCTTCCGATATGGGCCACCTTCCCGTTGCCGGACCGGGCGGAAGCGCCGAACGGTTCGCACGTTCGCCGGCACGCCGGAAGGTGTATATTCACATCAACAACACGAATCCGATGCTGCTTGAAGATTCGTCGGAACGGCAAAGGCTGGCCGGTCTGGGCATCGAAATCGGGTTCGACGGAATGGAAATGGAGGTTTAACAAGAATGGATTCGTATTTGCTTTCGAACGAACAATTCACGTCGCGTTTGCGCCAGGTGGGAGAAGAACGGTACCACGACAAACATCCGTACCATATCGCAATGCATGAGGGCAAGCTTTCCCCCTTGCAACTGCGTGCCTGGATCGCCAACCGGTTCTATTATCAGAAAAATATCCCGATCAAAGACGCTCTGATCCTCTCCAAGCTGCCGTCCCGCGAAGAGCGCCGGGAATGGATTCAGCGAATCATCGACCATGACGGTCGGGACGGCAACGATGGCGGCATCGAAGCGTGGATTCGTCTGGGCGAAGCCGCCGGCATCCCGCGAGAAGAAATGCTGGATGAACGCCATGTGCTTCCGGCCGTCCGATTCGCCGTCGACGCTTATGTGAACTTTTGCCGGCTCAAGCCGTGGCCCATCGCCGTCGCCTCCTCCCTGACGGAATTGTTCGCACCCACGCTCGTCTCCAAGCGGATCGGCGTATTCGAACAGTTGTACCCCTGGATTAGACCGGAAGGGCTTGCTTACTTTCAAGCCCGGCTGACCCAGGCTCCGCGCGATGCGGATCACGGCTTGTGCCTTGTGTTGCGCGAATGCAGGGACCGCAGGGAACAGGAACAGGCGATCGCGGCTTTGCGCTTCAAGTGCGACGTCCTCTGGGCACTGCTGGACGCATTAAGCTTGTCTTTCCCCATCACTGCCGAAGAGTATGTCCGATGAGCGGCATCGCGCTGTCGGATCGGCCGAGGCTGCGCAAACCGGGGCGGATGAAGTACGACAAAGCCCGGCAGTCGGATTTATTGCTGCTGCCGGAGCGGGTTGTCGAGCTTAACGAGACTGCCGGTGCGATTCTCCGGCTGTGCGACGGGCAAAGAACGATTGCGGACATGATCGGGGAACTCGAGGCGCAATTCGTTCAGACCGGCCTGAGGGACGATATTGTCGAATTCATCGCATCGGCCACGGAGAGGGGCTGGCTCGAGCCATGCAGCTGAATTTGCCTTATGCCTTGACCGCGGAAGTAACGCATCGTTGTCCGCTTCACTGTCCCTATTGTTCGAACCCGATCGAACTCCGCCAAAGAGAGAGCGAACTGTCGACGCAGCTGTGGCAGGATGTGCTGGAACAAGCCGGCAACCTTGGGGTCGCCCAGGTTCATTTCACCGGCGGAGAACCGCTGCTGCGCCCGGATCTCGAACAACTCGTCCGCCATGCCAGAGATGCGGGACTTTATGGCAATCTCATCACGAGCGGCGTAGGCTTGAGCGAAGAGCGCCTCAGGCAGCTTGCGGAGGCGGGCATCGACAGCATTCAGCTCAGCGTGCAGGCCTCGTCCGCGGAGCTTGCCGATACGATTGCCGGCTTTCGGGCGCACGAACTGAAACGTCAAGCTGCGCAGCGGATCCGCGCAAGCGGAATTCCCCTACATATGAACGTCGTCCTCCACCGGGCCAATCTTCACCAGATCGAAGCGATCGTCGCGCTTTGCGCAGAATGGGGGGCACAGCGGCTGGAGTTGGCCAATGCCCAATACTACGGCTGGGCGCTGCGAAACGCCCAACAGCTGCTGCCGCAAAAGGAGCAGCTTCTGGAAGCCGAAGCCGCCTACGTTCGGGCGCAAGAACGGTTCGGGCATCAAATCGAACTGTTGTGGATCCTGCCCGATTATTATGAAGAGTATCCGAAGCCCTGCATGGGCGGTTGGGGCAAGCTTTCGCTCACTGTCGCTCCCGACGGACGGGTATTGCCTTGCACGGCTGCAGCGGAAATTCGGAGCTTGAAGTTTGAGAACGTAAAGGAACGCGATCTTGCCTGGATTTGGCATCATTCCCCCTCTTTTAACGCTTTTCGCGGCTATGATTGGATGCCGGAACCCTGCAGAAGCTGCGAGCGACGCGAGCTCGATTATGGCGGCTGCCGCTGCCAGGCGTTCCTGCTTACAGGCGATGCGCGGGCGACGGACCCCGTTTGCAAGTGGTCCCCCCACCGCAGCGCAATCACGGACCGGCTCGGCGCAATCGAAACCGGCGACGATCGTTCGCCGTCCTATTCTTATCGAGGCAAACGCTGACTCAATGCTCTGGCGCTGCCGCAGCGGCAAACCTCGGGTCGTGATCGACCGGTTGCACAAAACCGTCGGGCAGCTCGTCCCCGGCCTTCAGCACCTTCTCCTGCGCGACAAACTTCGTCAGCACGGTTTCGAAAAACAGCGGGCGTTTCTCCCATTCGTCCTTCGGCACCGTCAGAACGAACCGGCCGTCCCGATCCGGTATCGTCACGGAATATGCGGTTCCGGGAGGGACGTCGAGCCCTGCCAACAGACCTGTATACGTCGCACCCACCGAAGTTGTGCAAACAAGTGCAGGAGGTTTGTCGTCGATCACCTCGCCAGTCTTTGGCAAACGGATTCGAATGTCCACGCTTGTATGCCGGGGAAGGTTAATCACCTTGCCCTCCGGCAGCGCGTATCGGCGCGTGCCGACAATAACGGTAAGATTCGTTTCCTCTTCCTCCGGCCAGTAATACATTTCATAGTTTCCATTCCGATCCGTTGGAGTCGACTTGGCGAAGCCTTCTCCAAGGTCTCGGTCGATCCAGACAATCGCGTCCTTCACCGGACTGCCGTCGGCATCCGCCACCTGGCCCGAAATCCGATATTTGTCTATGCGGAAAAAGGAAATCTTGTCGCCTGCTTCGATCTTGAATCGCGCGTGCACCTTGACCCGGCCTGCGTCCGAATCGGCAGGCTCCACCCGGGTCACCTCGATCGGATGATAAACGCGGATCGCGGACGAGGCGGTCAGGATGGAATCGGCCTCTTCACGACGGATTGTGTTGCCGGCGATCGTTGCCCCATCAACCGACATTACCTTAACGAGTTTATAAGCGACCAGACTCCGGTCGACGAACAACTCGAAACTGCCGTCCTCCCCCGTCCGGATGCTTCTTCCCTGCGGACCTGCTTGCAGGAGGGCATTGGCGACGGGCCGTTCGCCGAAAGTCAGCTTGCCTTTGGCAAGAGCGAGGTGGGAGCCGTCGCTTTGCCACGACTTGGCGGCAAATGTCCCCTGTTCCAGTTCGATTCGGCCTTGCGGGCTTTCCGGCTGCGCATTCGCGTTCGAACAGATGGCCGGCAACAACGCCATTGCCGCGACGAAAAAAAGGACGGATAGTCGAGCTTTGGTTAATTTTTTCAAGTAAATGTCTCCTTTACTTAAATGAAGCGGTCAAAACAAGACGATATCCGTCCTGTTTTGACCGCCAGGTTGAATCCGCGTTACTGCGCCGCATGCCCTCCGCCCGTTTCGGCCGTGCCTGCCTGCCCTTGCGCCTTGTTGCCGCCAAGCCCGAACACGTGCACTTGGGGCTTCGTTCCGCCTGTGGTGAAGACGATGTACTCCTTGCCGTCAACCTTGAAGATCGACGGAGCGGCTTGTACGTTGTTCCCGGAAGTCTGGAACGTCCAGATCACCTTGCCCGCCTTGATATCGAGCGCATTGATCTTGCCGTCCAGCTCGCCGAAGAACGCCAGTCCGGCATCCGTGCTCGTCAATCCGCCGCGCTGCATATCCGTCGTTTTGATCTGGTAAGCTTGTTTGCCGGTATCCACATTGATCGCAGTAATCGTTCCGTATCCTTTGACGTCAGGCACCTCTCCGATCGACGTGCCGAAAGCCGCAGCGCCGGGCATATCCGGTGTGCTCGCCTCCTCCTCGCTCTTCGCCGATTTGTAGAGGGAAGGCGACTCGATGCCCGGAATCAACACATAATTCGTTCCGGGATCGTAAGCTTCGGGCGCGTAATTTTCCCCGCCGAGCACGCCGGGATACCCGACCACTCCTTCTGGCGTCGGTTCCTTATGATCGATTTTGGCAAACGGAATCCCGTCCCACACGACATCCCCCGTAGCGGCATCCCAGGCGAACCACAATCCCGACTTGCCGCCTTGGACGACAAGCTTCTTCTTTGCGCCTTTCACCGAAGCGTTGATAATCATCGGGGACGCCGCCGCGTCATAGTCCCACAAGTCGTGGCTGATTTCCTGTTTGGCCCAGACCAGCTTGCCGGTCTTCGCGTTGACGGCCACGACCGAGTCGGTGTACGGGTTGTCTCCCGGGCGATTGGCACCGTAGAAATCCGGTGACGGGTTGCCGGTCGCAAAATACATGATGTCGGTTTGTTCGTCGATCGCGACGGGGTCCCATACCGCCCCGCCTCCCTGGAACTTGCTGTTCGCCAGCCAATCCTGGCCTTTCGGCGGCACGACCCAGAACGGAGAATCCCAGGCCGGGGTTAAATCGCTCGCTTTGAACGCCGCGACGAAGCCACGAACGCCATTATCGCTGCCGCTGCTTCCGATGTAGACATTGCCTTTGTAATATTGGGGGGCGGTCGTCTCATAGTACCCGTTTTCGATCGTAACCCCTTCGATAAAGTCGGAAAGCTTGACCATTTTCACCAGCTTGCCCGTCTTCTGATCCAAGGAAATCAGCGAATTGTCGACCGCCAGCGTAAACACTTTGCCTTCGCCTACCGCTACGCCGCGATTGGCGATAATCCCCGCTTTCGCGAAGCCGGCAGCTTGCTCGGCCGACGGTTTCCAATGCCAAATCGTTTTCCCGGTCACGGCGTCGAACGCGAACACCTGGTTGCCCGCCGTCGTCAAGTAGATGACGCCGTCCACGACGACCGGATACGACTGATTGCCGTTTTTGACATCCGCATCAATCGACTTCAAGTCCGCAGACCAGATCATGCCAAGATCGTTGACGTTATCGGCTGTAATCTCTTTGAACGGGACGTGGCGGTTATTGGCCAGCGTATAACCGTAGGAGCCCCAATTTTCAAAACTGGTGCCGGTCACGCCCGCTGCGGCAGACGGCGAATTTGAAGCGGATTGGTTCGGCGTTGGCGAGGGCGAGGCAGCATTTTTGTTGCCCGTACACGCACTGAGCAGCAATAATAACGCAAGCGTTGCTCCGTTTATTGCATGGACTTTTTTCACGGCGGTAACCTCCAAGATGGGTTAGTGTGCGACTTGTCATTCGTAGGGGGAACCAGTTTCATGCCATCTTCGTCAATAATGGTATTTCCTAAGTTGCGCAAATTATGTAAACGACAAAAAAACGCCCTCCCGTCTTCCTGTCAGGAAGCGAAAGGGCGGCAGGGCATCCTTTTCATTCAGGATCGCATTTCGTAATGGGTTGCATTTTTCGTATCCGGGGCACTGACTGTCTCCTTGTCTTGTTGGGCGTCGTAGAGCTTTCCGAGCTTCCAACCGATCCCGACATTCACCACCGCCATCGCCGCGAACAACACAACGTCTCCCCAAGGCTCGGGGAGCAACAGATCGGCAAGGAGCCAACCGCCGGTCATCGTGACTCCCATCAGCGCGCCTTTTGCAGGCGATTTCAACAAGCTTCTCGCCATTCGCACACCCTCCTCGTCAGCTTCGCAACCCGATTTGGTTCTTGCTTTCCTTCTACCGATTGTATGTTCGGGACAAGTGAGAATATGCCGACGAAATAGCCCCGGCCGGGACCACCTGGATCGTTATTTATGCTTCTTGGACATTCTTGTGCCGACATACAATGAATCAAGCAACGCCTGGCGAATTTGCGGAGGGGAGGTGGAACCATGTGGGTTAAGCCGACATTCAAGATTATCGAGGTATGCGCCGAAGTGACGGCCTATGCTTATCGGAAATGACGGGGCCGCACGGTAAAGCAACAAGCTGGTGCCCGTGTGTTCAGGCGCCAGCTTGTCCATGCGAACACGATTTTCCCCCGTCGTGCTGTAGCCTTATTTTACCGTGATTGTACCTGTCATATTGTCATGGCCTGCACCGCATTGGATCGAGCAGTTAAAATCGTATTTCCCTGCTTTGTCCACCGTAAAAGTCGCCGTTTCCCCGCCCTTGATATTGACTTTCAAGCCCGGTATCTCCAATCCGTGCACCCCTTGCGAGTTTTTTAGCGTAAGCTTGACCGTATCGCCCGGATGCAATTGAATATCGGAAGGAGTGAATTGGAAGTTTTTTGCATCCACCGTAATTTCTTTGGTTTCCCCGTTAGGAGCGCCCGATGGCGGGTTGGTGGCCGCCGAATTGTTATTGTTTTTGTTGCCGCAGGCACTTAAAGCAACAACCACAACGATTGCGATAAGGGGAAGATACTTGATCATTCGCATAGTCACGATAACCTCCGGTTTTGTCGATTGGCATGGATTCCTTAAGCCGGTCCTCACTTAACCCCGCTTGTTTCAACCCCCTGCTGCCCATCGCTAGCATTCCCGGGATTGCTTTCCCCTACTCGCAAAATAGCACGAATGGGGGAACAATCGGCAACTATCCGGCGAAACCGGCTCCCGCTGCGCGCGGGGGTTGGTACTCCGATCGCTTCTTGTTTTCCGGATTCTTCGAACGATCAGGCCAAGGGGGATCCGGAAAACAAAGGCGAACGCTGAGCGTATGCTTCCGAAGCCGCTTTCTTACAGAAAGCGCTCAGCTTCTCCATACCAACCCCCGCTCTCCGCTCCCGCCCCTCGCCCCGTTTTCAACACCGCCAACCAGAAACCTTGCACCAACCTTGGCATTCTTCCCTCCGCCAACCAACAAATTTGCTTTTGTGACGCTCCGATTAGGCGCCAAAAAAAATAGGCCATGTTTTATGGCCTATTTCGCCAAAATCGGTATCCTCACCAAAATAACCAGTGAAATCACTGGCTATTCCTTTGAAAAAGTCGTTTTTGAGGCTTCCGGGTCGGGATAGCCAGTGAAATCACTGGCTATTTCCGACGAGGCAGGCAAAATGAGGCCAATAAGCCATTTTTCATTTGCTATTTTGGTTATCGCCCCCGCCCATAAACGGAAGCTGCTCCGGATCAAGGCCGGTAATCGCCAACTGCCGCTCGGCCGGGATACGTCCGTTGACGGCGGCATACTTGATGCCTTCGCTGATCGGGTTCCACACACATTCCAGCTCCAGCCCGTCGCGTTCGTACCGCGTGCGCCGCATGTGCGTAATACGATTGCCATACGCCCATTCGTCCAGGACGCGAACGCTCCCAAACAGGCCGCGGAACGCCGCGAAGCTTCCCACCTCCGACTCGCTCCGCACCTCAGCAACGAAGCCGTTGCCCGTCAGCAGGAAGCCGCGCTGCGCGAAGTCCAGAGCCGGACCTTCATAATTATAGAAGGAAACGGACAAGTAGCCGTTGATTCGCTCCACTTTTACCGCCGCCGGCCGGCCGTAATCCGTAAACAGCAGCGGGAAAAAGGCCATATACACCGGGCCGTCTTTCACGAACACCGGACACGGCGAATCGCTGACGCCTTCCAGCCGGTCGAGCCGGCGATCGCCGAGCCACACTTCCTCGACGAAGCCGTAGCGGGCGGGAAACAGCAGCGACAGCTTCAGGCTTGTCACCCGCTTGTGCAGCAGTTGCTTCGGCTTGTACAGCAGCATGGCCGTCCGGTCGTGATGCAAGCCGATTTTACGCCCTTCGTCCAACACCGACGCCTGCCAGTTCCGCCAGTTCAGCTCGACGTAGTCGTTCATTTGCCCCGGCTTCTTGTCGTTGACGATGTAGTTGGCGTAAACGACGCCGATGTCGCGCTGCTCTGCGACCGGCGCCCGCCTGCGGTACAACAGATGGAACGAGTCGGTGAATACGCCGGTACGAAACTCGCGGCTCATGACGCCAAGCGCGTAATCTTCCGTCATGTACGTCGTTGCGTTGCCCGACCCGGCGGGGATGTCGACAGTATCGTCCGATTCGAGCGGATTCGGCGGCTGCGGGCGGTCCGTCGACGAAGCGTATTCGTAGGTCCCCTGCACCCGGTAAGGGTACTTTTTGTGCAAGCCGTGCGCGACCAGATAAGCCGGGCAATGGTATGTCGTGTGCATGAGCCAGCCGGTGCTGACTTGCATGAACGGCAAATTGTGGTGAAGCAGCTCGCCTTCCTTGCCGCGCGGCGTGGCGAACAGCGTATTCAGCGGATGAATCGCCAATTGCTCGCCGATCAAGGCGTACAACACAAAGCGCGATTGATGCGTATGTGCCGTGGAATCGACCTCGTACGCGCGCGAATACGGGCCGGCCGTCTGGAACGTGGACGGGTGGTAATGGCTCCAAATGTCGGCCCACAGCCGCTCCTCAAGCTGCAGCGCCAGTCCGCGAACGGCCGGGTCCGCGGCCCACTCCGCGATTTCCGCCATGCACAGCAGCTGAAACGGCGTATAGGTCGGGCTGTTGAACTCCGACGCGAACCCGCGCCGCGTCAGCAGCGCTTCGAACTGGCGGAGACGGTCCGCGCCCTTCCGCTCCAAGTCGGGCCGGCCGTACAACTCACCGCCGACGAGCAGCGTATACGCGCCCATCGTCGGGAAATTGTCGTTCGCGCCGCGAAAGTCGTGGTCGGGCCCGGTAAAAGAGTCGAGCGCCCCGGCCAAATAACCGTCAAGCGCCGCCTTCGCCCCGGGCTCCAGCCTGCCGCCGAATTTGACCAGCAGCTGCAGCGCCGCCATCGGCGCAAAGTGGCACCCCCGAAACGCCGTTGCGGCGATGAGGCGATTGGCGGCGGCAGCGGCCAAAGGATCTCCGCTTTCCAAATAACCGAGCGCGTACCACAACCGCTCCCGCAAGTCCGGCTCCTTGTCGGTTCCGATCCATAACCCGTCCACGCCGAAATACCGGAGCGTATAATCCGTCAGCTTTCGATACAGCTGGCGTTTGCGCGCCGCTTGCCCATCGAGGTCGTAAAACATGGTCATCCGCTCCTTATGCGTGTGTTCGTGTGGCAACCGCCGTCCGCGGCACGACCGGCAGTGTCACATGTGAGGCGCGGACGCTGTCGTGATACACGCGCTGCATCGCCCGGCGCGTTTCGGTTGCGCAGGCGTCGTCCGCCCCTGTATTCGGATTTGTCGCGTAACACGGAAAGTTCGAAGAGCTTATCTGCAGCCGGAAGCGGTGCCCTTCGCGCAGCAGCACGGAAACAGGCGACATCGCGATGTCCAGCGCTATCGTATCGCCGGGCACGGGCGGCTTCGCGCCTGCCGATTCGGCGCCATGGCGGACGCGGGCGATGCCGTCGCTAAGGACGAACGACCGGCCGTCAGGGAAAACATCCGTTAACTTGCCGGTAAAATCGGTATCGGGCGCGTCGGTGGCGACAAACAGCGTCAGCGCGATCGGGCCGGTAATTTCCAGCGGCTGCGCCAAAGGAGCCGACGTATAAACAAGGACGTCGCCGCGCCGTTCGACTGCCGCCTGTTCGGCCGGCCCGCTTCCGATGTGGGAACCGCCGGCGGCAGGAACCGGATCGCACGGATCGTAGACGAACGCGTCCGGCCGCTCTTCCCCGTCGGGACGGCTCCTGTCCAGGGTCCCGTCCCCGCCCGCGGTATTGGCGTTGCCGCCGGAATGCAAATAAAACGCTTCGCACTCGGCGCGGGCAAGCGGCCATTCCGCTTCGTCGCGCCATACGTTTTCGCCCATGACGAACAGCCGGACGGGGGCCCGCTCCGCCCAGCCGTTGTCCGCGCCACGGAGCGCGAATGCCAACCACATCTTCATCTCCCGCAGAAGCTCGCGCGGTCTGCCTCCCTCCGCGACATCCGCTTCGATCCCGTACGCCGCATGGTGCGGCCCGTAAAACGTATGGTTCCACGGGCCGATCAGCAGCTTGCTGCCCCGGCGGACCGCGTCGTTGGGATGCCGCTGCAGCCGTTCAAAATCGTCCAGCTGCGCCACGGCGAACATATCGTACCAGCCGGCGACCACAAGTGCGGGCGCGCCGATCCGTTCGAGCCCGTTTCGCCCTCCCGTCAGCCGGTCCCAGTAGGCATCGCCAAGCGGCCGGGAGCGCCAATCCCGATAAAATTCGACCCGCTCGCCAAGCGCGACATCGGCTGCTTCGACGGCGGGCCTATGCCGCGCGATACGCGCCAACTCGAAACCGGACGCGTCCCGGACCGTCCGCCCATGGCTGACGAGAGCCCATTGCAGAAACGACAGGCAAAAAACGCCGCCGCGAAACAGCACCCGGTCGAGCGCAAGGCTGCCAAATACGGGCGTCAGCGCGCATATTCCATCATTGTCGAGCGCCATCGCGTACTGCGTATAACCGTGGTAGGACATTCCGTAACCGGCAATTCGCCCGTTGCACCACGGCTGCGCCTTCAACCAGACGAGCGTATCCGTCCCGTCGGCCGCTTCGTTCGCGAACGGATCGAACGCACCTTCCGACTCGTAGCGCCCCCGCGTATCCTGCACGCACAGCGCATAACCCTCGGCGAGAAGCAGCTCGATCGCCCATTGGCCGATCGCTGCCTTGCCGTAGGGCGTACGGTTCAGCACAACGGGAAACGGGCCGCCCCGCTGCGGCAAATATATATCGGTCGCGAGGCGAATCCCATCGCGCAAGACAACCATAGCCGTATTCATGCGGATTCCCCCTCCCGCGTTACCAGTACGCGTTCGTGCCGGCGAGATGCGTAAAGTCCATGCGGCCGTCCCGGTCATACGCGTGCTTGTGCCAGCCCCCGTTGACCGTGGTGACGGGTTTGCGCGCCCGCACGATCCTGTCCAGCAGCAGCCGCTGCATGTCGCGCGCGGCATCAGCGCACGCCGGATCGTCAATCCGGTTGCGCAGCTCCCACGGATCGTCGATCAGGTTGTACAATTCATCCGGCTGCTCGCCGTGCAGATTGGCCACGTAACGCCACGATTTCGTCGCGATTGCCTTGCGGAACGCGTTCTCCGTGAAGGCGCAGCTCCGTCCTTCCCAGCTCGCCTCCCCCGCGCCGACAGCTCCGGCGAAGCTGACGCCCTGTACCGTATTCGGCGCTTCCAAGCCCGCCAGTTCGCACAACGTAGGAAAAACGTCCACCGCTTCTACGATGGCGTCGTTGACGGCGCCGGCATGACCGGCCTTGCCGGAGGGCAGACGAACGATCAGCGGAATGCGGCTGATCGCTTGATAGCTGATGCCCCCCGTTTTTTCGATCAGGCCGTGCTCGCCTGCGTAGTCGCCGTGATCGGAGCTGTAGAGGATGATCGTATTCTCAAGCTCCCCGCGCCGCTCAAGCTCGCCGACGATCGCGCCGATCGCATGGTCGACCTGGCTGACCAGCCCGTAATAAGCGCTGACGAGCCGGCGCAGCTTCGCTTCCGGAAGATCTCCGCGCTTGCGGCGTACCTCTTCTTTCTCCGCTTCGCTTATCGGCGGCAGCACAATCGACTCCGGCAGGTATAGGCCGGCGAACGGTTCGGAAGGCGTGTAAGGCTGATGCGGCCGCGAAAAACTGACCCACGCCAGCCACGGAGCGTCATTGCGCCCCCGGTCCAACCGCTCGCCTTCGTTGCGAATGAAGCGAACGGCTTGTTTGGCTAGCGCCACTTCGCAGCTGTGTTCATAAGGAAGCAGCGAAATTTCCCCGTCGCGGTTGCCGTTGAACGCTCGATTGTCGTTGCGCTCGTACAAGCCCGTCCCTTCCAAATATTTGGGATATTCAATAAATTCGTCGTAAACGAACTGGCAGTCGCGTTCGATCCAATACCGGGGCGTATGCAGCTTGCCAAGAGCGCCGGTTCGGTAGCCCCGTTCCTTGAAATAACGAAACAGGCTCGTCATCGGCGCCTTCGGCTCCGAACCGTACAGCCCGTAGTAGCCATGGGTCGAAGGGTACAACCCCGACAGGAAGCTGATTCGGCTCGGCGTGCAGATCGGATTGTTGGCATAGGCGTTCGTAAACCGCGTCCCTTCGGCAGCCAGCCGGTCAAGGTGGGGCGTTTGCAGCTGCTGATGGCCCGCGCAGGACAGGCAGCGGGCATTGTGCTGGTCACTGAACAAAAACAACAGATTCGGCTGCTTCATCCGACCGTTTCCTTCCTTTCACTGTTCATCCTCCAACATGCCTTGGCCCGGACCCGGACGCATCCGTTCGATAATAGGCGATGCCCAGTGCTGCCGCTATGCTGCGGGCAACCAGCTCCGCCTGCGCGCTGCGTCCGGATTCGTTGTAATGATACCCGTCGCCCGCTTCGTAATCGCGCCTTCCGATCATCGGCGCGTACAAATCGTTGACCGCAAGCCCGTAACGCGCCGCCACACGATCCACAACCCGATTGCGGGCGATGACCCTGTCGTTTACCGCAGAATCAAGCGCATACTCCTCAGCCGCCGCTTTCGTGACGGGCGTCGTGTGGGCGAGCACGATTGCCGCCTGCGTGTGCCGCCGCAAGTGCTGCACGACATCGTCGCAGCCGCGTTCGTACTCCGCTTCGCCAAGATGCCAGCCGTGCAGCCCGTTGTTGAAATGAACGACCTCATATGAAAAATCGAACGACTCGTCGCCATGCCGGACGATATAGTCCAATTCGCGGTAAAGAGCCGGATTGTCAAGCGCTTTCGATGTCGCCAGCTTATCAACGTAAACGTGCGCCCCCAGCAGCTCCTTGACAAAACCGTGATACCCTTTCGCAATCGAATCGCCGACCAGCAACACCCGCTTTTTGTCGCGCTGATTGGCCTTTTCCCACCAAAATTCGCACCATTCCGTTCGCTCCAGCGTCGCCACCGTTCTTCCTCCTTCCGCGTTGTTCCCGCGCGTTACGTGTTGCTTGCCTTGTGCGTATCCGCGCACCACCTGGAGTGGCCGATGAACGTCAGCATCGCCTGGATCGCTTCCTCCGTGCGGTAGTGGCACAATGCTTCGAAGGCATACGCTCTGGCGTAGCGGTCCTTGCTGTCCAGCGCCCGCTTCAAGGCGCCGACAGCCAAGTTCGGATCGCCGTTGTTGCCGATGCGCAGCAGCGAAAGCGCTGCGGTATACCCGATCTTGTTAACGATGTACCATTGCGGTTCGGTATAGTCGATGCCCTCCCCCGACGTGATCGCCGCAGCGGCGCCTTCCTCGCGCAGCGAACGATCCAGCGCCCCGGTCAACGCCGCCACGATCCGCTCGGCCGGCTGTACGATCAAGCCGAGCGCTTCGATGACGTTGCGGCGCACCCATTCGCTGGCATCGTCGTCAAGCGCCGCCAGCAAGGCGGGCACCGCTGCGCCGGACGGCGCGCCGATCATCCCGAGCACGAACGCGGCCAGCGCCCGGCGCTTCTCGTCCGGATGCGCGAGCAGCGTTGCCAGGCCCGGCACCGCAACGGCGCCGGCGCCCTGCAAGCCGTACCCGGCGCGCGTCGCCACCTGCGTCGTGCCCGCTGCCATCGCCGCGAGCAGCCGCTCGCTCCCTTTAGCGCCCATGCGCCCCAAGGCATATGTAGCGTTCAGAGCGACGATCTCGCTGGCGTCATCAAGCAACCCGGCCAGTTGCGCCGCGTGGTCGGCAGCCGCCTCGCCGAGCAGGCCAAGCTCGTCGGCCGCTTCCGCCCGAACGGCGGCGTCATCCGCCTGCAAATCGGCGGCCCACCGCGCGAGCGCAGCAGCATCCGTCGCATCGGCTGCCGAATACGCCGCGCTGCCGCCGCTTTCGCCCTTCAGCCAGTTCCATACATCCTGCCACAGAACGCGGTGCCGGAAGCGAGTATCCTCCGGCAGCACAAGGTCGCGCCGCGTATGGTTCCAGCTCGGGGACGCCGGCGCGGTCAGGCGGACGAACTGGAACTTCAGCATGTAGCGCATCTTGTCGGAAACGTTGAGCGCCGCCCGGTGCCACAGATCGAAGTGGATCAGCACCATCGTGCCGGCCTTGCCCGCAGGCAGCACCGTTTCGCCTTGCTCCCCGAGGAACTTCTCGTAATATTGCGTGCCCGCCATCACTTCGCTCGGCCCCATGTCCTCCGTCACGTCCTGCGTGTAGTAGAAAATCATCGCCCACCAAGGTCGATGACTGCGCATGGACGACCAGTAGCCGTCTTTGTGCCAGTTTTGCGCCTGCTCCTTGCCCGGTTTGTTGCCGTGAAGATGGCGGTGCGCATGCATGATGTAATCCGGTCCGAGCACGCTGGTCAAGGCGCCCCGAACGAGCGGCGTCTCGAAGCAGGCGCCCAGCTCCGGAATGCGCGGCAATATGTTGTTTCCCGGGTTTCCTTCCGCCGGAAGCACGTATTCGATCTTGCTCATGATCCGCTCGTGGAACGAAGCGGGCAAATCGTTGCGCAGCACCAGGAACCCCTTGGTGATAAATTGCGCCATCTGATCGTCGGTAAGCAAATAGTTTGAATCCAGCATAGGATGTTCAACTCCTCGGTATCGATTTCCTATTCCTGAATCGGCAAGCGGTAAAAAGCGAGCAGCGGCATGCCGGTGCCCGTATCGACAGGGATAGCGCCGCCGCCGCAAGGATTTTTCTCAAACATGCCGTTCACCACACCCGGGAAAGACAGCGGACGCGAAAGCGTCAGTTCGATTTCGTCGCGTCCGCTGATTCGCCAGGAAACGATGTCGACCTTGCCGAGCGCATCGAAAGCCGTAAACGGCGCGCCGTGCGGATCGTTCACAGCAAGCTCGCCGACGACATGGTCGAAACGAAGCGCGATCCGCTCCGTTTCGCCGCCGGCCTGCCGCTCCGCACACGCAGCATCCGGCGCGCGGTAACGCCCATGCCGACGATACACATGCGCCAGCGCCGATTGCGCCAGCCGTTCGCCGATTACCAAGTTGCCCGCCGGACTGTTGTGCACGTTATCCGACAACGGGCAATCGATCGCGGGCACGACGAAGACGCCGGCCAGCCGGCGCGCGGCCTGCCGCTGCGCTTCCCGCACGGTTCCCCAGCTTGCGTCCGCATCCGGGCCGGCTTCGCCCGTGGAACGGTTCAACTGTACGGTCAACACGGGGAGAAGCGGGTCGTTCAAGTGCCGGCGCCAGCTGTTGACGACATGTGCGAATCGGTCCAAATACGTCGGCGCTCCCGCCGCATTGCCGTCGGAGCAGCCCTGGTACCACAACACGCCCCGCACGCGGCCGCCGGCCGAACGAACGGCGTCCAGCAAACCCGCGTACAGCTCCCCGTCCTCGCCCGGATTCCAGCTTCGCAGCGGAGAAGCGCCCTTTGCGGTTTGCAGCAGGCCGATCGGCAGCCCGGTTGCGCGCAGCACCGTTTTGGCGAACGCGAGCATCGGCGAATGCCCCGTAAAAAATCCTTCGCCGCTGAGCGGATGCGCCGCCACCTCCCACGTCCCGCCGCGAAACAAATGGACGCCGAACGTCGGCGGATCGTATATCGTCCCTTGCCCGTAGCCGACCGCGTTACTTTGCCCCGCAACGACCCACAGATCGCCAATCCCGATATGCCGTATCATGTCGCCGCGAATCGACCTTCTGGTGACCGGCCCGCCTTCCACATCGACGATCAGGCCGGTTTCGATTCGATACAACCCGCCGGCCGGAACATTGCGAATCGTCACCCTCCACTGCTGTGTGCCGTATAATTCGCTTTTTGTCCATGGCACGACGATTTGCCCGTCATCCTCCCGCACGATTCGTACGATCACACGTTCGCCTCGAAACACGCAGCCGTCCGGCTCGGGCAGCTCCCAGCCGCCGGACAGCTCCAGATCGGCGAAGCCGTCCCGCTGCTGCACGATCGCCCAATCCGCCGGACCGCTGCGAACAAACGCCCCGCTCCTCTTGCCCATCCGTTTATGCCTCCCCTAAGCAAACGCTCTCCTCGGCTGCACGACCCCTTCCGCCGCCATCCGCTTCTGCGCCAGCTGCAGCAGCAGCCGGCCGCGCAGCGAAAAATACCGTTCGTCGGACCACCGGTTGACGTATTGGTCGGGGTCTTCGGCCAAGTCGTACAGCTCGCCGTCCGGCTCGTCGCGGTACACGACCAGCTTGTATCGTTCGGTGACGAGCGTCATCTGGTACACTTTTTCCGTGGCATGGCATTCGACGATCGTCGCATCCTGAACGGCTTCGACTTCTCCGCGCAGCAGCGGCATCAGGTCGGTGCCCTGCATCCCCTGGGGCCAGTCGACTCCGGCCAGCGTTAGCAGCGTGCAGGCCGCGTCAACCAGGCTGACGACCGCCCCGCTCGTGCCTTGCTTCGGGAAATATGCCGGCCCCCATACGAGCAGCGGCACCTTCTGGCAATCGTCGTAAGCGGCAAGCCCTTTGCCCCACAACCCGTGATGCCCGTTCATCTCCCCGTGGTCGGACGTAAACAGAATGACGGTATCGTCCAATTGCCCAGTTGCCGCAAGCCGCTCCAGAATGCCGCCGACTTTGGCGTCGATATTGGCAATCATGCCAAGCGCCGCCTGCAGCGCCACACGGTCCTTCGTTCGCTCGCGATTCGGTCCCCGTATTCCCGGCACGAGCGGCCCGTCAGTATAAGCGCCCGTCTTGTTCTCGAACATTGCCTGGTAGATCGCCGGCTTGCCCTCGAATTCGCCCGCGCGGTACCCTTCGTAAACGGGCATCCGTTCGACATCGACGGCGGAAAACCACGGCTCCGGGCATACGAACGGCGGGTGCGGGTCCTCGAAGCTGACCCAGCAAAACCAGGGCCGCTCCTGCTCCTTCCGGCTTTCGATCCACTCTTCCGCAAGGGCGGCCACCCAGGCCGTATTTTGCAGCTCATCCGGAATGTCCCAGACACCGGTGCGCGCATAATCGATGTTGCCCTGCAGATGCGGAAACCACGCCGCATAGTCCAGGCCCGAATTCTCCAGAAACGTCCGGTAATGCATATCCGGCTTGCAATTCGTCGTATGACCGGTGCAAGTATGCACCGTCTCAAAGCCCGCATACGGTCCGTGGTACTCGCGGAACATCGCCGGATCGGGAGCGGCCTGGCCCGTAAAATGCGGCGCTTCGTCGTCCCGCCTGACAAAATGGGCTTTGCCGATCAAACACGTTGCGTAGCCGCTGTCCTTCAGCAGCTGCGGAATCGTCGGACCGGGAAACGGATCCGCGGTCACGCCGATCGAATAAGCGCCATGCCTGGACGGCCATTGGCCGGTAAGCAGCGACACGCGGCTCGGGGTGCAGAGCGGCGACGCGCAATAGGCGCGGTCGAAATGCACGCCCTCCGTCCCGAGACGATCGAGATGGGGCGTGCGGATGGCGGACAGCCCCTTCAATCCGAGATGATCCGCGCGCTGCTGGTCTGTTGTGATAAGCAATAGATTCGGCCTTTTCACTTGCGTCCCTCCGTGATCCGTCCTTGCCAGGCCGGTTCCGCCGGTTTATTCCTTCACGCTGCCTAGCACAATGCCTTTCATGAAATAACGCTGCAGAAACGGGTATACGAGCAAGATCGGCAACGAGGCGATAAAAATTTGCGCCGCCCGTCCCGTCTGGTCGTTCACAAGGAAAAATTGCTCCATCTCCTCCGGCGACATCTCTTCCACATTTTTGGCGATAACATGGGTGTGCAGGAACGTTTGCAGCGGATAATCTTCCGGCTGATTCAGGTAGATGACACCGTCGAACCAGCTGTTCCAGTGGGCGACCGACGCGAACAGCAGAATCGTGGCCAGCACCGGCAGCGACAGCGGCAAATAAATGCGCCACAGGATCGTCCAGTGGTGCGCCCCGTCGATTTTGGCCGACTCCTCCATCTCCTTCGGCAGTCCACGGAAAAAATTGAGCAGCAGCACGACGTTGAAAATCGGCACCGCATGCGGCAGCACAAGCGCCCAGATCGAATTGATCAGCCCGGTTTCCTTGACGACCAAATACGTGGGAATGAGCCCGCCGCCAAAAATCATCGTGAAGACGAAAAACCAAACGTAAACCGTCCGCATCCGGAACTGCCGGCTTTCCTTGGAAAGCGGATACCCGACCATGACGGAAAGCAGCATATTGAGCGACACGCCGAGCGCAATCCGTTTGAGCGAAACGAGAAAGGCGGTCATGTACGCCGCTTCGCCGAACACGCTGTTGTACGAGGCCCATGTAAATCCGATCGGCCACAGCTTCACTTCCCCCGCCGATACGGCCGGCGCCGAGCTGAGCGAAACGGACAGCACCTGTACGAACGGAAGCAAACAGCTCAGGGCCAACAAAGTCAGCACGACGTAATTCGCGATCGTAAAAATGCGGTAACTGATGCTCGTGCGATAAGAGAACAAACGATCACCTGCTCTAAAAGATTCGGTAGTTGGCCAGCCGGTACGCGGCGTAATACGAAATGGTGATGAGGATCAGGGAGACGACCGAGCGGAAAAACCCGACCGCCGTCGCCACGCCGTACTGATACTGGTGCAAGCCGAGCCGGTAAACGAGCGTATCGATAATATCGCCTGACTCGTAGACGGAAGGACTGTACAGGTTCAAGATTTGATCGAACCCGGCGTTAAGCACGTTGCCGAGACTGAGCGTCGCCAGCAGGATAACGATCGGCAGAATGCCGGGAAGCGTAATGTATTTCGTCTGCTGCCACCGGTTCGCGCCGTCGATTTCGGCCGCCTCGTACAAGGAAGGGCTAATGTTCGTCAGCGCCGCCAAATAAACGATCGTGCCGAACCCGAAGTCTTTCCACACGTCGGAGGTGACGAGCGTAAACTGGAACCAGCGGTTGTCGCCGAGGAAAAAAATCGGTTTGACGCCGAATATCCCCAGCACCTGATTCACGAAGCCCGATGTCGGCGATAAAATGTCGATCAGAATGCCGCTGATGATGACCCAGGACAAAAAATGCGGAAAATATACGATCGTCTGGAAGATGCGCCGAAACGCCATTTTGCGCACTTCGTTAAGCAGCAGCGCCGTCAGAATCGGCGCGATCAGGCCGCAGACGATTTTTAGCGTCGCAATGACGAGCGTATTGGCGATGACTCGTGGTGTATCCGGCATCATCATCACATAATGAAAATTGTCGAGCCCGATCCATTCCGAGCCGAATATGCCTTTGGACGGCATGAACTTCTTGAACGCGATGATCATGCCGACCATCGGACCGTAGCTGTAAATAACCGTCAGCACAAGCGCCGGCAGCACCATGATGTGCAGCAGCCCGTTTCGTTTCCATTCCCGTAGTAACAGCGCGTTCATCTCCATTCGGGAGAGAGGGGCAGCCAAGCTAAGCCAGGCAAAGCGCCCCTCCCGCCTTTCTCAACGTTTGGCCCAGTCGTTGACTTCCTTCGTAATCTGCTCGCCGCCGAGCTTCTTCCAGTCGCTGATGAAGGCGTCATACGCTTCGACCGGCGCCGAGCCCATAATGATTTTCGTCACGATTTCGTCTTCCTTGGCAAGCAGCGTCGCCATCTTTTCGCCCATCGTCGGCGTCGGCGCCCCGTAAAACTCGTCGAATTTGAACAAATTTTGCTGGTAGCCCTGATACACCTTGGCCAGCGTGCCGCCGTCCTTGCCGTTCATGTAGTTTGCGTAGTTTACGATGTTGATGTCGCCGTTGATGAAGTTCATCATGTTTTTGTAAACGTTCGGCCACTGCCCCTTCAAAACCGACGGATCGCGCAGCTTTTCGGCTTTCGGAATCAGTTCGCCCATTTCGACCGGCCCGAGCTGGCCGAACAGCGTAATCGGGTTGATCGTGTAAATAATTTGATCCGTTTTGTTGTTTTTCCCCGTCGCGAGCACGTTGCTGCCCGGGATTTGATGAATCGTCGGCGCAAGCGACAAGTCGGCGATTTTGATCAGCGCTTCCGGATGCTTCGACTTTTTGCTGGCCACGAAATAATTTTGCACGTTGGCGCTCACCTGGCTTTGGGCCGGCTTGTCGTCGATTGACGGGATCATATAGCTTTCCCATTCCTGCACCACTTTGTTGTTCACAATCGCGCCGGTCAGCGCTACCGTATCCGAATAGCGGCCGTACATGATGCCGACCCGGTTGTTGTTCACCAGCTCGAGCTCCTTGACCCGATCCTTGACGCCGAATTCCGGGTCGATTTGCCCGTCCTTGAACATGGCTTGCAATTCCTTGAGCGCGTCCTTCATCCTCGGGTCGAGGCTGCCGTAGCTGAGATTGCCTGCGCTGTCCTTCACCCACGTTTTCGGATACAGGTGGTAGCCATTAAAGAAGTTTTTCAAGCCAAGCGTTTTGTCGAGGAAAAGGCCGTACGTTTTCCCTTTGCCGCCCGAATCCCGCTGCGAAAACGCTTTCGATATTTTCAGCAAATCCGCCATCGTTTTGGGCTCGGGCAAGTTCATTTCCTTCAGCCAGTCCTTGCGCACATACAAAATGCCGAGATCGCCATAGCCGCTGCGCGTTTCCGGAATCGCCATCAGCTTGCCGCCGAACGTGGCCGATTTCATCTGGATGCCGCCGTCGTAGCCGACCCACTTTTTGAACGCGTCGGAAGCGGTCTTGTCCCAGGCCTCGGTCAAATCGGCGACCATGCCGTTTTCGACCAGCTGCAGCAAATCGACGGGAGAAACCTTGAAGAAATCCGGCAGTTCGTCCGAGGCGATCGCCAGCTTCAGCTTCGTGTCGTAATCTTTGCTGACCGTCCATAAATTTTTTATTTTGATGCCAAGCTGGCTTTCGTAGAAATCGTACAGCGAGTTTTTGTCGATCGTTTCGCCTTCGTCGAAATATTGATTCGCCGCAACCTGACGAACGGTGGACATCTCGATCGGCGGGTTGTATTTGCCGAGCGGCTTGAAGTCGGGATTTTGACTCGGCTGCGGCTTCGCCGACGCCGATGCTGCCGCTGACGGCGATGCCGACGGCTGCTTATCCTCGTTTCCTTCTTTTGAGTTGCCGCTGCACGCGCTCACGACGACAATGAGCGCCGACAGCCCAACCAATACCGAATATCGGCCTTTCTGCATTTCCTTTCCCCCTTGAACATCGTAGTGGTGATCACAATCCCAGTATAGAATCGCGGCATAATGGCGAAAAGATTCATTTTCTTACCCGGCGATGCAATTCTTTACTTGCGTTTCCCGATGCGCCGGATGTCCCGCCCGCTACAGCTCCCGGTATTCCTGCGGGGTCATGCCTACCTGGTTTTTGAACATGCGGACGAAGGACAACCTGGATTCGTATCCGACCTTTTCGGCGATTTCATACACTTTGTAGTCGGAGGAGGCAAGAAGCTCCTTCGCCTTGTCGATCCGACATTGCTGGATGTATTCGAGCAGCCCCATGCCGGTCGTTTGCTTGAACAAACGCGATAAGTAGGAGGGATTCATCTGCACCAAATCGGCCAACCGCGCGAGCGACAAATCCTCCTGGAGATTGCCGGGGATGTAGCCCTGCAGCCACAACACGACCTCGTGATCGCTCTTGACCGCCCTTTTCTCCGGATGGGTGAACACGGTTTGCGTCAGCTTGAGGAAAAAGCGGGCCATCTGCCCGGTCGTCATTTCGGGATCGACTTGCGTGAGCCGATTCAGCTCCTCGCCCTCCAGCCAGTGGCGGGCCGGGCGGGCGTTGAAATAGGACAGAAAGATCGACGCAAGGGCGTGATACACTTCGAGCTTGTAAAAGCCGGCGGCGCCGCTTTCCTCCATCGCAGCCATCAGCTCGCGGAACGTGTCGTTAAATTCCTCCTGCTTGCCTTGTTCCAAATAGTGCCGGAGCAGCGCGATTTTTTTCGCATTGCTTTTATACAGCTTGCCGGCGGCAGGCTCCGAATCGTCGCTCTTTTCATCCGGCTGCGCACGGTCGATCAGGATAATCCCCCTGTCCGCTCCCCGTTCGCTGAGCAGCATGGACCGCAGCCGGCTGAACGTAGCCGGCAGCGTTATCCACTCCGCCGCAGCGTTCGCGACGGCGAACGAAACCGGCAGCCGCATCAAATCGGCGCATGTTCGCTGCATGCTTTCCAGACGGCCGGCCACGACCGCAAACACGGGATCCTCCGCCGTTTCCTGCGGTGCTGCCGGCGGGGCCTCCTCCCGCCTGCCGGCTTGCAGCAGCCAGACGAGATTCGATGTGCCGAACGGAATGGAGATCAGTTCGACGTCCTGCTGCAAATATTCGGCGGCGATGTTCTGAATCGCGAACCGCATTACCGGATGTTCGGCGGTGCGCCAGCCTTCCCAGCTGTCCACCCGGCCGACCAGCATCAGCACGGGCGCGTCCGTCCGCAACGGGATGTCCCACAGGTCGAAACGCCGCTGCGTTTCTTCGCTCGACCACGGCCTGTCGCCCTGCAGCAGCGGGAGCAAATAATGCTGCATCGCTTCTGGCTTCAGCTGCAGCTTTTGCATTTTTGCCTCGTACAGCTTGCGCTTCGTGTCGTACTCCTCGTCCAACTTCGCGATTGCTTTTTCCACCACCTGCACGATGCTGTCGTCGCTTTCCTCTTTCAGCATGTAGTCGAAGGCGCCGCTCGAGATCGCGCTTTTGACATAGTGAAAATCGTCGTAGCTCGTCAGGAAAATGACTTTGCAGGACGGCCAGTTTTGGCGAATGCTGCGCAGCAGCTCGATCCCTTCCATCCCCGGCATCTTGATGTCGGACAGCACGATATGGATATGCGTTTTCTCCATGATGGCCAGCGCTTCCTGGGCGGAATACGCCGTGTGCAGCTCCAGCCCGAGCCGGGGCTGCCCGGCGAACAGCTCCATCAGGCCATCCACGATGATGGGCAAATCGTCCACGATGATCATGCGATACATGGAATCGCTCCTCTCGTCTTTGTTATAAGCCGTCCGGATCGAGCTTCAGGCGGATAGCCGCGCACAGCCCGCCGAGCTGGGACCGCGACAACCGGACGCCGCTCCCGGTTCCGAACATGATTTCGATGCGCCGGTGCACATTGATGAGCCCGGTCGTCTCCAGCCCGTCCGCGTCGGAATCGGCCAGCCGGGCCGCCATGGCCGCTATGTCGTCGTCGTGCAATACGCTGCCGTTGTCTTCGATCATCAGCGAATAATAGCCATCCTTCACCGCATCGTGAATCCATAACTCGCCTTGGCCGGACGCCTGGTGGAAAGCGTACTTATAAGCGTTTTCAACAACCGGCAAAATCATCATCCGGGGCACCGGCAGCACGCGACAGCGTTCGTTCGGCGGCTCGATTGCGACAGCGATGCGGTCGCCGTAGCAAATCGTCTGGATGTCGACGTAGTTCCGCACATGCCGCATCTCCGTTTCAAGCGGGATTTTGTCGCTGGCGCTGCGGGTAATGAAGCGGAAGTAGTCGCCCAAATACATGGCGAACCGGAACGCCTTTTCGTTGTCCGCCGTTTGAATGAGCCGTTTCAGAATGAAGAAGCAGTTGTACAAAAAATGCGGATTCATTTGCGACTGCAGCTGTTTCAGCGTCAGCCGCTGGTTGCGGATTTCTTTCTCGTACACCTGATGGATGAGCACGTCGAGCCTGGCCACCATGGAGTTGAAGCGATGGTACAAATAGCGGAATTCGTCCCCGCGCTCGGTCGTCACAATGGGCGTCAAATTGCCCTCCTCCACTTTGCGGAACGCGAAGACGAGACGGCGCAGCGGCTGATGAATAATGCGCAGCAGCGAGTAGGCAAACGAGACGACGATCAGAATAGCCATCGCCAGCAAAATCCAGGCCCATTTTTCATAAAACCGCAACGAACGGAGAATGTCGTCCTGGGGCATAAACGTGAGCAGCGTCGCATCGCTCAAAGCGGAAGTCTTGTAGGAAACCAAATAGTTCGTTTGTCCGACGGCGACGGTTACCGCCCCGGCTTCATCGGCAAGCGGAGCTTCGCGATTCGCAAACGCCTGCAGCGACCGCTGTACCGGCTTGTCCGGATCGCTTGCCACAATCCATCCGTCCCTGGCGTGGTACAACACCGAATAACCCTGCTCCGGATCGACAATATTGAACAGGCTGCTCCGCAGCACGGACGTGGACAGCTCGACGGCAATGACGAATACGGGCGGTCGGTTCGTGTAAATACTGGTCGGATAGCGGAAGCTCATGAACAGCCGCTCGTCAATCGCAACGAGGCGATTCGCCTCCAGATTGTTGGCAAGCGGCTTGTATTCGGCGGACGATACCCGCGTATCGAAATCGGTCGAGGTGAGCGTACGATCCAACTTGGGGAAAAACACTTTCACTTCCTCAATAAAATGGCTGGAAGCTTTGAGCAGCTGCAGCCGTTTCTGGACGGCGATCAGTTTGGCCGTACGGTCGTACGAAGCGATGTCGTCGACGGAGTTGCCGAGCTCCTGCAAATCTTTGTCGATGACGAAGTTGAGCAGCAGTTGATTGATCCGGTTCACCTCCGAATCGAACGACTGCATGTAGAACCGGTTGTTGTTGACGGCCGATTTGGTAATTTCGTGGCGAATGTCCCGGCTGCCTGCGCGGTTGAGCAGCAGCGTGACCGTGTACAACGGCAGCAGAACGGCCAGAAACGTCAATACCAGTTTCATGAAAATGGACACGCGCATCCGCTTCATCCAGGCCAGCCGTCCGCTGAATAAACGGGCAATCACAGGTTTCAATAGCCGAACCCCCATTGCTAGAAATGGAAATTATTGTAATACCTCAGATTGATCGTATCCCCCCCATTGTACGCGATAAACCGGCATTAGCCTATTCTTTTTCTGTCGCCGGTGCGGCGCTTGAAAGCCGGACCAAGCTTCGACAACATAAAAAAGCCCGTCCATTGCACGGGCTCGATTCGGTTTATATTTTTGTCACTTGTCAATCATACCCAGCCTTTGCAGCGTTCGGAGGAACACAACCGCCGCTTGCGCGCGTGTCGCTTCCTCCTTCGGTCCAAATGTATCGTCACTTGTACCGATCATAATTTGCAGGTTCACCATCAGGCGAATGTCCTCCAGAGCAACTGCGTCCACACCTTCGATATCCTTGTATCCATCCAGACGGGTAAATCCCTCTGTCATCGACGGCTTTTCCAAGGCAACGACGGCAGCAAGCATACTCGACATTTCCTCGCGGGTCAGCGGTTGATCGGGACGAATCGGTTGCCCTTCACATAATCGAGAATGCCCAATTCATTCGCTTTGGCTACTGTGTCCCCGTACCATGTATCGAGCTTGACATCGTCATAAGGTTCCGCGCTGCCGGCGGATAGGCCGAGCCCCAGCGCCCGAACGAGCATGGCCGTAAATTCCGCTCTGGTGACCGCCTTGTCCGGTTCGAAGCGGCCATCGCCAGTTCCCTCAACAAGTCCTTTCGCCGCGGCCAGCTCGACAAACGACCGGCTCCAATGCGCTTGCACATCCGTAAAACGCACTGAATTTTCCGCTATGGCGTACACGCTGTTTGTATAGGAGCGAATCATCGCATACCATATGCCATCAATCTGTTTCGTTGTGGCCGCAACAAACGCAAACGTCTTCGTCGTCTCGTTGTAACGGAATGCGCCCCATTGCGCAGGCATGGCAGTCTCATTTTTCGGCATCGGAATCACTCTTGTCAGCGCCTCGCTAAACCTGTCGACAGCTCCGAAGATTTGCCCCGACTTGGTGTTGATCACATCGATTTGAAAATCGACGATCGCCCCCATCACCTTTCCGTTAGGCAACCCGTTCGCAAATGCCGTCTGAATGGCGTTGTCGCCGGACTTGTCGGTCAGGGTGATCTTGAAGCTGATGTCCGCGGGATTGAGGTTGTTGGCCATAAGCAAATCTTGCAACCCTGGAATAAGCGACGCCAGACTCACGGGAACTTGATAGCTGCCGTAAGGGGTTTTAATCTCCAGGATGAAGGCGGCGTTCTTATTCTCAAAACCTGTCAAAATACTGGCCGGGATGCTGACGTACGCTGTGCCGTCCTTGGGCGTTACCTCCAGTGTGCAGGACGGCTTTGACATGTCGATGGTACTTGGGTCAAGCGTCGCGCCGTTCATGTCGATGACCGGCGCGTTGACCGGCAACGTTACGATAGATGGACTGCTGCTTGAATCCGGGTCGGATGTCGTTGTCGCTATTGTTATGATTGCCATTTCCTTTACCGCTTCGTTGCCTGCCGCATCTTTCGCATAAACGGTGAAAGTCCCATTCATGGTGACCGTGAATTGTTGTGTGGCCCTGATGTCTGTACCGGCTCCACCGGCAAAATCGGCAGTGCTATGGCTTCCCGCCATCCAGCTCAGCTTTGCGAGCGTGTTGCCCGCCGCTTCTCCGTTGACATCGGCCGTCACACGGATCGTTTTCTGCCGACTCGGTCCGTCCGGCGAGGCTTGCAGGGCAAGGTCTGGCGCAATCGCGACGATGCGGATGCCGCTCGTATCCGGCACTTCGTAAAGCAGCGAAGCGTTTGCACCGGAGAGGACGCGTGTAATGCTTGCACCGCCTTGAAGCGCCAATTGCCCTATGACAGCAATCCCGTCCTCGTCCGCCGTCCCCGCCGGCGCCTCGTAAGCGAAGGTCAGGGAGGTTACGGGAACGCCGCGCTCGCCCGCATATGTTGCATAAACCGAATAGGTCACGCTGCCGGTGCCGATCTTCAGCGGAACGGCAGGCGTGCCGCTCACGATTACTTCGTCGTTATAGGTCAGCGTAAAGGCAAGCGTTTCGTTCACGCCGTACAAATCGTCCGCCGGGACTGTCAGTTCGGGCCCAACAAGGATGGTGTACGTCCGATTGGCACTGCTGCCGCTATCTGTGTCGGTGGCCGTCACCTCGAACGAATACGAACCGGCCTTGTCCGCGGTGCCGACGAGCGTTCGGCCGCTCAACGTCAGCCCGTTTGGCAGTTGCCCGTCCGTGATCGCATAGGTATAGCTTCCCGTTCCGTTTTCCGCTTCCGGAAGGTCCGCGTTGTACGCCTCGCCGTAATCGCCATGCGGCAGGTCTGCCGCGGACAGCGTCAACGCGTTGGCTGTCCATTCGGCAAAAAACGAGGTATCCGCGCGCACTTGTGCCGGAAAAACAGCTTGAGTCGAGTGACCCGGATCGGTGTACCATTCTGCGAACGTGTAGCCTGCTCGCTGCGGATGGGGTGAAGGCGCTGCGACGCTTGCGCCATATACCTCGTTCGTCACCGAAGGTTGACTCATCGTTCCGCCATTCAAACCCCAGCTTACTTGATAAAGATTCGAGAGCGTAATGTCCGCAACCGTCTCCGTATTCGTAACCTCAAGATGAGCAGGGTCCAAGGCCACCGGTCGGTAGCCATTCGAAGAAGTCAGCGCAAGATCTTCCAGCTCATAGTTGCCGGCAGGTACATACAAGCGCAGCTTTCCGTTGCTATCTGTCGAGACTTCGCCGCCCTTATACGAAAGCGACATATTCGGCAAAATGGTTGTATCGTCTGCAACGACCGTCAACACCATCAGATAGACCGGGACGCCGGCACTATTTTGAAAAGCGCTTGTATCGCCGTTTGCTTGAACCGCACCGCCATCGACTTTGGTTATCGCACCGCCGGCTCCCCCGTTTCCTGCGCCGATGCCGGCTCCGCCATTCATACCCGTAGCCGTTACGGTGCCGCCCGTTATCGTCGTTGTGCCGCCTGCTGCGCCATATCCTCCGCCGATTCCGGCTGAGTCGGAGCCGCCTGTGGCTGTGACGATGCCGCCCGTTATGATCGTTTCACCGCCGGCTCCATAAGTTCCCCCGCCGATGCCGGCTCCCATGGCGGTGCCAGTGGCCGTAACAGTGCCGCCCGAAATGTTCGTTGTACCGCCTGCTCCGCCGCTTCCCCCACCGATTCCGGCTGCATGGCCGCCACCAATAGCCGTAACCGTGCCACCCGTTATCGTCGTTGTGCCGCCGGCGCCTCCGGATCCTCCACCTATGCCGGCTCCGTAATACATGGCTCCGCCCTTCGCCGTTACGGTGCCGCCCGTTATCGTCGTTACGCCGCCGGCACCCCCGGATCCTCCACCTATACCGGCTCCATCATTAGGACCATAGGCCGTGACAATTCCACCCGTTATCGTCGTTACGCCGCCGGTACCTCCGGATCCTCCGCCAATTCCGGCTCCTCCGTTATAACCGCCGTTGGCCGTGATGTGGCCGCCCATTATCGTCACTGTACCGCCGCCTTCTGATGGCCCTCCGCCGATGCCCGCTGATCTGCCATTGGCCGTAAGCGAATCTGTGTCCGTACCGGTAATGGTGAGCGATTTGCCGGCAGGCACCCGGATTCCCGGGGCGTTTGAGTTGCTCGCGATGAAATTATTGCCTGTCAATTTGAGCGTGACTTCCGCTCCGGCTACATCCATCCCTGCCATACTGGCAGAGCTAAAGTTGATACCGCTGATGGTCAGTTCCAAAGCGTTCGAATTGTTGGCCGACACACTGGCAGTCAATATCGTCGCCGGGTCGTTTTGGGTCAGGGTGACTTTGGTTACATTTGATGCTATGGAAATGGTCCCATCCCCCATCAACTTGTATGTACCATTTTCGCCGATCGTGTAGACGCCGCTAATTTCCGTAACGGATTCATCGGCAAATGCGGCCATTGGCAAGCCGAACACCGTTCCGGCCAACAGCAGAAAAACCAATAACAGCTTGCCTGCGGGTCGAGTCGTTCTATTGCTCATCATTCCTTACCTCCGACTATTTTTTGCAGACCTCTGGTTTTTTCACTGCCTTTCATGGACAAACAACCAACTATTTTGGCTATTTTTAAATACATTCCGGTATGTATATATTTAAATCCGATCTTCCGCATCCGTCAAGCAAACAATTCGCAAAAACAGTAAAAAAACGGAATCGACTCGACCAAATACGATTCCAACGGCGGTGATTTAAGCCGGTTTTTACGACTTATTTGATGCAAGCCGCCGTTTCCTGATTCACTCTGCTTTTCTGTTCTTGGATGCGTTCCGACACTAATTGCACGCAAAAGCGCCGCCCCTAGCAGGACGGCGCAGATTGGAACCGTATCGATGCGGCTTCTTCGTTGCCGGACGCAACTTCTGTTTGCGACCGTTACGGGCGCTTCACAAACGTGTGCGAAGCGGTTTCGATCGCCGCAAACGCCCAGTGGGTGGCCGGCACGTCGCCCCATGTCGCGTTCGCCGGCGTTGCCTCGTCCCAGGCCGGCCGATGCAGCAGCCGGTTCAGCACGGCAACGCCCTCCGCGCGGGTGAGCGGCCGGTCCGGACGGAACGTGCCGTCCTCGTAGCCGACCATCCAGCCTTCCCGTTGCACGGCTGCGATGGCGGCGGACGCCCAATGTCCCGCCGCATCGGCGAACGGGGAAGCTGTTTCGCCCGGCGCGAGCTTGGCCCAGGCAGCAGCAATCGTGGCCAGCTCGGCGCGCGTCACGGCGGCGTCCGGGCGGAACGAGCCGTTCGAATCGCCGACCATCAGCTCTTCGGCGCGCACTAGCGCAATGGTTGACGCCGCCCAGTGCGCAGCCGGCACGTCCGGGAATGCGCTGCCCGCCGCAGCCGCAGCGGCCGCCGGCAGGTTGCGGGCAAGCAGCGCCGCCAATTCCGCCCGGGCGAGCGTTCGCTCGGGGTGGAACAGACCGTCGTCGTCACCGCTCACATACCGCTCGTACACGACCGCATCGTGCAGGTCGAGCATCGTAAAAGCGCTGAAATGGTCGACGGCAATCTCGTATCCGCTCGGTTTGCCGTTCGCGTCGTACACGATCGTCCCCCGCTGCAGCACGTTCCGGCCGTCGCTATGCTCGACATAAACCGCAAGCGATTCGAGCAGCCGTTCCAGCTGCACCGGATCGGACGGTAGGCGTACCAGGTCAAGCGGGAACACAAGCCGCGTGGTCCGGTCCGCGTAATCGGCCTCGATTTGCACCGGCGTGCCGATCACTTCCGCCGCTCCTCCCGGCGAAGCGCCCGTCACTTCCGGCGCCTGCAGCACGCGAGCGGCCGTTGCCGCAAGTTCCCCGGGAGCGCGCGCCGGAACGACCGTAAACGTCACGTCCCGCGCATCGCCCTTCAGCAGCGCCAACGTTTCCGCCGACAGGGAGATCAGGGCTTCCGGGGTTTGAATTTCCAGCGAAAGGCCGTAATCGTCCAAGGTGCCGACGGCTTTCCGCGACAAGCCGACCACGATGGCGTCCGCCGGCTCCTGCGGCAGATCGTCGATCACGATGCGCGCCGTTTTGTTCCCCGTGCCGGCGGCGGCGCGGGCAAAGGCGAGGACGCTCTGATCGTCGAGCGAAACGACGTCCGTCTTGCGGCCGTCCGCTGCCCGCTTGCGCGTGATCGTCACGTTCATCGTGTTGCTGCCCGTCCCGACTCGCACTTCTTCCTGCCCGCCGGAGGACGGGCCGGGAGTTGCCGTCGGGGACGGAGACACTTGCGGTGTCGGCATTACGCCACCGCCACCTGGCCCGTCGCTGCCGGTTGGCCCGCCGGTGCCCGAGCCATCGTCCGGATGCTGAATCGCCGCGCGCGAGGCAACCAGCGTGTAAGTCCGCGCCTGCCCGTCGGCGGCCGTAACTTCCACCGTAACGGTTGCCGTTCCGCCCGCCGCGACCGGAATCGCCGCCGAAGCGGCGTCGCTGTCAACCGGCTCGCCGTTGACCCGGATTGCGGCGTCGGCATGTTGCGCTTCCGGCGTCAGCACAAGCTGCGCCTCACTGCTCGCCATTGACACAACGTAGCCCGTCACCAACGGATCGAAGCTGCGGTCAAGCGTGCCGCCGGCAACCGCCAATGCACTCAGATGATGGCCGTCGTAAGCAAACTTCTGAATGCGATGGCTGGAGCTGTCGGCAATGTACACGTTGCCCGCCCCGTCGACGGCGATGCCGCGGATATCGTCGCTTTGCTCATCGCCCGTCCCCCGCTCTCCCCAGCTTGCCAGCCGCGAACCGTCGGGAGCGAATTTCGAAATCCGGTTGGCTCCGCTGTCCGCCACGTACACATTGCCGACGCCATCCAGCGCAATACCGCTGATGTAGGAGAAAGCGCCGGTTTCCGGCTGCCCCCACGCTGCTTCGAGCGGATCGCCTTCCAGCGTAAACGTCTGGATGCGCGTCGAATCGCTGACGTAGGCGATGTTCCGCCCGCTGTCTACCGCAATGCCCTGCGGCCGGAAGTAGTAGCTGCCCGCATCCGTTTCGCCCTCCCACGTCAGGCGGTCGCCGTTCGGCAGCAGCTTGACGACGAGATGACCGACGGTGTCCGCCACGTATAGGTTGCCGGCGTCGTCGACGGCGACCGCCCGCGGCTCGCCGAAACCGCCCGCCACCAGCGCCGTCGTCCCGTCGGTCGAATTGTACTTGTACAACTCGCTGTAGCCGGTGATGTAGAGGTTGCCGAACGAGTCGGAAGCTACACCATAAGGAACGAAGGAATCGGGATCGTCCGGGTTGCCCCGCTCCTCGATATAGGCCAGCTGCGAATCGAATTTCTGCACGCGATTGTTGCCGGAATCGGCCACATACACCGCTCCGTCCGGGCCAACCGCAACCCCTTCGGGATAATAAAACTGCCCCGCTTCGCCGCCGAGGCTGCCCCAGGTCGCCACATGCCGCAGCTCCGCATCCAGCTTCTGCACGCGGTAATGCAACGTATCGGCCACATAAACGTTGCCGCTGCCGTCCACCGCGATGCCGTAAGGGCCGTCGAACTGGAGATTGCGCACTCCCGTTCCGCCGGGCGTCGACGTCACGCCGTTCCCGTCCCACCGCATCGCCACGTTGCGATCGTTGTCCGTCGTGTAGATCGTGCCTTGCGCATCCACATCGATGGCGGCGATCGAATGGGAATCGGCCGTACTATAGTCGCGAATGAACGTTCCCTGCGGGGTCAGCTTGACGATGCGGCTGCCGTCCTCCACGACGTACACGTTGCCGTTGTCGTCAACAGCCACCGCGGAAATCGACACGAACGGCACCGCAACGTCCGATGCGTCGATGTATGTCGTCCAGGCGGTGACCGAACCGTCTTCGCCCACCAGCCAGACGGCATTTTCGTCTTCATCGGCCGCATAGAGCACGCCACGCGCGGAGTCGAACGCAAGCCCCGTAATGTAGCCGAATTGTCCGCTTCCCCACGTCTGCAGCGGCAGCGGCGAAGCACCGGCTGTGTCGATCATGGAGACCGCGCCGCCGCTCGAGGCATAAACGATGCTCGTGACGCCGGCAGCGATTGCGCGCGGGGTGAAGCCGCCTTCGCCTTGCCAGACGGCGAGAATCGTCCCGTTCGCGTCCAGCTTCACGATTTGGCGGTTCGTATAGTCTGCCGCATATACATGGCCTTCGCTATCCGTATCCACGTCCATGATCGATTTGAACGTATAAGCGTGCTGCGGCGCAAGCCGCTCGAATGCGTATCCGGGAGCGATCTCCGCGGCCGCCGCCGGACCGGGCCGCAGCGGCAGTCCCGCGGGGAGCGCAAGCAGCGCCGCCAGCATGACAAACAGCATGCGCCGCATGAGTTTATTGCGTTTGCTTAGAGCCACGAAACATCCATCCTTTCGGTTCAAATGAGAGTCCTCTCCCATCGTAGCACGGCGTTCCGCGGCAAACGATTAACCAAAGTTAACTCTTGCACTCGATCTTGCCGGGACAATGCGGTTATAATGGGGCTACCATTTCAAGCAGAAACGGCATGAACGAAACGCCGTTTACCATAACGGAGGAATCATGACCCTATCCCGCGATCGCGACCCGATTTTGCTCCATGCGAAAATAAGCCCTCCCGCCGCCCGCATGAACCTGGTGGCGCGGCAGCGGCTTGTGGCGAGCCTCGAGGACGGCGCACGCGGCAGGCTGACGCTGCTCATCGCCCCCGCCGGCTATGGCAAAACGACGGCGCTGAGCCAGTGGGCGCAGCAAACAGCCAACGCGACGGCTTGGCTCTCGCTTGGCGAAGCGGACAACGATCCCGTCCGTTTCTGGCGCTATGTGGGCCAGGCGCTTGCGGACGCGCTGCCGCCGGAGACGGGCGAGCGCGCCTTGCAGTTGGTCCGCACCGCGCCGAGCCTGTCGGTCAGCACGTTTCTCGACGCGCTCCTTCATGAGCTCGACCTTGTCGAACAGCCGACGGCGCTCGTGCTCGACGACTTCCACGCCGTGAAGGACGCGGGCATCCATGACGGACTCGTTTATTTCATTGCGAATATGCCGCCGACGCTTCGCCTTGTGATCGCAAGCCGCAATGAATTGCCGTTTCCCACGGTGCAGTGGCGCTTGCGAAACGAGTTGACGACCGTCGATGCCGAGCAAATGAAATTCACCTTGTCCGAGTCGGAGACATTCTACCGGGAAACGGCGAGTTTGCCGCTGTCCTCCGGCCATGTCGCCCGGCTGCAGCAGCAAACGGAAGGCTGGATTGCAGGGCTGCAATTGCTGGCGATTTCCTTGCGCAGGGCAACCGACTACGATCGTTTCATCGCCGGCTTCACCGGCTACAACCGCGACATCGCCGATTATTTGTTCCACGAGGTCATGTCCGGGCTGCCTGCGGACATGCAGGCGTTCCTGCTGCGCACCTCCGTCCTGGAACGGCTGGACGCCGCCGTCTGCAACGACATTACCGGACGGACGGATGGCGCGCGCATGCTGGAGCAGTTAAAAGCATGGAACTTGTTCCTGCTGCCGCTCGATGATCGGGACAGCGCGTACCGCTATCACCATCTGTTCACCGAATTTCTACGCAATCTTGTCGGACGGCAGCACCCGGACCTGCAGGCGGCGGCGCACCTTGCGGCCAGCCGCAGCCTGGCGGCGCGCGGCTATATGGACGAAGCGATCGATCATGCGTTCGCCGCCCGCGACTACCGCACTGCCGCAGACTACTTGTCGCGGCATATCGCCGATGTGCTGCAGCGCGGTGAATTTCCGACGCTGCTGCGCTGGTTCGACTGTTTCCCCGAAGCGGTCGACGTAACGCCCGAGCTGTCGCTCCTGCACGCCTTTGTGCTTGTGGTCACCGGCCAGGCGGAGCGCGCGGAGCGGCAACTGGCCCGGATCGAGCGACACTTCAGCGGCATGGAGTCAGGCCCGGAGCGCCGGCAGATTCAGAGCGGGCTGCTGTTCGTCCGGTCGAATCTTGTGTTCGCCAGCGGCCAATTCGCACAGTGGTTCGCCTTCAGCGAAGGCATTCTCGACGAGCTGCTGCCGCACAGCCCGATTTTTTACAACTTCAATTACAACAAGTCGGAGCCGCTTGTGCGGCGCACCGCCTTCGGGCTGCGCGGCGCACTGTCCGCGGAGACGGAAACGATCGGCAAGCTGTTCTCGGGCGTGCTGGAGAAACACGGCTGGGGCGATTCGCTCATCAATCTGTATGTGCTGCAATCGATGGCCGAAGGCTTCTACGAATGGAATCGGCTGGAGGAAAGCCAGGCGCTGCTGCACCGGCTCGAACGGGTGCCGCGCCTGCGGCATATCCCCGGGCTGTACGTGCCCGGTCGCATTACCCAGGCGTACCTCTACGCGGCCACCGGCCGGCCCGAGCTCGCTCGCGACGCGATGGAGGAAGCGACCGCGGCGGCGCTGAAGCTGCCGGAAACGCACTGGGCCGCCTATTTGCGCGCCTGCCGGCTCCGGCTTCATCTGATGCTGGATGAGCTGCCCGCCGCAAAAGTGGCGGCTGAAGCCCTCCACCTGTCCGCCAAGGACAAGCCGACCTTCAACCGGGAATACGAGTATATCGCCTTTGCCCGCTTGCTCGGCGCCCGGCACAAAGAAGCGGAAGCGCTGCGGCTGCTTGAATTGCTGCAGCCGCAGGCGCTTCGGGAGAACAGCCTGGCGAGCCGGGTGGAAATCGCGATCGCGCAAGCGTGTCTGCAGGAGCAACGAGGGCAGCGGAACCTGGCGCTGGTTGCGCTGCACGAAGCGCTCACCGTCGGCGAAGCGAATGGCTACGTCCGCAGCTTCGTCGATGCCGGCAACTCGATGGCGAAGCTGCTGCAGCTGTACGCCGCAAAGGCGCAGCAACCGGACGCGGCGGCGGTTTTTGCGCCTGCTCCGGCCACGGCCGCTTATGTGCAGCGGCTGCAGGATGCGTTTCCGACGGTCGTATCGCCGCAAGCGGCAGCCGTGCCGTCGTCTGCTCCGGTCGAGCCGCTCACGCGCACGGAGCTTGAGCTGCTGCAGTTGATCCGGGAAGGCGAATCGAACCGGCGCATTGCCGCCAGACTTCATCTGTCGGTCGGCACGGTCAAGGTGTACGTGTCCCGGTTGTACGGCAAGCTGGGCGTCTCCTCTCGCACGCAAGCGCTAGCCAAGGCGCAGGAATGGCGGCTGCTTCGCGAGGAATAGAATAGGCAATGTTTTATGGCCTATTTCGCCAAATTCGGGCAGCCTCTCCAAAATAACCAGTGAAATCACTGGCTATTTCGGCTAAAAGACCCGATTGGGGGCCTGACGGAGCAAATAAGCCATGTTTTCGCTGGTTATTTCCGAAGAGGCCGGCCAAATCGGGCAAATAGGCCATTTTTCATTGGTTATTTTCGTTATTGGGCCCGGCATGGTGCCGCGGCCGCTCTTCCTTCCCTGCCAACCCTACCTCTATGTTAAGAATATTTCATACGGATGTTCAATATTTCGTATGCTTCTGCCATGTGGCATGATTGAAATATACATTTTCGTAGGAGGTTGGCTTGGTATGGCAATAACCGATTATATCGTTCGGCCAATAACGCCGGAAGACGATTTCGAACGAATCGAATATTTATTTTACCGAACTCATATCGAGGGCAAACAAGAATGGATGGCTAAACACAAGATTGCCTATAGAAGAGAGAATTGGAGGCAGCTCTTGTTTCCCGATTCAGGCGGGAGTCGGCCGGTAGTGTTAAAAGCATTGTCTCTAAGCGGTTTTGCGGCCGAAAAAGACGGGGTTGTGTCCGCCTTTGCGACCGTAGGTATTTCAACGCAATCGCGCAACGGTTATTTGGATTACGGCTTCGAACAGGGTTGTAGTCACATGTTGAAAGAGCTGTTGGCGTGCTGTGGAACAATGGTGAAAGAAAAAGGCGGCACCCGTATTTACAAATTAACGGAAATGCCCTTGGGTCACATTCGAAACGATCAAATCAGCTTATGGGAGTCTCATGGTTTTGAGTGCAATCCCTTCTATCATGTGTTTGTTGATAACCGAAATATCGTTTCATGGAATCCGCCAGAAAATGTAGACTTGAGCAAGATCCAACTGCCTTCGAAGATTGAAATTGAAGCGATTGCAAAACTATTGGAGGAGGATCGCGAGTTTTTCCTTGCCGAAGAATTTCGGGGGAACTTCGCTCAATTGACTCCGGATCATGTATTCCTTTGCTTGTATGATGACGAAAAAGAAATCAAAGGAATCTCCTACTATAAAGTATGGGCAAAACAAGAAGGCTCTTTCGTGGCGGCGTTTGGAGTCCATTTTAGACCGGAATATGAAGTTTCCCGAGATGAAGTACGCAAACTCATTCAAGCGACGTTAGTATCCATGCAGCAAATTGGAGTAACAGCAGCCTGGGCGAGAGTATCTTCACAAAACTTCAACACGATCCTGGCGACAGCAGCCGAAGGATTTGAACTCTCGCCTAACCATAATGTCGTGATGGTCAAGCCGGTATGAGCAAATATGTAAACGCCAAGCGGGTGCTGCCGGAAAGCCTCGTTAAAGAAATCCAGAAGTATGTTCAAGGAGCTCACATCTACATCCCCAGTACAGAACGCAAATCATGGGGGACAGAAAGCGGGATCCGGGAAGAACTCGAACAACGCAATTTGGAAATCATAGTCAAGTTTAGAACCGGGCACGAGATTTCTACCTTATCCGAGCTGTACTGTCTCAGTGAAGAGCGAATAAAAGCCATCGTCTATGGAAGTGAAAACAAACTTGATTTGCCACTACAAAAAACATGACTGAGCGCTGTTTTCTCAGTCATGTTTTTAATAGTCTCTCCAAGGCAATCAAACCCGACTGGAAAACGTTTGGTTTCGCGCCTGGCTGCTTTTCCCCCAGAAGGAGCGGTATAGACCTTGGGCGGCAAAAAGCTCGTCGTGCGTACCCTTCTGTACGATGCGCCCCTGCTCGATCACGACAATCTGATCGGCATGTTGAATCGTGTTGAGGCGATGGGCGACGACAATCAGCGTTTTGTCAGCCGACAAGGCCCGAAGCGCCGCCTGGATTTCCGCTTCATTCTCGGGATCGATGCTGGCCGTCGCTTCGTCCAGCAGCACGATCGGCGCGTTCTTGAGCATCGCGCGGGCGATGGAGATACGCTGCTTCTCGCCACCGGACAACGTCGAGCCGCCTTCGCCGACCGGCGTATCGTAGCCCTGCGGCAGCGCGGCGATAAAATCATGGCAGCGCGCGGCCCGGGCAGCAGCCTTGATCTCTTCCGTTGTCGCTTCCGGACGGCCATAGCGAATGTTGTTGCCTATCGTATCCTGGAACAGATACACATCCTGGAACACCACGGAAATATGCTTCATCAGCGTGTCCATCCGCATCTGCCGCACATCGGCGCCTCCAATGAGGACAGCGCCTTCCTGCACATCCCAGCGTCGTCTTCCCTCCCCCCGACGGGCCAACCAGCGCCACCATGCTGCGTGCGGGAATAAACAAACTAATGCCGTTAATTGTTTTTCCGGACAAGGGTTGTCCCGTCTCTTGCTTGTTATAGGAGAAGCCGACTTGCTGCAATTCCACATCGAAACCCGCCGGCCGCTGCTCGTCCGCCCGCTTTGGTTCGCTCAGCGGCGGCTCGTCCAGAACCTCCGTCAACCGTCCCGCGGAAGCCAAATAATGACGACGGGAGATCGTATAGTCGAGCAGCGGAATCGGCTCATGGAAGCCCGGCATCACAATCATAAACAAAAGCAGCGCCATGCCTTCCAGGGTCCCTGCCGCATACAGCGCGCTGCCAACCAGCAAAACCGCGGCAAACCCGATCTCAAACACCGAATCGTACCACGATTGGTACGGGGTTAACCGATTCTGTACGGACAGATTCGCATCGCGATATTCCGCCATCGCCGCTTCGTAACGATCAAACCGCGTATCGCCGGAAGCAAAGGAGCGAATCAGCGGAATCCCCTGGATATACTCGATGATCCGGCTATTCGCCGCCGTTCGTGCCGCGGTCTGCCGTTTCATCGTTTCGTCAAACACGCGGTTGATCTGCGACGTCATCCACAAGTAGACCGGTACTCCCGGCAAAGCGCACAAGGCAAGCCGCCAATCCAACCATACCATGACGAAAAACAGCAGCAAAGACGCCACCAATCCGCGAATCACTCTGGCAATGGAATCGTAAACGGCAATTCCCGCTACATCGTCCGTCAGCCTCGTCTGAATCGTTCCTGCCTCCCGCGACAGGAAGAAGCCCATCGGCAACCTGCGCAGATGCTGCCCCAAATAAATGCGCAGCCGCTTGGTGACCGCCTGATCGTAACGCTCGAATCCTCGGAAGGAAGCGCTCATCAGCACGATCTGCCCGAGAAGTGTCAGCAGCAGTAAACCGGCGTACCGCCATGCGGCTGCGATTTGCGACTCGGCTAACGAATCAATGACAAGCGCTACCGAAAGCGTGGTCCAGCTGATCAGCAGCCCGGCAATCAGCGGATACAGGCACGCCCTCAGCAAGTGCCCCCGCTCCGTCCCCGCAAGCTGCAGCAGCTTGCGCCAATAGCCGCTCGCTCCCGTCAGTCCGGCATAAGCTTGGTCCTCTCCCCTTGCATCCGCTGCGGCAGCCGGCGCCGCAACGGCTTGCCCGCGTCCCTCATCCCCACGTCGAACATCCTCTGCCGCCGCGATCCGGTTCCCGCGTTCCGGCGCGATCCCATGCTCGGCCGCGATGAACGCTTGCCACATCGCCGCATAACGCGCGTTGCCCGCAAGCAGCTCCTCATGCGTTCCCGCCGCTTCTACCTGGCCTTCGTGCATCACGAGAATTCGATCGGCCTGCGCAAACCCCAGGCGGTGAGCGACTACCAGCAGCGTCTTCGGTTTCCCGCCCGCCGGATGCAGCAGTTCGGACAGCGCCTCCTGAATATGCGCCTCATTCTCCGCATCGACGAATGCCGTCGCTTCGTCCAGCAGCAGAATCGGCGCATCCTTGAGTATCGCCCGCGCAATGCTGATCCGCTGCCGCTGTCCGCCGCTGAGACGCCCGCCATTTTCGCCAAGCAATGTTCCGTATCCGTTCGGCAGCGCAGCAATAAACTCGTGGCAACGAGCCGTCTTCGCCGCGGCAATCACCTCCGCGTCCGTCGCTCCCGGCTTGCCGATACGAATATTTTCAAGCACCGTGTCATTGAACAGGAACACTTCCTGAAATACGCACGACACTTGTTTGGCCAGCTCCACGAGGTCATCTCGCGCACATCCACCCCGCCGATCGTTACCTTCCCGCCGCCGACATCCCTGAAACGCGACACGAGACGCACAATCGTCGACTTGCCCGATACCGAAGCTCCGACCAGCGCAGTCACCTTGCCTTCCGCAGCCGCAAACGACAGCTTGCGGAGCACCTGCCTTGACCCGTCATAAGTAAACGCGACGTCTTCGAACCGTACATCATGACGCTGCGGCACTTGCGGCTGCAAAGGCTCCGCCAACGACGGCTCGTTCAGAAATGCCGTCACACTCTCCATGCTCTGTTTGACCGTATCCATCGCATGACTGCCGCTGTGCACCGCGTTGAATACCGTTTTGCCGAAGCTCAGCGTCATCAGCACGAAAAAGACGAACACCGGAATCGTCAGACTTCCAGCCGCGTACAACCAGATGCCCGCAGGAACAACGAACAGCAAGCCGGCCCGCGACAAGCCCACGACCACCCCTTTGTACCGCAGCATAACCAGGTTGATCGCTTTCATGTTCGCCGAAGTGTCTTCGATGACAGCGCGGAACTCGTCGCAGCTTTCCTCGGAACGGGCGAATGTCTTGATGACCTTCATGCCGTAAACATAATGCAGCACCATCCTAATCACCCGAACCTGCTGCTGCTGGAGCCCGGGGCCCAACACCTTGAGCCTGCCAACCACCCACTTGAAGCTGAAATACACGACCGTCACATACAATAAGGCTGCCATCCCCATCCGCCAATCGACCGCGAGCATGGCGGCCACTGTCAGAAGAGGCACGGCTGTCGAAGCCGTCATATCGGGAATAAAATGGGCGATGCCGCGCTCCAGCCGCTCCACTTTTTCATTCATCGTGTTTTTGATCCGGGCCGTGTCAATTACCTGAAAAAAACCGAGCGGCAGCGTCGCCAGCTTCCTTGCGAGCGCGATGCGAATGTCGTACAGCACCGGAAAAGCGGCATAATGCGCGAACTTCGTCGCCTGTGCGAACAGCCAGCTTTTGCCCAGTATCGCCGCAAGCGCAGCCGAGCCCAGCACCAAATAAGACTGGCTTTGCAGCCATCCTTCCCCTGCGCCGAGCACTTTCTCGGCAATGAGGTACACAATCAGATAAGGAACAAGGCGGAGCGCAGTCGAAAATACAGCCAGAACAGCCCCCGCGATCAACAACATCCGCCGCTTGCCCAGGAAGGACAACAGCCGTTTGAGCGGCGGGGCTTCTTTTGCGCTTCTCGTTGCTCTTGCTTCAGCCAACTCCCGTTCTCCCCTCTCATGCAAACAGGCACATCCCGGCCAGGGCGTGTCTGAAAACCCGCTCAGGCGCATCTTCGGGGCTTCCATACACACCTACGGGTGCGCCTGTTTACTCGGACATTTATTTCATGGCATTAACGACTGCATCAATCCCGTACGTTTGGCCGATCGGGCCGATGCCGAGAGCAAGCTCGCCATTGATTCCGTAAACGCGATTGTTTTTGACCGCTTTAAGGCTTTTCCAGACCTCGCTCTTCTGCCAATCGTCAGTAAGCGCGGGGAGAGACTTATCCGTCCAATTAAAGTAACCGAGGACAAGATGATCCGGATTGATGGCGCTTAAGCCTTCCAGCGTAATCATTGCCGTGGCCGCCAAGCCTTTATCGGATGGAGGCGTCAGGCCAAGCCCTTTGTAATACTGAGGAAGCGAATCGGCGCTCAATCTTGACGGACATTGATTTTTTCCTCGTCGACCCATACGGTCGGGGCAATTTTCTCCAGTTGATCCTTGATCGCGGCGTTCGTCTTGCTCCCCGCCACAATAACGTCCGGCGCATAGGCGAGCATCGATTCCAGATTCACCTGGGCGCTTTCACCCACAACCTTCAATTCCTTGAATTTGTCGGCGTAAGGCTTGTACACTTCCGATTCCAACGACGATTTTGCCGCGGCGAACGGAACCGTCAAGCCGACCGAAGGCACGTCGAACAGAAACATCATTTCCATAAATGTCCAGGATGCTACGCCTACCTTCAGCGGCTGCTTCTGAATCGTCAGCGTTTTGCCGGCACTCGTGATATCGCGAGGAAAGGCCGATTTTGTTGGCTCCGGCGACGGTTTAACCGATTGCGGGGCGACGCTCGGCGACGCGCCTCCATCCTTCGTCCCTCCGGACCCCGATCCGCATGAAGACATCACCAGCACAATCGCCAACATCATAATTCCCAGTATACTTCTTCTCATCCTTGTTCCCCTGCCCTGTTTGTGTGATTTTGATATGATAATGATTATCAATATTACTCTCACAGTATACAAACAGGCTTCCCGAAAAGGAATAGAGGATTTCCCCAAACATATCTGGACAATTTCTGCAAACGTGCTAGCGCATTCGCTGCTGGGCTCTGCTTTGTTTGGGCGGCATGCCGGCGTGCACGCGATATATTCGGCTGAAATAATTCGGATCGGCATAACCTACCGCTTCGGCAATTTCATGAATGCTGACGTCCGTAGAAAAAAGCAGTTCCATCGCCCGATTCATCCGATAACGAATCAGGTAATCAATCGGGGCGATTCCCGTATATTTGTGGAACAGGTAGGAGAAATATTTTCCCTTCATCTGAAAACGCGCCGCAAGCTTGTCCAGCGTTAGCGGCTCCGCATAATGCGTCTGGATGTAAGCGACAGCATCGTCGACGAGCGCGGAGCTCCCCTGATTTTGCAGATCGCGTTGCGATTGGAGCAGCATATACAGCATCCGGTAGAACAGGCTTTTCTTCTCCAGAATGCCCATGCTGTCCGGTACGGAAGCAACGCGCAGCAACTGCTCCTGCACTTGCAGCAATTCGGAAGCAAGCTCGACATGGAACAGCGATATTTCAGTCAACAGCTTCGTGTTCAACGCTTCTACAGACGCGGGCAAATAATGAATGAGGAAATATTCGAAGCCCTCATCCCCTGTGCGAATTTCCAATCGCTTGTCCAGCGCGCCGACAAACCCGCGGCCGGGCGTCAGCCGATGGCATTCCGTTTCGTTGAATATAAAGTCGGCTTGCCCCCTCAGTCCGATCAGAATGGCGCATTTGGAGGTTGGTTGGCGGACATGACCGCTGAAAATTTGATTCGCTTCCTTGGCTGATCGGAAGACGCCATATACATCGACAGGCAGTTTTAAAAATTCATTCGCCAGTTGCTCGTATAAGTACGCCATATCGGATCACTCCACGGATTCATTTGCTAAATACCCCCTCCATTTTATTGATAATGAATATCATTATCAAACTCTTTGCGATAAATAGAATACCTCAAATCGATTCCATCACAAGTCCGAATTCGTGCCTCTTCTCACCGGCTCATACGTCAGCACAACGACTCCCGTATCAAACCTTTGCAATTCAATGAGCTTAAGCTCTTGCCGCGGGATTCCTTCTTTAAAAAGACGTTTTCCATTCCCTATGACGATGGGATGAATCATCAGCCGCAGCTCGTCGATGGTTCCACGCCAGATGCTCCAAAGTTGTTGTCGCCACATATTTCGGCAGGCTGTTCATCCGATCGGCGAAACCGTGTTCATCCGTCCTTGAAGGCCAGGCATCTGGAAAACCTTGATAAGTAACGCGCCCCAAAAGAAGGGCGTCGCAGGAAAAAATTTCTTCGACTTTGTACGAAAAATACTGTTCATTGGCGAAGGGAAAACTCCACCCGCCGCAATCGACAGGACAGGAAGATTTTTTTTCATGTTAGAAAAGTCGCTGGCGTTTCTCCAACCCCCGCTCTTCGCTCCCGCTCCCTCACGAAGCAGACACGTCTCACAAAACGCGGTATTCTCCCTCCACCAACTAACAAATTCGCTTTTTATGCCGCTCCGATGAAGCTCCCTGAAAAAATAGTCCCTATTTTATTGCTTATTTCCCCAAAACAGGCACGCCCTCCAAAATAGCCAGTGAAATCACTGGTTATTTCGGTAAAAATGCCCGATTAGGGGTATGGCGAAGCAAATAAGCCATGTTTTCACTGGCTATTTCCGTCGAGGCGGGCCAAATCGGGCAAATAAGCCATTTTTCATTGCCTATTTTGATTTCCCCGACCCGGCGTGATGCCGTGGCCAATCGCGGTGCGCAGGGCCGGATTTCATCCTTTCCGATAGGCTAAAAAGCCCGCGATAAACGCGGACTTGATTGCCTCCCTTACCCCCGATTCCGCTCACAAAATATCTTTCAGCTGTTTGCGGCTGTGGCCGTCCAGCGCCGTCCAGTCTCCGATTTCGCACCGTTTGCCGGTCATGTCGGTCAGGATGAGGCGATTGCCGCCGGGGAACTGCGTATATTCGTGCAAATTGCGCATCGCAAACCGCGTCGGGCCGCGGTTCGTCTGCAGCTCCCAGATCCACAAGTCGTTTTTTTGCTTGACGCTGTCGACGCGCGTAACGATCGGCATAAAATAGCGCAGCTGCAGCTCGTGAAGCAGCTCCGCTCGGCTTTCTTCGTCAAGCTCGGCGATGTCGCGGACGACGCCGATTTCATCGCCCGAAACTTGCCGGATCGAAATGTAGCGGGTCGCATAAGTAAACGGAAACGCGCGGTAAACGACAACTTCGCGGTACGCGTTCCCGGAGACGACGGCCTGCAGCACGCCGCCCGGACCGCGGCTGAACGACAGCCGGTCCGGGTCCAGCATCGCAATTTCGTAAGGATCGCGCGAATCGCCCATCAGCCTTCCACCCCTTTGATTTTGGACGTTTCCTTCTGCGCCTCGACCAGCTTGAAATACACGCCTTCCCGCTCCAGCAGCGCCTCGTGCGTGCCGACTTCGACGATGCGGCCGCGTTCCAGCACGACGAGCCGGTCGGCCCCGCGAAGCGTCGACAGCCGGTGCGCAATGGCGAACGTCGTCCGCCCTTTGACAAGCCGCGAAATCGCCTCCTGGATTTGCCGCTCGGTTTCCGTATCGACGGACGCCGTCGCCTCGTCGAGAATGAGGATGCGCGGATCGTGAATGACCGCGCGGGCGATCGACACGCGCTGCTTTTCGCCTCCCGACAACCGGTGGCCGCGTTCGCCGACGCGCGTATCGTACCCATCCGGCAGCCGGACGATAAAATCGTGGGCGTTGGCGATTTTGGCGGCACGCATAATGTCCTCCGGCGTTGCGTCCGGCTTCGAGTAGGCGATGTTCTCCGCGATCGTGCCGTCAAACAGGAAGGTCTCCTGCAGCACAACGCCGATCTGCTTGCGCAAATCCGATTGGCCGATCAGACGCAGATCGACGCCGTCGATCGTCACGCTGCCATCATCGGGATCGTAGAACCGGCAAATCAAGTTGATGAACGTCGATTTGCCGGCGCCGGAGTGCCCGACCAGCCCGATCATCTCCCCCGCCTTCACGTCGAGCGCGATATCTTTGATGACCGGATGATGCTTTTCGTAACCGTATGTTACACTGCGAAACGAAACATCGCCGTATACACGCCCGATCGGTTTCGGCTCGGCGGTATCCGGCACCTCGGACGGGGTGTCCATAATTTCGAACACGCGGTCGCCTGCCGACAGCGCGTGACTCGCCCAGTTGATCATTTGGCTGACCCACTGCAGCGGTCCGAACAACATCGCGAGATAAGCGATCAGCGCCATCATCCCGCCAAGCGACATGCTGTCCTGCAGCACGGAGCGGCCGCCGTAGAACCAAATCAGCGTCGTACCGGCGCCGGCCACCAGCGAAAACAGCGGAAACATCCCTTGCCACAGCCCTTCGATCCGAATGTTGTTGCGCACGACATCGCGGTTGGCTCCTTCGTAGCGCGCCATTTCCACGGGTTCCTGGCCGAATGCCTTTACGACGCGAATGCCTTGCAGCGAATCGCCGACAAGCACGTTCAAGCGAAAAATCGATCGCCACTGCTGGTACCACCGCCGCCCGATCATCGGCCAAAGCGTCATCGAAACGACGACCATCACCGGCATCGGCAGCAGCGCGAGCAGCGTCAGCTTCCAGTTGAGGTTGAACATAATGATAAAAATGGCGGCCACCCGCAGCGTTTCCCCCGCCACCCAAATGACGCCGTCGGTCATAAACTGGCGCATCGCCTCCGAGTCGCTGTTGACGCGGGCGATGAACTGCGACGTTTGGCGCCGGTCGAAGAAGGACAGCGACAGCCGCATCAATGCGTCATACACGTCGCGCCTCAGGTCGCCCATCAGCTTCGAGCCGACCCAGACGCCGATCAGCCCGCGCACTGTCTGCATCGCTGCGAGCACAACGAGCGTGGCGGCCAGCCCCGACACGACCGCAAACAGCGCGGACACCGGACCGCGCGGCTGCAATACATCGTCGAGCAGCACCTTGGTCAAGTATGGCGGCACCAGCTCGACCAGCGTCGTGATGAGCAGAAGCACGGCCGCGGCAGTCATCTGCAGCTTATACGGTTTCGTATAGCGCAGCATCCGCACGATCACTTTCCCGTTGTTTTTGCAGACCGGGCACGTATTCGAGCCTTCGCGCAGCGGGGTGCGGCATTTCGGGCAAAGCCGCGGCATGTCTTTCTCCGAAGGAGCCGGCCGCTCTTCGTCTTTGGCGACGGCGGCCAGCAGCTTGGCGGCAAAACCGAAGACGGACCCCAGCGTGGCGGTATAACGCAGCAGAACGACGGGGCCGCTTTCGGTATCTGCCAGCAGCGCGCCGCCGCCGATGCCGGTCACCGCCCGCGCGTCCGACACTTCCGCAACCGCTACGCGGAGCACAAGCTCCCCGCTTTGCGTCCACACCGTCGCCTCCTGTTCGGTGAGCGCGAGCCATTGTTCGCCGAAGCGGCCGTCGCCGAGCAAATCCGTGCCGGCGCAAAACAGCAGCTCCCCTGACAATTGCGCGGCAATGGCGTTAGGAAGCCGATCAAACATCGACATCGTACATGTCCCTCCCGGCAATGAAAGCGTTCCATTGCCACATGGTTCCATTAATTCACAGACATGCACATGTCGGCAAGCGAAAGTTTTGATTTAGTCATTTGGTGCCGCGGCGACATCGAATAGGCCCATGCATTCCTTCATGGGCCTACTCGATCGTCTCTTGTGCCTTATCGTTCCTGATCCGCGTACGCCGCCATTCGCAGCAGTCCTTGCATGTACCCGATGGCATGTCCCCGGGCGCGATGCCCCCAGTCGGTATCATTGACGACCCGCGGCACATGGTCATCGAGCAAAAAACCGTTGAAGCCGACTCGCTTCAGCCTGACGATCACTTCCGCCGGGTCGTAGTTGCCTTCTCCGATAAAACATTCCTGAAATGCCGGGACCGAACCTTGCACATCGCGGAAATGGACATACAATATTTTCCCCTTCGGACCAAAATAATCGATCATTTCCATCACATTGCTTGCGCCGTTCACCATCTCCGAACAGCACCCCAGGCACAAATTCAAGCCCCATGCCTCGCTGTCGGCCAGCGCCATCGCCCGTTTGAAGCTGTCAACGCCATGAAACAACCGCGTTACGCCGTCCAGCTCCCGAAGTGGCGGGTCGTCCGGATGAAGCGCCAGCTTGACGTTCGCTTCTTCCGCAACCGGAATGACAGCTTCCAGAAAATAGGAATAGTTGCGCCACATGATCTCTTCATCCGCAATGCGACCTTCGCGGTTCGCCGGATAATCGATCAAGTTGATGCCCTTGGCTGCTTCCCGATTGTCAAAAGCGGTGACCAGCGCCCCGCCGCGTCCTGCTGTCGAGAGCGACGTGCGCCACACGAAGTTGGGCATAAAATGATGGCCGAGAATCGGAATGCCCGCTCTGCCAGCATGGCGAATGGTCGCCTGGTAATGCTCGATCTGTTCGTCTCTGCCCGGAAGACCCAGCATGATTTTATCGTAAAATGGGATCGGCACGTTTTCGATCGCTTCCAGCTCAAGTCCGTATGACTCGACTTGCAGCCGCATTCGCAGCAGGTCCTCGAATTCCCAACGATGTTCCCCGGGCAAATACGGCGTATTCAGCTGCACGCTGTCGACGCCCAGCTGCTTGAGGAAGCGCAACGATTCATCGTCAACGTCGCGCAATTGTCCCCCGGCGACACGCATCCGTTTCATTGCGCGGCCTCCGTTCCGGGCACCTTATTGTACGCTTTAATGATGTCATGGCCGGGCCTGACGGACCCGTCCTCCAAGACGAACGGCATGTATCCGCGGTCGCCCGGCCGCGCGTTCCGGTCTGTCCGGTCGCGTCTTGCGCTGACCATTTCGCCGGCGCACAGCTGCCAGGCGTACCAGCCGATCCGGTAGCTCTGCAGCACTTGCAGGCTGCTCTCGATGCAGGAGCGCCGCACCTCGTCATCGAGACTCCCCTGCAACGTTTCATTGCACAGCAACGGTTTGCCCAGGCGGTTGGCCAGCACGACAAAAGATTCCACGACATCGCCGTACATCCCCTCCTCCCATCCCGGGTACGGATGAAAGGAAATGACGTCCATCGCTCGGTACAACTCCTCCAAATACGGCGAAGGCGACCCGAGCAGGCCAAAAGTGATTGGCTGCGCAGCCTGGACGCTTTTGGCGATTGCGGTGCAGTGCAGCCAAAATTGCTGCTCCTGTTTATAGAAGGCCGGGAGCATCGCTTCCACTCCCGCAAACTTGGGGTAATAAAACGGTTCGTTGCAAAGATCCCACATCAGAATCGTCGGGTCGTGCCTGAAACTCGACATGAACTGAGTGATGTAAACCGCATGTTGGTCGGAAATTTCGTCGCGCAGCACCTCGCCCAAATCCATTTGTCCAAAAGGGTAGTTCACATCCGTCCAGCGATTGTACAAGGTCGGCACGAGCGTCAGGCGATACTTGGCCGCCAGCCCGACAATCGATTCCGCCTGCTTCAGGAATCGGCCTTCGTTGCGGTGGAAGCTTACACTGCTGAACCAGATACGCAGGCTGTTGGCCCCCAACGCCTCCGCATAAGCAAACTCGCGCTCCCATACCGCAAACTGAAATTGATCCATTATATCGTTCAGGATAAAGGCATAGGAAGGAATATAATTAAACCCGCGGACATGGGCATACGGGTTGCGTTCAAGCTTCGATGTCATTCAAGCGACCTCATTTCGATTGTAATGACGGCTCCTCTACTTCAGCCAATACCGTTACCGGAGAACTGTCCGCGTTTGCGATGAACACGGGCACGGCGAGCACCCGCTTCAGCTCGCCTCCTCCTTGCAGCGCCGTGAAATCCAGATCTTCAATAATGCATATAGAATGCGAATGAAATGAGCCAAGCAGCAATTGATGGGCCAAAACGCCCTCTTCCGGATGCACGTAAGAAGCAAGCGAAATCCAGTCCAAGGCGATCGCCTTCAAATTCGAACAATGGTCCATCAGCAACCGGCAAGCTTCGGCGCTTATTCCCGGCCCTTCGCCGGCGTATCGTTCGGGATCCGTACGCCGGCAGGCGCTGAACCCGCTGCGGATCATCAACAGATCGGCGCGCTGCAGCCGGGGCAAATGCGGAAACAATTCCGCCGCCTGCACCAGTTCGCCATATGATTTCGGAATGTCGAGCAGGTACGGTTCGTCGTAAATGAACGTCTCCAGTGGCAGCTCGCAAAGCCGCGGACCATGATCGTTAAAGTGCTTGGGGCCATCCATATGCGAGCCGAAATGATTGTGCAGCGCAACAATCGTTTGGTTGGCGATATCTCCGGCCGCAATGGATGTATAGGCTTCGGTCTTCATCGTAAAATTGCCCGGCCAGCCCGGGTCTCCTTCGGCCATCGTGTATGACAAGCGGACAAACATCGCGTACGCCTCCTCTGGATACTTTCGCTTCCACCGATACCGCGGGCTAAAGAGCCAAATAGCCGCCGTCCACCGCAAGATCGGCCCCCGTAATAAACGACGCGTCGTCCGAGGCGAGAAAAGCGACCGGTCCCGCCACTTCTTCCGGACGGCCTTGTCGGCCGAGCACATGAATGCTGGCGACCCTCTCGTTTTCGGCTGCGACATCCAGGCCAAACTTGGCGCAATAGCTGTCGAACGCCCGGGTCCAAATGTAGCCGGGACAGACGCTGTTGACGCGAATGCGGTCATTCGCCAAATCGATCGCCCAACATTTGGTCAGGCCGCGAATGGCAAATTTTGTTGCATTATAGGTCGCATAGTGCGCTTGCCCGACAAATCCGCTGATCGAGGATAGATTGATCACACTCCCGCCGCCGCTTCTTTGCAGCAAGGGCAGCGCATATTTAGTCACGTTCGACGTGCCGACGATGTTGATTTCGTTCACTTGCCGCCAATCGTCGGTCGTTGCCTCGACGCCCTTGAAGACGAAAACAGCGGCATTGTTGACCAGCACGTCAACGGCTCCCGCGCCTTCCGCGCCGATTCGCTGAAACGCGGCCCGGATCGCGGCTTCGTCGCCAATATCGACTTGTTCGAATCGCACCGCATGTCCGGTTCGGCTTTGGATGCGGGCTGCCGTATCGTTTCCTTCCTCCGACCGGTCGAGCAGCCAAACGGTCATGCCCTCTTCGCTAAGCCGCTGTACGATCGCTTCTCCCAGGCCTTGCGCGCCGCCCGTCACGACGGCTGTTTTGCCCTTTAACCCCCGCATCGCGCTTCTCTCCTCTTTACCGGATAACTGTATCGTTCAGACGCGATTGACAATATGCTTCGGCTGCTGCCCGTTGAACAACCGGCAAATTTCCATTGCCGCATATTGCTGCAGCCGTACGATCGAATCTTCGGAATACCAGGCACAGTGACTGGTCACGAGACAATTGTCCAGCTGCAGCAGCGGGTTTCCCGGAGCGGGAGGCTCCTCCTCCAGTACGTCCAAAGCCGCACCGGCAATACGCCCTTGCCGCAGTGCCGCCGCAAGAGCGTTCGTGTCGATGACGCCGCCACGCGACGTATTGATCAGGTAAGCCGATCGTTTCATCCCGGCCAGCGTCTGTGCATTGAATAAATGCCTCGTTTCTTCGTTAAGCGGCAAATGGACGGAAATAACATCGCTTTCGCCAAGCAGTTGCTCCCGCGTCACGCCACGCACGCCGCAGGCGGCAAAATCCGCCGCTTGCACATAAGGATCGCAGGCGATCACCCGCATGTTGAACGCTTGAGCGCGAACGGCGACTGCCCGGGCAATATTGCCGAACCCGGCCAAGCCGAGCACCTTGTCGCGCAAGCCGAGCACGGGTGCGCACGGCGCATTGTCCCAGATGCCTTCCCTCACTTGCCGGACAATCGCCGGAATTTTACGCACGACGGACAACAGCAAAGTAAATGTATGGTCCGCCACTTCCTGAATGCCGTAGTCCGGCACATTGACGACCGGAATGCCGCGTTTCGCCGCCGCTTCGAGGTCGACGCTGTCGACGCCGATGCCATAGCGGACGATAATGCGGCATCGCTCCAGACCGGCGATGACGGCGGCGTCGATCGGTGCGTATTGCGTCAGGATCGCGTCCGCATGGCGGCACAACGCCAGCACCTCGTCCGCTCTCCTGCATTGGCCGGTGACGAAGCGAAACCCCAAAGGCTCAAGAATGTGCCGTTCCCGCGCCAAATCCGGAAATGTAAAATCGGTAACCGCAACAGTCCGTTCTGCCGCTATTGATGCTGTTTCCATCGATCCCTTTCCTTTCCCCGCCATCATTGCTCCCCAAGGCTCCATTCGACAACGACGACGGACAGGCTTGGCAGCTTCGCGCGAAGCTGATCTTCGTCAACAACCGTTTCCGCTCCGCGCGTAGTCATGACTGGATGCGGCAACGCGCCGCCGGATTCGCTCCATACATGAAAATCGTTGCAAGTGTCGAAACCGGGATTAAACACAATCATCACATAACGATCCTGCTTTCGCTTCAGCCATACCGTTATCGGTCCTTCGCTGCTCCATTGCAACGGAATCGACGGGGCAAGCATCCGTTCGGAGAGACGCTGCAGCTGCCGCATGCGCTGCGGGGACAACACATGGTGCCAAGGCATATGTCCGAGCACGGCCACAGGAGGTTTTCCTTCCGGTCGGAACAAGGTCACCGCTGCGCCCAGCAGTTCCCCGGACACGTCGAACAAACGCGACATGATTTCCATCCGCTCCCCCGCTTGCTCCGCCGGTTGCAGCGCATAGCTTTGCAAGCCGTAATACGTCAGCGTTGCCGCCCGGACATAATCTTCGTATCCCCCGTTGAACGGATGATCGGTGAACCGCTCGTACACGCCTTCCCGGTAACTGGCAACGTCGCGGATGCCGATGAGTTCGCCCAGCTGCCGCTCGACATAAATCCGGGCCGCCTCCGCATCCATCAGCAGCGGTTGCTCGCAGAGCGCGATCAGCTCGCCATCGCTCATGCCGCGCGCCGCCTGGCCCGACAGCAGGCTGCCGCCGTCTTGCGGTCTGCCGCCGCTGAACGGCAAACCCGCCCCCATCAAGCTCAGCGCGCTGCGATAATGCGGCGCCCGCATCGCCAGCAGATCGTCGCCGGCCGGCAAATGGGCGAAATGATCGCGCGAATACGGGGTGCACCAGCCTACCGGAACGCTGCCTGCGACGATGGCTTGCGCCTGATCCAGCAGCGGCTCGTGAACAGACAACGCATCCAGCCAGTTGCGATAGGGCTCGAGCGGGTTGCCCGCCATGTCCAGCACGTTGAACATGATGCCCTCCACGCCTGTCGCCAATACGGTCAGCAAACATTCCAGACCGGTAATGGCGGCGCTTTTGGCCCCGATCGTATACGGATAATTTTCCACTTCATAGGTGGCTCGTATGCCTGGCGGAAGCGCCGCGCAAGCCATCGCCACCTGATGCGTTTTGACCAGCAATTCGCGCGGCTGGTCGTCGGTCCAGAATCCGCCTCCCGGACGCAGCCAGCCGCCGGCCTTGCTTGCGCCGTCCGCCCAGTCGCCGCCGAGCAACTGGTCGAACCAGTCGCGCAAATCGACGCGGGCATCGTTGTAGCTCGCGAGATCTACGGTCATCAATCCGATTACCGCCTGCGGATGCGCCCGGGTTAAACCTTCCGCACATGCGCGCAGCAGCTCGTGGACGACGCGCCGGTTGCGGTCAAGCCATAAGGAACGGGTCCCGCTGTCGCGCTTCAACCGCGCCGCTAGCTCTTCCCGGGTCAACGGCGAATCGGGGGATGACATCTGCCGGAAGGAAGCGACACATGCCGGACAGAAGCAGCCCCACCGCACCGGCAAGTGGCCTTGCAAACGAACGTCGTCGTCGATCCAATATTTGTCGGCCCGGCATTCGCCGTATCGTTTATATTTCTCCCGCGTGTACGCAAGAAAACCGGCATCGGCCGGACAGCTGCAATACCGCGCAACGCTGCCGTCTTCTCCGACCATCGTTTGCCAGGGCGGAACCGGCGCCAATCGCCCGCCTTCGTCGGAATGTCCGATCGTATTGAGCACATTAATCACGGGTACGAATCCCGCCTCCCGGGTCGTCTCCACCGCCCAGGCAAGCTGCTCCGCCCTGCGCTCCACTTCCTCAAGCGGAATATAACGCCAATCCGTGCCGTCTCCTTCGGTAAAGAAGCTGATCTCGTGCGTAAGCCCGCGATAACGGTCCAGAAACTGCAGCAGCCGCAGCAGCTTCTCCCGACTTTGATACTGCGGCCAAAATACCCGCTGGGTATAAATCATGTCCGGCTCCTCCATCCCGCGTCCATTTGCTGCCGCATCGTTATTCCTTTACGCTGCCCAGCACGATTCCTTTGACAAAATACTTTTGCAGCAGCGGGTAAACGAGCAGGATCGGCAGCATGCCGATAAATATTTGCGCCGACTTCACCGTGCGGTCGGATATTTCCGCCATGGAAGCCCAGTCGGCCGTCGGCATCGACGAACCGCTCGCGACGATAACCGTCTGCAAATAACTTTGCAGCGGATAATGCTCCGGCTTGCCCATCAGAATAAGACCGTCAAACCAGCTGTTCCAGTGCCCGACAAGCGAAAACAGCGCAATCGTAGCCAGCGCCGGCAACGAAGTCGGCACGAATATTTTCCACAGCACCGTCCAGTGGCCCGCTCCGTCGACATAAGCCGACTCCTCCATCTCCCGTGGAAGCTGGCGAAAAAAGTTCAACAGCAGCACGACGGAAAAAACAGGTACGGCGCCCGGCAGCACCAGCGCCCAGATCGTGTCAAGCAAGCCCGTCGAACGAATGACGACATACCATGGAATCAGCCCGCCGTGAAACAGCATCGTGATAACAAAAAACCAGGCATACAGAGTACGAGGGCGAAAGTGGCCGGATTCCTTCGACAGCGGGTAGGCAAGCAAAATCGTCAGCAGCATTTGCACGCCGCCCCCAACCGTTATGCGTTCGAACGAATTGAGCAGGCTGCGCCAAAATTGATGCCGCTGCCAAACGTAATCGTAAGAACGCCATGTGAACTGCACGGGCCACAGCCCGATCTCCCCGGCCGTAGCCGCCGTGCTGGAGCTGAAGGACACCGCCAGAATATGAATGAGCGGGGCGATGCACAGCAGCGACAATACCACCAGAACGGTATGATTGACGACGAGATACGTCTTGCGATAGGCGGATTCGTGCAAAGGCATACCGTACCTCCATTAAAAAATGCGATAATTGGCGATCCGATAAGCAAGGTAATAAGCAATCGAAATCATCGTGAACGATACGACCGATTTGAACAGACCGATCGCCGTGGCGAAACCGAACTGGTTGTCGAGCAGACCGACCCGATACACGAACGTATCGATGATGTCGCCGCTTTCGTAAACTTGCGGGCTGTATAAATTGAACACCTGTTCGAAGCCCGCATTCAGCACGTTCCCGAGACTGAGCACCGTCATGAGCACGATAATCATCCGCATGCCGGGAAGCGTGATATGAACCGTTTGACGCCAGCGGTTCGCGCCGTCCACAACGGCGGCTTCATAAAGCTGCGGGTTGATGCTCGTAATCGAGGCCAAATAAACGATCGTGCCGAAGCCGAATTCTTTCCACACATCGGAGACGACCAATGTATAAGGAAACCAGCGATTATCGCCAAGAAAATAAATCGGATCGACGCCGATCTGCCGCAAGATGGCATTGACCAATCCGTACCCGGGCGACAAAATATCGATCAAAATGCCCGACAACAACACCCAGGACAAAAAATGCGGCAAATAAACGATCGTCTGCAGCGTCCGCTTCAGCTTGGCATGAATCACTTCGTTCAACATCAGGGCAACGACGACCGGAACGAGCAAGCCGGCGACAATTTTCATCGAAGCGATGTACAGGGTGTTCCATACGACGCGCAGCGTGCCGGGAAACTGCAGCGCATAGTCGAAGTTGGCCCATCCCACCCATTGCTGATGGCCGAACAATCCGCGAGCCGGAACGAACTTCTGGAAGGCGATGACCATGCCGGCCAGCGGGCCGTACGAATAAATCAGCACGAGGATGAAGCCGGGCAGGATCATGAGATGCAAGGGCCACGTATTTCTTTTGCGAAAATGCATCGCATTTCCTCCGATCCGCCCTGCGGAATTTCCGCAGGGACCTGCCTTCCGTCCCTGCGGAAATTCCGCGAACGCCTTATTTTTTCTGCGAGCCGTACCAGTCGTTCACTTCTTTGGTCATCGCCGTTCCGCCCAGCGCGTTCCACTGCTCGACCACTTTGTCGAACTCGCTCACTTCCTGGGCGCCGAGAATGATTTTCGTATACGTTTCGTTAAGCAGCTTGTCGAGCGTCGCCTTCTTCTCCACCATCGTTGGCGTCGGCGCGCCGGAAAATTCGTCGGAAATGAACAGCTTTTCGTCGTTATACTTTTTCATCGTCAAATAGGAGCCTTGCGTTCCGAATATGCGGTCGTACCCCCACAAGCTCTGATTGCCCGCTTTATAGCCCGCCACTTTCTCGAAATAACCTTTGGCTTCGCCTGTCAGCTTGGAGCCGTCTCCCGAAACGAGAGCGCTTTGCATTTGAAGGTACGCATCCAGGTTTTTTTGTGGCGGTTCGGGTCTGTTGAGCGCAAGGTGGAACACATTTTCCCCTTTGGCATTGATGTAATATTTTTCGTATTCGTTGTTTGTCGTTCCCCAGTTTTTCTCCATGAAAATATTGAAGATTTTCACCAGCGCTTCCGGATTTTTCGCCCCTTTCTTCACGACCCACCAGTTCAGCGTCGCACTCATCGTCTGTGGCCTTGCCGGTTGATTATCGAAGGAAACGAGCGGGAACGCGGTCCATTGCGCATTCGGGTCTTTGTCGTGATTCGTCTGGAACGGGTACACCGGGTTCCATTGCTGGCCGAAATTCAGTCCGTTTCTGCCGGACACCGGATCTTCCGCCACTTTGCCGGAATCCTTGACGCCGAATTCTTTATCGATCAGCCCCGCCTTGTACATGTCCTGCAGCTGCTTGAGCGCATCCTTCATCGCCGGCTGCACGCCGCCGAAGACGAGCTTGCCGGAAGCATCCTTCACCCAAATGCGCGGATAGGCGTGATAACCGTTGAAGAACCCTTCCAGTCCCGCATACCCGCCCCACAAATCTTTGAACATGGCCAGGCCGACCGTGTCCGCCTTGCCGTTTCCGTCGGGGTCCAGCTTCGCAAACGCTTCGGCGATTTTGACCACATCGTTCATCGTCTTCGGCGGGGTCAGCTTCAGCTTCTCCAGCCAGTCCGTGCGAATCCAGATGAAGTGCGCGCCGTCAATGGAGCTGTTCGTTTCCGGAAGCGCCATCAGCTTCCCGTTGATCGTCGCCACATCGAACGGCGTCGTGCCGCCTTGCGTGAGCGATTTTTTCAGCAAGGGCGAAGCGTACGTATTGTACACTTCGGTTAAGTCCGCCAGCAAACCGGCATCCGTCAGCTGCTTCAGCTCCGTCAGATTGACCGGGAACACGTCGGGAAGATCGCCCGACGCGATCGAGACCGTTTTTTTCTGGTTGAACTGATCCGACGGAACAGCCCAGACATACTTCAATTTGATGCCCAATTCCTTCTCGTACAGCTCGGTAAACATGTTTTTGTCGTAACTGATGCCGTCTTTGGTCAAATTTTGCACCGTGGCGTTGATCGATTTGATCGATGTCAATTCGATCGGCGGATCGTACTTGCCCAGAGGATCGACCGCCTTGGCAGGCGAAGCGGACGTTTTGCCTGCGGAGCTTCCGGGACTGGCGGATGCTGTTGCTTTGGTTTCGCCGGCAGGACTGTCGGCCTTGTTCGACGACGTGCAGGCAGCCAGCGCCAGCATAACGATCAGCACCGTCGGCAGAAGCGTGTGAACCTTGATGAAGCTGCGATTCATTACGTGAACCCCTCCTGTTTGATTGCAAACACGCGGTACCAACCTGTTTGCTTGCTTTAAGCATAGGCAATATGCAGGCGCGCAACAACGCGATTCTGTTGCCTTCGGTTGACTTCCGTTGCCATGTTCCCGGGCGCCGTGCCGATTGCCTACCGTTCTTTCGTTTCCGCCTTCATCTCCGCATACTTGTCCCTGAACTCCTGCGGAGTCAGCGAAAACATCTTCTTGAAGTAACGGGTGAAATAAGCCGCCGCTTCATATCCGACCGCCGCTGCGATTTCCTGAATTTTCAGATGACCGGCGGAGATGAGCAGCTCCCGGGCCTTTTCCATTCTCATCGTCGTAATATAATCGGACAGCAGCATGCCTTTTTCCCGCTTATACAGCTTGGACAGATAGGTGGGACTGTGATGAACCAGCTCGGCCAGCGTCGTTAACGACAAGTCCAGATGGATATGGGTCTGAATATAACGATCCAAATATTGCACCACCTTGCCGGTGCGTTCGTCGTTGCCGGATTCGAGGCTGGCGAACAGCAGATCGGTCAATCCGCGAAAATAACGGATGACGCCCTGCCAGGAAGAATGCTCGTTCATGACCATCAGCTTGTTCAAGTCCGCCGGTGCCATTAATAGCCGAAATTGTCCGTTGCGGTTGACGTAAGACATGAAAAATAAGGCCAACGGATAAAAAGCTTCGAACAGATGAAATTCCTTGGCCGGAAGCTCCAGCCTCATGTAGTCGTCCAGAACAAGCAGAAACTTGTCTTTCTGGCCTTTCTCCAGCCATCCTTCCAATTGGCCCAGCAGTCGGCCGCGCTGCGTTCGGACCGTCTGATACTGGGCATCGCCGTCGTTCTCCGTCTCGTGTTCAAGCACGATCACTTCTTCCTCCAAGCCGTACCGGTTGCCGAGCAAAAACTTCAGCTTGTTGAACCGTGGCTCCAGCATGTCCCATTCCGTTTCGCTGTTTGCCATGACGAATGACAGCGAAACCTTGAGCAGCTTGCGGCACGTCTCCTGAATCGGCTCCAGCGTCTGATAGGTGTAATGCTTCAGCTTGTCCCAATGCGCCATGGCGAAGCGCTCCGGCACGTCTGCCGTATCCGCGGGCTGGATCAACCAAATCATCGTTTGAGAATCGTAGCTGATGGCGGCAACGTTGCTTTCGCTTTGCATATACTCTTCCACGATATTTTGAATGGCAAATACGAATAAGGTGCGATCCGAGCTAGTATAGTGCCCGTCCCAGCCGTCGACTCGTCCGATGAGCAGCAGCAGCGGCGCTTCCGGCTCCAGAAGAATGTCCAATTCGGCGAATTTATCTGCGCGCGCTTTGGCCGTTTGCCGCTCGCCTTGCAGCATGTCCAGCAAATACTCTTTCTGCAGCATCGGCAGTGCCAGCCGCATATTCGCTTTGGATTTCAGCAAAAAATGCTCGTCCAGCAACGAACTTTCGATTTCGCCAATTGCCTTCTCGACCGCTCGCACAATCGTCTGGTCGCCATCGGTTTTCACCAGATAATCCACAATCCCGCCACCGCGTATCGCCTCTTTCGCGTAATCAAACTCGCTGAATCCGGTCAGGAAAATGATTCGGCATCTTGGCCACTGCCGGCGAATTTCCTTCTGCAGCTGAATGCCGCTCATGCCCGGCATGCGAATATCGGACAGCACAATGTCCACTCTTGTGCTCTGCAGCCACTCCATGGCCTCGATCACGTCATACGCCCGCAGCAATTCCAGATCCGGGCGCTCCAGATCGGCGATTAATCGGTACAGGCTGTCTACAATCATCGGCTCGTCGTCCACAATCAACATGTTATACATGGCTGTCTCCTTCAGAAATCGGAATCGTCCATTCCACCCGCAACCCGCCCCATTCTCCAACAGAAACCTGCAACCCGGCCATTTCTCCGTATTTCAGCCCGAGTCGGCGATGGATGTTAATCAATCCCGTGCTTTCTCCTTCCTCGTTATGCGTCAGATGTTGTTGCAGCAACGAAAGCTGCTCGGGCGTCATTCCCGCGCCGTTGTCCTCCACGAATATGCGCAGCCCTGCAGCGGTTGGTTCCAAGCCGAAACGCAACCGGCCGCCCCTTATGACATCGTGCAGCCCATGCTCGTATGCATTTTCCAGTATCGGTTGAAAAATGAGCCGGGGAATCCGCCTCTCCTTCCATTGCGACGGCAGCGGATCGAATTCGACTTGAATGCGTTTGGGAAAGCGGTTTTGCTGAATTTCCATGTAAGCTCGCGCATGTTCGTACTCCTTGTCGAGCGGCACTTCATCCTCGGAATTTCGCGTGATGTACTTGAAATAATCGCCCAAATGCGCGGAAAGCTTGAGGCCGTTTTCGCTGTCGCCGGCGGCAATCAGATGATGCAGCGTAAAAAAGTTATTGTACAGAAAATGCGGGTTGATCTGGGATTGCAATTGCTTCAGTTCGGCTTTATGCAGCCGCAGCTTCTGAACATACAATTCGTTGATCAACTGATCGAGATTGCGTACGGTCTTATCGAACTGCTTGAACAAATAACCGAATTCGTCATTATTTTTGTGGCGAATCGCCACCTTCATATTGCCTTCCTCCAAGCTGCGGAACGCTTTCAGCAATACTTTCAACGGGCTCTGGATCACCCGGCGGATCCCCAGCGAAAACATCAGCACAATAACGAGCGAAATACCGGATAATAGCCAGAACCAATTGTTGTATGTGCGCAGCTTGCCCAAAATAATGTCTTCCGGCAAGAAGACGAACAGCGTCGCATCCAGCAGCGCGGACTTCTCGTAGGCGATGAAATAGCGATTGCCTGCAATATCGCGAGAATCGGCATAAATCCGGCCGGCGTCGATTTGCCCGACGTTCGTCATTTGTTTAACCGCGTTAATCGTTTCCACATCTTGGCCGTTGTTTATTTCCCATTCTTTGTTCACCAGCACCGCTCCGGCATTGGCATTGATTTTGCGCAAGCTTCGCTGGATTTCCTCTTTCGACAAATTCATATTGAGAATAAACAGGGGCGTATGCTCCGAATCGTTTGCCGGCAAACTCGGATATGACACGTTGATGAATAAACTCCCTTCTGCCCCGTTAACAATTTGTTTGCGCGACAACCGGTTCAAATATTTCAGCGATTCGGGCGATGTTTCGCTGACGGAGCCCGTTGTCGACAAGGTTCGTTCAATGAGCGGAATGTAGGCGGTTACATTTTGGATGTACTTGCTGGAGTTGCTCAATAACCCGATCCGGTTCAGGATGCGGTTGATCGCCTCCGTCTTTTCGAAATCGGTCATGTACGTGGCAAACGAACTGATCTTCACCAAATCCTGATCATAAATATTTTCGTTCAACAGCTTGGTGATCCGCTCCAGCTCCTGTTCGAACGATTGGAAAAAAAATTCGGTTTGCGAAAAAACCGATTGCGAGATTTGCCCCTTCACTTCCTTCTTCGCCAATTCATTCAGCACAAGACTCAAAGAATAAAGCGGCAGAATGGCGATCAGAAAGGTAAATAGCAGTTTTTGGAAAATGTTTCGATTGCGAATGAACGCCACAACAGCCCCGCCCCCCGATGGACAAAATAGTTGCTCAACCTGGTAGTAGTCCTATTTTCTCTCACCTTTCCTTGAAGTACAACTACAAAATGGAGTTGTGAAAAACAAAAAAGCCACGGTTGGTTGAACCGTGACTCCCCTTTGGATGGGCGTCATTATAGCAGATTGATTTGCCAGGAAATGCCGAACTTGTCCACGACCCAGCCGAACTTCCGGCTGAACTTGTAATCATTTAATGGCATTAAGATAGACCCGCCTTCGGATAATTGCTTATACAGCCGGTCTATTTCCGCTTCCGAATCGGCGATGATGTAAAGGGAAAACGAAGGGGTAAACGTAAAGGCGTGCTTCACACTACTGTCGATGCACATGTATTCCCGGCCCTTTAACGTAAACGTGGCCTGAAACACGCTTCCTTCTTTCCCTGCCTGGTTCGCTCCATATCGGGAGATGCTCGTGATTTCCGAATCCTCGATGATGGAAGTGTAATAATTCATCGCTTCTTCCGCTTTTCCTTCAAACATCAAAAAAGGCATTACTTTCTCCATCCGGACTCATTCCTTTTCTTTGGTTTTATTGACCTCGATTGATGAACCTTCGCTTTTCCGCAGCTTTTTGCCGCGGGCAATTTCGGTTTCGAGCGCGCTGAGCTTCGGCTCCCAGAAGGAGCGAAACCGATTGAGCCAATCGTCCACCTCCACCAGCGGGCGGGCGTTGAGCGAATAAATCCGCCGCTGTTCGTCAACCTTGACATTGGCGAAGCCGCTGTCCCGCAGTACCCGAAGATGCTGCGATACAGCAGCCTGGGTAATGCCGAACTCCTGCTGAATCACCTCGACAATGTCGCCGGAGCGTCGCTCGCTTTCGGCGAGCAGCTCCAGGATGCGACGTCGTACCGGGTCGCCAAGAACGTCAAAAGCATTCATTCGATTCCCTGCATTTCGCTGCCTGTGTAGAACGCCGTAACCCGTTTCGCCGCTTCCCCGGCCTGGGACGGAAGCTCGCCGGCGGCAACTGCCGCACGTCGCCAGTCCTCGCTGCAGTCGGTCATGAACGCTTTCCCTTCGCTGGAGGCGCCAAACGCATGTTCATCGATCCGCTCCGCATCGTTATCCGAAAGATGAAACGCCAACCCGGCCAAAGCGAGATCCCAACCAACGCCGACGGCACCCGGGCCAAACTTTTTCCAGTGGTCGTCGATCGGGCAAATGTGGGACAACGTGAAGCGGGAGCGCTCTCCCTCTTCCGCGGCTATGCGCAGCTCGACCCAGCTTAAGCCGCCCGCGAATTCCCAAGTCACGGCAAAATAATGCGGCGGTTCGCATGCGGTAATGACGCCGCCGGCATTATGTTGAATTTGGAACCGGCCCCCTAGCGACAATTCGCCGCTGACTGGCGCAAACCAGCGGGGCAACCGCTCCGGATTGGTCACGGCATCCCACAGATCGTCCGGCGTCGTATCGTAGAAACGCTCCAGCGTTACGTTGCGGGCGGGCTTCCCTTCCCGTTCAAGCTCAGACACCGTGCGGGTTACCGCCCCAAAACACCCTTCCAAATCAACCATCATCCATCATCTCCATCTGCCGTCCAATTATACCAGCTAATACTTATACAAGTTTTTGCTTATATAAAATATAGCTTGTATAAACGGGAATGTCAACAAAGGCACACCTATTGCCGCGGCCTCCCTTCGTTTCTGCGGTATTCCCCGGGGCTTACGCCTGTTACGGAGCGGAACAGCTTGTTAAAGTGGCTCAAATCGTCAAACCCGGCATTCATCGCAATATCCATGATTTTATGATTCGTCTTGACGAGATCTTCGCATGCGCTCTTGATGCGCAACCGATTGCGATAGTCGATAAACGTAAATCCGCTATATTGCTTGAACTTGGTGGAGAACGAAGTCGTTCCCATGCCGCACAAGCGGCTCATCTGCTCGAGCGTCAGCGGTTCGGTTCGGTGCAGCGAGATGAACTCCCCGATTTGACGCATCATCTGAAGCTCGTCGGAGGCGTCCAGCGAAGTTTGCCGATCCGCCCGATCGTTGCAACGGCTCAAAAAAATCAGGATTTGAATGAGCGCGGTTTTGATAAACATCTTGTAGCCTTGTCCCCGGGTGCGGTCTTCTTCGACAAGAACCTCGATCATGTGCCGGAGCCGGAGTCGGTCGGCTCTTTGCAGGTTCAAATGCGGCTGCTCCGGGTTCGTCCTGCGGATGAAAGGCTCGGCGTAAAAAAATTGAAAAAACGAATCGTTGGCGGTCAATACGGCAAGCTCCCGCCCGATGAAGTCCCGATCGAAAATCACATTGTACACCATAAACGGCTGATTGTCGCAAACATGATAGGCATGAGTCGTGCCCGGCTCTACCAGGTAAGCGTCCCCCTCGGAAATATCCAGAAGAGTGCCGTTAATTTCATGCCGCCCGCTGCCCTCCACGACCAATACGAGCGCCATATATTCTTGCGTATGAATATCGATCGGTTTGGCGACAATCGCCGGCATGGCGCGGAAAGGAAAGGAAGGATCGTCCATAAATTCATCGTTGCGATAATACCTCATCTCCTCCCCCTCCTCCCTTTTCACTTGAAATATACGCCTGTTTTCGCTGAAAGATCGCCCTGTCCGATCGAACCGTAATTTTCTACACTTTGCTTAATCAACTTGAAAGGGTGATGCCAATTGCATTTGTCTGAGCATGTAGACGAATTTAACCGGCAAGGGTTTACGGTCATACGCGGAGCCATGAGCGAGGAGCAGGCCGATCTCATTCGCGCCGGCGTCCTGAGCGCTTTCGAAGGGCCCGAGGACGGCTACGGAGCGAATATACGCACCAAAATGTTCGAAAAGGGCAAACCGTTCGTCGAGCTGATCGGGCAACCGGTTGTCGCCGATTTCGCGGAGGAGGTGCTCGGCGGCAACTGCCACATGTTTTCGATGAACTCGCTTCTGACGCCGAAAGGCAGCGGGATCGATGTATGGCATGTGGACGAAGAGCTGTTTTTCCCGCTGCCGGACGATGTGGAGCTGGATCCTCGTATTCCGATGCCTACTTTCCTTTTCACTTGTCTCTATTATCTCGTGGACGTGGAAGCGAACATGGGGCCGACCCAGCTCGTACCCGGCAGCCACCGCAGCGGCCAAGAACCCGCTCCCAAGCAGAATCCGCCGATTTACAAAGGACAAGAACCGGTATCCATTACCGCCCAAAAAGGAGATTGCCTGATTTTCACCGGACAAACCTGGCATCGGGGGGCAAAAAACGAAAGCGACAAGCCGCGCGTTGTGCAGCAAGTCACGTACAGCAGACGCTGGGTGTCGCAACGATTTTATCCGTTCGTCAACTACCGGATGCCGGATGAAGTTGTGGCCTGGGCCGAAGGCAATCGTCGGCTCACCCGGATGCTCGGCTTCCATCCGCGAGGGCCGTACGGGTGAAGCAACAAGCTCGACAAACGGCAGCTGCGGCTGGGTCACCCGACTCAGCCGCCTGTCGTTTCGGCGATTAAGCCGGTTCATTATCGATTCGCTCCAGAACAAGCACCCAATCCTGGAACACTTTCGTGATGCCGGTAGCCCATTTGCCATCCGCATCCGGTGCGACGCGGCCCAAATCAAGCTCCGTCCCTTTCGAGGGATCGTAAAAGAACGCGCGGTAAGGGACATCCGGCTCGATCTCGCGGATTTCGACTCCGCTGAACGCCAGCAGGAACGGCATATAGATGAGACGCACCTTGCCCGGGATCCCTGCCGCGAGTGGCTTGGCGACAATCGCCGCGTCGTCCTGCACCGGAGGCAGCCACTCCGGATGCGGCTCGAATGTCCACCAATCATACCGCTCCAACAGCTTTTTGCCAAGACCGACTTGCTTCGATCCGGGCAGCTCGGCGGCTTCCCGCCAGAACGTATGCCCCCATGCCAATCCGTGCGGCGATTCGCCGTAGGGCAAATCTTCCGAATTTACCTGCCAGATTCCGTTCGCCCCGTACGTGTGGCCGCACGCTCCGCTCAGCACGCACGACCAGAACAAAAACCGCTGGATTTCCTGAAAGCTCGTTCCCCCGATCCCTTCATAACAAACCTCGGAGTTGATGACCGGCGTACGCGGCTCCCGGGCGACGGACGATTGGACCATTCGAACCGTCGGCTCAAGGGAAAGATAGCCGCCGTGTCCGGTCTGCAGCATATCCAGATCGAGAATAGAAGCATCCTCTACCATGTTGTGGCCGTATTCGGTCGGATGAATCGTAATCATCCTGCCGTAGGGATCGGTCTCTTTCACATAGGCTGCCATTTCCGTCCACTCCCGGTGCATGCGCTCCGTATACGCTTTTTTCAATTCCGGGTCCTTGAACGCATCCCATTGGTAATACGGCATATCCGCTTCCCCGGCCAAACACCAGGCGACTGGATAAGCGCCGTAGCGTGCGATCAAATACTCCCACTGCTTGCGAATGACGTCTTTCCCCGCAAAGTCGAAGTAATAGCCCCAGCAGGCGACGATGCAGGGAAGAAGCCCCGACTCGACCATCCACTCGAGCTTCCGATCCGCGCTGTCGAAGAACGCCGGGTTAATCCGCGCGAAATCCGCTTCCCACGCTTGCCCGCCTTCATTCGCTCCCCGCGGGTCGAACGGCCCCATATCGGGATACAGGCCGCCGATCACCTGAACGACGGTGAACCCTTTGTCCACCCGGTCCTGCGCAAGCCACTTCACGTCGTCCGGCCACTTGAGCCGGCCCGTAAACGCCATCCACCACGTATCGCCCAGCCAAAAGAACGGCTTGCCATCCTCGTGAACCAGGTGCTTCCGGTTCGCTGCCGCGCGTGGGCTTCCATGTCGGTACAACGGGTTGTTTCCTTCATACGGTACGACTTCAATCGTTCCCTCCTGGCCGTGCAGGTCCGGGTTGCCGGGGTCCGAACAAACCGTGCGGTAGCGGTGCGTTCCGACCTGAGCGGACGAATAGCGGAACCGCCACGTTTGCCCGCCGCCCCAGAAGGCCGGGACGATCCGTTCCCGACCGTCCGGAGCCGTAACAATCGCGCTTAAGCTGATTTCGTGAAAAGGATCCGCATAGACGGCTTTGCCCGATTGATACTGCCATTCGACGACTTGATTTTGCCCCACATTCGCCATGGTAAACCTTCTTTCGTCTTAAAATAGGTTTGTGCTGCGTGGAAATTTGCCGCCTCTGTATTTGGCGTTTTCCCATCGCTGTCGGTGGAAGGCGATCGCTTCCCGGGAGCTTCTTCGATCATCACGATGAGATCCGATTACTTCGCCGCAACCGATTTGCTGATTTCTTTCAACCGCGGGAAAGCAATCTTGAAAGCGCTTTACTTTCTTCGGACAAGCCTCCCTCCATATATGTTCCGCTGGCGCAATAGGAAAATATGGTTTATTTTATCCTGTATTTAGGGGCGGCACCAGCAGGTATATTGGCCTTTTTATGCGTTTTTTTGTTGTGTTGCACTGGAAGCAAAATGGGAAGAAACCCTCCCATGAAGAATGGCCTTTCTGAAGTCGTTGGCTTCCGCCGAATGATGCGATTATCGGATGGTATCGTACAGTTCGATTTCGATTTCGTTGAAATCGGTTGAGTACCGCTTATGGGAGATTTCCAAATGCCAGGCGCTCCGGAGGCGTTCCCACCCGTGCTCCGCTTCCCAGCGATGCAACGTTTCATAGGTGTTCCGGATGGATGTGTTAGGCCCGGCGTGCCGGATCATCGCATATTTTTGGGCTGGAATCGTAAGTGCGACCATGCCTCCCGGGATCTGCCCGAACTCTTCCACCTCGACGCACACCCAATAGCCGTCGTCAGCTTCGGTTAATTCCTCCACGACATACGCGCCTACGAAACATTGCGGATTTACGATGCCGGAAATCTCGTTCAACCGTGCTTCGAGCCGATGGGTTGCCTTCGGGATTTCGATCGCATACTGATCGCCCGGGCAAACAACACGAATGCCGATCAGCTTCATTTCGCCGAGATCGACGATTGCTATCATTATATCACCCACTTCTCCGAATGATAGGCTTTCATAAAATGGAGGAACTGCTCCAGAACGGCGACGCCCTTCGTCTCCGCTTCTTGCGCCGCTTTCAACAACACGATCGCCCGATCGGCGGTATCCGGATCTTTGGGTGTCCCGCCCTGCGGGAACGGGAACATCGCGCCAAGCTGAGCGAATGCGGCGGCAACCGCTTCGTAGTGGATCTCGGCAGCGGCGGCGTACTGGCGGACTTTTCGTTCGACGAAATTTTCCCCGTTCCACTTGACGACCAACTCTCGCAGGAACTGCGCCGCAAATTCGCGGGCGTCGGCGATTACTTGCACGTTGTAGGCGTTGCCCAATTCGTCGGCGGACCGGTTTGTCATCGCTTTGATCCACGCCTCGTAACCGGCGAGCCCCATCGCGAATCGGTTTTTGAAAAAGTCGCCGTCGCTCCATTCCCGTCCCCGCGCATGATCCACGATCATGTCCAGCGCCATTCGCAGCATCTCGTATTTGGAGTGCGGCAAACTTTCGCTGATCGTGATCAGGAACAACACATGAATTTTCGGATTGGCGAACTTTTCGTAGGTGATGGTGCCGTCCTGGGAGACGTCCTTGGCGTAAAACAGCTGTTGCTCGTCATCATAGCCGTAAATCAGACCGAACTCCGGGACGAACAAATCCACGGCGATCGCCGGAACGCCCTTGTCGATCGTCTCTTGAACAAGCGCCATTGTCCGTTCGAGCAGTTCGGGCGTCGGCGGGGCTGCCGCCTCCCCCATGTTGCTGATAAAGCCCAGGTTGGCGAGATTTCGCCTGAAAATATATCCCCCCGGAAAAGAGGTCGGTCCCGAAATATCGACTTGCTGCGGATCGATATTCATGCGGAACGCATGCCCGGTCAGTCCCATGACGTCGACAAGCGACAAGTATTTCTTGTCGGTATAGCTGACGGCTCCATGCAATGCGAATCCGGCTGACGTCCATGTCTGGCTCCAATTGTCTTTGCGTTTGATTTCGTTCACGGTTCGTTTCTCCCTTCCAAGTCGATTACAGTTTAGGGCGGTGACGGCAGCACATTTCGGCGCGGCAAGCCTTGCTCCGCTCTGCGCCTGACGTAGAGCGAGAGGGTGACGCGCGTGCGCTCTTGGCGCAGCTTCGCCCGGGCGCGGGAGATGCTGTTGTAGACGCTGGCGGACGAGGTGCCAAGCAGCCTGGCGATTTCCGCGGGCGGCAGTTCGCCGAAGAAGTGCGTCTCGAAGATGCTTCGCTCTCGTTTGTTAAGCACGTGAAGCAGCGCCCGCAACCCGCTAAGCATTTCGCTGCGCATCAGGCACTCGGCCGGATCGGCGCGGCGCTGCGACTCTTCGGAGGCTGTGTGCCGAGATGCATAAACGCACGAATGAGCGCATCCTGCACCACGTCTTCCGCCAGATGGATATCCCGGACCATCCGGTTCGCTACCCCGAGCGCGGCAGCCCGATGCTTGCGGACAAGCTCGTCGAATGCCTCGTGGTTCCCGGCTCGCGCGCGTTCGACCAATTCGTTCTCCGTCATCCGCGGGGCTTCCGGCTGGACATTCTTGTCCGGCTGATCCCCCCGAAGCAGCACCCGCCGAGGGGCTTCGTCACGCCCCGCACTTTCCCGCCACTCCAACACCTTCATCCCCACGCTCTCCTGACCCTTCGAATCGGCCCTACTTGGACTGACACCGTTAAAGCGAGAAATCTAACTACTTTCAAGTATAGCATCCGGGGTTCGTCGCAATCGAGACAGAAAAAAACAAAGCCGGCGCTCTTGAGAGCCTACTTTGCTCCTCAACATACTTGCTGCTCCGCTCAGAGGAGAGGGAATTGCGTCACAGGAGCGTTTCCCCGGCCTCATCTTTCGGTTGGGAGCGAAATGTCTAGCGTCAAAAAGGCAATAAAAAATCATAAAAGATGGCCTATTTCGCTAAAAATGGACAGTCGACACAACATTCACAGAACAAACTTCTCCAGCGCTGCGGCAACTCCATCCTCGTCATTGGATGCGGTAATGTGCTTGGCACAATGCTTCAGTTCCGCGATTCCATTCCCCATGGCAACGGGAAATCCGCACATGCGGAACAACCCCAAATCATTAAAATCGTCGCCGAATACCATCACATGTTCCGAGTCTACCCCGATCTCCTCCAATACCGCCTGTACTGCACTTTCTTTGGAAGCCGACCTGTGCATGATTTGCACCAATACCCCTTCATCGGTTGCGATCACATTAACCTGGTCGCCGAATTTCTCGCCAAGCTCTCTCCAGTTGCTATAACCCGTCACCAGTATTTTGGTAGGAGAAATGGAGCGGATCCAATCGGAATCGACTATCTGCGGATGAGGGTCGTTCGGGCGGGCGCCAAACTGGGCAAGTACGGAGCCGGAAAGCGATGTGCACATATACCAGGAGTCGTTCACTTCATACGTAATTGCGGGATGAGGCTCATGCTGCGTGAGGAATTCGTTAATTTGACGGCTAATCTCCGCCGGGATGCTTATGTGCTGTCGGGTCATCTTCGATTTGCATGTAACCAGGGCGCCGTTGTAAAAAACCATGTGGTCGACAAAATCGATATCCTTTACAAACTGGACAGCCGCTCTCGGCGGCCGCGCCGTAGCGACGATAATTGGAATTCCCGCCTCAAAACACCGCTTAACCGCACGATAATTCCGAGGAGAAACGGATTTATCGCTGCCCAGCAACGTTCCGTCCAAATCCAGCACAATGGCCTTTATATCCGACATTGACATCCCCTTCGTCAAAAAGTAATTCTTCCTATTGTACGTTACGAACAATGGAATTGGTAGGCCCACGATCCTATTAATTAGCCGCTAACCGAATAAAGGCAGCCGGGCTTATGGCCGGCTGCCTGCTGCAATTCGTAAGCTACTCGACAAGCACGTCCATCGTCGCGCTTGCCGTCGTTCCGGAGGCATTGACGAGCTCGGCGTAATACGTATACGTGCCGGGAACCCGGCCCGCGACCGGCGTCGCCGCCGATTGAGCGTTCGGCGTTGCCGCCGTCAGCGCTTTCGTTTCGATCAGTGCGCCATTCTCGTACAGCTTATAGGATGTGGCGTTCGTCCCCCACCACATGTTCATCGCAACCGTATAATTGCCATCACGGTCCCAGTTGTCGTTCGAGAGCACCGGCGCGCCCGGATTCGCCGCGGTTACCGTTACCGTTCTCGGCTCGCACGCCGTTGTGCCGTAGCTGTTCGTCAGCTCGCAGGTATAAACGTAGGCGCCGTTTGGCCGGCCGCTGATGGAAGTGCGCGCGAACTGGGCGTTCGGCGATGTGCCGGACAGCTGCTGCGCGTCGATAAGCTTGCCGTTCTCGTACAGCTTATATGCCGTACCGTTGTTCCCCCACCACATGTTCATGCCAACTTCATAATTGCCGTCCGCAATTCCGGTGTCATAGCCGTTGTCGTCGGTCAGCACCGGCGCGCCCGGCGCAGCGGTCGCTCCGAGTGTCACCGGACTCGTACCCGCGTAGACGCGCACTTCGTTCAGGTACAAATATTCCGGCACCGTCTTCACGATTGCGATGTACTGGAAGCCGGCCGTATTGTCGACGATCGTCGACCATGTCGCCTGATGGGCGATCGCCGGTTCGCCAAGCGAGCCTAACACGGTATGGCCGAGCGACATGTCCGGATTGTTCGAGCCCCAGATTTCGAAATTGCGCCGGGCCGCAATCTGATCGACCGAACCGAGCCGCGTGACGATTTCCACCTTGCTGATCCGGTAAGAAGCGCCCAGGTTGACGACCCACCAATATTTCACCCCGCCCGCAATCGCCGGAGACCAGCCCGGTTCGTCCGTGCTGTCGTCGACCGCCTTGCCGCTCGTATAATTCGCATCGTAATTCGACACGGCAAACGTCTGTTTATTCCGTGCCTGGTTTACCTTCGGACCGGCGCCTTCCTTGATTGCCTGCGCCCGCGAGCTCCAGGCGTCGCCGCTGACGGCGAAATTGCCGGTGACGATGTTGGCGCTTATGACGTTGCCGAGCGGCACGTTGTATTCGTTGCCGGTGAACACGTTGCCGTAGTTCGGCGCATTTTTTGCATAAAAGGCGCTCACCGTATCGGCGATGACGTTGTCGCGAACCGTTTTGTAAACGCTGCCGTTGTCCAGGTAAATGCCCGCATACGGATAGCCGCCTTGATAAGGCGACAGCGCAATATCGTGCACATAGTTGTGATGGAACACCGTGCCGTCCATTTTGCCGAGTGTATAAATGCCGCCGCCGTCGTCGTGCAGCTTTGCCACATGGTGAATATGGTTGTAGCTGATGTCATTGTAAGAAGCCGTCGTCACCGTATCGTACCAATTCAAGCCAAGGCTGATGCCCGTATACGGCATGTCGCGCACTTCGTTGAAGTCGATCGTCAGATGGTTCGGCTTCGTGGCGAGGATGCCGACCGCTTCGGTATAAACTTGCCCGACTTTTTCCACCAGGTTGTTCGTAATCCGGTCCAGGGTGCTGAAGTCGGAAAATACGTAAATACCGCCCGCCGCCGTGTCGGTCACCGTATTGGAATCGACTGTATTGTGATGCAGCGTGCCGGTCAGCAGCAGCCCGTGCGCTCCCGATTGCCGGAACGTATTGCCGAAGACGCGAATGTTGTTCGCGTTGTTCACCCACATCTGCCCCGGCACGACCGACCAGGCGTCCGTATGCAGCTCGATCGCCGCCTGCTGGGTCATGAAGCCTTTGTCGTTCGGGCGGGTCCAGTTCGATTGCTCGAACGTCAGGCCGCGAATTTCGACGCGCGTGACGGGTGCGGCAGCCGTGCCGTCGATCTTCAGCAGCGTCTCCACCTTCGGTACGTACACGCTCGTCTGCGCCGTCACGTCTTCGCCGCTGCGCGGTTTGTAGTACAGCATGTGGTGCGCCGAGTCCGTCGTATCGAGATACCATTCGCCTTCGGCGTCAAGAAACTCGTAGGCGTTCTCCAAATAGTAATAAGGATGCGGCTGGTTCGCATTGTTCAGAATCGTGTCCGTTCGCTCCGGCGCCATAACGCGAATCGATGCCTCGCTGCCGGTGATGGCGACGCTGTCGATCCGCAGCCGCTTCTGATGCCAATGATCGATCTTGACGACTTCCACCCGATTCAGCTGGCCCCAGCTCGCCCAATCGGCCACTTCGGAAACGGCCACCTTGACACCCTCCGTCTGCGAAGCAAGTACGTCGTAGTACGGTCCGGCCGTGTCCGGATCGGTTACGTTCGGCGTCCGCGCTCTGACGGCGCGCGAGCCGTCGACGTAAATTTGGCGGAAGTCCGCCGTGCCGACGTCGGCCTTGTAAATGTTGTACGTCGCGTCGTGAATCGTCCAGCCGGTTACCCGCTCGCTGCCGCTCAGAATCGGCGTTTCGTTCGGGTAGTTGCGGTAGATGACATTGTAGCCGTTCGTGCCCGAATCGCTTGCGTTCAGGGTAAATGTGTCTGTCAGGCGATACGTGCCGCCACGCAAATAAACGATCAGGTTGCCCGGCATGCCGGAAGCTTTGGCCAGCCGTTCCGCGCTTCGCACTTGTGTCAGCGAGCATGGCGCGGACAGCGTACACGCCGTGCCGGTGCCGTCCGGCGAAGCGTACAACGGCGTCATCTGCGCAGCCAGTGCGCCGGCCGGAAACATGGCGAAGGCGCCGCCGATCGCAAGCATGGCGCACATCCAGAAGGAAACCCATTTGTTCGCGCGTTTCATCATCACACGTCCTTTATCATCGTTTTTGGCTGATGCCGAACAGGAGGGCAGGCCCTCCTGCTCGGTTCGGCCGCTTATTTATTCGATGCCGCCAGCTTGTCGTTCCACATTTTGCCCAGTTCGTCCACGCGCAGTTTTTTGAACCCGGCGATGAAGGAATCCCAGTCTGTCATCGGCTTCTGGCCCAGAATGAACTTGATGACGTTTTCGCTGATGTACGTATTGAGCGGTGTGCCGATTTCGGCGAGCTTCGCGCTCTCCTCTTTCGTCCAGAGCAGAATCGGATTGGTGTGCAGGAAGCCGATCTGATCCATTTTCTTCAAATTGTCGATATCGAAAAACGCCTGCTGCTGCTGCCCTTCTTTGAAATTGAGCAGATTGTAGCGAATGTAAGTCGGCGCGACGCCGGTCAGCCACCAGGTGAAGTAGCCGTAGTCGCCGAGCTTTTTCATGCCGTCCGGGTATTTGCCGTTGGCGTCCATCGTCCACACGCTCTGCACCTTGTCAAGCCGGTAGCCCGAAGGCGTCTTCGAATCGCGGGTGAACGTTTCGCCTTCCTTGCCGAGATAGAAAAATTCGATGCCTTCGTCGCTGTACGTATAGTCCATCGCCCGAATGATGTCGTCGATGTGCTTCGACTTCTTGTTGATGACGACCGGCGAACGGTAGCCGATATTGAAATGGTCGCCTCGTCCGATCGACGGCATGTAGCCGTCCACCTTGAACGGGAAAATCGGCTGCACGTCGATGTTCGGGTCGTTCTTCGGATTGAGCTGAGGGGCGGAACCGAGCTGCTCCCGTTCGAGCGGGTATTTGCCGCTGCCGTAACCGGCGAACAGCTCCGCGTCCTTCATCGTCAGGAAGTTCGGATCGAGCAGCTTCTGCTCGTAAGCCCACCGCTCGAACTCGACCCACATCTTGTAGCGCTTCTCCTCGTCCACCGGCGAAAAGACGTACTTCTTGAGCGTCGGTTCGTAACGCATGCCGTCGCCGACGCCAAAATACGTTTGCGTCGTCCAGTTGTAGTACGTGTAGCCGAGCCTCGTCGACGTGACCGGCCCGCCGGTCTGTTCCTTCAAAGCCAGCATCGCTTTTTTCAAATCGTCGACGGACTGGATTTTGCTTGCGTCGAGTCCTGCCTTCTTCAGCATATCGTTGCGCACGTACCACAGGCTGCTCGCCGACTCGAAGTCCTGCACGAGCGGGAACCCGTATATTTTCCCGTCGACGGGGTTGCGCATGCGCTTTTCGATGTCGGGGTACTTCTTCAGCCATTTGGCCAGGTTCGGCAGCTTGCCGTTCTTCAAATAATCGTCCAGCGGCACGAACAGGTCGGGGCCGTAGTTGTTGAACGACTTGTCGTCGGAAAAAAACTTCATCATGTCCGGCAGCTCGTTGGATGCGAGCGTGATGTTCATCTTTTCGACGAACGAATCGCGTGGCGGGCTGTTTACTTCGAACTTGACGCCCGTTCTTTTGCCCCACTCGACGAATACCGGCAGATCGCTGCTGATCGGCAATCCCGGGTCCCAGGCGGTCATGAAGGTGACGGTCGGCGCTTCTTTCGGCACGGCGGAAACGGCAGGAGCCGAAGGCTTCGCCGATGCGGCTGCTCCGGAGTCCGAACCGTTCGAGCTGTTAGAGCTGCAGCCGGCGATCACGGACGTTGCGAGCAGAGCCGCGAGCGTACCGCCGGCCAGTTTGTTGCGGAAGACGTTCATGGATGGACCTCCCTAAAAGTGTGAACTGAACTGCTGCATGTTCCGAGCTGATCTTGCACATGCGCCATGGTTCTTGCCGGGCATCCCTCCTTTCGCGGTTTTCGCGCTATCCTTTGACCGAACCGACCAGCACGCCTTTGACGAAATACTTCTGGATGAACGGGTACACGAGTACGATCGGCCCGATCGTCACGAATATCGTCGCCATGCGTATGCCTTCCATCCGGCCGAGAAAGCTTGCCATGTCCGTGGAGTGGTTGGCGGTGTCGATCGCATCGACGGACAGCACTTCGTTGGCGATCAGAATGCGCCGCAGCACGATCGTCAGCGGCTGCATGCCGGGCGACGACAAGTACAGAAGCGGTCCGAAATAGGAATTCCACAGCCCGACGCTGGCGAACAAGGCGATCGTGGCCATAATCGCTTTGGACAGCGGCAGCACGATGCGGGTAAAAATTTGCCAATCCCCCGCCCCGTCGAGAAACGCCGATTCGTACAGCTCGTTCGGGATGCCCTGGAAGTTGGTGCGGAGAATAATGATGTTCCAGAACGTAAACGCGGACGGCAGCGTGACGGCCCACATCGTATCGAGCAGCCCGAGGCTCTTGATGTTCATGAAGGCGGGAATGAGGCCGCCGCTGACGAACATGGTCACGGTAAAATAAATCGTGATGACGGTTCGCCCTTTAAACCGTTTAAGCGACAACGGGTAAGCGGTAATGCAGCCGATCGCAAGCACCAGAAACGTGCCCGTCACCGTGTAGCGAATGCTGTTCCAGTAGGCGGTTACGATCTGGTTGTCGTGGAACACCGCCTTGTACGAGCCGAAGTTGACGCCTGCCGGCAGCAGACCTACCTTCTGCGCGCCGATCGCGATCGGGTCGCTGATGGAAATCGACAGCATGTAAACGAACGGAAGCAGAATAGCGAGCGTCAGCAGCGAAAGCGCGCCGTAATTGAAGATGTCGAACAGACGGTTGGCGAAGCCGGTGTTTTTCATGGGTGGGTGAACTCCTTCAAAGGTTTTGCGATGCGCCTACCATAACGATTGGCCGTTCGCCCGGCGGCTGAGGCGATTCGCCGCATACAGCACGAGGAACGACGCAACGCTGTTCAGCAGGCCGACCGCGGTGGCGAAGCTGAAGTTTCTTTCCACGATCCCCCGCCGATACACATAGGTTTGGATCACATCGCCCGTTTCGTACAACGCGGGGTTGAGCATCAGATACGCCTTCTCGAAGCCGACGTTGACGATATCGCTGGCATGCAGGATGAACAAAATCGTGATCGTCGGCATAATGCCGGGAATGCTGATATGCCGGATGCGCTGAAAGCGGTTCGCGCCGTCCATGTAACTGGCTTCGTACAGTTCGGGATCGATGCCGGTGAGGGCGGCGATGTACAGGATCGAACCCCAGCCGATGCTTTGCCAGATGCCGCTGCCGATGTAGAGCGAACGAAAGTACGACGCATCGTTGAAGAAGGCGATCGGCTCGATGCCGATGGAAGCCAGCAACAGGTTGACCGGACCGTCGGCCTTGAGCAGCTGCACCATCATGCCGACAACGACGACCATGGCGATAAAATGCGGCAAATAGCTGATCGATTGGAACCAACGTTTCCAGCGGCTGCTCGTCAGTTCGTTCAGCATCAGCGCCAGCACGATCGGCGGCCAGAAGCCGAACAGCAGGCTGTAGCTGCCGATGACCAGCGTGTTGCGAATAATCCGCAGCGCGTACGGGTCATGGAAGAAGCTGACATACTGCTTCATACCGACCCACGGGCTGCGGTCGAAGCCGAGCACCAGATCGTATTGCTTGAACGCGATCAGAATGCCGTACAACGGTTTGTAGTGAAACAGGAAAAATCCGACGATGGCAGGAAGCACCATCAAATACAGCACATAGTTTCGCTTCATCGCCGTTGCGATGCCGCCGTATCGATTACCGGCGCTTGTTGCGGGTTGCGGCGCTTTAGTCGCTTCGTTCATCCGATCCTCTCCCCGGTCGCATGCTGTCTGTTGTTATCGCTTTCATATTGGAGTATAGAGGTCGGCGAACGTCATGGACATGGAACAAACTTCAACGCGAATGGAAAAATCGACAATCCGAAAGCTCGGTGGAAAAGGAGATCGTTCATTCGTCAGGAGCGCATTTCGGGGACGCCAAAAAGCGGCCCACCCGTAAGTTGGACCGCCGAGCTTCATAACTCGCCTTTACTTCATGTACTGCGACGGCGACTGGCCTGTCGCCTTCTTGAACACTTTGCTGAAATAGAACGGATCCTGGAAGCCGACCGCATCGGCCACCTGCTTGAGCAACACGCCCGGCTGCGCGTCGATCAGCCGTTTCGCCTCCTCGACGCGGAGGCGGGTGACGTATTCGCCCGGCGTTTCGCCCGTGCGCTTGCGGAACAGTGCGCTCAGGTAGTGCGGCACCAGCCCGAACCGCGACGACAACTCCTGCAGCAGCACCGGACTGGCGAAATGCTCCTGCAAGTAGCGTTCGACGTCGGCAAGCAGCTTGTCGTGATGCACGGGCGGCATTTTACCGTCCGCCGCGACGGCATCCGGAATGCCCGGCAATGGCCGAATGGCCTTGTGCATCCGCCTCGCTTCGCATTTGCGCGCCAGCACCGCCAGAAGCCGCCGCAGCTCGTCTTCATTCACCGGCTTGACCAAATAATCCTCCGCATGAAGCTGAAGCGCCTTCTGGGCGTAGTGAAAATCCGGATACGCGCTCAGTACGACGGCAATCAAGTCAGGGTCGACGCTTCTCGCCTGCTCCAGAAACTGAAGGCCGTCCATTACCTGCATGCGAATGTCGGTAATGACCGCGTCCGGCTTCAGCCGGCGCAAGCTATCGAGCGCATCTTCCCCGTCGAAAGCCAGGCCGACTACCGCAAATTCATCGCTCAATTCTTCGACAATACCGGCAAGCGCCCGGCAAAACGGCACTTCGTCGTCAACGATCATCAATCGGTACATCGTCGTCTCCTCCCCCATGGACACGCCTTCCCGCCGCTTACGGTTTCGGCGCCGCTACCGCAATTTCCACCTCGGCTCCGCCTTCGGGCAAGTTGCGCAGCGCAAACCGCAATCTCGCTCCGAATGCGATGTGCAGACGCGCGTATGTGTTGACGATGCCGCTTCCGCCTCCGCCGCGCTGTCCGTTATCGGGTGAAAGCAGACTGCCGTAGGAAGAAAGTACGCTTCGTTCCGCCCACGCGTCCAGCACGGAATGCGCAAAACCCGCCCCGTCGTCGCGAATCGCGATGCGCCAGCCGTCATCATGCATGCTTCCGATCACCGACACCTTCCACGGACGTTTTTTGTGCACGAACGCATGTTTGATCGCATTTTCCACGAAAGGCTGGATCGTCAGCTTCGGCAAGGCGATCTCGTCCATCGCGGCCGGCACCTCGATTGCAAAAAGCAAATGATCTTCATACCTCGTTTTCATGATCGCAAGGTAATTGTGCGTATGCGCCATTTCGTCGCGGATCGTGGCCGGCTTGTCGCTGTCGTACGTTACGTAGCGCAGCATTTCAACCAACATCGTACAGACGCGCAAAATAAGCGGATTGCCCGCCGCGCGGCCCATCACGCCAACAAGCGACAGCGTGTTGTACAGGAAATGCGGGTTGATCTGCGCCTGCAGCGCAATAAATTGCGCGTGCAGCTCGCGGGAATAGGACTGCACCGCCACTTCCTTGGATTCCTCCAGCCTGGCGAGCATTTTGCGAAACGTTCGATACAGCTGCGCCACTTCGTTCTGCGTCGACTGCACGTCCAGCTTGCGCAGCATGCCGTCCGTTCCTCCCTGATAGCCCGGCACTTCGCTCATGACGCGGCTCAGCTGCCGAAGCGGGCGAACGGCCAGCCGGGTGGAATAATAAATCGTCGTCAGCGACAGCAAAATCAGCATCAGCGCAATGGCGGCAAACAAATATCCCGTTCGGCGAATCGGTTCCATCAGCGTGCCGTACGATTCGGATACCGCCACCGTCCACTCGGAGTTTCGCGAGCGGTTGACGGCGACCACGTTGCGGGACTTGCTGCCGGAATGAAGCGTAAACGACTGGCCGACCTGGGTATGGATGTCCCGATAGAACAACTCGGCCGTCGCCTTCTCCTCCGCGGTTGCGGCAAGCGGCGAAGGAACGACGAGTTCGCCGTCCCGGCCGAATACCCACACTTTTTTGTCGCCGCTCCGGAAGCCCGGATCGTAACGCATCGTTCCCATTGCGGCCAGCTGCGCATACGGCACCTGAATTTCCACCAGTGAATGAAAGTACCCGTTGGTGTCGATGCGGCGAACGAGCGATATGACTTCTTTGCCGCCGTTGCCCCACGGATCGGGATGCGGCGCCAGCAGCAGCCGATTGATCGGCACGCCGTTTGCAGTCGCGCCTACGTCCAGCTCGCGAATCCATGCCAGATTGGCGATGCCGCTGCGTACGTTGGCCGGGTCGGCATAAGCGCCGATGCTCAGCTGCGCGCCGGTGCGGCCGATAATGGCGATCCGGTAAAAGGACAATACGTCAACACCGGCAATCGAACTAACGATTTCCTGCAAACGCCCGGCGACGGCGGCATTTCGCTGAAAATACGAGCCCGGCTGCTCTTCGAAAGCAAGTAAATAAAACGTGTTGGCGATATCCGCATTGTTTTTGATCTGCGTGGTCATCAGATCGGCGGTGAACAGCAAATTGTCCATTTGCGCGGCTACCCGCTCGACATCCTTGTTGAGCGAAGCCAGCAAATTCGCGTAGGCGATGCTGCGATCCCTCGCATAGAAGGCGCCGAGCGTAACGCCGATCAACAGAATGACGATCAGCGAATAAGTGACGAACAGACGTGTTTGCAAGCTGATGCGGGCGAGCATGTCATCCCTCCGGCCTTGGAAGCCAGCGTTTGCTGCGCGCAACCGCAAAAGGAGCGGCGAAATCGCTCGCTGCTCCTCTTCTGCCTTCCGCTTTCCATGCTAGCGCCGGAATCGTTCGAAGGGAATGGAAAATCGGATAGTGTTCATGGAAAAAACGACAATCGGGTTCACCAATCCGTTCTATTTCGGCTCCCGTCAAGATGCAGGCGAAACGGTCTTGCCGGCAGTCCGGCGGCGCTCTGCAAATTGGCTTGCGGAAAGTTGGCCCAAGCGTAACGTACCGCAGCCGGTTGCTTGACCCGCTCGCTTCGAACGACGACGGAATCGCCGCACAACGACGCTTCCGCAGGAACGAACTGCAGCGACGCATCGGCGATTTCGAATCCGCACAGCTCGTCCCCATCCGCCTGAAGTCCATTGTCGGCATGCTCGAAACGAACAATTGCCGCTTCGTTCTCCATGCGCAGCTCCCGGCAAACCGGCGCCGTTCCTTTCGTGTCTCGCCCGTACACCGTCTCAAGCGCCAGATGCGCAAGCCGCTGTCCGACCGGTTTCTTGTCGATCGGATGAATATCGTCTCTCACGCCGCAATCCAGCGCAACAACCATGCCGGCATTTGCGACCTCGTCCGCCACTTTTGCCTGGGACTCGCGAAGCAGCGGCCACTCCGTTCCCGATTCGTTTCCTTGCATGCCGTAAGCCGGCAGCTGAACGAACAGAAACGGCAGACATGCATCGTTCCACAACGAACGCCAATTGCCGATCAGCCCTTTCAGCAGCTTCTCGTATGTTATCGGCCGGTTCGCATCGCTCTCGCCCTGGTAGAACAGGAAACCGCGGAGCGCGTAAGGCACCGCTTTCAGCAGCATTGTGCCGTACAAGCCGTACGGCCGCTGGAACGTACGCGGACTGAAAGGGGTCGGCGACGGGTATGAGCCAAGAGCCGCGCCGGTCAACCCCGCTTCCAGCTTGCGCACGTAGTCGGCGACTTTTGCCTGATGGATCGCATCTTCGATCCGGAATGCGGCTTCATCGAACCGAAGCACCTTTTCGCGAAACTCGTCGATATAAACTTGCAATTCCGGGTCCGACGCGAGAACATTTTCGGACACCCAGCACGAAGCCGAAGTGCCGCCCCAATTGCAGCCGATGATCCCGATCGGTACCGCCAGCTCCTCATACAGCCGTCTGGCGAAGTAATATGCCACCGCCGAAAAATGTTTTGCCTGCTTCGGCTCGCACACTTTCCAGCTTTCGCTGCCGCGCGTTTCCCCGCCTTCGCAGGCAATCTTCGGCATGTCATAATAACGGATGCCGGGCATGTCCGCTTGCGCCAATGCCGCTTCCGCATCGGCCGACCGCCACAGCGGCCATTCCATATTGGATTGCCCGCCGGCGAGCCATACATCGCCGAACCACACGTCGCGGTAAACAACGGCTTCGCCCGCCGCCTCCATTGTTCTGTTCCGCCTCCCCCCGCTCCTTCTTGTCCCGAATGCGCGCAGCATTCGCGTGATGAGCGTATCATCCCCCCGTCTGTCCGCCCATGGAAAAATCGATCCTGTGCATGCAAGAAACTACAATCGCAAGTCAGACGAACAAGGAGCAGTCGCCGCGGCGATCTGCTCCCTGTTATGACGCTATCGCTATTTCTCCCAAAGCTCGACCAATCGTCCGTCAGGATCTTCAATCCAAACAAACTTGCCGTATTCGCCGCTCTCTTGTTTTTTGGCAAGCGGTACGCCCAATTGTTCCAGATGCTGAATCGTCTCGTCCAGATTATGTACTTGAAAATTTAACATCACTTGCTGTGCGGTTGGAAAATAATTGTCATCCTTAGCAAAAAAAGAAAAGATCGTCTCATTGCCCGATTCGGGTTTTATTACCGTTCCATTCCAATCTCCGATTTCAATCTGCAATACTTCCCGATACCATTTTTTCACAACTTCAAGGTTTTTCGTTCTCCAGAATACTCCTCCAAACCCTTTGATCATCCTTTCATCTCCTGCCTGTCGACTATTTGTGAACGTGGTTTCCGGGTTACTCGTTCGGATAGAGCTTGTTCAGTGATTGCAACTGAATCGGCTTGATTTCAATTTCGCTGCGGATCGCTTTGGCCATCGCTTCCGCTTCGGCAATCGTCCGGGCCAACCCGAGCGCGATCAGAGTGCCGGCAGCAACGGCACCGGTCCGCCCCCGGCCCCCATTGCAATGAAACGCTACTCGCTTGTCTTCCCTGTACGCCTGCGTGATTGCCTCGATAGCCAGCCGGAATCCTTCCTCTTGCGTGATGCCGGATTGATCGGCCAACGGGATTTGAATCCATTCCGCATTCGCATCCGGGTAAGCGCATGCCGCTGCATCTCCGCGCAGATCGACGATGACGTCGATTTCCTCGTTTTGCACCATGGCTTCCACATCGGCGGCAGCACCCATATAGATTCGATCCGGAATCAACGCGTGATAGTTTTTTGCGGACGACATGATTGATCTGCTCCATCCTTCGGTGAATTTGATATCCATTATAATGCAAGCCTGGCGGGAAACCAATGCAGGACCCGCCTTTGTGTTTAGAATGGTTAAGGCGTGGTGGATTGGGATTGCCAGGCCGTCATCATCGCGTGCGCTTTTTGCGGATCGTTCGTCAGTGCCTTCCGGTATTCCAGCATCATGTTCAGCGTTTGCAGCATCTGATCGTATTCTTCCTTCTTCCGTTCGATTTCGCTCATCTTGTTGCGGATCCATTCGATGATTTGCTCATGGGTGCGCGTCCCGGTGTCGTGATCCTGCAAAACTTCCTTCAACTCTGCAATCGAACAACCGATGCCCTGAAACTTCTTGACAAGTTTCAGCCGTTCGATCGCTTCCTCGGAATATGCCCGATAGTTGTTTTCCTCTCGCCGCACATGCCGGCTGTCCAACAACCCTTCCTTTTCGTAAAAACGGATCGTGTGGGGCGTCAACCCCGCCTTTTCAGCCAGTTCCTGAATTTTCATCAACCTTTCTCTCCTTCGGGACTATCCTTAGAGTTTACTTTATAGTTTATACTCCCATTATCAAGTCATCAACCATTTTACGAGGAGAGATTGCCAATGCGAGTTTTCGTGACAGGAGCGACAGGTTATGTCGGTTCCGCCGTCGTTCGCGAGTTGATCGGCGCCGGACATCAAGTCGTTGGTCTGGCCCGTACGGACCATGGCGCGGCGCTGCTGAAGGAGGCCGGGGCCGAGGCGCTGCGCGGAGTGCTGGACGACCTTGACACCCTCGGCCATGGCGCCGCAACTGCGGACGGGGTCATTCATTTGGCGTTTACACCCGATTTTTCGCAATTTGCCGAAGCGCTGCAAACCGACCTGCGTGTCGTCGAAACGATTGGGGCTGCTTTGGAAGGGACGGGCAAACCGTTTGCCATTACCGCGCACTTTAACGGCGAGGCGTCGAACAACGCGGCCATCGCACTGGCCGAGCGCGGAGTGCGGTCAGCGGTTGTATCGTTATCTCCGTCCGTTCACGGCGAAGGAGACAAGGCGTTCGTGCCGCGATTGATCCGCCTCGCCCGCGCCAAAGGCGTTTCCGCCTATGTGGGTGACGGGTCCAATCGATGGCCGGCCGTGCATCGGCTTGACGCCGCGCGCCTCTACCGCCTCGCGCTGGAGAAAGCGCCGGCCGGATCCTGGTTGTTTGGCCGCGCCGAAGAAGGGGTGCCGTTCCGAGACATCGCCGGCGTCATCGCCCGGCATCTGGACGTGCCGCTGGTCGGTCTTTCGCGCGAAGAAGCGGACGCCCACTTCGGTTTGGACGTCCCCATTGCGGGGCTCGATATTCCGAGCCTGATGCCAGGGTCGGGGACACATACGCAGGAATTGCTGGACTGGCGCCCTGCGCAGCCCGGTCTGATCGCGGACCTGGAGCAAGGCCATTATTTTAAAGATTAATGGTGTTAATGATAGGCGGTGGCGCACGGTGCTTCATGGGCGTCCGTGCGCCAAACCTCCGCTAAAACAATCCGTGCCTTTTCAGGAGCCGCCGCAACTTAAGTCGTGTGAACTTCGGACAACTTTTTAATGGGAATGTACAGGTCTACTTTTGCCTTGCCTGCAAGATCAGTGGCGGGGTTGTTCATGCAAAACTCGAGGGCATGTCGATCATCCGGTTCATAATCACTGTTGGGCAACCATTGACCGTAAATGCTTTGATAAGCAATGGCGAACTTATCGATCGTATCATAAAACTTGTATAAGGCATACAGACCACCCGGCAACGTTTTGAATGCTATGCCAGTATCGGCTTTTGGGGAAAAATTCGCAGGAAGCGTTACGCAAGCATCATATCTGCAAATGTTTTCGTCGGTTACATTTGGGTCGTCCAACGAGATTCCTATGAAATATTGCGTCGGTGGAAATAAATTGTTTTTCTCAGCCCATATGCCAAGTGTTGCCCAGGCTTGATGCGTTTCCAAATAACTCCCCGTATGTCTTACGAATGCGACCTCGTAATCGGGAAGTTCTTTTAGCTCAATGTTCATTTCCCACACTCTCCTTAGAAAATTATTTTTGTTGGTATTGATACCAACATCATATTTTATAGAAGGTGGGATATCTTCAGGATTATTGCCGGACAATAGCTGGTTATTGCTATGTTCTTGCATTTCCTTCCTCATCTTGCTTGGAGTCGTTTGATATAGCCTTTTGAAAGAAGCATTGAAATTGGAGATCGAACTGAACCCGCAGAGCGTTGAGATTTCAAGTATCGTTTTATTGGTAGTTTTAAGGTAATTCACCGAGTGATACAAACGCCTTTCCGTTAAATAGGTCATCGGACTTTTATTTAAAATCGCCAAGAAAACTCTGGAAAAATGAAACTTGGAAAAATGAGAAATGCCTGCCAACATCCCGAGATTTAATTGTTGATCGATGTTTTTTTCGATAAAATCAAGAACCGTCTGCATACGGTCTCTGTAATCATTATTCACTTGGGTTACCTCAATTCCGTCGTGATGAGTAAACAAACCATCATCGTTATTGTACAACAACTCTATTGTGCGAGCGTAATAGGCCATGTTTTATTGCCTATTTGGCTAAAAGCGGCCATCCTCTCCAAAATACCCAGTGAAATCACTGGCTATTTCGGCTAAATGGTCTGATTTGGGGGTCAGGCGGAGCAAATAAGCCATGTTTTCACTGGTTATTTCCGACGAAGCAGGACAAATCGAGCGAATAAGCCATTTTTCATTGGCTATTTTCGTTATCCGCAAAAAAAAAAAGGCCATCCAGCAAAGGAAGGCCCTGACTTAATCATGATTTACAATACTGCCTATAACGTTCCGTTCCAATCGACACGATACCGGTACCGATCGAACTGTTCGGCGATCGTACGCAACGTATCGTCGTTCAGCGCAGCGTCTTCGTTCGCAGCTCCGGTCTCCGCCGCCCCTCCGCCTGCCGCGGCTTGCGCCTCCAGCGCCGCTGCGATGACGCCGCCAATCACCGGCTCGAACAGCGGCAGCCGAATGTCCGCGTCCGGCTCCCGCTCGCGGATCGCGGCGCAGAAGCTGTCGAACATCATACGCCCGCTTTTCCATACGCTTCCTGCGAGCGAAATCGTTTCGCCTTTCATTTCCGGCTCCCGGTTCATCAACGCAAGCATTTGCGCGGCCATTTCCGTTCCGGCGTCGCGCAGGATGCCTGCGGCTGCCGCGTCGCCTTCCTTGGCGGCTTGCGCCACCAATTTGGCTACCGACGAAATGATGCTGCGGGGAGAAGAGTTTGCATACAGGATCGGAACGATGTCCCACAGCGCCGCCAGTCCAAAATGCTCCTGAATCAGCCCGGTAACGGCGGTTGCCGGACCACGTCCCTCCACCTGTCGGATCGCCGCGGCAATGCCCCTTTGCCCGACATAATAGCCGCTGCCTTCATCGCCGATCCAGCTGCCCCAGCCGCCTGCTGCGCGCCTCAGCCCGCGGTCCAGGGCGAACAAGGTCGCCCCGGTTCCAGCCAGTGCCACGAAGCCGCGCTGTTTCTGCGCGCCGGCGAGAAGGCAGGCCTCCCCTTCGCTCAGCCGTTCTACTCGACGAACCGTGCAAGTTTCCTTGATGATGCCCGTAAGCACATCGGTCGAAACGAGCGCCGTAATGTACACGGTATCCAATGTAGCGCCGGAATAACCTTGCAAGCAGCTGTCCAGACATTGACGGATCGAAACGGCAATCGTGCCGGCCGATTCGAAATTTTCGTTCGCCCCGCCGCCGGCGCCTGTGCCGAGCAAACGATACTCGTCATCGAACAGAACCGCCCACGTTTTGGTACCGCCGCTGTCGATGCCAAGTCGAAGCCCCATCGATCATCCCTCCTTCCTCTGTGCTCCTGCTTGCCATTATCGCTCTGCCCCGCTATTGTTGTTCCGCTGCCTTCTGCCGCTGCCGCTGCAAATATTCATTTTCCGCCTCTAACGGGCTTGATCCGCCTTCATATCTTGCAAAATGGCTGAAATGAATCCCTTGGCGCAGCTCCTCGATCGGTTTGGAAAGCTGCCGCCCTTCGCTGATTTCCGTGATGCCGCATGCGATCACATCGTCGCGGAACCGGTCGATCCGTTCGGCGCGGCCCGGCGTATCGAGCGGCATGACCGCAAGCTTCGCGTAGCGGATCGAAAGCCGCGAAGCGCGCAGGCGCTGCAGCGTCGCTTCATCGTCGGCAAGCGCTTCAGCCTGGTCGTAGCAGCGGTCGGCCAACTCGATGATGTCCGGCGTCAAATAATCGTTGTCCACGCGGTCATAGATGCTGGCATGATGGCAAAGATTCCCGCTCTCGTCCCGTTCCATGACTTTGCCGGCAAGCGCGTCGATAAACCGGCGCAGATGGAACCCGCCTCTTCCGTAATAACCGGCGAGGAACTCGTCGATCAGCAAGTTGACATCCGCCTCGGGATTCCACAGCAGCTTGGCGATGACGTAATGGCGCAGCTCGGCAAACTCGCCGCCGCCTCCTGGAGCGTTGTCGCCTTGCTCGAACAAGCCTTTTACATTGTTGCGAACGAACATCCGCATATTCGGCTGCAGCACGTGCAGATTCGGAAACGGCATCAAATAGTTCGAAAAATTAGTGACGTAATCCCACACGTACAGCCGGTTGCAGATGCGACCCCATTCCGCCAAATCCTCCACGAACGTCGCTCCGGTGCCGGGATCTTGCTTCAGCAGCATTTTTTCGCCGCACTGTTCAAGCGGGTGGGAGAAGCAGCACTCGATGCTGCACAGCCGCACGATCACGTTCGGCCGCGGGCGGACGAGCTTGGGCGCCTTGCGGGTATACTGATACGCGAGCGTGTCTACCGCAAGATGCGGGTAGTCTGTTTCCAGCGCTTCGGCGACCCGGTTTACGAACCGGATCAGGCTGCCGCTGTAATTGCCCTCCTCCGCGTCGACCGTGCTGCAGGCGGCGCATTGGCAAGGATTGCGGCTATCGTTCTGCGAGACCGACACGATGCGGGCGTCCGGATTCGCCGCGACCCATTCGCGGATGCGGCGAAGCGAAATATCGAGCACATCCGGGTGGGACAGGCACAGCTGCGCATGCTCGCGCAGACGGACGCCGTCCACCTCCGCATAATACTCCGGATGCTCGTCGAAATATTCCTCCGGCGGGACGAGCTGGTAGAACGAGTGTACGAACGGGCCGACATAACCGTTGTGGCCGCCGCGCTTCTCGTCCAGCGGGGGAAAATGGCCGTTGCACTTGTTGCGCGCCGCCCATTCCGGCTTCAGCGCATCGAAGGAATACGCTTCGCGGTATTCCAGCGCCGGCACTTGCCGATCGTCGATCGCTCCGATTTCGATGCGGCTGCGCCGGGGAATGCGGCTGACCGTCGAACTGAACCAGCGGCAGCCGAGATACGTCTCGAGGAACGTGTATACCCCGTACATCGTGCCGCGCTGTCGGCCGCCGGCAATGAGCAGCCCGGTTTCGCTCGTGCGGATGAGAAACCCTTCGTCCCCGAGCGTTTTCGCTTCGGCGAGCCATTCGGCTCCATCCGGCAGCCGCGTCCCGAAGCCGATCCGAATTTCGCGCGCCGCCTCCGCTTCTCCGTCGTCGCAGATCGGCAGCGTGGCACCGCTCATTTCGCCCAAAAACTTCTGCAATTCCTCCGCCGCATAAACTTCCGACGGCGAGGCGCCGCGGCTCACCACGATTCGCCAATCGGAACGGCCGTGATCGGCCAGGCAATGCAGCACCCGCTCCTGTTCCATTGTGCAATCCCCCTTCCCCTGCAGATCGGATTAGTAGCCCAACTCCTGGAAGCGGGCTTTGGCTTTCTCCACTAATTCTTCCCCGTTCGGCATGCTGACGCTGCGATAAACGGTCGGTTCGATGCCAAGCGCAAGCAGGTGCTCGATCACTTGGGCGATGAAGCACCAGCCGACGACAGCCGAGGTGAAGCCGGAAGTAGGCATGATTTTTTCGCCGAGGCCTTCCACCTCAAGGGCAGCGTCTCCCTTCATTGTATGAATGTCGAGGACATGCTCGCAAGCTTCATACAGTCGTTGGCCGCTTGGATGCTGCGAAGGCGTTTGCGACGTATAGTCCATCGCCGTCATTGCGATCGTGACGATGCCGCGTTTTTTTGCCTGAATGGCCATTTCCACCACCGATGCCGCCCGGCCGGATACGGAGCCGAGAAGGAGAATATCGCCGGCCTTTAGTCCGGATTCTTCGATGGTGCGCTCCGCCAGCAGGAGATCGCCGCCCGGCTCGCTCCCCGCTTCGACCGTCATAAACAGCTGGCGGATCAAGGCAAGGCCGCCGGAGCGCAGAAACAGCTCATGGCTCAGCAAATGGCCACGGTCGTGAATATAAACCGAACCGCCTTTTGCGATGGAATCCGCCGTTATTTTCGCCAGACGGTCAATCGTACCAAGCTCCTTATGTTCGATCGTATCGAGCAATTCACGGTATACGGACAACAGTCTGTGGGAGATCATGGTTGATCCAACCTTTCGTTTAGGGGTTGATTACATGTAATGGATATGGTTTTTATACTTCGCCAGCATGTCGCGATTAAAAGCGTCGGCTCCGTCCACATTGGCGGACATAAAGACGGGAGGGGTCACTCCCCGGTCCAGCAACAGCTGTATGGCTTGCGAGATGACGGCGTGCAGCATGGCGACGCCAATGACCGTCGATGACGGGGCGGTCCGCTCCTTGAGCCCTTCCATGTCGAGCATCGCATCGCCCGGGGGAGACATCATGTCCAGCACGTGGTCCGCCAATTCGAACAGCCTTTGCCCGCTTGCGTGGCGGCTGCGAACTTGCGACGAATAAATCGTCGACGTCAGCGCCACGACCTTTACGCCTTTCTCCCGCGCATGCAGGGCCAGTTCGACCGGCACGTCGTTGCGCCCGGACACCGAGGCGACGATCAGCACATCGTCTGCGCGAATCGGCGATTCGGACAAGACGGCTTCGGCAATGCCGGAGATCCGCTCGAAGCGGGTCGTCAGCGTAACCGGCGGCGTCCCCAGCATCATTCCCGGCAGAAACAGCGGATTCATCAGCATGAAACCGCCCGCACGGTAGAATACCTCCTGGGCGAATATGCTGGAGTGGCTGCAGCCCGTAATGTAAATCGTATTCCCGCGTTCCACGGCAGCGGCGAACAGTTCGGCAACTTCGTGCATCGCACCTCTCTGCTTATGCAGCACTTCGCTCATGAGCCGGCTGATAGCCTCAAAATAACGCGCAATCTGATCGGCGGACTTGGCGGAGCTTTGGTTTTGCAAAGACCAACTCACCCACTTTCGAAAATAGTCGTAACTAAAATTACTTTCGATATCTTTCAATATAACGAATATTCGAAAATATAGTCAAGATATTTTGCAGATAAAAGCGATGACGGTTGAAATTCGAAAGAAAAAACAGTATAGTGATCGTGCAGCAGACGGACGGTCCGGAACTATGAAAGGCAACCATTCAGACGCAAAAGGAGGAAGCAGCATACGATGCATGCAGCACAACGGCAGAAACGGATCGTGGAGTTGATAGCAGAACGCGGGGCGGCGGAAGTGTCCGAGCTCAGCAGCCTCTTTAAAGTATCTGAGGTCACCATTCGTTCCGATTTGCGCCTGCTTGAGCAGGAGGGCAGAATCAAGCGCACTTTTGGCGGAGCGCTGTTGAACGAATCGGCGAGTGTGCCCTTCCAGGATTTAAAAGATTTGCTCAGCGACAAGAAGACCGCGATCGCCAAAGCCGCTATGGAGCTGATCGAAGAAGGAGACAGCTTGTTCCTCGACGCCAGCTCGACCACGTGGCATTTGGCGCTGCAGCTCCGCGACAAAGCTGATTTGACCGTCATCAGCAACTCCATCCCGGTGTTCGAACAATTCAAACAGTATGCAGCCGGCACCCTGATCGGCATTCCCGGAACGCTGAACCCATATTCGCAATCGTTCGTCGGCCCGATGGCGGAGCAGACCGTGATGAGCCTGCAAGCCGGCAAAGCGTTCATCGCCCCCAAATCGATCGTACCCGAAGGGCTGCGCGACAACAACGTGCTGGATGCGACGCTGCGCAGGCGGATGATGGAGTCGGCGTCGGAAACGATCGTGCTGGCCGATCACAGCAAGTTTACCGGCAGCCGCAAGCTGTTCGGCATCGCCGAGCTGGACGCCGTCTCGACGATCGTAACCGACAAGCTGCCGGAAGAACCGTTCTTGCGCCTCATCCGGGACAAAAACATCAGGCTGATCGTCGCCGCGGAATGATCGCTCCTTTGCCAATCCGCCGATCCCCGCCAAAACGATGCTCATCCCGCTTCCGCTCCTTACTGCTTCGTCTGCTCCCGATATTTGCCGGGCGTCACGTTCTCCGTATGTTTGAAGGCGCGAATGAAGTTGCCGGCATTGCTGTAATGCAGCTTCTGCGCAATGTCGCCGATCGTCATATCCGTTTCCCGCAGCCAGCGCTTCGCGATGCCAAGCCGGACCTTGGCCAAATACTCGCCGAAATTAATCCCCATCTCCTGGCGAAACACGCGGCTGACATAAACGGGATGATAATTGAGTCGCTCGGCGCACGTTTCCAACGTAAGATTGGTTTCCGCCTCGCTTTCGATCATGGCGCAAATTTCTTTGGAGATGCGGTGATGCGCCTTGTCTTTTTGCTCGCCAATCAAGCGGACCAGCGGCACGATCAGCACCTGCATAAACCAGCTTTCGATTTCCGGAATCGTCTTGATTTCGAACAATCGTTCAAATAACGAAACCGTTCCGTCGTACGGCACAACGCCGCCGATTTCCTGGCTGAGCCGAAGCAGGTCGGTCAACAGCCGCGCCACGAAAATATGGTAATCGCGATGATCGGCCGCGTTCTTGTAAATTTCCTGCAAGAACCCGCTCAGCTTCCGCCGGATCTCGTCCTCGTTGCCCAGCTTGATGGCGTCGATCAGCTCATTTTCCAGCTGCATCGGAAAGATCAAGGGCAGCTCGCGGTCAGGCTGCACTTCGTCGAAGAACAGCAGCGATTCCTGCTCGTAACGAACCCGGTATTTTAAAGCTTCCAGCCCTTCCAGGTAAGCCGCGGGCATTTCCTTCAAGTCCGTATGCACCCGGCTCATTCCGATACTCACCGGCAACCGCAGAAACTGCCTTGCTTTCTTCTGGATTTCCATCGCCCGGTCAAAAGCGAGAAGGCGGATCGCCTGGGAATCGTCTTCCGCGCTGCCCATAATCAGCACCTGCGATTGATTGATAACAACCGTCTCGAAGCGCTCCCGGGGCGGGACGATTTCGCCGGCGATATTGCTGATCGCAAACATCAGCAGGTAGCGGTCATGCTCGTTGTAGCCGGAGCCTTCGAGCGTATCGATCTCCGATACAAGCACCACGTACTGCTTCAGATCCGTCGGATAGTTGTAGCTTCTCATCATCTCTTCGATTTCGTCGCGCCGCCATTCTCCCAGCAGCAGCTTGGTGACGAAAAACTGCTTCAGCTGATCGCTCATCCGCTGCCGCGAGTGCAGCAGCGACTTCAGTTTGCCGCTGATGACATCGATTTCGCTGCCGCTGTCCGAACCGGATACAAAATCGCGCAGCACCACGTACCAGCGTTGAATCGGCGAATAAATCACCCGCGAGCTGTAAAGCGAAACGAGGAACGTGAGGATCAAGATGCCCGTGCAAATATAAATCGTGTACCGGCCGATTTCTCTCGAGTCTTGCGAAATGTCGTCCAGCGAAATGACCGATAAATACAACCAGTTGTTATAGCTCGATCGGTAAGGAATGATTACCGACGGCTTGCCGTCCAGCTTGACGGAAACCGCCTTGTCGTTTTCCAGCTGGGCCGTTTGCGCCACAACGGATTCGATCGCGGCATGCAGCTGCTCGTCCGAGCTCGTTACCGCTACGAATCTTCGCTCCTCGTCCATAATGAACATTTCGCCGAATTCTTTGTTTTTGGCCAGGATCGCATTAAGATCGCCCAGCGAAATGTCGACAAGCAACAACGCAATCGGATTGGCGGCATGCAGCGGCAGCCGTTCGACCACCGTAATCGAATTATCGGAAAGATAGTAGCGGTTGAACTGTTGGCCTTCTTTCGTATAGCGGGAGAACAGCGCCGGATCCGTATAATAGGTGAAGCTGTTGAAACGGCGGCCGCTGCTGATGAGCCAGTTTTTCTGCAGATTGACAAGCACGACATCCGTGATGCCAAGCTCGTAGGATTGCATGAAGGAGATTTCCTCCTGAATTTGCCACACCGCCTGGAAGTCGTATTGGGTGACCGCCTTGTTCAGCGTCTGGGCAACCACAGTGGAATACATCAATTGGTTCATCATCTTGTCGACAAGACTCAATTCCTTCTCCGTTCGCAGATGAATCTGGGCCAGAATCAAATCGTTGCCGCGGATCACTTTTTCTTTAATCGAATTGGCGGAAATGACATAGGAAAGAATCCCCAGCGTAATAACCGGAATGGCGCCGAGCAGCATACTGATCGCCAAGAGCTTGGTGAAGTATCGAGACACCCAAATCTTCATGCGTTTTCCCCCGCCGGCCCGGATGAAGACAACAAGCCACACCGCTTTGAAGACGATGGGGGCTGTCTCCCGGCAGATGGTTCCGCCGAAGAGAAAGCCCCGACATCGCTTGCTCGTTGATCCGTTCGCTCGCTATTTCTTGGCCGACTGATAGGCGGCGTTGATTTCCTCGATATACTTGGCGCCCCCGGTGCTCTTCCACTGCTCGACCGCTTTTTTCCAACCTGCTTCGTCCAGCTCGCCAAGTATATATTTGCTTTGGGCATCGTTAACGATCTGATCCAGCGTCTTGCCAAGCGTGGTGTACGTCGCCGATTTATAAGGCGCCGCCGGATTGAACACGGCAAACTTCTCGTTGTCCTTGCGGACTTCAATCATTCTGGCGTACTGCGGGTCGTCCGATTTGAGCGGCGGCAGCAAGTCGGTCAATATATTCAGGTTGTAGATACCCGGACCTGCGCCCGTCGACTTGGTAAAGCCGTCCTGATCCTTCCACACGATCTGGCCGCCGTCCAACGTATAGTGGACCCCTTCGATGCCGAAGTTGAGCAGGAGCTGGGCTTCCTTGCTGCCCAGTTTGTCGATGAAGCTCAATACCTGGCGCAGCTGTTCCTCGGTCTTCACGTTCTTCTTCGGAATCATCAGCATCAAGTTGAACCCGGCTTCGCCTCGCGTCTTGATGCCGGCCGGGCCGGTAAACTCGTTGATCATGATCACTTGCGCCTTCGGATCGTTCTTCTGCACGGACTTCTCCCGGGTGGCGTCAGACACCTGATAATAAATGCCCGCTTTGCCGCCGTAGAAAATTTCATTCTTCTTGTTCGAATCGACCAGCAGGAAGTCCTGGTTGACGCCATGCTCGTCATACAGTTTCTTAAAGGCTTTAAGCGTTTCCGTATATTGCGGCGTCAGCACGGCCGGGACGAGCTTGCCGCCGTCCTCCGCCCATTCGTTCGGTCCGCCGAGCCAGGTCAAATAAGCTTTCAGATCCGAACCGCCGTTATCCATCACCCAGCCGGTCGTATCGACTTTGCCGTTTTTGTCCGGGTCGCCGGTGCCGAAGGCGATCGCCGTGCTCAGCAGCTCCTGCGGAGTCGACGGCGCTTTCAGCCCCATATTGTCAAGCCAGTCCTTGCGGATAAAAATCGTGCTTCTCGCTTTATCCCGGGCGCGGTAGATCCCGTACGTTTTTCCTTTATACGAAGCGTTGTTCAGCACGCCGGGATCGAGACGTTTCAAGTTCGGGTAGTCTTTGAGATAAGGCGTTAATTCCCAGAAAACGCCCGCATCGATCGCGTTGGCGACTGCCGGTTGATTGAGATCGGCCACAATGACCGTCGGCAAATCACCTGCCGCGAGGGAAGCGGTCAGCTTGTCGTTGTATGCCGCGTTCGGCACCCAGTTGATGTCCAGCTTCGCGTTCGTTGTTTCCATCAGCTTCTTCATGACGTCGCTGTCGGCTGCCGGCGCATTGGGCGAAGTATACATCGCCATCATCGAGATGTTTACCGGTTCGGCCGGTTTGGCGCTTGGCGCTGTCGACGCCGCGGACGCGGCCGGAGCCGAAGGCGCCGTCGACGTCCCCCCGCTTCCGCTTTTGGTTCCTTCGCTGCAAGCCGCCAGCAGTGCGGTGCTGACCGTAAGGACGAGCAAAACCTTCCTCTTCTGTCCCGTAACCGTTTGCATGTTTGCCGATACCCTCTTTCATCCCATAGTATATCGGAAATGATGACGTGCTGCACTCCCGGAGGAAATCGCATCTTCATCCTTTCACCGAGCCGAGCATAATGCCTTTGGTAAAATACCGCTGCAAAAAAGGATAGACCAGCAGGATCGGCAGCGTCGCCACCACGATAACGGCCGAACGGATGATATTCGAAGGCGGAATGTACGCGAACTCGTCGTCGCCGATGCCGGCGGTGCTGACCGTAACGATCTGCCGCAGCAGCACCTGGATCGGCCACTTGGCCTGATTGTTCATATACAGGATCGCCGACATGAACGTGTTCCAATGTCCTACCGCGTAGAACAGCGCGATAGTGGCAATGGCCGGCAGCGACAACGGCAGGATGATGCGGAACAAAATGACCGGCTCGTTCGCGCCATCGATTTTCGCCGATTCCTCCACTTCCTCCGGCAGGGCCTGAAAGAAATTTTTCAGGATGATCAGAATGAACGGGCTGACCAGCCCGGTAAGCCATAACGACCAGTAGGAATTCAGCAGCCCCAGCGCTTTCACCAGCAGGAAATTCGGAATCAGGCCGCCGGAGAACAGCATTGTGAACACGATCATCAGCATCACGGGATTGCGGCCTTTCAAATATTTCCGCGACAGCGGATAAGCGATCAGCGACGTGACGATGACATTTAGCCCGGTACCGACCACCGTAATCAGAATCGTTGTCAGCAGACTGCGCGGCACCGTGTTCGAGGAAAAAATAAACTGAAATCCCTCCATACTGAACCGCGTCGGGATGAGCAGAAACGGGTGATCCGCCAGCTGCGACGAAGCCGCGATCGATGTCGCAAACACGTGCAGTATCGGGATGAAACAAATCAGCGCATAAAGCAGCAGCAGCGTGTAATTGATCCCGTCGAACAGCACGCTTCCCGGTCGCTTGCGGGCGGCGATGGGCGACAGCTCTCGCTTCTTTGCTGTTGTTGGTTTCGTCTGTTCCATCACCAGATGCCCTCTTCTCCGAACTTTTTGGCCAGCCGATTGGCGAGATAGACCATGACCAGACCCGCTACCGATTTGAACAAGCCGACGGTTGCGCTGTAGCTGAATTGGCCGCCCCGGACCCCCATGTTATAGACGTACGTATCGAATACGTCCGCCACGCTTCGATTCATCGCATTCGCCATCAGGAACACGTGGTCGAAGCTCAGCTCCATGATGTCCCCCACTTTAAGGATAAGCAGAATGACAACGACGCTGCGGATGCCGGGCAACGTAATGTGCCAGATTTGGCGCAGCCTGCCGGCCCCGTCGATTTCCGCCGCCTCGTACAGGCTCGGGTCTACGCCGGCGATTGCGGCAAGGTAAATAATCGTTCCCCAGCCCGCGTCATGCCAGATGGACTGGATCGTATACAGCGGGCGGAACCACGAGGCGTCGAGCATAAAGTTGATTTTGCTGCCGCCGAGCGAGACGAGCACATTGTTGATGATCCCGCCTTCGGTCGTCAGCATGAGATAGGAAAGCGAAACCACCACGACCCAGGAAAGAAAATGCGGCAAATATATCACCGTCTGGATGAACCGCTTCACCAGCTGCTTCCGGACTTCATTGAGCATAAGCGCCAGAATGATCGGAATCGGAAAGGCAAATACGAAGCCGTACACAAACAACATCAACGTATTGCGCAGCAGGACAAGAAACGTATCTTCCGTAAACAGCCGGTGAAAATGCTTCCACCCGACCCAATGGCTGCCCGAAAACCCGAGGAACGGCTGATAATCCTGAAGGGCGATCACGTTCCCGAGCATGGGCAAATAACGAAACACAAGAAAATACAAAATACCGGGAACCATCATCACATACAGCCATCGATGCTTGCCCAACTCCATACGCACTGCCTGCAACACCACCTGGTCGATTGATTGCACGTTTGTAAGCTCACCATAATCGGAACCGCGATTATCCGTCTATTCTCTTTGTTGAACCAGCTTGCAAACCGCACCGCCGCGGACTCGATTATCATTCGTTAGCGTGATTGTCATTGGTTAGGATTGTGTGTAGAGCCGCCTTCTCCGTCCCGCCATTACAGGCGAAGGCCGTGCAAATCCAGACGGTACACCTGCCGCCGGCCTTCATGCGTCGAATCGAAGGAGATCGCCGTGCCTTCCCGGTTCCAGCGCGGATGCAGATCGCAGCGAATATCGCCCGCAAGCTCCGGCAGCGAATAATACGAGGCGAGCTTCAGGCCCCGCCCGGTTGACTGATTGTAGAGGTACAAATGTCGGTAGGAAGCGTTGTCGGGATAACTGTCGTATAACATGTACCGCCGGTCCGGCGAATAACTGCAATGACCGTCCTCGCGAAAAAACGACTTGTCGATCGTTTCGACCTCGCGCGTTTGGTCCTTCCACTCATAAAGCTGCGCTCCCTCCGGATGCGTTTCCGCTTCGCCGGCATGAATCGCCAGCCGCTCGCGATCCCGCCAATGATAATGCGATGCATACCCGTAGTCGGCAAGCAGGAAAAGCTCGGAGCCGTCGGTATTTGCCGTCAGGACGGCCGTTTTCCATATGCCACCCTCCCGGGGAAAACAACGCAGCAGAAAAACAAGCCGCGACCCATCCGTGTTGAAGGTGATGTGGTTGATTAACAGCTTCCGGTCCTCGCCTTGAAAATATCCCTGCGTAAACTCCCACAAGCGCTGCAGCGAAATCGTCAGCCGACTGGCTCCCGACGACAGGTCGATCAGATGGATGCCGTCGTCATGCGGGTGGGGAATGTGTGCGTTGCGGTCCGCTTCGCCGGCATAACCGTAGCCTGGGCGGAAATCGTACATCCGGGGAAAATCGATGCTCACGGCATAACGGCCGGTCGGGTCGACATTGGCTACCGGTCGTTCCAAGCGATGCGACTTGCCGGTGGTTAGATTCAGCACAACCCCTTCGTAGTCGCTGCCGTTCCGCGAGTTATAAATGACCGTATCCTCCGGGGATGCGGGATGCCATTGCAGCATGCTGCCTTGCTGGAAGTTCCATGCTGTCGTTTCCGCGAACGCGTTGAAGCGGTTGTCCTGCAAATCGATGTAACCGAGCTCGGCCCGGTCGTTCGCACGCGGCAGCCGGTCGCAAAACGCCACCCGGTGGCACAGATGGTGCCGGTCGCTTCCGCTCCAGGCGGGCGTATCGTAATAGCCGAAAAAATAATGGTCGTCTTCTGCCGTCAGCCGTTCCGCTTTCAACAGCTCGTCTTTTATCCGATCCATTGTTCGCTCCCTCCCGCTTCCATCGATGTGTGGTTATAGACGACATTCGCCGAATTAGCGAAACAGACGGCATGGCGCCGCTGTTCGGCCGCCTCCGCGCATTCGTCAATATGAACATGGTCGAGCCGCACATTGTTTGCATACGCAATCGTCATATAGGCGGGTTTGCGCATAAATTCCATATCCCGCTGGTCTTTCAGCGTTCGTTTGCCCGTAATCGGCTTGCTGCGATCGCCGAACGGCATATAGCCTGTAATACGCATCGTTACCTGCTGAAAGGATATGTTGTCGAGCAAGCTGTCCGGCGCTCCCTGCACCACAATCGCGCTGCGAGTGCGGATAAACAGATCGCGGAATACGATGTCTCGCACTTGCCCCAGCGCGGAGTCGGCATGCCGCTTCTCGATGTCGATGAACAGCGGCAGCACCGGCTTGACCTCGTACAGATCATCCGCCGATTCGATCGTGATCCCGCTCATCCGCACCCTCTCTACGGTGGCACCGTCTTTGACGAGGATGCCGATCCCGATCGAGGAATTACGAATGGTACACTGGCTCACATGAATGTCGCTGAACCTCCCGTACGACTCCGTTCCCAGCTTAATCGCCGTATTCGGCGTCTCGAGCACACAATTCGTTACGAAAATAGGGCCGCACTCCTGTGGCGTTGTGTTTTTGATCGGGATGCAATCGTCTCCTGTCGACAGGAGGCAATCCGTAATAAACACATGGCGGCAGCCGTCGGGCACGATGCCGTCCGTATTCAGGTGATAGCGGTAATTCCGGATCGTAATGCGGTTGATGTACACCGTGTCGCAATGCTTCAAATGGACGGTCCAGAACGAACTGTCGCGAATGCGAATATCCTCCAACGTGACGGAGCGGCAATTGTCGAAGTGGCAGGTGCAGACCCGCAGTTCGGGCGGCTGCGGTACTCCCCACCAGGAGCCGAACGTTTCCGTGCCGAACCCGCGAATCGTTCCTTTGCCCGTAATGCCGAACGATTCGGCGTTCGCCGCACGAAACATAATCCGGCTCCCATATTCGCCCGACCAGTCTTCCCTGTAATCGGCGCGGCGAGTCGAAGCCCAAAGCGTGGCGCCTGTTTCCAGATGCAGCATCACCCCGCTTTTCAGTTCGATGCTTCCGATCGAATAATCACCGGCGGGAACGATAACCGTCCCACCGCCCGTGCGGTGACATTCGTCAATCGCCGCCTGAAACGCCGGGCCATCCGGCACGCTCCGGTCGCCGACAGCGCCAAAAGCTTTTACATCCCACATGTCCGACCACGATCCTTTCCAGATGCGAAGGGTTCCGCAACGGATGTATCATAGCGGATGGGCCGATTATCCGTATATAATCATTGCTTAACCTTATTAAGATCCGCCGGCCGATCGCGGCAAACGTTGATCGTGCTTGGAAATGGAGGTCAATTCAAGTTGGAGTTTGCATGTATCGAGTTTGAAGTGTTATTCCGGAGAAGACATTTCGGTTAGGTCTGAGTCAAGGGGATAGCGGACAGAAGGAGGGGTGTATAAGGAAGCAGATGCGTGGGCAGGGGCGGCACTATGTGTGTGACAGGAGTGTTTCTCCGGTTGTGGGCGAAATAGGCCATAAAAAATGGCCTATTGGCTTCATTTCAGCCGTCTCATTAAAAATAACCAGCGAAAACACTGGTTATTTCGACCAAACAGTCTCAATCCGGGCAGATGGACGCGGATAGCCAGTGAAATCACTGGCTATTTCAGACGAAGCAGGCCAAATCGGGAAAATAAGCCATTTTTTGTTGCCTAATTGCGTTACCCGGCGAATCACTAACGCTTCCATTTGCCATTATGTGAATGGCGTACCATCCACTCGCCGATTTCGGCCGACGAGATCGGCTTGCTTACGAAATAGCCCTGCGCTTCATCGCAGCCCAGCGACTCCAGCTCGGCCAGCGTTTCCATATTTTCCACGCCCTCGGCCACGACGCCCAACCGAAGGTTTTTGGCCAGCGTAATAATGGATCTGACGATCATGTGGTTGCCGGATTCGGCTGTCATGCCGAGCACGAACGATTTGTCGATTTTCACCTGGCTGACGGGAAGATGCTGCAAATAGGACAAAGAGGAGAAGCCGGTGCCAAAATCGTCGATCGACAACTCGATGCCAAGCGATTGCAGCTCCGTCAGAACCTCCATGGCGCGAACGGTGTCGGACATCAGGAAACTCTCCGTGATCTCGAGGTGGAGCAATTCCGGCTTCAGCCGATATTTGGCCAGAAGCTTCTCCGTATTGGCCGGAAACGCGATATCCTGCAAGCTTCTGACGGACAAATTGACCGCCACCTTCATCCGGATGCCGCTTTCTTCCCATGATTTGCTCTGACGGATCGCTTCCTCCAGCACCCAATAGGTGAGCAGGTTGATAAAACCGATCTGTTCGGCAATCGGAATGAACTCGCTTGGCGGAACCATGCCGAATTGGGGATGATGCCAGCGAAGCAGCGCTTCGACACCTACGATATCGCCTGTGGCAATACGAATTTTGGGCTGATAGTGCAGCGATATTTGTCCATTGGTCACGGCGTCGCGAAGCTCGCTCATCAGCACGAGATGGAACGGATTGTTCTGATCCTGCTTGCGGTCGTACAAGGCGTAACCGCTTCCTCTTCGTTTGGCCATGTACATCGCGATATCGGCATATTGCATCAAGCTGTTCGGATTGTCGCCGTATTCCGGGAACAAGGAAACGCCCATGCTGACGCCAACCGCAAGCGTGATGCCCTCGATATAATAGGGCCGTTCGATCAGCTTTTGCAGCGCCTCGATTTTTTCGATGATCGACTGGCGGTCGCGATTCGGCAGCAGCATCGCAAACTCATCGCCTCCGAGCCTTGCGATCAGCTCATCGTCTTCCAATTGCAGCTGCACTTCCTTGCCCAACGCCTGCAAAAAGGCATCCCCGTATGAATGCCCCAACGTATCATTAATCGCTTTGAAATGGTTCAAATCAAACAAAACAAGGGCAAAATTCGTATGGTTGTCCGCTTGGCGGATCATCGTTTTCATCTTATCATAGAGCATGGTCCGGTTGGGCAAACCGGTCAACGTGTCATGCAGTGCCATATGCCGCAAGTCTGCCAATTGCTTCTTGCGTTCCGTTATCTCGCGAACGGTACATGCGTACAATCTCCTGTTTTCCACATATGCTTCATGGACTTGCACTTCGGCCGGAAACGAAATTCCCGTTCGCCGGAACGCTTCGATTTCGAATAATCCGGATTTGCCCGTCTGCTCGCCGATCCCTGCCGAATGGGCGGCATAAGCGGATAATAACGGCGTGCCGAATAACATGTCGACCGAACGGCCTGTCAATTCGTCGGGTTCGTATCCGAACATGATCTTCACAGCCGGATTGATCGTCAACATAGCCCCTTTTTCATTGAAAATAACCATCACGTCCATCGATGTTTCGCCAATGACTTTGGCCAGCGCTTCCGCTCGCCTAAGCTCCTGCGCCACTCGCTGCAATTCTTCGTTGGCCGCCTCCAGCTGCTGCTTGTGTAGATTGAGCTGCCGGGTCTGATTGATCAGCCGTTTGTTGATCGTATGCATTTCCAGAAAAATATCGACTTTCGATTTCAGGACGTCCGGATCGAACGGCTTGAAAATATAATCGACGGCGCCCACCGAATAACCGGCGTACACATGCTCCGGATCATGATTGATCGCGGTAATGAAAATGATCGGCGTATCTTTGTTCTTCTCGCGCGATTTGATCAATTTGGCCGTTTCGTAGCCGTTGATTCCCGGCATCTGCACGTCAAGCAAGATGAGCGCACATTCTTCATGAATCAAAAACTTCAATGCCTCTTCGCCCGACATGCATTTGACGAAGTTGGCGCAGGAAGAAGCCAATATGCCTTCCAAAGCGATCAAGTTTTCAGGCCGGTCGTCAACCAGAAGCACATTCACTTCCTTGTCCAGACTCAGGGTGCCGTTCATACCCGCATCCTCCTTTGGATTCCACTTTTCGAAATATCTTAGCCTGTTGATCCAGATGGATATAATGCGTTTCCACATCCGAAAATTTGACCGTTTCCTTATCGCCCAGCACCAGAAATCCCGAAGCTCGCAAGCTGGACAGCAGCAGGCGGTGCGTCTTGTTCTTCAGCTCCTCGTTAAAATAAATCATCACATTGCGGCAGCAGATCAAGTCGAAATCCTGAAACTGAACGTCTGCCGTCAGATCATGGACCGAAAACGTGATGCGCCGGCGCAACTCGGCTCGGAAATAACCGTTCTCCCCATCGCGTTCGACATACTCCCCCGGCTCCCGCTCTCCCCCGGCCAGCCGGTAATTCGATTCGAACCGCTCGAACTTGCTCCGGGTCAAACACCCGCGCCGCGCCTCGGCCAGAACGTCCAAAGCAATATCCGTCGCATAGATCCGGCTTCTTTCCAGCAGGCCCGCTTCATACAGCATGATGGCGAAGGAATACGCTTCCTCGCCGGTCGCGCATCCGACGATCCAAATCCGGATGAACGGCAAATGGCCAAGCTCGGGCACTATCCGGTGTCGGATGTAACGGAACGTTGCGGGATTGCGAAACATTTCGGTCACATGCACCATGAATCCCGCCGTCAGCTTGTTCATGGTTTCCATATTGGCGCAAACGGCGCTTCGCAAGCAAGCAAGATCCGCAAACTGATAAATCCGCAACTGCCTGCTGAGCACACGTTTAATCAGCCGAATGCTGTAATTTCTGAAATCGTATCGGGTCCGCTGCAGGATGTCGTGCAGCAGTTCGCTCCATTCATCCGGCGAGACGTCAAGCTCCGTTGCTCCTACTTGCCCGATTGCCATCGTTTTCCACCCGCCTTTAGCGAGAATCCTTGTTTAACCATATTTTCAACAAGGCGAGCAGCTTGTTCACATCGATCGGTTTCGTCAAGTAGTCTGATGCCCCGACAAGCAGGCCATGATCGCGGTCCTCCTGCATCGCTTTGGCGCTCACCATAATAACCGGTATGTCGTCGAACCGGGCCATCGTTCGGATGCGGCGCGTCGCTTCATAACCGTCCATGCCGGGCATCATCACGTCCATCAGGACGAGATTGATGTTCGTATGCTTGGTCAGCATCGCAATTCCTTTCTCTCCGTTATCTGCGTACAACACGTGGATGCCATAGCTTTCCAGGCGGCTGGACAACGCGAATACGTTGCGTATGTCGTCATCCACGATCAGTACCGTTTGTCCGGCAAAAGAATATTGCCATTGATCAGGCGACTCTTCCAGCACATACTGCGGTTCCGCACGCTCAGGCACGACATGGTCCGGTTGATCGGCAGGCTCCGCCTTCTCCCCCCATCGGTCGATCGGCAGCAGCAGCGTAAAGACGGATCCTACATGTTCCGTGCTGGCCACTGCGATTTCCCCCCCGAGCAGGTGAGCAAGCTCGCGGCAGATCGACAAACCCAGGCCCGTTCCGCCATATTTGCGGCTGGTCGTCCCGTCCGCTTGCGCAAAGGCGTTAAAAATAATATCCAGCTTTTCTACCGGTATGCCGATGCCCGTGTCGGAGACTGCGATTTTTAATGCTCTTCCGCCGTCTTCATGATCCACGCACTGGATCGACAGCACGATTTTCCCCCGTTCCGTAAATTTGAACGCGTTCGACAACAAATTATGAATCATTTGCCGCAATCGCAGCAGGTCGCCATGAAAGACATCCGGAACGTCTGCGGCAATGACGACTGTAAATTCCAGCCCTTTCTGCTGCGCGACCGCGGCAAAATTCCTTTTGACGAATTCTTCCAGCTCCCGCGTCTCAATCAAATCAATTGTTACTTGCATTTTACCCGACTCCACCCGGGCCAAATCCAATATTTGATTGATCAATGCCAGCAAGTCGTTGCTCGACGAGTACACGGTTTGCGCGTATTCGATCTGCTTGCCGCTCATGTTTCCTTCGCGATTCTCCGTCAGCAATTTGGTCAAAATCAGCATGCTGTTCAGCGGCGTCCGCAGCTCATGCGACATGTTGGCCAAAAATTCCGATTTGTAAGCGGATGCGGCTATCAGTTGTTTGGCCCTGCTCTCCAGTTCGGCGTTTGCCTCTTCTAGCTCCTGCTGATTCATCAGCAGTTGGCTTTCCGATTGCTGCAGCGATGCCGTCTGCTCTTCGAGCTCCGCGTTGATTTGCGCAAGCTCTTCTTGCTGGACGTGAAGCTCTTCGGAATATTGCAGCAGCTCTTCAGCTTGCAGCTGCGCTTCCTTCAGCAGCCTTGCAATGCGGAGCTGGCTGTTCAGCTTGTTCAGCGTCAGCGCCGCCAACAACCCTGCCTGCTCCAACAACCGCTCTTGTACCGGACTGAACGGTTCTTGCACGACAAGCTCAAGCACCGCCTCGACCTTCGTATCGTTTCGCAGCGGTTCGATGATCACCTGGGATTGCGGCAGCAGCGAAAGCGAGGTCGAGAACCTGATGTGCCGGGCATCGACAGACCCAATCGTCATTCGCCGTCCCGAACCGATCACTTCTCCGATCGGACCGTCGCCGGCTGTGTACGCAGCCTTCAGCTTCGTTTTCTCTTCGTCCGGAACGGCATAGGTCCCAGCCAGCAAGAATCGGACAGAATCCCCTTCCTCCTCCGCGGCAACGTAGAAGACGGCGCAAACGACACCGAGCATGGGAGCGATTTCTTGCATGAAGCGCCGGGCGAGTTCTTCGCTCGAATCGGAGCTTTGGATAATCTGCTGGATATGCGACAAGTTTTTGTGGTGCCAGGCCGACTCTTCGGTTTGACGCAGCCACTCCCGCTCTTGCTCGCGGCTCGCCCTGAGGTTGTCGGCCATGGTATTGAAGGAACGGGCAACCATGCCGATTTCATCGCCCGACGCAATGGATAGCCGCAGGGAAAGATCGTCGCCTTGGCTGGCGAACCGGTCCATCACGGACGAAACCTGAATAAGCTTGCGCGAGACGGAACGGCTGAACAGCACGGATACGACGGTGCCGATGATCAGGAACAAGATGACGAACAGCAAATAGCCGCCCATCTGATCGTCGTACATCGCATCCGTGTCCCGCGAAGCTTGCTCCATCGAATAGGTTGTAAGCGCGATCATCTTGTCCAGCTTGTCGAACATGCCGCTCTGCAAATCCCTGCCGACATCGATCAGTTGAGTTGTCGCCTCGTCCTCCTTGCCTTCGCGGGCAAGCTGAAGCACGCGGTTGGCGTAAGCGACATAAGCGGCGCCGTCTTGTTTCACATCGGCAAGGAGAAGCAGGGCCGCGGGGTCGGTCGTGGAGGCATCCAGTTCGGCCAACGTGGAAGCGGCCCCTTCCAGCGCCGCATTAATGCGGCTCATTTCCTCTTCCCTTACTTCGTTCGAACGGGTGAGCACGTAGTTCCGCAGACTCTTGGCGATGGTACTTGCCTGATCCTTGATCGTCCAGGCGGCTTTCATTTGGGGAAAATCGTCATGCATGATCGCATGCGATTTTTTTTGCAAATCCGAGGTAATCACGAGGGAAATAAACACGACCACAAGCAAGCTGGCGAGCAGCGTTCCGAATGCGAAGACCACTTTTAAGCCTATTCTCATCGTACACCCTCCAGAATATCTGTAGATGCGGTAAAACGGAAGGAAATCGAAAGATGAACTGGCCGGGCCGTGCCCGCCAGCTTAACTTTCGGCAAAAAACGATGCGATTCGGAGACTTTCGTTCTGGTTCGACTAGCCTATATCCCACATTTTAACATGGCCTTACCTGATGCACAATCGGATTTGCTATCGTCTTGCCATCAAGTTAATTAACCACATTAACAATTGTCGGAAAAATAAGCCCGCAATAAATGCGGACTCGATTCGCTCTGTTCAGCTTTTCCGCGCCGGTGAAGGCAGATGCGGCCTTAGGGCGTCCGCCCACTCCCGATACCCTGCGTCGGTAAGATGGCAGAAGTCAAATGCTATCTGCTGCGACAATGTCCCGTCTCGCTCAAGCAATTGCGGGCCGATGTCGATGAAGACATAGCCCATCTCCTCGGCCAGCTCCGCATACCGCTCGTTGATGTCAACGATCAGCTTGCGCCGGGGATGGTCCGGCTGCGCCTCCCGCGGAAATACGGCCATCAGCACGATGGCGGCTTCGGGCGCCATTGCGCTAACGCGCGCGCCGATTTCCCGTACGCCCGCCGCAATCTCCGCCGCGCTGTTCGCTCGGGCGTTGACGGTTTCGCTCGTATTGTTGGTGCCGATATTGATGATGACCGTATGCGGACGTAGGCCGTCCATTTCGCCGTGCTCCAGCCGCCAGAGCACATTCTGCGTGCGATCCCAGCCGAAGCCGAGGTTCAATACGCGGTAGGGGGCAAAAATCGACTGCCATAATTCCTGCGAACCGTGAACAATGTCGCACTTCGGTTCGCCTCCCCAGAAATGAGTAATGGAGTCGCCGATCAGAACGATTTCCGGATCGAGCGAATCCTTGATCGCAAGCACTTGTTTATGGCGCTCCCACCAATCATATCCATCCTCTTCCAGTTTCGGCACCGGAACGGTCGCCGTATTGACCGGCCAGGCCGTGCCTGATGCCGGTTCCCCATGCGATTGAAATAACGGACGTTTCACTGCAGCTCCTCCAGTCGTTTGCCTTGCGGCACTTTGCTCTCATTGTATCACTGCTCCTGTTATCGCAAAAGTTCGCCGTTTAACGATCGTTATTTCCGCTCCAAATCATCGGAAGCATGCATTTACACAAGAACATATGTGCGGTATGATGGGTTGGATTATGCGGTTTGCATTTGGTTAATCTGATTTGGGGAGGACGACGGCATTGGACAAGAAGACAACAAGCAGAACAAACATGATCGGCGGCAGTGAGGTTGACGCCATCTCGGTCGATATGGATCGGCGTGCGATTCATGAAACAAACAGCTTGTTTTGGGATACAAAAGGAAACGATGTTTTGGGAGCTACCTCGCTGCCCTTATACGGAGCATTCGTCACCGAAGAAAAGTGCCAACTTTTGGGCGACGTTTCGGGAAAAAGGGTGCTGGAAATCGGCTGCGGCAGCGGTCACTCCTTGCAATATTTGGGGGAACGCCAAGCCTCCGAGCTATGGGGGATGGATCTGGCGGAAAACCAAATTGCAAAAACAAAGCAACATTTGGCGGCGTGCGGTCTTGCGGCGACACTCATCTGTTCTCCCATGGAAGAAGAATGCGGCCTACCGGAGCGTTATTTTGACTTTGTTTATTCGATTTATGCCATCGGCTGGACAACCGATCTGGAGGGAACGTTTCGCCGGATTGCGTCTTGCCTGAAGCAGGACGGCGTGTTTATTTTCAGCTGGTCTCACCCGATACATAAATGTGTGGCTGCGGAAAACGATCGGCTTGTGTTCAAAAAATGTTATTTCGACGAATCCTGGTATTCGGTGACGCTTGGCGACAGTACGCTGGCCTTATCGGACCGTAAGCTGTCCACCTACGTGAATGCACTCTCCAAAGCGGGATTCGACATCGAGCAATTGATTGAAGAATCCGATGAGGAAATATTGCAATCGCGCAGCGGCGATTTTGCCCAAAAAGCAAGGATGCTTCCTGTCACCTTTGTCATCAAGGCGCGAAAACGATAGCGGGTTCCATAAACAAGCGGCAGTCCGGGGCTGCCGCTTATTCAACCGCCGTAGCAGTTCTTTTATTTACCTGAACGTGTATTCGCTGGGCATATGCGTGCGTTGGCCATCGCGATCGAGCAGCGCAAGCCGCGCCATCCCATGGAGCAGGTAGCCCGGGCCCAGTTGCGATTCGTAATGGTCGATGCCCGCTGCCGCTCCGCGCGGAATATCATGTTCGAAATACACCGACTCGAACAACGCGGCCAGTTGCAAACCGCCGTCAAGCCACTGCCGTTCGCCGGTTATGTCGTACAGGTCCGCCATCAATTCCAGCGCAAGACCGGCATCGCCGGCAGGGACGTAATGATGGCCGATCAAATTGATGTGTTCATGCGGCCGAATGCCTTTTGCATCGATCGTTACTTCGCTCGTTACCGGGAACGGATGGTCGAGATAACAGGCGCCCACTGCCCGGGCCCATTGCAAAAGATCCGGGCGAAGGCACAGCCGCCAGGCGCACAAGCACATCAAAGCGGCGGACGAAGCGATGGCGACACCGTAGACGCTGCCCCAAACCGACATCGGTTCCGTCAGTTGGTTGTCCCGTGTGCACAGATTGGCGAAAACGCCCTGCTGCGGATCATGCGGCGCAGCCAAAAATCCGCCGATATACACTTCGGCACGTCGCCGTAACGTTTCCGCCAGCGCCGGGGACGTCCGATGGAGCAAATCCGCCGATTCCAGCAAGCTGATGGCCAGGGAGATCGTCTGGGTTGGAGAATATATTTGATAAAACCGAACCGCATCTTGCGGCGAGCGGCTTTCAATCAGCAGCAGCCCGCGCTCGTCTCGCTTCTCCCACCAATAATCCGCAAACTTCTCCAGCTGCAGCAGCAGCTCCGGACGGCGGCTTTGGTTGTAGGCGAATGCCAGATCGTAAATATAAAATCCGGAATGCCGCGGAAAATCGCAGGAACGAACATCTTCCGGCGCATATTTTTTACTGTTGATTTCCGCATGCCGGTAATATTCGCGAGGTGAAGTTCCTTTCCAGTGATATTCGAGTCCGTCGGCGAACTGCTGCACACAGGGAGCGTGGAAGTGTTGCAGCTTCTCCCATATCCAAAGCGGCGCCTGGCGCAAATGGTCGTGGATCGCCCGCCCTTCCGGCTCATATCTGGCGATGCTGCTTCCGACGCGATGCTCGGTCAAATGCCAATAAGCATGTTCCCCCCAAGGGAACAGCCCTGTCGCCGTGTTCGTGCAGCGCGTGGCGAAATAACGCAAATAACGGTCGGCCGCTTCCGCATATTCCGGTTTCGCTTCGGATGCGGCCAGCGCATACATCGTGCCAAGCAAAGGAATATCATGCATCAGGTTGCTGCCCGTCGGGGCCCTGTCCGAATCGCGCTGCCCGGGGATCGGCGCGGGCAGCTCCCGCAGCATCTCGCCCGTGCGGCAGTCGAGCAGCGATGGAATCAAGCCGTTGTACGGCTGCGCGCTGCGGATCAGCCGGTCGATCGCCTTGCCGATCGTTTGCAATAGTTCTGTCATACGATGCTCCCCTTATTCTTTAATGGCGCCAACAACTGCGCCTTTGACGAAATATTTTTGCAGAAACGGATACGAGCAGATGATGGGAACGATCGATACGATGATGATTGAATATTTGAGCTGCGTCGCAAACATGTCGCGTGTCATGGCATCGTCGAATTGCGTATTGAGATCCGGCGAATTCTGGATCAGCACCTTCATCAAATACACTTGCAGCGGCTGAAGCTTGGCATTCGGCAAATAAATGAGCGCGGAGAAATAGCTGTTCCAGAACCCTACGGCTGAATACAGCGCGATGACGCTGACGATCGGCAGCGAGATCGGCATCACGACGCGGTACAGAATGCCGATGTCGGAGCAGCCGTCGATTTTGGCCGCTTCCGTCAATCCGTCCGGGATCGAGGATTGAAAGTAAACGCGCGTCATGATGGCCGTCCATGCGCTCATGGCGGCAGGAAGCACAATCGCCCAGCGGGTGTCATACAACCCCAGCTTCTGGATCAATAAAAAGTCGGGGATCAAGCCGCCGCTGAAAAACATCGTTACGGCAAGCAGCACCATAAAGTATCCGCGGGCGAAAAAATCGCGGCGCGACAAGGGGTAAGCAAACGTAACGGTAACGAATATATTGATGGCCGTGCCGACGAGCGTGTACCAAATCGTATTGTAATACCCTCTCCACATATTGGCGTTTTCGAACAGCAGCCCGTAACTTTCCAGGGAAAATCCCCGTGGCCACAACCATATCCGCATGGCGACAACTTCCTCGGGCGAGCTGATCGACATGCTGAATACATAAAGAAACGGATAGATCGTCGATAGTCCGATCACGAACAGGAGACAGGCAATAACGCCTTCGACGATACGGTCATTTTTCGTTTTCACGGACATCCCCTACCACAAAGACGTTTGATTGACTTTTTTGCTGACGGCATTGACGATGAGGAGCAGCAGGAAATTGGCGACCGAATTGAACAAGCCCACCGCCGCACCGAAGCTGTAATCCGCCCCGAGCAGACCCCGCCGGTACACATAGGTGGCGATCACGTCGGAAGTTTCGTAGATGGCCGGCGAATACAGCAGGATGATTTTTTCGGCTCCGACACTCAATAAACTGCCCATATTCAGGATGAGCAGAATGACCATGGTTGGCATAATGCCTGGCAATGTAATGTGCAGCATCTGTTTCCATCGCCCCGCTCCATCGATTTTGGCCGCATCGAACAGCTGCGGGTCGATCGCCGACAGCGCAGCCAAGTAAATAATCGAACTCCAGCCGAACCCTTGCCAAATTCCCGAACCGATATAAATCGTGCGAAACCATGCGGGCTCGGTCAGCAGACTTGTCGATTCTCCGGTGATCGATTTGAACAGCAACCCGAACAAGCCGTCGGTCGGCGAAAGGAAATTGACGATCAACCCTGCGATAATGACCGTTGAGATGAAATGGGGGAAATAACTTACCGTCTGCACCGCCCGCTTGAAAAAACCGTTGCGGATTTCGTTTAACAGAAGCGCGAAAATAATCGGAATCGGAAATCCCCAGAGGAGCGAATACAAGCTGATCAGAATCGTATTGCGCAGCAGCCGGTAGGCGTAAACGGAATGAAAAAACTCGCCGAACCAGCGAAAACCGACCCATTCGCTTCCCATAATGCCGAATCCCGGCGAAAAATCTTTGAAGGCGATAATGACGCCATACATGGGAATATATTGGAAAATAATGAGATAGGCGGTCCCGGGCAGCAACAACAGCAGCAAATATTTGCTCTTGACGACATTTTTGCGCAAATATGTCCATTTGTTCGCAGCCGCAGTCCGATGTAAGGCGGACATACCGTTCTCGTGTATCATGGCGACGCTCCTTATCTTTCGTTCGGGTCGTTGGCAGGCCGGATTCAAGGCAGCGCAAGCATGTTGCCGCGATCCGGCCCATCAATGACGATATCGTTTATTTCATGCTCGTCCAGCGGTCATATTGCGTTTGCTTGATTTTGACGACATCTTCGATGCCCATCGTTTTTAACGTTTGCACGAACTTGTCGAAGTTCGCCAGCGGTTCCGCCCCCGTGATGAATTTCGCGACCATTTCTTGCCGGTACGTATCGATATCCGCCATCCTCTGGGCATAAGCGGACGCCTCCTCCGAAGTGCTCATGACGCTCGGGAATGCCGGACGATAATACGCTTTGATGTCCTGCAGTCTCTTCAGCGATGCTTCCGGCATAAGAATTTTCGATTGCTGGCTAAGCGCGTCGGGCGAAATGATTTGCGGAAAACGTCCCGCCGCACCGTAATTGCCCAATACCGAGCCGGGGTTCGGATATTTCGGGTTGTTCGTCACTTCCTCCGTATACTGGGGCTTTCCGTTTACCATGGTATAGGTAACCCCTTCGATGCCATAATTGAACAACAGCTGGCCTTGCTCGCTGGCGAACAAATAATCGAGCCATTTGACCGCAAGCTCCGGATTTTTGGCGTTTTTGGAAATGGCGTAACGGTTGCCGTCCGTTGCCGCGTTCACCTCGTAGAACCGGTCTCCCTGCGGGCCTTGAGGCGGAGCCGCAATTACCCATTGCGCTTTGGGAAAGTTTTTTTGCATTTCCTTCGTGTACTGGTCGAAACGCTGGGCCCAGATCGAATAACCGCCGGTCAGGTCCCCAACGACATAAGCGGTCACTTTGTCGGCATGAGGCGTCAACAGGCCCGGGTCGATCAGCTTCTCGTTCCACCATTTGTTCATTTCGGTCAAATAGTCTTTCGCTTTCGGGTTCGTCCATGCGTACTCGACCTTGCCCTGTTTATTGATGGCAAAATAAGAGCTGACGGGCGTCATGCCGTAAGCTTGAGCGAATTTATCGAGCGCCCCGATTCCGGAAGCGGCATACGGTATTTCATCGGGCTTGCCGTTGCCGTTCGGATCCCCGTCGCGGAAGGCGAGCAGCATGTTGTGCCAGTCATCGATCGTTACGGGCGCTTTCAGATTCAGCTTCTCCGCCCAATCCTGCCGGTAGCCGATCCCGTTCACGTTAAAATCGTTCCCCGCTGGCGACACCACGCCGGGGAAGGCGTAGATCGAGCCGTCCGGCGCGGTCAACGTCTTTTTGACATCGGGATTTGCATCGAGAAATTTTTTGGTATTCGGCGCATATTTGTCGATGAGCTCATTCAACGGAATAATGACGCCGCCCTTGGCGATCTTGACCGGATCGTCTCCTTGCGGCAGCTGCATGATATCCGGCAAATTCGATGCTGCCGCGATGCGGGTACGCATGATCGTGCTGTAATCGGTGTAAACGGCTTCAAATTTTATTTTGACACCCGTTTGCTTCTCCAGTTCCTTGATGATCGGAAGATTGTCGTCGTTGTAGCTGGGGCCGCTCGCGCCGATATCGATGACTGCGAACGACAACGTTTCGCCGGAGGCGGAAAGCTTGGTACCCGCAGCATTCGTTTTTGCAGGCTCGTGTGTATTGCCGGATGAAGTCGAAGCTGGCGGGCTGCTGCTCGCCGAACTGCCCGTCTTGCTGCCGGAGCACCCGGCAAGGGCGAGCGCTAACGAAATTGAAAGCGGTAACAATACCGAGGCTGCTTTTTTCAACATGGACCATTTGCCCCTCTCTTATCCTGGTTGAGCCAATGGGAACGCTGCAGCGATTCCATCCCAAATTATGATGCGGCGGGCGATAATGGGCAACGATCGTTATTTGACGGCAGTTCGTTATTTCATCTCGAACATCCCCCGCGCCCGTCAAAGCCAGGGGATCGTATTTTATGATCGGCATCGTTTTTTCATTCCGGCTTCGACTGCAGCTTCATCGTCCGGTACTCGCCCGGCGTGATGCCGGAATACTTCTTGAATGCGCGGCGAAAGGTGAGCACGTTCGCATACCCGATTCGCATGCCGATTTCTTCCACGGTAAGCGCCTGATCGACCAGCAGCTGCTTCGCCATCATCACTCTTTTGCGCGCGATGTATTCGACGAAATTGTAACCGGTCTGCTCCTTGATGAACTTGCTCATATAAGGTACGGACAAACCGAAGCGGTCGGCCACCGCGTCGAGAGAGAGATTGCCGTCATAGCAGTTGTCGTCGATATAGCGCCAAATGTCGTGTTTGACTTGCGAATTGCCCGCTTCTCTTATGAGCGTCATCTCCGCGCATACGCGCGCATAAACATCATAAACATATTCCTTCATGCTGTTAATCGTATTCAACCGCATAAACTCGCGTTCGTTAATCACATTGGCGATGCCAAGCTCCGCGTTGGAAAGCGCTTTGAGCGCCGTGGACAACAAATCGTGAAAAAAACATTGCAGCGTGATGAAATGGTAGTTGCCCTTGCCGACGTTGATTTCGATCAATTGGCCGAGCACCGCCTCGACCTGTTCGAACTGTCCGTGTCTCATTTTGGCGACAAGCTCTTCCTCTTTATCGGTCGGGAAGTAATAACGGAAGCCGGTGTCGGCGTCGATATCGGCGAAGAACACCATGCCGCGAGGCGCGCCGTCACGGACGAACGCATAGTGAAGCGCCATCACGGCCTCCTTGTGCGAGCCGCTGATTTCGGCCAGCTCGGCGCACGAGCCGCCGACGCCTACGTAACTGCGGTGCTCTCCGTACGTCTCCAGCAGCGACAGCTTCACTTGCCCGATGGCTTCTTCCGCCTTGCTTCGATCCCCCGTATTGAGAATGAGCGCCAGCCGATTGCCTTCGATTTCAACCAGATACAACGGCCAATTCCCTTCCAAGGTCCACTTCGATACTTTCTGGCCGATCGAAACACTTTCGTCGCAAACGCTTTCAACATACAGGAGCGCGACCCGCCAGGCATCGTTCGTTGTCCCGATTCCGATCGTCTGCCGCGCGTAGCTGATTTCGGCCGGAGCGTGCAAATTGTACAGCAGCTTAAGAAAAAACGAATGGATCGCCAGCGGCAAATAATACTCCACCTTCCGTTCGAGCTCATGGTTGCTGGATATGATCGTGTCGAATGCAGACTCCAAATAGTTGTACTCGTTGCTGCCGCGATACGGATTGCTGTCGGCTGCCGTGCCGCTGTTCAGCTTGCTGAGCAATCCTTTGAGCGGACGGTAATTGCGAATGGCAAAACCATAGGAAAATGAAATTCCGATTACGATCGAAATCGCGATCAGGATGAACACCGCATATTTGATAACCTGCACCTGGCTCAGAACCATGCTTGTCGGAATGACGGCGATATACTTCCAGCCGTTCACTTCGGATTGGGTGAGGAAAGTGAAATACTCGTCTCCGTTTTGGTTCTTCACGATACTTGTGATCCGCGCTCCCGCATCCGGCAAGTCGTTCAGCAACGGTCGGATGTCCTCGTCGATGTTGACTCCCGTCACCAATTCATTATTGGCATCGAGAATATACAAGGAATGGCTGCGCTCATACGATCCCGTGTGCAGCAATTCCTGGATTGACTTCTCTTCGATCGACAGCAGAAGCGTAGCAACGGGAGTTTGATCGATGAGCGGCATCGTCTTGACGTAAGTCATCGCCCGTTTGGAACCGTCGTAAGTGTACACCTGTCCGGGGTTCAGCACGCTGCCGTGATTGAACGTGTCGATCAATGGCAACCAGTCGGCGGCTTTCATGTTTTCCACCCTGTAGTTCCTTTCGAAGAACCATTCATAATCGTCCAGGCCGTTCTCCGTCAGCACCAATCGCTTCGTATTCAGGATAATCGCAATCCGGTCGATAAACCCGTTCAACGATTCGTAGTTGCGAATTTCGTCCGCATATCCGCGGATTTCCGATGGCTCGAGACGATCGGCTTGAATCGACGGTCCGTACATGTTGCCGATTTTTTGGACCCATCGGGTACTGATGAGCGTATCCAGCAGCCGGTCCATGTCGATAAACCGTCTGTCCATCGCGGCCCGCGCCTGATCGAGCTTCTCGTAATACATGGCTGCCGTTTGCTCCTTGACGATTTTCACTGTCCATCCGTAGCCGAGCACACTGATAAAAAGCATCGGAATGAAAGCGACAACCACATACGACACGAACATTTTTCCTTTGATGGATTTCCCCCGGAACAACGCGTTCATTGGATCCCCCATTTCCATACATAATCTGTATTAGAATATATTTTGGTGAATCAGCTAAAAAAAGTTGATCTATGGTTGCACCCCATACGTAAAGATACGCGTTTGGATAGCCTCATTCCTCTATTTCCTGCAACATAGACAAACACCCCCTTAGCCATGCACAGGTGGAACCGGTTAAGGTTCTCTCCTTGCGCAAACCAAGGGGGTGTCGTTAACTCCCAATCGAAGAAGCAAATGTCGAAGCTGTTTCAACTCTCCATTCGCGACTTTACGCCATGCCTGCCGCGATATTCCGACGGGCTGACGCCTACCCGCTTCTGGAACACTTTTGTAAAATAGCGCCGCTCCGGAATGCCGACCGTTTTGCCGATCTGGGCGATACTGTTGTCCGGGTTCAGCAGCAGCGACTTGGCCCGCTCCATCCGGCGCGCGGTCACATACTCGACGAAAGTCGCGGCAAAGTGCTGCTTGAACAGCATGCTGAAATAGCTGTAGCTGATGCCAAGCCGCGCGGCCAGCTCTTCGATGCCGAAGTTGTCCTCAAGATGCCGCTCGATGTAATCGCGCGCTTCGCGCATCAGCTGTTCGCCGCTCTTCCGTCCGCTTGCCTCGCGCTGCGCTTCCCTCGCCATGTCGACGTTCCGCTCCGGCATCAAAGGCAAGCTGCGCTTCGGACGTTTATACGCATGGAACACGCGGCTCCCCTTTTTCTCCTCCTGCACCAGCTTCATGCGCCGCGAGCGGATTTCCGCCGCCAGCTCTTCGACCGTCCGCTCTAGCTCCTCGTAATCGATCGGCTTCAACACGTAATCGCGGGCGCCGTGTTTCAAGACGGATCTGGCATACTCGAAGTCCTGGTGGCCGGTAATCATGATGACTTCACTGCGAATGTCCCGCCGCCGCAGCTCCTCCAGCAGCCGAATGCCGTCCATCAGCGGCATGCGAATATCGCTCAGCACAATGTCCGGCCGGTGCCGCTCGGCTTCCTCCAGCGCCTGCTCCCCGTTGCGGGCAAGCGCAACAACGTCGATTTGCAGCCGCTCCCAGGGAAGCACCGTTTGCAAATTGCGCAGCAAATGAATTTCATCGTCGACCAGCATCGCTTTCAGCTTCATGCTCCCGCCTCCATCTCCGCCTGCTGCGGTTGCTTGGGAATCGTGCACTTGATCGTTGTGCCCTGACCGGGGGCGCTGCAGATAAACAAACCGTACGCGTCGCCGTAATGGATGCGGATGCGGTCGGCCACGTTGTTCACGCCCAGCCCGCCTCCTTCGCCGCAATGGACGGCCATCGAAGCCGCTTCTTTGTCGCCGCCCGCCTGCTGCGAATGATAGCGGAACCTAGCCAATCGTTCGGCCGGGATGCCGACGCCGTTGTCGCTCACCGTAATCGCGATGCGTCCGTTCTCCTCCGCAACGGCAATGTTCAGCTTGCCGCGGTAAGCGATGCCGTCGAAGCCGTGCTGGATCGCGTTTTCCACCAGCGGCTGCAACGTCAGCTTCTGCACCGTACAGTCCATCAGCTCGCCCGGCGCATCGATCGTATAATCGAACAAATCCTCGAACCGGTACATCTGGATGTCCAAGTAATTTTTCAAGTGATCGATTTCTTGGCGGAGGCGAATTTCCTCCTGCTGGTGGATGCTGAGCCGCAGCATATTGCCGAGCCTGACCACCATTTGGCTCACCTTGCGCCCTTCGTTCTGCATCGCCAGCGCATTGATCGATTCCAGCGTGTTGTACAGAAAATGCGGTTTGATCTGCGCCTGCAGCAGCATGAACTCCGCCTTGTTCTTGCGGTCCTGCTCCCGCTTCACGTCGCTGAGCAGCTTCTCCACGCGCTCCACCAGCCGATTGAAGCCGTTCGCAAGGAAGCTCGTTTCGTCGCGCCCCCGCACGGGGACTCGCACGAGAAAATCGCCGCGCTCAACGCTGCGCATCGATTGCACGACACGCAGGAGGAGGCGGATGATCCGGTTCACGAACAGCATATTGAACAGCAAGGCGAACACCACACAGCCGAACGTAACGGCAGCCACCCAGCCCATCAGCACATTCGTTTCGCCCGACAAATGTTTCCACGACGCGATCGACACCACGCTCCATCCCTTGACGCCAAGCGCGTCGAGCTCGAGGCGGTAGACGGAAACGAGGCTGCGCACGTTGTCGAACGGCATAACCCGGCTCGTGTACGGCTCCGGACCGGCCGCGAACGGCAGCGGTTTGCCGATCAGCGCTTCGTCGTTGTCGAAGATGACCGTGCCGAGCGGATCGACCAGCAGAAACCGGTGGCGGTTGCCTCCACCTTTGTCGTAGGACCGGAACAACTGGCGCAAATCGTCCATGTGCAGTTGGAGCAGCATCGTCCCTTTGACCGTTAGCGTATTGAAATCCCGCACCATCCGCAGTTGCGTCAACACATCGCCGCCGCCGGAAAGCCGTTTGTTTTCGTAAGGTCCGAGCCACAAGGGGAAGCCGTTCAGCTCGTGCGCCTCGCGGTAAAGCGGGTCCTGCGACAGATCCGAAAAAGCGACGCGCTGCTTGCGGTCAAGATCGACACCGATCATGCCGCCGTCAAGCTGATAGAATGAAACCGATTGCAGAGACGGATACGAGAGCAAAATGCTGCGCAGGTTGCGTTCCGATTCGTACACCTCAAGCATCGAGCTTGCGTTCTGCATGTCGATTACCGGCGTCCGCATCATAAAAATGCTGTAGAACGTATCGGAAAGCGCATTCGCTTCCTTGAACACGGAAGCGACGTTGCTGCCCACCGCACGCAGCGTCAGCTCCGTTTGTTCGCCGTATTTTTTGGCGATGGTGCTCTGCAGCAGCAAGTAGGCCGCCACGCCCAAGGCAAGCAGCGGTAATACGATGAAGCCGAGAAATGCCGCAAACGTCTTGTTGCGCAGCTTCACCGCCAGTCCCCCCAACGTGTCCTCCCGCCCGTACAACGGCCTGTATATGCCGAAACCGGACAGTCGCTTCTATTGTACCATAGCGGCTCCGATCCGCGTTATTTGTCCGATCCGAGCGTAATGCCGCGAATGAAGCTGCGCTGGAACAGCAGGAAAAAGACGATCAGCGGCAATGCCGCAAATGTGCCGCCGGCCATCGCTACGCCGTAATTGACGCTCATCTCGCGATTGACCAGTCCGGAGACGCCAAGCGGCAGCGTCTTCATATTGTCGGAGGTAAGCACGACGAGCTGCCACATGTAATCGTTCCAGATGTACATGAACGAAAAGATCGCCAGCGCGCCGAGCGCCGGCAAAATAAGCGGGACGACGATTTGCGCGAAAATGCGGATTTCCCCGGCGCCGTCCACTTTGGCCGCGTTCAGCAGCTCGTCGGGGATGTAGCTGACGAACTGGCGGATCAGGAAAACGCCGAACGGATAAGCGATCACCGGCAAAATAAGTCCGGCGTACGTATCGAGCAGCCCCAGATCGGATACGAGCAAATAAAGCGGCACCAACGTCACCTGGCGGGGCATCATCATGGTGGCGATAATGACGAAAAATAAAACATGACGGCCGCGAAATCGTTTTTTCGCATAAGCATAGCCGGCGAGCGAGCAGAACAGCAGGATGAAGAAGACGGACACCACGCCGACGAACAGGCTGTTGAACAGCCAGCGCAGCGCCGGCTGTTTGTCGAGCAAGGTGCGGTATTGCGTCAAGTCGAACGTTTGCGGAAACCAGTCGGGCGGCACTTGCCAGAGGGAAACCGCCGGCTTGACCGAACCGGTCACCATCCAGTACAGCGGAAAAACGAACACGACGGACGCCGCAATCAATAAAATGTAGCGCAGCGCAAGGGAAGCTTTCATGCGGATCCTCCTGAATTATGCCTTCGAACGAATCAGCCGCAGCTGCACAAGCGCGATGACCATGATGATGACGAACAACACGACCCCTTGGGCGGACGCAGCCCCGAATTCGGTGGAGGTAAACGCGGTGCGGTAAATCGTGTACACGAGCGTTTCCGTGCTGAAATACGGTCCGCCGCGCGTCAGCAAATGGATGACGACAAAAATCTGGAACGTCGAAATCGTCGTCGTAACGGTCACGAACAGCGTCGTGTTCGCGATCAAGGGCAAGGTGATAGCAAAAAACTTGCGCAGCGGACCGGCGCCGTCAAGCTCCGCCGCTTCGTACAGATCCTTGGAAATGCCGTCCATCGATGCAAGGTACAGGATGATCGGCTGCCCAACCGACCAGGTAACGACGACAATGACGATCGAAAAGAATGCGCCCGACGTCGTGCCCAACCATTGGACAGGCCCAAGATGAAGCAGGCTCCGCAAATAGTTCAAAATCCCGAAGTTGACATTGTACATCCAGGCCCAGATCATCGTAACGACGACCGGCGTCGCCACGACGGGCAAATAAAACACGACGCGGAACAGCGCCTTTGAGGACGGGCGCAAATCTTTCATCATGCCGGCGACGGTAAACGAAAGGGCAACGATGATCGGCACGATAATCAGCGCAAAATAAAACGTATGTTTAAGCGAATTCAAGACAACATCGTCGGCAAACAGCGATCTGAAGTTGTCCAAGCCGATGAACGTTTCCCCCGACATATTCGCCTGGAACAAGCTGAGCCGGAACGTGTTGAACAGCGGGTAAAGGAAGAACAGCGCAATCAACGCCAAATTCGGCAAAATGAACGCGTAGCCCCAAGCGGGCTCGCGCCATCCGCGCAGCACGTTCCTTGCCCGGCCGGCCGCCGCCGCGTCGTTGCGCGTTAGCTTCGCGCTCATCGCCTCACCCCGTCTGCGGCCGCACCGGCGCAAGCAGACGCTTCGATTGAAGCGCCGCCTCGGCCGCCGCCACGGAACGATTAGCCGCCGTCCCGTCGAAAAGCAACGCCTTGTCCGCGTCGACCGGCTTGCCCAGAATCGCATCGCGGAACGCCGCGATTTCCCGTTTCATGACGTTCCGCAGAAACAGCGGCGGCCGGTTCGCAGGATCGCCGTAAATGACGCCGCCGTCCATCCGTGCGTACAACTGCCTGCGGTCTTCATCTTCTTGTCCGCCGTACAACCCGATTGTGACGGGCGGTTCGCCGGCGCGCCGCAGTTCGGCGACCGATTCGCGGAAGTCGAGCTTGATCGCGCCTTCCGTGCCGTTGATTTTCATATAGTGTTCGCCCCAGCGAAAACCGGAGCCGAACTGCAGCGTGCCGAAGCCGCCGCCGGCAAAATGCAGCGTAAGCAGCAGCACATCGTCTTCGTCGCCGAAGCCGGGACCGCGGTGCGCCACGTTGTCCGCCGCCAAATAAACGTTGGAAACCGGGCCCATGACGGCAATCGCCATATCGAGCTCATGGATGTGATGGAACAGATGGCCGCCCGATTCCAGTTGGTTTTTTTTCCAGCTGACTTCTTCCCGCGGCTCTTCCCAGCCCGTCCGCTCGGCATGAAGCGCTACCGGACGCCCGATTGCGCCGTCTGCGATCCAGCGCTTGATCTGTTCGATGCCGCTGACGAAGTGCAAAATATGACCGGCCATGAAGCGAACGCCTGCTTGCCTGCACGCCTCCGTCATTGCGAGGCAATCTTCCGATGAAAGCGCAACCGGCTTTTCGCAAAAGACGTGTTTGCCGTTGCGCGCCGCCTGCAGCACCGGCTCCCGGTGCAGATGGTTCGGACTTGCGACGAGGATCGCGTCGACATCGTCGCGCGCCGCGAGGCTTTCCAGCCGCTCTTCGACATCGCAGCCGATCTCGGCCGCAATTCGGGCCGTGCTTCTGCCGCTGCCGCCTTGAACGGCGACAACACTTGTTCCTTCCAGCTCTTGCAGAATACGGGCAAACTCGCCGCCGAAAAAACCGCAGCCGACGATGCCGAATCGAATCGTGGTTCCGCTCATGAATGTCCCTCCGTTAGTCGAAAACGCCCTGCTCGCAGGGAACAGGGCGCATCCGCTTGCGTCAATTTTTGTTGACCTGCGCGATCATGTTGTTCGCCTTCTGCGTGAAGTCGGCCACCGCCTGCTTCGGCGTTTTGCCGCCGGCGAAGGCGGCCTGCAGCTCGGGGAACCAGAGCGGGCGCACGCCGGCGTACGCTTTCGACTTGTAGCCGAGGCTGGCCATCGGGATGTTCGCGATCTCTTTCATAATGACGCGCAGATCGGCATCGTCCGGTTCGTACGCGGCTTCGTTGTGGGCCGGCAAGTAGCCGCCCGCTTTGGCCATCGCCTTGATGCTGGCCGGCGTCGTCATGAACTGCACGAATTTTTTGACCGCTTCGCGCTTGTCCTTGTCGGTTTGCTTGAACACGGAGATGCCGGCCGCGCCGACGTTCGTCAGCCTAAGCTCCGCTCCCGCCTTGTGCGGCGGTTTGATCCCGTACAGCTCGATGTCGGCTTTGATCGACCCGTCCTTTTTGCCTGCCGCGATCGCGCCGTACATTCCCGTGCCCCACGGCAGCATCGCAAGCTTGCCCTGCTTGAACATTTCCAGCGCGTCGACCGCTTGTGTCGTTGCCGCTCCGGGCGCCGCCGAGCCCTCCTTCATCATGTCGATCATCGTCTGGATCCATTCGGCCGCTTCCGGATATTTGTCCATCACGATTTCGGTTTGTTCGTCGTTCCACATTTTGCCGCCCATATTGTAGAACCGCTGCTGCATCATCTCGTCGCCCTGCTCGTTAAGCGCGTAGAATGCCGTGCCGTACACGCCGCCGCCCGATACTTGCTTCAGCACGTCGCGCATTTGGTCGATCGTCCAGTCGCGACTCGCCGGAATCAGGTTTTCCAGCCCTTTGTTCTTGAAGATCGTTTTGTTCAGGAAAACGATCTCCGGATGATCCCACAGCGGCACGCCGTATATTTTGCCGTTGATCGTTACCGCGTCGATCATGCTTTTGTTGAATTTGGACGGGTCGTAGAAATCGCTGATGTCCTCCACTTTGCCGCTGTTCACATATTTGATCAACCGTTTGCCGAGCGCGTCCAGAATGACGTCGGGCTGGTTGTTGCCGGTTAGCGCAACGGTGATCGCCTGCTCGATTTCGGCCGCCCCGATCAGCTTGTACTTCACTTTGATACCCGGATTTTTTTCCTCGAACGAAGCGATCATCGCTTTTTCGTAATCGCCGTATTCCGTGGACTTGATCCCCTCCACGTTCAACACTTGCGGGCCGCCCCAAAACTCGATCGTAATCTGCTTGTCCGCACCGCTCGGCTTGGCGGACGAGCTCGCTTTCGGCGAACCTGCGGGCGAAGCCGTTCCGGCGCTGTCCTTGCCCGTCCCGCTGCCGCAACCGGCAGCGATTGACGCAACCAGCGTCAAAGCCGTCGCGGCGATCATCATTCTCTTTTTCAAATCGATCCCTCCCGTAAAAATGTCAATTGTCGCATGCAGCATCAGATGTCTCTGGTCGAGGCGCCGTTTGGCCGCTTGGCTTCCTGCTGCAATTCCAGTATAGCGGCGAACGACGGCACGCGGCAGGTTCACAATTCGCCAAGGGAGGGGGAAAATTCGCTGATTGATGGGGGCGCCACTGTTGCCTCAAAAAGTTTTTAATAGCAAGAAAAAGCCCGCGACAGACGCGGGCTTCATTGGTTTGCGCCGGGGCATGCCCGCTGCGCTATGCGTTCAATTTTTGCCCGCACGTCGGGCAGAAGTTGGCGCCTTCGTTTTTGGCGCCGCAGTTCGGGCAGAAGTTCGGCCGGCTCCCCCCGGGCGACGGCGCCCCGGGCGTTTGGTTCGCTCCTGCCGCAGGCTGCTGCTGGCCTTCATTCATCTTTTTCATCATTTCATTGGCGATGTTCATGCCCATCATCATGCCCGCCATGTCAGCCGCGGCGCCGCCGCCCTTGACGTTGCCGGACGCCATGCCGTCCGTCATGGCAATTTGCTGGTACTTCGGCACATTGCCGATCATCTCGTAGGACGCCGTCTTCGTAATTTTATCCTGGATTTCTTGCGGGTAGTTGAAGCTCATCACGTGAAAGCCGGTAATGGTCATGCCGTTGTCCATCACCTGCATATCGAGGTCTTCGCGAATGCCGGTGGCAATGTCGTACGCATTCGCCTGGAGATTGAACATGTCCTTGCCTTCCCGGCTGATCCACTTCATCAGCAGTTGATCCAGTACGGCGGTAATCCGGATTTTGACGTCATCCACCAGGTAGCTGTCCTTGACTCCGGCAATTTTATCGATCAGCGTCACATAATCGTTCACTTTGAAATGAAACGTGCCGTTCGCCCGGATCGGCATGCCGCCCGGCAGCTGGGGAGTCGGGATGAGCACCGGATTTTGCGTTCCCCACTTGACGGTAAATTCCTTCGTGTTGACGAACAGCACTTCCACCCGCATCCCGCTGTTGAAGCCGAATTTGAATCCTTTCAGCGTCGACAGGAACGGAATGATCTCGGAAGCGACATTATACTCTCCTTCCTGCTCGAAGATGCCTTCGATTTTGCCGTTGTGGATAAAAATCGCATCCTGACCGGGACGGATGACCAGCTTGCTGCCTTTTTTGATTTCACGGTTGTGCCACTTCCAGAAAATCATATCGTCGCGAAATTCTTCCCATTCCACGACATTCGCAAATTGATTGCTAAAAAACGCCACCTTGCACCATTCCTTTCGTCTAAAATGATCCTCTGCTGCCGCTGTGCGAATGGCCGCCGCTTGTCGTCCCGCCGCCACCGCCGCCTCTGCCTCCGCCGCCACCGCTGTTTCGCTCGATTTTCTGCTTCGTTACCGTCGTATGCAAAAACCGGTCGCTGTGCTCCAGAACCCCCGAGGTGCCCGCGTCCTCGTACGTTCGCCCGGTTACGGTCACACGGCCGCCGGAACGAAACACCATCAGGCCGACAACGATTCCGCCGACGACCAGCGCCACCGCCAGTTGAAACCAGCCGTTGAACAAAATGTTGTCCGGGTTCACCCCGGGGCGGTACCCCATATAATTGGAGGTGGTGCGAATATACGTCCGGAACGCAAGCTCATAATCGCCGCTCGTTAAAGCCGGGCTGATTTTGGCGCGGATTTTATTTAGCCGGCTATCGTCGAGGTAAGTTTCCGCTTTGTAGAACCCGGCCAAATATATTTCGCGGTTTTTCATATCCACGGTCAGTATAACCGCGTTGCCATGCGGTTTATCGTAACCGGGCGCCTTCTCGTCGTAAAAATCCTCGGTCATCTTCATCACGTCGGCATTGCCTGCGTTTCGGGAAGTAACGATAATAATGTCCGTTTCTCTGCGCGCGCCGTATCGGTTGGCCAACGCGTTCAGTTCTCCGTACGCTTCCGCGCTCAGCAAGCCCGCATCGTCATAAATCAGCTGTTTGTTTTCCGCCGCGGCGGCTTCTCCCGACTTTGCGCCGGTCAGCACGGAGAAGCATACGGCGAAGAGCAGCCATACGGCGACAACCGCACGTTTTCCGCTCACCACAATCCCCCTCCCGACAAAACGGCAAGCAGCTTCATCCCCAGGAAAGAAATGCCGGCAACACCGGCGAACCATGCGCTCACTTTGGCCTTGCTGATCGGCGGCTTGCCGACCACCTTGCCCGTCTGCCCGTTCATCGCAAACGTATACGCCAATCGCTTGTAGTCATAATGCACCACCCATACCGGAAGCAGCACATAATCCGCGGGTTGAAACGGCGTATCGATTTGTTTGCTTGTATTGGTGACAGTCGAATATCCCGACATCGTGGAACGGATATAGGCATCGATAAAGGCGCTGATTTTTTGTTTCGCCCGGGGGAACAGCTCTTCGTCGGTATAGCTGTACTTTTCCGCCAGGAAGCCAGCGAGATAAGGCGTTTTGAAGCTTTTCAGCTGCTCGTAAGGGAACGGCTCCAATTTGTCCATCAGCTCGTCGTTCATTTTGACCGAGGCGTCGATCGGCACGTTGCGATAATCCAGGCGAATCTTGCGGTACACTTCAAAATGCGACGTTTCCGTATATTGGTAGTCGCCCTGCCGGTAGCTTCTCACCTTCGTGCCATGGGCTTGCACCTCGATATGATTGTTCAGATCGTACAGCCAGAAAGGAACGTACATCCCGGTGATGCCTTTGACCCGATCCGCCGTCATGAACCCGTTCGGCGTCAGTCGGCCGTTTCGGCACCATTTGCGAAAGGCGGCCATCGCTTCTTCCTTGCTGATCGCAAACGGGATGACCTTCACCGGCGCCAGCTTTCCGGTCAGCCGATCGCCGAGTACGATCGGGGAGCCGCAGAAGCTGCACACCGTGGCCGTTGTTTCCGCGTCGGTGATTACGATCGCGCCGCAGCTTTTGCAATGGTACTCGACCGCTTCGCCTTCGGCATACGAATTGGGAGCCGCAAGCGGATCGGCATGTTGCTCGATATTGTCCTTTCTTCCGCAGCTTTGGCAGGTCAACATCCCGGTTTCGCTGTCGAACACCATGCTGCTGCCGCAATTCGGACATTTGTAATCAATCACCTGCATCTGCTCACCCCTCTCAGATAACCCCACCAAGATGGGCTTTTGCTTCGAAGCGGATTATGTCGCTTTGTTCATCTTTGCCTTAATTGCCGCCAGTTCGTCTTCCGGATTCGTCGTTGCTTGGCTGCGCTTATCGAGCTGCGCGAACTGCTCGTCGAGATCGTCGTTCGTTCCCGCCCGCAGCTCGGCAATGGCCATCGCCTCGTCATACGCTTGGTTGGCCTTCTCCTCCATCGCTGTCAGCGTCGCATCGATATTGCCGCCTGTGGGCGAACCGGCAGCGTTTACTCGTTGCTGGTTCCGCGCCGCCGCCATTGTTTCCTTCAGCTTTGTCCGCCGCGCCTCCAATTGGCTGATATCGGCTTCGAGTTTGTCCTGCATTTGCTGCATTTTGCCGACGTTCGCGGCAGCATCGTCATGCGCGGCTTGCAGCTTGGCTGATTTCTCCGCGAGCGGCGCTTTACGCTCCAGAAACTTGACGGCTTCCCGATCGTTGCCCGCGGCAACCGCCTTCTCCGCATAACGCTGCAGTTTGTCGATCTCGTCTTGGCATTCCTCCAGCGCCCGTTTCGTTCTTCGCTCCTCCGCCAAGAGCGAGGCCGTTTCCGCTCTGATACTGCCGAGATCTCTGTTTGCGCTGGCAATGAACGCATCGACCGTTTTCTCCGGATCCTCGCTTCTATCGAGCAGAGCGTTCAGATTGCTGGTCATAATATCTCGAAACCTCGATAAAATTCCCATGCTTCCTCCTTGTGCAACCGTCATATTAGCTTCATCATACCGTAAGATCAGCCAACGAACAATGCGCCGGCCGTGCCGCTGCAGGCAACGGTCTGCTCTCCAATGGTCCGGCCTATTGCGGACAAAAATCCGGTGTCAGCAAAAATAAGCCATAAAAAAAAACATGGCTTATTTGAATCCTCGCCACTCCCGCAATCGCCGCGGCGCTTGCCAGCCTCTCGCTGCTTACTCCCCCTGCTCCTTGATCGCCTGTTCAATTCCAAGCAGAATCAGCTTCAAACCAAATTCGAACGCCGCATCGGTGCCCATCAGCTCGTACAGCCCGCTCTTGTACATCTTCCGAAACAGTCCCGCGTCCGATTCGCTCATGGCGTCCAGCAGGCGGACCATCTCTCCGGCCGGATGTGTTTCCTTGCCCTTACGGTCAATGGAAAAATTGCGCCGGTCCTGCTCGTTGTCAAGCACGAAACCAAGCACATAGTTCGTCAGCGTAAAAACGACTTGCAATTTGTGTTCCTGTTCAAGAGGAAGCGATTCCACGCAAAGCAGCATGCGGTTGGTAAACCGCACGCTGTCCGGCTCGACGGGAAGCGTCAGCATCATCAACTGCGTGGAACAGGGATACCGGCCGAGCACATTCCTTACCGTCGAAGCAAATCCCGCCAGTTGTTCCTTCCAGTCCCCTTCGGGATGGAACTCTTCCAGCACGATTTTCGCTACCTGGTTGGACAGGCGTTCGTAAAGCTTCTGCTTGCTCTTGAAGTACCAGTATAAGGAGGGAGCCTGAATGCCGAGCCGTTCGGCCAATCCCCTCAGGCTGAATTTTTCGATGCCCTCTTCCCCCAGAAGCTCCCACGAGGTTTGCAAAATGATATCCTCCGAAATCGAAGGCTGCTGCTTTTTCATCGGGACCCGCCCTTTACCTAACAGTGTAAGTTTGAGCTTTACAGCTTGAATAGGTTCATGATAACATCTAACACTGTAAGGTTCAAACTAACACCGTTAGTTAACATCGCAAAGGAGTGGTTCCCATGAAGCAAACCAACAAGAGGATGGTTTTTATTGCCCTCATCATCGGCATGATTTTTGCGGGGCTGGACGAGACGGTCATTGCGACGGCAATGCCGGCCGTCATCCGCGATCTGCACGACATGACACTGTATGGCTGGGTAGCCGGCATTTACCTGCTGTCGATGACCGCCTGCATGCCCATTATGGGCAAGCTGTCCGACATCTTCGGCCGCAAAAGGCTGTATCTGCTCAGTATCGCTCTCTTTATTTTCGGTTCTATTGTGAGCGGCTTCGCTCCCACAATGGAACTTTTGCTGCTCGGCCGCGGCATCCAAGGGGTCGGCGCAGGCGGCCTGCTGCCGCTGGCCATGGTCATTTTCGGCGAAACGTTTCCATTGAAACAGCGCATCAAGCTGCAAGGGCTGTTTGGCATCATGATGATTTTGCCTCCGCTGGCCGGCCCGATGATCGGCGGCTATGTAACGGATCGTATCAGTTGGCATGGGGTGTTCCTGATTAATCTTCCCGTGAGCTTGCTGGCCGCTCTCCTGATGTCCCTGGGACTGCAGGAGCAGAAACGGCGGGAATCGCGTTCCGTCGATTACGCCGGAGCGCTGACGTTGGTGGGATCTATCCTGGCTCTGCTGCTGGCCCCCGTACTGATCGAGAACAAAAACCTGGCCTGGACGTCCCCGCCGATCGTGACACTGCTCGGGGCTTCCGCCATCCTGCTGGTACTGTTCCTCTTCGTCGAGCGCCGGGCCGCGGAGCCGATCATTCCCTTGCGGCTGCTGCGAAACCGCAACATTGTCGTCATGGCTCTGCTGATGTTTACGGTGATGTGCGGCTTGCTTGGGGCGACGTCTTCATTCCCATATTATGCCCAGACCGCCATGGGATTTTCGGCAACGGGATCCGGCTATTTTACGCTGATGCTGATGGCAGGCGCCCTGCCGTTCAGACTGGCGTGCGGCTTCCTGATTTCCCGTTTTCCCTATCGTATGCTGTTTATCGTTTCGTTCCTGTTTCCGGTTGCGGGACTGCTGATGGCTCTCCGGATTCATCCCGACCAAAGCTTCCTTTATCCCGCCATCTGCTTCTTCGTCATGGGCATCGGCACAGGAACGCTGATGGCCGGGGAAGCGCTGCTCATACAGGAATCCGCGGCGGAAGCGGACCGTGGCGTGACACAATCCGCCGTCCAACTGTTTCAATCGATGGGCGCCAGCATCGGCATGAGCGCCTTCGGCAGTTTGCTCGCCGGACGGCTGACAAGCGGCATCGCCTTCACTCGGAACAATCCGAATTTGTCGGATTTGGCGCCCGATGCAAGGGAGCAGGCAGCGCATGTCCTTACGAGCGCCTTCCATCAGCAGTTCGGGTCAGCGCTTGTTTTTGCCGTCGCCGCGGTCGTCATCTGCTTCTTTTTTGGCAAAGGCATGCTTGTGTCAAAAACTCCTGTCCCTGCCCCCGCAACCGTCTCCCAGCGTGAGGCCAACCCAACCTAATTCAAAAACGCCGCGTAACGAAGCATCCGAACCAGCATCGTGCCGGCTTCGGCGCGTGTGGCAAAGGCGGTTGGAGCAAATGTCGCATCGGGAAGCCCGTCGACGATACCCGCCCGGACTGCCAGCGCCGCTGAATCAATCGCCCAGTCGTGGATCGCCGTCCGATCGACAAACCGGTCAAGCGGCTGCAGCTGTGTCTGTGTCGCGGAATCGTCCGCCGCAGGCACCTTGCCCGCGAACTTCAAAGTCGCCGCCAGCATAACCGTCATCTGCTCTCGCGTGATCCGCTCTTCCGGGCGGAACGTGCCGTCGCCGAAGCCGGTCACCAATCCGGATTGCACCGCCGCCTGCACGACGCCGGCATACCACGCATCCGCCTCGACGTCGCGGAACGGCACTGACGATGCAGCAGCCGCTTCGCCCAGGCCAAGCGATCGAACCAGCAGCGCCGCAAATTCGGCGCGCGTCACACTCGCCTCCGGCGCAAACGCTTCAGCCGAGACGCCGTTCACAATCAGCTTCGAAGCGAGCAACTCGATCGTTTCCATCGCCCAATGTCCCTGCAAATCGGCGAATGTTTTTGCCGTCCGGATGACGGTGTAGACGCTGTTGTGCGGCGACTGCATGGCGACTTCGGTGACGCCGTCGACGGTATGGAACGTGGACGGCACGAAATGAAATGCATCCGCAACCGGATCGTACCAGACCGCAGTCGACTCGGACGGATCGGCCCCGCCGGCAATGAAAACCGTACGTTTTACGTAGGTGCCGCCAAAATCCGCCCGCTCCTGTTCGCCGACGGCTACCTCGAACGCGATCGGCTTATTTAACAACGACAACCCGCTCGACTTCGCGGCCCGTTCGATTTTTTCCTGAAGCGTGCCGTCGATTCGACTGATGGCGATCGTTATCGTTTCCGCGGACGAGTCCGCCGCGGCAAGTTCACGCAACAAGCGCAGCGGCATTGCGTAGGTAGCGGAAGCGGTCTTGACGATTAGCGTGCCCGGCGCATCCGCAACCGCCGCGTGCCGGATCGCCGCAATCGGCAAATGCACGATGAAGTCGTCGGCTTCGCCGTCCACCGCGACCGTTGCCGTTTGAGCGTCGGCCCGTTTGCCGGTTAACGCCTGCAGCAAAACAACGAGCTCCTCTCCATCCACATCAATCGTCGCAACCGTTGTGCCGCCCGCCGAAAGGTGTACGTCTGCTTTTACCAGCAGGGTGGCTCCCGTCGTTTCGTTCCCCGGGTCTGCCGATGCATATGTGTTCGGAGCGGTCGGCGTACCCGGTGAACCGGTCGGCGCGGCAGGCGTACCCGGAGGTGCAGTTGGCGTGTTTGACGGCCCGGTCGGGTCGGTCGGCACATAACGTGCCGCAACCGCCTGAGTCACCGTGAAGGCAACAGGCGTCATGTGGTCCGCCGTGACGGTCACCGTTGCCGTGTACGTTCCGGCCGCGAGCCCGTTTTTCGCTTTTACCGTAAAGCTTGTCGTCGGCGTTCCGCCGGTCAGGGTCGTCACCGCAGGCGCCGTGACTTCAAAAGCGTTCCCGCTTGCAGAGACGGTCAAATGGGCCAAATCGCCCGTTCCGCTGCGGACCAGCGGGATCGTGATCTCCTGCTGCGTTCCCGCCGCGTACCCTTCCGTCAACGGGTCCAACGTCCGGTTGCCTGGCTGCTCCAATCGATAGGACGGCCTGATCTCGGCGCTCGTCAGAGCGAGCTGGGCGACCTTCATGATCTTGTCGCGGTTGTCCGCTTCATACACCACAACATACTTATTCGTTGCCGCATCCACGCCGCCGATCGGCGATTCGGGAACGTACGGATTCGTGACGCCCGCAGCAGGCACGGCATCGCCAATGGCAGGGGCGGACGCCAGGGGGACGGTAGAAACTTGAACGACCAGATGATTGCCGAAATCCGGCGACGCTGTCACTTTTGTCGTCAAGTCCGTTTCTCCGGGCGACGCCGTTGCCGACAACACGGGAGCCAGGTAGCGCAAATACGGATACCCGTCATTGATCGCCGGATCGATCCCCCATGTTTCGTCAAAATCCCAGTTCGCATACGTTCCGCTTGTTTTCATCGCTGCTGTCGCAACGGGCCGGGCAAAAACGTCGTCATAAGGAATACGATCGTGGTCGTAATAATTGCTGCTTGGCATCGCGCCAACGTACATGCCGGAATAACCGCCGATCGGTGCCGCTCCGTTCGCCTCTCCCGCCGCATAATTGCGAACGACCGAAGTCCCCGCGTTGTAGCCGGCGAACGCGCCGCTCCTTGCCGTATTTACGGTAACGCTCGACCTCGTATAGCTGTCGGCAATCGTGCCGGTATTGATCGAGCCGACAAGGCCGCCGACCGTCCAATCCGATGTCACGTTCCCGGACGAGTAGCTGGTCGTGATGGCAGCGCCGCGATTCGAACCGACCAATCCGCCGACCTCGTTCGCTCCTTGCACCGCTCCGGTCGCACGGCTGTTGCGGATCTTCGCGGCCGCGCCGTCGATTTGGCCGACCAGGCCGCCGATGTAGAATGAACTGGCGATCCCCGTCACATTCCCCGCGCTGCCGCTGTCGCTGACCGTCGATACGTCGGAAACCGTTCCGACCAAACCGCCCACACGATAAAAGCCGGTCACATCAGCCGTGCTGAAGCTGTTTCCGACCGTTCCGGGAAACACATGGCCGACCAAACCGCCGACATCGTTGTTTCCCGTAATCGTTCCCGATGAACGGCTGTTGCGGATCGTGCCGTATTTGGCGAATCCCGCCAAGCCGCCGACAACATCATGACCAACGATCGTTGCGGCGTCCAGGGTCACATTGACGAGCTGCCCGCTCACGTATCCGAACAAGCCGACATTATCCTCGGCCGGCCGATCGATGGTCAGCCCCGTAATCCGATACGTGCCGCCATCGAAGCTGCCGCTGAACGCATGGGCGGGATCGGCGCTCCCGATCGGCACCCAGCCGGAACCGCCGGCATAGCCGCCTAGATCGATATCCGCAACCAGCTTGTAGGAGCCGTTCAAATAGTTCCGCACCGCATTCATCTGCGTGGCATTCGCAATCAAATAAGGATTTTCTTCGATGCCTATGCCGCCTGCAAACGTCCCGTCCGGCGCCCCGGGTCCGGCCCATCTGACGGGCGTGGCGCCCCTTTCATTGGAAGCGGCGCTTTCTACCTGACCAATCAACGCTTTGACGGTAAAATAATAGCTCCGGCTATTCGTCAATCCGGTAACGGTGTAGCTTAACGTAGCGGCGCTCACCGTATCGACCTCCGTTCCGGCCGTTCCGGCTGCCGAGCTTTGGTAAATCCGGTATCCGGTCGCTTCGCCGACCGCTTGCCAATTCAGCGTTACCTGCGTATCTCCGGCGTCAGGGGCCAACAACGCCGGCACGCCGATCGGCTGCATGACGGCGTTCGACGCCGTCGAAGCCGGGCCCTCTCCCTTGCTGTTGGTTGCAGTAACCGTAAACGTGTACGTAGTGCCGTTCGTCAGCCCTGTCACAACAATCGGGCTTGTTGTCCCGCTAACGCTCCTTCCCCCGGGGGAGGACGTGGCGGTGTAGCGGGTTATCGCGTCGCCCCCGTTGCTCGCCGGCGCGGAAAAGGCGACGCTGGCCAACCCGTCTCCCGCCGTTGCCGTTATTTTCGTCGGCGCCCCCGGCACTGTTTTTGGCGTTGCGCCGACTTCATTGGAATCGGCCCCTTCCACCCCGCCGACGACTGCCCGGACGATGAACAAATAGCTCGTTCCATTCGTCAAACCGGTCACTGTATGCCGATACGTACTGCCGGTCACCGTTACTTCCTCCTGGTCGTAGACGCCGGAGGCGGTTCGTTTGAACACCCGATAGCCGGTCGCATGGTCGATCGCGCTCCATTCGAGCGCGACCTGCTCGCTGCCGACTTCGGACACCTGCAGCAAAGCGGCTCCGGGTACGTTAACGATTTGGGTCACCGTAAACGTCCGATCGGTCATATGCGCGGCCGACACCGTGACGGTTGCCGTATGCGTGCCAACCCCAAGCCCGTCCAGCGGCGCCACCGTGAAGCTTGTCGTCGGCGTGCCGGCGTCCAGCGTCGTGGCTGCCGGCTGCGTAACGGCAAATTCATTTCCGCTCACGGCAACGGAAAGCTGGGTCAAATCGGCAGTGCCGCTGCGCGTTAATGTGATGGCGCGGGACTCTTGCGCGCCCGAGCCGTAACCGACTGTCAACGCGTCCAATGTCTGATCGCGAAGCTCGTCAACGGCATAGGTCAAAATATCGCCGGCAGTGAGCGTTAGTTGTTTGAATGCGGCGATTTTGCCGTCCGGGTTTGCCTCGTAAACATTCACGTACTTGTTCGTCACGGCGTCGACGCCGCCGATGTCCGAGCCGGGCACATAGGGATCGATTGCGCCCGGGACGGGTACGGCATCGCCGAGCCCGGGCGCCGCTTGCAAGCCGGAAACGACCTGAACGACAAGATGATTTCCCGGGGATACCGCCGCCGTCACCGCCGTCGTTTCCGCTCCTTGCCCGAGCGCCGCCGTCGCCGGCGAAACGCCTGCAGGCAAATACGGATACCCGCCGTGAACGCCGCTATTCATCGCCCATGCGCCGGCCGTAAACCAATCCGCAAACGTGCCGGCCGTCTTCATTTGTTCGGTTGATTTGGCATACGGGCTCGCAGCGATAATGCCTGCCGTTTCTTTATCGTAATAACTGGACACAATCTGATCGGTTACGGAAGCGCCGACAAGGCCGCCAACATCTGTCTGGCCTTCCACGACGCCAAGCGCGTAGCTGTTGCCGATCGTTGCACTGTGGTTGTATCCGACCAACCCGCCGACGCGCGATGTCCCTTTCACCTGCCCGACCGCATAGCTGTTGCTGATGACCGCCATAGCGGCGGAGGAAGCCGAATTTTCATTAATGCCGACCAACCCGCCAACGGAGATGTTCCCTTCCACATTGCCGGCGGCGTAACTGCCGCTGATCGTTGCGATGGCGCCGGAATTGACTACCGCGCTGTTAAAACCGACCAAACCGCCGGTAGCGGTACCGCCCGTTTTGACATTTCCAAGCGCGTAGCTGTTGCTGATCGTCCCTTGGCCGAATACGGCGGCAAGCCCGCCGGCAACGGAATTGGTTGCAGTCACATTGGTCGAGGAGTAACTGTAGTCGATCGAATTGCGCAAGCTGTCGCCGACCAAGCCGCCAATCCAACCTGCGCCCGCTACGCTCCCGCCCGACGAACCGCTGTTGCTGACGGCGGATTGCCGCCCCTCGTAGATGCCCCAGATTCGCCCGGCAAGCGGACCGACATAATTGCGCCCAACTACCGCCGGATTAACGATGCGCACATTTTTGATGCTGCCGCCGTTTACGGCGCCGAATAAACCCACATAATCCGCCGCAGGCCGGTTGATTGTCAAATGCGTGATCGCGTGCCCGTCGCCGTCCAAGGTTCCCGTGAACATCTGGTTTGCCGCAAGAACTCCGATCGGTGCCCACCCGGCGCCGCTCTCGTAGTCGCCGAGACTGATGTCCCCGGTCAGCTTGAACGACTTGGTCAAATAATTGCGGACGGCATCCAACTGCGCCGGGGTCGAAATCAAAAAGGGATCGCCGGGTATTCCCGTGCCTCCGTCAAATCCTTCGGGTGTGAGCGCATAGACCGGACGAACCGGTTGAACGACGGCCGCAAACAACAATACGAACACCAGCACGCACAAAAGTCTTTTCCGCGGCTTCAAGAGGGCTCGATACTTCATCCTGATCTCCTTTCCAAACGGTTTGAGCCCATCTTATCTGCCCCTGGTAAAACAGCGGTAAAATGACGGCAAAAATTTTGCCGGCCTCATCCGCATGCCAAAAAACCACGAGCGAGATCATCGCTTCGTGGTTGCGAATTGGCAAGCAATAAGACATCGATTGCCTGAATTATACGGCCGGTTCCCGGTCTTGTAGCGCGGTGCCGAGTCGAACGAGGTTTTCCGTCAGCCGCTTGCCCACATCGCTGCGGAACGGAAACTGACCGATCATGAACGGGACGAACCAGGCGGGATATGAATATGCGCCGTCGTTCAATTCGTATTTGTCAGCCGTCGGCACATAACCGATCGCATCGTTCGCCATTCCGACGATGAATGTCCGGAACGGTCGCAGCCGGGCTTCGATTTCGCGATGAAAGGCGTAAAAAATTTCGGACGGATGGGTAACAAAAAGCAGATTGCCGAAGCGGATCGCCTGGATTTCCGTTTCCAGCTCGTCTTTGGCGCCTTGCGCAAAAAGCTCCTCTACCCGTTCGAGCACGTTTTTCTCGAAGTGCAGGCGCCGACGCACCGGCTCGGGCAGCGAATCGTCATATTTCTGCATATACCCGATCATTTGCAGGTGGCGTACAATCAGCGAACGATCCGGCACCGCCAGCTGCAGCCGAATATCCTCGCGTTGTACGGCAATGACATCCAGTCGGGTCGGCTGCGCCGCTGCCAGAGCGGCTTCGATATACGTCGTGAACCTATCGGACAATACCCGGATATTTTGCAGCGATTTCTCCTGATCGTCGTGGCAGAACACCGGATTCTGGTCGCCGAGCGCGCCTTGCAGGAACAAGCCGGTTGCGCCGGTGCGCGCGCTGAGCGCATTGATCGCCATGCCGACAAAATCGCCGGAAATCAGCGAAGTTCGTTCGCACATCACAACCGGATGGCAGGAGTAATGGACGATAAAGCCGGCCATACGGCCGTTTTGCAGCAGCTTCACCGCCTTGAGCGTGCGATCGGTTTCACCGCCGGGCCGATCTTTCGTATGGGTTTCGCGGTTGTAGGAGATGCCTTCGACCGCAACTTCCCCGTACGCCAGCTCCGTTGCCGCCATGGAACCGGCCGCGATGCGCGCAGACTCGGCGATGCGTTCCGGCAGCGTGCGCAAGTACGCTTCATCCGCTTCGCCCCAGCCGATCAGCTCCATCGTTGCGGGGCCGGAATGGGTATGCGTGCAGCAAACGAGAATATGGTCGTACGGGATGCCGCACGACTGCGCGATAATTTCGCGCGTGCGCTGCGACAGCTCCCGGCCGATGCCGATCAAATCGCAGGAGACGATCGCGCCGCGCTCCGCGCCGGCTTCCCAGACGATCGCGTTCGCGTACAGCGGCTCCAGCACGCCGGTCGAAGCGCGGCCGATATACCAGCCGAAGCCGCTCAGCTCCACGCCGACGTCAGGCGATATATCCGCCCGGCCGAACCCGGCCGACAACGTATTAACCATGCAGCAATCCCTCCAGATGCAATTCGTGTCCATTTTGTTCGTACCCAAACGCATAATTTCCCAAAATTGTGCCTAAGGCGCAACCGCGCCCGGCAATGGCGTACCGCACGGACCGGCGTTCTGGTTGCTTTCCCGCGTAAATACGCTTCCATGCCGATCATACAGCAAGTTTGCGATGTGATAGCCGATACGTTCCGACGACATGGCAATCGAATGCACGATCAACGAGCGCCGGAAACGATCCTTCGAACGATTCATGTACGACCCGTGAATAAGGTTGCCGTTGAAGAACAGCGCATCGCCGGGATCCATGATCATCGGAATCGGCGCCAGCCCGGCAGGCACCGACACTTCGTCCGAATACGCATACTGCTTCGTGTCCGCCTTGTCGGGGCACTGGATCTCCAGATCCCCCGTGTTCGGCACGACAACCAGACCGCCGTTTTCCTCGTCGGCCGGATCGATGGCGATCCAGCAGCCGATGCACGTTCCCGGCTCGTTGCGCAGGTAGTAGTTGTCCTGATGCAGCGCCTGCCCGCGCGCTCCGGGAGGCTTGAAGTAATACATGCTGCCGCAGGAAAGCGGCTCCTCGCCGAACAGATCGGCATTGGCGCGCATGATCGACGGATGGATCGAATATTTCATCGCCACTTCGCTGATCCGCTCCGGGCCGAGCATACGCGGATATTGCAGCAGCGGATCTTGTTCGATGCGATCTTTTGCCGGGATGTCGAACACCCCTTTCACCGGCCCTCGGGCCAGCAGATCCTGAAAGTGAAGCTTGACTTCCTCCACTTCGTCTTCATTCAGCAGTCCTTTGACAAGAATGAAGCCTTCGCGATGAAACTGTTCGACTTGCGCTTCGGTCAAATATTCCCGCTCCCGTTCGGCGGCCATATGCCGTTCCTCCTCCAGATGATGTTGCTCCCATTATATAGAGAGACGGCGGAACGCAACATGTACAATCCGGCGATTCGGATGTAAAATTGACCGGCGTTCAGCGCGTGTGGCCCGCCGCGTTTTGCCGGTATTGCGTGGGGGAGCAGCCGACTTCCTTTTTGAACGTTTTGCTGAAATGGTATTGATCGTAGTAGCCGAGCCGGGAGGCGATCGTCTGGATGCTGTCGCCGCTTTCCGCGAGCCATTGCCGCGCCTTGTCGAGCTTGAATTCCTCGATATAGCGCATAATGGTCCGGCCCGTCGCCGCTTTGAAAATCGCGTTCAAGTGATTGCCGCTGACGCACAACTGGTGGGACAATTCCGCCATGCGGATGTTCCGGCCGTAATGGTTGGCGACGTATTCGCCCACTTCGCGCACAATCGTGTCTTTCCAGTCGCCGTGGACGGGACGCTGTTCCCCTTCGTTTTCCTCCAGACGCCGCAGCGTATGGAGCAGCAGCTGAAGCACGTACGTTTTGACGAAGGCGAGCCGGTGTCGCGCTCCTCCCTTGGCCTCCAGCTGCACATGATGCAGGATATGGTTGGTAGTATAGTCGCATTCGAACTGGCTGCCTTCCAGCAGCAGCGCATCTTGCCCGCCGTCCTTGAACAACACGTGCGTAACGGTGCGCTTGAAGTCGGCGGCCAGCCAAAGCGCCTTGTAGGGCCGGGTCGCTTCCGGCATTTCGCAGTGGACGACTTCAGGCGGAAGCAAGATGACGTCGCCGTGGCCGAGCGGGAGCAGCCGGTCTTCGTACTGGATCGTGCAGCGCCCTTCGAGGCAAACGCACAGCTCGAGAAACGGATGCCGGTGCGGCTCGTGAATCGGTTCGAATGTGCCGCTTGCGGCCGCTTCGTCTGCCGGAGGCAGCGTATTCCGCGCCGGATCGGAAGCGATCCAGGCTTCGCCGTAGCGGCCGGTAACCTGCTCGATAGCTTGCCGCAGCGCAACGGTGACGCTTATGTCGTTCGTTTGGCTGGATGGATCGACGATTTTCATCGGGCCTCGTTTCGCGGCGATTCATCGCCGCAAGGAAAGTGGTTTGCCGGCAATTGCAAGGCAAGCCGGCAAATCTATTGTAATGCTGTTGCCACTGGCGCAACAACCGTCATTTCCGGCCGGCCCGCCGCAAAGGACAGACCGGCCCTTCTCCTCTTTGGCGGAGACGAGCCGGTCTGTTGCGCTTATTTTAATTCGTCCACGTGCTGTTTGACTTTATGAATCGCTTCAAGTATATAGTCGACGCCGGAACGATCGCCGAGCAAGTAGTAATGCAGGATCGTCACCATACTTGTCGCCCATCGTTCGGCGTTCGGCAGCCGCATCTGCCCGTAGTCGGGCAGCGGCACGCTTTCGTGCAGCAGCGGGCGCATCGCTTCTTCAGAGAAAGCCGCTTCATAATACAGCGGGCGGTTGTATCCCGTCGTCGTCCAGACGACGCCTTCGGCGCGCAGCGCTTGCACGAACGCGTCGCGCGAGCAGCCGAACGCCGCCGCATCGAACGCGATCACGAAGAAGTAGCAGCCCCACTGCGTCAGCCGTTCGTCGACCGGCAAGCTGCGCAGCCCTTCGACGCGGTTCACGCCTTCGGCCAGCAGGAGCGCGTTGCGGTGCCGCTGCTCGGCTTGGTCCGGCAGCTTGCCGAACTGCGACAGCAGCAACGCGGCCTGCAGGCCGCCGAGCCGCCAGTTCGTCGCCGGCACATAGTGGTTGTACGCGCGTTGCCCCGTATGGCGGCCGATGTTGCGGATCAGCTGCGCTTTTTCGTGAAGCTGGGCATCGTTCGTCAGGACGATGCCGCCTTCGCCGCCCGACAGCGCCTTGCTTTCCTGGAAAGAGAAGCTGCCAAACTCGCCCCATGAGCCTGCTCTGCGGCCGCGCCACGAAGCTCCCTGCGCATGGGCGCAATCTTCGATCACGAACAGGCCGTGCTTGTTCGCGACAGCCACGATCGCATCCATATCGGCCATGTACCCGCCGAAATGAACGGCGATAATCGCCCGCGTCTTCGGCGAAATGGCCGCTTCGATCGCGGCGGCGCTGATTTGGCACGTGTCCGGGTCGACGTCGACGAACACCGGCACCGCGCCGACGCACACGATCGCGCTGGCGCTGGCGATAAACGTGATGGCGGGCACGATCACTTCGTCGCCGGGTCGGACGCCGCCCGTCTTGAGCGACAGTTCCAGCGACACGGTGCCGTTGGCGACCAGCGTGCCGTAAGCGGCGTCGTGATAATCCGCGAAAGCGCGCTCAAATTTGCGGTTCGGCGATTGTTCGTCGCCGATGCCGCCCCAGTATCCCTGGCGCAGCGCCTGCAGGACGGCGGCTTCGTCCTCCGGATACAGCTTCGGCCATTTCACTTGCTTGAGCGGCTCGGCTGCCGCGGAACCGCCTTTGATTGCCAGCTGTGACATAAGCATCTCCTCTAATCGGGCATATTCCATCATCATGCGGATGTGCCTTCATTATAGGATGCCCGTCACGGACCTTGAATGGATAAACTGCCGATCCGCATGTATAATCGCACGACTGTGTAGCCTCGGGAAAGTATGCAGAGATCCGCATATACTCGAAAAATCATACACAATGGGCAGCACCGCATCCGGCGAAACCGGCTCCCGCTGCGCGCGGGGGTTAGTATTCCTATCGCTTCTTGTTTTCCGGATTCTTCGAATGATAACGGCCCAAGGGGGAATCCGGAAAACAAAGGCGAACGCTGCCGCTTCTCCATACCAACCCCCGCTCTCCGCTCCCGCCCCCTCGCCCCTGTTTAAACCATCACCGAGCAGACACGATGCACTAAGCATCGCATTCTCCCTGCCGCCAACCAAACAAATTTGCTTTCGCGCCACTGTCAGATGTTATCCTTTCCGCCAAGTCAAAAAAAAGCCCGCGACCGCCGCGGACTTGATTAGTCTCCTGTTCCCTGTACACTTACCGCATTTCGATCTCGGCGGCCTGGCCGATTAAATAGCGGCGAACCGAAGCATCCGTGCACAATCCAATCGCACGACTGTAAGCGGAGCGGGCTTCTTCCCGCCCCACCCGCTTGTACAAATGACCGGCCAGCGCCCAGTAAGGCTGGTAGTTCATCACTTCCGCAGCCGGAATCGCTTCCAGCAAGGAAAGGCCGCGCCCCGCCCCATAAGCTTCCGCAACCGCGGCAGCTTGGCCGACCAAAGCGCCCCAGGTAGGGCGCAAACTTACGAGCCCTTCATACAGATCGGCAATGGCCGCCCACTCGGTGCGCCCCGTCCATAAACGCTGCGCATGCGCCGATTGAATCGCAGCCATGAGTTGGAAGCTGCCGATTCGGCCCGCTTGCGAGGCGGCCAGCAGGCAACGCTCCGCTTCCATCGTCAAGGTTCGGTCCCACCTGGCGGCATCCTGATGAGAGAGGGGAATGTAATTCCCCTCCGCATCATATCGCGCTTCGCGGCGTGCCTCGCAGTGCAGCATGAGCGCCATCAAACCGTAAACCTCCGGCTCGCCTGGGGCGAACTGGAGAAGCAGTTTTCCCAGATAAATCGCTTCCCCCGCCAACCTCCTCCGAGGCGAATCGGCCATGGCCTCCTCTTCCCATCCCGTCCCGTAAGCCGCATAAATGGCTTGCAGAACGGAATCGAGACGTTCCGGGACTTCCTCTTCGTCCGGCATTTCAAACGTGAGCCTTTCGGCGCGAATTTTGGCTTTGACCCGGGTCAGCCGCTGGCCCATGGTGGAAGGCTTGACGACGAAGGCAGAAGCGATTCGCGCCGCATCGATGCCAAGCACCGTTTGCAGCATAAGCGGCGTACGCATCGCGGGATCGATGGCCGGAAGGGTGCATAGCAGCATCATCCTCAGCCGTTCGTCCGGAAAGGCAGCGCCTGAAGCAGTAAGACGCTGCGTATCCTCGGCTATGGCAAACAGCGTCGTCAGAGCATTGGCAGAAACATTGGCGCGGCGGGCGCGATCGATAAGCCTTCTGCGAGCGGCGGTGAGCAGCCACGCTTCCGGCAGGTCCGGAACGCCAATTTCGGGCCACGTTTCCAGCGCGGCGAGAAAAGCATCGCCGAGGGCATCCTCAACCGCCTGCAGGTCCCGCCAATGGACAGCCAAGTAGGAAATCAATCGGCCATAAGCGTCGCGCGCCGTTTGTTCCACGATCGAATGAGTGTTCATCGAATCGCGGCCGCTACAGCCCGGGAAGGTTTTGTCTGACCTCAACCGTATCGACAGGCCCTCGGGCAGCCCATTCCAATGCGGTTTCCAGGTCCGGAACGTCAATGACGAAGATCCCGCCGAGCTGCTCCTTCGTTTCGGGAAACGGTCCATCCTGAACCAGCATCTCGCCGCCGCGGCGCTTCATCGTGGCCGCTGTCTCCGGCGCATGAAGGCCAGCGCCGAATACCGCAATACCCGCCTGCCGCAAAGCATGCACATAGTGCGTCCAGCCTGCCAAGTATGCTTGTTGCCGGCTGGGATCCGTCCTTGACGCAAAGTCCTCCTGGCTTTCATAAAACATCAACGCATAATTCATTCTCTTGCTCCTTCCGTGAGCAACATGATTTTGGTTTCATGATGATGTCGTCTTCACGCAGCCGATTTCTACAATGCCCCAAAAATTTTATTGGAAATCATGCTTTTTTTGTTTCGGGACCAGACGACAACCGGAATGAGCAGCAAAGAAAGAAATCCCCCCGCTAGCGACAGCGTAGAATAACTGGACTGTGCCACCACAATCCCGGATACCGCCCCTCCCGAAGCGCCGGCCAACGCAATCAGCACGTCCATCGTTCCTTGCGTTTTGGCCCGGATTTGCGGAGGAGTCGCATCGACAATCGCCGTTGTCCCGCTGATGAGGCCAAAGTTCCAGCCCAGACCGAGCAGCGCAAGCGCCAGCACGAGAAGAACCAGCGAATCCCCGGGCGCCAAAGCGGCCAACAATCCGGCCAGGAGCAACGTGACTCCGGCGGCATAGGACATCAACGTCCGCCCGTATTTATCGACAAGCACGCCGGTAATGAGAGAAGGCAAATACATGGCCGCCACATGAATGCCGATTACGATGCCTACATTCCCCAGCCCATGCCCGTGGTGCTTCATATGCACCGGTGTCATGGTCATAATGGCAACCATCACGATTTGCGTCAACACCATCACGGCGGCCCCAACAACCAACCCTTGTTTATTCACTCGCAGCTCGGCAGCCGACGCTTCCGTCTCTTTCAATCCCCCCTGACCGGAACGCGCTGCGTCTGCAATCGCTTTGGCGACGACAAGCGGATCGGGACGGAGAAACACGAGAAGCACCAGTCCGGCCAAAATATAAGCAACAGCCGCCAGCATGAATGGCCCGGATAACGCGGGAGCGCCAAGGGAAGTCGCAACCGATCCTGTGACATTGACCAGATTCGGACCGGCCACGGCGCCAAACGTCGTAAACACCATGGCGGCGCTGATCGCTTTTGCCCGTTGTGTGGATGGGGCCAGGTCCGTTCCGGCGTACCGCGTCTGCAAATTTGTCGCCGTCCCTGCGCCGTAGATGAATAACGAAATAAACAGCAGCGGCAGACTGTTCAGGATCGCTGCCAACACGACCCCGATGGCGCCAATCCCGCCAGCCAAAAAACCTGCCGCCAGTCCGCCCCGGCGACCTACCCGCTGGGAAAGGCGGCCGACCAGCAGCGCCGCGGCGGCAGAGCCCAACGTGAACAAAGCGGCGGGCGCCCCGGCATAACTGTCCGTTCCCAGCATATCCTGAGCGAGCAGCGCGCCTACCGTGATGCCCGCAGCCAGGCCTGCTCCGCCAAACATTTGCGAAGCCATGACAATCCTCATGGTTCGTTTGAATAACTGGCGCTGCTTATCGGGAGAAGCTACGTACTCGCCAAGCGGCTCGGGCAAGTATTTCCTCTGTTTGCCCCGTACTACCGTTTGCTGTTCCATGAGCGAACGCTCCTCACCCTTTCCCGACCTGTTGTTCCCGCCATTCAAACACCCCTTCCGCCAGCCGGTAAGCGGTAAATCCCGCTTGCTGCAGCATCGCCACCGCCTCGGCCGCAAACACGCAATAAGGGCCGCGGCAATAAGCGGCAATTTGTGCGCCTTTGGGCAGCGTCTGCATGAAACGATTCAACTCTTCCATCGGTACCGAGATCGCTCCCGGAATATGACCCGCCTCGTACTCGTCGGTAGGCCGAACATCAAGCAGCAGAATGCTGCCGTCCGCCACTCGGGTTACGGCTTCGGCGAGCGAAAGCGACTGCAAATCGTCGCAATGGCTCATAAAATCGTTTTTAATTCGCAAGACGTCGCCCAGTTGCATTTCGCTGATGCGCCACAACGAATGGATAAACCCTTCAATCTCGGGACTGGCCAGCGTGTAAATCACATAAGTTCCCTTCTTGCTGAATTTCACCAGATTGGCGTCCAGCAAAATCTGCAGATGGCGCGAAACATTGGCCACACTCATCCCGGTTGCATCGGCCATTTTCTCTACCGACTTGGGCCCTTGCGACAACAGGTGCAGCAGCTCCAGCCGTTTATCGCTGGACAAGCATTTCCCGATCCGGGCGAACTGCCGGTACAACTCATCTTTAAAAACGCGAACGGGGAGTTCGTGCGCCATATCCTCCACCCCTGTCGTAATATTCAACGATTCAATTGAATTATAAATGGGGTCTCGTTTTTTAGTCAAGGCGCCCCCTCAATAATATCCTGCAACCCTTTCACACTCTTCAAATGGAATAATAAGTATACATAATCACAGCAATATGGTAGATTATGCGAAACGTTCCAAAAAGGAGAGATAGACTTGTTAATAAAAAAAAGGAATAAAATAGTTGTTCTATCTGCTATCACATTTATAGCTATAATTGGTTTTATTGTATACACGCTGAACATTCCATTAAGAACAGTAGATACGGGAGGGGAATTAACAAAGGGATATTCAAGTGTCAATGATTTGAAGGATTCTTCAGAGTTGATTGCTGAAGTTCTGATAGCTGATAGCGATGCATTGAAATACAAAAATGTCGTATTTACTGTCCAGAGCGCACAAGTACAGAAGCTTTTCAAAGGGAATGCCGATACGAAGAATATTCAAATCTTGGAAACCGGCGGGGTTTACGGGAATGTGGAGTATACCTTTGAGAAAAACAAAGTCATGAAAAAGGGCGAAAAAGCCGTTGTATTTCTGGAAAAATATAAGGGCCCCATACTAAAGGATGCTTATGTGATTCTTGGCGTTTTTCACGGGAAATTTACATTTGATGAAGACGGAGATTTGACCCCTTCCCATGAAACCGTCGGAGAAATTTCAACTGTTAAAAATCTCGGCGACTTAAATTTCAATAGTAAATAAGGATCTCGTCTTGGAGTCAAGCCGTCGCGATGTTTATATTGCGTTCATAATGTCGCTGTATTTTGTAGCTATTGATCAGATCAAAATACTTGCAGAAAGCTGTGACCCGCATGGAAACAAACAACCTACATTACTTTGAAAAAGCACCCGTCGCCAAAGCCGTCGCCCACTTCGCCGTACCGATGATGCTGGGCACCTCAATGAGTGTCATTTATTCCATCCTGAATGCTTATTTCCTCGGCACACTGGGCGATACGGCCATGTTGACCGCACTTGCCCTGACTTTGCCGTTATTCGCAGCCATTATGGCGCTTGGCAACCTGATCGGCATCGGCAGCGGCGCCTTCATCTCCCGTTTGCTGGGAGAGAAAAAATACGAAGCCGTAAAGCACGTGTCATCATTCGCTTTCTACAGCAGTCTTGTTCTTGGGCTTGTCGTGATGGCCGTCGGTATCCCGTTGATCGATCCAATCGTTAACGGCCTTGGGGCAACGCCGGACTCCTTCGGCTTTACAAAGGATTATGTGACGGTTATGCTGATCGGTTCGCCCATTGTCGTCCTGTTTTTTACGCTGGAAAATATGGTGCGCTCGGAGGGCGCGGCAGTCACGTCGATGATCGGTATGATACTCAGCGTTGTGGTGAATATTATTCTCGATGCGCTGGTTATTTTCGTCTTCCACTGGGGCGTGGTCGGCGTGGCATCCGCTACTGTCGTTTCCAACCTGGTTGCGGGCCTATTTTATACGTTCCATATGGGTTACAAAAGTGCGTTCCTGACGATTTCCGCCAAATGGTTTCGAGTTACCGGGGACATTTTGAGCAATGTATTCAAAATCGGCGTTCCCGTTTTCATTATGAGTATATTTCTCGGCGCCATGTCGCTTATCTTTAACCATTATCTGATTGACTATGGGGATCAGGCCGTTGCGGCTTACGGAATTTCATCGCGCTTGTTGCAATTTCCGGAGTTTATTCTGATGGGATTGTGCGAAGGAGTCGTGCCGCTCATTGCCTACTCTTTTACCGCGAATAAATTGCGCATGAAACATACCACTTCATTCACGATCAAAACGATTGTGGCATTGGCCGTTGTGTTCGGCATCTTCGTTTATCTGATTTCCGACCGTTTGATCGGATTGTTTACGAATGACCCGATCTTGATTGAAATGGGCAGCTACATTCTTCACGTCACGTTCTTGTCCTTGTTTATTACGGGAATGACTTCGTTGTTTACGGGGATCTTCCAGGCAACGGCGCAAGGAACCGCTGCGTTTATTATGTCCGTTATTCAAGGCATTACGCTGATCCCGGTATTGTATATCGCCAATCGCATGAGCGGCTTCCACGGGGTGGTCTGGTCGCTTGTTATCGCAGATGCCGCCGCGTTCCTTGTGGGCGCCCTCATGCTGTATGTGCTGCGAAACAAATTGCAGCCCGATTTGGAAAGCTTGGCCCAGTAGCACATTTATTACATCGCGAGGACAGGATACGGGATTGGCCCAAACGAAATAGCCCATGAAAAATGGCTTATATGCCCCATTTCGCCTGCCTCGTCGGAAATAACCAGTGAAAACACTGGTTATTTGGACCGAATGGCAGCAATCAGGGCAGATTGACGAGAATAGCCAGTGAAATCACTGGTTATTTTGTGGCGGCTGCCCATTTTGGGGCTAATAGGCCATAAAACATGGCCTATTTCGCCAACTCTGTTGGCTCGAGGCCTGGGGGGCCATCATTGATTAGCCATCAACTAGTGCTCATCCACCGAGCAGGAAGGGCAGATGCCCACTACTTTGCCGTTGATCAAATCGACCGGGAACGGCCCCGTGATGCGGCCATCCACACTTCGCGACCAGTTGATCGACAGTTGCATCACATGATTCCAAATCTCGTCGATGTAGCGATTGGCGAAAAAAGCTGCTTCGGCCGAAGGTACCGTTTCGTGCGAATGAATACGATCGTCGAGCACCATTTTGCGGAAAAACGCTTTTGTACGATAATTGGTTGCCGTATTGCGTGTAATCCTGAGCAGCCAATGTTTCACAGGCGATAACCCGCGGAATGAACCGATATGTTGGTAAGCACTGATAAAAACATCCTGCGAGATATCGTCGGCAGCATGCGTGCTTTTCGTTAGAAAATAAGCATAATTCCATACGTCCTGCCCGTAGGTCTCCATAAACTCACGAAACGATTGCGAGTCAAACTGACGGAGGTTCTTTAAATAGTCGTGATCCATCCCCTCACCTCTCATTAAATAGACAATTCCATTCGATTTTCGGTTCCCCTCCTGGCGAGTTTATAATAAAATCAACTGCCCGACTCAAGCGCCGGGCAGCGATGGAGACAAGTTAATAATCCAGCTCGAACGACGGTTTTATGATGCCTTTCGGGCCGTTAAAGTCGATATAGCTGTCGTTCATTGCGGGATCGATGGCAAGCACCAGGCTGGCCGCATCACCCGCCCGCAAAGCGGAATAGATGAAATCGCTGAGATCCCACTCAAAGTCGCCTACGGCGGCCCCGATGCCGACGGTGTCCAGCGGGAACGCCGTGGTGCCGACACCGGTCACTTCCCCTGTGGTCGCGTTGTGGTTGGGCGCATGGTTGAACGTAATCAGCGAAGGCTCCCAAATGTTATCCGTAATCCCGTACGCCGTCACCGGCGCAACCGAAGCTGATGTCGAATTCAATCCATGCAGCTTCAGCACGGCCCGATTCACCCGTTCCGTTCTGATGTTGCCAAGATCGATTTGCAAATAAGCTTTCCGGTCGTCCGCGGTTCCGGTGGCATTTTTGACGATCAGATGGGTGGAATACTCATAGTTGGTATCGGCATGCGCCGCTCCTCCCCAGATGAACGCCCCGCCCAAAGCCGAATCCACATACGGCGCATACAGCGACAGCGTCGGCGGAAGCGACGATGTTCTCCCATCGATCTGAAGCAGGGAGTTGGCGGCATCCCCGTTCACCAGCACAATCGTGGCGTAGCGATCGGGCAATTGGCTCCGCAGATAAGCGGTGGCATCCACCAGATAGGTTTTGTTGGCTTGATCGACATACACCGTGCCGATCCGGACGGCACCGACAGGCATCCCGCCAGCCGTCGGCGATTGATTCCACATGATGGCGGATTCGTTCCAACTGTCGTCCGTCAAGCCATACACATCGATCGCAACCGGCGCTGATGCGGACAGGCTCGACACATGGAACGACAGGACACCTTTGCCAAGCCCGGTACCCGCATAAGCGCCGAGACTGAATTTCATATAGGCCAACCGATCGTCCGTCGCGGCGGCCGCATCCATTACTTCCATCGCGCCGCTGCCGTCCATATGCTGATCGGCGTAGGCTCCTCCGCGCACATAAGCGGTTTCGGCAGCCGCAAGCTCCTGCTTCTCCTTCACTACCAGCTCGGGACCCCGCGTTCCGCCTTCCTTGCTGCTGACATTGATCCAGTCGTTGTACGTTTTGTCCGGCATGACGATAAAGCTGATCTTCTGATTCGCCAGACCGTGGTCTCTGACAAATCCGGAAACGTCGATTTCCTGCCAGTCATTGTTCCGATTCTCCATACTGATGCTCCCAAGGTAAAAGGCGGTCGATCCGGTACCCGTAATGGTCGTATACCCGGAACCGTCTTTGCCCAGGTTGGGGGCATTGTTCCACGTTAGCGTCTCCTCCGTCCAGCTGTTGTTCAGGATTCCGTAAACGGCCAGCTTTACCGGATTCGCCGGCACCGCGGTGTCGGAAGCGTAAACTCGCAGCTTCGCATCCGCCAACCCTTGTCCGGTATACGTCGAAAGATCAAATTTCACATACGCGGCCATCGTGGTGCGCGTCAGTCCGCCGTTGCGCAAAGCGAGCGTGGTGTAGCTGCCCAGCACCCGGTTCGGTTCCGCTTCTTTCGCATAGGCGTCGTCCGAAGCATGGAGCGCCACCCGGTTATTGCCCAGCGTCGGTTTGGCCTTCATCGGAGCATGGATCGTCACATAATCGGCATTGCGGGTAAAAGAAACGTCCTCCCCGTCGACTTGTATCCGCTCTACCGTTGCATCGCCTACGTACAGCGTGAAGGTCGTCATCAGCTTTTGGGTCGGATCCGTTGGGTCGTTGGCGATGTCAATGGTATGATCCGGGTTGCTCAGCACCGACAAGCTGCTCAGCACCTGATCGCTCTTGGCATACAGCTTGCGATCGAAAGCCGCGCGGTTGTCGTTGGCGATTTCCAGCTTCTGCGGATTGCCGTCGGCATCTGTTTTGAGCAGCTGGAAGCCGGTTTCTTCCGCCGCATGCGCAAAGTCGTAATGAATCCGATAGCTGCCGCCATCCGCCAAAGACAATTCGACGCCGTCATCCGTTTTGAACGCTGCGGTAATGCCGTCAGTTTCAGGCGCAAATTGATGCAGCGCAAGAAACTCCCCTTTGCCGTTTACGGATTGGCGGGCGGCAAGCACGGGGATCGTCACATTGGGCTCGTTGGCCGTGCCAAAGGAGGTTGCCTGGTACACATCGGTGGTGACATCATTGATCATGGTGATCCGATAAGTCAGGCTGCTGTCGGTCGTATCGGTAAATAACGCTTGAAAATTGCTGGAAGTCGTGCCTTTGGCCTGTACCTGCGTATATTGATAGCCGTTTGCCGTTCCCAAATTCCCCGATTGCGTTCCCATCGGCATATCGAGGTTCATCGTGCTTTTCGGAACATGGGCAAACCAGTCGAAGGTTTTGGGTTTGCCGGTCTGAAGCTGGAATACATCGAGCATCCAATTGTCAACCGCTATCAATCCTCTGCGGTATTGCTGCACATCTGGATAAATGCTGTCCGCCGAAGCCGCGCTGACGTGCATCGACTGCGTATGACTGCTGGCGATAAAAGCTCCGGCCAGACCGGCCTGCTTCGTGTCGGGAATGACCACCGTGTTATGGGCAGCCGACGTACGATAATACTGCTCGGCCGATTCCGTCCCGTAGGGGCTGATCCCCAAATCGTCCAACCACATGCGCCCGTTGCCGTAGGTGGTTATATTCAGCTTGTCGTTATGATCGTGCGTCCCCGTAAAAGGCCCGTAGTCAAGCGTACTCATATACGTCTGCCCGTCATGTGTATTCCGGGTAAACACTGTGCCCAGTCCGGGCATGTTCGCATCCTGCAGCTGGAACGGCCGGTCTGCCGCGGGAATATCTCCGCCCCCGAACAGCAGTGCATTGATGTCTGCCGCGCTTCGCGGTTTCTGCGTATAGGCCTGATTGAGAAAAGCAAGGTACGTGCTGTCGTGCTCGCCATACTCCCGATCGGCCGTTTCCATCATCCACAAGTAGACTGGGGTGAGCAAATCCGGTTTGTAAACCGAATCGTTATTGGCCTGAAGCGTCAAATCCGGATAAGGGATGCGCATAAACACGCGAAACATCGATTCCAGCCGGGCATTCCCGGCATACAAATTTTCGCCTTTATTGCTGCCCATCCGCTGAGCCGCATCCGCCAAATAGATGTAGAACTTCAATACGAAACTATGATAGCTTGGCGTGCCTTCGAACCAGAAGCCGTCGTCTCCCACGCCATAATCGAGCAGGCCGTCAAACAGACCGAGCGCCGTTCCCGTTTCAGCCGTAGCGGCATACCCGTTTTTGGCCTGTGCGATCAGGTTGGCATCGTCATATAAATAACCGACCAAACCGATCGAAGCGTCCATGATCACCTGAAAATTGGACAATCGCGAGCTCCGTTTGATCGCTTCCGTCGCCGGATACAACAAGTCGGCGCGAATGGCGGTTTTGGACGCGGCATCCAGTTGGCCGGAATCGAACAAGTTATCGACGGCAAATACAAGCGGCGTAATCAAAAATTGCCCTTCATTGAGCGGCGAATAATACGCTCTCGTCGCAAATGGACGAACCGGTGAAACAACGTCATGATTCACATAGCCGGGATATTTGGCCGCAAATTCCTTGACGATTTCCGCCGCCTTGGCCGCGTAGCGTTCGTCGCCGGTAATCAGATACAGATAAGATAAATACTGCGCCCCTTCCGTATGCGACTGGATCCACTTCGCGAACCAGCCTTTCGTGATCGTTTTCATCTCGCTGTCGCTTGTATTCGCGAGACTGACGATCCGGTCGTCCGCAGGATCCTGCGGATCGATTCCCGGCGATTTGAACTGGGCAATCTTGTAATACGTATCGTAGTCGTAGCCTGCGGCCCGAATGGCGGACAGGGACTCATATTGATAAGTCAAGGCGACGTCCAGCTCCGGATCGACAAACGCATTTTCCTGGATGTAGGTGGAATCCGAAATGAGCTCGGTTTCGCGATCCAGCCAAACGTCATATTTGGCTTGATAAGCTTGGACGAGATCCGCTGCCCAACGGAAGGCAAAATAGTTGTCCCTGACGGCTTTCACATTCACAAAGTGGGGACGGCTGTTGGAAAGCTCGCCAAGGTTCAGCTCGAAATTATCCACTCCTCCAATGTCCAGTGAAGTATCCGAAGCCGCTTCGAAGATCAGGGCAAATACGACCTGTTCGCCAACACGGCCGCTCAGGTGGGAGACAATATTGCTGCCCAAGGTGGAAAAGTGCGTCCACTCCGCCACATCATCCGGGTCTATCGTCCCGTCATGAAGCGAAAGGGAATAAATCTCATCGGCTGCCCGGTACACGCCGGCCCCTCCGTTCGTTGCCGACAACTCGTCCCAAACCGCAGCGGGCAATACGGCGAGTCGCCATGAGTTGCCGGAGTAGGTCGCTTCGCTGGTGCTTTTGATGTCGGCGGACAGCAGCAGATCGTCGGCGCCGGTAAAAAACGAAGGCAACGTAACCTTTTGCCCGACCAGCACCATCCCCGCCGAAGCGGCTTGACGCTCAGCGATCCGCAAGTAACGACCCGGCGCCCCTTGCTCCGCTTCAACCGTTACGGCGAAATCGGGCACATCCGCCGCGTCCGCTTTGGCGATCTTCACTTCCCAGCCGCCCGTCTGCGACAGTTCCGCTGTAGCTGCTTGTTCGAATCCCGTATCCTCAAACGCGACTCCTCCCGTATAACCGATTCGCAGCTTGCTTGCGAATACGGCCGAAACGCCGCTGTCCCAGGCGATTTGCAAATAGTCGGCATTCGTCAGCTGCGACATGGTGTAGTCAAGCCGCACCCATGAGCCGTTCTGCCCACCTTCGTTGGTCACGGTCGGCGCAATGTCCCGGTACGCGATCCCATCGCTTGAAACGGAAACCTGAATGGCGGGAACAGGCGCTCCCGGCTCGGCATACGCCACCAGTTGGAAGGAACGAATGTCCTTCTTCTTGTAAATCAGATAAGAAGCGCCGCCATTTCCCATGATGACCGATGAATCCCCGTCAAAAGAACCGGCGCTGACGACCGTCCCGTATCCAAGGCCATAGGTGCCGTAAGCGACCGAAACGACAGATACGCCGCTATGGGCATAAGTGCGGGACAAATCCTGCATGTCATCGGTTAAAATCATGCCCCCGTCGGCCATGTCTCCGGCATCGGCGCCGGCTTGTTGCCAGCCTGCGGGGACAAACGGCGAAACGGCGGGCAACATCCACGTCAACAGAAGCGCAAGGCAGCATTTCGTCAGAAATCGTTTCAAACTATCCACCTCCGGCATGATTAGGAATTGTCGCTTTCTCCCTGCTCGATATAACGGGCGGTCTCCGCATCCAGCCGCAGCTCCCCCGCCCGGCAGCTGTCCGTCAGCTGCTCCGGTTTGCTTGCCCCGATGATCGGGAAGACGGCAAACGGGTGCGCGAACAAATAAGCAAGCGCAACGGCAGCCGGCGTTTCGTTCAAGCGGGCCGCCACTTCGCGGACGCGTGCGAGCCGCGCGAAATTCTCGGCATTGCCGTAGTCCCTCAGCACCGCTGCGGTTTTCCCGCCGACACCGACAGCATCCGGACCGAAACGCCCGCTGAAAAAACCGCCGGCCTGCGAGGAGTAAGGAACGACGGCCATTCCCGTGCGGCGGTGAAACGCCAGCGTCCTCTCGTCCATGGCAACCAGCGTCTTGTCCTGCAGTCTCGCCTCATTGGGCTTGGCCAGGCTCCACAAAATCTGGCTGGCGCAAAATCCCGGTTTGCCCTTGCTTGCAGCGTAGTTCTGCGCTTCGACGATTCGGTCGAGCGTCCAGTTGGAGCAGGCAAAATAACGGATGCTGCCGGCCTCGACCTGCTCGTGCAGCACATCCATGATCGACGCTACGGGAACGCCCGGATCGTCGCGGTGCAGCCAAAAGAGATCGATGCAATCCAACTGCAGATTGCGTTGGCTGCTATGCAGATCGTGAATAATCTCTGCGCGGGACAAGCGAAAGAAGCGTTCGGGTGTCGCGCAGGCTCCTTTTGTCCCCACGACGATTGGCCGACCGCCTTTACGCTGCTTCAACCATTTTCCAATCGTTTTTTCACTGATGCTTGGCACGCTGCACTGCCAGTCGGCATAATTCAGCGACGTATCGAGGAAGCTCCCGCCCAAATCGCAGAAATGGTCGAGCAGTCGAAACGAATCTTGTTCGTTGATGGCGCTGCCAATGGAAGCCGTTCCCAGACAAAGCGACGAAACGGTCAGTTGCGTACCCGGAATGGTGGTCATGAGCATGGTCAATTCAGCACCATCTCCAGCCGCGGGGCGATACAAGCCGCATAATAGTCATGGCCAAGCGGGGTAGGATGTACGCCGTCGTCCGCGCCTGCATTTTCCACGGTACGGAGCAGCTGTTCAAGCCGCGTCCCCGCTTCGATCGCCTCGGACCAGTGCCGTTCCGTATCCGCCAGCTCGCATGCCAATTGCCCGGCAAGGTCGCGAATCGCGTCGTTATACTCGCGGATTCGGCCATTCGCGCCGCCGGGAGCGTACCAGCGCTGCGGATGGCGCGCATAGTAATACCGGCTTTCGTCGCCTTCGAGGATCGGATGGATCGTGCACAGCAAGGGGACGATGCCATCCTCCCGCAATTCTTCCACCATGCCGGCCAGATTGGCGCGGAACTCGTCAAGCGGCACTTTGGCGTGGCCGCCGCTGCCGGTTGCCGTATGGTCGTTCATGCCGAATTGCAGCACACAAACATCGGGTTCGTGGTCCCGGACAAACCGCCTCATTCGCCCCCTTGCTTCTTGCGTCGTTTGCCCGGGGATGCCGGCATTAATCGTGACGCAGTTCATCAACGTGCCAAGCTTGTACAAATACGTGTCCTCCGGCAGCAAATGAACGCCTGCCGTAATACTGTCGCCGAACGCAACCACAAGCTTTTTTTGCGGCTTCATCCTCTGTTGCTCCATGCTGCATCGCTCCTCTCAGAGATGAATATAGAACGATTCATCCGCAAGGAACACGCACAAAAGCACGGTTTACTGGTTCATTCTTATGAATTGCGAACCATCCGGATTTCGACCCGGGTTCCTTCGCCCGGCCGGGAGTGAATCCGAATCCCGCTCGTTTCGCCGGCAAATAACTGGATTCGTTCCAGCACATTGTGTAGGCCGTAGCTTTTGCTTGTTTGCTTCGAGGGCTTCGCCAACATGGTTTCGGCGAGCTCCGTGTCCATCCCGGCCCCGTTATCTTCTATGACGACAACCATTCCGTCTTCCGTTTGCTCGCCGGAGATGATAATGGTCCCCTGGCGGTCCGCTTTGTTCTGAATGCCGTGCAGCAGCGCGTTTTCAATGATCGGCTGCAGGGTAAGCTTGGGCAGCAGGCACGACAAAATCGTTTTTTCCACACGAATGTCGTAATCGAATTGCGGGAACCGCTTTTTTTGAATATCCAAATAAACCTTGGCCAAATTGAGCTCGTCCTCGACGGTCACAATATCCTTGCCGCGATTCAAGCTCAAGCGGAAATAGGTGGCCAATGCCGTGATCATCATGCTGATGTCGTTTGCGCCGCGGGTTAATGCCATCCAGTTGATGCTGTCGAGCGTGTTATACAGAAAGTGCGGATTGATTTGCGCTTGAAGCGCCTTGAGCTGCGCCTCTCTCGCCCGCATTTGCTCCCCGTAATTTTTTTCCGTCAGCATCTTTAAGGTGGCCAGCATTACCCGTACGCTTTTTTCCAGGCGAACGACGGTCCCCTTTTGCTCGGAGGCAACATCGTCAAGCGTATGAACGCCTTCCCTTTTGATCAGCTGCGTCATTTGCGTAATCCGCTTCACCATATTTTCCGTGACGAAGCCAAAAATGACGAAAGCGACAAGAAACAGCACGAGCAAAGCGACGAGCACAATAATGATCGAGCTCATCGAGCTGTACGTCGCATTCGTATGGTTGATCGTGGCGGCGGAAACCGTCGTGACGATTTTCCATCCGGTGCTCGGAATCGTTTTGTAAATCGCAAATTGCCGCCCCTGGTCCCCGTTATACGCCGCGATCCCTTGATCCCGCGAAGCGATGTCGCGGAACACGCGATCGTCCAGCGTCTCGCGTCCGAGCATGGACTCGTCCGAATGGACAATGACCTTGCCGTGCTCGTCGACCATATAAATCGTGGAATCCTTCGAGTTGAAATGGACGTTCTGGAGAATGGCCCCTATATTTTTCACCGGAAAATCGATCAGCATAATGCCTTCGATCTTGTTGTAGTCGTCCGGATCTTTGACGATTCTGGCGCCAGACATGATCCAAACGGGATCCTTGGCGCCAAGATAATGATAGGTGTAGGTGGAAATCCAATACATCCCGCCGTTCTGCTCCAGCACCGCGTTATACCAGGGCATGTGTACGGCTTCATCCAGGCTGAAAAAATTCACATGTTCGCCGGCATACATTTTGCCCGGATCGACGTACATCCGCACTTTTTCGATGTCCGGGCTCGTTTGCAAATTGTCGATCATGTTCGAAAGCGCTTTTTGCTCCACAAGCTGCTGATACGCATCGCGTTCGGGGAGTCTGACGCTTAAATAGCGATGCAAATCCGCATTCATCACCAGAATATCGGAAATCTCATTGACTTTGGACAGCCGGTAGGACACATTGATTTCGACTTGATTGATCGCCGCCAGCATCGATTGGGTGACCTCGTCCTCCAGAATTCCCCTGGACTTGTGATAGAAGTAGGACAGCAGGCAAACGACCGGAATCATCACCAGCCCCAAATAAACGACGATCATCTTCTTGCTGTATATCCACCGGTTGTTCATCAAGTACGGGCTCATCGTCCCTCCGCCGCCATTCGTCAGGAATTGGAATAAATATCGCGGTATTCGCTCGGGCTGAAGCCGAACATTTTTTTGAATTGTTTGCTGAAATAGCCGGGTTCGGCATAACCGATCTTGAAGCAAATGTCGTGCAGCTTGAGATCGGTATTCACCAGCAGCTCCTTCGCTTGCTCCATTCTCGTTCGCGTCAGGTAGTCGTTGATCGTTTCGCCCGTCTCTTGCTTGAACAGCAAGCAAATGTACGTCGAGCTGAAAAACACCTGGTTGGAAATGTCGTCAATCGTCAAATTCATCGGATACTGCTCCCGGATGACCGCCTTGATCCGATCGATCACCTCGTGCGTTTTTTTGCTGCGTTTTTCACCTACGATTCGGCATACCGCCACTAAATATTCGCTCAACGCCAGCTTCATGTCATAGATCGTTTCCAGTTGAAACAACACTTCGCCCAGCTTCCGCTCCTGCTGCTGCAGCGTTTCGGTAGCCATGTCGTACTCGACCAGAAAGTGGGACGCTCCCGACAGCACCTGCAGCGCGATCGTCCGGCAATGGTGCTGCGTCATGCCGCGATAATGGGCAATCTCGTCGAACAGTGCGTCGAGACAGGCGAGCAGCTTGTCTTCCATCCCTTTTTTCAGCAAGGAAGGCAGCGCATTGACAGCTGTATGAATGTTGCGCAGGTCGACGTTTCTTCCCGTTTCCATGTCGTCGACGGTGATGATTTTGTTATTCCCCAGAAACAGTTTCATTTGTACGGCTTCCGACGCCGTACGGTAAGAATAGGATAAATCCTTCAGGTGATGCACGCAACTGCCAACGCCGACGGTCAAGCTCGTATGGATGAAGCGTTCCAGAAAATCGTGCAGCTTGACTTTCAGCTCCGCAACAAGCGAAAAAATTTCTTCCTGCTCTTCATCGTTCGTCAGCTGAAGAATGATGACGTACTCCCCCGTCGTATGCTCGATCACATAACCGAACAACTGCCCCCGCACGACTTCCTGACAAATATTTTGCACGGAGAAGGAGATCAGTTCCGTTTCCTTCTGGCTCATTTGTCCGAGGATCGACGCTTTATTATCGAGGCTGACGATCAGCGTGCAATATAGGCTGGCGAGCGGGAGCGACAAGTCGAGAAATTCGATCCGTTTCTCCAGCACATGCGCGTCTTGTCCCTTATCGTCCGTCAGCAGCTGAATAAAAAAACGCTCGCGCAGCAGCGGCATGCTCTCCCGCAATTTGGCGCTCATCTGGAGCAATATATCCTGCTGGCCTTTCTCCTCCTTGGATAAATCCACCACCTTCTGCACAACCTGAAGCAGTTCGGCCAAATTGACCGGTTTGAAAATATAATCGATCGCATCGAATTTCATCGCTTGCTTGAGGTATTCAATATCGTCGTAGCCGCTGATGAAGATCACTTTCATTTTTTCGAACCGTCTCCGCAACTGCCCGACCATCTCGATCCCATCCATGCCCGGCATCTTCACATCGGTCAGCACGATATCCGGACGCAGCTGCTCGGCCAGCTGCAAACCGGCCTCGCCGCCGCCGGCTTCACCGACAATTTCGATGCCGTACGCGTTCCAGTCCACGCAAACCCGCAAACCGTACCTTGTTGTCGCCTCATCGTCCACAATGATCATCTTGTACATCTTTTCGGCCCCTACCGTTTGATTTTCCGGCTGTCCCGAATGAAGAATAGACAAATCGTCACGATTTGTCTACCTTCACTGCCCGACCAGCTATCGCTTATTTTTTTCCCGGATACGTGGCGTACCAGTCGTTAATTTCCTTCATCATCGCTTCTCCGCCTTCCGCCTTCCATTTGCTGAGGAAATCGGGGTATTTGGCGATGTCTTCGGCGCCCATGATGACCTTGACGGCGTAATCGTTGACCAATTGATTCAGCTTCTGCGAATTTTGCGCAGTCAGCTTCAGATCGGACGCGTAGCCGATGACGTCCTCCACTTTATATTTGTCGGCAAGATTGTTGTTCAGTTGCTTGAAGCCTTCGAATAGACGCGGGTCTTTTTGTACCCGGGCCTGCCACAGAATCGGAAAGTTCTTTTCGATATGGCCGACGAGGAAGGTGCCGCCGTAGTTGACATCGTCGTTGAACTTCGGCAGAATCGGCACGTAATTGCCATTCTGAACGGTGTAGTCCACTCCTTCTTCCCCTACCATGACTCTTTTATACGTTTCGGGCTCCAGGATCGCATTAATCCACTTGACGACGTCCTCCGGGTGCTTGGAAGACTTGGGAACGATGCTGTAGGAGGAGTACCCGACCGGTTCTCCGTAGCCGGCCTTTCCATCTTTGCCCGTCAACGGCGAAACAAACACGACTTTGGCATCCGGCTTCACCTTCTGCAGCGCATCCATCACCGTCGGGATGTCCGCCCAGTTGGCTGCCAATACGCCGGCCCGGCCGCTGGTGAATTTTTCCCGCGTGGTTTCCACTTTGTTGCTGGCGAATTCATTGTCAATCAGACCCTTCTGATAAAGACCGATGAGAAATTTCAAATAGTCCTGGTACGCGGGATCTTCGGCGATATTCAGCATTTTCCCGTTCGTCGGGTTATTCGTATTCGGCATGCCGAAGGCGCCGATCAAATTGGGAATCGTCGAAACCGCGGAAGACAATGTAAACGGAATGCCGTTCTTGCCGCTTCCTCCCGGATCCTTGTCTTTGAAAGCTTGCAGCATGGCGGCGAATTCGTCCGGCGTTGTCGGCATTTTCAGGCTCAGCTTGTCCAGCCAATCCTGACGGATGAGCAGACCGTTGCCCACCTGCACCAGCGCTTTGGTCGGAATGGCGTATATTTTGCCGTCCACCCGGGTGGCGTTGAAGCTGTCCGAGGATATGCCGGCTTTGATGTTGGGCCCGTACTTCTCGATCAGCGGCTCCAGATCCGTCAGCGCGCCGCTAAGCGCGTATTTGTTGAACGTGTTTTTGTCCGTGACGGTAGCCAGATCGTAATCCGCGCCTGAAGCCATGATCAAATTCAGCTTGTCGAGCGGATTGTTTTGCGGCAGCAAATCGTACTGTACCTTGTACCCCGTTCTCGCCTCCAGCACCTTGGCGGACGGATAGTTGTTGGGGTCCTCCGGCATGTAGGACTTGAGCGCCTTCAGCGCCGGCTTCGGCGCCGCGCTGGCCGCACTGCTGGCGGCGGGCGCCTTGGAACTGCTTCCCTGCCCGTCCTTCGTATCCTTCGTGCCGCCGGAGCTGCTGCACCCGCCGACCAGCACGCTGCCGGCAAGCAGGACAAGCGCGGCTCCCTGACCCAAACCTCTTCTTTTCATCCTGTAAACCCTCCCATGTCATCGTTATCATAAACTCTTTTCGCAAAAAGAGAAATGACCGGCTTGCCCTACCCTTTTACCGAACCGATTAAAATGCCCTTGATAAAATGCTTCTGCAAAAACGGATACACCAGCAGGATCGGCACGGTCGATAAAATGACCGTCGCATTGCGAATGCCTTCGGGCGACAGGTTCAACAATTGATCCAGGTTGCGCGTCGCATCCAGCGGATCGCTTGTCGCTTCCAGCACAATGTCCCGCAAGTACAATTGCAGCGGCTTAAGCGCCGGGGTGTTGATATAAATCATCGCCTGAAACCAGTCGCTCCAATACGCCACCGCGTAAAATAAACTGATCGTCGCAATGACCGGCGCGGACAGCGGAAGCACAATACGGAAGATGATTCTCATATTGGAGGCGCCGTCTATACGAGCCGATTCCTCCAGGCTCTCCGGAAGACTTTCGTAGTAATTTTTGATCAGCAGCAAATTAAACACATTGACCAGTCCGGGAACGACCAGCGAGCTTAGATGATTCAGCATTCCGAGCTGTTTAACCAGCAGATACGTCGGAATTAGGCCGCCGCTGAACAGCATCGTGATGACGAACAGCAACACCAGCACGTTTACGCCCGGCAAATCGCGTTTGGACAACGGATACGCCGTGACGACCGTCAATAACAGGGAAGCGAGCGTCCCCACGATCGTGATGAGCAACGAAATTTTGAAGGCGCTCAGAAAATGCGGGTTCGTCGCGACATATTTCATGTTGCTCAGCGTGAACCCTTGCGGCAGCAATGTTACTTTGCCGGCGATGATCGCCCAGTCCGCGCTGAGCGATTTGGACAGAACGTTAAGGAAGGGCCCTACGCACACCACGACCTTCAGCAGCAGCGTCAAATGGATGAAGGCATCGTAAACCCATTCGCCCGAACGCCATTTGTTTGTTTTCACGGTTCCTCACCACACGCCTTTTTGCGCATACTTTTTGCTTGCGTAGTTGCCGGAAACGACAAGAATGAAGCCGACGACCGAATTGAAGAAGCCAACTGCCGCAGAGAAGCTGTAATCCAGATTGCCGAGGCCCATGCGATAAATGTAAGTGCCGATCACATCGCCCGATTGATACACCGACGGGTTGTACAGCAGCAAAATTTGCTCCGTTCCCGCCTCCAGAATCGACCCCAGCCGAATGATCAGCATCAGAAAAATCGTTGTGGCGATGCCGGGCAGCGTGATGCTTGTCATCATCCGCAGTCGGCCCGCCCCGTCCATTTTGGCCGCTTCGTATTGTTCCTGATCGATCCCGGCAATCGCCGCCAGGAAAATAATCGCGTTCCAGCCGGAATCCTTCCATCCCGCGGTGGCGACCAACACGCTGCGAAACCAGTCGTTGTCGAGCAAAAATTTCACAGGTTGTCCGCCAAGATGGACGATCAGCTGATTGATCAGCCCGCCCGACGGCGAAAGAATGTTGACGAACAACCCGGCAATAACGACCCACGATAAAAAGTGCGGCAAATAAATGACCGTTTGCACCGTCTTTTTCCACAACAGGCTTTTCACTTCGTTCAGAAACAGCGCGATCACAATCGGGATGGGAAACAGAATCACAATTTTGTACAAACTGATCAGCAGCGTATTGCGCAGAACCAAATAAAAATCGCTGGAATGAAACAGATTCCGAAAATGCTCGAGACCTACCCAAGGACTGCCGCCGATGCCTTTGAACACGTTAAAATCTTTAAACGCGATGATAAGGCCGTACATCGGGACGTATTTAAACACGATCAGATAAGCCAATCCGGGGATCAACAGCAAATAAAGATCGTAATGGGTCAGCGCCTTTTTCTTCCAGGCCTTTGTTTTTTTGCCGGGAGCGTAGCCTGGAAAGGCGGCCCGTTCCTGCTCTGCCATCCTTATCGTGCCTCCTTTCCGCACCCCGCTGCGATTACAACGCCGACACTCGGGGCCATTGCAGCTCAACGCCTTCCAATGTCAGCCGCCGCTGGAAATCCGCCAGACGTTCCGGCGAATTCCTCACCCGAGCGGGCTCGTCGCCGTGCTGCAAGCAGTAAGCGGCAAGCGCCCCGGCGGCTTCGCCGATGTTCCACTCCACCGGGTGCAGGCGGAAGCAGCCGTTCGTGATATGCGTGACTCCGATATTCTTGCATGCCGGCAGCAGGTTGCGGACGCGAACCGGAATGAGGCAACCGAGCGGAATTTGAAACGGATAACAGGACAAATCGAGATACGGCCGCTGCCCCAACGTCGGGTGCAGATCGATCCGATAAGCGCCGATGCCCACCGAGTCGGCAAAAGGCTGAGCTCCCGCCTCGCCCCTGACCTCAGTGCTGATATGCTGCTCCAGAACGGTGAACGCCGCCTGGATTCGGCGCGATTCGCGAACGTAAGGATATTTGGCCAGCCCGTCCTCGGTGCCTACCGTTGCCTTGCTGAGCCGGATGCCCGGATAACCGAGCTTGCCGTCCGGTCTCGGCGCCTCCGTCTGCATCCAATACAGCAGCGACAGGCTGAGCTGCTTCGCTCCCGTCAAATGCCGCAGCCGTTCTTCTTCGCCGACATCGATAATCGACCCCAGCCAATAGTCGTTTTGCGGCCAGTTGACCGTGACGATGTCGCTTGCATAAGTGCCGGCGGCAAAATTGCTTTTGTCGATGATCCGCCGGTACGTCCAGCGGGAAACCGGACCGCCCTCGACAGGAAAAAACGGAAACGTAATCGGCTTGAGCGTAATATGGTGCGGATTCGTCCAGCTGAGCAATTTGCCCGACCAGAAGTCCGTATTGGCATAATCCCGCCAGAAATCATATTGGTCCGGCTTGTCGATCGTATGGTCTGCGCCCTCTTCGTATTCGATCGCAAAACAAGCAGTGATCGGCTGCATGTCCATCGGGTCCGCCGCTCCCGGGAGCGCATGCGGCTCGCCGGTCTGCGCTTGTGATTCCGAACCCGTCACATATTCCACGCCGCCCAGGGCGAGAATATCGCCGCATTCCGTGGCATCGAGAAAATAGTTCGCATGGAGCACGGTACGTTTCCCCGTTCCCGTATGCAGCACCGTTACCGCTTGAATGCTGTCGCGCTCCGTTTCCACGTGTACGGCTTTGGTTTCGTACAGAATCGTCAAACGGCCGCTGTGGATGTACGGCGCCAGCATCTGCTGCAGCACGGCAAGCGCCACGCGCGGTTCGTGGCATAAACGGCTGACCACGCCGTTGCCCGGATTCAGCCGAACGTTCGCTCGCGCTTCCGCCGTCAACGGAAAATGCCGGCGATAATAATCCCTTACTCCGTTGCGGAATTGACGGTAGCTGGCCGTGCAGCCGAATTGTTCGATCCACGGATGCTCGTCCGGCGGCACGGCCTGGCTCGTCAATTGACCGCCGATCCAATCCGTCTCTTCGGTCATCACCACCCTGCAACCTTGGCGGCAGGCGGCGAGCGCAGCCGCACAACCGCCAACGCCGCCGCCCAGGATGGTGATATCGCTTTTCACCTCATGCTGCATGGGTCGTTCCCCTCTCTTGGAATTGCTCATTGCAAGCTTACTCCAGTTAAGCCTGTTGCCAAAGGTACATTTGTACAGTGGATTGGTTCATTGTTATGATCTTGCCGGCTGCTGCCAGGCCACCTGGCAAAACTGTCCGTTCAGCGAGGATTCCTTTGCCTTCAGGCACATCAGGGCGCTCAACAAGCCGTCATCGAGCGTGCGAACCGGCGGTTTCCCGTCGCGGATCATCTCCACGAAGTTTTTGGCCAGTGCGGCATCGCCGCCGGCGTGGTCTTCCTCCTGGTCCAATTGGTAGGTTTCCACTCTGGGGGTGTGGTGCATATGCACCTGAATCCGGTTCGTGTAGAAATCGAACGCCAGCGTTCCTTTGTAGCCCATGAATCTTGCTCCGCGCGCTTCCGCCGTCCTGCGGACGAAAAAATTTTGCGAATAATTGACATGCATGCCGCTTTCGTAACGAATCAGGGCGCTGCCGGAATCTTCGTTCCCCGTATCTTCGGCAAAGCAGCAATAGGCCCAGTTTTGCCTGGTTTGCGGAGAGCTGAAAGCCGTGCTTTCTTCGCAGGTTTTATTTTCGCTGCAGTCGACGCACTTCAGTCCGGCCGGTTTTGTTCCTGTGAAAATTTGCTTGGAGGTCATGGCGCAGATGCTCACGGGTTTCAACTGAAGGATGGACGTGATGTAATCAAAATCGTGGGTTGCCTTCTGCAGGAACAGGCCGCCCGTTTCGTTCTCGTCGCGATACCAGGCGTGGAAATAAACGCCGCCGTAAGGGACGTTGTTGACTGCCTGTACGTGTTCAACCGTGCCGATTTTGCCGGAATCGACAATTTCTTTCGACAGAAGCACCAGTTTGCTGAGGCTGAGCGGGAAAGACACGAGTACGGGGGAACGTGCCGTTTCCCAGCCGCGCTTTAATTGCAGCAAGTCCTCCATTGTTGTCGCCACCGGCTTCTCCAGAAACAACGGGATGCCGGTGGGAAGCACCTTGAGCGCCATTTGCGTGTGCAGCGAACAGCGGGTGCCGATCAACACGCCGTCCAGCTCCGCCGACTCCAGCATCTCTTCCGGCGTGGAATAGAAGCGGACGGCGTTCCGCTCCTTTTCGTTCAATTGGTTGCGGATCTCGTCCTGCCGCGGATCGACAATAGCCGTCAGCCTGCAGGCGGGCTCATTTGCGATGATTGCTTGAACCATACCTTTGATCCGCAATCCATACCCGATCACGCCCAAATTCATCTTCATCATCCTTTCGTCAGGCGAAAGCGTCGGCCACAGCCACCACTCCCCCACAACATTCCCCCATCCTATCTCATCCCGGTTCCCCCGGACAGGTACATTCGTACACAAAGCTAATGCAAAGTTATGTTTGTTTGGCTTTGATTGCGCTGCTGCACCGCACCCGGGCTGCGTGGGCGGGATAGTGTATGTTCCGTCTTATTGGCTCCGATCCGGACGCCGACAGCGGTTTAAGCCGGTTTTTCCGCCTTATTGGCTCCGATCCGGACGCCGACAGCGGTTTAAGTCGGTTTTTCCGCCTTATTGGTTCCGATCCGGACGCCGGCAGCCGTTTAAGTCGGTTTTTCCGCCTTATTGGCTCCGATCCGGACGCCGGCAGCGGTTTAAGCCGGTTTTTCCGCCTTGTTGCTACTGAGGCCTATATACTTTACTGCGCTAAACCAGACTTTGGGACGGTGAATAGTCGAGAAATGGGGGAACTGGTAAAACCGCGGTGGCGAGTGTGAAGCGTGAGTGCGAATGAAGCGTGCGTGCGAGGAAGCTGTGCGTAAGAGGAAGCTGCTTTTGGCCGAAATTAGATGCGTCTGCGCGGGTTGATCGTCATTTTAAAGCAGAAATGCACTTAAATGCCGCCCTACAGACTAGTTCAATACACTTAAATGCAAAATAACACTTAAATATATTGTAATTAACAAATATTGGTAATTAAGTGGAAATTAAGTGTATTATTGCAGTTAAGCTGACCAAATCGGCCGTTTGAGACGAATTTAAGGTATTAATGCACTAAAGGTTCAGGTTCAGGTTCAGGTTCTGATTCTGCTTTTGGTCGTGCACCAGAGCCCTGAATCCGCAATCCCCGGAGCCTGCGTCGGTGATCCAGAACTTTTCTCTTATGCCGACTGTATCCGATTTGGCCTGCAGTGGCGAATAAGGATCGGACGATACGGACAAATATTAGCGGTTGGCCATCGATCGGAAAGCAATGTAGCCATCTCCGGCATCCTCGACGACGAATTGCTGCGCCGTACCGACGGATGTCCCCACCGCTTCGATCGGCACGTTCGTCTTTCCCGATTCGGCGGTGAGATACTTGCCGTCGATTTGATCCAGACCGATTTCGTAAGGTCTCATAGGCCAGGTCGACCGGATAGGATCAGGGTGTGGCACTGCCGCTTGCAACTCCCTCATACTCGTCCAAAAACCATTCGGCCGCTTTGGTCATAAAGATCGTGATTTCATTTTCCTTGAATGAAACGGTCATTTTGAGCGAGCCCAGATGAATATCCGTTATGTAGACCAGCATATTCAGTTTATGCTCTTCTACCCATGCCGCCGAAGCCAAGCAATCATAACCTTTACCGGATACGGTTCCGACGGTTTCACCGAGATGGTTCTTTTGTGGAAACGTCCCCTGAACTGTTTTCCCCAAACCGAATCGCAAACGGTGCCCGCCCGCGGCATTCTCGTATTCCCATATGCCTTCGTCCCCAAAAAAGCGAAGCCGCATCCGCTTGCTCCCCATCGGATTATCTTGAAAGGCATACCAGTTGCCATCAACCTTCCGTTCAAAGGAAGAGGTGGGATTGCCTTGTTGCGGCAAGATCCGCAGCGATTTCATCTTTTCGTTCAGGATCGTATTAGCCGCCTCATCATCAGGCAATGGGGACTCTCGAATGGCGTTATAAATATGTTCGCGAAACGCATGAACAAGGCTAACCTCCGCAGAAGGAGAGCCCTGTGTATCGGCCATACACGCAAATAACAAATCCAGATCGGGATAACAATAAGCAAGCTGCGACCCCATTCCCCGGAAAGAAAATCCGTTATCCCTTTCGATCCAGATTTGATAACCATATCCATTATGGCCGGAAAGAGAATTATCGATTTGCTTGGATGTCGCTTCACGAATATACGCTTCCGAAATAAGCTGACGATCGTGATAACGGCCTTTGTTCATGCAAACATAAGCCAGTTTAGCCATATCCCTTAAGCTGCACATAACGCCCGATCCTCCCCACGAAGTCCCTTCCGGCGTTTTCAAACACCAGGCATCCCGGGAGAAGCCAATGGGGTCCAGCAGCCGCTCGCGCATATACGACAGAAAAGGAGTCCCGCTTATCCGTTCCACAATCGAGGAGAGGATCACGGTAGCCGAGGTGTCATAGGAAAATACGGTTCCCGGAACATGCGAAGGTTTGTTGTGAAAGAAAGCGGCGGCCCAATCCGGATCATGGCGAGTATAAGCTGTTCGGCTATGAGGACTTGCCATCGTCAGAAGGTCTCGTACGGTTGCTTGAGCCAAATAAGGATGGACGACTTCCGGCAATTTGTCGTTAAAGAATGTAACCGCCCGGTCCTGCAGCGCGATTCTCCCTTCATCGATCAACATCCCTATTGCCAAAGATACGAAGCTCTTGCTTACGGAATACATCCGATGCATGCTTGTCGCCGAATAAGGCGCCCAGTAACCTTCAGCGGCGATTTTCCCATGACGCAGCAACAAAAATCCATGCATGTTGATTCGTTCCCTATGCAAGCTTTCGATAAATTGAACGATTCCCGAAGAGGGAATTCCTAAACGTTCGGGCGAGGATGACGGCGTGAACAGCTCGTGAAGGTTCATAAAATGATCCAACTCCTTTACATAGAAATGATCGTAAAAACCCTGCCCTCATGGCGAGAGCAGGGTTCTCCAGCTGATTATCCGGACATGCCGATTATACCGGCTGCCATTTGGCGTAAAGAACGGTATTCTTTTCGATCGGTTTGCTGAAATCATACTTGTTCGCATACGTTGCGTCATACCAACCTAAGAATACATACCCTTCTCTTGACCGCGTCAGAGGCGTAACCGTACTGCCCAGCGACGTTCCGTTTGCATTGACCGTCACGGTTTGGATAACTCCATCCCCTTCCCGCAAGAGGTCTTTATAAGTTAGCGTATAGGTCGCATTATAGCTGCCTTCCGTTACATAAACCGAAATCGGAAGCGAAAGACCATCCTCCAGTTTCACCAGGAAGGCTCCTTTCCCTACGGCCGGTTGACCCGTCAATACATTGGCAGCCGTATTCTGCAGGTCATGAAGACCTTTCGAAATGGTTTTTCCGAATGGTTCGCCCATGAAATTTTTTCCGATTTTTTTGGGGTCGCCCGTTACGGTGAGCACTAGGGGAACACCTTCCGTAATCGTGCCGCTCGTACCTCCGGAAGCATTGACAACGGTAAACCAGACATTATCGTTGTTCTTCCGCAAATCATACTTGGTTCCGGTCGGAACGCCGTACGTGCTGATCGTGACGGTCTGCGTCGCATTGCCCGTAATGTTGACCTGATACTTGCTGCCGACCGATCGCAAACCGGTTGGCCTTGTTGGAACAATCACATCTTTGCCGCTTTCGATCGCACCAATATCAGGCGCCGCGCCTGAGTAGACCGCCCCGGTGACAAAGTTGGGAATCGTTGTACCCGCGTCGTAACCGAGACTGCTGCTCGTCAGGCTGTAATCGCCCTCTGCTCTATTGTTGAACGTCGCCTTTTTGCTCGAGTCGGGTGCAATCGCTACGCCGGTTTTTACCCCGGTGATCCCGTGAGGCTCAACGATCGGCGCAGGCCCGCCGGTACTGGTATTATTCGTGGAGGTCGAAGCTCCGTTAAGCAAGTCGTAATCGTAAACTACTCCGGGATAATTGTATATATGCTTCAGTGTAATAACGTTCTGGCCGTTAACGGGACTATCCTGGGATTCAATGATATTGTTTAAATAATACGGTCTGTAAAGTTGCGAGTCTTTCCGGGTGATATGACCCATCGGACTAATCATCGTATTGTTAAACAGATAGTAAACGCCCAATCCCATTCTCCAATCGGTAGGATCGGTTCCGTGCTTGGTTATGCCCGTAACCTCTCCCCATTCATCGCCCAGGTTCGTGATCAGATTTCGATACACGTATAAGGGACCGATATAAACCGTATCCATTCCGATACCGCCATTAACGCCTTCTATTTTGTTGTTGTAGAACCTTACGTTCATATTGGAGCCTTCCAATTCGTAGCCGTCGCCCTGTGCATACGCAAAATAGTTTCCGTACACGTCGGAATCTACCCCGATACCGCCGTCTGCATCGTGATTTCCGTACGTTTCAGTGGGAGAGACAAAACGGTGATCGTCGCTTCCGACAATGTCGTTGTATCGAACGACGACGCCTACTCCGCCTCTTGCATACATGCCGCTTACACCCCACGGATGTTTTTCGTCCCACTCGTGGTACCCCGGCACATTTTCGTACCAGCCTCTGCCGCCGCCGGCGTTCCATGCATTGGATTTTGTTTTTGCATTATGAATAAAGTTCTTTTCAATGACGAGAAAACTTGCGTCGCTTATAAAGATACCGGAGTCATTGTTGATAGGCGTAGCGTTGGCAGAGTAAGGCTGCCCTACGCGCAAGTCGACAGCCAGATTCGGATCCGAATTAGCGGTAATCGTTTGTTTGCCCAAGTATTGGGTTACTTCTCTTCCGAAACCGGAAATATCGCAATTGATAATTCGGATGTTGTTGGCTGAACTGAGAACCGATATCCCGCTTCTTTTGCCTCCGCGGATAATCAGGTTTTCCAGAATCACATAGGAAGACTGCGCGACCATTACGGCTTCCCAAAATTCATCGGTGACTTCAACCACGGTCGTTCCGTCACCGACGATCCGGATATATCCGCTCGCCGTTCCATGCAACCCTTGAATAGACAGCGGTTTTCCCGGCTCATAGATCGATGCGATCGGGATAGTCGTGGCGATCGGAACGTCTTCTTTCCACGTTTTTATGGTTGAGGTGCGCGTGTAATTATCATTCAGCACTTTCACTTGCACTTCATAATTCGTGTCGGGCTCAAGACCGACGATAGAGCCTCTGAAATTTTTGTTTTGTGCATCAAATGCAAGTGGAAGACCATCTTGCCATGCGACATCTCCTACTTTCCTGTATTTCACCTCCGTAGCAGGATCAAGCGGAACTTGCATCGTGTTGGGAGATGCGACCGGAAGCGTATAGGTAATCAAATCTTCGGAAGTGTAACCTGTACCGAAAGGCGGAGCATAATCCAGATATACGCTAATATTGTTGAACGTGCTTCTTAACAGATAATCGTAATCGGGTATTTTGTTGCCGCCCCCGACGACGGTGGAAATGGAGGTTTTAAACCACTTATCCGGCGTTATGCCGTCAGAGTATTGAATTCTTACGCGAATCGTTTCGTTGCCGGGGCCGCCCGTATAACTGATGCCTCCTTCAAAGGCGCCGGATGTCGCATTATAACGGGGCTTCGGCGTTTCAACCCAAGCGTATCCGGTACTTCTCGGTTTTAGAGGGGTGACATAACTTGCCGGATCCGCCGACTTCCGCCATACGGTTACCTCGGCGTTCGGATCGCTTAACGGAATGCTATAATAGCCGTCTCTCGATTTGCCCGCGGCTGTAATATCAACACCCGGTACGGCTGTCGGTATAGCGGCTTCATCGGTAGTATGCCGGCTTTCATTATACAGAACTTCTGCCGTATTGCTCGCCGAGTTCCACGTGTACATGGCATCAAACGCATACATGATCGTATCCAAGGGGATAAAACTTAAAACGCCGTCTTTAAAAGGCATTTCGGTAGTAATGGTGCTGTACGTTCCACCCGTAACGGTTACTTGGTTGCTTCCGTATGTGGCTGTCATTTCATAATAATCGTTCTTTAAAACAAATTGGGTGTGATCGATCGATTCATAATATACCGCATATAGATAATGAGCCATCGCCTCGGCAGAAACCCATATTTTACCGTCGATAAACTTGGGCGGTACAATCGATTTCACGAATTTGCCGTTCACCGTTACCTTGATAGGCGATGCAGGACTTGTAATCGTCACAGGCGAATGCGTATAGGCCGAAATCATGGAACCGGGAAAAACAAGCGACATCAATACGGCAACAAGAAGTATAAATCGAAGATTCGGTCTCTTTTTGTTTGCCATTTAAAATCCTCCTTGAAAAGTTTTGCGAAACTTTTGCCGGATCTTTTCCTGCGATGAGAATGTCCGCTGAAAGGCCGTTCAAATCAATCGATTATTATCCATCCCTCCTTTTCTGGCATTTTCGCAGGTATGGTGCCGTTATGGTTCGGCTCTCGTCGAGTCAAGCAAATCGTAAACAACCGCTCCCTACTTTTCAACCAATCAATTTCCAATCGGGCATTATAATTCTACAAGCCCGGGCGTTTTTCTCCTTTCAGGTCGGTCTTGTTTTTCCGTCGGCATGCTAATTCTACAATTGCTTCGTTATTAAAAGATCAGAACAAACGGACAAACCCTTTTATCAGAAGTGCTCCGACAGTTGCTCCAGGATCTTGCAATCCAATTGATCGCTCAAGATACCTCCCGGCTCTTCCGTGTTTGGACTGCATGGAAATCGTCTCTTTCACACCATTGTCAGCAGCTTCGAGAGCTCTGTTCATCATTTCTTGTAACGAGCCTTGTTGGCAGTGTGCAAGAGCCATGGCATGGGCGGCAGGCACGAGGGAGTCTAGGATCGTTTTCTCTCCGACCTTGGCTTTGCCTCTATCGCTAATTCCCTTAATCATGGCCTCAAACAAAACAATCGAGTCCTCTTTGCTTAGCTCGTTCTTTCCCGCCAGTGCTTTTCCCGCACGAAGCAATGCGCTTGAGACAAGTGTTCCCATGGTTGAAGCGACCGTCTCTCCCATAAGAAGCGCGCTCTGTATCAAAATTCCGCCGATATCCTCATCGGCCAGGTTAGGCAGGTTGGAGACGATAGCCCTAAATCCCTTGGACATCGTCAATCCGATATCGCCATCCCCTAACGCCCCGTCAAGCTTGCACAAATAATCTTTATTTTCATCCATGATTCTGCTGATTTCTTCAAAAATCCAAATCAAATCTTTTTTCTGAAGCGAGTGCTTCATAGAAATCACCTTCCCGGGATGTGCGAACCTTAATTTTGAATGCGAAAAGGCGTAACGAACGGCGCTTCCATTAACCTCCCTAACTCGTCGTCCAGATATAGAATGGAAACAGAAAGACCTGCCATCTCTAATGACGTTGCGAATTCACCGATATAGCGGCTGTCAATGTCAATCCCCCGATCTGCAAGCAAGTTATGGACAGCCTGGTAAACAATATATAATTCCTCTAACGGCGTTGCTCCTAACCCATTGATCAAGACGGATACTTTTTCCCCTTTCTCAATGGGCATATCCTCAAGAATGGCGGATACGATCGTTGCGGCGACTTCATCAGCCGTTTGGATGCTTCCCCTCTGAATTCCTGGCTCACCATGAATCCCCATACCGACTTCCATCTCGCCCTCTCCCAACTGAAATGTCGGATGTCCTACCGCAGGCAGAATGCATGGACTAAGAGCTACACCCATTGTTCGTACTCTTGAATTCGCTTTTTCCGCAATTCTTTTCACTTCCTCCAGATCTGCACCAGTCTCGGCTTTTGCCGCAGCCAGTTTATAGAGATAGAAGAGCCCGGCGACGCCGCGGCGCTGTTGTTCATACCCTTTGGGCATCGAGGCCACGTCATCAGTCGCGACTACCGTCTCCACACGAATATTGTCCAAATCCGCAAGTTCTGCAGAGGTATCAAAGTTCATTACATCTCCGCCATAATTGCCATATAGATAAAGAACTCCTTTCCCTCCATGAATTGCCCGCGTTACATCAAGCATCTGCCGCGAACTGGGCGAAGCAAAAATATCACCCACAGCGACACCGTCAAGCATCCCTTTTCCAACGTATCCTAAAAATAACGGAAGATGCCCGGATCCGCCACCGGTAGCAATGGCAACCTTCCCATAAACAGGCGCATCCGCTCTGACCAGCGCACGATTATCGCTTCTCACGCTCCTAAGTTGATCGGAATGGGCGAGCAGCAATCCTCTCAGCATATCGTCAACAACGTTCTCAGGATGATTGATAAATTTTTTCATCATCATGATAAATAAGTCACCTCTTAGCTTTCGGTATACTTGCCATGAGCGAACTCGTTTCCGTCCTCCAGGCTAAATTTTGCAAATCAACTTTTCCAGCAGCAGCTCACGAAAAGCCTCGCTGTCAACATCCATGCAGGCCTCGACATTTCCGCGAGTATTTCCCAAGTCAAGCCATATGCTCTCTTCCGGAGCTATTGCAACGGTTTGGCCGGTACCTGCACGGTGATCATACTCGACCGTTACTTTCATTTTTCGTGTGGTAACCAACGAACGGTTCAACAATAAGGAGACGGCTAATGGATCTTGCATATGTGTTTTATCATTGCCGGTTTGACGGATATCCGGTCTCTTGGTGCGAATCACTTCAAACCATTGTTCTACCATGTTCGCCAGCATTTCGTTCAGCGGATTTCCTGATTTTCGCAACAGGTCGCATTCATTTTGCGTGAATCCTACTTTCATCGTAACGTCTAATCCAACCATCACAATCGGTGCTTGGGATGAAAACACGACGGAGGCCGCTTCGGGATCGCGCTTTACGTTAGCTTCGGCAGGTCTAAGCCCCGCTCCGTTGCCCCCCAGTCGGTGAGCTCCCCCCATCAGGATAATTTCCTTGACATTTTTGATGATCCGCGGCTCCCGGACCATGGCCACGGCAACATTGGTCAGCGGACCGAGAGCCACCAGTGTGATTTCCCCGGGATTGTTCATAATGGTCTTGATCATGAAGTCAACCGCATGCCCTTTCCATTCACTTCCGATGTCAACACCTTCATCCTCGCGACCGGCCTCCCAAGGCAATCCGTCAATGGTATGCCCGCCAGGACGATTGCGCAGCATCGTTTCGCTTAATCCGGGATAAACGTCGACGTCATCCCTTCCTCCCAGTTTCAGAATGTTTTTTGCAAAACGGGCACGTGGAAGCGCATCTCTGTAAACCGTTGTTACGCCTTCCAGCTTGATTTCCGGTGAATTCATGGCGAGCGCCAAGGCTATGGCATCGTCCGGATCCCCCCCGAGAACCGTCCCGGTTCCAATATCCGTATCTATGATGATTCTGTTCGCAGACATCTCTTTAACAACTCCTTCTTATGTGAGGCATTTCATTCCATACTTGTCGGCTGCCCCTCATTCATACTCTCGCCCTTTTTCCACAATAAACCACTCGCGGATATCACACGACCGTGCGCCGTGAATAACATATGGATCATTGATTGCAAGCTCTTCGGCTTCCTCTATCGTCTCCGCCCGGTAAATAACCATTCCGCCCGATCCGTCAACAAACCGGCCTTTAGCAAATATTTTGCTCTTCTCCTCCAGAGCCACCATATACGCTAAATGATCCGATCTAACTTTTTGGTTTATCTCTTTATTAATCAATGGCAACGTAACGACAAAATATTTCATATTCAGAGGCTCCTTCTGAAACCAATTATGAGAACGTTTACGGATTCAGAATAATTTTGCTGAAAATGGATTCCCCTTCCGTTAAACTTTGAAAAGAGGCGGGTCCTTCCGTCAAGCTGTGGGTGGCCGTCCACGGTTCCATCCTGATCTGACCGCCGGCCAACAGCTGAACCGCTTGTTCAAAATCCGCATCGGAATACGCATAAGAACCGATGATGGATACCTCTTGCCGTACAAGTCGGCTCATCTGGACCTGCGATTCCTCATGCCCCAAGCCGATCATAATGATTTTTCCGCCGGAATTAATCATTTGCAGCGCTTGTTTTCGAGTGGCCGTAATGCCGACACAATCAATGATCGTATCGATTCCTTGCGAAAAATAGTCATTCGCCCTGTATCCTAATTGTTCCGACATGACAACGTCCGCCCCCAGCGCCTTGGCATGGTGCATGCGCGCCTCTTGCTTCTCCACGACCAGAACGCGCCTCGCTCCCATTATCTTCGCGATTTGCAATGTGAGCAGCCCGATGGCTCCGGCGCCAAATATGAGAACATCTTCGAATGGCTCAAGCCCCCTCTTGACGGCATGGATACAAACCGCTAACGGCTCGGCCAAAGAAGCTAACGATGCGTTCATTTCCTTGGGAACGGGATACAAATTGGTCGCAGGTACAGCTACATACTCTGCAAAGGCACCGGACCGATGAATGCCGATCAACTCGCGCTTGCGACAAAGATGTTTTTTCCCCCGCCTGCAACGATCGCAGCTCCTGCAAGTGATAAGCGGATTCACAACGACCTTGTCCCCTGCAGACCATTCCGATTTTTGGCAGGATTGCAAGGCGATTTCAACGATCGTTCCGCAGCATTCATGTCCCATGACGAGCGGGGCAATCCTCACACTGCTATGACCCAAATACCCCTCCAATTCGCTCCCGCAAATGCCTACGGATTCCACTTTAATCAGGGCTTCGTTCGGGCCCGCCTTCGGCATCTCTTGTTCCTCGACGCGTATTTGCCGAGGTCCGTGATAAACCAGCGTTTTCATTGATTCCTACACCTCTACGCCATTCACGACATGCTTGGGACGCTCGCCGCTGAATATACGTTTAATTTCCAGAGCTGCATGCCGCTGTAATCGGTTTAATGAGCTTTCCGAATACCAGGCGCAGTGGCTGGTTATGAAACAGTTGTCGAATTGAAGAAGCGGGCTGCTCATCGGGATCGGTTGCTCTTCCAATACATCCAACGCCGCGCCCGCGATTTTTCCCGTTGTAAGCGCATCAATTAAACTTTCGGTTTTGATCACTCCACCCCTTGACGTGTTAACAAGGTAGGCGGTTGATTTCATTCGCGCAAAGGCTTCATCGTGAAACAGATGTTTGGTCTCTGGAGTTAAGGGAAGATGGACCGAAATCATGTCGCTTCTTTCCAGTAAAGAATGCCAATCGACCTTTTGCGTTTTCCATTCGTTACAAACGTGCTCCGGCACATATGGATCGTAAGCGATCGTGTGGATTCCGAAGCTTTGGGCTCTCCTTGCCACATCTTTTCCGATATTGCCGAAGCCGGCTATTCCGAGCGTTTTCCCTTCCAGGCCCATAATCGGTCGACACGGCGTCGTTTGCCAAACCCCCTGGCGCACCTGGGAAACAATTTGCGGGATTTTCCGAACGCTTGAGAGCAAGAGCGACATCGCATGATCGGCGACTTCCCCCGTCCCATAGTCCGGCACGTTGACAACAGGAATATGCCTGGCTTTCGCAGCTTGTATATCAACGCTATCGACACCGACGCCATACCTGACGATGATTTTGCAACGCTGCAAGTTATCGATGACTTCTTTGGTTATCGGTGCTCTTTCGATTAAAATCGCATCCGCATGTCTAGTCAATTGCATCACTTCATCCGGCGTTTTGCATTGTCCCGTTACAAATTCAAAGCCCATGGGGAGTAAAACTTCTTCTTCCTGATGCAAATCAGGGAAGCCATAGTCGGTCACCGCTACCGTATATTTGGTCATCTCATCATGCTCTCCTCGTTGACTATTGCCGGGCCATACTCTCCTGTAGTAACCGGAATATATTGCACCATATTCATATCCTCGGATTGAAAGGCATGCTCCCACATCTTGCTGTACATTTCCTTCACAAGAACTTTCGATTCCGGACGGTCCGCAATGTTGCGCATTTCATATGGATCCGCTTCCAGGTCATACAGCTCGTCGAAGTCGGTAGGATTATAGACGAACTTATATTGCTTCGTCTTGACCATCCGGCTTGTATAATACAATTCCGTCCCGTTGCATTGGGCGTATATGCTGTCCCGCCAGTTATCCGGCGTTTCACCTGACAGAAATGGAACCAGGCTGCGCCCGCTCATTTTGCCCAGCGGTTCCGCTCCGGCAAATTCGATCAATGTAGGAGCGATATCCATGAGTGTCACAAATTGTTCGACGACTCTCCCCGGGTTGTTGACCAGCTTGGGAGAACTCATAATCAGAGGTACGCGATACCCTTCATCGAACATACTGATTCCTTTGCAGTACAAACCATGTGCCCCCACATGTTCGCCATGATCGGAAACGACGATAATGAGCGTATTCTCCATCTGGCCGTTACGCTCCAAAGCATGCAGGACTTCCCCGAATAAATCGTCAATCAGCGTACAATAGCCCCAATAATGCGCGATGGATTCTTTCACTTCTTGTTCGCTAAGTTGGCTGAACACCTTGCGCATGCGTTGATAGATGCGGGGTTTATCCTGCAGATCGTCATCGTAATTGGGCGGTAGTTCGATTTGATCGGGATCATACATCGTGGCGTACCTTTCCGGAATAACAAAAGGATCATGCGGACCGTTCGGCCCGATATACATGCACCAAGGCTCTTCACTATCCTGCAACCGATCCAATTGCGAAATGGCTTTCTGCACACATACATAGTCGCTTAATTCGGTGTAGGATTTGTCCGAAGTGCCGTAAAGTGTATAGCCTCCCCATCCGGGACGCAAGATTTCCCCGCGTTTACGGCTTCTTTTCCCGCTTTCGCATCTCATTTCCCGGTATGCTTTTCTGCGTTTTCCCTGATCCAATGCCTGCTCCTTCAGGTATAATTCCGTCCACCCTCTGGATTGCGGCGTTTCTGCGGTCGAAACATGCCACTTTCCGGCATAGTACAATTGATAACCGCTCTCCGCCAGCTTCTCGGAAAACGTTTCGGTACCGGGGTTTAACTGGCTATGAATCGCCTGATCATTGGAAACGTTGTTGTATATCCCATGCTGCGAAGGATAAAGACCTGTCATGAATGAAGCCCTTGCCGGACAGCAATGTGCCATAGGCGGATAGGCGAAGTGAAAACTGACACCGTTTTCACTGATTTTATCCATGTTCGGAGTTTTACACGGGTGACCGGGAAATGTGATTTGTGCCTGCATTTGATCCGGCATAAATATCAAGATGTTAGGTCGGGATTGGTTTTTCAAAGGCATTCACCTCACGCCATATTTTTTCTCTTTTGATTGTCTTAAACTGTTGGGAAAACCGCACCGGACGGAGATGCGGCTTTCCACAATGAACGGAAATTATTTCTTGTTCTTTTTATTGTAATCGGCAATAAATTCTCCCATCATTTTGTCTCCACCGGTTCTGTGCCATTTCTCGATTTCCTTCGTGAAACCGGCTTCGTCAAATTTGCCCATAATAAATTGGGTGGCCGCATCCGTGATGATTTGTTCCAGTTCCTTACCGCGTTCCATGTAGGTTGCAGAGGTCAAAACCTTGGACGCATCATAAACACCGTATTTTTCATCATCTTGGTCGCTGCGATCCGATTTATCCAATAGAGCATGCTGCTTGGGCGGCATTGTGTTGTAAAATATCCAGGTTTTCAGAAGCTGGTTGCGTAAATCGGATACTTCCTTAAGGAATAATGCGCCGTCGGTGGTGAGCGCTTTGCCGTCTTCAACTTTGTAGTGCTTTCCTTCGATCCCTCTCGCCAGCAAGGTCGCCATTTCCGGTTCCGCAAGTTTGTCGAAGAAGGCGAGAATGCGCAGTAGCTCTTCCTCTGTTTTCACGGATGATTTAGGAATAAGTGTCAAGGTTTCCGTATTGATCTCACCAACCACTTTTTTGCCCTTCGGCTCCGTAAACGCTGTGAAAAAATCCACTTCCGCTTGTGGTACCGGTTTAACCAGAAGTGCATATAAGTTATAAGCGTTGCCGGAAACGGCTTGAACCATGCCCGCCTTGCCTGTAGTAAATGAGCCTTGCGTTTGAGCTCTCGTGGCAATCGCAAAATCCTGGTTCATCAATTTTTCGTCGTACAGGCGTTTCATGAATTTCAATACATCCATGTACGCTTTGGTCTCAAAATCGGGAACCAGTTTTCCGTTTTCGATCGTCCATCTGTTAGGGCCTCCATGCATAACAACGATGTTGTTAAGCTTGCCTAAGCCTTCCAGGGCAAGGCCAACCGTATCGTTAACGCCATTTTTGTCCGGATCATTTTGTGTAAACGCCTTTAAAACTTGATAGAGCTCCTCTAAGTTTTTCGGCTCCTTCAAACCTGCATTCTTAAGCCAATCGCTGCGGTAAATGAGCGATTGTCTGGTGATCGGCCGTGAAGATGGAATTCCATAGACTTTTCCGTCAATTTCAGTATAATCATAATACACTTTACTGAACGTGGATAAGTTTTTGAATTTGGACAAATGCGGACCGATTTCCCAAAACATACCGGATTTCATGGCACTTTGAATCGTGGGAGTATAGCTTACATTCACGACCTTAGGCAGCTCTCCGGATGCAATCATCAAATTGATTTTGTCGGCATAAGCTGCCAAGGGAATCCACTGAATGGACAATTTGGTATTCGTGAATTCCTCTATCCGTTTTTCGATTTCATTACCATCGGCGGGCGGTTCTTGCGCAGCCAGCGCGGCCATAGTGATTTCGAGGGGTTTTTCCTCCTTCTTGACTGCATTTCCTTCCGAATTCGCCGTTTTCGAAACCGTCGTACCGCTGCCATTGCCGCCGGTGGAGCAAGCAATGATCATGGAGAGCATCGAAGCAACTACCATCCATTTAACCGGTGTCAATACTTTCTGTTTTTTAGACATATTCTCACCCTCTCTTTGTATTAAAAACGGTCCCTTCTGTTTTCCAGATAGCCATCCCTCTCTGCCGAATAGTTCGTCCCCCCCTCAAGACTAGCCTTTTACCGATCCCAACAGAACGCCCTTAGCAAAATGCTTTTGCAGGAACGGATACACCATTAGGATCGGTACCGTCGCAAAGGTGATCACTGCCATTTTCACGGTTTCCGCCGGGAGAATCGTATCATCCAAAGAAGCTGAATCCGCGAAGCCGGATTGCGCCAAGATGACAATCTGCCGCAGCATAACTTGGATTGGCCATTTGTCGGAATCGTTCAAATAAATGATGGCGTTGAAATAGCTGTTCCAGTGCCCAACCGCATAGAATAGGGCAAAAGTAGCCAAAGCCGGTGCGGACAGGGGAAGCACAATGCTGAGCAGTATCCGCAAATCGTTTGCGCCGTCGATCTTGGCGGATTCCTGTAGTCCATCCGGAATTTGCTGAAAGAAGTTTTTCAGAATAATCAGATTGAATGCACTGATTGCATTCGGGATCATAAGTGCCCACAAGGAATTGATCAAACCTAGTGACTTGACAACGATATAGGTGGGAATCAAGCCGCCTGTGAACAACATCGTAAATAGCACGAGAATAAGCAAGGTTCGCCTTCCGCGCAGACGATGATGAGCAAGCGGATACGCCATCAAGGAGGTGAGCAGCAGATTGATCAGTGTCCCTGCAACGGTCACGTAGAACGAAATCATCATGCTGCGAACGAGTGTATTGGTCGAAAAAATATACTTGTATGCAACCAGCGATACATCAGTCGGAAAAAGCAGGAACGTTCCCTTAGCCACCACTTCTTCCGATGAGAAGGATGCGGAGACAATGTAAATAAAGGGAAGAAGCGCCGATAAGCCGATCAAGGTCAAAAAAATGACGTTAAATACGTTAAACAAACGCTCCCCGAAGCCTCGGTGATTCACCAGATTCCCTCCTCTCCCGTCCTTCGTACCGCCCAGTTGGCCGAGAGTACCAGAACCAGTCCGATCAATGATTTGAATAGACCAACAGCGGTGCTATAGCTGAATTGTGCTTGTGTCAAGCCGACCCGGTAAATGTAGGTTTCAAACACTTCCGCAACCTCACGGTTCATCGGATTCAGCATCAGAAAGATATGCTCGAAGCCGACATCCAAAAAATTGCCCAAACGGAGGATAAACAAGATCACGATGGTGCTGCGGATGGCGGGCAAAGTAATCAGCCATAGCTGATGCCAACGGTTAGCTCCGTCTATACGGGAGGCCTCGTAGAGCTGGGGATCGACTCCCGCCAAAGCGGCAAGGAAGATGATCGTACCCCAACCCGCGTCCTTCCAGATCGCCTGAAGCATAAACAGAGGCCGGAACCATTCCTCGCTCAGCAGAAAAGGGATCTTCTCCATTCCCATCGAGGCGATCAGATCATTCACGACCCCGCCTTCTGTTGTGAAGAAAAGATAAGAAATAGCGACCACAACGACCCAGGATATAAAGTGTGGAATATAGACCAACGTTTGGATTGTTCGCTTGAACAATTGAAGACGAACCTCGTTGAGAAGCAGTGACAATAAAATCGGTATAGGGAAATAAAAGACGATGTCGTACACGGCCAAAATCAACGTGTTTTTCAGAAGATTCATAAACTGCGGATCCGCAAACAGACGTTCAAAATGCTTGGACCCAACCCATGGACTGTTTAAGAACCCCAAATGCGGCCTATAATCTTGGAACGCCATAGCGATACCAAACATGGGTACATATTTAAACAAAATGAAAAAAACGATACCTGGAACAAGCATCAAATACAGCCATCGATCCATGATCAAGTCGGCAACCCACGGCCTGCGTTTTTTGACAGACTGAGTGCTTTGAAGAACGGTTGTCGCCATGGCGTTGTTCTTCATGTTTGATTTTCTCCTTTTCCAAATCGTTGTGGATACATGAAATGTAACGCGCCGTGTTCGAAGAAGTATATATACCTCAGTTAACTATTTCACCGAGATCGACATTGCAGGATCGATATATACAGAAGATAACCTATGCATCCACCCCATTTAGCCAATTGATCTGATAATAAGATAAACATCCAAGTTTCCTTAGTAAGCTTGGGTGTTTGTTCGTCCTACCACTGCATATGATCTTTACGATACTTTCCAGGTGTAACTCCGGTAACCTTGCTAAAATATCGGATAAACGGGGTTGAATTCGCGTAATTCAGCCGCGTGGCGATTTCCAGAATTGTCATATCCGTCTCGACCAGCCATTTCTTTGCGATCCGTAGCCGATGCTGCGCCAAATAATCACTGAAGGTGAATCCGGTTTCCTTCTTGAACACGCGACTGACATAAACCGGGTGAAAATTAAGTCTCGCCGAGCAATCTTCCAGCGTTAAATTCGATTCGAATTCCCTGTCAATTATCCGAATCAGATCTTCCGTTATCCGATTAATGTGCGATTCACGTTCATCCCTTAAGTGGTTGGCTATAGGAATCGCGATTTCGTCCAATATCCATCGTTTCCACTCTATCAATGATTTTCCTTGCAGCAAATGCTCGGCAACCTGCTTATCTCCAAGAACCTTCTCGGCTGACAAACCGGAATCGTAAAGCAACTCAGTCAAACGTCCGATCAATTGCATCAGTATAAATTGGAATTCTTGAACATGGATATTGGATTGGATGGCATGCAGCAAATAAACTTCCAAGCTTGCAGATATCCGCTCGGGATGCCCGAGCTTTACCGCATCGACAATACCCTTTTCCAACTGTTTGGGGTACACGGTTTTCTTGGTTCTGTTCAATTGAATGTCATCAATGTGCAAGATCATTTCCGATCCCAGTTGGAACCTATACTTCAGAGCCTCAAGACTTTCCTGGTAAGCACTCGATACATCGACAAGGTCGACATAAGAACGGCTGACCCCAATGCTTACTTTCAAGCCGAGGAATTCCGTTATCTTGATTCGAATATCTTCCGCAATCGAGAGCGCCCATCTGCTGCATTCTTCTTCCGTTTCAAATTCCGAAGCCAGAATCGTCACTTGCGAGTTGTCCATGGATACCGGCTGAAATCTTTTCATGGGATCTACTAAATCGCCCACAATATTCCCGATCGCGAAAAGTAACAAATCATTGTCTCGTTCCTGATAACGTGTATTCTTCAAAGTATCAATTTGGACGACAAGCACAATCAATCGCTTCCAAGCATCGGGAAAGCCCATTGCGGACAAGTGCTCCAGCAATTTGATTTTCGTGATTTTTCCGGCCAATAACCGCTGTACGAAGCTGTCCCTGAGTTGGACGGCATAGAAGGTCAATTGATCCTGCATCTGAAGACCGCTATTCATCAAATGACGAATACGTTGCGCCAAGTCGGCGAAATCATCCTTCACATCCCCCTCGTCTTTCTTGCCTAAGACACTTCGCAGAAATTGGACAAATCCCCGGATTGGCGAATACATCCAATGGGAGCCATATAGGGCTGCCGCTCCGAAAAGCAGGAATAACGCCGCACAGCTTGCCAATGTGAAGATCCCGATTTGTCGAGCCTCCATTGTAGACTTTTTGGCATCTTGAACAGCTAGATAAGTCCAACCGTGCTGGGGTGATTGGATAAAATGAATCCTTACATCTCGTCCTTCCCAATCCATCGGAAAGTTGCCGTTGCGACTTTGCAAGGACGCTATCTTTTCAGTAATCCGGTTTCGGACTTCCACAGATAATTCACCGATATTCGGATCACCGAGCACCGCTTGGCGGGAACGATCCAACACGAACAGGTTTCCCAGCTCATTTTGCGTCAAAAACTGCCGATTCAATTCACTTTTTTTGATTTTCAAAATCAGCAAAGCCCTAGTTTCCGCGGAAAAATTCAATAGTGGCACTTTGCAGATCAAATTCAAGGTTCCCATCTCCGGGGAGGAAGTCGAATCCGGCATCCATACCAAATTGTTGGTCATCGAATGATATCGTTCCAAACTTTCATAATCGGCAAGCTCCTTAAGGTTGCTTCCGAATCCATTATTTCCAATGTACCAGTTTTCCCTCACGTTAATCAGAAAGGCATCTTGCACACCGACGAAAAAATGAAGATTATGCAATCCTTGCGACAAATCGTTGATTTCCTTGAAGTCGGTGGTGGTAGTGAGCGATTTATTAAGCGCATTATTAACACTTGGCGAACTGACATATTGCATCACCACGTACTCCAGTACTTTGAGCAGCTGCTCCACCCGCATTTGGGTCTGCAACAAATTTTGCAGGTTGCCCTCGTCTACTTTCTCCTGAATGCCATTGGTTGCAATTGTATATGAAAACACTCCCAAAAAAAGAATTGGGAGTAACGTAAGAAGCGTGCTGAACACAAACCATCTTCTTAATAGTGAGGAAGCGAACACCGGCTGCACCTCTCCTATTATTTTTAGTTTAGTGAAGCCCATAAATCGGTCATGGCGATCATCGGGTTATGGCCCATATATTCGCGACACGGCTGATTAAACGCGGTATACGGTTTTCTTTGGAGCTCGGCCTGCAGTCCTCCATGAGGATGATAGAATTCCCATAAGGTTCCGGTTTCGGCGAATTTCACGGCTGTATGGTCAATCGCTCGTTCCAGAATCGCCAGGGCTGCATCGTTTCTCCCGTACAGCGTACAACCTCGGGCGACCCAATAGGTGATACTGTTCCAGGACGGCCCCCGCCACATGCGAAGCTCAAATGCCGGATCCTCCAGAGCGATGGTCGGAACCGGATGCGCAGTGAAAAACCGGTCGGGATTCAGCAAATTTTCATCGATCACGCGATTCGCTTGTTCCGCCGTTGCCGCGCCAACCATCATCGGCCACATGCCCTCAAACGTAAGGCGGCGGCTGTGAGGCTGACCGACCGACCAACTATCGTGGAATAGCGCCGTTTCTTCATCGAACAAGGCGCCGCGGATAAACTCCGCCAGCTGTTTGGCTCTGATTTGCCATTTACCGGATTCGGCAGGCAAATCAAGAAGGTTTGCCCACTTTGCAGCATAGACGTACATTTGATACACATGGGCAGTCGCATCGACGCACGCATAGGGACCCGGTGTGATATTGTCGTAACGTATGCCGTCATCGACACCGCTTTCCCACACCTTTTTCCAAAGATCGATATAATAATACCCTTCGTTATCTGCTTTCCGATTGGTTTCAAACCAACCGATTTGACGAACCAGGGCAAGATAGGCAGATCGAATCAAGTCGAAATCTTCGTACAGGTCGTGAAAATCTTGCACAGCCACCGGCCAAAACGGAGGATGCCCCTTCGCCGTACTCCATTTCACATCGCCGCCGCGGAACCAAATGCAGCCGGGGATCAATCCGTCGGCCGTTTGCAGGCTCAAGTAGTTTAGCAGTTGATTTTTGGCATGAATCGGCTGATAACGGAGCGTGTCCAGCGTCGCGTGGGTGAGATCGATATGACCGAAAGCCGGTCCGAAGCAGTACCCCGTTCCGATTTCTTCCCATGGATATGAAAAGGGAGGCTCCGGTTCCCGCGTGCACTTTCGATGGAGCTCTACCGTGTATTCCAGCATCGATCTCCACTCGGGCTTGCCCATGGCAAATACTTGCTGTTTCAAATTTCGCATGAATGCTCTCCTCGTCTTAGGAATGGAACGTGATGCCGGCTTTTAGAATCGTCTGATAGTAGTAGAAGATCGGGTAATAGTACTGGGCAAACTTCTTTGGACTGTCGCCCCAAAAAATGAGCGCATCACCGGCAATTTCCCTCGATTTCTCCCATCCTGGAGCAGCTTTGATTGCTTCCTCGAATGTAACTCGGCCGGCTTCCAAATAGCCCGGGTCGCCGGTGAATTCGTAGGCATACGAAAGCGATTCCAGACAAATCGGATTGCTGTGCAGCTGCTGTGTGCTCGGCAGTTCTTTATAATAAAACAGGCCCGCTTCTTTCACGTAACAATGCTCCACATAATCCTCCACCGCTTCCACGATCATTCGCTTGATCCGTTCTTCCGGGCGGATTCGATAATACCGCATCAGGCTGTTGACTGCGATGCAGATCATGAAGCCGGAACGATAAACGACATGGCCTGCAGCGGGAGCCAGCCAGGCGCCGTACTTCTTTTTCCAGGCTTCGAAATGATCGACGATTCTGTCGGCGGTTTGCAGCCATTTCTCGTCATGGGTCTCGTTGTACAAGGCTCCCAGACTGCGAAGCGCCCAACCGCTTTCTCTTGCGGAAATGCCGCCCTCGCCCTGGTAACGGGAAGTAGCCAGCAGCCGCCTCACATTTTCTCCGATGCCGATTGCCGCCTCGAGTGCGGATTGTTCTCCCGTCAGGTGGTAATAATCAAGCAAGCCCTCTACCCACTCATGACAAACTTTCACCTCGCCAGTTGCATGGTTGGCGGAGTGCATCACATGACCTTGAAAGCGCAGCGGGTCGGGGCTGTAATGGACAATGTCGACATCCTTCCAGTGCTCCGCCGCTCGCAGCAAATAGTCATAAAACCTTCTTTTCCCGGATCTCGCATACCAATGCATCATCGCATGAGGCAGATCATACTCGTTATTCACCCAAACCCAATCTCCGCCGCCCCTTCCTTGGGACGTATAGCCTTTATCCGGCGCATCGCCCCAATGCAGCATGCCGTACGTTTTCGAACGTCCGTCGGCCATGCGATAAAATCCGCGCTCCACTCCAGCTATCGTTCGATCGGCGGGAATCGGTTCGATAATGCCGGCGCGCTCGAAGGCGGCAGACTCGAGCACGGGATGATCCGGAAGCTGGAATTGCAGACTGCGCACATTCACCTCTTCCAGCGTTTCGTCCCCGCCGTGCACATGCAGGAACAAGCGGTTGGTTTTGGCCATCCCCTGCAGCATACGGATCGGATGACCGGCCGGAATGATGCCGACACGTATTTCTTCCCCTGTAACATCCAGCGATTTCGGGCAATTTTGCTGCGCCTGAAACAATGTAACGCTGATTCCGCCCTGCCGCTGTACGGACAAATCCGCCCAGCATGTACCCGCAAACGTTTCCGCCTGGTCTTCGATAAATTCTTTTTCGAGCAGCTTGGCTGTTAATAAACAAGACAACCGCTCTCCTGCCGATCCGCTTCTCATCCGCCGATCGTCTCCGGCGCGGCTGATCGCCAACCGAAGCCGATCGGATGTCCGAATAGCGGGAGCGGAACGAACATGCAATTCGGCAGCGTAAATCGTCTGCTCGCTCTCCGGCTCTTTGTTTACAATCTGATAATCGATCATCAGCCATGGTTTTCCGGCATACGCATAGATCCGCACGACAAAGTCGAACCACTGGCTTTCATCGGCACGACCGCGGTGCTTTCCTTTCGCTTCTACGACGCAACGAACCGGTCCCGCTTCGATGACGCGCCAGCCTGCTGCGGATATCACACATTCATACTCCCGACCGGCAGCATCGCAAAGCGACGGCCCGCTCACGTGATGGGTGGGATCACTTCCTTTTCGCTTCAACGATTGGAATAACCCCGTACCTCCCGGAGCCGTCAACTCGGCTTCTATCGCACCCGTGCGGATCGCAAGCGTACCATCGCCCTGATCGATCGTAACCGGTTCCGAAGGCGCCGCCGTAACACGATCCGTCGATATCTCGAACCGTTTGCCCCGATTGGCCGGAAGATCGGCGAGAAAATGCAGCAGCAGCCATTTTATGGAACCGTCGGACCACGTGGCGGTCACCCTTGTTTGCGTCGGTACCGCCACATTGCCATCGAGGACGGATACTCTTAACCAGTCGGTCAACACGCCTTTGGCGAAAGGCACCGCAATCGTGCATGGTTCCTCAAGCCTGGGATACATGGAAAGCTTCTCGAATTGGAGCGATATCATCGGCGCCTCTCCTTCCGGCACTGCAAGAATCTAAATTGGAGGGTATCAGCTACCCTCCAATCGGCAATCTATTTTGGCCCTTCCGTTTATTGGGCAGCCTTCAAAGCACGCTGATAAGCATCGTTATAAGTTTTGACCAACTCATCCAAGCCGCGCTGCTTCAGTTCGCCTACGAATTTATCGAAATTTGCCAGCGGCTCCTGGCCGATAATGAATTTGATCATATACTCGCTCGTTTTGTCCATAATCGGCTGCAGGTTTTTGGAAACAATATCTTGCTCCGCTTGCGTAAAGCTCAGTTGCGGTTCTTGTTTGGTCCAATCCGGCTTTGACGTTTCTACGGCAGCGGCCATCAACGTGCCTTCATTGCGATCCTTAAACAGGTTCGGCATCGGGGCGGTAAAGAAATATTTGGATGTGCCTATGCCCAGGAGGGTGGGATTATTGACCATATCTTTCTTGAACTCTTCCGTATATTGCGGTTTTCCGTCCTTCATGGTGTAACTCTGGCCTTCAATGCCGTATTGCGTCAGAAGCTTGCCTTCGGGACTGTACAGGAAATCGTAATATTTGACGATCAATTCCGCGTTTTTGGATTTGGACGAGACGGCCATGACTCCTTTCACGCTGTAATCCGGCAACAACTCGCCTTTGCCGTTTTTATCCTTGAGCGCTCCCCCGCCCACCATCTTGGCTTTCGGGTTTTCCTTCTTCAGCACGTCGGTGAAAAAATCGGTACGGGCCGGGTTGAAGTAGATGGCTCCCACATTGCCTTTACTGACCTTGGCTTCCCATTGCTGCTTGGAGATGATGGCGAACTCGGGATCAATCAATTGCTCGTTGTACAATTTATTCAAAAATGTTAACGCATCTTTCATCCCGGGAAGAGAAGGACCAAACTGATACACGCCTGCGCTGTTCAAATACATGCGGTGATCCGCCCCGAACGACCGGAATACCGGGAAGTTATTATACCCTTGCGGAGCGAACGGAATCGTATCCTTGCCGCCCACCTGCGCATCCTTGAAAGCTTTGAGCACCTTATAAAACTCATCCGGCGTTGTTGGGACTTTCAAATTCAACTGATCCAACCAATCCTGCCTGTATTGCGGGACGTTTGCCGAGGTACCCGGCATCGTGAAATACGGAATCCCGTAGATTTTCCCGTCGGCAGCGCGCAAGGTTGCGTCGATGCCCTCTTCCTTGATCGATTTCATGATGTTGGGACCGTACTTTTTGAGCAGATCGTCGAGCGCCAGGAAGGCTCCATCCATGCCGTACTTTTTCGCCGAGGCGACATCCGAATCCATGAGATCCGGCAAATTTCCGGAAGCCATGGTCACCTTGAATTTATCGTTGTAGCTTGCCTGGGGAATGTTGGTCAAATTCAGATGCACATTCGTTCTTTTTTCAATTTCGGCAAAGATCGGCTCATTGCCCGTTTGCGGTTTCGTATCGTGGGCGGCGGAGAAAATTTCGAATGAAGCCTTGTCCTTCAGCGGAAATACGCTGGCTACAGGCGATGGGCTTGGCGCCGTACTGGCAGACGGCGCAACGCTTGCGCTCGGGCTTGAGCTTGATTGTCCTGCCGATCCTGAATTCGAGCTGCTGCATCCTGCCGCGCCGATCGCTAATGCCGAACCGGCCGCCATCAGCCACAGGCCTTTCTTGAGTCCCTTCATCTTCTGAACCCCTCCTAATGATTTTGAACGATATGGTTAAGAGCTTGAGCTCGTTTACCCTTTCAGCGATCCGATCATGGCGCCTTTGACAAAGTACTTCTGGATAAACGGGTATACGAGGATGATCGGCAAAGCCACAATCATGATGGTGGCATATTTGAGCGATTCCGCCATCAAGATCGTCTCCGTGCCTTGATTTCCCGTGATATCGGCCGTCTGTCCAAGCAAGACGATTTTTCGCAAAAACAATTGCACGGGATACAGGTGCTCATTCTGCAAATAGATCATCGCCGGAAAATAGCTGTTCCAATGACCGACGGCATAAAACAAGGAAATCGTTACCAAAGCGGGCAGCGATAACGGCAATACGATGCGGGACAAAATTTGGATCGATGATGCGCCATCGATCGTGGCCGCTTCTTCCAACTCTTTGGGCAAACTTTCAAAGAAGGTCTTCATCAGGATCACGTTCCATGTACTGACGGCACCCGGGATCAAGAGCGCCCAATACGTATTCGTCATGCCGAGCGACTTCACAATCAGGAAGGTAGGGATCAACCCGCCGGAAAACACAAGCGTGAACGTGATCATGAACATGAACGGTTTGCGGAAGACGAGATTTTTCCTGGAGAGCGGATAAGCCATCAAGGAAGTGAGCACCATGTTGATTGCCGTTCCCGCAACAGTATATAAGACAGTGTTTGCATAGCCGATTCTTAGTTCCGGGTAGCTTAAAATGGTTTGATAAGCTTTCAAGCTGAAGCCGATCGGCCATAAATAAATGCTATTTTTATATACCGCCGTCGGATCGCTGATCGAAGAAGAGAAAACGTATACAAAAGGATACAAGGTAACGATTACGACGAATAAAACCAGGAGCAGCGCAACATAGGAAAAAATTCGGTCTCCGAAGCTATCGGCGATTTTCATTGGATTGTTCCCCACCCGGCTCACCATATACTTGTGTCCGTTGCCTTTCTGCTGAATTTGTTCGCCGCGATCACGAGAACGAGGCCCACGGCGGAATTAAACAAATCGACCGCCGCAGCAAAGCTGAACTCGCCGGAAATCAACCCTCTGCGGTACACGTATGTCGACAGCACATCGGCGGTTTGATAGGTGACCGGATTGTACAGCAGAATGATGGCTTCTGCGCCGACGCTCAGGATATCGCCCAAATTCAAAATGAACAAGATGATGATAACCGGCATAATCCCCGGAAGCGTCACATACCAAATTTTTTTCAGCTTGCTGGCACCATCGATGGAAGCCGCTTCGTACAGTTCCGGATTAATCCCCGCTATCGCCGCCAAATAAATGATCGTCCCCCAACCGACCGATTTCCATATTCCCATGCTGATGAAGATCGTTCGGAAATAATCCGGCATCATCAGAAACGAGATCGGACTGAATCCGAACAGGCCCAAAAATTTGTTGACGAGCCCGGTGGATGGGGAAAGAAAATTGACGACAAGTCCGGCAATGACAACGGTAGAAATAAAATGCGGCAAAAAACTGATCGTCTGGCTTAACTTTTTGAACCAAACATGCCGCAACTCGTTAAAAGCAAGCGCCAGTATGATCGGTGCCGGAAAGCCGAATACAAGTTGATACACATTGATGAGAAGCGTATTTCGGATCAGCCGCCATAAATCCGGCCCTTGAAAAAACTCGATAAAATACTTGAAGCCGACCCACTCGCTGTGAAAAACGCCTTTGTACAAATTGTATCGTTGAAAGGCGATGACGACTCCGTACATGGGGGCGTACTTAAAAACGAGAAAATAAATTATTCCGGGCAACAGCATGAATAAAAGCAAACGGTCTCTTTTGATTAATCGAACAATTTGATTCAAATCTACGCCCTCTTTCCTGATCGCAACCATTTGCATGCCATCTGCTGCGCATCGTGTCGAATCTGTTAGCTCGTTGTTAACAAGATCATAAAAGCGGGTTCCTTGCGATTCAAGCATTCAATTTCCAAGGGGAATTCAAAATCCACATTGCACGGAAACGCTTTCCAACACAAGGGGTCTTGTTTTTCCGCGGCACTGCTTTTTCTATCTCCAATAAATAATAAAACCTCCGGAGCGGATTGCTCCAGAGGTTTTGGGTCACGGGGCTCATTCGAAGCGCATCAAGACGATAGTTCCCTGTATTTTCCGGGCGTCATCCCTTCCTGTTTTTTGAAAGTCGTAATAAACGTATTTTTGGTCAAGTAGCCGACCTTTTCTCCGATTTCGTCAATGTGAAGATTTTTTTCTTGAAGCAACAGTTGTTTCGCATGATCGATCCGCACCCGATTGACATATTGGATAAAATTAATGCCGGTTTGGTCTTTAAAATAACGGCTCAAATATTTGGGATTCAACTTGAAATGATCGGCAAGCGTTGTCAAAGAAATATCGCTGTGGTAGTGGGACCCGATATAGAGTATCATTTGGTTTTTCAAATCGTCGTTTTTGCTCTCCTTTTTCCCGTACAACGTTTCGATCATATACCGGTAGATGCCAAATACCAAGTCCATCATGCTTGCCAAACTCGCCATTTCCTTGTTCATATAAATACTGATGACGGCTTCGTCGAATACCTCTTCCTTATTAACGCTGCTCCTTTGGATGATTTTGTTTGCCGTCGCCATAAGCGTGTTGTAAAGATCGTTCAATAACAGATAGGTATTGATGGCATGTCTGTTTCTGTCGATGATTTCATTCAGTACCTTTTCGAGCTTGACATAATCGCCGGAAAGAACGTTTCCAATAATTTGCTGTTCCAGATCGATCGGATAATCGACAAACTTTTGTACGAAGTTGATGTTTTTATGATCAATCAGCTGTATCGTTTTGTCCATTTCACGGTAATGCAAGGCTTCCAGCGCTTCTTCGTAAGATCGATTCACGGTCATTAAATCATCGCACGATCTTCCTATTCCAAGTGCAATGGAACAACCGAAGTTTTCAGGCAGCTCGGAAATTTGCTCCATGGCGGCCTGCAAGCTCAGCGCGAGATCGTCTTCCTGTTCGAAATTCGCCAGAATGGAAACTTGATTGCGACCGATATTCGTTACCATGCACATGATATCCGCTTCATTGTTCAAATTTTCGTTAAACACTTCAATCAACCGGCTGTTAAAATTCATTTGCTGGAAGGTGGAGCTTGAAGGTGTGGCCATCTCGATCTTGACCGTAACTACCGAAAAGAATGGATACTTGAAGCCAGCCGCGGAGACCGGCCCGACTTTCGTCCGTTCCTCCGGTATTCCCAGAATCATCGTTTTCGCATAATAATCTTTCCAAAGCGAGATATGCTCCGATTCATTTTGCATCAAATGTTGGTTTCGCTCCGTTATGTAACGAATGTGGTTCGCGATCGACTCCAATTCGCTTATTTTGTTCTCTTTTTTCCAGTCCGCCGCGGACATATCGAATTGGAACGACCTCATGATTTCGCCAATCGGCTTGTAAAAGTTTTTCGCCAGAAATACGGACAACATAACGCCTAAACTTAGCAGAAATAAACTGGTGATCATCATCCAATTTCGCAACATGTAAACCGGCTTAAAAATATGGGCCGCAGATGAAAAGACGATATATTTCCAGTCCGTCACATTGGAATGAAACTGGGAAACGAAGAAATTGTTGTACCTGGCCTTATTGGAAGGGCTTTCCGCCAATGTTTTATTGAAAAATTCCTGCATCTGCCGTTCCGGAAATCGTTCATTCAAATGGTTCGTATCCGATTCCACGATCGTTTGGAGCTGATCGTTTACGATATAAAAACCGGTTTGAGCGTCCGAAGGATTCACGGCATTGATCAGCGATAAAAATTTATTTTCGTTCATCAAGACGACAATGGTCCCCCTGGTTCCATTGTTGTAAAGGGGAAACGACGACAAAAAAACGATAAAACGGTTGCCGGACCCGGCACCGTCTGTAAGCTTGAAGGTACCCAGATCTTGAAAAACATTTCGATCCTGCAGCTTCTGCTGCAATTGTTCGTGATCGTTCGTTTCGGTTTGGTACACCTCTTCGAAGAAATAATCCGGATAAAATAAACCCGACTCCGTAATAATCCGATTCGTATCTTTATAGTACACAAATACGTCGTCAATAAACGATTGCGTGCCTTTGATACGATTTAACGATTTGGTAACGTCCAGCAATTTGGTTGGATTGACGGGATCGACATCAACGGTTAACGAAAGCTGATACAATGTTTGCCTGACTTCTTCCATTTTCTGCTCAATGTTGACATACACATGCTTCAACAGAAGGTCGTTGTTTTTTTTCACTTCCTCTTGAAGCGCATTCGAGAAAAGAAAATAAGCCAAACTTCCGAAGATAAGGATCGGGACCAGGATCAAAATAATAAAGGAACTAAGAAGCTTGAAAAAAACGCTGCTCGTATTGGGGAAACGCAACTGAAGCGTTCTGGTTTTCATATCGAAGCGCCTCTTCTCCTCTTGTATTAATGAAAACGGATGTGTTTTCTCAAAAATACAAGCGTTTTGGCGACCGCATCACGATAATGCTCGACCAGACCATGACCGGCTCCCGAGTATGGAATAAACTCGTGCTCCACACCTACTCGCGCAAGTTCAGCCGCCATGATGACCGATTGTTCGAAAGGCACATCCGTGTCCTCGTCGCCATGAAGCAGTAAAGTGGGGGGATAATCAAGCGTTACATTGCGGATCGGACAGTAGGGATCGAAAGCGCGCGGTTCCGTTTTCGGATCGTGACCGGCGACGATGTTCGGCCAAAGGCCGTTCTGCCGACAGTAAAGATATAAGTTCTCCTCGCGCGTCGCGCGGGGCATACGACAGTAATAGTCATCCGGCTCCGCATACCATTTGCCGGCAATATCGCCATATCCAAAAAAGGATACCAATGCAGCCGGTCTCGGTTCCACGCAAAATCCGGCCATCAAAGTCAAATAACCGCCCGCCGAAGACCCGACGACCGCGATGCGGTCGGGATCGATTCGGAACAAGCCGGGACCTTGTTCGCGCACCCATCGAAATGCGTCCTGCAGGTCTTCAATAATATCCTTCAGCATGACATCAGGGGCAAGACGGTAGTCAATCGAAACAACCGCATAACCGTCATTTACATAACTCAATAATCCGCGACTCCCGATATCCTTTCTGCTTCCGCGCATTAAGCAGCCTCCATGGATCCATATCATAACCGGGCGAATCTGTTCATCCGCCAATCGGAATACATCCGCTTGAATGCTGCAGCCACCAACTGTCTTGTATGGATAAGTCCGCGCCATCATATTGATATCCTCTCCATCTAATGAAGACATCGTACTATTCATCAATTAATTATATCAATAGTAGCATTAATTCGGTGGCTCATCTCCGTGCACATGAGAATAAAAGCGCCGGCACCATGCAAATCGTTTTCGCTGGTAGGGCGGGCAATGTAGTGGGCATAGTCGCCGATTCCAGTGCCAATACAAATGCGACTGATGACAAGGTGCCCGCTGTCGTCGAACATCAACGTATCGAGAATTCCTGCATAACCTTTCCAGGCAACCTGCATATAGTCGGCATCCAGGTACCCGAGTCGCACCGCTTTGGCAATCGCATAGACAAACAAGGATGTGCAGGAACTTTCCAACCAATTGTCCGTTCGATCCATTTTATCGACAACTTGATACCAGAGGCCCGTGGCCGAATCCTGGAATTTCGCCAATGCGGCGAGAAGATTCCGCAGGATGATTTCGAGAGCGGCTCTGTCCTTGTGATCGTCGGGAAGATAGTCGAACATTTCAAGCAAAGCTACCGAGTACCAGCCAATCGCACGTCCCCAAAATTCCGGCGCCAAACCGGTAACAGGATGGGCCCAAGTAGCTTGCTTCGTTTCGTCCCATCCGTGATAGAGCAGTCCCGTAGCCGGATCTTTCGTATGATTTTCCATCAGCAATGCTTGGAAGGTCATCAAGTCGAAATAGTCGCTTTCGCCGAATGTTTTGCCGAAATGGACAGCAAGCGGCCCCGCCATATACAACCCGTCCAGCCACATTTGATTCGGGTAACGCTCTTTATGCCAAAAACCGCCCGACGGATTCGTTTTCCACGATTTAAGCAGCGGGACGAGCGTATAAAGCGCCGTTTTATAACGCTCATCACCCGTTTGTTCATAGAGAAGAAAAAGAAGCACGCCCGGTTGAAGGTCGTCCAGCTCGTTCGAATGAAACTTTTTGATCCTGCCATCCGCAAGAATCTGGCTGTCTACCCATCGTTTTATATAGTCGTGGTAAGCTTGCTTGTTTGTTAGCTTCCAGCACTTTTCCATACCGGACAGGAAGACGCCCTGATGATAGTGGAATCCGTCCGGCGGAAGCTGCTCCGGCTCGAATTTGGCCATAAACGCTTCGCAAGCTTTTTCCGCCCATTGCAAGGGGGTGAACAATTGATTTAAAATCTTCATTCGATTGATTCCTCCTTCTTCTCGAAACCATACTTTTCCTGTCGCTGCAGCCAGCAGCGGCCCGCCGCCTCGGTGCGGAACGTTTCGATATTGCCCGTATCCGCCACGGTGACGTAGCAGGTGCGACCGTCGGGCCCGCCGAACGTCAGGTTCGTGCATTCCTTGCCGTGCAGCACGATTTCGCGGAGCAGCTCGCCTTCGGGCGACAGTACAGCGATGCTGCCTTTGCCGTGCCGGGTGACGTACAAATTGCCGGCGGCGTCGCAGCGCATGCCATCCAGCCCGTAGTCGGGGAAGCTTGCATGAAGCCGTTTCCGGCTGATGTCCATACTTGCCGACAAGTCATACGCCCAGATCAGGCGCTGTCTCGTTTCATTCACATACAGCACGCGGCCGTCCGGACTGATTTCGATCCCGTTCGTCGTGCCCATTCCCGCCTCCAGCAGCTCGGCCCGATTGTCCGGCCCGATCCGCCACAGCTGGCCCGTCGAGTCGCGCCAGTTGGGATCGCTGGCAAACAGCACGCCATTGTCCGCAATTGCCAGATCGTTCGGCTGGTTCATGGCCGGTTCAAACACCCGTACCGCAACTTGCCGCGTCCGAATGTCCACTTCCAATATGTGATGGCCGATATGATCGGCGACGAGCATGTTCCCTTGCCGGTTGAACCGGATGCCACATCCGCTGCTCCCTTCGGGCAGCTCGACGAACAGCTCGCACTCGCCGGCCGGCGTCACTTTCCCGATCGTATGCCTGCGCGCGTAATTGACGGCGTACAGATTGCCTTCGCTGTCGCAGGCAGGCCCTTCGATGCCGGACGGAAACCCGCCCGGTTCCGTAAAGATACGGCTTGCGTAAAGATTCGATTCCATTCCCGCTCCGTGCCCCCCACCCATACTATTGAAACAGCTTGCAGCTCATTTCCTCGCAGGCTTGCTTGATAATGAGATGCACCCGCTGCCATAATTCGCTGGTGATACGCGCGGCGGGAATCGAGATGCTGATCGACGCCATTGCCTTATCGTCCGCGTTGACGATCTTCCCCGCCATGCAATGAACGCCGTCTACGGTTTCGCCGAGATTGTAGCCGTACCCCGTTTGCCGCACCTTCTCCAGCTCCTGCAGCAGTTCGTTTCGCGTGGATATCGTTTTGTCGGTGATCCGCTCCAGTTCCTCGTGCGGATACAACGCGAACAGCTCCTTTTCGGACAAGTCGGCCAGCAGTATTTTTCCTGAAGCCGTCGCATGCAACGGGAACGCTTCGCCGGGTACAGGCGTATAACGCAGCGCCTGGCTGCTCACCTTTTCGCCGAGGTACAGCAGCCTGTTGCCGTTCCGCACGGCGATAGAGATGGTTTCGTTCAATTCCTCCGTAATTTTGCCGGCAAGATGAAAAAACTCGCCCATCAGGCTCGTATTCTGCATGTAGCGGCTGCGAATCGTAAACAGCTTGTAGCCGATGCGGAACTGTTTGCCGGACTTGTCGACTTCCAGATACCCGCGGTCAAGCATATTTTGCAACAGCAAATACGTGCTGCTGGGAGGCATGTTCAAGCTTTTCGCAATCTCGGACAAATTGTAGGAGTCCGCCCCGCCGGTGAACAATTCGAATATATCCAGCACGCGATCCGCCGATTTTACTTTATGCGCTTTTGATTCCAACAAGGTTGCTGCTCCTTTCATGAAAGCATATTCGTTTGGTCCGCACTAACGGAGATAGTTGCGACGTTATCCTTGACGCCACAACCCTTCCCTTATCGATTGGCCGTGACGCATGTACATGGACCGGTTGTTCAGCCGATGAAGCGACTCCTGGACGGCCACTTCAACCGCCGCATCGATCGTTTCTTCGCCGAAGGACGAGCTGGCGTCCCGCGGATCCATCTTCCCGCCGACTCCGACAAGCGGCTCACCGCGCGGCGGCAGCAAATCGAGCCTTACGGTTTCGGGATGAAGCGCCATCATGTGCGAGGTTTCCCACCCCGCCGCATGGTCGCCCGCACAATCGTACCGCCCGTCGACCAGCAAATAATCGACGAACGCCCAAGCCAGCATGCCCTGGCTCCGGCTATAGCCCCGCTTGTTGAACAGCGCCGCCGCCGCCCGGGCATGATCGATCAGCGGATAGTGCCCCGCAACGATCACGCCGACCCGAAACCCGAGCGACTCGACTTCCGCCAGTATATGAAGCAGCAGCTTCTCATAGTTCAGCGCCTGCTCGATGGCCGTAAACGGCATCCGTTCCGGGAGGAAATTGTCCGGATCGAGCTCCATCGCCGCGGCAATTTGCCGCCGGTCCGGCGCATTCGCTTCCATTAAGCTTTCGACCCGGCTTTCGCCGTAGTACAACGGCGGAAACGCGAGCCCGCCTCCTCTCTGCGCGCAACGGATGGCGATTCCTTCCGCCTGCAGCGAATCGGCGCCGACCGGATTGTGCCGGCCGTGCCATTCCAGCGTGCCGATCGGTATATAGGCGATAGGGCAATCGTTCCTTCTGGCGACGATTTGATCCGGTCGAAGCATCTGGTAGCGTACTTCTTCCTGCATTTTCCCCATCCCTTTCCATCACTCGAAAATTAGGCTGCCGAATCGCGAAGGCACATGGAAATTGTTCCGGGCGCCGGTCGGGGACCAGGCCCAGTAGTGGCGGCCGCCGCCGGCGTCGTTGTCGATGCGGTAAAGATTGATGCGCCAGCTCATTCCTTCCCGCGGCGGGCGATCGAATGCCGCGAGCGGCATCGCCAGCTCGCAGACGGCATCGCCGCCTGGCGCCTGCTCCACCTGTGTGTGCAAGCCGTCCATATTCCAGCCGGGGTCAACCTTCTGGACCTGCCCTTCTTCCTTGTCGATCATCGCGTCAAATACGACGTTGCGCGGGCTGAGCTCCAGCTCCTTGTAAAACCGGCCGTTCCCGTCCTCGTCAAGAAAAATTTCCACAACGTCTTCCTTATACAAAGGATCGTCGCGGTTCGCATAGGTGGCGACCACATGGTCGTCCTCGCATTCGAAGCGGACCCGCACATACGCATCGGTCCGGCATATCCGGACGAACGTGCGCAGCCGCGGCGTTTCGCCGTTCAGGACGCTGGCCAGCGTCACGGCCGGGATCGTCGCCCAGTCGGGGGAGTCGCCGGGCACATACGGACAACGATACTCGTACGCGATCATTGCTGCCCGCCCCGCCGAACGGCGATCGCATCGATTTCAACCAGCAGATGGTAGTTCAAATCGCAATACACTACCGTCCGGCTAGGAAACGGCGGGTGAAAGCAACGGCTGTAGATGACATTAAACTCGTCGTACAGCTTGCGATCGCTTAAATACACGTTGCATTTCGCCACATCGTTCAGGCCCAGACCCGCTTCGGCCAAAATCAACCTGATGTTCTCCATCGTCTGCATCGTCTGCGATTCCAGATCGGAACCGACGATGCGGCCGGTACCGGGATCGATCCCGCCCTGGCCGGAAACGAATACGAAAGATTCGGTCAAGATCGCGGAGGACAGCGGTTTGCCCCCGCTTCGCGCGCCGGTGGAAACTTCCATTCTCATAAGTGATCCTCCGTATGATAGATTTCTGTTGACTGCCGGTTCGACGCATAGCTCCTACAGATGAAAGCCGCCGTCGATCGGAATGAGCGATCCGGTCATGTATGAAGAAGCATCGGACAGCAAGAAGGCAGCCAGCTCGCAAATTTCCTCCGGCGCCGCGGAACGGCCGAGCCAGATTCGTTTCTTCTGTTCTTCCGCCTTGGCCGCGGATACGGGCGCCGGCAATTTGATGTCGCCGGGTATGATGACGTTCGCGCGAATGCCGCAGGAAGCATTCTCCGCCGCAATGACCTGCGTCAGGAAATTGATTCCCGCCTTGGCGGTGCCGTATCCGCCTTCTCCCGCGCGCGGCTTGACGCCGAGCACCGATGATGTGTTGACGATCGAGCCGCCGCCGGACTCGCGCAGCAGCGGAATGGCGTGCTTGCATACAAGGAAGGCGGAGCCAAGCGTGCCATGGATAAGCCGGTTCCATTCTTCCAGCGTGTATTGGTCGACCGGCTTGCGGTTCTGGTGATAGGCGTTATGGAATGTGCCGTCCAGCCTGCCGTACTGCCGGCGGATCGACGCGAACATCGCGGCGACTTGCGCTTCGTCGCCCGCGTCGCCATGAACGAACAGCAGCCGATCTTCGCCGTAACGCCGCAGCAGCTCCGTCATGCCTTCATGTCCGGCGGCTTCCGTCCAGTCGTTGGCCGCCACGATGGCACCTCGCTCAAGAAACATGCGAACGGCGGCATAACCGACTTTGCCGAGCGCGCCGGTGACGACGATCACTTTCCGATGCAACGTATTCAAGCCGTTCCTCCTCCCTTCTCAGTCCGGCGATTGTTCGTTCGCAGGGCAATATTCGACACCCAGCTCGGGGATGGCAATCGGACGTTTGGCGTACAACGACTCCATGGCCGCATTGATCATATGCGTCGTTAACAAGTGGCGTTCGACCGCGCACGGCGGCTTGCCCGTCATGACCATCTCCTCGATCATGCAGGTAAGCGTTTCAAAATGGCGATACGGCCTGCCCGCATCGGTATTGCAATACGCCGCCGTTACGGTGCCGTCTGCCGCGCGAACCGCATACGACCAGCGGGAGACGAATCCGTGCAGCTGCGCGACATAGCCCATCGTGCCGTCCTTGTACGCGACGACGAACAGCGCCGGATCGGCGCACCGGCCGCGCGGGTGCCCGTCCGGCGTATCGGGAAGCGCGGCAAGCGCCCGCAGCATAAGTTCTTCCGGCCATTCGCCCCGCTCCATCGCTTCCCACATGGCTTCCCCTTCCAGCGCCATAACGGAGTCGACTCCGGTCTCCGCTCCCGCTCGTCGCTCGGCCAGGCGCTGCATCACTTCCATCGCGTGGAAGCCGTACGATTCGAGCCCGCCGTGGCTGACGACGAACAAGTCGCGGGCGCCGCGCAGCACGGCCGGGTCATAGTTGGGTAAAGAGGGTGCATACGGAATCGACGAGCCGGCCATCAGCGCAATGCCGCGCCGCTTCACCTCATCGTAGATCCAGCGTGCCGCCGCGTCGTCGAAGGAAAAATGCTTGTCGAGAAAGATCGGCACCCGGATGCCGTGTTTGTCCATCGCCGCCAGCGTTTCCTGCATAAACCGCAGGCGGGGGTACAAGTGCTGCCGCTTCTCGTTCCATGGATACTCCCCGTGCTCGCCGATGACGACGATGCCGTCGATCGGCTGCTCCGGGGCCCCAAATGAAACCGCTTGCTCGATAGTGTCGCAAATCGCGACGCCATGCCGGGCCGCCAGCTCGCGGCTCATGTCGTTGTCCGGCACCTGATCGGTGTACATGGAGACCAGTTCCACTTGCGGATCGTGTCCCAGCTCGCCGAACAGGCGGCTGACGATAACGTCTGCATGAGCGTTCAGCCGATAAACGGTAATGATCGCCGTTACACGCTTCTTCGTATTCATGGCGCCGCCTCTTCCGACATCGCGGCATATACGCTCGCGAACCATTCCGCCACGCCGTCCACAATGGCCGCCAGTTGCTCCCGGCCTTGTTCGGCCGACGATTCCGCACTGGCATCGGTAAACCCGTCGTTGCCGGTCAATTTGCCGTGCACACCGTAGAATGCCCCCGGCGGACCGGCAAACAACCATGGAAGCTCCTCATGCTCGCGGGGAACGCGGTTCTTGCGCACCATCGCTTCGTCAAGCGCCATAACCGCCGACGTTTCGAACCGGCCGGCATGCCCGGCCACCATGCCGCGATTGGCGGCAAGCACGTCCTTCATGAACGGCGACGCGGCATTCCAATACGAAGCGGCGGCAACCCGGATCGGATGCCGGACAACGAGGTCGCTTGCGGCCTGGTTCATCATATTGGCGTTTCCCCCGTGCGAGTTGAGGAAGAAGATACGGCGGAAGCCGTCCCGGACCAGGCTTTCGCCGATATCGTGCAGCATCCGCAAATACGTATCCGCCGAGAATGAGAGAGTGCCGCCAAATGCAAGATGATGGCCGGAGCAGCCGATGGAAACGATTGGGGCGAGCACGAGGCGCGCGCGTCCGGTTTCCGTCGCCTTGCGGACCGCTTCCCGGGCGATATGCCCGCCGATCAGACTGTCCGTGCCAACGCCAAGATGCGGGCCATGCTGCTCGGTGGCCGCCAATGGAACAACCGCCGCATAGCCCGCTTTCGCGAGCAAGGATATTTCCTCGCGGGTCAGCTGATGAAACTGGAACGAATCCATTCGACTTCCCCCTGTTGTCTGAAGTTTACATTCATTATAAAAAGGAAAAATATTCACGTCAATGAATTATATTCACATACATAAAATAAATTTACTGGCGAAAACGCAAACAAACCCGGCAGCACCGCATCGTGCGTGGCCGGGTTGAAACCGATTGTACCTTGCTGGAAAAAAGTTACTCCAGAACCGCCTTCATGTGCTTCGACGAAATGGACCAGTGCGTGGCGGACCAGTATTTTTCTCCGTCTTTGATGAAAATGATTTGCGGCGATTCATGCTTCAGGTTTAAATCTTCGGCGATTTTATTGGAAACCGGGCGGGATTCGATGACCTTGACAAGCGTGTAATCGACATTGCTGCTGGGAGTTCCGTGCAAATATTGCTCATACTCTTCGAGCGCGCTCGAACTTACGGGACATCTCGTGCTGTGCTTCAGAATCACCTGCCCGCGTTCAGCCGATTGCTGCAAAATTTCGTTCCACTCTTCAACAGTTGAAATTTCTCTCCACACTGTTGCAACACCTCCCGTTATATTCAATTGAACGATTGAATTATAACGATTATTTGATAAGTCGTCAATTTTTCTGGCGGCAGAAGTCTTCCGCAATCAAGTAGATTTCCCGGCAAAAGTGCGCTGGAATACGATCACGTCATTCGTTGCGTTATTCAGCGCGTCCGCTGCACCATGATAGAGATAAAAAAGATCGAATTCCCATGGAATCGATCTTTTTTTGCCTTATTTTAAGCAAACCGGTACATTTCGGGATCGTCCGTATCGAAGCCGAAGGCGTCAAGCGCCGGCCACAGCTCGGGGGCAATCGGGCAATTCGCCAGCTCCAGCGTCTGGGCAACCCGTTCCGGTTTGGTGATGCCAATGACCGTGCTGGTGATCCGGGGATCGCGCAGCGAAAATTGCAGCGCCGCGGCGGCCAGCGGCACATTGAATTCCTGGCAGACTTTCGAGAACGATCGCGCGCGTTCCACCAGGGCCGGCGGAGCATCGCTATAGGCATACCGGGCGTATGCATCCGGGCCTTTGGCCAGCATGCCGCTGCCGTAAGGAGCGGCGTTGATGACGGCGACACCCAATCGACTGGCGATAGTAAGCAAAGGATCGGCCGACCGGTTCAGCAGCGTATACCGGTTGTGGGTTTCCACGGCGCTGAACGCTCCCGTTTCGACATAACGAATGAGCATATCGATCGGTCCGCCGGAAATGCCTATGTGATCGATAACTCCTTGCTGTTGAAACCGTTGCAGCACTTCCAACGGTCCCCCGGGTCCCATCACATTTTCGAACGTGGAATGTTCCGGATCGTGGATGTACACGTATTGCAAACGATCCAGACCCAAACGCTCGAGACTGCCTTCAACCGAACGTTTGATCTGTTCGCCGCTGAAGTCGCCGGTCATTGAGTCGCGATCGGCCTTGGTCGCCAGCACGTAACCCTCCGGAAGTCCGCCGTTCGCTTTAATGGCCTTGCCGATCCTCCGCTCGCTCTCCCCTTCGCCGTACACCGCGGCCGTATCCAGAAAGTTGATCGAGCTTGCGAAAGCGGTACGCAGCGTGTCCAATGCCTGTTCTTCCGGTGTGCCGTATTGAAAGGTTTCCGGCATATCCCCGAGCGGAGCGGCTCCAATGCATATCGGAGTGACGAGCAGGCCGGTACTGCCCAACGGCCGTTTGGATAATAATGGGTTCGACATGGGGAAATCCTCGCTTTCGGATACAAAATGATTTACAACGATACGCCGAGCAACCCCCGCGTCATTTGGAAATCGACGTTGCCTTGCTGATAAAGCCGCGGCACGTAAGTATGCTCCATGATTTGTTTCGTGCGTTCGAGCAATTGATTCGGCCATAAGCTCGGGTTGCCCGCAAGCGCCAAATCGATATCTTGCTGGTGGCGCTTCTGCACGGCCGGCTCCGACGCCGCTTGCAGCATCGGCACGAACGGATGCGTCTGCATCGGACGGTTGCCGACCAGCGCAATGATTAATTCCACGCCCGTGGCAGCAAGGCCCGTAATCGTCTCCACCCAGTGTTTCGTTGGGGTCTCCATGATGTGGAACCCGTTCCGGCGGGCATGTTCCCCATAGGCAAGGGATGGCCGAACCGGCGTTTCGGCAAACAAATGCCGGCTGAACGAGTCCGCGGCCAACAATCCGCTGTTCTCGGGAACAACGACCAAACCGCCTGCGCCGGATATTTTTTTGGCCAGCGCCGCGAATTGCTCGCCGGCATCGTCTGCAATCGTACCGTCGCTGACGAGCCCGATCCGCAGCCCTTCCAGCCCAACCGTCACCTTCTCCGCAGGTTCTGCCGCGGCCAAACGATCGGCGAACCAGGCTTCGACTTTTTCGCTCACCTTGGCGATGCCGCCGTCAAGCTGGATGCTGGCATAACCGAGCCGGCTCGCGTCGACTCCCATCACTTCCATCTGGTGACGCATGTAGTCGTTGTGCGTTTTTTCGCAGCCGTGCTCCAGCAGCAAACAATGCTCCACCATCGGATGCGTGATGTAGCCGATCATCGTGCGGGCATAAAGCGATTCGGCCGGTCCACCCGAGGCGCCGCAGCCTTCCGTATGCGCCAATGACACGAAGCGCGACAATTCGGGCTTCCCTGCGCCCTGCTGGTTTAATCGTCCCGTAATCATGCCTGCCACTTGACCCGCACAAAGGCTGGTGGGCAAAATCAACCCGATGTTGTCGCTGGACCGCCGGTCGCGATGCCGGGTAAACGTAAATTGGATCTCATCGGCCGCCGCCGCTTCATCAGCTTGAGTGGCAATCGGCGTTCCGGTCGGCACGGCAGCGTGGAGCAGCGTTTCCAGCCGGCTCGCATCGTTCTGCTGCCAGTTGCGCCAGATCTGGACCTGGGCATGCCCGGCCTTTTCGCCGACGCTTCGCTCGCCGGATGCAATACGAATCGCCAGTTCGAATACTTCCTGACCCAGTTCATCCATCGACTTGCCTTCCAAATACTGCCCCGCGTTCACATCCATATCGTTCGACAGCAATTGGAAGCGGCGAGTCGTCGTCACCACCTTGACCGTCGGCACGTACGGAAAATTGGTGATCGAACCGTTCCCCGTCGTAAAGAAAATCATGTTGCAGCCTGCGGCCACCTGACCGGCGATGCTCTCCAGGTCGTTGCCGGGGCTGTCCATGAAATAGAAGCCGCCTTCCTTCATCGGCTCCCCGTACTCGGTTGCAAAATCGATCCGCGTGACGGGGTCCTTTTTCATCGCGGCGCCGATCGATTTGAGATAAATGTTGTACAAGCCGCGATACTTGTTGCCCCCGGACGGATTGCCTTCCGCGCTGGCGCCGTGCCAGGACGTGCGCTCCTTGAACCGGTCCAGCAGCGCCAAAAATTTGCGCGCGGTTTCCACGTTGCGCACCTTCGACATGACATAAGGCTCCGCGCCGATCAACTCGTCGGTTTCGGCCAGGCTGGCCGCGCCGCCGTAACGGACCAATTGTTCCGAAACCCAGCCCAGCAGCGGGTTTGCCGAGATGCCGGAGAAAGCGTCCGAACCGCCGCACTGCAAGCCGATGCGCAGGTGACGAATCGATTCGGCTGTCCGCTGCATCGCATTGACCGCAGGCAGCCATTCCCTCACCAACGCTTCGCCCTTCTCCAGCTCCGCCTCGAAGCTGTCCGCAAGCGACACGAACTTGTGCAGCACGTTGTCGACCGGATACTTGTGCTCGCGCGCATAAGCCTCCACCATCTTGTTCGTGACCGCTTCATTGCCGTAATCGACAACCAGTACCGCGCCAACGTTCGGGTTGACCATAAACCCGGCGAGCGTACGCAGCAGCAATTCCAGGTTGTTCGGCTTCTCCGTGCCGCCTTCCGTATGCGCCGCGGGAACGATGCCGTCGATATTCGGGTAGTTTTTCGCTTCGCCCTTCAGGCGGGAGGCCAGTTGCTTCACATAGCTGCCGGTGTGCGAGGTGGTGCCGAGCAGAACAACGTAGTTTCGCGTGCCAACGCCGCGTTCTTCATGGCGACGATACCCCATAAACGTGCGCGTGTCGGGATAAGCGGGCGATGCCGGAGCAGGCTGGAAATTCGCCTCGTCGAGAATATAGGGATGTACCTGATCGGCAAAATTGGGCTCCGGCGGCAGCGCAAAATGCAGCTGGCGCACATGGAGCTCTTCGAGCACCGTTTCGTTGACCACGTAGTGGCCGGGATCGATCGGCTTCAGCGCCGCGCCGAACGGCAGCTGCCACGAAAGCAGCTCTTCGCCGGGAGCAATCGCTTTCACTGCGAACCGGTGGCCTTCCATGACCGTAAAATCCAGCACGAAGGATCGGTCCTCATACGCAATGACGGTACCGGCGTCCAATTGCCGAATCGCAACGGCGCAGTTGTCCCCGGGCAAGGGAAGTCTGGCTACTTCCTCAAATTGACGAACGACGTCCATCGATGATTGGCTCCTTTGATGAGAAATTTTCCGCGCTTCCTGTCGGTTCGTTGGTTGCGCTACATGCTGGATCAGATTACCGCATTGGGCCGCTCACCAGGTCCAATCGGCAATGATTTACCGCTAACTCTGGCTAGCTTCGCTGATTTGCGTCGACCAAAATCATTCCCGCATTGGGCCGCTTCCCAGGTCCAATTCGGCAATGATTTTCACCGCTTACACCGGGCCTGCTTCCCTGATTTTCTTCGACCAAAAATCATTCCCGCATTGGGCCGCTTCCCAGGTCCAATCGGCAATGATTTTCACCGCTTACACCGGGCCTGCTTCCCTGATTTTCTTCGACCAAAAATCATTATAACACTTACTCACGCCGATGTGACAATTTTTTCAGCCGTGTTGGGCCGCTGCTGCAAGGCTGATTTCAGCCTTATTTTTGCCCGCTACTCGCCAGAGCGGGCTGTAAGGCTGATTTCAGCCTTATTTCCCCCGCTACTTGCCAAAGTGTACCTTTGTCAAGAAAGTAGACACACAATTTAAGCGATCTGCTGTTGCTCGTAGTACCTTTTTTCGCATAAATGCGGGGTGAGGTAACCAATTGACGAATGGATGCGAGTGCGATTGTAATCAAA